>NZ_JBNNSB010000003.1:0-220254 GCF_050277335.1 Peribacillus sp. NPDC101480
CAGGGAGCAAGCTCCCATCGATTCGCTCGACTTGCATGTATTAGGCACGCCGCCAGCGTTCGTCCTGAGCCAGGATCAAACTCTCCGAAGAAATGTTTGACTTGCTCATTTGCTTTTTTGATAGTGTGTGCTCACTTAAAATTTAACGTTGGCGCTTTGTTTTGTTCAGTTTTCAAAGAGCAATTTATCGTCGTTCGTTTGGAAACGACTTTAATAATATATCAACTATATTATTTTTTGTCAACAACTTTTTTTCTTTCGCTGTCGACTTAGTTATTATATCTAGTATCAGAAATAAAAGCAATAGTTATTTTAAAATAAATAATATACATGAATTCATAGATTTCAAATCCTATGACTGTACACCTAATCAAGAAGAAAAAGCATACATTTTTAAGAGTAAACTTTTTCTTTGAACTTTATAGTATTTCTTCTATATATAATTCACGATTAATCCCTAAATTGATAATTTGTCCACTATCCATCACCTTTATGACCGGTCTTGTTTGCGAGACGGCATCAATGAAAATGATTTCAGCAATGAATCCATTGTTCAGTTTGACCATGCTTCCCATGGAAAAATTAGCGAAGCTTGATAACAAGGTTTTAACTACCCCAATATCGAATTTACCAAAGTCATCATGTAAGATCATCTCCAATACCTTAAACGGTGATTGTTTCTTTCTATATGTCCTTTCGGAAGTCATGGCGTGAAATACATCTGCAACGGCAATGATTTTTGAGAATAGATTCATGGGCTTTGTTTTCAATCTTTTGGGATAACCCGTTCCATCTAACCTTCCATGATGCTCTAGAACGGCTAACTTCACACTATCCTTTATGCTTGAACTATCTTTAATCATCTTATAGCTGAAAATAGGATGAGCATGTATCTCCTCATAATCATCCGCTGTCAGGCTTTCCGTTTTATTTAATAACCTTGGTGACAGCTTTGCCATCCCGCAATCTGCCAGACATCCGCCAATTGCCGCTTGGTAGACATCAGCCCTATTGCATTTCATTTTATATGCAATATATCCTCCTATCAATCCAATGGAAATGGCATGATGATATACATATTCTTCTTTAGTGCAATAGTGGTGCAGCATCAAAATGTTTCCTGGTTCCTCTAAAGCCTTATCCATAAGGGGAATCATGATTAAACGAATCATGGCCACCTCGACTTTACTGCCCGCCTGCCAATTTTTAAATAATCGTTTATATGTTTCTACTGACTTAAGATACAAATCCGTAAAATCCAATGACTCTTCGATTTCATCCAATTCTGGATCCATTACTTCTTTCGGCAGAAATTTCTTTCCATCAATCAAAGTTTTTTCAACGCTTACCTCTGTTATTAAAAAGGCTTGCAAAGCCTCAATCAATCGCTTGGTCAATATTGTTTTTTCATACATAATGGGGTGGTTCGAAAGACCTCTAATCTCTTTCGAGAGGATGCAGCCTTCAATTAAATAGCGAGTTTTCACTAGCAAAACGTTTCACCTCGGTAGTATTAATGAGTATCATTTTACTTAAAAAACATGGTAAAAACTATCTTTATTATGATTAAATACCTAAAAAAATTCAATTTATTAGCAAACTTATGCAAAACTAACGAGTCTTTTTACCCACATTATCATTTTGAAATACGCTAATGCGCAAAAAAAAAAGACCCAGCTTAATTGCTGGGTCTACAGTTTTTTTACGGTCTATACAATTTGAGCATTGATTTCCTCTACAGGTACTCGCTTTCCCGCAGGAGTCCCGCTCCAATCAACTTTGTTTTAACTTTTGATAGAACCCTTTGCCTTAAAATTCAAAGGGAATTTCAAAAGGGGTTCAGAATTAAAATTCCGAACCCCTTTTTTTATGAAAAGATTATTCTTCCGTATCTTTTTCAGTTTCATCATTTTCTTCAATTACGGTAGGTTCAGGATCAGAATCCGGATCTAGAGTCGTGACCGTTTCTATATCCAGGTCTTTTTCTTCTTCTTCTTCCCTTCCTACGATGGCAACCGTCGAAACATATTCATTATCTGCGGATTCGAGTCGGATGAGCTTAACACCCTGTGTATTACGGCCCGTTTTAGAAATGCCTTCGACTTCCATTCGGATCAATACACCAGCTGCTGTAATCAGCATTAAATCTTCCTCTACTCCCGTAACTGTTTTCACAGCTATAAGTTCACCATTTTTCTCAGTGACATTACATGTTTTTATTCCTTTTCCTCCACGGCTTTGAATACGGTATTCTTCCGCAGAGGTCCGTTTTCCATAGCCGTTTTTCGTAACGATCAGGACTTCTTCATCATCTTCAAGAATTTCCATTCCGACAACTTCATCATTCGTCCCTAAGGAAATCCCTTTCACTCCCGCCGCAGTACGTCCCATTGTCCGTACATCCGTCTCAGGGAAACGGATCATCATCCCGGCTTTCGTTCCAATTATGATCTGTTTCTCTCCATTCGTAAGACGGACAGAAATCAATTCATCATCTTCACGTAAGCCTAGGGCAATTAAACCATTATTACGGATATTTGCAAAAGACGATAAAGGTGTACGCTTCGATATCCCATGTCTGGTCGTGAAGAATAAATACCAATCGTCCGCAAATTCCTTCACAGGTATGATTGCATTGACCCACTCGCCTTTATCGACTTCCAACAGGTTGATAAGCGGCAATCCTTTTGCTGTCCTTCCATATTCAGGTATTTCATAACCTTTGGAACGATAGACCTTACCTTTGTTGGTGAAGAATAATAGAGTGTCATGAGTCGAAGTGGTTAACAAGTGACCGACAAAGTCATCTGTATTCGTGCCCATACCCTGTATTCCGCGCCCCCCGCGTTTTTGACTGCGGTATGTGGTTGCAGGCAAGCGTTTAATATAACCGTTATGCGTAAGTGTCACGATTATATTTTCCTCTGGGATTAAATCTTCATCTTCCAGGCTTTCAAACCCGGCTAATGTGATTTCAGTTCTCCGTTTATCATCAAAACGTTCTTTAATTTCAAGAAGTTCTTCACGAATAATTTCAAGAACCTTTTCCTCATCAGCAAGAATCGCTTTATATTCTGCAATTATAGCCATTAATGCCTGGTATTCATCTTCAATTTTTTCACGTTCCAGACCTGTCAAGCGCTGTAAACGCATATCCAGGATAGCTTGCGCCTGTTTTTCGGAAAGTGAGAATTGTGTCATTAAGCCTTCACGGGCAATATCTGTCGTTTGGGAACTGCGGATCAACGAGATGACTGCATCCAAATTATCAAGTGCAATACGCAAACCTTCTAAAATATGGGCACGGGCCTCCGCTTTCCGCAGTTCAAATTCAGTCCTGCGCCGTATGACTACCTGCTGATGCTCCAAGTAGTAGCGTAGGCATTGTTTTAAATTCAGCACCTTTGGCTGACCGTCCACCAAAGCAAGCAGATTGATTCCGAAGGTGGTCTGCATCGCAGTATGCTTATACAGGTTGTTTAAAAGGACATTCGCATTAACATCCTTTCGAAGCTCCATGACAATACGCATGCCATTGCGATCCGATTCATCCCGTAAGTCGGTGATGCCTTCGATTTTCTTATCTCGGGCAAGTTCTGCAATTTTTTCAATCAATCTTGCTTTATTCACTTGATAAGGGATTTCCTTAACAAGGATTACCTGCTTACCATTCGGTTTCTCTTCAATCTCGACTTTCGCCCGTTGAATGATTGACCCTTTACCGGTTTCATAGGCCTTTCTGATTCCGCTTCTCCCTAAAATCAAACCGGCTGTCGGAAAGTCCGGACCAGGAATATATTCCATCAACTCTGGAATTGTAATCTCAGGATTCTTGCTTAAAGCCAATACGCCGTCAATTACCTCACCTAATTGATGGGGCGGAATATTGGTTGCCATTCCTACCGCTATTCCTGATGAACCATTCACCAACAAGTTCGGGAAACGGGCAGGCATGACGGCTGGTTCTCTTTCTGAACCATCGTAGTTATCCTGGAAATTGACCGTATCTTTATTTAAGTCCCGGAGTAACTCCATCGAGATTTTCGACATTCTCGCTTCGGTGTACCTCATTGCGGCAGCTTGGTCACCATCGACCGAACCGAAATTCCCATGTCCATCTACAAGCATATAGCGATAGTTAAAAGGCTGCGCCATCCGTACCATCGTTTCATATACTGCCGAATCACCATGCGGGTGATATTTACCGATGACTTCCCCGACAATACGGGCTGATTTCTTAAATGGTTTATCCGAAGTCATTCCAAGATCGTTCATTGCATAAAGAATTCTTCGGTGTACCGGTTTCAAACCGTCCCTTACATCAGGCAAAGCCCGCGACACGATAACGCTCATCGCATAATCCAAAAACGATGTCCGCATCTCGGTACTTATATTTATTTCTTTAACACCTGATCTTTCATTTTCTGACATGGAGCCAACCTCCTATTAAAAGCTTATATCTCATTTAAGTTTAACTGTTCGTGCACTATGTAAAGAACAGGATGTAAAAAGCATCCTGTCAAAAATCAGATATCGAGATTTTTTACATAAATTGCATTTTCTTCAATGAAGTTACGTCGCGGTTCCACCTTGTCGCCCATCAGCATCTCGAAAGTTTCATCTGCCTCGGCGGCATCTTTCAAACTGACTTGAAGCAGCGTTCTCGTTTCTGGGTTCATGGTCGTTTCCCACAATTGCTCCGGATTCATTTCCCCCAGCCCTTTATAACGCTGCAGGTTAGGCTTTGGAGTACTTGGCAAACTTGCCATGATTTCTTCAAGCTCGCGGTCATTATAAGCATAATCCACTTTTTTCCCTTGCTGAATCTTGAAAAGTGGCGGCTGAGCAATATATATATATCCATACTCGATGATTTTTCGCATATACCGGTAGAAGAATGTCAACATCAGTGTTCTGATATGGGCACCATCCACATCCGCATCGGTCATGATAACAATTTTATGGTATCTGGCTTTTTCAGTATTGAATTCATCACCAATGCCTGTTCCAAGTGCTGTGATGATCGTACCTATTTCTTCATTATGCAGGATTCTGTCCAATCGCGCTTTTTCAACATTCAGG
Source organism: Peribacillus sp. NPDC101480 (assembly GCF_050277335.1). NCBI lineage: Bacteria > Bacillati > Bacillota > Bacilli > Caryophanales > Bacillaceae > Peribacillus > Peribacillus sp. NPDC101480. Next base: position 5,083 of record NZ_JBNNSB010000003.1, read on the forward strand.
ATTTTACCCCTTAGCGGCAAGATAGCTTGGAAATGGCGGTCCCGCCCTTGTTTTGCCGATCCTCCCGCAGAGTTTCCTTCAACGATGTATAATTCGCTGATACTCGGGTCCTTAGAAGAACAATCTGCCAATTTACCTGGTAGATTGGATACTTCCAAAGCACTTTTCCTCCGGGTCAATTCACGTGCTTTCTTCGCAGCCATTCGGGCTCTCGCTGCCATTTGCCCTTTATCTACTATTTTTCGGGCCACGGCAGGATTTTCGTATAAGAAGGCATCAAGTCGTTCCGAAAGAATGGAATCAGTAACCGTTCTTACCTCAGAGTTTCCGAGTTTGGTTTTCGTCTGACCTTCAAATTGCGGATCAGGATGCTTAATCGAAATGATTGCCGTTAAACCTTCCCGGACATCTTCACCTGAGAAATTGGCATCCGCTTCTTTTAAAAGACCATTTTTCCGTGCATAATCATTGATGACACGGGTCAAAGCAGTCTTGAATCCCGATTCATGTGTACCGCCTTCATAGGTATGAATATTATTGGCAAAAGAAAAGACATTGCTGATATAGCTGTCATTATATTGCAAAGCCAATTCAACGGAAATTCCATCTTTCTCGCCTTCCATGAAAATCGGTTCCTCATGCAATACCTCTTTAGAACGGTTCAAATGCTCAACATAAGATTTGATACCGCCCTCATAGTGGAACTCCCTGATTTTTTCTTCTTCTTCACGTTTATCTTCAATGATCAGCTTCAACCCTTTATTCAGGAATGCAAGCTCACGGATTCGTGTGGCTAATGTATCAAAGTCATATTCCAAGGTATCCGTGAAGATTTCACCATCAGGAATGAAGTGTACAGTCGTTCCGGTATGATCGGTTTCCCCGATGATTTTCAAATCTTCCTTTGGGATACCGCGGTTAAATTGCTGATAATGGATTTTACCTTCACGATGAACGTAAACTTCCAATACCGTGGATAAGGCATTAACTACTGATGCCCCCACACCATGCAGACCGCCGGAGACCTTATAACCTCCGCCGCCAAATTTACCGCCCGCATGAAGGACCGTCATGATTACTTCTACAGCTGGGCGTCCCATTTTTTCATGGATCCCCACTGGAATTCCCCGACCATTATCGACTACGGTTATGCTATTGTCTTCTTCGATCGTCACTTTGATTTCCGTACAGAAACCAGCCAGTGCCTCATCAATACTATTATCGACAATTTCCCAAACAAGATGGTGAAGTCCTTTTGCAGAGGTAGTGCCGATATACATCCCCGGACGTTTACGAACTGCTTCTAAGCCTTCTAAAACCTGTATCTGATTCTCATCGTATGCCTGAGCTTGTACTTCTTTTTGTTCCATTGTCATACGTATCACCTACACTTTTCTTTTGGCATTTATCAATTTTCAGGAGTAATTATACGTTTAGCTACAATTCAAAGAATATCTATATCATCGATTAAGAGCGATGGCTGCAGTGAACGCTTTTTCAAGGTGGACGACGCAAGCGGTGAATAATATACCTGTTTGTCCGTCACTACAATCGATTTAACCGAGTTTTTTGCTAAATGGTAAGTTACATCAGACTTTTTCTCCAAAAATTCACTCATGATTGGAGAGGCCTGAAGCAGCTTCTTATCTAAAATGGCTATGACATCGTCCGTTTTCACAAGAATGTCTTCACCAATATGGAGATACATACATTCACCTCATCATTTAACCTTTTTTATACTTCCTTGACTAACATAAAAGGTGGACGCTTCTCTTAGGGTTTGATGATCGATTCCATCAACGGAGGGTGTCGTCACGAATGTTTGCACTTTCCCTTGTATTGTATTCAGTAAATGGGATTGGCGGAAATCGTCAAGTTCCGATAACACATCATCCAATAATAAAATGGGATACTCGCCGATTTCTTCATGGATCAGCTCAATTTCGGCAAGTTTCAAAGACAGGGCCGTCGTTCGCTGTTGTCCTTGTGAACCGTATGTCTGGACATCCCGGTCATTCACAAAAAAAACCAGGTCGTCACGATGAGGACCTACCAGTGTTACACCCCGTTCAATTTCCCTTGTTTTTATTTTATCAAATTTTTCTGTGTATACTTCTATCATTTTCGTCAAATCCATAGATTCTGATACATCAAGCGACGGTTTATATTGGATTTTCAATACTTCTAGATTTCTGGAGATCCCCGAATGAATCGGCTCTGCCCATTGCTGGAGCTTTAAAAGAAACTCGTATCTTCTTTCGACAATTTTCGCTGCATACTGAATAAATTGATCGGTCAGCACGTCAAGCATCGTCGTATCCGTTTGTTTTCGGGTCTGCAGAAGCTTTAAGTAATGATTTCTTTGTTGAAGTATTTTATGATATTGGCTCATATCATGAAGGTATACGGGAGAAACCTGGCCAATTTCCATATCTATAAAACGGCGTCTGACTAGAGGACTTCCCTTTACAAGGTTTAGATCCTCAGGCGCAAACATGACCACATTCATATTTCCGACATATTGACTTAACTTTCTTTGTTCAATATGGTTGCACTTCGCCTTTTTCCCTTTTTTTGAAATGGTCAGCTCAAGTGGTATTGAGGTATTTCTCTTTCTAACTCTTCCCTCTATTTTAGCATACTCTTCATCCCAGCGAATAAGTTCTTTATCATTTGAGGTGCGATGAGATTTTGCCATTGCTAAAACAAAAATAGATTCCATGACATTTGTTTTTCCTTGAGCATTTTCGCCGAGGATTACATTGACTTTATTCTCAAAAGTCAGATTCAATTCGGTATAGTTGCGGTAATTTTTCAAACTTATATTTTCAATATACATATTCCGCTCTTCCCTTATGTTTTAGCTTGTAATTGTGTAGGTGCCAAATCCAGGAATCTCTATTTTATCACCTGATCTTAATTTTCTGCCTCTTCTCACGTCTAATTCGCCATTAATGTAAACCTCGTATTCACTTAAGAACCATTTCGCCATTCCGCCGCTTTGGATTAAATCGGCCAATTTCAGGAATTGTCCAAGCGTAATATATTCAGTATTGATTTTTATGGAGTCCATTTCATGCCTCACTCATTTCTAAGTAGTCTTTAATATTTCATTTTACTAAATTAATCCCATTAAGACAAAGTATAGCTTTTTCAGTTCTTATTTTTAGCGATTCACCGTTCCGTACAGTATTAAAAAAACGCCAAGAACCCTTTGGAAACCTATGTTTAAATATAAAAAAATTAAAGACCTGCTATACAAGCCTTTAATTTTTTTGAAATATTATTTTAGCTTAATAAGTTCTTACTGGGAGAATTAATTGCAGCATGGAATCATCATGTAGCGGACGAATGACAAACGGACGCATTGCCCCTGTGAAATTAATTTTTATATCGGAACCTTCCAATGCCTTTAGAGCATCCATTACAAATTTGGCACTGAATGAGATTTTCAGTTCTTCACCTTCAATGGCTTCTGCCTGAACCTCTTCAATTACTTTACCAATTTCAGGAGTATTGGAAGAGACTTCGATGATACGCCCTTCCAGGGTTGTCAATTTGACGACATTATTTCTTCCTTCTCTCGCCAATAAAGAAGCCCTGTCGATCGCTTGCAGGAAATCCTTGGTGTGAACAGTCACATCGGTTTTGCTATCTGATGGAATCAAGCGTGATGTATCAGGGTAATTCCCTTCAAGAAGTCTTGAGAAGAATAATAAATTTTCAGCTTTGAAAAGTACTTGGTTTTCGGTAATGACGATTTCAATGAGTTCGTTTGTATCATCAAGGATCTTACTTAACTCATTCAAACTTTTACCTGGGATGACAACGCTATAGGTCCCGTTAATTTTATTTTCTATTTTGGCTGTCCTCATTGCAAGCCTATGACTATCTGTTGCAATACAGGTCAATTCGTCATCTTGAACCTTCAAGTTTACACCTGTTAAGATGGGGCGTGTTTCTGACGTGGACACTGCAAAGCCAGTTTGTCTGATAAGGGTCTTTAAAAGGTCCGTTGGAAGTTTGAAAATATTTTCTTCTTCAATGATCGGAAGATGTGGATATTCCTCAGGATCCAGTCCATTTAGATTAAACTCAGCTTTTCCAGAGCGAATAATCGTTTGGAAGTTGTTCTCCACTTCAATTTCTACAGTATCCATCGGCAGCTTTTTGACAATTTCACTGAAAAAACGGGCATTCAGGACAATACCGCCGCTGCTTTTAACTTCAACGATTTCATCTCCGTCAACCTCAGCCGGAATGAATGATTGGATGGAGATATCAGAATCACTTCCTGTTAGAGTGACACCCTCACTAGTAACGCTTATTTTTATCCCCGTTAGAATCGGAATCGTCGTCCTTGATGTGACTGCTTTCATTACTTCTTGGACACTATGAACTAATCGATCTCTTTGGATTATAAATCTCATGTTTCATCCTCCAATTTTTTATTGCCGAATAGGCATATTTATTAATAATTTTTATTAAAAAAGATAGTAGTAATAGTAGTAGGGCCTGTTGATATGTGGATAAGTCCACTCAACCTAAGGAAAAACAGTCTATCCACATGTGGACAGACTGTGTGTAAGTAGTCGTCAGTTATTCACATTATCCAGAATCCATTATACCCTCAGCTGGTCCTGGATTTCTTTAACCTGACGTTGAAGCTGGGTGTCCGTTTGCATGAGTTTGGAGATTTTTTCATGCGCATGGATAACGGTCGTATGATCGCGACCTCCAAATTCATCACCTATCTTGGGCAGGGATGAGTCCGTCAACTCCCTGGAAAGATACATGGCGATCTGTCTCGGAAAGGCCACGGATTTAGTCCGTTTTTTCGCCTTGAAATCCTCAAGTTTGACACTATAATGTTCACCGACCGTTTTCTGGATTTCCAAAATGGTGATTATTTTAGGTTTTGAGCTAGGGATGATATCTTTTAATGCTTCAGCTGCCAAATCGGCATTTATATCCTTATTAATCAATGAAGAATAAGCGACGACACGAATAAGTGCACCCTCAAGCTCACGAATATTGGAATCGATTTGATTGGCGATATAGAGCATGACTTCGTTCGGGATATCAAGACCCTCAGCTTTTGCCTTTTTACGCAATATGGCAATCCGCGTTTCTAGATCAGGTGGCGTGATATCCGTGATCAAGCCCCACTCAAACCTTGAACGGAGGCGATCCTCTAGTGTAGGTATCTCTTTTGGCGGGCGGTCACTCGAGATGACGATTTGTTTGCTTTCTTCATGCAATGCATTGAATGTATGGAAAAACTCTTCTTGAGTTTGTTCTTTTCCCGCAAGGAATTGAATATCATCAATTAATAAAACATCCACGCTTCGATATCTATCACGGAATTCCCCAGCTTTATTGTCCCGGATCGAGTTGATGAATTCATTCGTGAACTTTTCAGACGATAAATAAACGACCTTCGCATTCGGATTATGCTCTAGAACATAATGCCCGATTGCATGCATTAAATGAGTTTTTCCAAGGCCGACGCCCCCGTAAATGAATAAGGGATTATAGGCTTTGGCCGGAGCTTCTGCGACAGCGAGAGACGCGGCATGGGCAAAACGATTGCCGGAGCCGATGACAAATGTATCGAATGTATTTTTCGCATTAAGCATATGCTGTGGAAATGCAGCATGCTCTTTATCCTGCTTTTTTATCTTTTTAGGCTGAACAGGAACGGTAAAATCATCATCTTCTTGATTGGGGGGAATGATGAATTTTGCTTCCAATTCCTCACCGGTAAGTTCAAACAATACATCGGAAATAAGATGGGAATAGCGTTCTTCAAGCCAATCCCTGGCAAATTCATTGGGAGCGGTGACTGTTAAAGTATCACCTTGCAGTAAATAGGCCTTGGTTGATTTAAGCCAAGTCTCAAAGCTTGGTTTACTGATTTTTTTTTCGATTTTTCCGAGCGCCTGGTTCCAGAGGCTATCGATGTTATCCAAACTTATCCCTCCTTTGCAAAATATTTTTAATAATTGTATCTAAATGTATAGGCACAAATAAACTCATCGATTGCCGTCTTTATATTAATTTTGACAGCAAAGGTTCGGTGAGCTGTATTAAGGGATTTTTGTGTTGTGTATGAAGTGCCTAAAAACTATATCTTGCGCTGTACAACCTTTGTACAGACTACATCTGGTGAACCAGTGTAGATTTGAATGTTTATTCATCAACAGGTATTTTAAGAAATATATAATAAAGAAGAAAAAAGGGTTTTCGACAATATCCACCATCTGTGGACAGATTAATATACACAGGTCGGATAAACTATCCACAAGTTATTCACAGTCTGTGGATAAACCTTACCTGTTGATAAAGTTATTCAGAGTGAAAACACAAATATAATATCAGAAATTCAGGCGTCTTGCAATGGGTTAGAAAACTTTATCCACAACTTACCGAGCTTGTGGGAAAAACTTTTCCACAGGCCATTGTTATGTGCAAAAGTCCATGAAATGGGATGTGGATAGAAAAAAACATGTCGAAATTTATCCACAGACCGTGATTATCGGCTGAACTAATTTGTTTTGAACGAAGTTGTTCAAGCCGAAAGTACTGCATGGGACAGATCGAAAGATGATTCACGTCCATTCTTATTATTTGTCGAATGTTGTTTCGATCAAGGAAGGATTCATTGCGAATCTCATATTTGTGCTCATGGATAAAATGATGGAAATTTGCCTTTCCCCAAAAATTTCTATATCAGTTCGGAGCAAAATCATTTACAATAGGCTAGGTAGTAAAAAAAGGCCAACTGGACATTGAGCATTAAAAAAGAAATATTTTTATGGATGAGGTTGACAAGTAGAAACCTCCATCTATATAATTGTAAAGACTGTCTTTAACTGTTATTCCTCAGGGAGGTGTCATATAATGAAAAGAACTTATCAACCGAATAACCGCAAACATAGTAAAGTTCACGGTTTCCGTGCACGTATGAGCACGAAAAACGGACGTAGAGTAATCGCTGCACGTCGCCGTAAGGGCAGAAAAGTATTATCTGCATAGACCACTGAAAAGTCTCAGTGGTCTTTTTTCGCAAAATAAGGGATTTACTGAGACTCAATTCATGTAATGAAGGTGTAAAAATGAAAAAAAAGTTAAGGATTAAGAAAGAGGACGAATTTCAGCTTGTGTTTAAAAAAGGTGAATCTTCTGCTAATCGGCAATTCGTTGTCTATGTCCTTGAAAAGCCAGGTCAGGATTATTTTAGGATCGGCCTTTCAGTCAGTAAAAAAATCGGGAACGCCGTTGTTAGGAACCAAATCAAAAGATACATACGGCAAGCGTTTTTGGAATTGAAAGAAGATATAGAAGAGGGTAAGGATTATATTGTGATTGCTCGAAAACCAGCGGCGGAGATGGACTTTAGCCAGGTGAAAAGCAGCTTGATCCATGTCCTTAAACGTTCTAAATCACTAAACTTTAAAATGAAAAAACAATAAAGTCCCCTTAATATCGAATAAGCACTCCTCGGATCATGTGGTTACTTGAGAAAGATGACATAGAAAATCCCGATTGTAACTGTGGAAAAAGTGGATTGTTTTTCCTTGAAATCTTCTATCAAACAGTTCACAATTGTTTCAAAAAAGATTGATTGAAGTTAGGAGGAAATTACGGTTGAAAAAACGAATATTACTCATTATTGGACTAGCCTCGATAATGATGTTGTTAGCAGGGTGTACGGAAATTAAAGAACCTATTACTGCGGATAGTGAAGGTTTTTGGAATTCATACATTGTCTATCCATTATCAGCCCTGATCATCTGGCTTTCTGAAGCATTTGGCGAGAACTATGGTTTGGGAATCATCGGTGTTACACTAATCATTCGCTTAGCATTACTTCCATTAATGATTAAACAGGTGAAAAGCTCGAAAGCCATGCAGGCCATTCAGCCTGAAATGAAAGAACTTCAAGCAAAATACAGCTCAAAAGATGCTGCCACACAACAAAAACTACAGCAAGAAACAATGGCTCTATTTTCAAAATATAATGTGAATCCATTGGCGGGATGTTTGCCGATATTGGTGCAAATGCCAATTTTGATCGGATTTTACCATGCAATCAGCCGTACGGAAGAAATTGCTTTACATAGTTTTCTTTGGTTTGATTTAGGTTCCCCGGATCCTTATTATATTTTACCGGTCGTTGCAGGTATCACGACTTTCATCCAGCAAAAGATGTCCATGGCTGGAATGAATTCGAATCCACAAATGGCGGCACAAATGACGATGATGCTTTACATCATGCCAATCATGATTGTTGTATTTGCTATTAATTTCCCCGCTGCTCTTTCTCTTTACTGGGTAGTTGGTAACATTTTTGGTATCGTTCAAACATATTTCATCAAAGGTCCGGATCTTAGAAAAGCAGCTGCGGAAAACGCGGGAGGGGCAAAGAAAAAGTGAAAAAAGTGACTGCTACAGGACAATCTGTCGAAGAAGCAGTAAATTTAGCTTTAGCTCAATTGAACAGCACTAAGGATCGCGTGGAGATTGAAATAGAAGATGAAGGCAAAAAAGGATTTTTTGGTTTATTTGGTGCAAGGAAGGCAATCGTCCATGTGACATTGCCTCCGGATCCCATTGAAGAGACACTTGGATTTTTGAAGAATGTCAGCGTGGAAATGGGAGTCAATGCACAAATTGATGTCACCCGTAAAGGGAAGAACGTAACATTCCATTTATCAGGTGATAAAATTGCCTTATTGATTGGAAAAAGGGGTCAAACACTAAATTCACTTCAGTATTTAGCACAGCTGGTAGCAAATCGATATTCGAAGCAGTTTTTGAATATTACTGTAGATGCAGAAGATTATCGAAATCGCCGCAATGACACTTTAATCCAATTGGCCGAAAGAATGGCAAATAAAGCCTTGAAAACAGGTAAAGCTGTTTCACTTGAGCCGATGCCATCCTACGAACGAAAGGTCATCCATAATGCTCTCTTGGATTATCCAAAAATAAAAACGACTTCGAGTGGGACGGAACCATATCGCCACTTAGTCATTACTCCACTTAAATGAACCTTCTGCTTTTAAGCAGGGGTTCTTTTTTTTAGGGCTGCTATCAATGTGTGTCGAATATTTTTTTACAAAGTATCAATTCAACAATAAGTGACATATTTCTCTATATATTCTTGATCCGTAAAGGGATGCGGACGATATTTGTTATTCACATGTGGATAAGTTAAAATGAATGTTACAGAATATGGATTAATGGCATGTGGATAACTCTCGAGAGGAAGGAGTATCTACTTTTTTTCATCTATATACTATGGTATTGTAGTAATTTAGGGATTCGACGATTTTGTTATCAGAATAAAAAATAGAAACATCAATATATAAGAGGTGAAAGCATGGAATTCGATACAATCACCGCTATCTCTACTCCCTTAGGGGAAGGGGCAATCGCCATCGTTAGGATCAGCGGTGATGAGGCCATAGAAATAGCCGACAGGATCTTTAAAGGGCCAGGTGGAAAAGGATTGCTTGATGTGAAATCACACACGATTCATTATGGCCATCTTATCCAGCCTAAAACAGGTGAAATCATAGAGGAAGTCATGGTTTCGGTCATGATGGGTCCAAAGACATTTACAAGGGAAGATGTAGTTGAAATAAATTGTCACGGTGGAATCGTTTCGGTCAATCGGGTATTGCAGCTCATTCTCTCACAAGGTGCTCGTTTAGCGGAACCTGGTGAATTCACGAAACGGGCTTTTTTGAATGGCAGGATCGATCTTTCGCAAGCTGAGGCCGTTATGGATTTAATCCGCGCTAAAACGGATAAAGCGATGAATGTTGCATTAGGTCAAATGGAAGGCCGGCTTTCGAAATTAATCCAAAACCTGCGACAAGAAATTTTACAGACCCTCGCACAAGTCGAGGTTAATATAGATTATCCTGAATATGATGATGTCGAAGAAATGACGCATCGTTTATTTTTGGAAAAGGGCAGTTATGTGAAGAATGAAATAGAGAAGCTGCTTCACACGGCCCAACAGGGCAAGATACTTAGGGATGGGCTTGCGACCGTTATCATAGGGCGCCCTAATGTCGGAAAATCTTCTTTGCTTAACAGCTTAGTTCATGAAAATAAAGCGATTGTCACTGATATTCCAGGTACAACACGTGACGTAATTGAGGAGTATGTCAATGTTCGCGGTGTACCGCTTAAACTTGTCGATACAGCAGGAATTCGCGAAACGGAAGATATTGTTGAACGAATTGGAGTTGAACGGTCTCGTGCAGTATTAAAAGAGGCTGATTTAATATTGCTTGTATTGAACTATTCGGATGATTTCACTGCCGAAGATGAGAAACTGTTTCAAGCGGTTGAGGGTATGGATGTTATCGTTATCATCAATAAAACCGACCTTCCACAAAAAATCGATATGGCAAAGGTTAAGGAAAAGGCGGCATCCCATAAAGTTGTTTCCACCTCATTACTGGAGGATCGAGGAGTCGATGAATTGGAAGAAGCCATCGCTTCTTTATTTTTTGAAGGTTCTTTAGAAACGGGAGACCTGACGTATGTTTCCAATGCCAGGCATATAGCTTTGCTTGGACAGGCATTACAGTCTATTGAAGATGCAATCGATGCTATTGAAATGGGTACGCCGGTTGATTTGGTTCAAATCGATTTCACGAAAGCCTGGGAGCTACTTGGAGAAATCATTGGCGAAAGCGTTCAGGATAATTTGATCAACCAATTGTTCTCTCAATTTTGTTTAGGAAAATAAGTGTAAAAGGAGGAAAAGGATATGCAATACGAAGCAGGTAGCTATGATGTCATTGTTATTGGTGCCGGTCATGCTGGCAGTGAGGCAGGCCTTGCAGCTGCAAGAGTAGGAGCTAAAACGTTGATGATCACCATTAACTTGGATATGGTCGCCTTTATGCCATGCAATCCCTCCGTTGGCGGGCCGGCAAAAGGGATAGTCGTTAGGGAAATTGACGCTTTAGGCGGTGAAATGGGAAAAAATATCGACAAGACCCATATTCAAATGAGGATGCTCAATACGGCAAAAGGTCCGGCTGTTCGTGCGCTGCGGGCGCAGGCAGATAAATTTCTTTATCAACAAGAAATGAAAAAGACGATAGAAGACCAAGAAAATTTGACATTGATTCAAGGAATGGTAGAGGAATTAATTGTTGAAAACGACGTATGTACGGGTGTCATCACTAAAACAGGCGCGGTTTACCGTGCGAAAACAGTCGTAATCACGACGGGAACATATTTACGCGGTGAAATCATTTTAGGGGAATTGAAATATTCAAGCGGCCCAAATAACCAGCAGCCTTCCATCAGGCTTTCTGAGCATTTAGAGCAGTTAGGATTTGACTTGGTCCGTTTTAAAACAGGAACGCCGCCACGTGTGAATAGCTCTTCCATAGATTACAGCAAAACGGAAATTCAGCCTGGCGATGAAGTGCCACGCGCATTTTCTTATGAAACGACAAAGTTCATAACGGATCAATTGCCATGCTGGTTAACGTACACGAATGAGGGGACACATCAGCTCATTGATGAAAATCTGCACCGTTCGCCAATGTATTCCGGAATGATAAAAGGAACCGGACCGCGTTATTGTCCATCGATAGAAGATAAAGTCGTTCGTTTTAATGATAAACCACGGCATCAGATCTTCCTGGAGCCTGAAGGCCGTAATACAAAGGAAGTTTATGTGCAAGGTTTATCCACCAGTCTGCCTGAAGATGTACAAGTGAAAATCCTGCAAACAATTCCAGGACTTGAAAAGGCGGAAATGATGCGTGCTGGATATGCAATTGAATATGATGCTATCGTTCCTACGCAGCTATGGCCCACACTTGAAACGAAGAAAATCAAAAATCTGTATACTGCTGGCCAAATTAACGGGACATCCGGCTACGAGGAAGCAGCAGGACAAGGGTTGATGGCCGGTATTAATGCAGGATTGAATGCAATGGGTAAAGAAGAACTGATTTTAAGCCGTTCGGATGCCTATATTGGTGTTCTCATTGATGACCTTGTGACGAAAGGTACGAATGAACCATACCGTTTGCTGACTTCACGTGCAGAATACCGTTTATTATTGCGCCATGATAATGCCGATTTACGCTTAACGGAAATTGGATTCAATATCGGGATGATCAAAGAAGAACGCTACAATCGTTTCCTTATGAAAAAAGAAGCGGTTGAAATGGAAAAGGAACGACTGAAAACAAACTTCATCAAACCGACCAAAGAGGTTCAAGAAGTCATTACTGCAAGCGGCGGCAGTGAGTTGAAGGATGGAATCCGTGCCTCCGATTTATTGAAACGGCCTGAAATGGATTATTCCCACATTCAGAAGTTGGCGCCAAGTGATGTCGAACTGAGCGATGAAGTGACGGAACAGGTCGAAATCCAGATCAAGTATGAAGGATATATCGAAAAATCCTTGCAGCAAGTCGATCGCCTGAAAAAAATGGAGAATAAAAAGATTCCAGAGAATATCGATTATGATGCAATTTCTGGTCTTGCAACGGAAGCACGTCAAAAATTAAAGCAGGTCCACCCGCTATCAGTAGCTCAGGCTTCAAGAATTTCAGGTGTGAATCCCGCTGATGTTTCCATTTTGCTTGTTTATTTGGAACAAGGTAAGATCGCCAGAGTATCTCAGTAATGGAAATACCCGAAAAGGATTGAAGCAGACATGAATATTGAACAGTTCCAACAAGCACTGCTGGAGAAAGGAATCGAGCTTTCTCCTCAACAGCTTGATCAGTTTGACACTTATTATCGATTATTGGTGGAATGGAACGAAAAGATGAACTTAACAGCCATCACTGATAAAGAAGAAGTTTATCTGAAGCATTTTTATGATTCAATCAGTGCAGCCTTCTATTTTGACTTTAATAAATCATATCGAATTTGCGATGTTGGGGCTGGAGCTGGATTTCCGAGTATTCCATTGAAGATTTGTTTCCCTGATATCCACGTCTCGATTGTGGATTCCTTGAATAAGCGGATTTCTTTTTTGAATCACCTTGCGGATTCCTTGCAATTAAAGGGAGTTTCCTTCTATCATGACCGGGCTGAAACCTTCGCCCAAAAACCGGAGCATCGCGAATCCTATGATATCGTCATGGCGAGGGCGGTAGCCAGGATGTCCGTTTTAAGTGAACTATGTTTGCCGCTTGTTAAACCGGATGGGACTTTCATTGCCATGAAAGCGGCTAGTGCACAAGATGAAATGGACACTGGGAAGAAGGCCATTTTTACGTTAGGCGGAGAAATCGAAGAAATTCATCCTTTCACATTGCCAGAGGAAAATAGTGAAAGAAACATCATTACTGTAAAAAAAGTGAAGAAGACTCCTAAAAAGTACCCGAGAAAACCAGGGACACCAAATAAACAGCCTATTGAATAATCCTTGAAAGAGGAGTATGTTTTCATAGTAAGCGCAGATGATTCAGATATATGGCTGGTACTTGCCCTTATTTTCTTTTACTATAAATGTATGAACTTATTATTTTCACTCAATACTGCATTTGCTAGCAAAAAGACATTTAGGTACATGTTAAAACGTGTGCCCTGTGCTGGCTGATTCAGGGAAATAGTCTAGGGCATGCCGGCCGATATTCATAATAACCGGCCTTCCATTCCTCATTATTGCCTTGATGGCGCCAGTCGACATGTTTTTTACAGTGAAGGGCCATATGTATAACCATGTCGGGAAATGTATGCAGGACTTGTCCTTTAAATAGAGAATATGTTATTTGGGAGTTTTAAAAGGTGGTGTAGGAAGATGAAGCATCCTTTTTCGCGGTTCTTTGGGTTTGGCGAAAAAGAAGAAGAGCAACTAGAGATGGAGACACCTAGCAATAATAATGAAGAGATAAGAAAAATTTCCATTTCTGATATTGTGCCTAATCGATTTCAACCAAGGACCGTTTTTAATGACGATAAAATTGCTGAATTGGCTCAAACGATTCATACTCATGGGATCATTCAACCAATTGTAGTAAGGGCTTATGGTCAGGGAAAATATGAAATCATTGCAGGTGAGCGACGTTTCCGGGCCATGCAAAAGCTTGGCTGGGAATTGGCACCTGCTATAATCAAGGATTTCACCGATACAGAAACGGCTTCCGTCGCGCTGATAGAAAACCTTCAGCGTGAAGAACTGACACCGATTGAAGAAGCTTTGGCTTACGGAAAACTATTGGAGCTGCATAGTTTAACCCAAGAAGCTCTGGCACAAAGACTGGGAATAGGTCAGTCTACCGTGGCGAATAAGCTTCGGCTGCTTAAGCTGCCACAGGAGGTTCAGGATGCACTTCTTCAAAAGCAAATTACGGAACGCCATGCCCGCTCGTTGATACCGTTAAAGAGTCCTGAAAAGCAGCTTAAACTGCTTGTGGAAATCATCGAAAAAGGGTTGAACGTCAAGCAGACCGAAGAGCAGGTCGTCAAGCTCCTGACGGGTACTGTGCAGAAGCCGAAACCTAAGCGAAAAGCGTTTAGTAAAGACATGAGGATTGCCGTGAATACCATACGCCAATCACTCAATATGGTTACAGACAATGGAATAAATTTGGATGCAGAGGAAGAAGAATTCGAGGAGTATTATCAGTTCACGATTAAAATACCCAAGAAAAAAACTTGATTCCCTATCCTTAGCCCGCTTGGTAGTCTTCGATTACCAAGCTTTTTTATTTTCACTCCAAAACTGGCATTTTCCTCCTTGAAAACATTCAACTTTCCCCGGATTTTTAATGCTTTTAAGTGTGTTTGAAATTTTAAGAGGAATTTCAGAAAACGATTTCTTAAAGTAACATTCATGATAAAATAGAAAGAAATAAATGGATTTACGGTACAAATCAATAGATTTATATAGCGTGATGAAGATAGTTGAAAGCAGGTGAATTCGTGGGGAAGATTCTCGCCATTGCCAATCAAAAGGGCGGTGTTGGAAAAACGACAACTTCTGTCAGTCTAAGTGCTTGTCTTGCATATATAGGACAGAAAGTCTTAATGGTTGATATTGACCCGCAGGGAAATGCGACAAGCGGTGCAGGTATCGACAAGGCAGATGTGGAACAATGTATTTATGATGTATTGGTTGATGATGTCGAGGCCAGTACCGTTATCATGGAAACAAAGGTAGAAAACCTATATGCCATACCTGCGACAATTCAACTTGCAGGTGCGGAAATTGAACTTGTTCCAACCATCTCAAGGGAAGTCCGATTAAAAAGGGCATTAGAAGAGGTGCAAAGCCAATATGATTACATTGTGATTGACTGCCCTCCGTCATTGGGGTTGCTTACGCTTAATGCCTTAACGGCTGCTGATGCAGTTTTGATTCCGGTACAATGTGAATATTATGCATTGGAAGGTTTGAGTCAGCTGTTGAATACGGTCCGCCTCGTCCAAAAACATTTGAACCATGATTTGAAAATCGAGGGTGTGCTTTTGACGATGTTGGATGCAAGAACAAATCTAGGTCTCCAGGTCATAGAAGAAGTAAAAAAATACTTTCAGGATAAAGTCTATCAAACCATCATTCCCCGCAATGTCCGTTTGAGTGAGGCACCGAGCCATGGAGAACCGATAATTATATATGATCCAAAGTCACGTGGGGCGGAGGTCTATCTAGAACTGGCAAAGGAAGTGGTATCAAATGGCTAAAGGACTTGGCAAAGGACTTAACGCACTTTTCAACAGTGGGGAGATAAGTAAAGATGAAATCGTGCGCGAAATCAAAGTAAGGGAATTAAGGCCAAATCCTTATCAGCCCCGAAAGAGCTTTCGGCTTGAAGCTATAGAGGAATTAAAGCAATCCATCATGGAACACGGGATATTACAGCCGATTATTGCCCGGGAAAGCATTAAGGGCTATGAAATCGTGGCTGGGGAAAGGCGTTACCGTGCTGCCAAGGAAGCAGGTTTAAAGACAGTTCCGGTCGTTGTGAGGAAATTGAGCGAACAGCAGATGATGGAACTGGCGATTTTGGAAAACCTGCAACGGGAGGATTTGAATCCGATCGAGGAAGCCGTCGCTTACCAAACACTTCTTGAAAAATTGGAATTTACCCAGGAGCAGTTGGCCAATCGGCTGGGTAAAAGCAGGCCCCATATAGCAAACCATGTTAGATTACTTTCTTTGCCTGAAGGGATTAGGAGATATATCTCCGATGGGGAAATTTCCATGGGCCATGGACGGGCATTGCTAGGTTTAAAGAAAAAAGAGTTGCTTAAGCCGGTAGTGGATAAAATCCTCAAAGAAGGTATGAATGTCAGACAGCTAGAGCAATATATACATCAATTGAATGATACCGTTTCACGTGAAACCAAAACTAAGAAACAAGAGAAAAAAGATATATTCATAAAGCAACGGGAGACAAGTCTGCGTGAAAGACTAGGAACGAGCGTAACGATAAAACAAAGCAAGAAAAAAGGAAAAATAGAAATAGAATTCTTTTCAAAAGAAGATTTAGAGAGAATTTTGAACTTGATCGATCAAGAGAACCTTTCCTCTTAGATTGCCTTTATGAAAAGATCGTGACGACTTATGCAGAAAATTAGGTGGATGAGATGGTATTATTAGGGGCCTTGGTGAATGGTGCCTGCATTTTAATCGGTTCGATTTTAGGAAGGTTTTTACAACATATACCTGAAAAGATAAAAGAAACGGTCATGAGCGGCATTGGTTTGGCTGTCATGGTCTTAGGTTTACAGATGGGGTTTAAAAGCGATAATTTCCTTGTTGTCATTTTAAGTATTGTCGGAGGGGCTGTCCTTGGTGAATGGTTGAATCTTGAGGGTAGGCTTAATTCTTTAGGCAATTGGCTTGAACGCAGGATGAAAGCGAAGGAAGGAACTTCGATATCCCAGGGGTTTGTAACGGCTACACTCATATTTGGCATTGGGGCGATGGCCATTATTGGTGCCCTGGATAGCGGCATCCGGAATGATCATGACGTTTTGATAACAAAAGCGATCATCGATGGATTTACAGCATTGGTCCTCGCCAGCACGCTCGGCATAGGTGTACTTTTTTCAGCATTTCCGATCATTCTATATGAGGGGTTAATGGCGATTTTTTCAAGGCAGATCAATACGATGGTCCCAACTGCTTTAATGGATTCCTTCATATTGGAAATGACGGCAACTGGGGGAGTCATGATTTTGGCAATTGGTTTGAATATTATCGGTGTCACCAAAATAAGGGTGGCGAATCTGCTTCCAGGCATAATGATCACCGCCATTCTGGTTACTTTCATGTATTATGTATAAAAAAGAAGGAAGGGGATGACCCCTTCCTTCTTTTTTATCATAAGCAAAAATCGATCAAAGGGTTTTTTCTTGCTTGAATGACCATGTGAAAGGAGTGATGGTAGGTTTTATTGGATAATGATTTTGTGCTTCATGAATTCCCTCGGCAATGGTTTTGGCCATTTTTAGCACAAGATTAAGACGAGTGTTCTGCAAGACCATGAACTCCATGAATCCACTTACATTCACGATTCCTGTAATATGGGCATTTCCAACGGAAGGAAGATCTTTATTGACCCCAGCACCTGGCTTCACTGGTCCCTGGCCGATTTGGACTATGCCGACGCTTTTCATTTTCCCTAAGCAAGCATCGATTCCGACTATAAATGGATTGGTATGCATCTTTTTGATTTCATTTAATTTTTCCTGTAAATTCATCGCATGTATAGGGTCATCCAGAGTACCATAAACATGGAATGAAGAAGAGCTGTTTTCAGCTTTTTCACTAAGCAGAGTGCCGACAAGTGGTCCGAGTGAATCGCCTGTGGAACGGTCTGTGCCTATACAGACGATGACGATTGGTTGAAGCTTTCCGGTAGGTAGGAGGTTGATCAATTCCTGGGAAATTTGTTTGGATGCATCCGTATCTTCATGCAGGATGCGACTCAATCTATTTTTATTATTATTAAATAGACTAGAATTCAGATTCATCGGCTCAACTCCTTTACTTTATTTGGTATTACAGTATACGGATAAAAAAGGGAAAATATACGGTATTTAACATAATGGATGAGGGAATTTTTTGTAGAACATGCAAACAGGTGAAGGGGATATGAATCGACGTTATCCTCTACCAATTGCTTTCATTTATACTTTCTAGTAAATAATTACTTGAATATTTGGGAAAAAACTTCTAATTCTTTTACCTATATACCCATAATTTTTTTGTACAGAAACCATTATTTATTGATAAAATAGAGAAAAACTCTCTAATTCATGGTTATCTCCATGCATGAAGGGTAGAGGAATACGTCTATATGGGAAAAATCATATATAAGATATAATAGTTTTGCAGTTATTTGCATTAAGCAGGAGGAAAATATGGATCGCATTTATGATAGCGTTACAAAAGAGATATTGGATGAAAAGATATGGCTGCTGATGGGCGAGGGCATTATTAAAATCTTCCTTGTTCTGTTGTTATCGCGTATTATTATTACAATAGGAAAGACTATTCTGAATAAATTTTTCAAAGCTCGTTTAAGAAGTCCAATTCGGGTATCGGAGCGCAGGGAAGCGACACTCATTAAATTGCTGGAAAATATCATTACTTATGTCATCAATTTCATTGCCTTGTTGATGATTCTGGAGATTTTTGGACTTCATGTGATGCCATTACTCGCTGGTGCTGGTGTTCTCGGTTTGGCCATTGGATTTGGCGCACAAAGTTTGGTCAAGGATATAATTACCGGGTTTTTCGTTATTTTTGAAGATCATTTCTCGGTTGGGGATTATATTAAAATCAATACTTTTGAAGGGGAAGTCATTGAAATCGGGCTTCGTACAACAAAAATCAAAAGCAGTGCAGGTGAATTGCACTTCATACCTAACGGCAGCATCATCCAGGTCACGAATTATTCGATTTTAAACAGTATGGCTGTTGTTGATGTGACCATACCTAATGATGGATCGGTCGAGCGTGCCGAGAAGGTGCTGATTGATCTTTTAAACAGTATGGAAGGCAGATACGAAGCCCTGGTCAAAGCACCAGAATTTTTGGGAATTGAAAAAATCAGTCCTGAAGAAATCGTCTTTCGGGTTAAAGCGGAAACGAAGCCGATGCATCACATCGAAATCAGCAGGATATTAAGAAATGAAATAAGTGCTGCGCTTGATTCAAGTGGGATTAAATCTACGTACAATGGCAGCGAGTCATAGGAGTTAGGGGGCTCATGGTTATGGAAGAAAAGGAATTTGCACTTAAGGATATTGTGGAAATGAAGAAACCACATCCGTGTGGAGTGAATAAGTGGAGAATTATACGGCTCGGTATGGATATCCGGATAAAATGTGAAGGGTGCGGTCATAGCGTGATGCTGCCCCGACGTGAATTCGCAAAGAAAATGAAAAAAGTTCTGCAAAAGCATGAGGAGTGATCATGCTTTTTTTTTTTGGAGTGAAAGTAGTCCTGCGTTTCTCATGATTTACTTGTCTTTTTAGGAAGCGAAATCTATAATTGGGAAAGGTTTAGGTAATTGGATGGTCTTTATAGAAGATCGGTTCTTTTCCCATATGTACGAATCATCTTGAAGGAGTGAAATATAAATGGCTTTAACAGCTGGTATAGTCGGTTTGCCTAACGTAGGTAAATCCACTTTATTTAATGCAATTACTCAGGCAGGTGCGGAATCTGCCAACTATCCTTTCTGTACGATCGACCCTAATGTCGGGATCGTGGAAGTCCCAGATCACCGTCTGCAAAAATTGACTGAATTGGTTAAACCGAAAAAAACGGTTCCGACAGCATTTGAATTCACGGATATCGCCGGGATTGTAAAAGGGGCAAGTAAAGGAGAAGGATTGGGTAATAAATTCCTTTCCCATATCCGTCAAGTTGATGCCATTTGTCAAGTCGTCCGTTGTTTTGCAGACGATAACATTACCCATGTTTCCGGAAAAGTAAATCCAATCGATGATATTGAAGTCATCAACCTTGAATTGATCCTTGCCGATTTGGAATCTGTTGTCAAACGCATCGACCGTGTCGGAAAAATGGCCAAGCAAAAAGATAAAGCCGCTGTTGCAGAACATGAAATCCTTGTGGCTTTAAAAGAAGCACTGGAAGATGAAAAGCCTGCACGTTCCGTTGAGTTTACTGAAGAGCAGCAAAAAATCGTGAAGGGCATGCATTTACTTACGGCGAAGCCGACGCTTTACGTAGCGAACGTGAGCGAAGATGAAGTGGCGAATGCTGACGATAATGAATATGTACAGCAAGTTCGTGAATATGCTGCGAAGGAAAATGCCGAAGTAATCGTGATTTGTGCCAAAATCGAAGAGGAAATTGCAGAGCTTGAAGGTGAAGAAAAGGAAATGTTCCTATCTGAACTTGGCATCGAGGAGTCAGGTCTTGATCAGTTGATCCGTGCTTCTTATAATCTGCTTGGATTGGCAACATACTTTACAGCTGGTGTACAGGAAGTGCGTGCTTGGACATTCCGAAAAGGAATGAAGGCCCCTCAATGTGCAGGCGTCATTCACACGGACTTCGAACGTGGTTTCATCCGTGCCGAAACGGTTTCTTATACCGATTTACTTGAAGCGGGCAGTCATGGTGCTGCAAAAGAAGCGGGTAAAGTCCGTTTGGAAGGAAAAGAATACATCGTTAACGATGGCGATGTTATCCATTTCCGTTTTAACGTTTAAGATTCAAAGACCCTACCGTTCCATATGTAGGGTCTTTTTTTGCGATTTGAATCATCAGATTACAATTAATTGTAATAAGTCGAACCGTTCATTGCAAAGCTTCTTTAACTATGCTATAATTTTATCTTGTGAGTAATTATAAATAATTGCTCCTTGCCCAATTGGGCCGCTTAGACCAAAAGGAGGTGACAGTGATGAGAAAATACGAAATTATGTATATCATCCGTCCAAACATTGAGGAAGAAGCTAAAAAAGCTTTAGTTGAACGTTTCAACACAATCCTTTCTGATAATGGTGCGGAAGTAGAAGCAAAAGAATGGGGTAAACGCCGTCTTGCATACGAAATCAATGATTTCCGTGATGGTTACTACATGCTTCTTAAAGTTAACGCTGAAAGTGCTGCGATTCAAGAATTCGATCGTCTTGCTAAAATCAGTGAAGACATTATTCGCCACATGGCTACTAGAGAAGAAGTTTAATTCAATATTTATATAAATTCTAATCTTGTTTCACATGAAACAAGCTTGAAACCTAGGGGTTGATTCTGATGATGAATCGCGTAGTTTTGGTAGGACGCTTAACTAAAGATCCTGAATTACGATATACACCTAATGGGGTTCCCGTAGCTACCTTTACTTTGGCTGTGAACCGTAGTTTTACGAATCAGCAGGGTGAACGTGAAGCGGATTTCATTAACTGTGTAGTTTGGCGTAAACCGGCAGAAAATGTAGCTAACTTCTTGAAAAAGGGCAGTTTAGCTGGCGTGGATGGACGTGTCCAAACACGTAATTATGAAGGACAAGACGGCAAACGCGTATATGTGACGGAGATTCTGGCTGAGAGCGTTCAATTCCTTGAACCACGAAGCAGTTCAGCGGGTGAAAGAAATGAAGGCGGTTCTTACGGTGGAGGTCAAAGAAGTTATGGTAATAACGGAAATGACAACAATTCGTATGGACAAAATCCTAATCAGAATCAACGGAGCAATAACAACTACACTCGTGTAGATGATGATCCATTTGCAAATGACGGTAAGACAATCGACATTTCAGATGACGATCTTCCGTTTTAAACAGCCGTTTAAAATGAAAATTCAAAAAAGCAGGGAGGGAAATATATTATGGCAATGGGTGGACGTAAAGGACGCGGTAAGCGTAAAAAGGTTTGTTATTTCACATCTAACGGAATCACTAAAATTGATTACAAAGATACAGATCTTCTTAAAAAATTCGTCTCAGAACGCGGTAAAATTTTACCACGTCGTGTAACTGGCACAAGCGCTAAATATCAACGTAAATTAACGATTGCTATTAAACGCTCACGTACTATGGCATTACTACCATACGTATCTGGTGAATAATAAATTGGCACATTGAGGAGTTATCCTTAATGTGCTTTTTTTATAAGTTATCGCTTATGCCTGAAAACTGCTGAATTGCGGTTTTTTTTATTTCAGAAGGAAGTTATCCGCGCGTTTTCCTCAGAAAAAATAATCATATCCTAAAAAAGAATGTGATGTTTGAAATATCCTGGCCGTAACGGATACAATATAAAGATGGAGATAAAGACATCAATAATAACAGGGGGTGAAATAAAGATGAATAGCGGGAGACGAATTGCCGAGGGCGGAGCACTTCTGGCACTATATTGCATTTTATTGTTCATCACCATTCAAATCCCACCATTGGGTATTTTCACTACTTTCTTTTTACCCATTCCGTTCATACTGGTCACAATCAAACAAGAGTTATCGTGGAGCCTTGGTTACTTATTTGTAGCCTCGCTATTGTCGATCCTCATCGGGACGATATTGTCTGTTCCGCTGACCTTGCTCTTGGGGGCGACGGGAATTGCGATCGGCTATTTTTTGAAAAAGGACAAACCGATGGCACCTATGTTCATAAGCGCAGTCCTTGTCTTTCTGGGGGGCATTTTATTAATGTATGCAGCTTCAGTTTTGATAACGGATGTTAATTACATAGAAGAATCGATGAACATTCTTGAGGGGTCCATTGAAAATTCAATCGGCATCATGGATTCTTTTGGACAGGCACCGACGGAACAAGTCAAAAAGCGGGTGTATGAATCAATCGATATGATGAACACCCTGATGCCAAGTTTGTTCGTCTTGATGTCCGTCATCATGGTTTTATTGATTTTCCTTGCGGCGCACCCCATTGTGAAGAGATTCAGTGATAAGGCGTTAAAATGGCCACATTTTCGAGATCTGCGACTCCCGAAAAGCCTTTTATGGTATTATTTAATTACGATGCTTCTTGCTCTTTTTGTGAATACGGACAAGAACAGTTTTGTATATATGGCCATAACGAACCTATTTTTCATACTGCAGTTCTTCATATTATTACAAGGGTATTCCCTGATATTCTATATTGCTCATGTTAAGTCATGGGTGAAGGCCATACCTGTTTTAATCGTGGTTTTTTCTTTGCTTCTGCCGAATCCGATTATTACGACGGCCGTCCGGTTTTTAGGTATAATAGATTTAGGATTTCCATTTAGGGAGACAATCAAGAAAAAGGAATAGAAGACTTTTTTGTAAAACAGATGCTTTTAGGAGCTGAAACTATGCCATCTTATTTGAAAGAATACTCGATTAAGTCCCCATTGTATGGGGTGCTCGCCGCGGTCGTTTTACTTTTGGGCGTCCTGGCTTATTATAATTGGGTTATTGCACTTGTTGGATTATTGATTCTTGCTGGTTTATTTTATTTAACATTAAGAATGGTAGAAAAAAAGCAACGGAAGACAGAAGAGTATATAACGACTTTATCTTACCGTTTAAAGAAGGTAGGCGAAGAAGCGTTATTGGAAATGCCGATTGGGATCATGCTCTTTAATGAGGATTATTACATTGAATGGACCAATCCATTCCTGGCTTCCTGTTTTAGTGAAGACTCCTTGGCAGGAAGATCGCTATACGATGTTGCGGACTCGATAGTACCGTTAATCAAGCAAGAGATCGAGACAGAGACACTTACGCTCCACGATCGGAAATTCAAGGTGGTCCATAAGCGTGATGAAAGGCTTCTTTACTTTTTTGATGTGACGGAGCAGGTGGAAATCGAGAAATTATATGAAGATGAGCGAACGGCAATTGCGATCATTCTTCTTGATAACTATGATGACTTGACCCAGGGTATGGATGATCAGCGTAAAAGCAGTATAAATAGCTTGGTTACCTCTCTTCTTGATAAATGGGCAAGGGATAATGGCGTTTTCTTTAAACGGGTTTCCTCGGAACGATTCATCGCTGTCTTTAATGAGCATATCCTTCAGCAGCTTGAAAAGGGGAAATTCTCGATTTTGGATGAAATCAGGGAAACGACGGCCAAGCAAAATGTGCCATTGACCTTGAGCATCGGTGTCGGCTCGGCCGTGTCATCCTTGCCGGAACTAGGTACGCTTGCACAGTCCAGCTTGGATCTCGCTTTAGGACGTGGCGGTGACCAGGTAGCCATAAAGCAAGCGAATGGAAAAGTGAAATTCTATGGCGGCAAAACCAATCCGATGGAAAAACGCACGAGGGTCCGTGCCCGTGTTATTTCGCATGCATTGAAGGATATAGTACTTGATAGCGATAAAGTCATTGTCATGGGCCATAAAAACCCGGATATGGACGCAATCGGTTCAGCGATCGGCATCTTGAAGGTTGCCCAAATGAATGAACGTGAAGGCTATATTGTCATCAACACCCAGCAGCTCGATAGCAGCGTCCTTCGTTTAATGGAAGAGATCAAAAATAAAGAAGAGCTGTATGCCCGGTTCATAACACCTGATGATGCATTTGAAATGATTACGGATGAGACGCTGCTGGTTGTGGTTGATACGCATAAACCTTCCATGGTAATTGAAGAGCGGCTATTGAATAGGATCGATAAGGTTGTGGTCATCGATCATCATCGCCGGGGTGAGGAGTTCATCAAGAACTCATTGCTCGTCTATATGGAGCCATATGCGTCATCAACGGCAGAACTTGTGACCGAACTGCTTGAATATCAGCCGAAACGCTCAAAGATTGATATGCTGGAGTCGACGGCGCTTCTTGCGGGTATCATCGTCGATACGAAAAGCTTCACCTTGAGAACGGGTTCACGCACTTTCGATGCCGCCTCTTATCTAAGGGCGCATGGGGCTGATACGGTACTTGTCCAGAAATTCTTAAAAGAAGACGTGGACACTTATATCAAACGTTCGAAGCTCATTGAAGAAGTCATCTTTTATAAAAAGGGAATTGCCATTGCAGCGGCAAAAACCGATCAGGTTCATAATCAGGTGCTCATCGCTCAGGCTGCGGATACCCTATTGACCATGGATGGCGTTGTCGCTTCCTTTGTAATGGCTAAGCGATCTGATGATACAGTTGGCATAAGTGCGCGCTCTCTCGGTGATATCAATGTACAGGTGATCATGGAAATGTTGAATGGAGGCGGACATCTAACAAATGCCGCCACCCAGCAGGTATGCTCCATTGATGAGGCCGAAAGTCGATTGAAAGCAGCTATTGATGAATATTTAGAAGGGGGACATAAAGAATGAAAGTGATATTTCTTAAAGACGTAAAAGGTAAAGGGAAAAAAGGGGAAGTTAAAAATGTTGCAGATGGTTATGCACATAATTTCCTGCTTAAACAAGGATTGGCGGTTGAAGCAAATAATACAAATGTAAAAACTTTGGAAGCCCAGAAAAATAAAGAAGAATCACTTGCAGCAGAAGAGCTGCAGCAAGCTGAAGAATTGAAAGTGCAGCTGGAGAAGTTAACGGTTGAACTATCAGCCAAAGCCGGTGAGGGCGGGCGTTTATTCGGTTCAATCACGACTAAACAAATTGCCTCGGAGCTTCAGAAAAAACACGGTATCAAGATTGATAAACGTAAAATGGAGCTTGCTGATGGCATCCGTTCTTTAGGGCATACAAAGCTTCCAGTCAAGCTTCATCCTGAGGTCACTGCGACACTGACTGTGCATGTGAAAGAAATTAACTAATTTTAGCTGTTTCATATCTGTGAAAAATTGATAAAATAGAGATAGACGAAAAATGTGATTGGGCACGTTGTCCTTTCACTTTTTTCTTTTTTACTAGAAACATATAAAAGGTATCCTCTTAGATTGGGAGGTTTTAAGATATGATAGAACAATTTCAGGATAGGATTCCCCCTCAAAATATAGAAGCCGAACAGGCTGTACTGGGAGCCATTTTTCTAGAGCCCTCTTCATTGACCGTTACATCGGAAGTTTTGATTCCGGAAGACTTTTACAGAAGCTCTCATCAAAAGATTTTTAATGTGATGCTTAAATTGAATGACGAAGGAAAAGCTGTCGATTTGATTACGGTGACAGAGGAACTGGCTGCGACAAAAAACCTTGAAGAAGTTGGCGGTGTTTCTTATTTAAGTGAATTGGCCGGATCGGTGCCTACCGCCGCCAATATTGAATATTATGCCCGCATCGTCGAGGAGAAGTCATTGCTGCGTCGTTTGATCAGGACAGCGACCAACATCGCTCAGGAAGGCTACAGTCGCGAGGACGAGGTCGAGGAGCTGCTCGGGGAAGCAGAAAAAACGATCATGGAAGTGGCCCAGCGTAAAAATTCCGGGTCTTTTCAAAATATTAAAGATGTATTGGTTGCGACTTACGATAACATAGAAATTTTGACTACCCGTAAAGGGGATGTCACGGGAATACCGACAGGGTTTGCTGAACTGGATCGAATGACAGCAGGGTTCCAACGTAATGACCTCATTATAGTGGGTGCCCGTCCTTCGGTTGGTAAAACCGCTTTTGCATTGAATATCGCTCAAAACGTTGCGACCAAAACGGAGGAGAATGTAGCGATTTTCAGTCTTGAAATGGGTGCAGAGCAGCTCGTTATGCGTATGCTCTGTGCTGAAGGGAATATCAACGCTCAGAATTTACGGACAGGTTCCTTAACTGATGAGGATTGGCGTAAACTGACGATGGCGATGGGAAGCTTGTCGAATGCCGGCATTTATATCGATGATACGCCAGGTGTGAGGATTGGTGAAATCCGTTCAAAATGCCGTCGTTTGAAGCAGGAACATGGCCTTGGCATGATATTGATCGATTACCTGCAATTAATTCAAGGAGACGGTCGTTCAGGCGACAATCGTCAGCAAGAGGTATCCGAGATTTCACGTTCACTCAAAGCGCTCGCTCGTGAACTTAAAGTGCCCGTCATCGCCCTTTCCCAGCTATCGCGGGGAGTGGAGCAGCGTCAGGATAAGCGCCCGATGATGTCTGATATCCGGGAATCCGGGAGTATCGAGCAAGATGCAGATATCGTCGCATTCTTATACCGTGATGATTATTATGATAAAGAATCCGAGAACAAAAATATCATTGAAATCATTATAGCGAAACAGCGTAATGGTCCAGTAGGCACGGTTTCGCTTGCATTCGTGAAAGAATATAATAAATTCGTTAACCTTGAACGCCGCTTCGATGATGATTCGATGTCTCCCGGCGCATAGAAAACTGCCTGCCATTATGCAATGGCGGGCTTTCTCTGTTTCGGGAAAAAGAAAGTGCGTTATGATAATAGAAAAAGAAATCAGAGGGTACAATAATGTTTGACAATCCAAAAAAAACGGAAAGAAATTTCTCATATTTACGAACAAAGAATTTTTTAAAAAGTGTATTGTTCGGATTTTGTATTGACTTCCAGTTTGGATTATTGATAAAATAGGTTTGTTTGATAAGAACCGGTTAATGATCGGTATTACGTGAACCTTTGGAGGTGCTTTATTCAGATGTCATCAGTTGTAGTAGTCGGTACACAATGGGGAGACGAAGGTAAAGGTAAAATAACAGATTTTCTATCCCAGAATGCGGAAGCCATCGCTCGTTATCAAGGTGGGAATAATGCAGGACATACAATAAAATTTAACGGCGTTACCTATAAACTGCATTTAATTCCGTCAGGGATTTTTTATAGTGATAAGATTTGTGTCATTGGAAATGGTATGGTGGTTGATCCAAAAGCTCTTGTAGAGGAGCTTGCTTATTTACATAGCCATGGGGTGAGTACGGATAATCTTCGTATTTCGAACCGTGCACATGTCATTCTTCCTTACCATATCAAATTGGATGAAGTCGAAGAAGACCGTAAAGGCGCCAACAAAATTGGAACGACTAAAAAGGGAATCGGCCCTGCATATATGGACAAAGCTGCTCGTAACGGAATCCGCATGGCAGACCTTTTGGACCGTGAAATTTTCGAGGAAAAATTGTCTCAAAATCTTGTCGAAAAAAACCGTATGTTTGAACGTTTCTATGAAACGGAAGGTTTCAAAATCGAAGATATCTTGGAAGAATACTATGAGTACGGACAACAAGTGCAGAAATATGTTTGTGATACATCCGTTGTATTGAATGACGCACTTGATGAAGGAAAACGGGTATTATTCGAAGGCGCACAAGGTGTTATGCTTGATATCGATCAAGGAACATACCCATTTGTCACTTCATCTAACCCGGTTGCAGGTGGAGTTACGATCGGTTCTGGTGTAGGTCCTACGAAAATCAACCATGTGGTTGGAGTATGTAAAGCATATACAAGCCGTGTGGGCGATGGTCCTTTCCCTACAGAATTACATGATGAAGTCGGCAACCAAATCCGGGAAATTGGCCGGGAATATGGTACAACTACAGGCAGACCACGCCGTGTAGGCTGGTTTGACGCTGTTGTCGTTCGCCATGCTCGCCGTGTCAGCGGGATTACCGATTTATCATTGAACTCTATTGACGTATTATCAGGTCTTGATACGGTCAAAATTTGTGTGGCTTATGACTACAAAGGCGAGATCATTCATGAGGTTCCAGCGACTTTGAAAGCGATTGGCGAATGTAAACCAGTCTATGAAGAGCTGCCAGGCTGGTCAGAAGACATCACAGGCTGCAAATCATTGGATGAGCTTCCAGAGAACGCTCGCCATTATGTAGAGCGCGTATCTCAATTGGTAGGCATTCCTTTGACCACTTTCTCTGTCGGTCCTGACCGCAACCAAACTAATGTCGTGAGAAGCCCTTGGCGTCTAGCGTAATTCATGAAAAAGGAGCTGGCTTTTTTTGCCGGCTCTTCTTTCATTATTAAGATCAATGCATCATCTGTCACGTTCGGGAGGTCCAGGATACCGAATGAATGAATTAAACTGTAGGGAAAATGAAAAAAATAAAAAAAAATAATTTTATTTCAAAAAACTATTGCCTAAACTATACTAACCATGATATTATCAAAAGCGTCGTCACAATAGAACAAGCGATTAACAAGCTGCAGATTTAAGTTCACATCATGCAAAGAAACATTTCATTAGAACGAGCCATTAGCTCAGTTGGTAGAGCATCTGACTTTTAATCAGAGGGTCGAAGGTTCGAATCCTTCATGGCTCACCATTTTTTCCGGCCCATTGGTCAAGCGGTTAAGACACCGCCCTTTCACGGCGGTAACACGGGTTCGAATCCCGTATGGGTCACTTCTTTATATAAATGCTTTACTGGTCCCGTGGTGTAGCGGTTAACATGCCTGCCTGTCACGCAGGAGATCGCGGGTTCGATTCCCGTCGGGACCGCCATTTTATTTTTATACTAAAATAGAATATTTGGCTCAGTAGCTCAGTCGGTAGAGCAAAGGACTGAAAATCCTTGTGTCGGCGGTTCGATTCCGTCCTGAGCCATCCTTTAATAAACGCCTCTCCTTTAGGGCGTTTTTTTGTTTTGCATTCAGATGTATTTTGAATGAAATACTGTTAATGGATTGTTAACGTTTTGTAACATTCCAATTTAGACCAATTCGGCATATAAACCGCTTTTAGCCTTGCTGGGCTTAGGTCCACTCCCTTTTCCGCAGTTTATTGAAACTTTCCTATTACCATATTTATTGGTACATGTTGTCACCATTTATACAGTTCTATTACATTATGAAGTCTGTTTCTTGTTTTTTTTCTTAATATGGTAGAGTTATGAGTGATAAAAAATCATTATAGCAATCAGTCATGAGCATGTTGATATTTAAAATGGACTAATAAAACTCGAAATAAATTTGATTAGTTTCTTAATTGGTGACTGAGCCGTTAAGGAGGACAATATATGTTTAGCTCAAAAGGTAAGGGGATCATCCTGTTGATGGTTTCCGTCATTTTAGTGCTTGCAGGAAATCGGGCAACTGCTGCTGGGCTATCGGAAACTGCAACCATACAGCATGTTTATCTTAACGATGAGTTCGTCGGAAGTGTCACGGATGAAACGGAGATCGAAAAGATCGTAGCCGATAAAGTAGAAGAAGCACAGGAAGACTATCCTGACTTTACATTCGATAAGGAGACACAGCTGACTTTTGTACCTGAAGAGGTATTCGATGAAGAGGTAAAAGAGGATCAGGCTGTTAAGGGAATTCAAGATCAGTTGAATGTGAAGGCAGAGGCGTATGAAATCGACATAGATAATCAGGCGGTCGCTTATGTTGCGTCAAAGGAAGATGCCGAGGACGTTCTGGAGAAAATCACTTTATTATATGTAGATGAAGAGGAATACGCTGAATACGAATCAGGTAAAAAAGAAAGTGAAAAAGATTTGGATGCGTTAAAAGAGTCAGGAAGTAGAATTCTGGACATCGAATTTTCACTTCCAGTTACGTCTATAAAGACAATGGTATATCCAGATGAAATCAAGAGCGTCGATGAAACCCTCTCCATGATAGAAGAAAGAAAGGAAGAAACGACGATCTATGAGGCTAAGGAAGATGAAGATCTTGAAGCCATTGCCACTAGGCATGATATGGACCTGGATCAACTGCTGGAGCTGAATCCGGGACAGGATGAGAACAAAGATGTTAAAGAGGGCGAACGTCTCTATGTGACCCAGCGTACCCCCTATGTGAACGTAATGGTAGAAAGAGAAGTGTTTAAGGAAGAGAGAATTCCTTTTCAGAAGAAAGTGAAGGAGGATGACGAACTCCTTAAGGGCGAGATCATTACTGAACAAATAGGGAATGAGGGGATTCTTGCGTTCACCTATAATGTATCTGAAACAAACGGAAAGAAAATCAGTGAAACGATCGTAAAAAAAGAAGTCACGGAAAAAGCCAAAACAGAAATCACCAGAAAAGGCACCAAAGTCATTCCTTCACAGGGAAGCGGTACATATTCATGGCCTGCAGATGGGGGCTATATTTCCAGTAAGCAGGGCCAGCGATGGGGGAAACTTCATAAAGGTATTGATATTGCCCGGCCAGCCACCAGGACAATAACGGCAGCAGATCATGGGATAATCGAAACTGCAGGAAACTCCGGAGGATATGGAAATAAGATAACGATCAATCATAATAATGGATATAAGACAGTGTATGCCCATTTGGATTCAATAGATGTAAAAGCAGGACAAAAGATTGAAAAAGGCATGAAAATCGGCATGATGGGTTCAACAGGGCACTCGACTGGTGTCCACCTCCATTTTGAAATATATAAAAATGGGTCTCTCGTAAATCCGCTAAACTTTATAAGTCAGTAACCGGTGGAAGTCTTCGAAAAATATTCGAAGACTTCTTCTGCTTCATACATAGATGAGAATAATAGGAAAAAGGTGATTTAATGCCTATAAAATGATAAAGTAGAATAGAGACAATTTGCTTTCATTTCCGGTGTTCAGCCCCTTTTATTGGGTATATATATGTAAGTTTGCTGAACTAGGTTGCGAAGATTGGTGCAAGCAGAAGGAAAAGTGAATAAGGTCCCGGATAAGGACACGGTTTTTAATAGATTCAGTTCAGTTATTAAAAAGGAGATAAGTACATGGATAAAAAGATTCTGGTAGTGGATGACGAAAAGCCAATTGCTGATATATTACAATTCAATCTAAAAAAAGAAGGCTATGAAGTTTTTTGTGCTTATGATGGCAATGAAGCCCTCAAAATGGTAGAGGAACGGCAACCTGATTTGATTTTACTTGATATCATGCTGCCGCAGCGCGATGGGATGGAAGTTTGCAGGGAAGTAAGGAAGAAGTATGAAACGCCGATCATCATGTTAACGGCAAAAGATTCAGAGATAGATAAGGTCTTAGGATTGGAGCTTGGTGCAGACGACTATGTGACAAAGCCATTTAGTACCCGGGAAATAATTGCCCGCGTTAAGGCGAACCTAAGACGTCAGCAAGCTGTTCCGGTTCCCGATCAAGAAAATGAACCGAAGGAAATTACGATAGGAACGCTCACAATCCATCCGGATGCCTATGTGGTTTCCAAACGGGGCGATACGATTGAATTGACGCATCGCGAATTTGAGTTGCTTCATTACTTAGCGAAGCACATCGGTCAGGTCATGACAAGGGAGCATTTATTGCAAACCGTGTGGGGCTATGATTATTTCGGGGATGTGAGGACGGTCGATGTAACGGTCAGACGTCTTCGTGAGAAGATTGAAGACAATCCAAGCCATCCTGGCTGGATTGTAACTAGAAGAGGGGTCGGTTATTACCTGCGTAACCCTGAACAGGAGTAGTTTCTATGAAAAAGGTTGGTTTTTTTCGCTCAATCCATTTTAAATTTGTTCTGATTTATGTTTTGCTCATTTTCGTAGCAATGCAAATAATCGGGGTATATTTTGTTGGGGAATTGGAAGAAAATCTTGTTGGGAACTTTACGAAATCAATAAAAGGCCACGTTAACCTGCTTACCTACAGCATTGGTGAAGAAATGGAAAAAGAGAGGGGAGAGGAAGATCCAACCCTCGAAGAAGCGATTGATACGATATTGAAAGACCGGGATAATTCATCGAATGATATTTCGGAAGTACGTGTCATCGACACCCGCAGCAGACGCGTGATCGGAACTTCAGCCCGAGGTAACCAGGATATTGTAGGGAAGAAGACAACAGAGGTCCTTATTAAGAATACGCTCATTTATGGAAAAGAAGATAATGATATATTCCGGGATAAGAAAACAGGCAGGCGGCTCTGGGTCCTTTCGACACCCGTTGAAGCAAATGAGGAGGTCATTGGCGCCGTCTATGTAATAGCTGAGATGGAAAATGTCTTTGAGCAGATGGATGAAATCAATAGCATCTTCATGACGGGTACGGCCATCGCCTTAGTCATTACGGCCATCTTGGGGATCCTGCTCGCACGAACGATCACTAGGCCAATGTCTGATATGAGAAAACAGGCACTGGTGATGGCGAAAGGGAATTTCTCCAGAAAAGTCAGGGTATATGGCGATGATGAAATTGGCCAGCTTGCCGTCACTTTCAATAATTTGACCAAAAAGCTTCAAGAGTCGCAATCAAGTACAGAAGGAGAGCGGCGTAAGCTATCATCTGTACTTGCCAATATGACGGATGGCGTAATTTCAACGGACAGGCGCGGTCGGGTGAACTTGATTAATGAACCGGCGGCACAATTATTGAATGTCTCGCGTGAAACCGTCATGAATCAACCGATCATTGAGGTTTTGGGTCTTGAAGAAGAGTATAAATTTGAGGATTTACTGGAAGAGCGAGAGTCCGTAATACTTGATTACAGCAAAAAAAACCGGCCTTTCATTTTGAGGGGGAACTTTTCGGTCATTCAAAAGGAAACGGGATTCGTTAATGGTTTGATTACTGTTTTGCATGATATAACAGAGCAGGAAAAAATCGAGAGTGAACGCAGGGAATTTGTTGCCAATGTATCACATGAATTGCGAACTCCTCTAACGACGATGAGAAGTTACCTGGAGGCATTGGCTGAAGGTGCATGGAAGGACGAGGAGATCGCTCCATCCTTTTTAAGTGTTACCCAAAATGAAACGGAGCGGATGATCAGGCTTGTTAATGATCTGTTACAGCTTTCAAAAATGGACAGTAAAGATTACAGGCTTAAAACAGGCTGGGTGAATTTCAATAAATTCTATGACCACATCATCGATCGTTTTGAAATGACGAAAAATGATGACATCACGTTTAAGCGTGATTTGCCGAAGGAAGCTTATTTTGTGGATATTGATGAAGATAAAATTACCCAGGTTCTCTATAATGTAATCTCCAACTCATTAAAGTACTCACCTGAAGGGGGTCAAGTGACTTTCCGCGTCAGGGCATCTGATGGCTTTATCATTGTGAGCATTACAGATCAAGGAGTGGGTATCCCGAAAAACGTCATTGATAAAATTTTCGACCGCTTCTACCGTGTGGATAAAGCAAGGGCCCGTAACTTAGGCGGGACAGGGCTTGGTTTAGCGATTGCAAAAGAGATGGTCGTGGCGCATGGCGGGAAAATATGGGCGGAAAGTGTGGATGGAAAAGGAACTACCGTGTTCTTTACACTTCCTTACGAACAGGAAGAAGAGGATGATTGGTCATGAATTTTGAACGTGCAAAAAGTATCATACTGATTATTTTGGTTGGGACAAGCATTTTTTTGACATGGAGCATTTGGACTTACGAGCCTGAATATGATCCATTTGAACAATCGTCGGAATTTATAAAGATTAAAAGCGATGTCCAGATTGTCAGTGATGTCATTAAACCAGTCAGTATCCTTTTCCATGGCAATGGGCAGCATTTCCAGACTTCCAATCCGGCAGAAATGAATGAAATGGAAAAAGAATTTACGCAATGGCGTTTCAGAGGCTTAAAAGAGGTATCCGTAAACAGGCTGCAAAGGAAATTTGATGATTTTGTCCATGAAGATGGGTCGATTGAAATCGAATTTTCCGATGATATACCCATCGCCCTTTATAAAACGGTATTGAAAATTACGGATAAGGAAGTGCCTGAATTTTCATTTGACCGAATCATCATTAAACAAAAGGATATCAGCGGAAATGAATCAGCCGTTTATTTTGTTTCCTACGATCAAGAGAAGATTTATCAAGGCATGGTGAACTCTAAAAAACTTAGGAATTTCATGGATTCATTTTATAGGGATTCCTACGATAAGCACCCTGAATACACGGCCGAAACGATAAACAGCAAAAGGACGCTGTTCGTCCCGGAAAATCCAGTGGAGATCAACAGACTTGAGTATTATATTGACTATTTGGATATTGGAAACTTGAAAAATGCATTATTTAATTATCCGAAGTTCGTACGCCAGGAGTCCGTTTCGGTCGGTGAGGAATACACGGATGGAACAAGACTAATGACGGTCAATAAAGAGAATTACTTAATTTCTTATATCAATCCGGCACAAAAGAGCAAGTTTATCGGGCGTTCCAGTGACCTTCTGCAAAAAAGCATCG
This sequence comes from Peribacillus sp. NPDC101480, assembly GCF_050277335.1. NCBI lineage: Bacteria > Bacillati > Bacillota > Bacilli > Caryophanales > Bacillaceae > Peribacillus > Peribacillus sp. NPDC101480. The sequence continues at coordinate 40,036 of NZ_JBNNSB010000003.1, forward strand.
ATTTCATCAATGATCATGCTGGTTGGGAAGATAACAATTACCGCTTTGCCTACATGTCTGAGAATGAACAACGAGTGGTATTCCGCTTATTCGTGAATGGTTATCCGACCTTCAATGATTACGGAATGACTGAAATCGAGCAAATTTGGGGGAAAGAAGAAATTTATAGCTATGACCGCCCGTACTTTTCACTTGACTCAGTCCTCCCGTCAGAAGGAGCCGCAGTGACCTTAGCAAGCGGAAAAGAAGTATTGAAACAGCTGAAATCGAAAGATAATATCGATTTCAAAAGCGTGGAGGACATCTCGATTGGTTATAGATTGAATAAATCCCTCGATTCCAAACTTGTGACTCTAGTTACACTAGAACCCACTTGGTATTATCGTGTAGGCGATAAATGGTTTATTGTGCCTTTTGAAGAAGGAGGCGATCAAAGTGGATTGGAATAATACAAAGTCGATATTCATCATGGTTTTCTTCATTTTGAATATTTTTCTTCTTTATCAATTCCTGGAAAAGATTAATGACTCCCAATTAGAAAGCTTTACGGAGCCTCTTACGGATGAACTTTTGAAAGAAGATGAGATTTCAATAGAAACCCCACTTCCGAAACAAAAGTTGAAGGATCAATTCCTGATAGCCAAAAGCAAGACCTTCGAGAAGAAAGATATACAGCACCTAAAGAATCAAAAAGCAAAAATCATCGATGATAAGAACCTTGTGGGTACATTTAAGATACCGGTTGGCATGAAAGCGGAAATTAATGCTGCAGACGTGGATATATTCCTGAAGGAGTATATATTAAATGGAAGTGAGTATCATTTTTGGAGCTATGATGAAATCAGCCAGACCATAATCTGCTATCAGGTGGCAGATAAAAAGATGTTTTATAATAATAGTAAGGGTAAGGTCACTTTATATCTGAACAAGAAGGGTGAAATCGTCTCCTATGAACAGATGTATTTAGAGGGGATCGAAAAATTCAACAAACCTAAAGAATTGGTATCTGCTTTAACTGCTATTGGAGAATTGTATGATAATGGCGATATCGCCCCCAAAAGCAAAGTCACGAATGTAAAATTAGGTTTTTACAATTCGCTGCAGACGACATCTGTGTCACATTTACTTGTGCCAACATGGTGGGTGGTCATTGATGACGAAACGGATCTCTTCGTGAACGCTTTTGATGGAGAGGTCATTGAATTGAATACAGAAGAAAAAATACTGGAGTGAGTATAGATGACAATGCATTTTAGTGTTCTCGCAAGCGGGAGTACAGGAAATGCCTTTTTCGTGGAAACGGAGGATCAATCATTCCTTGTCGATGCCGGCTTAAGCGGTAAAGCCCTGGAAGCGTTGTTTCAGGATATAGGCCGTGATATGTCAAAGCTATCCGGTATCCTTGTTACCCATGAACACAGCGACCATATTAAAGGTCTTGGCGTGGTTGCCAGAAAACATAAACTCCCGATATATGCGAATGCAAAAACATGGAATGCCATGGATCGATCAATCGGTGAAATTGCAACCGCACAAAAATTCACATTTGAAATGGAACAGGTCAAAACATTCGGCAGCCTTGATATAGAATCTTTTGGGGTTTCACACGATGCGGCAGAGCCGATGTTTTACGTCTTTCATCATGAAGATAAGAAACTTGTGGTCATTACCGATACAGGGTACGTAAGTGATCGGATGAAAGGAATCATTTCTAATGCCGATGCATATGTATTTGAAAGTAACCATGATGTGTCCATGCTGAGGATGGGAAAATATCCATGGAGCATCAAGCGCCGAATTTTAAGTGATGTCGGACATGTTTGTAATGAAGACGCCGCCCTAGCCATGAGTGAAGTAGCAGGTGATAAGACCAAGCGGATTTACTTGGCCCACTTAAGCCTTGATAACAATATGAAGGATCTAGCAAGAATGTCGGTGGAACAAACGTTAAAGACAAAGGGGATCATTGTCGGGGAACAGTTTTCCTTATATGATACTGACCCGAAAAGACCAACGGAACTTGTTACATTATAAAATATAAGGAATGGATGAGGGATACCTTGTTCATTCCTTTTTATTTTTAATAATTTCGAATCGTAAGTTACGAATCGGATTAAAAGGGGTATCGTTTGGTTAGAACTGTATAGGTAAAAGATGAATGGCTGTACATTAGTCAATTTTAAGTTTCCCTTAAATAAAAGCATGCATTTTTTTAGAAAAATTTCGGTAATTGAGTATAATTGAGGGAGGATACCAAACAATAGAATTGCTATAATTCATTCCTAAAATGAGAGGATGGGGCGGTCTTGGGTTATTATGATCAGAATGATGAGAACCAAAATAAACGGAAAAAGAGCCATACGAGCTATTTTCTAGCAGGCTTGGGGGGCGCCATTATCGGGGCCTTACTTATTTTATTAGCCTTTCCGGGAAGTGGACTGTTAAATAACGATGATAACGAAATTACAACGGAAAAATCAACGGGAAGTGAGTCCACGGAGCAGGCTCAGCAAAACCTTACTGTTGATGTAACAAGTGCCGTCACCAATGCCGTTGATAAAGCCAGCGACGCAGTGGTCGGCATCACTAACATTCAGGAAACGAACTTCTGGGGTCAAGGGAGCAACGCCGAGGACAGTTCGGCAGAAGCCGGCACAGGTTCGGGAGTCGTCTACAAAAAAGATGGCGGCAAGGCCTATATCGTCACGAATAATCACGTCATTGAAGGCGCTAATGAACTGGAAGTGACATTAAGTGATGGCACTAAATTGCCAGCTGAATTACAAGGCAGTGACCCATGGACAGATTTAGCCGTCATTGTCGTGAATGGTGATAAAATCAAAACCATTGCAGAATTCGGAAAATCCGGCAAATTGAAACCTGGTGAGCCCGTAATTGCCATTGGTAACCCATTAGGCCTACAATTCTCTGGATCGATCACACAAGGGATCATCTCCGGTTTGGAGCGCACGATAGAGGTGGATATCAATGAGGACGGCCAAGTGGATTGGAATGCGGAGGTCATTCAGACCGATGCAGCGATTAATCCAGGTAACAGCGGGGGGGCACTCGTTAATATGTCAGGGCAGGTCATCGGAATAAATTCGATGAAGATTGCAGAAAATGCAGTGGAAGGAATCGGTCTTTCCATCCCAATCGATTCAGTTATCCCGATTATTAATGATATAGAGGAATTTGGTGAAGTGAAACGTGCTTTCTTGGGTGTGAACTTGGCATCTGTAGAAGAAATTTCCCAATACCATCAACAAAATACTTTAAAGCTGCCAAGGAAAGTTACATTTGGCGTTGCGATAACAGGCGTTCAAAGCAACTCACCAGCATCCAAAGCAGGATTGAAGGAATTTGACGTCGTAGTTGGAATGGATAATGAAAAAATCCATGATGTCGTGGAATTAAGAAAATACCTTTACAATGAAAAACAAGTCGGTGATAAAGTTAAAATCACTTATTACCGTGACGGAAAGAAAGAGACTACGGAAGTCACGCTTTCAAGCAGCGAAATTTAAAGCATAAAAGGACAGGGGGCAGAAAATGCCTGCTGTCCTTTCTATTTCCTTGCGCTTTTCTTATTTTTTGTTACGATTACCTGTGGATATAACCTGAAATTAAGAATCTCAAGTAACTTGTGGATAATTGGGAATGGAAGTACTGGGAATAATGAAGAGGAAAGGAGACATGAAAGATGAAATTATATTGCTGTCAGGAACACGTTGACATGGCGCTGGATGAAGTGGTATACGAATGTGAAACCTATCCTGTTTTAACGCTGGTTTCCGAAGAAAATCAGTTATCAACAACCTGTGAATATTGTCGAAACGTGGCAATATATCTAGTAGGGAACTAATATTCCCATACAAGATGTGGATAGATTTTGTGGATATGTGGATAACTTTTGTGGATAACATGTTTGTAACCTGTTCTTAACATTTTCCGAAGAATAAACTGGAGGGTTGAATTGTTTAAATCAAGCTTTTGGTTGTACGAATAATCAACCATAAATCCAAACTAAGTCCAGCCCAATTTCTTCAATATACATTAAAAAATAATGAAAGTTACCGTTGCCGCTTTCAGGGGCAGCGGTTTTTATTTTTAAAAAATTGGAAAGGATATGCTTGTTTTGCTTATAGGTCACTGTAAGGTATGATAATAGGTAGGCAAATCCAACAATTGATAGTAAAAACATTAATGAAAGCTAGAGGATATATATGAAAATAACGATTATTACTGTTGGCAAGCTAAAGGAAAAATACTTAAAGCAAGGAATTGCTGAATATACAAAAAGGTTAAGCGCCTATGCTAATATAGAACTTGTCGAAGTACCGGATGAAAAAGCTCCGGAGAACCTGAGTGCAGCGGACATGGACATTGTAAAGCAAAAGGAGGGTGAACGAATCCTGGCGAAAGTCAGCCCGGACACCTACGTAATAACGCTTGAGATCAGTGGAAAACAGCTTACTTCAGAACAGCTGGCCACTCATATGGATCAGCTTGCCACCTATGGAAAGAGCAAAATTGCTTTTATCATTGGCGGGTCGCTTGGGCTTGGCACCGAGGTGTTATTAAGAAGTGATTATGCCCTTTCCTTCTCGAAAATGACCTTTCCTCATCAATTAATGAAACTGGTTCTAGTGGAGCAGATATATCGGGCTTTTCGGATAAATAGAAATGAACCGTATCATAAATAAGAACTGATTCCGGGGGAATTCCCCGTAAGGTTAAAGAGTTAACATTTTAAATTTTAATGTAATGAAAAGAGGGTAACGAATGAATAAAGAGTCCATTTATGGTTTAACATTCGAACAATTGACAGCATGGCTTTTGGACCATGGCCATAAAAAATTCAGAGCTTCCCAAGTCTGGGAGTGGCTTTATAGAACACGTGTGACGAATTTCTCTGAGATGACGGATGTTAATAAAGACTGCATAAAATTACTTGAAGAGCACTTTGTCATCCAGACTTTGACTGAGCACGTTAAGCAAGAATCAGCAGATGGTACGATCAAGTTTCTGTTTAAATTACAGGATGGAAACCTTATCGAAACGGTTATGATGAGACATAAATACGGAATTTCAGTTTGTGTCACCACCCAAGTGGGCTGCAATATTGGCTGCAGTTTCTGTGCCAGTGGATTATTGGCCAAAAGCCGTGATTTATCCAGCGGGGAAATAGTGGAACAAATCATGAACGTTCAACTGCATCTGGATAAATTGGAACAAGGGGATGTTGTAAGCCATGTTGTTGTAATGGGTATTGGCGAACCGTTCGATAACTTTGAAAATATGATAGACTTTTTGAAGGTGCTCATGGACCATAAGGGTCTTGCCATCGCGGCTAGGCGCATTACTGTTTCGACGAGCGGTCTTGCCAATAAGATTTATGAATTCACCGATACCCAATTACAGGTGAATCTGGCCATCTCATTGCATGCGCCGAACAATGAACTCAGGACACGAATCATGAAAATAAATCGAGGTATTCCGATAGAAAAGTTGATGAAATCTCTTGATTATTATTTAGAGAAAACGAATAGGAGAATTACGATTGAATATATCCTATTGAAAGATGTCAATGACCACCAAGAAGAAGCCGAGCAACTCGCCAATCTACTTGAGGACAAAAAACATCGCCTCTATGTCAATCTGATCCCATATAATCCTGTAGATGAGCATAGTCAATACCAAAGAAGTGAAAAAGAGTCCGTTCTCTCGTTTTATGATACGCTGAAAAAGAGAGGCGTAAATTGTAAAATTCGCCAAGAACATGGAACGGATATTGATGCGGCTTGCGGTCAGCTTAGAAGCAAACAAATCAAGAAGGCTGAAGCTAAGTAAATCCATTAAGATAAAACAAAAAGAGGCCGCATATTTTGCGGCCTCTTTTGGCGTGATTTCATTATTTGGCTATTTCCTTTACCGAGGCGACTTCATACGTTGTAAGCTCGCTGCCTAGAATTGGAGATTCTTTTTTTGCATCACCGGAACCAGGTTCAGGCCGTTTATGTGCAGCTTTGAATGCATCGCTATTTCTCCAAGCAGTAAAGTTATCAAGGTTTTCCCAATACATATTAACGCTCAGTTCATCGTAATCCGACAAATTCTGCGTTAATAAAACTTCAACTTTTACGAAGCCTTCCATAGTATCAAGTGGACCTGGTGCAGTAAATCCTGGGGCCATGACTGCGCCCATCCCTTTTTTGACTCTGATTCTATTCGTTACGATTATCATAAATCAGCTCTCCTTTTGGACTTCGGTTAGAATCTACACCCTATTTTCGGCAATTTCATACATATTTTAGCATATTGAAAGAAGCAGGGTCCATTTTGATTAACTCGGATCATGAGATCCTGATGACCCTTGTTTTAATGAAGACGGACGCTACATTATATTGAAATAAGGTAATTGGATTTGGATATTACAAGGTTTATCGATGCATATCGCGTATAATAGAACTCTGTATAAGGAAATTACGATTATGGAAACAATAAGGCAACATACTAAACAACAAAAGAGGCTGTTATATGAATGAATTGAGTTTTACTGATTATACATTAAGCGATGAAATTGTAAGGGCATTAGAAAGCTTGGGATATCAACATCCAACCGAGGTGCAGCGTGAAGTGATTCCAGTGGCGCTGAAAAGGCGTGATCTGGTCGTTAAATCACAAACGGGAAGCGGCAAGACCGCTTCATTCGGCATACCGATCTGCGAAATGGTCGATTGGGAGGAGAATAAGCCTCAGGCGCTTATTTTAACACCGACACGTGAGCTTGCCGTGCAGGTTAAAGAGGATATTACGAATATTGGCAGATTTAAGAGGATAAAGGCTACTGCGGTTTATGGAAAACATCCATTCGCACTCCAAAAAGCGGAATTGAAACAAAAAAGCCATGTAGTCGTTGGAACTCCGGGGCGTGTTCTGGATCATATCGAAAAAGGGACATTCGCCTTGGAACGCTTAACTCATTTAGTTATTGATGAAGCGGATGAAATGCTGAATATGGGCTTCATTGAACAAGTGGAAGCCATTATTAAAGAGCTTCCGAAAGATAGAGTAACCATGCTGTTCTCTGCTACGTTACCTGAGAGTATAAAAAAGCTATGCAAGCAATATATGAAAGATCCTTTGGATATTGAAATCAAAGCAAAGGGATTAACGACGGAGAAAATTGAACATGCTCTTATTGAAGTGAAGGAAGATGATAAGTTTTCCCTGCTTAGGGACGTCACCATCACGGAAAACCCCGATAGCTGCATCATTTTCTGCCGGACAAAAGACAGGGTGGACCAAATATGTGAACAGCTGCTGGAGCTGGAATATCCGTGTGATATGATTCACGGCGGCATGCTTCAGGAAGATCGCCTTGCAGTGATGAATGAATTCAGAAGAGGTGAATTCCGCTATTTGGTTGCGACAGATGTTGCTGCACGTGGAATTGACATCGACAATATAACCCATGTGATTAACTATGACCTGCCATTGGAAAAGGAAAGTTACGTACATCGGACTGGAAGAACGGGCCGTGCCGGCAAAAAAGGAAAGGCCATTACTTTTGTGACGCCGTATGAAGATAAATTCCTTGCTGAAATCCAAGGATATATCGGTTTTGAAATCCCTAAGATGGCTGTTCCTTCAAAAGAGGAAGTCTCCAATAAAAAAATGGAATTCGAAGCGAAACTGGAAGCTCGTCCAAAGATCAAAAAAGATAAAAGCGAACAATTGAATAAACAAATCATGAAGCTGTATTTTAATGGCGGCAAGAAAAAGAAACTCAGGGCTGTGGATTTTGTCGGAACCATCGCTAAGATTGATGGAGTGAATGCAGAGGACATCGGGATCATTACGATTCAGGACAATGTTTCTTATGTGGAAATATTGAATGAAAAGGGACCGCTTGTCTTGAAAGTAATGAAAAATACGAAAGTAAAAGGCAAACTTCTGAAGGTTTCAGAGGCCTTTAAGAACTAAAGGGTGTTGGAATGTAAGAAGCGGGAAGACCGAAAATCGGTCTTCCCGCTTCTTTTTATTCAAAACTGGGGACAGGAAGAATTCGACCTATCTAAGACATAATTCGACCTACCCCGGGAAGAATTCGACCTACCTCCAGAATAATCCGACCCACGCCAAAATGATCCGTCCAGGAATAATAACCTTTGTTTAATGAGGTCGTTAAGATTCTTTTTCTGAATTCTGTTTATCCATCAAAACAGAGTGGTATATGAGGAAGGATAATGCAGTTATTATGAATCAATAAATACATACAACACGATTTAATCTGAATTCATAGACATGGAGGGATTGAGTGGGATGACGAAAGCAAATGAAAGCGGAAGAATCGATGAGCAAAGTAAGCAGCGGCAGTTGGATCAATATCGAGTGGACGATAATGGTGAAAAGATGACGACTAACCAAGGTTTGCGTGTTTCTGAGGATGAGCATTCTTTGAAAGCGGGAACCCGTGGTCCAACTTTGATGGAGGATTTTCATTTTCGTGAAAAAATGACTCATTTTGACCATGAGCGTATTCCTGAGCGGATTGTCCATGCGCGGGGATCTGGTGCACATGGATATTTCCAGGTATATGAACCGATGACCGAATATACAAAAGCCAAGTTTCTTCAAGACCCTTCAGTCAAGACACCAGTATTCGTTCGTTACTCCACTGTGGCAGGTTCCCGAGGTTCGGCAGACTCGGTCCGTGATGTAAGGGGATTCTCCACAAAGTTTTATACGGAGGAAGGAAACTATGATTTGGTCGGAAATAATATTCCGGTATTTTTTATCCAGGATGCCATTAAGTTCCCGGATTTAATTCATGCGGTTAAACCGGAGCCTCATAATGAAATACCTCAGGCCGCGTCTGCCCATGATACTTTTTGGGATTTCGTAGCCAACAATGAAGAAACGGCACATATGGTCATGTGGCATCTATCTGATAGGGCCATACCGAGAAGTTTCCGGATGATGGAAGGGTTTGGTGTCCACACATTCCGTTTTGTAAATGAGCAGGGCGTGGCCCATTTCGTTAAATTCCATTGGAAGCCTGTACTGGGAGTTAAATCCCTTGTCTGGGATGAGGCACAGAAAATTGCAGGGAAGAATCCTGATTTTCACCGCCAAGATTTGTGGGAAGCGATAGATACCGGAAATTATCCTGAATTTGAATTTGGCGTTCAAATGATTAAGGAAGAAGATGAATTCAAATTCGACTTTGATATCCTTGATCCTACTAAACTATGGCCGGAAGAACAAATCCCGGTTAAAATAATCGGAAAAATGGTTTTGAACCAAAATACGGATAACTTTTTTGCAGAGACGGAACAGATAGCTTTCCATCCGGGGCATGTTGTGCCTGGTATTGACTTTTCAAATGATCCGCTGCTTCAGGGACGTTTATTCTCATACACCGATACCCAGCTATCCCGATTGGGAGGACCGAACTTCCATGAGCTTCCGATTAATAGGTCGGTTGCCCCCGTCCATAATAATCAGCGCGATGGCATGCACAGAATGTCAATAAATCCAGGGCCGGTCAGCTACCACAAAAATTCCCTTGCAGGCAACTCTCCTGAACCTGCTTCGGAAGAGGAAGGCGGCTATGCACATTACCAGGAAAAAGTCGATGGCAGAAAGGTCCGGCAGCGCAGTGAAAGCTTCAAGGATCATTACAGCCAGGCTAAACTATTTTGGAATAGCATGACGGAAGTGGAGAAGGAGCATATTATACAGGCTTTCCACTTTGAAGTGGGAAAAGTGAAAAATAAGGACGTTCAGCAGCAAATTGTCGAGATGTTCAGCAATGTAGATGGCGAACTGGCCAAAACGATCGCTATTGGAGTGGGCGTGAAGCCTCCATCCAACAAAAGTGAGGTCAAAATGGACTTGGCTTCTCCAGCTTTAAGCCAGGAGCAAATGAAAGTGAACACGGCCGCAACAAGAAAAGTGGCAATCCTGGCCGCAGATGGTTTCAACGGGCCGGAGGTTGATCAAGTCTTGGAATCATTTAAATCTGCAGGTATAACGGCTGAAATCATCAGCATTAATCGTGGGTTGATTACAAGTTCTGAAGGACAGCAGGTCGAGGTGAATCAGACATTCCTGACAGCCGATTCGGTACTTTTCGATGCTGTATATGTGGCAGGAGGCCAGGAGAGTGTCGATGCCTTAAAGGCGTCCAAGGAACCCATTTACTTTGTTGATGAAGCCTACAATCATTTCAAAGCGATTGGAGCGGGAAAAGAAGGAGCCGAGATCTTATCGAAGGCAGGCATCGTTTCCAATGATCCAGCCGGAGGCATTGTAGCTATTACGGATAAAAATAGTGGTTATGCCTTTATCGAGGCAATTGCCAAGCACCGTCACTGGACACGTGCTTAATATTGAATCAAAACCCCCAGACTTGGAGTCTGGGGGTTTTTCAATAAACAGGTATCATGCTACTTTGCCTTTTCTTCAAAAAGCGATGCAATGCCAACGATAACCTTAGTGGCCAGTAGCATATTATCGACGGAAATAAATTCATATTTGCCATGAAAGTTCTCCCCGCCCGTAAAGATGTTGGGTGTTGGCAGTCCCATATAAGATAATTGAGAACCGTCCGTACCACCGCGTATTGGTGAGATTTTCGGTTTTATATCGAGTTTCTCCATTGCTTCATGGGCAATATCCACGATTTCCTTAACGGGCTCAATTTTTTCCTTCATGTTGAAGTATTGGTCGTGTAATTCAAGCTGGATCCGGTTTTGTCCATATTTTTCTTTTAAATCCTCGCTTACTTTTGTTATATATTCCTTGCGGTCATTAAATTTTTGGCGGTCGAAATCCCTGATGATGTAAGAAAGCTTGGTCTCTTCCACATCACCGTGAAATGAAAGCAGATGATAAAATCCTTCGTAACCCTCCGTATATTCCGGTGCTTCCGCCACTGGGAGCCTATTATGGAATTCCATTGCGATTTTGGCTGAATTGACCATTTTTCCTTTAGCCGTACCAGGGTGAATATTCGTCCCTTTGATCAGGATTTTGGCCGATGCTGCATTGAAGCTTTCATATTCAAGTTCTCCAAGTGGGCCGCCGTCCACGGTGTAGGCAAATTGGGCACCAAAAGCATCTACATCAAACTTATGGGGTCCCCTTCCGATTTCCTCATCGGGAGTAAAAGCAACACGGATTTTTCCATGCTTGATTTCCGGATGCTGAATCAAGTAATCCATGGCAGTCATGATTTCGGCAATTCCAGCCTTATTATCTGCTCCCAACAGGGTTGTCCCATCCGTCGTAATCAAGGTATGCCCTTTATAGTTCTTAAGCGAAGGAAAATCATCAGGTGAAAGAATGACATCCAATTTTTCATGTAAAGTAAGATCTTTGCCATCATAGTTGTCAACGATTTGCGGTTTTACATCTTTTCCAGTGAAATCCGTTGCTGTATCGACATGGGCCAAGAAACCGATTGTCGGGACATCCTTATTTGAATTGGCTGGCAAGGTTGCCATGACATAGCCGTTCCCATCAATTGTCACATCTTTCATCCCAATGGATTGAAGTTCCTTGACCAATGCATTTGCCAAGGTCAGCTGTCCGGGTGTAGAAGGGCATGAGGGATTTTCCTCATTCGATTGGGTATCCACTTTCACATAAGAAGTGAATCTTTCAATGATTTCATTTTTCACTTTTCCTTCAACTCCTTTTTCCCTTATCTTACCATGATTGACCGGGATGGAAAAATTATCTTTTTCCAAATCTTCTTGGGTGGTGTAATCAGCAAAGAACAGCATATCTGCAAAAGACATGCCGTTCCTTGCTATCTCTTTTTAGAGTGGATTATTCAAGGCCCATACGGATACGCTTTTTCCATGAACGGGGAATGTTGCGAACCCATCTTCTTCAATGGTGATGTGGTCATCTCTATGATAGGTTAAATCACTCCAGATTTCACCAGCCCGATGTTCACCGACGAACATCCTTTTTTCACTGTTGTGATCTCCATTAGAGATAATGACCGCACACCCCGAGCCTTCTAGCTCTTCAACTCCGTGCCGGACCCAGCCTATCGTATTTGGATCATCAAAGTAATCGGTTTGTTCTCCGTAAGCTTTTTCATACCTAGCGAATAATAGGCGATCCAGGATATCCTTTTTCCCAGGCACCGGAGAAGGTCCGCCGATTCCATAATAGTCTCCGTAAAAGACACACGGATAACCGCAAAGTCTAAGCAAGGTAAGTGCATATGCCGATGGCTTGAACCAGTCCTTTACCCAAGACTCCAGGGATTCATGAGGCTGGGAGTCATGGTTATCGACAAAAGTGACAGCCTCTGCTGGATTGGTTTGGACGAGGGTATCATCAAAGATGGTTGAGAGGTCGAAGTCTGTTCCTGCGTTTGAGGCCTCATGAAATTTATAATGCAGGGAAACATCGAACAAGTTGAGGTCATGATTGGTTTGCTCTAAGTAAGTTTGACAGGCTTTAACATCCGCCTTCCAAAATTCGCCGACCATGAAAAAATGTTCCTTTGTATAAGGAATGAGTTCTTGGAGAAATTCGTTGATGAATTCATAATCGATATGTTTAACGGCGTCCAAACGAAAACCATCACACTTTAACGTATCAACCATCCATTTTCCCCAGCTAATCATTTCCTTGCGAACTTCCGGCAGGCTGTAATCGATGTTGGCAAACATTAAATAATCGTAGTTTCCGAATTCATCGATGACATGCTTATTCCAGTGCTTATTTTCGCCTGTGATGCGAAATACACCCATTTTGTCGTTTTCTGCATCATAGTCTGTACCATTGAAATGAGTATGGTTCCACTTAAAGTCAGAGTATTTATTTTTACGTCCAGGAAAATCGAATTTGGTCCAGCCTTCCATTTCGAATGGTTCTGAAATATCTTCCATACGGTTGTCTGGATTGACTTCAATCACCTCAAATTTTTCGGTTCCGTCAGCTCCTGCCTTATGGTTCATGACTAAATCGATATAAACGCAAAGTCCGTAGTTATGACAGGTGGCTATTGCTTGCAGCAATTCATCTTTGGTTCCGTATTTGGTACGAACGGTTCCTTTTTGGTCAAATTCCCCCAAATCGTAACCGTCATATATTCCATATCCATTATCCCCAACGGATTGCCCTTTGGTGACTGGCGGAAGCCAAACGCAGTCAATTCCTATATCCTTCAACTTTGAGGCTGAATATTTCAATCTTTCCCAATGAGAACCATCTGCCTCAAGATGCCACTCAAAAAATTGCATCATCGTATGATTTCTTTTCATCCGTTCCCCCCCTGACACCGACCTGTTTTTAACAAAAGTGAAACTAATGCGATCGGATAAAGTAATGATGGAAATCTTTACCCACTATAATCAAATGATAAACAAGTGAACAATCCTCAGGATAGAGGTTCATCTACCTCTCTATTTTACTATTTTATACCAAATAAGGGTATTTTATATTGATTAGCAGCTAAAAATAATTCAAATGTGTAGGAATAGCCCGGAGAATGCCTATACGCCATTCAAAAAAGGTATCCCGAATTTTAGGGATACCTCAGTTTTTCGTAAGTCTATTATCCTTTTTTACCTCTTCGTTTAAAGAAGTGGGCGAAAGCCATTGCACCTAATAGTAAGATTAGAAGCACGGAAGATAGAATGATCGTATCTTTTGATGAGACGCTGTTACCTGCCCCCTTTTGGGCCATGTTCCCGGTTAAACCAGGAGGTGCACCATTCCCGCCCCGGTCCATGTCCGGTGGCTGCATCGCAGCCCCATTCTCGCCGCCCATGTTTGGCGGTTGCTGGCCTGCATTTGCGTCATCGCCGATATTAGGAGCTCCGCCGCCCATACTGCTTTCTGTCTCGGCTTTCACGACCAGATCTCCTGAAAGCTGTGCCAATATTGATTCAGCACGTTTGACAGCGAAGTCAACCAGGGTTTCCTCGCCTGACGTTGCTTCTGTATACTCGTCCATTGTATAAAACTTGGTCGGGTCCTTTTTCACATATGATGTGATCAATTTAGTAATTTCAGTGGTCATTGCTGTCATATTTTCTTCAGAGAAAAAATCTGTGGCAATGTCATTTAGATAATCATAATATTTTTCACGGTACTCGTCGTTGGAAAGCAGGGCATTCAATAAAGGGCGCTCTTCAAGGGTTGTACCTGAAACAGGCTCGGTAATGCTGAAGTTGATATTACTTTCATTCATGAAATTTGAGCTCATATCCATCATTCCGCCACCGTTCATATTCGGTGCCCCTCCAAGGGGTTCCTTGTCATCCTGCTTAGCGACATCGGCGTTACCCTCAGCAGCCGTTCCATTTTTTTGGTCAGCGGTTTCTTGATCAGAGTCGCCCGCCAGTCGCCCGCCTCCTCCGGAATAACCGCCAAATGACATATTATAGTCCCAAGGCAATATCGAAAAGACCCCGTTCTCTTCATACAGGTAGTAATTGTGCTTTTTATCTCCTTGATAGTGATCGAGGTTGACAAGGGCAGTATTGGCTGCGAAATAGCGCAGCATCTCATCGACATCCAGGACTTCCTCCAGATTCCCGCCATTATTGATGGCATCGAGCATTTTGATCATGGAGGATTGGTCCGAATTATCGTTTGTTTTCAAGTTTAATCCTGTGTAGTCATCAATGTCTTCGCTGATCCACTTTAAATCGCTTCCCGTACCATCCGGATAATAGAGATCGCCTGTGCCATCAGTGAAGTTGGTATTTAGAAAGGTTTCTTCTATAGCTTCCACCCCTAGATAAAGGCCCCATTCCTTTCCGTTGATGGTCACGTACATATAGGAATGTCCTGGAGTCGCTATGCCCATCTTATCCATTAATTCATAGGAAAGGTATTCTCTCATATAGGTTGGATCACTGTAATTATTGTTTAGGGCCAACTTCTTCAGGCCGTGTAAATCTTGATCTTCCTGATAATAATCAAAGTCTATCTTCCAGCTGTAACGATCGGAATCTCCCATTTGAACAACGGAATTCAAGGAAAGGTTTCCCTTGGTGCGAAATCCCACGTTTTTAACCGTCTCTCCATCTATCGTTACATCGGCATTAACGATTTCCTTTTCAGTGGGGTTATCCAGGATGGAATCCAATTCCTCATCAGCCAATGTTATATCCACGGTTGTCACCTTACTTTGATCAAATACAGATTCTGTATAGGTATTTCCTTTAGTGGCTTTTTCAACTTGAAGATTGGGAAGGAAGAACATCACTGCTATAAAAATCATTATCAATAATCCAATGGTCGCTACAACATATCTTGTTTTTAACATGCCTTGGCTCCTTCCTCCTGTAGTCTTATATAGAGGGGTGGGCATGGATATTTATGTCCGCCATCTATCTTAAGCTGTGAAGTTGCCATCATAACTTAACATGATGGCAGAGTGAACGCTGTTCATGTCCTTGACTTGATTAATGAATTCGGCATTATTATCTTTTAATCGAATTTCATATGTCACTTCGAGGTTATTATCCGCCATGACGGATTTCGATTTGACGGAATGCTTTTTCACCTTGTTGGATATCATTTCTTCCAACGTTTTTTCAATTGAAGCATCTGAATATTTAACGATTAATAAAAATGGATTTTCAACAGTGATCCGATTGGCAAATATGAGCATGACGATACCTATTAAGATGGCACCGATAATAACCAGCGGAATTAGTCCTGCCCCGCATAAAATCCCGGAGGCCGCTGCCCAGAATAGGAAGACCAAATCCATGGGATCTTTGATAGGCGTTCTGAATCGTACGATTGAGAGTGCACCGACCATACCAAGGGAGATAACGATATTCGTTGATATGCCCATGATGATCAAAGCCGTGGCCATTGTCATGATGATGAGGGATATATTGAAATTGTGTGAGTACATCACACCTGAAAAGGTCTTCTTATAAATGACGTAAATGAACAACCCGATGGCAAATGCCAACAGTAATCCAATTAGGGAGTCAATGATTGAAAAGCTCCCGGTCTTGTCCAAAAAGCTTGATTTGAAAATATCATTAAAGGTGGTGCTAGTTGTCGTCGTATCCATTTACTATTCCTCCAAATATTATGTTTGCTCAATCAGCCGTATCTTCTGCTTAGTTGGTATTTTGAAAAGGCCGTTTTTCTAGTATCGATGATGGATAACAATTGTTTGATGATATCCGGAAGAAATTCGTCAAACTTTATTTCCAGGATGACACAATTCGGGTCTAAAGCATCAACCACGATTAATTCGGGATTCAGGAAGTCCGTATCCCGATAGCTCGTTTTCACATTACTGTCAAAGGTGACCCGCACATTTCCGTACTCATAGATGAATACCTCCCTTTCATAGTCAACGACGGTTGTAGGCTTGATTTGGAAAAGGGTCATTTGAACGTATAAGTCCCTGAGTATATCCCTTGAATCTTCGGACATCCAATCTATATCCCCAGAACGGATCCGTTCGTATTCCTCGGCAGAAAGCCTGCACTTCTGTTTATAGGTAAGGTTATTCCGCTTACTCTTTTTTTCTAGATTGATGAAATCGGTATTGTGATCATAAAGTCTAGCCCTGAACTTATCCCTGTGATAGAATCCTTCTGTTTTTTGCCGCAGGATTTTATTGTCAAAGTTATCGAAATAGACACTTCGAATTAAATATTTCCCATCCAGCCCATGCGGATCAAGCCTCATGAAGTTTTGCAGATTTTTTCTTAATAAATGACAATCCGCCTTGGAGATTGCATGTTTGAGCTCCCGCCTTCCCTTTAAACCATTCATTGTTGTTCCTCACTTTCCTTGATTTTTGACTGCATTCAGCTTATAAACAGAATCTTAATAAAACCTTAACAACATTTTTATATTCAATAGATTAATAGAGAATAGGCCCCAGTTTTAACCTTTTCTTAATTTTATTGGAATTTACTAGAAGAAAAATGAGTTAATTTACTCATTGAGAATAATTATCATTATCAGTAGAATAAGGTCCATGATAATGATAATTATTCTCAATTAATTCAATACATGGAGGTTCACTATGGTAACGAATATGCTTACAAAAAATGATCAACTACTGGAACAACAAAATACAAGGGAATCAAATGCCCGATCTTACCCTAGAAGATTACCCATGGCGATCGATCAAGCGGAGGGAATTTACCTAACGGACATGGATGGAAAACGATATATTGATTTTCTTGCCGGGGCTGGAACATTAGCGCTCGGACACAATCATCCGGCTGTGCTTGAAGCAATGGAAAAAGTTCTTAAGGATAAACGTCCTTTACATACATTGGACTTTACGACGCCGATCAAAGAGCAGTTCGTCGATGAAATTTTTGAATGCCTGCCTGAGGAATTCAGGAAAAATGCAAAAATTCAATTCTGTGGTCCTACTGGCGGAGATGCTATTGAGGCAGCACTTAAACTGGTTAAAACAGCGACAGGCAATAGAAGCATATTATCCTTCCAAGGAGCTTACCACGGGGCAACGCATGCAACGATGTCAATCAGCGGCAATACAAAGCCAAAGGAAAAAATACAAGGGTTGATGCCGGATGTACAATTCCTGCCATATCCCTATCAATATCGCTGTCCCTTTGGAATAGGCGGAGAAGAAAGCCATAAAATCAGCAGCCAGTATATCGAAAATCTATTGAACGATCCCGAATCAGGATTATTGGCGCCTGCCGGAATGATTTTGGAGGCAGTACAAGGCGAGGGAGGTTCCATTCCAGCTCCAATTCCATGGCTTAAGGAAATCAGGAGAATAACGAAAGAGAAGGGCATTCCGCTAATTATCGACGAAGTTCAATCAGGTATCGGCCGTACAGGGAAAATGTTTGCGTTTGAACATGCAGGTATCGTTCCGGATGTTCTTGTACTATCCAAAGCAATAGGCGGAAGTCTTCCATTATCGGTGGTTATTTATAACAAAGAGCTGGATTTATGGTCTCCAGGTGCCCATATCGGTACATTCCGCGGAAATCAAATGGCAATGGCAGCGGGAACAGCAACTTTAAAATACATGAAAGAGACGAATCTTGTGGAGCATGCCGCTAAAATGGGAGAAATCTTAAAGGATATTTTAAAAGATTTGCAAAAAGATATTCCGCAGATCGGGGATGTCAGGGGCCGGGGATTAATGATCGGTGTGGAAATGATCAATCATGAAGAACCGCAAAATGCGAATGGGAGCCATCCTGCTGATTCGCAACTTGCCAGTGCCATTCAACAGGAATGTTTTCAAAGAGGGTTGATTCTCGAAGTTGGCGGCAGACATGGAAGTGTAGTGAGGTTCTTGCCTCCATTGATCGTTACGGAATCCCAGCTTCGCGAGGCCACTGCAATTTTTGAACAAGCTGTTCGTGCAGCTGTTGCAAGAGGGTGAATGATCAATGATCGAAATGATAAATAAAACGGATTTTGCCTATTCTCGATTTTTCCTGAATAACGAAGAAGGCTTCAATAACTACAGCCAGTCATTAAACATCATTGAAAAAAAGCTGACCAGCTTTTTAAAAGGGAATAATTCACCATACTCTGGGAAAAAACCGTATGAAATCGAAGCAAGATTAAACGAGCTGACACTCGCTTCTCCAAAAGGGAAGACACTTGAAGCGGTAGCGGATGAGCTGGCAGAGTTTGTTATTAATGACAGCATCAATGTACATAGCCCTGCTTGTATCGGACATTTGCATTGCCCGACATTAATACCTGCGGTGGCTGCTGAAATGATTATCGGTACGTTGAATCAATCCATGGATTCATGGGACCAAAGCTCGGCGGCAACCTTCGTTGAAGAGCGTTTAATAGATTGGCTTTGCAGTCAGGTAGGGTTGCCGGAACAAGCAGATGGGATTTTCACAAGCGGTGGAACCCAATCTAATTATATGGGCCTGCTATTGGCTAGGGACGCTTATTGTAAGAAATTCTGGGGTGTTGACGTTCAACAGCATGGCTTGCCGGTCGAGGCGAAAAAATTGCGGATCTTGTGCTCCGAGGCTGCCCACTTTACGGTTCGTAAATCAGCGGCACAGTTGGGGCTGGGTGAACAGGCTGTAATCACGATTAAAACGGATTCAAATCACCGTCTGTCCGTAGCTGAATTAAATCAACAACTGCTGCATTTAGAGGAACAGGGTTTACTTCCCTTTGCCATCGTTGCAACTTGTGGAACAACGGATTTTGGTTCAATCGATCCGTTACACGAATTGTCCGAAGCTGCAAGGAAGAATGGGATATGGCTGCATGTCGATGCCGCATATGGAGGCGCGATGATTTTAAGTAAGGATTATAAAGAGTTAATCAGCGGAATTGAACGGGCGGACTCGATTACGGTCGATTTTCACAAATTATTCTATCAACCCATCAGTTGCGGTGCTTTTCTTGTCTCTGACAGCAACTCATTTCAATATATCCAGCATCACGCCGATTACTTGAATCCACAGGAAGATGAAGCGGAGGGCATGGTTCACTTAGTCAATAAATCGGTTCAAACGACGAGAAGGTTCGACGCACTGAAACTCTGGATGTCATTGAAGGTCGTTGGACTGGATGCCTTTGCCGAAATGATCGACTATACTTGTCACCTTGCACGTGAAGTGGCTGTGAAGATCGATAAAGAGGAAGGGTTCACAGTATTGAATAAAGAACCTGAATTGAATGCGGTTGTATTCCGTTATAATCCCGAAGGAGAAAGTGATCAGTTAGTAAATCTATTAAATAAACAGATTCAGCAAGAATTACTGAAAAGCGGACGTGCATTTTTAGCAAAAACACGTTTTGAAGGCCAGGTATATTTAAAAATGACACTATTGAATCCAATGACGAGGCTTGAACACATAGAGGAAATTTTAGACGAAATTCGAGTATTAGGTGAAATGTTCAAGATGATGGAGGAATGAATATGAATGGTAAGCAAATAGCTGAAAGGGCGACGATGCAAAGCTTTCTGAATTGTTATTTCCGGGAAACCGGAAATTGCAGTTTAGAAGAAACGAAAAACTGGCCGAGTTTGGAGGGATCCATTTCGGATTCATTAATGGTCAGTAAGCTCATATCCCAAGATATTGAATTGCTTGTTCCGCTTAAATATTGGTCGGAAACGGGGCGTCATATTTTTAACTTCCCGATTTACTATCAAACTGCATCCAAACAAGTGCATGAATTAGATTACGTGACAATGGTCTCGATTGTTTCTAAAGAATTATTGAATGAGCAGGGCCGGACGGATAGTGAAGATGAGTTGATGCTGCGCGTCATCCTAAGCAGCCAAAATATTCAACGGTATGTTGAAGCCAGGACAGAAGACGTTGATGCACTTCAAAGTCCTGATTTCACCTACATCGAAGCAGAGCAGTCGCTATTATTCGGGCACCTGTTCCACCCGACACCGAAAAGTAAGCAGGGAATTTCAGAAAAAGATGAATGGATCTATTCACCCGAATTAAAAGGGGAGTTTCAGCTGCACTACTTCCTGGCAGAACCTTCAATTGTCATCCAGGATTCCAGTGAAGTCACATCGGCAAGTGAGATCATTAAACAGGAATTAGCCGGTGACCTAGAGATTTCCAGTGAATTCCGAAGAACTTATTGCCAAAAGGAAAGCCAATATATCATCATCCCGGCACACCCGCTCCAGGCAAAAGTGCTTATCGAAAAAGAAGAGGTAAAGAGGCTACTCGAGCAAGGGACACTAGTTTATGCCGGACCGCTTGGGAAAAAATTCACGGCCACCTCTTCATTTAGAACGGTATATAGTCCCACATCGAAATATATGTACAAATTTTCCGTTCCGGTTAAAATCACGAATTCTTTACGTGCAAATCTGCAAAAAGAATTGGATCGTGGTGTCGAAATTGCAAAATTAATAGATTCTAAAGTGGGCGACGATCTAAAAGAACGGCACCCCTCCTTCCGTATCATCAAGGACCCTGCTTACCTAACGATCAAAACAACCGAGGAAGAATCAGGATTCGATGTTGATATTCGGGAAAACCCTTTTTATGAAAACGATAAACAAGCAATCCTGATTGCCGGCTTATGTCAGGATAATGCCTATGGTGCCCCATCAAGACTTGGAGCGATCATCCGCAAATTATCAGCTGATGAAAACCGCAGTACTGAAGAAGTGAGTAAGGATTGGTTCAAAACCTATCTGTCAACGACATTGAAACCGATGCTTTGGCTATTTGAAGAGTATGGAATTGTTTTGGAGGCCCATCAACAAAATTCCATCATTCAGCTTCAAGATGGGTATCCAGCCACTTTTTATTATCGTGATAATCAAGGGTATTACTACTGTGAGTCCAAAGTGGACAGGCTGCTGAAGATCTTGCCTGAACTAAGTGAAAAAAGCTTCACGATTTGTTCTGATGAAGTCGCTGAAGAAAGACTTCAATACTATTTCTTCTTTAATCACTTATTAGGCCTGATCAATAATTTTGGTACGGAAGGATTAGTATCAGAAAAAACACTGTTACAGCTCGTTCAGGAACAACTGGAAACATGCAGCACGGAAAGCGGAGATGAAGGTTTGAATCGAGTTGTTTCAAAATTGCTTCATGCCCGGGAATTATCTTGTAAGGCTAATTTACTGACACGTTTTCATGATATGGATGAGCTTGTCGGTTCACTTGAGACACAGTCCGTTTATACAACGATTGATAATCCGTTCGCACAGGGGGTTATGGCCGTCCATGAAAAATAGTTATGAAGAAATGCTTAAGGACTGTAATCAGCAGCTTTCATTTGTCAAAGTTGAATTTGAGAGGGATTTGGATACATTGCATAAATGGATGCATGAAGATCATGTGATACCCTACTGGAATTTGAATTTCACAAAAGAAAAATTCACTGTTCATTTAAAAAAGGCATTGGCTGATACACACCAAACACTCTATTTAGGCTGTCTGGACTCCATTCCCATGAGCTATTGGGAATCGTATTGGGTAAAAGGCGATATCATCGAAGATTATTATGAAACCGAAGAGGGAGATCAAGGCATTCATTTACTCATTGGTGATTCGGATTACCTTGGAAAAGGACTGGCTTTGCCGTTTTTACGTGCAATGGTGAAATTCCAACTACTGACTTCAACAACAAACAAAGTGATGGCAGAACCGGATATCAGGAATGCAAAGATGATTCATTTATTTGAAAAATGCGGGTTTACCCCAATTAAAGAAATTAAGCTCCCAGATAAAACGGCATTGCTAATGTCATGTACACGGGAGAATTTCGAGAGGAAGTGGAACTATGGAGAAGCAACAATCTATCTATGACCTGGTAGGGATAGGGATAGGTCCCTTTAATCTTGGACTTGCGGCCCTTTTGGAGAAAACCCCGGAGGTGAATGCCGTCTTTTTTGAGAAAAAGCGGGAATTTAATTGGCATGAAGGGATGCTGTTGGAAGGGACAACTCTGCAGGTACCGTTCTTTGCCGATCTGGTTAGCATGGCAGATGTGACAAGTCCATATAGTTACCTGAATTATTTACAGCAGCATGATCGGCTTTATCATTTCTACTTCCTTGAAAAATTCTTGATTCCACGAAAAGAATATAACGATTATTGCCGCTGGGCTGCCCATCAACTTGATAGCTGCCGTTTTGGAAAAGCGGTGGAGGCGGTTGAATATATAGGGGATCAAGATGAACCCTGCTATCAAATCAGTGTAAGGGATGCACAATCACAAAAGATCGAAGTCTATTATAGCCGTCATGTAGTCATGGGAATTGGCAGCGCCCCGACTGTTCCATCGGCTTTTCATCCATATATGGGAGAGAGCATCCTGCATTCGGCCGATTATTTACGGAATAAAGAAAATATCTTAAAGAAAAAATCCGTAACGGTTGTCGGATCTGGACAGAGTGCAGCCGAGGTCTTTCTGGATCTGCTTAATGAGCAGGAGGAAAATGGCTACCAGCTAAACTGGTATACAAGATCCAAGGGATTTTTCCCTATGGAATATTCAAAACTCGGATTGGAATATTTCACGCCGGATTACCTTGATTTCTTTTATCGGCTGCCTCAGGAAAAAAAGGATGAAATCCTGCCAAAACAGGATTTATTGTATAAAGGCATCAGCGCCACTACAATCGCAGCAATTTTTGACAAGATGTATGAAAAATCGATTGGAAATGCGGAACTGTCCATTGAACTTCGGGCAATGACCGAAGTTGCAGCGGTTACCCCTGCTGAAAATGGCTGGGAATTGAAATGCCGACAGTGGGTAGAAGATAGCGAATTTGATGTGGGTACAGAGGCGATCGTTTTTGGGACGGGCTATAAATCAACCCTTCCGGCATTCCTTGAAACCATGGAGGACCATTTAGTCCGCGATGACTTGGGCCGACTTGCAATAACGAAAGACTATCGGGTAGGAATGGCCATCTCTACACCGAATCATCTTTTTATTCAAAATGGCGAGATACATACACATGGTGTAGGTGCACCGGATTTAGGCTTAGGAGCATTCCGAAATTCTATTATCATCAATCAATTGGCAGGTAAAGAAGTTTATCCATCCGAGCCAAAGGGTGCATTTCAGTCATTCCGTGTAAAAACACCCGTCATGGCTTACTAAGAGAAGGGAAGGGAGAATTTATATGCAGTTCATAAATGAAGTGGAACAGGCAGTTTCAGAAAAAAATTGGTCGATAGTAAACCAAAACCTGCTGGCCAAGATGATTTCTGAGTATATGTATGAAGATATGATCCATCCAGCTGTCCTGAACGAAAATACAGCAGGAAACTTATATGAGTTAAAGATAAATAAGGGGAAATCTTATCGGTTTTTGGCGAGGCCCCGTCTTTTTGACAGCTACGAAGTACAGGCTGAGTCGATCCAGGTATGTGAAACGGAAGGCTTTACACAGGCCAAGGATGCCATTCAATTCATTTTGGACATCCAGCCGTTAATTGGGATGACTGCAGAAACAACAGGACATTTAATCAAAGAATTCCATCATACGCTGCTTGCGGATCTCCAACTGCTTTCCAAACCTGAACAGGATGCGGATGATTTAGTCGAACTGGATTATGCATTACTTGAAGGAGAAATGAGCGGTCACCCTTGGATTGCTTATAATAAGGGAAGAATCGGTTTCGGTTATGATGATTATTTGCAGTTCGCTCCAGAAAACCAGAAGGAAGTTCAGTTATCTTGGATTGCCGTCCATAAAACGAGGGGTGAATTCAATTCAGTCGAAACGTTATCTTATAAGCAATTGATGGAGAATGAACTGGATGGGGAAACCCAAAAATCATTTGCAAAGATATTGACGGAAAAAGGGCTGAACGCAGAAAACTATTACTACCTCCCTGTTCATGAATGGCAGTGGAAAAATGTAATCATCCAGAACTTTACCGATGACCTGGCTAAAGGGCTGATCGTAGCTTTGGGAAATGGTCCCGATAAGTATTTGCCGCAACAATCCATCCGGACATTTGTTAATGTATCGAACAAGGATAAAAACCATGTCAAGCTGCCAATGAGCATTTTAAATACGCTAGTCTACCGTGGATTGCCAGCTGAACGCACAGTCATTGCCCCAAAAATCACAGCGTATATAAAGAACATTTATGAAAATGACTCATTCTTGAAAGAACAATGCAAAGTAGTGCTTCCTGGTGAAGTGGCCAGTCTAAATGTTGATCACCCGTATTATTCCAAGCTAGAGAATGTACCGTATCAATATTTAGAGATGCTGGGGGGGATTTGGAGAGAAAGTATTTACAGTTATATGGAGGAAGGCGAAAAGCCCATTACGCTTGCATCCCTTTTACATGTGGACAGCAAAGGTAAACCATATGTGGAAAGCCTTATTGAAAAATCGGGATTGACTGCAGAAGCCTGGACAGCTCAATTATTCGACGTCATCCTATCACCATTACTACATTTTATCTATCAATATGGATTGGTCTTCTCACCGCATGGTCAAAATACCATATTAGTTTTGAAGGATTACAAGCCTCACCGTTTGGCCATCAAGGATTTTGTAGATGATGTAAACGTCAGTGATCAGCCGCTTCCTGAATTAAGCAGCCTTCCTGATGATTTAAGGAAAGTACTAAGAAGTGAGACTCCCGAGGGGCTTGTTCAATTCATTTTCACGGGACTATTCATCTGTCATTTCCGATACTTGTCAACACTTCTGATGAAGAGGTCCCTTTTGGATGAGAATGCTTTCTGGGAAGGCGTCGCCCTAACAATCCTGACACATCAGAAAAAATTCCCTATGTTACAGGATCGTTTCGATACATTCAATTTCTTTGCGCCAAAATTAACAAAACTCTGCCTGAATAGAAATCGGATGCTTCAATATGGGTATAGCGATGGTGAAGACCGTCCGCATGCATCTGAGTTTGGGTATGTGAATAATGCCCTTTATGAAAAGTTACCTGCAAAAACGCTATAAAGTTAAACTGGCTCAGACTTTTGAGCCAGTTTTCTTATGGGGTTTATCAATTTGACCGTTGATTTCCGCTCCAGGCACTCGCTTTCCGTGGGCGGTCAGGGAGCCTCCTCGGCTTGCGCCTGTGGGGTCTCCCTAGACACGCTTTTCCCGCAGGAGTCTCGTACCTTCCACTCCAATCAACTTAGCTTTACCGGTTAGGTAGAACTTCGAGTTTGGGTCAAATTCCCAAAAAAATATCTTTGGAAGAGGGCTTGCCGTGCATTTAAATTGGTGATAAGCTATGTGTAAACGGTTACACAAAATTATTGAGGGTGATATATTGGCAACTATTCGGGATGTGGCAAAGGAAGCTGGGGTTTCTGTGGCAACGGTTTCCAGAGTTATGAATGGCAGTGGTTATGCACATGAGGACACAAAAAAGGTGGTCATGGCAGCTGTTGAGAAATTAAATTATAAACCGAATGAAGTGGCAAGATCCCTCTACAAACGTAAATCCAAATTGGTTGGTTTGATTTTGCCGGACATTACGAATCCTTTCTTCCCAGAAATGGCTAGAGGTGTGGAGGATTATCTTCAGCAATTTGGTTTTCGGTTAATTTTTGGAAATAGTGATGAAAAGAGAGATAAAGAAATAGAATATATCGACACATTCCTGCAAAATAATGTAGTGGGCATGATTGCTTCAACTAGTGAAGAAGCCAATGAAAATTTCGATAATCTGGATATTCCAGTTGTCCTTCTCGACCGTACAGCAGAGAAATTACCAGCTGTTTATTCCGATCAAAAGACAGGCGGTAAGCTGGCAGCACGCGTATTGCTGGATAGAGGCAGTACGAATATCGTCCTCATTAGGGGGCCAGTCGAAATAAAGCCTGTTTATGAACGGTACATGGCAGCATACGAAGAATTGAAACAAGCAAAAGTTAACGTGCAAGTCATGGATTCATCCCTAACTCTTCAAGGCGGCCAAACTTGCGTGAAGCAGCTGTTCGAGCAATATCCGGAAACGGATGGAATTATAGCTTGTAATGATATTGTTGCAGCCGCCGCACTTCAAGAGATTTTAAAACGGGGAATACGGATACCGGAAGACATACAATTGATCGGCTATGATGATATCGCCTTCACAGCGTTATTGCACCCGCCGTTATCTACAATTAGGCAGCCAGCCTATGAGATGGGGGCACAAGCCGCGGAAATGCTAATTAAAAGGATCAATCAAGAAAAATTGGAAGTAACACATGAAAAGCTCCCTGTTTCTTTTGTGGAGAGACAAACAACGAGAAGGAAGGCGGAGAAGACATGATTAGAATTGCTGTAGTGGGAAGTTCCTCAATGGACTTAGTTGTGACATCAGCCAAGCGGCCAATGGCTGGTGAAACGGTTTTAGGGGAGTCATTTATCACGGTTCCTGGAGGAAAGGGAGCCAACCAGGCTGTTGCAGCGGCACGTCTTGGTGCAGAAGTGTCGATGGTTGGATGTGTAGGAGATGATGTGTATGGAGAGATCATCTTAGATAACCTGAAAAAAAATCATGTAAACACGAAGTATGTGGAACCGGTTACAGGTTCCGCTTCAGGGACAGCACACATTACCCTTTCGGAAGGTGATAACAGCATTATTGTCGTAAAGGGTGCGAATGATTTCATTACTCCTGAATATGTACAAAAGGCGAAAAAGGTAATAGAGGAATCGGATATCGTGTTGGTTCAGCAGGAAATACCTGAGGAAACGGTGGAATATCTGGCTGAGTTGTGCAGCACGCTTCAAAAGAGATTACTTTTGAACCCAGCTCCCGCCCGCAAGCTAAGTGAGGCTGTCATTCAACAGGCATCATTCCTTACTCCAAATGAACATGAATTCGAAATACTATTCAATGGGAGAGATAGAACGGAAGTCTTGACTGAGCATCCCAATAAATTATTCATTACCGAAGGAAAAAATGGCGTCCGTTATTTTGACGGACATGAAGAAAAGGTTGTTCCAAGCTTTGAAGTGGAAGCGGTGGATACGACAGGCGCAGGGGATACATTCAATGCTGCCTTTGCCGTGGCTGTTGCAGAAGGAAAAAGTTTTGACGAATGTTTGGTATTCGCGAACCGGGCAGCATCCATTTCCGTGACGAAGTTAGGAGCCCAAGGCGGCATGCCGCAAAGGATAGAGGTCGAGAGGGGCTTTGAAGCATGAAACGTCAAGGAATCATCAATAGTTCAATAGCCAAGGTCCTGGTTGACCTTGGTCATACCGATTATATTGTCGTAGGTGATGCCGGGCTGCCGGTGCCACCTGGAGTTTGTAAGATAGACTTAGCATTGACGCCTGGAACACCATCATTTCAAGATGTCGTCCGGGCAATTCACGAAGATATGGTTGTTGAAAAAGTTATCGCTGCCACAGAAGTGAAGGTTAAAAACCCGGAACAGCATCAATATATAGAGCAGCAATTCGGAGCGGCGATTGAATATGTTTCCCATGAGGATTTTAAAAGGCTGACAAGCAACGCGAAAGCAATAATCCGGACCGGGGAGACGACGCCATATTCAAATTGCATATTGCAGTCTGGAGTATTCTTTTAAAGAAATGAGATGATGAGCATGCAAATCGAAATGCACAATATTTATAAAGCATTTGGTCAAAACAAGGTATTGGAAGGTGTTCATTTTTCTTTAGAGTCTGGGGAAGTACATGCGCTAATGGGAGAAAATGGTGCGGGGAAATCAACCTTGATGAACATTTTGACCGGGCTGCATAAACAAGATCAAGGAACGATCGAGATTAACGGTAAAGAAACCTCATTCAGGGATTCAAAGGAAGCGGAAGAGGCGGGAATGGCCTTCATCCGTCAGGAATTGAATATTTGGCCAGAAATGACCGTGCTGGAGAATCTATTTATCGGCAGGGAAATGGTGAATGCCTTCGGTGTCCTGAAGACGAAACAAATGAAAGCGCGTGCAAACGAGATTTTTAAAACACTTAATATTTCCCTTCCTTTTGATAAGGAAGCCGGATTTTGTTCTGTCGGGGAACAGCAAATGATTGAAATTGCCAAGGCGCTCATGACGGATGCCGAAGTCATCATCATGGACGAGCCCACAGCAGCTTTAACTGATAGGGAAATAGAGAAGCTCTTTGAAGTGATGAAGGGTCTTACCAAAAAGGGTGTATCGCTTGTTTATATTTCTCATCGGATGGAAGAAATATTCGCCATTTGTGACAGGATCACCGTAATGCGTGACGGAAAAACCGTCGATACGAAAAGAATTGCAGATACAAATTTCGATGAAGTCGTTCAAAAAATGGTAGGGCGGGAGCTGGAGGATCGTTTTCCTCATCGTGAAGCGAACCTCGGCGACATAGTCCTTGATGTAAAAGGTTTAACTAAAAAGGGGCTTTTTGAAGATATCCATTTCGCGGTTCGCCAAGGTGAGATTGTCGGTGTCGCCGGATTGATGGGAGCAGGAAGAACAGAAATAATGCGTGCCCTTTTTGGTGTCGACCAAATAGACAGGGGTGAAATCGCCATTGAAGGCAAGAAGGTTTCCATACGAAAACCAACGGATGCAGTTCGACACGGCCTGGCTTTCATTACGGAAAATCGTAAAGAAGAGGGATTGATCCTGGACTTTTCCGTAAGGGAAAATATCGGCTTGCCGAATCTCAAAAGTTTTGCTCCTAACGGAATCGTAAAAACGGAAGATGAGATGAACTTTGCCGAAATGATGATTAAGCGGCTTCATGTAAAGACATCTTCTGCTGAAACGGTAATCGGCAATCTATCCGGAGGAAATCAACAGAAGGTGGTAATAGCCAAATGGATCGGGACTTCCCCTAAAGTTTTAATTATGGATGAACCGACCAGAGGCATAGATGTTGGCGCAAAACGTGAAATTTACGAGTTGATGAATGAATTGACGGAGCGAGGCATCGCCATCATCATGGTTTCGTCAGAGCTTCCGGAAGTCATTGGAATGAGTGATAGAATCCTTGTCGTTCACGAAGGTGAGATAGCTGGGGAATTGTTAAAGCAGGAAGCGACGCAAGAAAAAATTATGGCATTGGCGACAGGAGGGAACTAGGATGAAACTTGAGGCTACAGGGAAAAGCGGGATTTGGCAGAAATTCGGTCCTTTACTCGCCCTGGTACTTTTATTTATCGTAATAACCGTTTTAAATCCATCATTCATGGAACCGAATAATATATTGAATTTATTGCGTCAAACCTCCATCAATGCACTTATTGCATTTGGAATGACCTTTATCATATTGACAGGTGGCATCGACTTGTCCGTCGGTTCCATTTTAGCTCTATCCAGCGCACTTATGGCTGGTATGATGGTCTCGGGATTAGATCCGATTTTAGCAATATTAGTAGGCATTCTACTAGGTGCAATAATGGGTGTAATCAATGGGATACTCGTTTCAAAGGGAAAAATGGCACCATTCATCGTGACACTGGCCACCATGACGATTTTCCGGGGATTAACGCTTGTGTATACGGATGGAAAGCCGATTACCGGAATTGGCGATTCCGTTATGTTCCAGATGCTTGGGAGAGGTTACTTCCTTGGAGTGCCAGTACCGGCCGTTGTGATGGTCATCGCTTTTTTAATCCTATGGTTCCTGCTTCATAAAACATCCTTTGGCCGTAAAACTTATGCCATTGGAGGAAATGAAAGGGCTTCCCGTATTTCGGGGATTAAAGTTGACCGAGTCAAGGTGGCCATCTATGGTCTGGCCGGTACGATGGCGGCCATTGCCGGTGCCATTTTGACATCCCGTCTGAATTCGGCACAGCCGACGGCAGGCCAATCCTATGAAATGGATGCCATCGCAGCCGTGGTGCTGGGCGGAACGAGCCTTTCAGGCGGTAAAGGGCGGTTGTTCGGAACGCTGGTCGGTGTCCTGATCATCGGTACCTTGAATAACGGCATGAATTTACTTGGTGTATCCTCTTTTTACCAGCAAGTGGTGAAAGGTGCAGTTATATTAATCGCGGTCTTACTTGACCGTAAAAAATCATAAGAAGAGGTGTAATCAATGAAAAAATTAGTATCGATCATCATGGTTCTTTCTTTAATGGTCTTGGCTGCCTGTTCAATGGATTCTGGTCTAACAGATGATAAAAAGGAAAAGAAAGACTCCATGAAAGACGTGAAAGTCGGAGTCAGCATCTCTACTTTAAACAATCCATTCTTCGTTTCCTTAAAAGATGGTATTGAAAAAGAAGCAAAAGAAAAAGGCATGAAAGTCACAGTTGTTGACGCCCAAGATGATACGGCAAAACAAATCAGCGGAATTGAAGATCTAATCCTTCAAAAGGTTGATGTCCTTCTTGTGAATCCTACTGACTCTGCGGCAATATCTTCAGCCGTTCAATCAGCTAATGAAGCGGGCATTCCCGTTATCACGATTGACCGCTCTTCAGACGAAGGGGATATTGAAACGTTCATCGCTTCCGACAATGTGGCTGGCGGGGAAATGGCTGCAGAATATCTAGTTAAGGAGCTTGGCGAAAAAGCGAAAGTAGTGGAACTTGAAGGGGTATCCGGTGCATCTGCAACTCGTGAACGCGGGAAAGGTTTCCACAATATTGCGGACAAGCAGTTAGATGTCCAGACAAGCCAAACGGCGGAATTCGACCGGACAAAAGGGCTTAACGTCATGGAAAATATCCTGCAAGGCAATAAAGACATCCAAGCGGTATTCGCCCATAATGATGAAATGGCACTAGGAGCCATTGAAGCAATCAAGGCAGCTGGAAAAGACATCATCGTGGTTGGTTTTGACGGAAATGATGATGCATTGAAAGCAGTTGAAAACGGTGAACTAAAAGCTACAATCGCCCAACAACCGGCACTTATCGGTGAAGAAGCGGTTAATGCGGCTGAAAAAATCTTAAAAGGCGACAAAGTGGATGACACAATATCCGTTCCATTGAAATTGGTCACCAAAGAATGATTGTCAAACAAACAATGAGGGTGCCGGAACTTTTCCGGCACTCCTTTTTTAATTCCATTGATGTTATCTGATTGTGGATATTCGGCTTGAATTGATATGAATGAGAGAGTATAAGAAAGTGAGATCCTTCTTTTACAAAAGTAAGGCGGCCCATGTCGGACCGCCTCCTAAATCAACTGATTGCTAGAGTATACCTTGAGTCAGCATCGCATCCGCCACTTTAAGGAATCCGGCAATATTGGCCCCAACAACTAAGTTGCCAGGCTCACCATATGCTTCTGCAGCCTCTACACTGTTTTTATAGATGTTTTTCATGATTTCATGCAGCTTGGCATCGACTTCTTCGAAAGTCCAAGGCATCCTGGCGCTGTTTTGGGCCATTTCGAGTGCAGACACGGCTACACCGCCAGCATTGGCCGCTTTTGCTGGTCCAAAAAGGATGCCGTTATTAAGGAATACTTCAATGGCCTCAAGGGTTGAAGGCATATTAGCACCCTCACCGACTGCCTTCACATTATTTTTGACCAGTAGTTTTGCTGCTTCTTCATCGATTTCATTTTGTGTGGCACAAGGCAGTGCGATGTCGCATGGTACAGACCAAATACCGTAGCTCCCTTCATGATATACAGCTTCCGGGTGCGCATCGACATATTCGCTCAAGCGTTTTCGTTCCACTTCTTTTAACCGTTTAACTGTATCCAGGTTAAGACCATTTTCATCATATATGTAGCCATTTGAATCGCTGCATGCAACCACTTTTGCGCCTAGCTGTGTAGCTTTTTCAATGGCATAAATGGATACATTGCCAGATCCGGAAATAACGGCAGTGCTGCCATGGAATTGTAACCCTTTGTCATTGAGCATCTCCTCGACGAAGTAAACCGTTCCGTATCCAGTCGCTTCTGTACGGGCCAAGCTTCCTCCGTAACTTATACCTTTACCAGTTAGAACACCGGCATGGTAGCTGCCTTGCATCTTTTTATATTGACCGAACAGGTATCCAATCTCTCTTGCACCGACTCCGATGTCACCAGCTGGTACGTCTGTATCAGGGCCGATATAGCGAGATAATTCCGACATGAAGCTTTGGCAAAAACGCATGATTTCTGCGTCCGATTTTCCTTTTGGATCGAAGTCCGACCCGCCTTTTCCCCCGCCGATCGGCTGGCCAGTAAGAGAGTTTTTAAAGATTTGCTCGAAACCAAGAAACTTTATGATGCTGGAATTGACAGTGGAGTGGAATCGGAGACCGCCTTTGAATGGTCCGATTGCACTGTTGAATTGCACACGAAAACCACGGTTTACTTGAACATTTCCCAGGTCATCAACCCAAGAAACACGGAAGGTGATCATTCTTTCGGGTTCAACCAGCCTCTCCAATATCCCGCTTTTCATATATTCAGGATGTTTTGCAAAAACAGGGATCAGTGAAAGGAATATCTCCTTTACGGCTTGATGGAACTCATTTTCGTGAGGATTACGCTCCTTTACCTGTGCGTATACTTGACTTACAAACTCTTTGGCAACTTGTAATTCCTCATGCTCGACTTCTTGTGAAGTGGTCATTGTTCTCTCTCCCTTAAGGTAATATAGTAGTTTTAAAATACTAATTGAATAAGATATCGGTTTTTATATGATACTTTCATGATATAATTTAAAAATAAAACAAACAATCTGAATATTAGATAAGTAGCATGCTGTTTTGATATGGAAGAGGGAGCTTAGAGTGGAATTAAGGCAAATCGAATATTTCATTGAAGTGGCAAAGCGTGAACATATGACGGAAGCAGCAGTGAACTTGCATGTTGCCCAGTCAGCTGTCAGTCGTCAAATCTACAATTTAGAAGAAGAATTAGGCGTGCCACTATTTATCAGGGATGGCCGAAAGATTAGATTGACGCCTATCGGACATACCTTTTTAGCGAATATGGAGCAAGCTATGGATATAATCGATCGTGCCAAACGTGAGATGGCTGAAAGCCTGCACCCAGAAAAGGGGACAATCCGGATTGGCTTTCCCAGCAGTTTAGCTTCTTATGTATTGCCAAGGGTCATTTCCGACTTCAGGGAAAGTTATCCGCAGGCAAAATTCACATTGAAACAAGGTTCATATCGATACCTGATAGATTCGGTAATAAAAGGTAACATTAACATGGCCTTGATCGGTCCTCTGCCGATGAATGAAAAGAAAATCAAAGGTGAAACGCTATTTATTGAGAAGTTAGTTGCCCTTTTACCAGAAAGTCATCCTTTGGCCTTAAAGAAATCACTACACTTGAATGAGCTTCAAGGAAACCCGTTCATCCTATCTCCAAAGGGTTATGTATTAAGGGATCTCGTTATGAAAGCTTGCAAACTGCATGGCTTTGAACCGGAAGTGGCATTTGAAGGAAAAGATACTGATGCCATAAAAGGCCTGGTGGCAGCAGGCCTGGGTATAACCTTGATACCTGAGATTTCCTTAGTCGATAGCTTGCCGCGTTTTACGGTTAAATTGCCGCTGGAGGAACCTTCTGTTACCAGGGCTGTAGGTGTCATCGTTCCAACTGATAGGGAACTGATGCCCACGGAGAAATTGTTTTACCAATATTTGAAGGACACTTTTGCAAAATTGGAAGGTTTTCAAAAATAGGATGGGTATATTAGTAAAGTCATAAATCCAGCTAATGGGAGAATCCTTAATCGGGTTCTTTTTTTTGTTGCAAATGTACCGAAATATCTCCATATAGACATCTTAAAATGGGTATAAATTATTTTGGAATAATAATTTATTAGTTTTTATTGAATAGTAATGTGTTAAATCTTTATTTTTGAAAGCGCTTTTATTTTTTTAGAATAAAAATACCACTTACATTATCAGAAAATTCATGTTATTATACGAACAGACATTAGCAGACATTTAGGCAGCGGTACGATATACTTGATAGGCTTTTTTAATGAAGACCTTTATTTTTTTTTCGATTTTCCTAAATTGAATATTCAGATAATAGATAAGGAGTGGAGATAAAGTGAGCAGGAAAGAATACATCAGCGATCGAATGTACAAGGCATCAACAGGGATAGCCAACGCAGTCTTGGTTACATTAGGGATCGGGTTATTGTTTGAATCCATAGGGGGCTATTTAGGCTGGGAGGTCTTCATGGCAATAGGCGGGGCTGCCAAGGTCTTGCTAGCGCCAGCTTTAGGAGCAGGTATCGCATATCAGCTCGGAGGAAATTCATTAATTATCTTTAGCGCCATGGCTTCAAGTGCTGTTGGAGGTGCTGCCATTCACAGAACTGCTGAGGGTGCCTTCACGATTGTAACGGGTCAGCCACTAAGTGCTGTCTTGGCGGCAGTGATTGCAACATATATAGGTAAGCGCCTAATCGGCAAAACGAAGTTGGACATCATGGCCATCCCAATGGGCGCTGTTCTGGTCGGTGGAGTTTCTGGATATGGCCTGGCTCTTGTCACCACTCCGCTCCTAACATGGATAAGCAGTCAAACCACCGCTGCGGTCGAGGGTTCTCCCTTAATCGGTTCCATGGTCATAGCCTTGGTATGGAGCATTTTATTGATGACACCGGCGTCTTCCGCTGCACTGGCGATCGCCCTGCAATTAGATCCCGTTTCCAGTGCTGCAGCTCTAATTGGATGTACCGTTCAGTTTGTCGGGTTCACTGTCATGTCTTATAAAGATAATGATATGGGCGGGTTCCTGGCACAGATGGTCGTTACACCAAAAGTCCAATTTCCTAACTTGATCAAAAAGCCATTATATGTAATTCCTCCTTTTGTGGCGGCAATCATCTGTGCGCCTATCGCTACCCTGGCATTCGATTTTCAAGTGCCGTATGAGCTTGGAGGCATGGGGTTAAGTTCAATGATTGCCCCGATTGCCATCATAACTGGTCAGGGGCTGTACACGTTTTTGGTTTATGTGGCAGTTGGTATGGTATTGCCAGCTGTAATCACACTTGCCTTGCATCGGGTATTGAAGATGATGGGTAAAGTTAAGCCAGGCGATCTTCATTTGGAAGTTTCATAATCAAAGTTTTCTTGGAAACCAGCCTGGTTAAGGAACCGGGCTGGTTTTTATTTATAAAGGGATTAGGGTAAAATGGGGAGGAAAGCAATTGCATAGATAGGATGATATAGATGGGAAAAGAAATTGATATAAAAGTGAAAGCTAAGTTCGTGAGTAAAATCGCCAAGGGTTTTCCCTTGATTGTTAAAGAGTCGATAGCCAACCTTAATGACCTTCAGGAAGAGGGGTCCTTGGTGCGTTTGGTGGATGAAAACAACCGCTTTCTGGCAAAAGGTTATTATGGTAAACAGAATAAGGGCTATGGCTGGGTATTGACCCGAAGAGAAAATGAAAAGATCGATCAATCCTTCTTCAACGGCAAAATCCAGGCAGCATATGAATTCCGAAAGTCTTTTTTTGAAGATGGGGAGACTACAGCTTTCCGCTTGTTTAATGGGGAAGGTGATGGAATTGGCGGTTTAATCATTGATCATTATGATGGTCACTATGTCATTAGCTGGTATAGCAAAGGGATATATTCCTTTAAGGACTACATCATTAAGGCATTGCAGGAAACGGTCGAGGTCAAATCGATTTATCAGAAGAAACGCTTTGATACAAAGGGGCAGTACGTGGATGAAGACGATTTTGTCATGGGCGAACAGCCGGCATTTCCGCTTCTTGTAAAGGAGAATGGAGTCCATTTTGCTGTTTATCTGAATGATGGGGCAATGGTCGGTGTCTTCCTTGATCAACGCGATGTCAGAAGGAAAATCCGGGATGAATATGCAAAAGGGAAAACCGTGTTGAATATGTTCTCCTATACGGGGGCATTCTCCGTGTTTGCCGCTTTAGGAGGTGCTGTTAAAACAACTAGTGTCGACCTGGCGAATCGCAGTTTACCAAAGACGATCGAGCAGTTCAGTGTGAATGGAATAGATCCCGAAGCTCAAAATATCGTGGTGATGGATGTTTTCAAGTATTTTAAATATGCAGTGAAGAAGGCTTTGAAATTTGAAATGGTCATCCTCGATCCGCCCAGCTTTGCCAAATCGAAGAAGTTTACTTTCAGTGCCGGGAAAGACTATGTCAATCTATTGAAGGATACCATTTCCATTACGGAAGACAATGGGATCATTATCGCCTCAACTAATTGCAGTACGTTTGACATGAAAAAATTCAGGAGCTTCATTGATGTTGCTTTTAAGGAAATGAATGGAAAATATGAGATCATGGAAGAATTCTCATTACCGGCTGATTTTAAAACGATAAGGGAATATAAGGAAGGGGATTATTTAAAAGTAGTCTTCATTAAGAAAATTAAAGGTTAAGTAAGGGCGTCACAGTTCAAGCAGGGCTGTGAACGCCTTTTTTAATATAAATGTTTCATGTGGAACGATTGGACATTCAGATTCAATGGATAGGCCGTTCACTTTTCAAACCTTTCGATAAATGAAAGGAAGGTTTCATGCGAATGCTGTTAGCGATGCAAAACTGGGCTGCATAGTAGGTAAGCATGATCATTGGGCCAGAATAGGCAACATCATCGATAAATTTGTTCCAAGATAAAATGGAGTCGGAAATCACGAATAGGACCCCGCCGATGATTGCGGCCGTATTTCCGGTCATAAATGCCGCCCAGCCCATGAGGGAGATGACCGTTACATAACAGATCACAGGGATGATGAGGTTATGTTCACCTCTTTCGATTAACGAATGTACAATTTCACGGCTAATCCAAGTGGAGTAAATGCTAATCGGAACAATCGTCGCAAATCGGAGCCATGAAAAGTTCCATAGTCCAAGGAATGCCGTAATATAGAAAAGGTGGCCGATCAAGAAGGCGGAAAGCCCGATGACGAACCAAATCAACAAACCATCTCCAAGCATGCAAAAGAATAAACCAAGAAAGATTAAGGATTGGTAACGATCCCGTCTTCTCACATTTGTCCGGGCGTAGAGCAAAATCAATAACATGGGGAGTATCTTGAACAGTATTTTGATGATCAAAGGCTCTTCCGGTATAAGAAAAATATATGCTAGTCCCGTGATAAGGATTGCGGCAGGTAGGCATTTCATTAACATTCCATTCCCTCCTTCAATCTTTAATTCTATGTAAGGGGAAGGAACCCCTTGTCAAAAGTCGTGAAAATGAAAAAACTGGCTCCTGTTTAACCAGGAGCCAGTCAGTTATAAGAATCATACGGCTTCTTTAACGAAAGCTTGTTTTAACCAGTTTTTCCCCTCAACAAGCCTTGTGACAAGCATGGCACAAACCGTGTTTCCTGTTGAGTTAAGCAGTGTAGCGGGAGCATCGATGATTGTTGATATAACGGCAATGATAGGCAGGACTTCCACAGGGAAGCCGAATACACTAAGAATCAGCATTTCCCCAATCATGCCGCCTCCAGGAATGGCACCCATAACAGCTCCAACCAAAAAGGCAACAGCAAGTATACTTAAAATGCTTGAAATACTTGTCATATCCTTTCCAAATAAGCTGAATAGGAAAACGATTTTCAATACCCCGCCGAATACCGAACCATCTTTATGAGTGTTGGCTCCGAGTGGGATGACAGTCTCCGCTATATCCTTTGGCACGCCCATTTTCTTGACCGATTCCAGATTGACTGGAATGGAAGCGGCACTAGAACAAGTGGCGATGGCTGTAATGGATGGTGTCAGGGCATTTTTCCAAAATAATTTAACTCCATCTTTCCCGCCTGCGATAAAGGCATACAAAGTGAAGAAGCCAAAATAATAAATCAAGGCCAAGACTAGATAAAGAATGAAAGTGCGAGCATAGCCTTCTAAAATCTGCGGCCCAAGCTGCCCGATAATCGCCGCAAAATAAGCACCAAGTCCAATTGGAGCATAGTACATCACAATTTTGACGACCTTCATCATGACAGCTGTACCCGCTGTCAAAAACTCAGTAATCGGTCTTGCTTTCTCACCGACCAGTGCAGTGGAAAGTCCGATTAGTACTGAGAAAACGATAAGCTGAAGCATATTGCTTCTGGAGAACAGTTCTGGGAAATCGGAAACGGTTACCGTGTTGACCAGTTGACTGAAGAAAGATACTTCTTCTATGGTCTCTTCAGGGGAACTGTTTTCCATCAGTTCTTTAATGGCTGTCGTATCTGTGCCTTCCAACGGATTGACAATGGTTGTCCCAATAAATCCAATGACGGCAGCCAAAGCGGCTGTTGTCAGGAATACGAGAACGATACTTCCCATGATTTTTCCGAGACGCTTCATTCCGCTCATATTGGCAATCGCTGAAGCAATGCTGAAAAATACCAATGGCACGATGATCGTGAACATCAGATTTAAGAATAAGTCCCCTAGAGGCTGTATGATCGAGGTTTTATCCCCGAAAACTACACCCGCTATCCCGCCGATAATAATGGCAGTGAGCAGTATTAAAGAGGATCGATAGTTTTTGATAAAACTCTTCATTAAAATTCCGTCCTTTCAGGATGAAGATATCAATAAAAATATACTTCATTATCAACTCTAAAATCAGGTTTGACAATATATTTTTATAGGAAGGAATGTTAAAAGAAGAAATGCAATAAATAATAATGGGGAATGAATGGTGAAAATATCAAGAAGGAGGGATAGAATGGCATTTATTGAGGTGGAAGAAGGGGTTCGGTTATTTTATGAAGAAAAGGGCCAGGGGAAACCGATCATCTTTATCCATGGTGTGTGGATGAGCAGCCGGTTCTTTAAAAGGCAGCTTCCGTACTTTTCAGAAAAATATAGAACGATCTTACTTGATTTAAGAAGCCATGGCCAGTCAAATCATGTACATTACGGAAATACGGTCTCCGTTTATGCAAAAGATCTTCATGCGTTCATAGTTGAACTGGGATTAAGGGATGTCATACTTGTAGGCTGGTCGATGGGGGCATTTGTCGTCTGGGAGTATCTTAAGCAATTCGGTGAGGAAAATATTCATTCAACCGTGATTGTGGATGAATTGGCATCTGATTTCAAGTGGCCCGATTTTAATATCGGCGCATTTGATATGGATACGTTGATTGCCTTCATGACTGAAATACAAACGAATCGTTCCTCGTTTTTGCAAAGCTTCCTTGCTTCCATGTTCAACAATGAATTAACTGCAGAGGATGCAAGCTGGATGCTTAAGGAAGTGACCAAAATGCCGGAATCCATCGCCAGTAGCATTCTATTTGACCAATCGATTGTGGACTATCGTGAATTCTTGCCAGAAATCAATATTCCGACACTTCTCTGTTTTGGAAGGCATGAAAAAGTCATTCCTGTAGCTGCAGGCGAACATTTGCATAAAAACATTCCTAACTCCAAACTAGTAATCTTTGAAGATAGTTGTCATTGTCCATTTATGGAAGAAAGCGATTTGTTTAATGAAACAGTGAATTGCTTCATTCAAAAGGGAGTATAGACGTACAGGATAGGAAAAGGGGGATGCAGTGCCTGCATTCCTTTTAATTATGAATATAATTGAATTTTCTTTTAACTAAACGGTTTTGGCAGGAAATAAAGGGAATACTGGTACTAAGAAAGATAGTAGTGAAGGTTAATGGAATTGATAAATTAAATAGGTAATATTTTTATATCCTTTTCACAGGAATTGGGCTATTATGAGGTGGATTTAAATTGGTGTGATCGTTATCTGTTATTGAGAGAAACTCATGCAGAAAGTGATGGAGAGGATAAAATGGATGATCGTTTACCATACAATGAAATTATAGATGTATGTTTACTTGCGGGAAAAATCATGCTTCAGAACGGAGCGGAAACATCAAGGGTGGAAGATACGATGGTTAGGATCGCTGCAGCGTTTGGGTGCGGTGAATCACACAGTTTTTCGACCCCTACTGGAATTATTTTTTCGCTGGATGGCATGCATCCAGCTTCAAAATTGATCCGGGTTTCCCAACGATCTACAGATTTACATAAGGTAACGCTGGTTAACAGTATATCCCGAAGCATTTCCAGCAAGGAAATGACACCCGAGGAAGCATATTTACGGTTAAAACAAATCGAAAAGGCCGGGATGGGGTATCCCATGTGGGTACAGGTCTTTGCTGCATTTATAGCGAGCGGCTGCTTTTTAATCATGTTCCAAGGACAGTGGAGTGATTTCATCTGGTCCTGTATAGCTGGAGGAATGGGATTCTCTTGCCTGCTTTATTTGCACTGGTTACTGGAAGTTCGTTTCTTTGCTGAATTCATCGCCTCTTTAGTCGTAGGATTAGTAGCTATGTTCTTTGTCCAGATTGGAGTTGGAAGTCATCTGGACACGATAATCATTGGAGCGGTGATGCCGCTTGTGCCAGGGCTGTTAATTACGAATGCAGCCAGGGATTTAATTGCAGGGCATTTGGTTTCGGGTCTATCCAAGGGTGCGGATGCAGGATTAACTGCTTTAGCCATTGGGGCAGGAATATCGGCTGCGTTTGTTTTCTTATGATTTTAGGGGAGGAAGAATGATGATTGCACAGCTTATTACCAGTTTCATTGCCTCAGCCGCCTTTGGAGTCATCTTCAATGTACCAAAAAATTCATTGTTTCAATGTGGTTTCGTAGGGATGTTGGGGTGGATCTTATACTTTGCTTTGGTTGAAAATGAGATAAACAGCATCATTGCAACTTTAGCGGCTGCATTTATCGTTGCGGTCATCAGCCAGTATTTTGCTAAAAGGTATAAAACGCCGATTACGATTTTCAATGTATCGGGAATCATCCCCCTCGTGCCTGGAGGTTTGTCATATGATGCGATGAAGCATTTTGTCGGAAATGATTTTTATGTCGCCGTTCAGCTGGCGGCCAAGGTCTTCATGCTGGCTGGTGCCATTGCGATGGGGCTGATCTTTGCAGAAGTCATGAACCAGTTAGTAACTAAGTACAATAGAAGGAAGTTAAGATTGAGAAGCTAGCGGGAATATTCCTGATGAATATATCTGAATAAAAAGAAAGGAGAGCAGGTCGAACACCCTGATCTCCTTTCTTTTTTTGATATTTTAAAATAATAATAAATCTAGCTTATATGGGATCTTTCATCCCAGTGTTAGCAGTGACCAAGATTTCGTCGTATTTTTTGGCATCAGCTTTCTTGCTTGACAGAAGTGTTCCGGCGATGGCTGCGATAAAACCAATCGGGATGGAGATGATGCCTGGATTGGCAAGCGGGAATAATGGCTCCCCAACGAATATTGCCGCTCCCTCTACCGGTGACCAGACATTGGGACTTAGGAATACAAGCAATAAAGAACTGACCAGTCCAACTATCATGCCCGTGACAGCCCCGGCAGTGTTAAAACGTTTCCAGAATACCGTGAAGACAATAATTGGCAGATTGGCACTGGCAGCGACGGCAAAGGCAAGTGAAACAAGGAAGGCGACATTCATGTTTTGGGCAAATAAGGCAAGGATGATTGAAAGGACGGATACTCCGATGGATGCCCAACGAGCTGCAACGACTTGTTCCTTGTCAGTGGCTTGGCCTTTCCGGATGATGTGGCCATAGAAGTCATGGGCAAAAGCAGATGCTGCCGATAGGACGAGACCTGCTACAACCGCTAAAATGGTTGCGAAAGCAACAGCAGAGACGAAGGCGAACAGGAAGTCACCCCCAATAGCTTCGGCAAGCAGCGGAGCAGCCATATTACCGGCTGCATTCGCGGCTATGATTTTGTCGTATCCAACAAAAGCTGCCGCTCCAAAGCCGAGGAAAATGGTCATTATATAAAAGATGCCAATGATCCACGTGGCATATACTACGGACTTACGGGCTGTGATGGCGTCTTTCACCGTAAAGAAACGGATGAGAATGTGAGGCAGTCCAGCTGTACCGAGTACAAGCGCTAAATTAAGGGATAAAGTATCCAAAGGATCCTTGAATTTGTTACCTGGGTTGAGGAAATCCCCGCCCAAAGGAGTGGCTGTTTTCATTTGCTTGAACATCTCGATCACGCTAAAGTCGAATTTCGCCAACACGATGATGGAGATGATGAATGTACCTGCCATCAATAAAACGGCTTTGACGATTTGGACCCAACTGGTGGCCGTCATACCGCCAAATACGACATAGACGGTCATTAAAATACCTACAATGATGACGGAGTAAAGATAATCAATTCCAAGTAAGAGTTTTATAAGTGCACCTGCACCGACTAATTGGGCGATCATATAAAAGGTTGAAATCGAAATGGTGTTAAGGGCAGCAACCCCGCGTACTTTCTTTTCATTGAAACGGGCAGCGATCATGTCCGCCAATGTATACTTGCCAAGGTTACGGAGCGGTTCGGCCACGATATAAAGAACGACCAGATACGCAACGAGAAAACCTATGCTATAGAAAAAACCATCAAATCCGGAGAGTGCGACCATGCCGGCTATCCCCAAAAATGAGGCAGCGGACATATAATCTCCCGCAATGGCCCAGCCATTCTGCCAGCCAGTAAGGCTGCTGTCAGCCGTATAAAAGTCCGCGGTCGTTTTGGTGCGCCGTGAAGCAAAATAGGTAATGACCAATGTTAGTCCGACAATGATTAGAAATAAAATAAAAGCAAGTATATTCATTGTGAATTCACCTTTATCCTTTCGCTTCTTTAACGATTTTTTCTACTAACCGGTCAAATGTCGCAGCTTTTTTGGAATAGAGGATGCATAATGTCCAGGTCATGATAAATTGAGCGAAGGCAAAGATCCAGGCCCAGCTG
Organism: Peribacillus sp. NPDC101480; assembly: GCF_050277335.1. NCBI lineage: Bacteria > Bacillati > Bacillota > Bacilli > Caryophanales > Bacillaceae > Peribacillus > Peribacillus sp. NPDC101480. The sequence continues at coordinate 83,157 of NZ_JBNNSB010000003.1, forward strand.
ATTGCCCCGAAGGCAATTGAGTTAAGAACTTTAGAATAGGAAGTTAGTATGGGTAGGGTGAAATAAAAGACCATGAAAAAGATGGATAGCGGGACGATGAAATTGCGTTTTTTCCTTAAGAGTTCTTGAAAAGATTGTGATTGGACGATCTTGGTGTAGTCCGTGGAAGCGCTTACCTCGGTTTCCTTAGCGATTGAATCGTTTGATGCCAAGTTGGTTCCCCCTTCATCATCATTGATTTGGTTTTCATTACCAATTTCCGATAACAGTATCAGTATATATTTTTCAGAATATATTGTAAATTTAAATGCTGAAAATAAACCATTTTTCGTTCGACATAGTTTTTTATTGTTACGTACAAGCAAAAGCTGCTTGCTGATTGATATCAAACACATGGCCATTAAGGAAAAGTTAAGCTTCTTTCACGATACTGGTTTCAATGAAGGAAATCTGAAAGGAGAAAAGTGATGAAAAAGTTGATAATGATAGGCACGGTTTTAGTTCTTGCGATTGGTGGATGCGTTTGGTTTTTCATGAAGGACAATGCTGAGCCTGTAATTGCAAAGTCGGTGACGGCTACAGTTGAAAAGGGAGATCTTGAAGTTCAAATAAGCGGTTCCGGATCGGTCGCCGCAATCAATAGTGAGGACATCACTTCCTCGGTAACGGATGAAGTGGATGAAGTCCTTGTAGCGAAGAATGAATTGGTTGAGAAAGGCGATGAACTCATTACCTTCACGGATGGAAGTGACCCGATAACGGCACCATTCGATGGTACCGTGACAACATTGGATGTAGAAGAAGGAGATCGTGTATCAAGCAGTGAAGTGGTGGCACATGTTACGGATTATAAAAAATTGAAAACCACGATCAGTGTTGATGAATTGGATGTCCCAAGTGTTAAAAAAGGACAAACAGTTGAAATTAAAGCCAGTGCTTTTGAAGATGAAACGTTTACGGGTGAAGTGACCAGTGTAGCAAAGGAAGGTACATATGAGAATGGAGTTTCTACGTTCGATGTCACTATCAAAATTGACAAACCCGGCGATATAAAAATTGGGATGTCGACTGAGGTGAGCATTTTGACGAATAGTGTAAAAGATGCTTTATATGTTCCGATTGAAGCAGTCCAAATTGAAGGTGAAGAGAAATATGTGAATATACAACAATCCGGTACAACTGAAAAAGCTGCCAGTACAAAAAAAGTGGTTGAGACTGGGATCAGCAACGATAAGTATATTGAAATAACTTCGGGTCTTGAAGAGGGACAGTTCGTTTCCTTGCCTATCACCATCAATGAGAGCTCCACTGGCAGTGGCGGCGAAGGAATGAGGGGTGGGCAAGGAGGCGAAATAAGAATGCAGAGCGGCAGCGGAGTTCCGAGCGGCGGGATGCCAAGCGGTGGCGGAATGCCGAGTGGCAAGGGAGGTCAGTAAAATGGCGAAACCCATCATAAAAATTAAGAACATGTCTAAATCTTATGAATTAGGCGGTGAAACGGTCAACGCCCTTCAAGATGTCTGTCTTACAATCGATAAAGGCGATTTCATTTCGATCATCGGTCCTTCCGGATCAGGGAAATCGACGTTCATGAATATGATTGGCTGCCTTGACAAGCCTGACATAGGTGAATATCTTCTCGATGGAAAAGAAGTGGAAAAGATGAAGGATAATGAGCTGGCTGCCATTCGTAATATTAAAATCGGATTTATCTTTCAAAATTTCAACCTGTTGGCAAAACTGACAGCGTTGGAGAATGTCGAACTTCCCCTGGTTTATAGAGGGGCAAGCGTGAAGGAAAGAAGAGAAGTGGCCAATGCATGCCTTGATATGGTCGGCCTGAGTGACCGGAAGAATCACCTGCCGACCCAACTGTCGGGCGGACAGCAGCAAAGAGTTGCGATTGCAAGGGCACTTGCCGGTAACCCTCCCGTTTTATTGGCGGATGAGCCGACGGGGGCACTTGATAGTAAAACGAGTAAAGAAGTGCTGCAGATGCTGAAAGAATTGAACGGAAAGGGACAAACAATCATTCTTATAACCCATGACTTGGAAGTTGCTAAAGAAGCGACTCGTGTCGTCCGGATACAGGATGGTCAGCTATTTGAAAACGGAGGTGATTGGATTGAACCTGAGCGAATCTATGAAGATGGCTATACGCAGTATCAAAACCAATAAAGTCAGAGCATTTTTAACCATGCTTGGGATCATAATTGGAGTTGCCTCCGTAATCGTCCTTGTTTCGATTGGACAGGGTTCCTCACAGTCCGTTCAGGATGAGATCAATAGCCTGGGAACGAACCTGATAACGGTTAGTGTCACGGATACCGACTCCGTGGAGCTGACGGATGATACAATTGAACAGTTTAAAGAGCTGAACGGGATATCGGAAGTGGCGCCTGTGGTCACTGGACGCGTTTATGCTAAGAATGGAGAAGCTACGGAACAGGTTTCAATGACCGGTGCAACTTCATCCTACTTATCAGTCAGGGATCTGGAGCTCAGTCAAGGCCGGTTTTTGACGGATATGGAAACGGAATTACGCTCCAAGGTCGTTGTCCTTGGATCAGATACAGCCACCACGCTTTTTGAAAATCAAAAAGCCGTGGACCAGAACGTTCTCATCGGCGGCGTTTCCTATCGCGTGATCGGTGTGCTGAAATCGGTAGGCACCTCAATGGGATCGAGCGGGGATGATGTAATCATTGCCCCGATCACCACTGCCGAAAGGGCTACAGGCAGCACGACAATCGGAACCGTCTATTTAAAAGCGAAGAACGAGAATATCATAGATAGGGCGATGTACCAGGTACAAGGTACGATGACCACATCATTCCCAGAACAGAGTGATAACTATTCGGTGTCCAATCAAGAAGATCTGATGGATACAATGAGCTCCGTGTCGGACACGTTCACACTCATGCTTGGCGGTATTGCGAGTATTTCGTTACTGGTAGGCGGAATCGGGATCATGAATATCATGCTGGTTTCCGTCTCGGAGAGGACGAAGGAAATCGGGATTAGAAAAGCAATTGGGGCAAATCGGAAATCGATCCTTCTTCAGTTTTTAATTGAAGCGATGGTCTTGAGCTGCTTCGGAGGACTGTTGGGAGTTGGAATTGGCTTGGGAATCGCAAAATTGATTTCAGTTTTTTCAAGCTTAACGATTAGTTATTCATGGTCGGTGACATTGTTTGCCTTCTTATTCTCCATTTTAATCGGGATAATATTTGGCGTATTTCCTGCCAATAAAGCATCCAGATTAAATCCAATTCAAGCACTGCGTCACGAATGAACATACAATTTGAGAGAAAGCAGGCGATTAAAAGCCCGCTTTCTTTTGCATATGAAAAAGGATAAAATCAACATATATATCACAATTGAAGCGGCTGGGAGGTACCCTGAATGAAGGTTTTGGTGGTAGAGGATAATGTTTCATTATTAGAATCGATCCGACAGATTCTGACTGATGAATATGAAGTCGATACAGCAGACAATGGGGAAGATGGGCTATTCATGGCTCAGCAAAGTATATACGATATCATCATTTTGGATGTAATGCTTCCGGGAATCGATGGATTTGAAATCGTACGGAAAATCAGGGACGCAAAAATCGATACAAGTGTCTTGTTTTTGACGGCAAAAGATGCTCTTGAGGATCGTGTCAAAGGATTGGAAATGGGTGGCGATGATTATTTAGTCAAGCCGTTCCAGGCACCGGAACTTAAGGCCAGGATTCGTGCCCTGCTTCGAAGGAGCGGCATTATATCGCTTGCGCAGCATGTAAAATACCGTGGTATTGAACTGCTGGAAAAGGAAAAGGATATTTTAGTTGATGGAAAGGTCATTAAAATGACCTTGAAACAGTTTGAATTACTGGAGTACCTAATTCAAAATAATGGGAAAATATTGACCCGTGAGCAAATTTTCGACCGTATTTGGGGGTTTGATTCAGATACGACGATTGCCATTGTCGAAGTGTTCATCCATCACCTTAGAAAAAAATTGGAACCTTTCAATTATCATAAAGATATTCAAACCGTACGCGGTATTGGTTATATGCTAAAACAACCATAAGGGGATCATTATGTTCCAAAAAACACGGCTTCAACTAACATTATTGAATTCTATCGTCTTTATTGTCTTAATAGCCATATTAAGCAGAACGATTTATTTCTATACGGAAGACCAGATCTATAAGGATGTAAATGATTCACTTATAAAGGATTACAGGGATTTCAATAATGGCGGCATGCCAGGCGGACGTCCGCAAGGTGAGTTTCTCTTAGGTCCGGGGCCAAGTGTCATCGTTTGGGGACCGGATGATACGATCATTGAGCCAAGACTGAGTGTAGACAATTTTTTTAAGGTCAATGAACAACAATTTTCCCCTAAAACATTTGATGACATTGAAGAAATATCAGTGAATGGATACACGTATCGGGCCCTTTCCACCCAGGTCGATACAGGGTATGGAGAGATGGCCGTACAATTCATCAGGAATGTGGATACAGAAAAGGAAATGCTCGATCGCTTACTGCTCATATTGTTTGTTGGTGGAGGAATTGGAAGTCTAGTGGCGGTTGGCGCAGGCTATCTTCTGGCAGGACGGGCTTTGATCCCGGTCAAGAAATCCTGGGATCAGCAGCAGCAGTTTGTCTCGGATGCTTCGCATGAAATTAGAACGCCTCTTGCTGTCATTCAATCGCGGGCTGATTTGCTGTTTCAATCACCGAACGCGACAATCGAGGAAAAAGCCGTTGATATATCCATCATTTCGAAAGAAGTCCGGCGATTGAATAAGCTTGTAAACGGACTTTTGACCTTGACCAGAACGGATTCAAATCAAATGGAGGTTAAGAAATCAAACTTTTTCCTTGATGACTTACTTATGGATATCGTGGAACAGTATACGGATATAGCATCTTTTCAAGAAAAATCAATCATTAGCCATGCTCCCGAACAGGTGGTGTTTCATGGTGATAAAGAGAGAATTCATCAGCTGTTGGTGATATTGGTGGATAATGCCATGAAATTCACCGAGGAAGGCGGGAGGATTTCCCTATCCTGCATCAAGAATGCTTCATCCATCATTCTTACTGTGGAGGATAATGGAAAAGGCATTCCGCAGGAAGATCTCCCCTTGATTTTTAACCGTTTTTATCAAGTGGAGCAATCCCGTTCAGCAAATGAAGGCTCAGGCTTAGGTCTATCCATAGCCAAATGGATTGTAAACACACATCAAGGGAACATCAAGGTTACGAGTGAACTGAATGAACGCACCCGTTTCGAAATCACTTTTCCGAGAAATCAAAGGAAAAATTAATCCGCCTTAAGAAGTCATCCAATAGTAAAAGACCCTTACTTTCTACCTTGTTGCTTAAGGAAAAGTTAAGGGTCTTTTTAGATAATCATCTTATAAATACAGTTATTTTCGGAGGGGAATCATTAATGAAAAGACTTGGTAAGTTACACTTTTTGGTTGGAATATTGGCTTCGATCCTTTTAATGGCCCAAGCAGTCATCGGGATCATGATGTATGTGGATGGCAGCGGCACTGAACCCATGAACCGACAGGCGGTGATGGGTCAGCCTGCCGATCGCAACACAACAGAAACGGATGATACGGAAGAATCGGCTAATAGCAGTACGGCGACCGATGATTCATCTACGGAAACGGCATCTAATGATACGCAGGGCACTCCACAAGGAGGGCCAAATGGTTCCGGGACTCCAGGGGAGATGCCAAGCGGTGGCGGTTTCCAAGGCAGAGACTCTTTAGCAGGGAAATTCATCGACTTTTATCAAGGGGCAGGTGGCTTGGCCGTATCCATCATCATCTTTGTAATTGGAGGTGCTACATTAGCGACAACGATGATATCCAGAAAAACAGCTGCCTAAATAGTCGAAACTATTTAAGGAAAGCGAAGGTTCCCTTCGATGGGGAGCCTTCTTTTTTAATTCACGAAACGCTTATTGTCACTAATTGTTATTTTAAAAAGGGAAATAATAATTGCACTTAAAAAAATATTAGTTTAATATAGACTTCTGGAGAGGTACGTACATGTATTTTGGATGAAAGAGAAAACGTTTGCATAAATTTTTTGAGGGTATCCTACTATTAATGCACGAACATTAAATTCACCCTTAGTGGAGGCAGAATATATGAAATTTCTGATTGCAATTTTAGGACTGCTTATTGTTTTTGGACTAGCTATCTTAGCCAGCAGTGACCGGAAGAAAGTTAAAATTAAACCGATCATCCTCATGGTGGTCATTCAGCTTATTTTAACTTATTTATTATTAAACACGAAGTTTGGCTTAGTGATCATCAATTCGATTGCCGATGGTTTCGGAAAACTCTTAGAATGGGCAAATGAAGGGATAACCTTTGTATTTGGCGGGATTGTGAACGAAGGAGCGTCGCCTTTCTTTTTAAATGTCCTTCTTCCTATCGTATTCATCTCAGCATTAATCGGGATTTTACAGCACTTCAAGATCCTTCCGTTCATCATGAAGTGGATTGGATTCCTTCTAAGTAAGGTGAATGGAATGGGTAAATTGGAATCTTACAATGCGGTAGCATCAGCAATAGTGGGCCAATCCGAGGTTTTCATAACCTTGAAAAAACAACTCGGTGCCATTCCGCCATCTCGCATGTATACGCTTTGTGCATCAGCGATGTCAACTGTTTCGATGTCGATCGTCGGCGCATATATGACGATGATTGAACCAAAGTACGTTGTGACGGCAATTGTTATTAACATGTTTGGTGGATTTATCATCGCATCCATTATCAATCCTTATACCGTAACGGATGAAGAGGATATTCTCCCTGTTGAAGAAGGGGCAGAGAAGCAGTCTTTCTTCGAAATGCTTGGGGAATATATCATGGATGGATTTAAGGTGGCTATCACTGTAGCAGCGATGTTAATTGGTTTCGTTGCATTAATCGCAGGGATCAATAGCTTATTCGACATGATTTTCGGCATCAGCTTCCAAGACATTATGGGGTATATCTTTGCACCGTTTGCCTTTATCATGGGTATACCGATTTCCGAAACCGTGACTGCTGGCGGAATCATGGCGACGAAACTGGTAACCAATGAATTCGTTGCCATGCTGAGCTTAGGGGACGCATCAGCAGCCTTGAGTGAAAGAACGATAGGGATCGTTTCGGTTTTCTTGGTTTCATTCGCCAATTTCTCATCAATTGGAATCATTGCCGGTGCAGTCAAAGGACTTCATGAAAAACAGGGAAATGTTGTAGCCCGTTTCGGCTTGAAGCTGCTTTACGGTGCGACTCTTGTCAGCATCCTATCAGCGATCATTGTAAGTGTGATACTTTAAATAACGAATCTAACATAAAAGGCACTTGGGTTTACTCCTAAGTGCCTCTTTTATATTTGTGTGCAGCAAAGATACAATATTTTGAAGGTGTTTGGCCTGCTGGTATATAATACATAAAATGACAGGCGTGAAAGGGGAGTTTTAGCATGACGATGGATGGAAAAGAAACGGCTATCTTTGCAGGAGGCTGCTTTTGGTGCATGGTTGCTCCCTTTGATGAAATGGATGGTATTATTTCAGTGACATCGGGTTATACAGGCGGTGAATTTGCCGCACCTAGTTATAAACAAGTGATTACCGGTTCGACCGATCATGTTGAAGCGGTTCAAGTGGTATTCGATCCATCAATCATTTCCTATAAAACCTTATTGGAGATATTCTGGCATCAAATCGATCCTACGGATGACGAGGGGCAGTTCTCGGATAGGGGAAAGCAATACAAAGCAGCCATTTTCTATCTTAATGAACGTCAGAAACAGGAGGCAGAACAATCGAAGGAAGACTTAATTATGAGCGGGCGGTTTAAGAAACCTATTGTTACGGGTATTCTACCATCGGGGAATTTTTACGCCGCTGAGGAATATCATCAAGAGTTCTATCGAAAAAATCAATTTCGCTATGCATTATATCGTAAAGGCTCAGGACGGGATGCTTTCATTAAAGAAAATTGGCCTAAGGATAATGCACACCTTAGAAAAACCTTAACGGAGAGTCAGTTTCATGTCACCCAGGAAAATGGCACGGAGCCGCCTTTCGATAATGCCTATTGGGATCACTTTGAAGAAGGCATCTATGTGGATGTCGTTTCTGGGGAGCCTCTATTCAGTTCGCGGAATAAGTATGATAGCGGCTGTGGGTGGCCTAGCTTCACGAAGCCCATCATGTCGGCAAGTGTCAATGAAAAAATCGATCTCAGCCACCGAATGACCCGGACTGAGGTGCGCAGCAGGGACGCCGATTCCCACCTTGGACATGTTTTTCCTGATGGCCCAAGCCCTAAAGGCACAAGATATTGCATAAACTCTGCGGCCCTTCGATTCATTCCTAGAAATGAAATGGAGAAAGAGGGATATGGTGACTTATTATTACTTTTTAAAATGAAATAACTAGGGAGATAGGGGAACACAAATGGATAAAATAGATGAAAATTTATATCAATATATCCTTGATAACTCGTCGAAGATTACGGAAAACTGGCTGGCTTTAAGGGAAAAGCAGTCTGGATCCATCTATTCAATGGATTCTAATGAGGAAATCGAAAAGCTTCTTAGGGAACAGAATACATTGACGATCAAGACAGTGACCAGTGCTTTGCTTGAAGATAAAACTGCTTTTATTGAAACGATGGAGCAGTGGGCCACACTTGTCGCGAAGAGCAGGGTTGAATCTGACACCCCTATTTACGAAGTGTTGGAAGCGCTTAATAAGGTTCGCGAAATATATTGGGCCTTCATCACTGATTATATGCTCATGGATACGAAGATAACGAAGGATACAATTATCCGGTGGAGCCGGCTTATTAATCATGCCTTCGATCAATTGAACCGTGAGTTCACAGAGCAGTATTACCTTTTGACAAAAGAACGACTCCTTGTTCAACAGGAGCTGATTAATGAACTGGGCGCACCTGTCATTCCCATTGTTGATGCCATTGCGGTATTGCCGTTAATCGGTGAAATCGATACCTATCGGGCAAAGGAAATATTGAATGGGACTCCAAACAAATGCATTAGCAAAAATATCACACACTTATTCATCGATTTATCGGGGGTCTCCCTTTTGGATACGATGGTTGCCCAACAGATCTATCAATTGATAAGTACCCTGAACCTGTTAGGAATTCAATCGACCATTTCCGGGATTCGTCCTGAAGTGGCCCAGACATCGATTCAGTTAGGTCTTGATTTTAGTCAGGTTTCGACACATAGTACTCTTAAACAGGCTCTTTCCAAGCAAGGGATCAAACTTTACGAGAAAAAATGATATAAGGGTGCAGAAAATGAAAAAGAACCAGATCCCGCTAGGAATCTGGTTCTTTTTCGTGATTCTATAACTTGAATGAACTTTTCAACCCGACGATTTGGTTGAAGACCAAGTGATCGGCCGCAGTGAGTTTTGAATCAACATTATAATAGCCATGCCTGAAGAATTGGAATTTATCCTGAGGCTTAACATCTTTCATGTTAGGCTCGACAAATCCTTGTAAAATTTCTATAGAATCAGGGTTTACCCGGTCCAGGAATGATTTTTCTTCCTCTTCATCATTTTCCTTATCCAGGATTAAAGGCTGATAGTTGCGGAATTCCGCTGAAACGGCTTGTGAAGCTTCTACCCAGTGCAATGTACCTTTTACTTTACGGCCAGTGAAACCCGATCCGCTTTTCGTTTCAATATCGTATGTGCAGCGAAGTTCGATGACGTTACCGGCATCGTCTTTTATCACTTCTTCACATTTAATGAAATAAGCATGTTTCAAACGAACTTCATTGCCCGGGAAAAGTCGGAAATACTTTTTCGGCGGGTTTTCCATGAAATCGTCCTGTTCGATATATATTTCACGTGAAAACGGGATTTGGCGTGTGCCCATTTCCGGAACTTCCGGATTGACCTCAGCATCCAGCCATTCTATCTCGCCTTCCGGATAGTTGGTGATGACCACTTTAAGCGGGTTCAGGATGGCCATAGTCCGTGGAGCCTTCAGCTTCAAGTCTTCCCGCACGAAATGATCAAGCATTTGAGAGTCCACGACACCGCTTGTTTTGGCGACGCCTATCTCTTGGCAGAATGCACGAATCGCTTCTGGTGTATACCCGCGTCTCCGCAAGCCTGAAACAGTAGGCATCCGCGGGTCGTCCCAGCCGTCCACGAAGCCCTCATCGACAAGCTGCTTCAGTTTTCGCTTGCTCATTACTGTATTGGTTAGGTTAAGACGGCCAAATTCATATTGTTTTGGTTTGCTTTCCATTTCACAATTCTCAACGATCCAGTCATAAAGAGGGCGTTGATCTTCGAACTCAAGGGTACAAATGGAGTGTGTGACTCCCTCGATGGCATCTTCAATTGGGTGGGCAAAGGCATACATTGGGTAGATGCACCATTTGTTGCCGGTATTATGGTGTTCAGTATGGGAGATACGGTATATGACGGGATCACGCAAATTAATGTTAGGTGAGCTCATATCGATTTTTGCACGCAATACTTTTTTGCCGTTTTCGAATTCGCCGCTGCGCATCTTTTCAAATAGTTCAAGATTTTCCTCGACGGTTCTATTTCGGTAGGGGCTGTCTTTCCCCGGCTCTGTCAGCGTTCCGCGATATTCACGGATTTGGTCGGCATTAAGGTCGTCCACATATGCCAGTCCTTTATTGATGAGCAGCACAGCTCTTTTATACATTTCATCAAAATAGTCGGAAGCGAAGAAAAGGTTATCCCAGTCGTAACCGAGCCATTTTACATCTTCCTTTATGGAGTTAACAAACTCAATATCCTCTTTCAACGGATTCGTATCATCGAAACGAAGGTTAGTTTTCCCATTGAAATCATCAGCCACCCCAAAATTCAAAATGATTGATTTGGCATGTCCGATATGTAAATATCCGTTCGGCTCGGGAGGGAAGCGGGTGATGACATGATCATGTTTTCCGGACTCTAGGTCATCTTTTATAATATTTTTAATAAAATTCGAAGAGTTATTTTCCAACTGAATTCGACCTCTTTCATTTATATACTTCTTTTAATTTTACCTGTATATATACCATAAATACAGATATTTTTCCATGTTCAAGCCGGAATCAGGGTTTATCTGAAACAATTCATCAAGTATTTAGTTTGTACAATCGGAGCCGAAATATCCCTGAAACTTTAATCAGGTAATTTAGGGAACTACCTAACTGGATATTAAGGAAACCAATAAATCCTTTTTCATTCAAAAAAAGCAATACAGGAATTCACGCCTGTATTGCTTATAATCTCGCTAGCAGACAGATTTTAGAATTGAAATCAAAAGACTGTCGTTTGCAAAAATTCTTTTGTACGCTCTTCCTTTGGATTGGTGAAGAATTCTTTTGGCGGTCCGCTTTCGACAACCCTACCATTATGCATGAAGACAATCCAATCCCCGACTTCACGTGCAAAGCTCATTTCATGTGTAACGACTACCATTGTCATCCCTTCCAAGGCAAGTTCCTTCATCGTGGCAAGAACTTCACCGACAAGTTCGGGATCCAGAGCCGAGGTGGGCTCATCAAAGAGCAGGATATCAGGTTTCATGGCAAGGGCGCGGGCTATGGCAACACGCTGTTTCTGGCCACCTGAGAGCTTGCTTGGATAGACATCCGCTTTATCTGATAAACCGACTTTTGCAAGCAATGCCTTTGCTTCTTCAATCGCTTGGGCCTTAGGGACCTTTTTGACGTGTGTCGGTGCTTCGATGACATTTTCCAGTACGGTCATATGAGGAAAGAGGTAGAAATGCTGAAATACCATTCCGACTTTTTCGCGGATTTTATTAATATCATGGGTACCCGGATTGATTTCCGTTCCTTCAATGAGGATTTGGCCGCTGTCTTTCTTCTCTAAATAATTCAAACAGCGGAGCAGGGTGCTTTTTCCGGAACCGCTTGGTCCGATCAGACAGACAACATCGCTATCGAGTACCTTCATATCAATATCTTTAAGTACATGCAGATTTCCATACGATTTATTTAAATTCCTTATCCGAATCATTTCTTTTTGTTCCATTTCAATTCCCCCTATCGATCACTAATGGACAGTTTCTTTTCGAATAAATTGACGATAATGGTCAGGAATGCCACTAGAATCAAGTAGTAGACCGCTACAATCAATAAATAAGTCATTTCATCGAAATTATTCGAGCCTAACGTAGTCGCCACATTAAACAGCTCATTCATGGATATGAAGGCTGCAAGTGATGAATCCTTCAGTCCGATGATGAATTGGTTGCCAAGCGGCGGCAATGCGCGGCGGAAGGCTTGAGGCAAGATGATCCTCCTTAAGGTGAGCGAATTGCTCATGCCAAGGGAGCGTCCGGCCTCCATTTGGCCTTTGTCGATGGATTGAATCGTCCCACGTAAAATCTCTGAGATATACGCTCCATTATGGAAGGCCAGGGCAAGTGACGCCGCCCAGAAGTCCGGCAGTAAGAAGAGATTGCTGATACCGAAATAGAGTATGAATATCTGTACGATTAAAGGTGTTCCACGTACCAGGAATACATATGTATCTGAAATCCATGCAAGAATTTTTATATTGGATATTTTTAAAAGTGCAAATAGCAAACCGATGACGATACCTACCAATATGGAGACTACCGTCAGTTCCAATGTGAGGAGCATGGCTCGGATGAATACGTCCGAGGAGCTAAATAATGTATCAAAAAAATGTGAAAAACTTGGCAATGTAATGACTCCCTTTCTATCAATCTTTATTCAGGCTTAGTTGTGATGTCCTCACCGAAGTATTTTTTGCTGATTTTCGCAAGAGTTCCATCTTCCCGGAGGTTTTCAAGTGCTTCGTTGATGCGTGCAAGCAGCTGAGGGTTGTCGTTAGGCAGTACGATGGCTTGCTCGCTTCGTTCGATCAATTGCCTTCCTTCGATGTCGAAACCTTCCTTGGTCGCTTCCTTGCCGGTTACGAAGTCGGTGATGACGGCATCATGACGCCCTCCGCTCAATGCTTTCAGGGCGGTGATATCACTGTCATAGGTTTTTACATTGGTTGTATATTTTTCTGCTGTGGTTGCGTACGTAGAGCCTTTAGAAGCCGCAACTTCCTTACCCTTTAAATCTTCAACCGTTTTAATATCACTATCCGAACGGACAAAAATTTGAGGACCTGAATAGTAATAAGGGGTAGAGAAGGCAACATGTTTACTTCGTTGTTCATTGATTGTATGACTGGCAACCGCGGCATCTGCCCGACCGGTTTTAACACCTTCCACGATACCTTTGAACTTTATCCGTTTAGGCACTGGCTCTAGGTCGAGTTCCTTTGCAATTGCATCGCCAACTTCAATATCGAACCCGGTTACGGTCATGTCATCATTGACATAACTGAATGGCTTGAATTCACCTGAAGCAGCGAAAACAAACTGGTCCTCATTGATCAGCTTACTCCCGTCCTCCAGCTGGTCCTTTTCAGCACAGCCGGACAGAAGACCAAGAACAGCCAGAATGGATACAATGAATGTAACTGATGATTTCATGATAATTTCATTTCCCCCTTTGAAAAAAACTAATAGAATGGTCTATACCCTTATAAGGCAGTGAATAACCTTATTAACTAGGGAAAATAAAAACTGAAATAAAAATGGTTGTCCAGATCATGCCGACATTTCATTCAAGAATCCCCCTTAACTATGCATTTCATAAAGGTTCTCGGCCTTTGCCTTCATTTCCTTTAAATTCACCAGTTATTTATTGGAAGAATGATAGTGCCTATTAATAGAGGGTGGGAACTAATGGTATCTTTTCAATTCCATAATTCCATATAGGTAATTTCTATTTCAATTTAAAACAGCCGACCGTGATCAGGCCGACTTTTCCGCGATTAAAACCTATGAAATATGACTAGAGGATAGGTTTATCAAATGGAAACTCCATTTGATTTTGTAAGTGTTACTAAAGTAGAACTAGTGACTCTTGGAATAAAAGACCCTCATTTCATATCATCACTTTCTCTTTATTTACTCAAAAATGAAACCCATTGTTCCAAAGTAGGAATGTATAACAAATTCCTTTTATATACGATTAAATTATTACAATTCAAAGGAACTATATTGATTTAATGTCATGCTGTAAATCCATTAACAATTTACAAGTCACCTTGGAACTTAGAACCTTGGCGACCAGATTTATCGCTAGCATTAACCTATAAAAACAAATGTAACCCAGAGTAGTAGGGCTACATTAATTTTTATTTGAAATAAGAGGTGATTTCATATGTTTAGCAGTTCCAATCAAGCGATATTTGATCCAGGTTATATTTTTTTACTGTTAATTATTTTAGGGATTGTCTATTTAATTTACTTTGCGTTAATTGTAGTTACTATAAAATTAAACGCTCTAACTATAAGTACTTTAACTATATCTTTCATTACTTATTTGATTGTTGGATCATATATGGCGGGAGCTGGTTATTATATGGATGAACATTCAGATTATAACTTAGTGTTTATTGGCTACGGATTCCCGGATTTAATTTTATTGGCGTTCCCTTATATCTTTTTATCTCTAGCGGCAAGTTTAGGTGAAAAAAAACAAAATAAATAATAAATAAAAAATCATCTCTAAACTGAGACAGCGCGTTTCAATATGATACTGCCCCCCTGTTAAAGTAGGGGGGTCTTTGCATTCAATCCCGAATTGATTGACTGACTTTAATTTTTGCCATGAATTGAAGTATAATATAGCAAAATAGAAGAAGGGCAGTTGGGAAAATGGTGAGCAACTTTGTGCAAGAGCAGTTACAGGAATTTCGCGAAAGAAATCAAGATAGAGGCCGTTTGATTATAAAATGTCCGGACCAGCCGGGAATTGTTTCGACAGTTACGGCTTTTCTTAAAGAATATGATGCAAATATTGTTGAATTGAGTCAGTATTCGATGAATCCTGAGGGCGGTACCTTTTTCACCAGGATCGAGTTCGATTGTCCAGGATTGAAGGATAAGGCAGCGGATATGCAACTGGCATTTCAGGAAGTTTCGACAGCATTCTCGATGCAATGGACATTTAACCATGTCAGTGATTTGAAGAGAACGGCCATCTTCGTTTCCAAGGAACCTCATTGCCTTTTGGAATTGCTATGGGAGTGGCAAAGCGGGGATTTATTGGCTGACATTGTGCTAGTCATCAGCAACCATGAAGATACGAGGGAAATTGTCGAATCGATGGGCATCCCGTTTTATTACATTCCTGCCAATAAGGATATACGCAAGGAAGTGGAGACTAAACAGCTTGGACTTCTGGAAGAATTCAAGGTGGACCTTATTGTATTGGCCAGGTATATGCAGATATTGACGCCGGACTTCGTAGCGGCCCATCCGAACAGAATCATCAATATCCATCATTCATTTTTACCTGCCTTCATTGGAGCCCGGCCTTATGAACGGGCTTATGACAGAGGTGTTAAGCTGATTGGAGCGACATCCCATTATGTGACGAATGATTTGGATGAAGGTCCAATCATCGAGCAGGATATTGAACGTGTGGACCATCGTGATTCTGCCGCGGATATGAAGAAAATCGGTCGTTCAGCTGAACGCAGGGTGCTGGCCCGTGCCGTTAAATGGCATTTGGAGGACCGCGTCATTGTTCATGAAAATAAAACGGTAGTCTTTTAAAATGAAAATCCCCCCTTTGGGTTGCCGAGGGGGGGTCCGTTTGCGACAAAAGGAGGTTCGGATTGCTCCCATCCTAGAAGCATGATTTTAGCATAATACTGAATTATCAGTCATGTTTTTTAACTTGATTATAGGAATGATACCCTTACTAGATTGAAGAAATTTGCGACACTCCTGCCGAATAACTGGCTAGCCGAGACCCCGGAGACGCTTGCTGGCGAGGAGGCTTGGCAGACAGTCGGCGGAAAGGGAGCGGATTTCTGAAATCAGCTGGAACTTTTTTAAACGAATTGAAAGTAAACTAGTTCTTCTCTAAATTGTCTACAGTCAGAACCCCCCCTTTGGGTTGCCAAGGGGGGGTTTTAGGATGGAATTTAGTGAGTGCTAGTACGTGTATTCCACCCTTACCGAGGCAGTGATGTTCAGTTCACCAGGCTGAATCGGGGTAGTCGCCATTTTTGAAAAGGTACTTGTTTGATAAAGCATTGGGGTTGCCGTTTCGGATAGCTCTTCAACCTTATTAGGGACTGGGTTCAATGAGATTCCCAGTGTTCGAGCCATGGAGAGTGCTTTTTCATATGCATTTTTTAAGGCGAGAGAAAGTGCCTGGTTATAGTATGCATCTGGATTTGATAAAGAGAAGCGGATGCTGGTGATTGAATTGGCGCCGCTTCTGACGGCCGTGTCGATTATGCTGCCTATTTTCTCGATGTCGGACGTTTGGGCTTGTATGATGTGCTGGACTTTATAGTTCTTGAACAATTCCTTTCCGTCAATATAATCATATTGTGGATCGATTCTGTAATCACTCGTTTTCAATTGCTCTTCGGGAATGCCTGCGGATTTAAGTGATGCGATGACATTTGCGATAGCTTGGGAATTGGCTTGCTGGGCCTTTTGCGGGTCCTTATCCTCTGTTATGACTCCAAGGGTGATCGTGGCTTGATCCGGAGCAGCAGATAGCGTCTCTGAGCCGGAAACTTTCAATATATGATCATCATTGCGGTAATAATCCCTTTCGGGGGCATTGTATTCTTGATTCATTTTGACACCAGCCTTTATAAGAGATAATCTCACCCCTATTGTACGAATTATGAACGGGAAACATGATTGAAATATCCCCATCGTCATTAATTCATTCGAATGATCATAAAAAAACACTCGGCCAAGACCGAGTGCGCATTACTTATGAATGACTTGAACCCTGCCAACCTGCCCATCAGTCAACCTTACTTTAATTCCATGAGGGTGAGTGCTGGAGTTGGTTAAAATATCCTTTACAGTGCCGCTTGTCAGTTTTCCGGTGCGTTGATCTGCTTTAAGTACAATGTCCACAGAGGCACCTGGGGTAACATCTTTCCGGTTTTTACCGTTCATGTTCAATTCAATCCTTTTCAGAGTTATTTGCAACCATTCAATCATGCAGTAACTTCAGTATAAGGAAAACGGCGGGCCCAGTCGACTTTTAGATAAAATCACAATTGGCACTTAGCGAATTTTTTTCAATGGTTCGACAGCAGGGCCATTCAACACTTCACCAGCGATAGAGTAGCGGGAGCCATGACATGGGCAATCCCAAGTACGGTCGCCGCTATTCCAGGCAACTTCACACCCCATGTGTGTACATGTGGAATCCACGATATGAAGCTGGCCATCATGGTCACGGTAACACCCAGCTTTGTCTCCATCCACCTTCACGATTGCTCCTTCATCAATTCCTAAGTCTTCCGGGGTTTTATGATTGACGGCCAATTTGCCTTTAATCAGATGCTTCGCCACATCAGCATTATCTTGGACTATATTCTTCACGCCTTTTAAACGGGCAGGATCATACAATTCCGCATACCTGTTATCTATTTGCAAAATCCGGTCAGTTAAGATTTTGGCGGCAATCGATCCATTCGTCATTCCCCATTTCGCATAGCCGGTAGCTATCAGGACGTTTTGTTGGTTGGCTGTCACTGGACCGACGAAGGGGATATTATCCGGTGTCACGATATCCTGTGCCGACCAGCGGTAGGGAATGTCCTTCACATCGAAATACTGGGAACTGAAGTCCTTCAGTGCTTCATAATGCTCGATCGTCGAGATTCCCTGGCCTGTTTTATGGCCATCTCCGCCAACAAGTATAAGTTTTTCCCCATTGTCCAATTCCGTATAGCGAAGGGAGCGGCTAGGGCTGTCTGCACTGTAATACATCCCGCCTGGATATTCCTGTTCAGTCCTGATGCCAAGCACATAGGACCTACTTACATGAACACGGGCAAAGTATAAGCCCTTTTCATCATTGAAAGGGAAGTGGGAGGCCACGATAACCTGATTGCTTTTGATTGTATGTCCAGTATCGGTCATAACGGTCGGTGGATCGCCGTCTTCAATTTTCATTGCCGTTGTACGTTCATAAATGGTGCCTCCTGCATCGAGAATTGTCGAAATGAGGGCCGTTAAATATTTTAAT
Organism: Peribacillus sp. NPDC101480; assembly: GCF_050277335.1. NCBI lineage: Bacteria > Bacillati > Bacillota > Bacilli > Caryophanales > Bacillaceae > Peribacillus > Peribacillus sp. NPDC101480. The sequence continues at coordinate 101,324 of NZ_JBNNSB010000003.1, forward strand.
GGGTGAAACTGTGCTTGATCTTTCATTATCACAGCAGCTTTACATGGAATGGAGAAAGGGATATTCTCCGCATAATCCCCCCGAATGCCAAGTTTTTGATAGGCTCTCAGTTCTTTTTGGATTTTGCTTATATATTCGTCCGTATTTGCGTACACATAGGCATCCTGTGCAGTCAAATTACATTCAATGGATTGTTCTTCTACCAAGTCTTTAATCAGCTTCATTCCATCTATATTGGCTTCATAATAAAGTTTGGCATTCTCTTCACCATGGTCAGTGATCAGCTGGTCGTAAATCAGGCCATGTTGGGCCGTGATTTTTGCTGTAGTGTGTCCTGTCGTTCCAGTAAGGATTTCGCCTGCTTCAATCAGTGTGACTTTAACACCTTGTTTAGCTAGTAGGTAAGCAGATGTGATTCCGGTAATTCCGCCGCCTACTATTAAGACATCAGTGGTTAAATCTGTATCTAATTTAGAAAAAGTAGGGAATGTCAACGCACTGCGCCAATAAGGTTCCGGAAATCGGGGAAGGTCTGTATTTTTTTCAGTCATTTGAATACCTCCATACAGTTCATTAGTGAATCGTCCATTTATTACCATACCCAAATCCGCTATTTATACGCTTATTTTTGTAAGAAGAAAGACTAAAAAAATACATTATTTGGTTTGTTTACAATTATGTATACATGTAAACAAAAATAGATGATTTGTACACAAATATGTATATATGTTTACAAATACGTACACATAGCTATATATAAGGTGTATACATGTTTGTTCCTAATGTATACAAAAATGAATACAATTCGACAAATGAAAATAAAGCTACAGCTTATGAAGCATCGACTAATATAGAAATCTCTTCTATCGAGAGTGCTCCACCTAATTTTTTCTATGAAAAAGGGGGTGTTTTTAGATGAGTTCTAGAATCGCAGCAGTAGACGTAGGAAATGATGCAATTAAAACTATTTTTGGAAAGCTAGAGCCTAAAACTATATATACCAAATCTCATTACCAAAAGACATGAAGATCGGCCAGTCATAGGAATCGAAGAACTCGATGTAAAAAAACCCATTGGAAGGGTTCCATATTAGAGTCCATTCACCAGCCTTGCAAGACAATAATGCCATTAATCGTGTCGGAAATTTAGCGACAAAAAGTGATAACCCAACAGAACTAGATTTGGGGAGCAGTAAATCAGAGGAGGACCAAACATTAGTATTTGCGTATACATAAGCATCTTGTACATTCAATAGAATGTTCTTCTATCAATCCTTTGATAGCTCCGTTCCTTCAGTGTTGGCCTCATATAGTATAGTCTGGCCTATTCCTCACTGTGATCAGTAATAAATTGGTCGTAAATCAAGCCGTGCTGGACCGTGATTTTTGCGGTTGTGTGGCCTGTTGTTCCATTAAGGGTCTCATCTGCCTCAATGAATGTGGCTTTCACACCTTGCTTGGCTAATAGATAAGCTGAAGTGATACCCGTAATTCCGCCACCAACAATTAAGACATCAGTTGTTATATCTGTTTCTAGCTTAGAAAACGAAGGAAGGATAAAGTGCTGCGCCAATATGGCTACGGATATTGAGGAAGTTCTGTGTTTTTTCGGTGATTTTAATATCTTTCTACGTTTCATTAGTGGTTTGTCCAATTTATTACCATGACCAAATTCTCCTTTTTTACACTTTCTTTTATATGAAGAAGATTATTAAAAGTTAGTTTTTTTTGTTTGTTTGCAATATCGTATACATGTAAACAAAAACAGTTGGTTTGTACGCAAAAAAGTAAACATGTTTACAAATGAGTACACATGGCTATATATAACGTGTGTACATATTTGTTCCTAATGTGTACACAAATGAATACAATTCGACAAATAAAGCTACAACTTATGAAGCATTGACTAATATAGAAACCTTTTCTATGCTTAATAGAGTGCTCCACCTAAATTTTTTTATGAAAAAGGGGATGTTTTTAGATGAGTTCTAGAATCGCAGCAATAGACGTAGGAAATGATGCAATTAAAGCTATTTTTGGAAAGCTAGAGTCTGAACTATATATACCAAATGTCATTGCAAAAGACATTGAAGATCGTCCGGTCATAGGAATCGAAGAACTCGATGAAAAAAACCCATTGGAAGGGTTACATATTAGAGTCCATTCACCAGCATTGCAAGACAATAATGCCATTTATCGTGTCGGAAATTTAGCGACAAAAAGTGATAACCCAACAGAACTAGATTTGGGGAGCAGTAAATCAGAGGAAGACCAAACATTAGTCATGCTTTTTGCGGCTATTGCATTGGATGCTGCCAAGCAAGGGAATAATGATAAGTTCAAAAAAGTAAATAACGTTGTCGAAGCGAATTATACGCTTGGAACAGGTCTACCTCTTCGGGAAGTTAAGGAAGGGAAAGATGTTGGGTACCGTTCGAAGCTACTGGGATCCGTTCACCAAGTAGAATTTTTAATTACACCTAAATACCAAGGTATTAAGGTTAATATCAAATTTGATGAAGTGAAAGTCTATCCAGAGGGCTTCGCCGCATACATTAATTTAGTCATGGACAATGATTTGAATATCATTAACCGTGAATTAATAGATAGAAGAATTCTCATTCAAGATATTGGCGGACTATCGACAGATATCGCGGTCATTAAAAACCGTAAAGTTGACGATGATAAGGCGCAAGGGTTCAATCTAGGAGTAGCTGAGGCTCTTGAATCTATTCGTGAAGAAATCAGAAAAAAACACGGTGTCGAGCTGGATAGCAGGCGAGATGTCGTTGAAATCATCACGAAGAAAAACGATCGTAACCATATTATGGTTCGCGGAAGCCGGACAAGCGTCCATGATATCGTCGACCGGATTTTAGGAGAACTTGCCAAAAAGCAATATCGCCATCTGCGCAACGTATGGCAGAAAAACTCGCAAACGGAAATCTGCTATTTTGTTGGCGGAGGTTCGATTGTCTTGAAAGATTACCTGAAAACGCTCAATCAGAATTTTGATGGCTACAATATCGACTTTTTTGAAGATGAACGGGAAAGCGTTTGGATGATGGCCAACGCCTATTATAAATTGATTTCGGATTTTAATCGCCGGAATTCAAAGGAACAGCAGCAATCCCACCAAAAGAAGAAAGAACAAAGATCAGGTGCTGTTAAATAGGTGAGAGAATGAAAAAAACAGCTTCTTCTGAAATCAAAAGAGGACAAGCCATCACTTTTCGTATCCCTTCAGATGTATCAGATTATACGTTAAGGCAGCTGCAGAAATTGAAGGAAACGGAAAGAAGGAATTTTTCCAGTAAAATTGCCGAGTATGTTCTCGATGGAATCGGACAATCGACCCATCAGGAACGGGAAATGATTGCCCTGCCCATGCCGAACAAGCTTAGCAAATCTCAGCGTGACTGGCTCAAGCATTCCCACTCAGAAGCTATGCTTGGAACGATTATGTACCATCTTTTATCCGATCCTTTACGCGCAACAGCCTTGCTAGCCTCATTAGACAGCAATGTAATTAATGAGGAGATTTATTTGCAGGATGAGCCCGAAGAACAGGATAATGAAGTGGTGCAGGCAGAAATATCTAAGAAAGATTTGGATGACTTTGATTGGAGTTTGGAAAAAACCACACAACAAGTGGAGGAACCAAAACCTGAAGAGGAAAATCTTGATGATCTTCTTGGTGATTTTCTCGATCAAATGAACCAGTGAGTGAACATATAGGAGGATATCTGACTACAAGTTGGATATCCTCCTTTTTCTTTGCGGGGGTTATGAGGAATGACACATAAAAAAGAGTATATCAAGCTGCAGCCTTTCCCGGCCAACATAGGGGAAAGGCTTTTTCTGTCGATGACGAGTCCCTCTTGTAATCGCCGGACACATTCCTCCTTAGAATAAAACACACATCAAACGGCCGTCACTTTTCAATAGTGAAGCTTTCCTCAAACACAATTCGGTTTATACCTTTTATGATCGATTGAAGTTTTTTTGTGAAAATTGTCGAATGAACTATACGTTTAAGCGACTGTTCCAAGATTAAAACATCTTATGTTGATTTTGAGAAACTCACATTTCAAATCCCTTGTAACATTAGATAGGCACCACTCTTTTCTAGGTCGACTAGGATGTCGTGTCCGGTTTCTGCCCTGGAAAATGCAAAACAACTGTAGAAAAAATGAATAAAAGACATGGGAGTATTCAGATGAAACGATTATATGAAATGACAGGAATATTTACTGTGTTTATCGTGGCGCTCTTCTCCCTTCAGTCAACTGCAGTCGGGGCAAACGAGATCTGCAGTCCCACAACGGGCACCGCGATTCAGTTATTGGACAATAAAGGGGAGTTAAAACAAACGCTGTCACTAGACGCAAACCATTCCGCGACATCGATCCGGACGATCCTTAATAATGCCATTACAAAGGTTTCCGCCTATCCGCAAGATGTATCGAATGGGAAAAGGGGAACGGTCCGTTTGTCAAAAGGCCAGTTTACGGCGAGTGCCTTTATTGCAATGAAAGAAGGGGTCATTTTAGAAGGGACGGTTGAGAACGATCGCCCCGTCACGACAATGTGTACCCAGCCCTCAAGCAATTCTGTCACGATTAAAATCATGGTGAGCCATACTGGTGTCAAAAACCTGATACTAGAAGGAAAACGAAGGACGGAAGACCCCAAAACTGGGAAACCGAGAAACTATTTTGAAGCAAGGAACAGGGGCATTGAGGTCACTGCAATCGATCAATCCAAATCCACGGCGGATTTGGTGTCTGTTTATTCGGCTGTGAATGATTTGCACAGGCTTCAAAATATCCTGATCGAGGATGTTCAAATTTCCGGGTATGAGGGATATGGCATTTACTTAGAACATGTGAATGGAGTCATGATTAAAGGGTCTGATTCAAGAAAAAGAAACAAAATGGCCATAAAGGATATTGGATATGCAGGCATCGGCGGTTATTCCGCGAGTAACGTGACTGTAAGGCATGCGACGGTGAGAAACCTTGGGCCTGGGGAGACGGTGGGCAATACCAAACAAAGCTATGGCATCGCCTTTAGTCACCGGAAAGACAGTGCCGGAGATGCAATGACTCAATCAAAGTTCCAGCGAAGTGACACAATCGCAGTCGAGGGGAATGTGGTGGCGAATAACCCTCGATGGGAAGGGATTGACACCCATTCAGGCCAAAATGTTTCCTTCACGAATAATGTCATCTTAAACACGCGTTTTCCAATCATTGTCGGAGGAATGGATTACAAGGGAGGATCTATCTCAGCTTACCCACCCGGCAATATTACGATTGAGGGGAATAGAATCAATTCTTTTAATGATTATGCGTATTACGATATAGGTAAAAATGCAACAGTCAGCGAACGGGGCATTACAGTCAACGGAACGCAATACCATGATCTTACTGAAACAAAGATGGGCTTCCTGCAAAAGGTCGTGATTAAAGGCAATTATGTGAATGATGTCCGGGCTAATGTCGAGGAATGGGGAGGCATCAGTATTCATGTGACCAAAAATGCCCTTATTGAAAGCAATATCATTGAAAATGGCCTCAACAATGGGATCGCGATGCTTAGCTCCAACAAGTTCACCAAAATCAAAGGAAACATCATAAACCAAATTCATAAATCCGATGAAAAGTTCATTTCAGCGGGCATTGGCATCAGAGGGTCGCATAATAACGGCAGCCCTACAAATGACTATGCCATCACCTCTTTGAACATGAAAAGCAACGTCATTGAAGGGGATAACAGATTTACCGAAGTTGGGCATGAAATCCATGTACAAGACAAAACGGTTTATAACCGCCTGGATGACTGGATTGCCATCTCGGCATTCCTTGATTGGAACAAACCTAATGTGAAAAACATCATTGAAGATGGTGAAGCCCATCCGAATTATCAAGAGTAAGGGAGTGCTGTACAAGATGCTAGTGGGTTTCAAAGTTAAAACGCCCCATTCTAAAAAAGGGACATGCGCCACCTATATTAAGTGTTACATTTGTTTTCTGGGGTGAAGCAATAGGCAAAGCATTACTCTGTAAGTCAAATTGAATCACAGTGGGTAAAAGAGGAAGTGAAAAAGTGAAGATTCTTTATTTGCATCAATATTTCAATACCGATAAAGGCAGTACCCGATCTTATGAAATAGCTAAATTTTTAGTCTCTAAAAATAATAAAGTCACCATCATCACCGGGAATTCCATAGATTCGCGTGAGGGAATAAAGATCCTATCAACCAAAACTAAATATAAACAAGAATATGGTTACCTGAAAAGATTATTATCGTTTGTTCATTATATGTATAAAAGTTTTTTCATTGGGGCGAAGGAGAAGGAGGTAGACGTTGTTTATGCTTCCTCGACCCCTTTGACAATTGGATTGATAGGTATGCTTCTTGCAAAGGTGAAGCGCAGCGAATTTGTTTTTGAAGTAAGGGATTTATGGCCAGATATACCTATTGAGCTGGGAATCATCAGACATGAATGGTTAAAGGGAATTTTATTGAAGCTAGAAAGCATGATTTATTCTTCAGCGGATAAAATCATCGTGCTTTCGCCTGGAATGAAAGAGGATTTATTGAGAAAAGGAGTCAAACGGGAAAAAATTGCTACGGTTACTAACTTTGCGGATATAAACTATTTTTCTCGAATTCGTTCCGAAGATAAAGAAGAAGCATTGAATAAATTAGGTTTAAAAGCGAAGTTTATCTGTTTATATGCAGGCACATTAGGATTTATCAATAATATCGATTATATTTTACAGCTTGCCGAAAAGACGGATGACCCCGATATTGTCTATCTAATTGTAGGTGATGGAAAGGAAAAAGAACGCTTAATTCAAGTGAAAGAGAGCAAAAGATTAAACAACGTCATTTTCTTGGATCAGGTATCTAAAAAAGAAGCGTACTTATTAATGGCCATATCTCATATAGGTCTGTGTTTTGTACGTGATAATGAAATATTGGATAGGAATAGTCAAAATAAACTTTTTGATTTTTGGGCAGCCGGAAAACCAACATTAATAAACTATAAAGGCTGGCAGCATGAGGTCATGACAAAATATGATGCAGGTCACGGTTTTGAATATAGTGAAGAATCACAGATGATAGAGTATGTAAAAGCAATGAAAAATGACAAACGAATGTATCTGAAAATACAAGAAAATATAAAGCGTTTAACCCTGAATTATGAGAAAACCAAATTGATTTCAAAACTGGAGCGAACACTGTCGGAATTGGTTGTTAATGATCATTGAATATTCATGAACAATGGGTCATACAGAATTTGATATATTTGTCTGCATCTCACTTAAGGTCTATTGAAAGATCTAATTTTGGAAAAAGGATGGAGTTCCATGGAGACTATCGTAAATACAAAGCCAGTGATAACAGGTTGGGTAAAACGGGAATACCTTAAGAACATCGAGCGGATTTTGGATTCTGGCAGGTTAATTTTAGGTGAGTATACTCGGAAATTTGAAGAAAGCGTCAGACAATACAGTGATTCTAAGTATGCTGTCGCACTTTCCAGTGCAACGGCCGCCATTGAAATTATTTTAAAATATCTAGATGTTGAAGGCAAAGAAGTGATCATGCCAAGCAATACGTTCATTTCTCCAGTATATGCGGTGAAAAATGCGAAAGGAAGGGTCGTTCTTTGTGACATTAATTTAGAGGATTTCAATTTGGATTTAAATAGCCTGAAGAACGCCGTGACTCCTAAAACGAAAGTTGTCCTAATTACGTATATTGCCGGAAGGATTCCTGATAACATCTTTGAGATTAAAGAGTTTTGTGATGAGAATGATCTTTATCTAATCGAAGATGCTTCACATGCTTTTGGTGCCACTATAAATGGATATAAAGCAGGCACAATTGGATTTGCTGGGGTTTTTTCAATGTACCCCACTAAAATTGTTACAAGTGCAACAGGCGGTGTCATTACATCGGATGATATAGATTTAATCAAATACTGTGAGTTGTTAAGGCACCATGGGAATGAAAATGGTGCAGTCAATCAAGTATTATCCGGTGACATGCTTCTTAGTGAATTTAATGCATTGCTTGGTTATCTGCAAGTTCAGGAAGCTTATGGGATGATCCAGGTCAGGCAGGAAATCTTCAGTTTCTATCAAGAAAACTTGAACGAGATTTTTCATGAACACGGTCTTTACTTCCAAGCTTCATCTGACCACAATATATCTTCATTTTATAAAATAATCGTCATGTCTAAAAGCAAAGAGCAATGCGAAACATTTAAAAAGCATTTAAACGAGTGTCATATAAGCACCGGGCATTGTTATGGGGTCCCATTACATTTACAGCCCACATTGCTAGAGGAATATCCCCTTGCGTCTCTCCCGAATGCCGATAGATTTCGTGAATCTCATTTCACGTTGCCATGTCACTTGGATTTGTCAGATGAGGATCTGAAATACATTGTAGCGAAATGTAAACAGGCAGTGGAACATGGCGATTAAAAATAGGATTGGAGTGGTGGGGTCAGGTCCAATAAGCTGTGCCATGATTGATGCCATTAATGAAAGTTCAAATGGAGAGGTGATGGGAATTTGGGGGAGAAGATTTCATTATGCCAAGGAGCTTGCAAAAGAAAAAGGAGTTCCTAAAGTTTTTGGATCCCTGATTGAAGTGTTTGAAGATGATGAGCTGGATACTGTTTATATAGCCACTCCAAATGCTTCCCATTATGATCAAGCGATGGCAGCCATTGAGCATGGAAAGAACGTTATTGTGGAGAAAACGGCATTCATGACAGCCGATCAGGCCAACCGAGTTTTCGATGCTGCAGAAAAACAAAATGTTTTTGTGTTTGAGGCAGTTAGATCCATTTATGAACCCAACTTTCAAATTTTAAAGAAAGCTATTAAAAAGTTAGGGAAGATCCATGGGGCAACCCTAAAGTACCAAAACTATTCCAAGCAGTATTCGGCCTTATTAAAAGGGGAGAAAGCTCCACTTTTCGATGATAATCATGGTGGCGGGACATTAAGAACGATTGGAATTTATCCTATTTATGCGGCCATCCAATTATTTGGTGTTCCCGTTAAAAGTTATTATTTTAAACAATTGATCGTAAAAAACATTGATTTAGGCGGTACGTGCATCTTTGAATATGAAGATTTTAAAATAACGATGTTGATTTCAAAAATTAACTTAACGAATGATTCAATATCGGAAATTTACGGAGAGAACGGAACCTTGCGTTTTCACTCGTTATACGATATCCGCACAATAAGTTACCGCAGTATCATTAATGACATTGAAGAAACGATAAGTGAACCTATCAGTGATAACAGTTTGCTTTATGAAATCACTGAATTTTCAGAATGGATTTTAAAGAAAAATGTAACGGCCTACATGGAACAAAAGAACATTACGCTTAAAGCGATATCTATCATTGAACAAGCTTTAAATGGAGGAACATGATGAAAAAAATATTGCTAGTAACAGCACACCCGGATGATGCGGAAATTAGTATGGGCGGTACCGTTCGTAAGCTGCTGAACCAAGGACATTACATTATCAACATCATATTTTCCATCCCTTCGAATATCGAGGTCAGGAAAAAAGAGGCAATGGAGTCATCAAAGAATTTCGGATATGAGGTACAGTTTTCTAAGTACTGTGAGGGTAATAACGTTGAGGATATCCCTCTCCATAAATTAATAAAAGAGCTCGACGATATCATCGAAAAGATGGAACCAGACGAAGTCTACACACATTGGATGAATGATAGTCATCAAGATCATCAAAAGTTATCAAAGGTGGTAAGAAGCTGTTTCAGGAAAAAACAATTTACACTATATGAATTCGAACAAATCAACCAAAATAATAACATCGCTGCCAATCAATTTCACCCGAATATTTATAGTGATATTACAGAGTTCATGGAAGATAAAAAACGTATGATTACCGTGTTCCAATCACAGCTAACCGGGTATATGGGGCATTATTTAGTGAATGCGGAGCATATCGGCAGTTGGAGGGGTTCCCAAGTGAATTGTAAATACGCGGAGACATTCCTATTAATTTTTTCAAAAGAGGTTTTGTAGGTGGGAAAAAAGAAGATAGTCACAATTCACCAGCCGAATTTCCTGCCCTGGATTGGTTTGATTCATAAGGTTTTCCAATCGGACGTTTTTATATATTTGGCCGATGTGAAATACTCTTCAAGTAATTTTCAAAATAAAACATATATTCTAGGTGCTGATGGAAAAGAGTCAAGGCTAACTGTACCGCTTCAAAAAAAGCCTGAAATGTTACATGAAAAATTAATCAGTTATCATTCCCCGAATCAAAAATGGAAAAGGAATCATTTGAAGCAAATATCCGAAGTTTATAAAAAAACTCGGCACTTTCAAGATTTCTTCCCGTTGTTGGAAGAAGCATATCAAAAAGAACACGCTTTGTTAGTCGATTTAAATATTCATTTATTTGAATTGATTTTAAAATATTTAAATTATGAAGGAGAAACACATCTTTCCAATGATTTTAACACTTCCTTTGGAAAAACAGAGAGATTAGTCAGCTTAGTTAAGCAAACCAGAGGTACATGCTATTTAAGCGGGAAAAGCGGAAAGGATTATTTGGAAGAAGAATTGTTTCATAATGAAGGTATTGAAGTCGTTTATCAAAAGTTCATACATCCCGTGTATTATGTGAAAAATGAAAAAGAATGTGTAAAAAATTTATCGATTCTAGATTGGATCATGCACTATCCGGCGGATCAAATAAAAGAAACGTTTACGGAAGATAATGTAGGCAAATCAGAACAATGTAAATGAGTATATAAAATAGAGATGTGGCGTGGTTGAAAATATGAAAATAAAAAATGAATTTATGAATAAAATCCTTTTATTATTAACAGGGAATTCACTTGCACAGCTTATTCTATTCGCAAGTTCCCCCATACTGACAAGAATATATACACCAGAAGATTTTGGTGTGTTTTCAACCTATACGTCACTTTTGGCCATTCTCATGTCATTTGCATCTCTTTGTTTAGAAAAGGCGATTCCTTTAGAAAAAAACCATAGTAATACGGTTCACTTGATGTACATTAGCATGTTTACGATTGCCGTCGTTTGTATCCTGAATATAGGTTTAGGCTTCCTTAATCTATCATTATTTCGATTATACGGTATAGAAACTTCGATAATGAATGACTTTTTGCTTTCAGTTGGCCTGTTTTTTGCTGGAATCTATCAAGTGATGAGTTACTGGATGTTAAAAGAAGATAAGTTTAAAGGGTTAACTCACTCTAAACTGCTTCAATCGATTAGCAATGTAATAAGTCAGTTCTCACTTATTTCCATTAATCATCAAGGAATAGGTTTAATAGCGGGAGATATGATTGGACGGGGAATAACCCTTGTGTACATTTGGCGATATTTCTTAAAGCGAATGCATTGGCCAAAAGTGAACTATAGGAGAATCGGTTACTTACTTAAAAAATATGAGAAATTCGCCAAATACTCCACATGGTCAACCCTCTTAAGTTCCTTATCTATGCAAATCATATTTTTGTTATTGATGCGTCTATACGGACCTGACGTGACAGGGCATTTTTCCATGGCTACAAAAACGATCGGTTTACCCATTAGTTTGTTGGGAGCGAGTATTTCGACAGTATTCTATGCCGAAGTGGCAAAAAGCATTTCAAATGAACCGGGAAGAGTTTTACATTTGTATAAGAGCATTATTACTAAAACGGCCATGTTAGGTGTGCCGATAATGGTAATTTTGGCATGGATGGCACCCGGTCTCTTCAGCTTTGTTTTTGGAGGAGAGTGGCGTGTTTCCGGTGAATATGTGACATTGATGTCTTTTATGTTTTTAAGTCAAGTGATTGTCATGCCAGTTTCCCAAATATTGTTTTTAATCAAAAAACAACGGACTCAGCTCTTATGGGATGTTTCAAGGCTGTTACTGTCTTCTATTGGAGTACTGGTCATATTCATTTCAGGGGGTTCAGCTGAAACAGCCATTTTATACTTTAGCATTTGTATGGGGGCCAGCTACTACTTTTTTGCTCTCCTTGGCTATAGGGCGATACATTCCATAGATCGAGAGGATAATCTAAAAAAATGAAGCTGATTCAACTGGGTCTGGTAGGATTATACGTCTGGTTACTGGATATATCCTACGTTTACTTTATTTCCCCTGAATATGCTTATATGGGGTATATATATCGGCAACATCCAAGTGCAGTCATGATAGTAATTTCCATGTTTTTTATTATATTGCCATCCATATTCATAAAAAAGGAACTGGATAAGCCGTCGGAACTCGTTTTCTGGATTTTGTATTTTATTGTCTATATACCGGTAGTATGGGTTCCGAACTATTTATTTACGCTGCAGCCTGATTTTATATATGCGAATGTTCTTTTGTTTTTTTGTTTACTTATCATTGGAAATGTAAATAGATTGCCAGCCATGAAGATTACACCTCCTAATGTTAATCTCGGTCTATTAAAAATCATTTTTGTTATAACATTATTGATTTTTTTTCTTTACATCTTCAAAGTTTCGGGCGGAATTAGTCTAAAGCCTCCTATAAATTCCGAGGATATCTATGATAAGCGAATGGCCTTCCGAACGAAACTAACCCCTCTTGCAGGCTATATTATACAGTGGCTTGCAAAAGTATGTAATCCATTAATCGTGACCATTGGCTTATGCAAAAAAAAATATACCTATGTGGTTATCGGACTAGGGCTGCAATACCTTTTGTACACCGTCAATGGCTTGAAGTCCACTCTTTTATCGACTGGATTATTAATCATTGTATTCATTGCTTTTCGGAAGAAGGGAAGGGATTTTTCCATACTTTTTTGTATAAGTCTTTGTTCGCTGTTAGGCATCAGCATTTTTCTTGATTTTATCCTTGATCAGGCATATTTTTCTAATTTATTTGCCAGAAGGATGATCATCACACCGGGCTTGCTGACAACCTATTATGTAGACTTCTTTTCAACTCATCCAAAAGCCTTGCTGTCGTATAGTATTTTAGAAAAATTCATAGATCCTGTTTATGACAAGAGTCCGCCATACATTATCGGTACAGAGTACTTTGGCCGACCTGAAATGGCTGCCAATGCCAATATGTTCGCCGATGCTTTTGCTAATTTCGGTTATATTGGATTCTTGGTTTATACAGTGATCTTGGCAGCGATATTATGGTTTTATGATAGCTTGACGCAAAATGAAAAGTGGCAAGGTGTCGGCATAATCCTGTTTGTTGTACCTGCATGGTGTTTAGCGGATACTGCGCTTACAACAACGTTTGTGACAGGCGGGATGTTTTTTACTTTCGTTATCATGTATTTATTGTTAGGGTCAGATTTACAAAAGGGAGATAACAGATGAAGTTATTTTATAATATTAGTTCGGTGCACCCATGGAATGATACGAGGATTTATTTTCGGCAAGCCTTTTCTTTTGGAGAAACGGGAATGTACAAGGTGAAGCATATAGCGATTGAAAGTAACCTAATCCCTGATCATATACCTGCAAATATAGAAGTTGAACTGTTGCCTAAGAAATCCAGGAAAGGGCGTATGTTAAATTGGACTGCCCTGTACCGGAAGATTAAGAAGGATAAACCTGATGTGATTCAGTTTCATGATCCGGAGCTGCTGATTTTAATGAGCTTCATAAGGAGAATTCCCCGTTATCATCCAGTCATTGTTTATGACATGCATGAAAATGTACCAAAGGTCCTTATGAGAAAAAAAATACCCGGAATTGCATTGAGTATATATCGTCATTTGGAGAAACGATTGCTAAGTGCATGCAGCGGGGTCGTGTTTGCAGAAATAACGTATAAAGAGGATTATCAGTTCTTAACTTGTCCAACAACAGATGTTTACAATTACCCGAAAATTCCCAAAATGAAGGAAAATAAAGGAAAAGAAGATGTTTTCACCTTTATCTACCTAGGAAGCATCTCTGATATACGTGGCGGGGAAACCATGCTGATTCTTGCAAAAAGATTAGTAGAATTAAAGAAAGTGTTTCATATGAAGATCATTGGAACGGGCAGTGAAGGCTACATCGAAAAATTGAAAACCTTCATCCTGGACAACAGCTTGGAAGATTATATCAGTCTAGAGGGTGTAATGGCCTTTGATAAAGCATTCGAATCCATCCAGAAAGCACATGCAGGTATGGCATTTTTAGTTCCTGATCCTAATTTCATGGGTGGTAAAACAACAAAGTGTTTTGAATATATGGCCGCTGGCATTCCATTTATGGTTTCTGATTTTCTTATTCAAGATGTAATGGATAAATGGAGCTGTGGAGTATCGGCCGATGTAGCAAACATGGATGATATGGTTCAAAAAGCGGTTTATTTACTGGAATCCCCTGAGGAAGCAGCAAACATGGGGGAACGAGGAAAAGCTGCATATAGACAAGAATATAATTGGGAGAATGAAGAGGAAAAACTACTATCTCTGTTAGATGAATTAAATTCATGTTCCTAGGAGGTTTGCTATGGGATTATTTAAATGGATAAATAAATTGGCATTTATTAGTAACTGGGGGAGGTTGGGCGGAATCCACGGAATAATCGTCATGTTTGTTTACCGGATAGGCAATATAATTTACTATAAAGTGAACGTTCCAATCTTAAAACAAGTATTATGGATTTTGTACCGCATGATTGATTTGTTAATTATAAGACTCTTCATGAACTGTGAATTTCCTGCACAATCTCAAATAGGAAAAAAATTGCACCTCCCACATGGAGCTAAAGGCATTATAATCAATCCGTTTACTAAAATAGGCGATCATGTTACAATATTGCATCAAGTAACGTTCGGGCAAAGTAAAGAAATCAGAAAAGCTCCTGAGGTTTGTGATTATGCATATATTGGAGTGGGCGCTAAAATATTGGGCGGCATCCGAATTGGCACGAATTCGAAAGTGGGGGCAAATGCAGTTGTTTTGACATCCGTTCCCGATAATTGCACGGCGGTTGGGGTGCCAAGTGTGATTAAAGGTAAACAGAAAGAAACCGTTATAAAATAATTGCACGTAAACAAATAAAGGAGTGTTCAATTAGCCTAATTGAACACTCCTTTTTATTATCCCATGGTGCCCTTCATGAGATGATCAAGCCAGGAAAATCAGTTGATAAAGAAATAGGGCAGCAAACATGTACACGAACGGATGCACTTCACGGAATTTGCCTCTTGCCATTTTTAAAATGGGGTAGGCGATGAATCCGAGTGCTATCCCGTTGGCGATGCTTGATGTCAAAGGCATGGCGACAATGACCAAAAAGGCTGGGAATGATTCATCAAAGTGTGTCCAGTCAATTTCATTAATGCTCTTAATCATCATGCTTCCCACGATGATCAAGCTAGGTGCCGTGATTGCCGCTACATTTGAGACAGCTCCTATCAATGGACTGAAGAAGGCTGTTATCAAGAAAAGGATGGCCACTACCAAAGCGGTTAAACCTGTCTTGCCGCCCGCTCCTACACCAGCTGATGATTCAACCGAGGCAGCGGTCGGGCTTGTACCGAACATGGCACCGACAGTAGTGCCGACGGAATCTGCAAAGAAGGCACTGCCGGATTTTTCAAGCTTGTTCTCCTTCAGCAATCCAGCTTGGCGGACAATTCCTAATAAAGCACCGGTCGTATCGAATAGCATTACAAGCAAAATGGAGAAGACGACGCCATATAGCCCGTAGTTAATGACATCGGCGATAGATGTGATGGGATTGGCGACTATAATGCCTTCAGGTAATGAAGGGGTGGAAACCAGGCCGTTAATTTCCAATTGGCCTGTAAAGAAAGCGATTATGGCAGTCACGATCATTCCGATGAATATCGCTCCCTGCACATTGCGAACGATCAGAACGATCGTTATGACCAAACCAACCAATGTAAGCGCCACGCTGGGATCCCTGAAGCTTCCAAGGGTAACCAGGTTGGATTCATGCTGTGTGACGACACCTGACAAACGCAGTCCGATGAAGGTGATGAAAAGCCCGATTCCGGCACTGATAGCATGTTTCAAGTTATTAGGTATGGCCTCGATCAATTTTGAACGGAAAGAGGTTAGGGATAAAAGGATAAAGATGATGCCCGTAACAAAGACTGCAGAGAAAGCAACTGTATATGAGATATCATGGGTTCCCAATACCGAGTATGCAAAATAAGCATTCAATCCCATTGCCGGTGCTATGACAATTGGGTAATTGGCTAAAAGGGCCATGCATAGGGTACCGACTATTATTGCGATTATGGTTGCTGTGAATGCCTGGTCGAATGGAACACCGGCATCAGAAAGGATCATGGGGTTTACAACGATGATATAAGCCAGTGTTAAAAAGGTTGTAAGCCCCGCAAGTACTTCCGTCTTAATATTTGAATTCCGTTCTTTTAATTTAAACATGCGGTCACTCCTTTTTTCTATACAAAAAATCCTTGCAAAAATCTACAAGGAGGAGATGCTTACCCTTTTTCAAGTAAGTAGCTCGATGATAATAAATCTTATAAATTATATTAGAAAAATAACTAAAGTACAATAGCATGAAAAATTTTAAGGTACAGGTTTTCTCGAAAATAGATAATGATATACTAACAAATAGCTTAGACTAAGGATAATGACATGAAGTGAACGAAGCTGTTACCATTAAAGTGGATTTATCAGTCAATTAAATGAAGAAATTCAGAAAGTAGGCCCATACATGACAGAATTCATCGACCTTGGCGTCAGCCCGGCGATTAATAACATATTAAAGCAAATAGGAATATCCGCCCCTACCCCGATTCAGGAGAAATCGATACCAGATATCCTTGCTGGAAGGGATGTCATCGCGAAGGCGCAGACGGGAACGGGGAAGACTTTGGCATTTTTGCTGCCAATCTTGGAAAAGGTCGATCCCGCCGCATCCCACATACAATCATTGATCGTCACGCCAACCAGGGAATTGGCTTTGCAAATCACTGCTGAATTGAAAAAATTCGCTGATGAAATCGAGGGACTTCAAGTGCTTGCAGTTTATGGCGGACAGGATGTCGAGCAGCAAATGAAAAAGCTGACAAGAAACATCTCCGTGGTGGTCGCCACGCCAGGAAGGTTATTAGATCATTTACGAAGAGGCACCATTGATCTCTCACAAACTCAAACACTTGTGCTTGATGAAGCTGATCAAATGCTTCATATTGGGTTTTTACCAGAAGTGGAAGAGATCATGGGACAGCTTCCAGATGAGCGCCAAACGCTGCTCTTTTCAGCAACGATGCCTGAACAGGTGCATCAATTGGCAAAACGCTACATGACTAAACCATTAACTGCCGCTGTGAAGGCAGAGCAAGTAACGGTCGAGAAAATCAGGCAGCTTGTCATCGAGACGACCGATCGTGCCAAACAATCTTCATTAATCAACATGATCAAAGAAGAACAGCCATACCTTGCGATCATATTTTGCCGTACAAAACGGCGTGTTTCGGTTTTGAATGATGCCCTGAAGGCAGCTGGATTCAATTCTGAAGAGCTTCATGGTGACCTTTCACAGGCAAAGCGGGAACGTGTGATGAAAAACTTCAGAGACGCAAAGCTTCAATATTTAGTGGCAACGGACGTTGCTGCACGAGGGCTTGATGTAGAAGGCGTGACCCATGTGTTTAATTATGATGTTCCCGAGGATGCAGAAAGTTACATCCACCGAATTGGCCGGACGGGCAGAGCGGGTGAGAACGGCTTGGCTGTAACCTTCATAGCAACGAAGGATCTTCAGCTTTTAAGCGATATTGAAAAAGGGATATCCATGAAAATCGAAAGAAGGACGATTGAAGGAGTGAAAATGTTCCAACCCGATGAGGTGAGGCAAAAAAGGAAGCGTCATGATGACTCTTCCGATGAGGGTACCCGCCGCCCGCGTTCGGGAGGGGGAAGGAAACATCGGGAACGGATAGATACGAGAGGACCGAATCGGGGCAGTCACCGTTCTGTAAATCAAGCGGACAATCGTGAAGTCGAGAGGGAGAAACCACGTGGAGGCCGGATGGAAAACAGCCGCGGGCCTATACGTGAGGATTCACGGGGAGTTCGTTCGGAAAACGGCCGCGGACCTATACGTGAGGATTCACGGGGAGGCCGTTCGGAAAACAGCCGTGGACCAAGGCGAGAGAATCCGCGGAGTGGCCGCTCGGAAGACAGCCGTGGACAAAAGCGTGACAATCCACGAGGAGGTCAAAGAGACAGCCGTAGATCAACTAGTACACAAGGGGCGAGTAATCGCAGAGGTGGATCTGGCAGCAGCCCCAATAGAGGGAGAAACCGGTAAAAGGGGGAGACGGGAGTGAACAAGCCTTGGTTGGCAGAATATCCAGTTTCTCTGGATCTGGCAGGGAAATTGATCATGCTGCAGTTTCCGGAAATTGAGTTGAATGAGATCAAGCAACTTGGGGAGGGTTTCGATAACACGGTCATACAAATCAATGGGCAATTTGTATTCCGTTTTCCCCGCCGCCCTATTGCAGTTACGTTGATTCAAGTGGAAAATCAGCTTTTGCCATCCATTGCAGGCACTTTTCCGCTTGCTATCCCTGAACCAATCTTTTTTGGGAAACCAAGCACTTTGTATCCTTATCCTTTTACCGGTTATAAAATGGTGAAGGGACACTTGCCTGTAGAAGGAACAAAAGCAAATAAGGTCGAATCGGCAAAAAGATTTGCCCGCTTTTTGAAGGTTCTTCACAGTTTCCCTGTCGAAAGGGCTATGTGTTTGGGTGTGCAGCCTGATGGGATGATGAGGCTTGATGTACCCTATCGAAAGAAATCACTTATGGAAAATGTCTCGAATCTAATAAACCTAGGATACTTTGAACAGGCGCATGCGGTTAAGGATTTTGTTGAAGCCTTAGGCGAATTGGACGTTCAGCATCCGATTTCACTCGTTCACGGAGACATTCATATCCGGAATGTTTTACTTGATGACGAAGGCGTTCTCGCAGGTATCATTGATTGGGGAGATGTTCATATCGGGAATCCAGCCATTGATTTCTCCTTTTTATACAGTTATTTCCCGAAAGAGGCGCGCAGGTTTTTTTTCGAAATCTATGGTGAAATCGAAAAGGAAACAGAGAGCCTAGCCCGGTTCAGAGCCATATATATGCTTGTTACATTACTCGTTTATGGCATAGATCGCCACGATGAAGAGCTGATTGCCATTACGAGTACCGGTTTGGAATTTGCTATAGAAGAATAATCGTCATGCTCTTTTGATGTTTAGGAGGTACATATGAAGGCAAGTTATTATCAAACAATCACATTAATGGCGAACATATTGGATCAAGCTAATATTCCCTACCAATATTCAGGTCGATCTGCTCTTTTCGTACAAGGAGTGGATATCGATGAATATCAGAAAATCGAAATGGATGTACAATGGGATGTCTTTAATGAGGCTTTGGATCTTTTTTCCGAATACGCGCCAACAAAGCCTGAAAGAAGTCCTGAGACTGCATTCTTTCTAATGGATGTCGAGGGGATTTCTGTCACTGTTCGCTGCCGGTTTAACACGACCATTAAAACGGACCCTTATCGTTTATCCATAAAGATGGGGGATATGGAGGTTTGGTGCAGGTCGTTATACAGTTATTTATACGAAGAAGAAATGAGAAAGTTCAGTGCCGAGATTCATGCTTACTTATCAGCCGAGCAGAAGGGGTTCACAGCGGAAAATGAACAGGCGTGGAACCAGAATAATTATTTAGCGCTTGTCAATCGTTATGGAGATCCCGTTGAATTGGCATCAAAAATCAAACAGAACCCAAAATGGAGACTGCACCCTTTTTATAAATATATGGGGGAAATATCCGGCAAAAAAATCACTCATTTGATGGGATCGAACGGTGTCAAGGCAGTTGCACTGGCCATATTGGGAGCAGAAGTGAAAGTCGTTGATTTTTCCCAGGAAAACGCAATGTTTGCAAATGAGCTGGCAAGTGGCGCCAAAGTCTCCATCGAGTATATAGTTTCGGATGTCCTTTCGCTATCATCCGACCATGAATCGGGGAAGCAGGATCTGGTTTTAATGGAGCTCGGTGTACTTCATTACTTAATAGATCTGCAGCCGTTATTTGAAAAAATTAAAATGATGCTGAAACCTGGAGGCCGATTCGTACTGCATGAATTTCACCCGATTTCAACAAAGCTCATTACTTCAAATGGTAAAAAACACAAAGTCACAGGCAACTATTTCGCTCCGGCAATCGAAAATAATGAGGTCGCTTTTTCGAAGCATATGCCGGATGAGGAAAAAGGGAGCCTTTCAAGAGTTGTACAGCGTAAATGGACAATCGGGGAACTTATAACGTCAATAGGTCAATCAGGGCTCGTTATTAAAGTGCTCGAGGAAGAACCGAATCATAAAATCTATGATATTGGGCTTCCAAAAACATATACCTTGGTGGCGGAACGTGTTTAAGCTGCATGATGAGGAAATGAAAGCTGACTGAAGGAGCCCTTTCAGTCAGCTTTTTTATTTATTCCATAATAAAGGGGATGCCGCTTCTGCGACATCCCCGAAAAAATTAATTTTGTGCCGACCATTCCTCTACATCCCATACCTTGGTAACCCAATCTTCATAGAAATCAGGTTCATGGCATACGAGGACAATCGTTCCTTTATACTCTTTCAATGCACGTTTCAGTTCTTCTTTTGCAACGACATCCAAATGGTTCGTCGGTTCATCGAATAACAGCCAATTGCTTTCGGTAAGCATGAGTTTACATAGGCGCACTTTAGCTTGTTCTCCACCGCTTAAATGGCTCATCGGACGTGTAATGTGCTCGTTTTTCAAACCGACACGGGCAAGAATCGCACGTACCTGCGGTTGGTCCAGATGCGGAAAAGCATTCCATACTTCATCGATCGGCGTCGTATCGCCTGCTTTCACTTCTTGTTCAAAATACGAAGAAAAAAGGAAATCGCCAAGTGATCTTTTACCGCCTAGAGGATCGATTTTACCCAAAATCGTTTTTAATAGAGTGGATTTACCAACTCCGTTACAGCCGACCACGGCAATTTTTTCTCCCCGCTCGATGGTCATGGACAACTTCGGAAGCAATGGGCGGTCATATCCGATTTCCAGATCTTCACCTTCAAAGACATAACGGCTGCTCGCACGTGACTCTTTAAAGTCAAAGGTAGGTTTCATTGCAGTTTCGGGACGATCGATGCGTTCCATGCGATTCAATTGCTTTTGACGGCTCTTTGCCCGTCCGGTCGTTGAATAGCGTGCTTTATTCTTTGCAATGAAATCTTCCTGCTTTTTAATGAATTCGCGCTGTTTTTCATATGCGTTAATATGTTGGTTTTTATTCAATTCAGCCAGCTCAAGGAATTTTTCATAAGTTGCCGTGTAACGGGTCAATTTAGAAAATTCAAGATGGAAGATGACGTCGACGACGCCGTTCATGAACTCGGTATCATGCGAAATTAATAAGAATGCATTAGGATATTCCTTTAAGTAGCTGCTCAGCCAGCGGATATGCTCTACATCCAAGTAGTTCGTCGGTTCATCAAGGAGCAGTACTTCAGGCTGTTCCAAAAGTAGCTTGGCTAGTAAAACCTTTGTCCGTTGTCCGCCGCTTAGGGCAGAGACATCACGGTCCAAACCGATTGCATCCAACCCTAAACCGCGTGCTGCTTCTTCAATTTTAATATCCAGATTGTAAAAACCGCCGGCTTCCAGCTTGTCCTGGATTTCACCCATTTGTTCCAAGAGTTCTTCAAGTTCCTCCGGAGTGGCAGTACCCATTTTCTCTGTAACTTCATTCAGAGCTTTTTCCTGCTCGAATAAAGGTAAGTATGCATCCCTCAAGACGTCGCGAATCGATTTACCCTTTGAAAGTATCGTATGTTGATCAAGATAGCCATATTCGACACCAGGTGTCCATTCGACCCGGCCATCATCATGGATAAGTTGCCCTGTAATGATATTCATCATCGTTGATTTCCCGACACCATTTGCCCCGACCAGACCAACATGTTCGCCGGCCATCAGGCGGAAGGAAACATCCTTGAATAAGGTACGGTCGCCAAAGCTGTGTGCTAATTTATCTATAGAAAGTAAGCTCATTTATATTGAACCTCCCAATTAATTTGAAAAAATCCCTACGTTTCATCATACTAAAATCTGCACGGGATTGCTATCTAATCTATTAATTTACATATATGTGGGTACAGGGAGCCCCTCGAAGGGTAATCCTTAATGTGAACCAATGGATCCAATGCCATGCCGTGCATTATCGCCCTGTCTTAAATTATATGAGATAATGGAGGAACCAGTTTAAAAGCGAAAGGATGTTATTATGAGTAAAACAGTCGTACTGGCCGAGAAACCCTCGGTCGGCAGAGATATAGCAAAAGTGCTGAATTGCGGGAAAAAGGGTAATGGCTTTTTTGAAGGCGATCAGTATATCGTCACTTGGGCACTAGGTCATTTGGTCACCCATGCAGATCCGGAATCTTATGATGAAAAATATAAAACTTGGCGCCTTGAGGACCTGCCCATGCTGCCGCCTGCTTTGAAATTGGTCGTGATCAAGCAATCAGGCAAACAATTTCAATCGGTTAAAACACAATTAAATCGCAATGATGTCAAGGATGTCATCATTGCAACGGATGCAGGACGTGAAGGGGAACTTGTTGCACGCTGGATTCTCGAAAAAGCGAATGTGAAGAAGCCGGTCAAGCGGCTTTGGATTTCCTCTGTAACGGATAAAGCGATCAAAGATGGATTCAGAAATCTGAAGGATGGCAAGGAGTATGAAAACCTATTTGCCTCTGCTGTAGCAAGGGCGGAAGCGGACTGGATCGTTGGGATGAACGCGACACGTGCCCTAACAACGAAGCACAATGCCCAATTATCCTGCGGGAGGGTCCAAACGCCGACACTTGCGATGATTGCAAAAAAAGAAGAGGAAATAAAACAATTCCAACCTAAGAAATATTATGGCGTTTCGGCAATTGCAGAACCCAATTTGCGCCTCGTCTGGCAAGATGCCCAATCAAAAGATATCCGCACATTCGATAAAACCAAGGCAGAAAAGGTTCTTGCAGCCGTTAAGGGGAAAAGTGCAGAAGTGGTTGAAGTAAACAAGTCCCATAAGAAAAATTTTGCCCCTTCTTTATATGATTTAACAGAACTTCAACGGGACGCCAATAAGAAATTCGGCTATTCGGCGAAAGAGACGTTATCGATCATGCAGCGCTTATATGAAAGCCATAAGGTCTTGACTTATCCAAGGACGGATTCACGCTTTTTATCAACGGATTTGGTTGATACGCTAAAAGAAAGATTACAGGCTGTAAGCATTAAACCATATGCCCAGTATGCATCAAGGATCCTGCGCAGCCCAATTAAAACCAATAAATCGTTCGTGGACGATAGCAAGGTTTCTGATCACCATGCAATCATCCCCACTGAGCAAACGCCGCTGCCGGGAAAACTGAGCGACAAAGAATCGAAAATCTATGATTTGGTCGTTAAAAGGTTCCTTGCTGTATTGATGCCGCCTTTTGAATATGAACAAACGACCATCACCGCAAAAATGGGGCAGGAAACGTTCATGGCAAAAGGGAAGGTCGTCCTGAAATCGGGATGGAAGGAAGTCTATGATCACCAATTCGATGAGGAAGAAGCTAAGGATGGCCTTGCTGAGCAACTGCTTCCGAATGTTCAAAAAGGTGACAGTTTAACCATTTCGACTGTGAAACAAACAGAGGGTGAAACGAAACCGCCGGAACCATTCAATGAAGGGTCGCTTCTTTCGGCGATGGAGAATCCTGCTCGTTTCATGGCAGGGGAAAGCAAAGAGCTCATCAAGACTCTTGGTGAAACTGGCGGGATTGGAACTGTGGCAACGCGTGCTGACGTTATTGAAAAGCTGTTCAATAGCTTCCTGATCGAGAAGAGGGGAAAGGGCCTTCATGTTACCTCGAAAGGAAAACAACTTCTACAATTGGCGCCTGAAGACTTGAGATCTCCAGCTTTGACAGCCCAATGGGAGCAAAAGTTAACTGCGATAGCAAAAGGAAAGCTGCCAAAGCAGGCCTTTATCGGCGATATGCGCACTTATGCCAAAAATATCGTCCTTGAAATCAAAAATAGTGACCAAAAATTCAAGCATGATAACGTGTCAGGTACGAAATGTCCTGATTGCGGCAAGCTGATGCTAGAAGTGAATAGTAAAAAGGGAAAAATGCTTGTCTGTCAAGATCGTGATTGCGGCCACAAAAAAAGTGTTTCACGTGTAACAAATGCCAGATGCCCGCAATGTCATAAAAAGATGGAAATGCGCGGTCAAGGAGAAGCACAGACATTCACCTGTAAATGTGGTTTCCACGAAAAACTTTCTTCTTACAATAAACGTAGAGGGCAAAATAAAAATCAAAAATTATCCAAAAATGAAGTTTCCAATTATATGAAAAAGCAAAATAAAGAAGAGCCGATCAATACTGCATTGGCAGATGCCTTGGCAAAACTGAAATTCGATAAATAAAGGAAAGAGTCCTTCACTTTTAGTTCCAAGGTGAAGGGCTCTTTTTTATGGAGTTAATTAAATGGAGCAGGTATGGGGAAATTTCCTTGTCGGCAGGCCCGTCTTTCCAGACAACAAGGTTGCAGCTTTATGAACGCAAAATTAGTATAAAAGAAAAAGACGGCAGAAAGGGATGGAGCGCTCGCTCCATCCCTTTCCATATATCCTGCATCTGTTAAATTTCATTCAGTACGGTGCCATGTAATTCATATTCAAGTGTTTTGTCAGTGTGTGTGTGTTTATCCGAATCTACTCGTATGAGTGTACTGAATGGCTTCTGATCACCCGGACTGAAAATTGCTTCATCATTCTCTGGATTCCATAGGCTGTAAATACTCATGATCGTATCCTCCTCCTTTGGATGAGAAGACTAGTAATTCCCATATTTGATTATCATCCATCTCTTCAATTGACTCTAACGCTGATCACCGGGACTAAACACCGCTGCGTCATTCTCTTTGTTCCATTGGCTTCTGATTGTACTCATCATGCACTATCATCTCCTTTGGTGAGAATGTCTTACAGTATTCATATACCCGGATGGGACAGGATAAAACATATATTTTAAAAAAAACATGATTATGTTTCTGAATAACAAGTTGTAACATGCCGAGTTTGCGTCTGCTTCCAAATATTCATAATGCCCCATGGTGGACTGACGTTTTTTCATAAAGTAACGTTCTGCTGTAGGCTTCGTGCCCAGGCAACGACATTTTCTGTAAGGGGCCTTGGTTGAAAAGTTGGAAAAAAATCCGTACTTGTGAAAATTAAAGAACCTTTTCTACTATGTTGACAAATCATTATTGTAAAGTGATATAATTTTAAATTGTATGCATGACAAAAGGTAGGAGATAGAATCGAATGAATCAAAAATTAATTAATACTGAGAGTAAATTCAGACCCGAAATCGAAGGGTTACGTGTTGTTGCCGCACTGCTGGTGGCGGTTTATCATATATGGCTTAATCGTGTTTCTGGCGGGGTTGATGTATTCTTTGTAATTTCAGGTTTTCTTATTACTACTTCAATTGTTTCCACAATTAATCGAACAGGGGAATTTCGTTTTCTTCCATATGTCACCAAATTAATAAAAAGATTACTTCCTTCTGTATTTTTTATTCTTGCAATTGTTCTGGTTTTAAGTTGGTTTTTATTACCTAAATCAATTTTAGATAAAACTATACATGAAGTATTTGCCTCCATGTTTTTCTATCAAAACTGGCAACTTGCTTTTTCGAGCACGGATTATTTAGATTCCAGTCAAATGAAAACACCTGTTGAACACTTTTGGGCTTTGTCTATACAGGGACAATTTTATATAATTTGGTTTTTATTATTCACTTTGATTTTATTTTTAATAAAAAAATATAAATTAACTAAAGTTAAAACATTAATTAATACGATTTTAGGAATATTATTTGTTTCTTCTTTTATATATTCCATATATTTAACCTCTGTCAATCAGCCATGGGCTTATTTCATAACGATGACACGTGTGTGGGAATTTGCTTTAGGCAGTTTGCTCTGTATCA
This sequence comes from Peribacillus sp. NPDC101480, assembly GCF_050277335.1. Classification (NCBI taxonomy): domain Bacteria; kingdom Bacillati; phylum Bacillota; class Bacilli; order Caryophanales; family Bacillaceae; genus Peribacillus; species Peribacillus sp. NPDC101480. Next base: position 127,478 of record NZ_JBNNSB010000003.1, read on the forward strand.
ATTTATCATCAATTAAGGTAAATAAATATATAGCAACAGTGATAGGGTGGCTTGGATTAATCGGTTTAATTTTAACGGGAATAGTTTTCAATGTATCTGAAATGTTTCCGGGGTATATTGCCTTATGGCCAATGACCTGCGCATTATTCATTGTTTTGTCTGGTACACGCGATACAAAATATGGTGTCAAACGCTTTTTAGGTTCACCCGTAATGGTGAAGCTAGGTGGAATCGCTTTTGGAATCTACTTGTGGCATTGGGTTTTATTGGAGTTCTATCGTTATAATGTCCAAGAAACTCCAGGATTCATCGTCGGAACTCTTATTATCATTTCATCAATTGCCCTTTCTTTTTTTATGACTCGATATATAGAAGAACCAATCCGAAGCTCAAAGGACAACAAATTCTCATTCAAGAGACTCGGGATAATGGGCAGTGTGAATGTACTCTTGATTGCATCGCTTTTAATTGGAGTATATATAGATAAAAATAGGCTGGAAAATAATATAAACGATAAAAATTATCCAGGAGCGTTAGCTGTAAAAAACCCTGATGATATACCTGATCAGGAACCAATTCCATCATATTCTGAAGTCTTTGATGATTTACCACAATCGCATTTGGACGGCAGTAACCAAGGGTTGAAGGAAAGTGACTTGAAAATTGGGGAATATGGCGAAACTGAAAATTACGATGCTACAATTGCCCTGATCGGCAGTTCCCATTCAGAGCATTGGTTAGGTGCCATATTAAAAGCTACAAAAGATGATAATTATCGTGTATTGAATATGACCCGTTCAGGTACACGTTTTTCAACAGGTTATACGGATGATGATTTGAAAGGTATCTGGGTCAATAATGTTCTCGATTATCTAAAGGATGCAGATGTAGATCTTGTCATTTCTCACGCCACAGCTTCTGATACGCCCAATAATAAAATACAACAACAGATGGTTGATCAGCTGCAGTATGTTAAAGATGAATATGGTATTGAAGTGTTAGCGGTTCGTGATGATCCAAGATATAGTTTTAATGTACTGGAATCATTAGAAACACATGGAATAGAAGAAACAACAAAAAAAATGAATTCAGTAGATAATCAGAAAGACGAAAGCTTTTGGAGACAATTTGAAAAAGAGAATAAATCATTGCATAAAATTGACTTAACAGATTACTTTAAAGTGAACGGTGAATTTCAGCCCATTATTGGTAATGTTATAATTTACCGGGACAATAGGCATTTAACGAATACTTATTCTGAAAGTTTCGGACCTATTTTTGATGAAAAAATCAACGAGATAGGCTTAGATAGAAAGTAAGTATAGCTAAAGGGAGTTTTGTTTGGGTCTATTGGTTATCTGTATATAAAAAATCTGAGTTCTGTGTTTCACAGGGCTCGGATTTTTTTTATGAATTTGTTTAACCGCCCCATAAATCACAGAAAAAAACCCTGCTACTACGCGGAAGAACCGCATTGTAACAGGGTTTTTAGTTAGCGTCCCAGATAGGAATCGAACCTACGACCTACAGCTTAGGAGGCTGTCGCTCTATCCTGCTGAGCTACTGGGACATATAAAAAGTCGACGACTTATTTATTATATTTCTTATAGGCAAACTTTTCAAGCTAATAGCACATACTTATTAAAAAAAATCCTCATAAATGCTTAACAGGTCACTAAGCTCTCGTCTTTCCCTTTTTTTCATTTAATGGAATACTTTATTAATCACTAGTTTTCTGGTACTATTTTACTATAAAAAATTAGGAGAATGATAGTGGGGAAATATAGAGTATTAAGGATGGTTGCATTGCTGGGGATTTTGATTTTACCTGCATGCTCACAAGAGATTTTAGAAGGTATAGGCACAAAGACAGCTGCACCGATTGCGGAAGATGACATCGAAGTGGTCGAAGCGGCGGATAATGGGGCAGGGCAGGAATTGGAGGGCCAGATCGATACGGGAGACTGGATAACGGCCGAGCCCGCCGTCCAGCTTCCAATCTTGATGTATCACAGCATTTCTGAAGGTAATCGCCTTCGGGTTCCAAGTGAGGAATTCCGGTCACAGATGGCTTGGCTTCGGGAGAATGGCTACTATACATTATCTCCTGAAGAGGCATTCCTCGTTTTAACCGAGAATCGGATACCAAGTGAGAAGTGTGTCTGGCTTACTTTTGATGATGGCTATACAGATAACTTCACGGAGGCTTTCCCGATATTAAAAGAAAATGATATGAAAGCAACTGTCTTCATGATCGGGAAGTCCATTGATAAAGGTCATCACCTGACTGAAAATCAAATGATGGAGATGAGCAGGAATGGGATTTCGATTGAAAGCCATACTATCAACCATTTGGAGCTGAACCGCATGACGGCAGAGCAGCAAGAAGCTGAAATGGTCCAGTCTAAGAAGCTATTCGACCGTATTCTCGACCAGGACACGACAGTGCTTTCCTATCCGGTTGGCCGGTATAACGAAGAGACTCTCAGGCTGTCAGATGAAGCCGGATACAAGATGGCAGTCACTACCGAACCTGGGGGAGCTTCAAGGGAACAAGGGATGCATGCCCTGCATCGAGTTCGGATTTCACCCGGTTTATCAGTCGATGGGTTTGCGACATTGATTGAAAATGCTTCAAATCATTGAGTGTGGAAGGGTCATTTCGAACCTGTTCAGAAAAATCATATAATAATAGATTCTTACATGGTGTATAATGAAGGCAATGAAAATTATATACATATGAACGATTTGGTGTCGTAATGACTTAAAAGGGAAGCTGGTGAAATGCCAGCGCGGTCCCGCCACTGTATATGGGAGCTGACGGCTGTGTACCACTGTATGAAATATGGGAAGGTGCCGTTGACGATGACCATGAGCCAGGAGACCTGCCAAAATTCGTACACCTGTAACCTACGCGGATGGGAAGGTGTGTGGCAGACCCTAAGAAGTCCGTAATGATATTGTTGCCATACAAGTACCTTCCGTTTAACGGGAGGTGCTTTTTGTTTTGGGTGCATCTTCCGGGATTATTGGGTGAAAGAAATTAAATAAAAAGATTGTGGGGAATGAAAATGAAGAAAATTTTTGGTCTGATATTGTTGATGTTGCTTACTGCAGGCATGATGGTCGGCTGCAGTGGAGCTACTGATGAAGGAAAAGAACAGCAGCAAACGAAACATGCTCAACACGAAGCTTTCCCGATTACGATTAAAGATGCAACTGGGGAAAAAGTAACGATAGAAGAAAAACCGAAGAAAATCGTTTCGTTAATACCAAGTAATACGGAAGTGGTCTTTGCACTTGGTTTGGGTAAAAAGGTCATTGGTGTTTCCGATAATGATAATTACCCGGAAGAAACGAAAGAAATTGAAAAAGTTGGCGGAATGGAAATGAACACGGAGCTGATTGTCTCCATGAAGCCTGACCTTGTTCTTGCCCATGCATCAAGTGCCCATAATTCGAATGAGGGTTTACAGCAGCTTAAGGATGCTGGAATAGATGTCCTCGTAGTCAATGATGCACAAAGCTTTGACCAAGTCTATGAGTCTATTGAAATGATTGGACAGGCAACGGGTGAACATGACAAGGCAAACGAAATCGTTGCGGATATGAAAACGAAGCTTAAGGATATCGAGGAAAAAGCCAAATCCGTAAAGGAAGAGGATAGGAAGACCGTTTTAGTGGAAGTTTCGCCTTCACCGGAAATATACACACCGGGAAAAAATACTTTCATGAATGAGATGCTTACTATTATTTCAGCGGATAATGCTGCTGCTGACTTGGACGGTTGGGCAAAGATTGATGAAGAGTCGATGATTGCTGCAAATCCTGATGTCATCATTACAACTTATGGTTATTATACGAAAGATTCAGCAAATGAAGTGAAGGGCCGAAAAGGATGGCAAGACGTAAATGCTGTTAAGAATGGCCAAGTCTTTGATGTCCATTCTGACTTGGTGACCCGTTCCGGTCCACGCTTGATAGAGGGAGTAGAGGAACTTGCCAAATCAGTCTATCCGAACCAATTTAACAACTAAATGGACGTTTGCCTATTTGATTGCGTTTTTAATTTTGTTATTCGCAATGACGGTAGGCATTTCCTTTGGTTCGGTGTCAGTACCGATTCCCGTACTTTTACAAATAATCGGCAAGGAGATCTTTCATTTGCCGATTTCCGCTGATCCGGATGTGATGCTGACGAATATCGTGATGAACATCCGCTTGCCGCGTGTGTTGCTTGCGGGGTTGGTCGGGGCATCGCTGGCGATTGCGGGTGCGGCATTTCAGGGACTGCTCCGGAACCCGCTCGCTGATCCTTACACATTAGGTATTTCATCAGGAGCATCGGTCGGCGCCGTATTGACAATATTCTTGAATATATCACTGCCGTTCATCGGTTTATACACTCTTCCGGCATTGAGCATTTTATGCTCAGTGCTCACGATGCTCTGCGTATTGACTTTTGCAAAAAAAATGGATCGATCGATGAAAGTGGAAACGATCATTTTAACGGGAATCATTTTCAGCTCGTTTTTAAGTGCCTTCATTTCATTGATGATTGCGCTGACGGGTGATGAATTAAGACAAATCATCGGCTGGCTGATGGGAAGCGTTTCAATGCGCGGATGGAATTATATTGCAATCATTTTGCCGTTTTTTATCATTGGTTCGTTGATCTTGATCATGAATACAAGCGAATTGAATGCGATGACTTTCGGGGAAGACCGGGCAAAACACTTAGGTGTGAATGTTAAGCGGCGGAAAATGTGGATCTTGATAGCCGGTTCGACATTGACAGGGGCAGCGGTAGCCGTTTCAGGGGCGATTGGCTTTGTAGGATTGGTCATTCCTCATTTTGTCCGAAAGATATGGGGACCTGATCATAAACATTTGCTTCCGCTGTCATTGCTGATAGGAAGCGGATTTTTAATTTTGGCAGACTTTGTAGCACGGACGGTCATTGCCCCATCGGAACTGCCGATCGGGGTTATCACCTCACTTATCGGGGCACCTGCATTTGCGCTGATTTTATTAAAGAGACGGAGAGAAGGGTAAAAACGAATGCTTGAAGTTAAAGGGTTAACAGGTGGATATGACAACAAAGCTGTTTTGGACTCTGTCTCTTTTGATGTACATAAAGGAGAATTATTCGGGATTCTTGGGCCTAATGGCAGCGGAAAAACGACGCTCTTAGGTATGCTTAGCGGGGTGCTCGATTATAAGGGCGGAAGCGTACGGATAAGAGGTAGGGATTTGAAGGATTATTCGTCAAAACAACTTGCACAGGTCATTGCTGTGCTCCCTCAACATTCCTCATTAGCTTTCTCCTATACAGTAAAAGAGACGGTCTCGCTTGGGCGATATGCCCATCAATCAGGTTGGTTCCATAGTTGGTCCGCAGATGATGAAGCGATTGTCCAATGGGTTATGGAACAAACGGGCGTAGCCGATTTTCAGGATCTGCATTTTGAACGATTATCAGGAGGGGAGAGGCAGCGGGTACTGCTGGCACAGGCACTAGCCCAAGAACCCGAAATCCTTTTTTTGGATGAACCTACGAATCACTTGGATCTTTCCTATCAAAAAGACCTTCTTGATTTAATGAGGAAAATGGCAAAAGAGCAGAACTTGACCGTTATTTCAATTTTCCATGACCTGAATTTGGCTGGGTTATATTGTGATCGGCTGATGTTGCTTGAGAAAGGGAAAATTCAGGTTGTTGATGTGCCGAATGAAGTGCTTCAACAGGAACGGATTCAGGGTGTATATCATACGACGATCGAAAAACATCCACATCCCGCCCTTCCGAAACCGCAGATGTTCATCGTTCCGGAAAAGCATGGCCATGATACTATTCCATTGGAAATTGATGAATCCTATCTGACAGTCGGACCTGAGATGATTCAATTGGATTCGCCGATCCCGCTTAGAACGATGTCTTCCGGAGTGACTGGTTCGGGGACGGGCTGGCATAAATATTTTGTGAATAGGCACGTACATCATGGCTATGACTGCGAGGATCATCATGTTGAAATGGCCGAGTATTTAAAGGCTCATGGTTTTGAACCTCAGGAGACGGTAGGGATGATGACAGCTGTCTTTCTCGATACGGTTGCTTTCAAGCTTTTAAGAGCTGAAGATTTCTCTGTTTTCATTATCGTGACGGCTGGTGTAGGAAATGCCATCGACGCTTCCTTAGCTGACCGGCACTCTTGGAGTTCCGCTCCGGGAACGATAAATACATGGATATTCGTAAATGGTCATTTGGCAGAAGAGGCTTTCATCCACAGCATAGTTACTGCTACCGAGGCAAAAGTAAAAGCCCTTCATGATTTGCATGTACTGGATAAGCTGACAAATACATGTGCAACAGGAACGTCGACTGACAGCATTTTAATTGCGGCTGCGCAAAGAGGGGCAAAGCTTCAATATGCAGGCACCATTACTCCGTTAGGGAAGCTGATCAGTCGCGGTGTATATGATTGTACAGTGGAAGCATTAAAGAATAATCGGAAACGGATTGAGGATTTATGATCTATCATCATCTTTTTGCGGTTACGCTGGCATTTTTCCTTGATCTATTAATCGGTGATCCGCCAAATTGGCCGCATCCAGTCAAATGGATAGGAACGATGATAAGCAAGCTGGATCTGGCATTCAATAAAGGGGCATATAAGAAACGGAATGGACTCTTCATGTTGATCATCGTCTTATCGGCGGTGTTATTGATTACGGGTCTTACCGTCTATTTGGCTTATCTAATCCATCCGCTTGCAGGTATCCTTTGGGAAGCTGCTGTCATTTCTACTACGATAGCTCAGAAGGGCTTGAAGCAAGCTGGGATGGATGTTCGCCTTCCGCTTAATGAACGCGATTTTCCTGAAGCGAGACTAAAGCTTTCCTATATCGTGGGCCGTGATACGGCTGATCTTGATGAATCCGAAATCGTCAGGGGCACCGTGGAAACTGTAGCGGAAAATACCAGCGATGGGATTACAGCCCCGATGTTTTGGGCAGCTATTGGCGGTGCGCCGCTCGCAATGGTGTATAGGGCGATTAATACATGCGATTCCATGGTAGGGTACAAAAATGATAAATATGGGCAATTCGGCTGGGCTTCAGCCAAGCTCGATGATATCGTGAATTGGATTCCCAGCCGCCTCACCGGTTTCCTGATGTTACTGAGCTCAAAGTCCCGCTATCATGGATTTGGTGCTAGATGGAAGATATTATTCAATGACGCAAAAAAACATCCAAGCCCGAATAGCGGGTGGTGTGAAGCAGGCGTTGCTGCGATTTTGGGAATACAGCTTGGAGGCCGTAATATGTACAAAGGAATTGTTTCCGACCGTGCGAGGATGGGAGTTCCGCTTGTTCGATTGGAAGCAAAACATATACCAAAAACGATTACCATCATGCATCGGTCATCTTTTCTATTTCTGCTGATGCTATGGCTAGGGGGGCTTATTCTTGACATTACCTTCTCATGGCTCTAATCCTCATTATCTTTATGAAGCGCTGAAAATCGAGATGCCTGAAGGGGTTCTCGACTTCAGTGCTAACATCAACCCATTGGGTCCGCCTTTACGCATAAAGGAACAGTGGGCTGGATTTTTCGAAGGAATCCTTCAATACCCAGATCCGCATGCCATTGAACTGACAAAATCCATTGCAAAAAAAGAAGCTCTTCCTGAGCAATCCGTTTTGGTGGGGAACGGTGGTGCTGAAATAATCATGCTGGTAGCGAACGGATTAGCAAATCAAAGGGTGCTGATCATTCAGCCGGCATTTGCGGAATATGCTGAAGCTTGTTTGGCGGCAGGTTGTAAGGTCGATTTTCACCAGCTTGATGCTCCTGAGTGGCAATTGGACTTGGAGCGATTGATTCCCCGATTACCCGAATATGATGCAATTTTCTTATGTACGCCTAATAATCCGACGGGTGTTTCATTTAATCGGGATGCAGTCAGGGAATTGATCATGGAATGCCAAAAAGCGGATTGCCTGGTAGTATTGGATGAGGCTTTTTATGATTTTACGGAAGATGCCTTTAGTTACGCTTCTTTAATCAATGCATTTCCACATTTACTCATTCTAAGATCAATGACTAAAATCTTTGCAATCCCGGGTTTGAGACTAGGCTACTTGCTTGCGGCGCCTGACATCATAAAACGCGTAAGAAACTATAAGCCGCATTGGAGCGTCAACCACGTGGCGCTTGAAGTGGGGAAAATCTGTCTTGCGGAAGAAGCCTATATGAGAAAAACAAGAGACTATATTGCATGGCAAAAGCAAAAACTATTCCGGTTTTATGAGGAGCAAGGGTTGAATGTCTCCGCTAGCACAGTCAATTTTTATTTGGTGAAGGATGAATCTCTATCCCTTTTCCCCTTTTTGCTGAAAAAAGGAATCGTACCGCGCCATACCAATAATTTTCCGGGTTTGGACGGAGTGTGGCTTCGGTTTGCAGTGAAGAGTGAACATGATAACGAAGCACTGATGGAGGGGGTAAGACAGTGGAGAAAGCAAGGCTCTGTTTTATAACCGGGGGTGTCCGTTCAGGAAAAAGCAGCTTCGCAGAAAGAAAAGCACTGGAGTTTGCGCGCCAAACGAATGGAAACTTGCATTACCTCGCCTGCGGCCGAGTCAGTGACTCTGAGATGGGTGAACGGATCCTTAGGCATCGGAAAGATAGAGAAAGCAGCCCGATTGCTTGGAAGACCTCCGAATACGCAACGGATATTACAAGAATAGGGGCTCACATTGATCATGATTCCATAATTCTGCTCGATTGTCTGACAACCCTGCTTGATAACGAGCTATTCGGCCCTGGCATTCCGCTTGAAGAAGAATTCTTAAATAGCGTTTTTTCAAAAATAATAACCGGAATCAATGAGATTAGAAAACAATCCAATTGTTTAATAGTCGTGAGCAATGAATTGGTGCAGGAGTCGATTTTCCGGGATGATTTCCTCCATTTATACGGAAAAACACTGGGCCTGCTTCATCAAACGATCGTCGGGCAGGCCGATGAAGCCTATCTTGTCGAAGCGGGAATTCCATTGCGGAAGAAAGGGTGCATGCAGGAATGAGCGGAGTGGTCGGATTTTTAATTAACCTGCAGTTCTTTACGGTCTTTCCAATAAAGAAGCAGCTTCCGATGGAGAAGAAATATATTCACCGTGCCATTCAAACCTTTCCATTAGTAGGTCTTTTGCTAGGCTTGATATTGGGCGGTGTTTTGTATGCACTAGTGGAATGGACCCCATTGTCATCGCTTGCGATTGCCTTTTTCCTCTGGTTTTTGACGATGGCATTAACGGGTGGTTTGCATCTTGATGGCTGGATCGATGCAAGTGATGCTTTTTTTTCCTATCAGGATAAAGAGCGGCGTTTGGAAATCATGAAGGATTCCAGGACAGGTGCCTTCGGTGTCATCTCCGTCATAGTCCTATTGGCCGCCCGGTTTCTATTTATCTATGAAATTGTCGAAAGGGTAAATGAATGGACATACTTCTTGATCATAGCCCTTCCGCTCTTAAGTAAATGTGTGATGGGTTATTTACTCATCCAGATGCCGCTGGCTAAAAAAGAGGGGCTCGGCGCTTTTTTTCAAAGTGCAGTAACGAAAAGCAGTTTGCCCATTTATTGGCTATATCTCCTTGTAAGTCTGGCGATTGCCTGGACAATCGATTTTAAGCTTGTCACCTTATTTTTCATCATGTGCCTGGCTGCAATGATTTTCCTGGTTTATATAAAACGTAAAGTCATCAGTTGGTTCGGTGGGATAACGGGGGATGTGCTGGGGGCGTCCGTGGAAGGGGTTGAGCTTTGGTTATGGCTGATATTGTGGCTATTACACTACTTCGCCATGGGCTGACAGTAGCAAATGAGCGAAGGGCCTATTTAGGCTGGACGGATTCTCCATTAAGTACCGAAGGAGAAAAGGAAATATTGGACTTAAGGGGTTCTTACCCACAGTATGAAAAAATTCACAGCAGCGATTTGCCCCGCTGTGTGGAAACTGCACGACTTCTGTTTCCAGATGCAGTTCCGATCAAAAACCCTTCGTTCCGTGAGATGAACTTCGGCTATTGGGAAGGACGGACGTATCATGAGTTGAAGGCAGATGGAGATTATCTTAATTGGCTGGAACGTCCCATGGAGGCACTGGTGCCTGGGGGTGAAAGTTATCCGGCATTTTCCGAGCGTGTTAATAAGGGCTGGAACGAATTGATTGCCTGTAAGGAGAGCCGGTTTGCCATATTGACGCATGGAGGGGTAATCCGTGATTTATTGGTTCGCTATGCCCCGCAGGAGAAGTCTTTTTTTGATTGGAGGATTTCCCATGGCAGGGGATATGAGCTGATATGGGAAGACCGGAACAGCTTAAGGAGGGGAGAACGCTGCACTTTGTTACAGGAGGCGCCTATAATGGCAAAACTAAATGGGTAAAGCAATTGTATGGTTTGGAAAATGATGTCCTTTGGCTATCCGGTTATCGAAAAGAAGAGCCGGAAATGATTGATTTTCAAGGCAAGACTGTTGTATTGCAAGGGTTGGATGCATGGATTCAACAAGATGCAGAAAAGATGGATTCAAATTCGATTCGAAAAAAATGGAAGGAAATCATGGCTGATTGGCGAATATGGGAGAAAGAAAGAGATGACCGTAACTGCATTGTGATCGGTTCAGATATCACCAAAGGCATAGTGCCGATGGAAGCAAGAGATCGCAGATGGCGCGATGCCTGCGGATGGGTCTTTCAAGATGTAGCATCCATATCAAGGCGCGTTGATATCATCTGGTATGGAATTGACCAGCGAATAAAGTAGAGGAGGTAATTGGGATGAAAATTTATACACGTACAGGGGATAAGGGACAAACAAGCGTAATCGGAGGTCGGCTTGACAAGGATGACATCCGTGTCGAGTCTTATGGTACGGTTGATGAAGTTAATAGCTATATCGGTCTTGCGGTGACAGAATTGGATCCAGCGATATTTAAGGATATACTGGCCGACCTAGAGAAAATCCAGCATGAGTTGTTTGACTGCGGCGGTGATTTGGCAACCGTTTCCGAGAAAGCCCCACAAAAGCTGACGGATGAGGCCATTACCTATTTGGAAGAACGGATAGATGCCTTCATACTTGAAGCGCCGGAATTGGAAAAGTTTATCCTGCCTGGCGGCTCAAAAGCGGCTGCAACCATTCATATTGCCCGAACCGTTACAAGAAGGGCAGAACGATTGGTCGTTTCATTGATCAAGTCGGGTGCGGCTGTTTCACCATTATCACTTCAATATTTAAATCGTTTGTCGGATTACTTCTTTGCTGTTGCACGTGTGATCAATTTCCGTGTTGGTGTGAAAGATGTGGAATATATCCGCAGCGCAAATGTGTTCCGTGGAGGGAAAAGAAAGGAAAAAGAGTAAACATGGACGTAAGAAAAATTAGTGCAACCGCTATATTCATTGCCTTATCGGCAGTAGGGGCAATGATTAAAATCCCTTCACCGATAGGGAGCATCGCTTTGGATAGTTTTCCGGCCCTTTTGGCTGCTGTCATACTTGGCCCGGTATCGGGTGCTATAGTAGCTGGGCTTGGTCATATCATTTCAGCGTTCATCGGCGGAATGCCGCTTGGGCCATTCCACTTTTTGATCATGGTCGAAATGGCAGTCCTGGTATGGATGTTTGGCATTTTATATATACACGGAAAAAAAGTAGGCGCATTTTTCCTCTTCTTTATCGGTAATGCCTTCGTTTTAGCCCTGCCTTTCGCATTTCTGATCAGCCCTGGTTTTTACGCGTTATTGGTTCCGGGATTAACGGCAGCGACTGCGGTAAATGTAGTATTGGCTGCCCTTTTACTGCCACGCTTGGAGCCTGTTTTGAAAAAGATGCTTTTTAAAGATGGATTCGTAGAATGAGTGATTCGTTGATTTTGCCATTTTCAGAATCAGATTCATTGATTGTTTCTAGTGATAATAGCGGCGGTATCGGGCTGAAGGAAAAGGACCTTGTCCATATCCCTTATGAGGTCGTTGGCTATTATTCCTTTCGGGTTGCCGTCATGGAGTGTTTGGGAGTTGGCGGAAGACCCGTATCCGTCGTTCTAAATAATTTCTGCGGTGATGAAGCCTGGGGGGACTTGACCAGGGGTGTCAAAAAGGGGCTGGGTGAATTGGGAATGGAGGACCTTCCGATTACTGGCAGCACAGAAAGTAATATGCCGCTTCTTCAATCAGCACTTGGTCTTATGGTGATTGGAAAGCGAGTGAACGAACGAGTTAAAAAGCAGCATCCTTCACGGAAAATCGCTTTGATCGGCAGGCCGCTCGTTGGAGAAGAAGTAATGGAACAGCAAGATTGGGTCGCGCCATTATCTTTATATAAAAGCCTATGTGAAATGGAAGACGTTCAGGCACTTCCGGTCGGCTCAAAAGGGATAGCATATGAATGGAAGCACCTGGATCAAAGTGGTGAAGGTGTTTCTGTGCATATAAGTGATAAAGTCGATATCGAAAAATCATCAGGACCATCCACCTGCTTCCTCATTGCCTATCCTGAACATCTGGAGAAAGAAATCAAGCACATATCCGGTCCTCTTTTCATTGGAGAATGATGTTCTCATGACTGAATCAGGCATCGAGTTTAGTTCTCAATGAACGGGTTCGATGCTTTTTTCATTAAGATCTTACTTTTATTGATTGTTAGCCATAACAATGGTTTGCTCTTGATCGTTATCATAGCCAAGGCGAAATGGTCCCCACTTATTGCGTTACTTCTCGCTTCCATCATTTTAGGGATTATCGCAGGTATGGATATTCCGGATGTTGCAGATGCTGTTCAGATAGGGATAGGTAATACTCTTCGTTAGTTGGCACTCATTTTCTGTTTAGGTAACATGCTTGGAAAGATGATGGCAATGCCGGTCTTTTTATTGTTGATCGAGGCTTTTGGTGCTTTGTTTGCAAAAGATTCATATGAATTGATTGGAATGCCTTCATTGGAAAGGCAATCATCGCCCCCATGATTTCTGTGGCATTAGGATGCGCTAGAGGTTTTAATAAAGAAGAACTAATCCAATTCATGTCCGCCTGCCTTGTCCCAACTGCGTCCATCATCTTGGTTATCGGGGCGTGCAGTGCATTTAAAATTGTATTGATCACGAGCGGGGTGGATGAAGCCGTTGCAGCTTATGATCCATGTCGCTAAAGATTTAATTTGACAGTCGCACAAAGGTTAAAGTCTTGTACGGTTATGGAAACGATTATATCAGTCGTTTCACTTATCCTAATCTTACTATTGAATTCAATTGTTTAAGAGAAAGGAGCATGTTGTAAATATGGGGCATCCAGGTTATATGATGGGGATAGATATTGGTACGACGAGTACGAAGGTTGTTCTTTTTTCAAAAGGGGGGGAGGTTGTCCAATCTTGTTCGAGGGGATATCCTCTACACAGTCCAACCCCTTCCGTTGCGGAACAAGATCCCGAAGAAATTTATAAAGCGGTCATCATTGCTATAGGCGAGGTTATGATTGCAAGCGGGATAGAAAAGCAAGAACTGGGCTTGATATCGTTCAGTTCGGCGATGCATAGCTTGATCGCCATGGGTAAAGACGGCAGACCGCTGACAAATAGCATTACATGGGCTGATAATCGAAGTGTTGCCTATGCGAAGAAACTGAAGGCTTCGGAACAGGGGGTGCAATTGTATCACAGGACCGGAACACCCATTCACCCGATGTCCCCAATCACGAAAATAATGTGGTTAAAAAATGAGCATCCCGGGATTTTTAACGAAACGGACAAATTTATAGGAATTAAAGAATACATCATCTATAAATTCTTCAATGAGTATGTGATGGATTATTCACTCGCTTCTGCAACGGGCATGTTCAACATGAATGACCTGAAGTGGGATGAAGAGGCACTCACCATTGCTGGAATTGGGGCTGAAAAGCTGCCGATGCTTGTCCCTACAACGCATATCCTCTCAGGCATAAGTGAGGAATTAGCTGCAAAAATGAATATTCAGGCTGGTACCCCGTTTGTGATTGGCGCGAGTGATGGTGTGCTTGCCAACTTAGGGCAAAACGCAATCAAGCCAGGCGTACTGGCAGTGACAATCGGAACGAGCGGTGCGGTAAGGACCGTCAGTGACCGACCGCTTACCGATCCGAAAGGCAGGACATTCTGCTATGCCCTTACTGAGAATCATTGGGTAATCGGCGGACCGGTCAACAATGGGGGAATCACCTTCCGATGGGCACGCGATCAATTGGGCCGTGTGGAAATCGAAAAAGCGAAGGCTTCAGGACAGGACTCCTATGAGATTCTGACGGATATGGCTTCCAATATTGCACCTGGTTCTGATGGGTTGATATTCCATCCGTATATGGCAGGGGAACGGGCACCATTATGGAGTGCCGATGCAAGGGGCTCCTTCTTCGGACTGGCGCTTCATCACACTCGTGACCATATGGTCCGGGCAGTGCTGGAGGGTGTGATGTATAACTTGTACAGTGTCCTTCTTGCTGTTAAGGAATTGACGGGTGCCCCCGAGAAGATCCATGCAAGCGGCGGATTTGTCCGCTCAAAGCTCTGGCGCCAAATCATGGCTGACATATTCAATCAAAACGTGACAATTCCTGAAAGCTTCGAGAGTTCAAGCTTAGGTGCAGCCGTTCTTGGATTATATGCTTTAGGCGAAATCCAAAGCCTTGATGAGGTTGAAGGTATGGTTGGTGAAACGAATGAACTTATCCCGATCGAAGAGAACGTTAAAGTATATGAAGAATTAATGTCGATTTATTTATCCGTGAGCAGGCAATTGGAAGGCGACTACAAGAGAATCGCTGATTTCCAAAGACGTCATTTAGAATGATCTTTAGGGAAAGCACAGATGCATCAGGCACTGTGCTTTTCTTTTTGCCTGGTAATTAAAATGGTAAGATGGAAGAAAACGATAAGGGGAATTTTCAATGGGAGCCAGTAAAACGAATGCAATGCGAATTCTTGATAACAAACGTATAGAGTATGGCATGATGAGTTATGATGCCCGCGACGGAAAAATCGATGGGATCACTGTTGCGGACAAAATTGGAAAAGCGCCAGAAACCGTTTTTAAAACGCTTGTTACCCATAACGGACCGCAGCAGCTTTACGTATTTGTCATTCCTGTAGCCACCGAACTGGACTTGAAAAAAGCAGCCAAGGCCGCAGGTGCAAAAAAAATTGAAATGCTTGCGGTTAAAGATCTGCAAAAATACACAGGGTACATTCGGGGAGGCTGTTCCCCGATCGGAATGAAAAAGCAATACCCGACCTTTATTGACGAAAGTGCAGCAAACCTGCCTGAAATCATCGTAAGCGGAGGAAAGATCGGTACACAGATCGTGTTAAAACCGTCAGAATTCCTGGAGGTCACACAAGCGGAATCTGCTGCCCTAATAAAATAGACTGTTAACCTGTAGGCATTCACCTATTAGTTCATTTCTGCATACGCTGTCTTGAAGATCACATCTGTATTGTGAGGGAGAGTGTGAAAGTGACAGGAAAAGAGATGCATTATTTCGCAGGAGGCAATACGGCTAAAGGTTTTTATAGTTTATATGATTCCAATTTGGCAGGTCTGGAAAGATTGTTCATTTTAAAAGGCGGACCTGGTTCCGGTAAATCGACCATTATGAAAAAAATCGGCCAAGAATGGCTGGATAAAGACTATGACATCGAGTATTTACATTGTTCGTCCGATAATGATTCCATTGATGGAGTGATCATTCCCGCTTTGAAAATCGGACTCGTGGATGGGACCGCGCCGCATGTGATTGAGCCGAAGGCACCTGGGGCCATTGAGGAATATGTCAATCTAGGGGCTGCCTGGAATTCCCAGCAGCTGGCTTCTGAAAGAGCGGCCATCATAAGATTGACGAATGCGAGAAGCAAGAGTTTCGAGAAGGCATATGCCCTATTTGCTGAAGCATTGAAGATACATGATGAATGGGAAGACATTTATAAAGCAAATATTGATTTCGCTAAATTGAATGGGTTGACCAATAAATTGATAGAAGGCTTTTATAGAGATATAACCCTTAATAAGAAGTCGGATGTTCGTCACCGATTCTTAGGGGCAGCTACACCAAAAGGTGCAGTTGATTTCATCCCCAATATTACTGAGGGAATACAAAAACGGTACTTTTTAAAGGGACGTCCAGGATCCGGTAAATCAACGATGCTGAAGAAGATTGCAAAGGCTGCGGAGCAAAGGGGCTTTGATGTGGAAGTATATCATTGCGGATTCGATCCTCATAGCTTGGACATGGTAATCGTCCGGGAGGTAGGAATCGCCATTTTTGACAGCACATCACCGCATGAATATTTCCCGAGTTGTGAAGGTGATGAAATCATAGATATATATAAAACAGCTATCCTGCCTGGAACAGATGAAATTTATGCCGATCAGATAAAGGATGTTTCCACCAGGTACCGGACAAAAATGAATGAAGCGACAGCAAATCTGGCTAAGGCGAAAGAGCTGCATGACGAACTTGAAAAGATTTATGTAAAAGCAATGGACTTTACAGCCATCGATGACATTCAAAGAGACATCCAAGAACAGATCATTGAACGGGCACAAGATGTCGATAGCCAAACGATTCTGCATTAAGAAAACAAACTGCACCTATTTTAATTAGGTGCAGTTTATTTATATACATAAGACTATTTTTTAACGACGGAAGTCACACAAGAATAGAGACGGGTTTGTTAAACGTGTTTATCCACGTCCTTTCGGTTAAAATAGGGATTATATTGAAAAAAAGGAGCCGGTTGAATTGATAAAGACGATTGCGATTGATATGGACGGAACATTGTTAAACAAAATGCAAAAGGTCAGTGAGGAAAATAAACACGCTATCCAGAGGGCGCAAAGTGAGGGAGTGGAAGTGATCATTGCTACTGGAAGATCTTATGTGGAAGCAAGGTTCGCTTTAGATGAAGCAGGCATCGTATGCCCTGTCATTTGTGTAAATGGTGCTGCACTCTTCACGGAGGATGGAAATATTGCCGCTTCCAATCCAATGTCAGCTGCCACTGCTAAAATGGTCGCTGGATTCCTCGAAGAACAAGGGATTTATTTCGAAATATATACGAGTCAGGGAATTTATTCTAAAGACTATGAAAACGCAATATCTGTTTTGGTTGATGTATTCGTTACAGCCAATCCGGACATTGACCCTGAGAATATGCGGAAATATGCGGAGGAGCGTTTACAGCTTGGACAGGTAACTTCCATTTCCGATTATTCCGAGTTATTCAGCCGTTCGAATGAGGAATATTATAAAATTCTCAGCTTCTCAAAGGATTTAAATTTATTAAATGAAATTGCTTCGAAATTGGAAGGACAGGGAGTTACAGTCACTTCATCGGGACGTGAAAATGTGGAAATCATGAGTGAAACAGCTCAAAAAGGTACGGCACTTGAAACATATGTGAATGGAAAATCCGGATCGATGCAGGAAACGATGGCTATTGGGGATAATTATAATGATGTATCCATGTTTGAACGGGTAGGTTTGTCTGTCGCAATGGGAAATGCCCCGCTCGAAATAAAAAAACTGTGTGATGAAGTAACAGGCAAGAATGATGAATCCGGTGTAGCGGAGGCCATTTTAAAGGTACTTAAACAGTCAGCCTATTAAACTCATGAATCGAAGGGAGAAAGACTTTTGAAAAAATTGCTCTTATTTTTCCTTATGGCTGCATTGATTTTAACTGGTTGTAACATGAATGATGATGACACTGAAACCGAGCCGAATCCTGACAAGGAAGTGACGGGCACTTTAGGCGAAGATCCGGATGTGCTGGTAACGAACTTGCATGCCCCATGGTCGATTCAGAAGAATGGGGACACAATGTATGTTTCGGAGCGGACAGGAACTATCGTTGAATGGGACAAGGGTAAGATGACACGGCAAAAGGTCAACCTAAAAAAGACATTGTCGTCAAAAGCGGAAGCTGGGTTGCTTGGATTTTTATTAGCTCCCGATTTCTCTAAGAGAGGGAAAGCTTTCGCTTATTATACGTATGAAGAAGGCGGGAATCTCATCAATCGAATCGTCATTTTAGAAAAAAATGATGATGAGTGGCATGAGATGGAGACCTTAATCGACGGAATACCAAGCGGGGACTTCCACCATGGCGGCAGGATCAAGATTGGTCCGGATGATAAGCTATATGCAACGACAGGTGATGCAAGAAGGGCTGAGATCGCACAGGACACAGATTCTTTAGGCGGGAAAATTCTGCGCATGAACCTGGATGGCACCATTCCGAACGATAATCCTTTCGCGAATTCATACGTCTATTCATACGGTCACCGCAATCCACAAGGCCTTGCTTGGGATGAAGCAGGACAGTTGTATGAAAGTGAGCATGGAGATTCGGCTCACGATGAATTAAATAAAATTGATCCGGGTAAGAACTATGGCTGGCCAGAGATACAGGGCGATGAGCAAAAAGCTGATATGGTAAAACCATTGATTCATTCCGGTGAAAATACATGGGCTCCTTCTGGCATGGCCTATTTTGACGGAAAGCTCTATTTTGCAGCCTTAAGGGGCGAAGCGCTTAAAAGTTATGATGAAAAAAACGGAAAACTGACTAATATCATTACGGGCTCAGGAAGGATACGCGATGTATTCGTTGATGAAAAATTTCTTTATTTCATAAGCAACAATACGGACGGCCGAGGAAATCCTGATGAAAAGGATGATAAGCTTTATCGTTTGCCGCTATCTCAGTTAAATATGCCTTGATGTAATCAATCAGGAGAAAAGAAGCATATAAAAGGAAACCTCGCTAATAGCGGGGTTTCCTTTTTGGTTTATGTCCTTTAAAATCACGAGTAAAAGCCCCAAACTCACGAGTATTTGCGTGGAATTCACGAGTAAAAGCCCCGAATTCACGAGTATTTCCTCCAAACTCTCAAATAATAGCCCCAACCTCCTGAAAAGAGGTTTTTTCTTGTTGTGTAGGAAGTGATGGAGAAGCTTAGGAAACAGTGTGTCTACGATTATTTTCGTTCATCCGAAGGCTAGACATTTTTACTGAATAGGTGTATAGTTACCTAGGTAACTACTTTACAGGAGGAATACCTTTGTCCTTTCAAAATGGTTTTTTTCATCATAACTTACAATTTTCAAGGTCATTTACGAAAAAGTTAAATGAACAATTGGCCAAGGTTGATCTTTATCATTCCCAATGGTCGATTGTATATTATCTGAGTCAGTTCGGCTGTTCTACGCTTGTTGAAATAAGCACTTATTTAGATGTGGAGAAACCGACGGTAACCAGGACGGTAAACCGATTGGAAGAACTTGAGTTGATTGAACAAGTTCCTGGAAAAGATAAACGGGAACGGAGAATACAGTTAACGGAGTCAGGTTTAAGGACTTATCAAGAGGCCAAAAAGGTAGTTGAGGAAT
Source organism: Peribacillus sp. NPDC101480 (assembly GCF_050277335.1). Taxonomy (NCBI): domain Bacteria; kingdom Bacillati; phylum Bacillota; class Bacilli; order Caryophanales; family Bacillaceae; genus Peribacillus; species Peribacillus sp. NPDC101480. The sequence goes on from NZ_JBNNSB010000003.1 coordinate 146,972, forward strand.
TTGAACTTCAATTAATGAGCGGTTTGGCTGAAGAAGACCGGGAGGCAACGTTACGAACGTTGATTTTCCTGAAGGAAAAATTAAAACATTAGTAAGGAAGAAGGATTGAAATGAATCAAAAACCGAAATTGTGGACGAAAGACTTTCTGATTGTTTCGTCTGCGAACTTTTTTCTATTTTTAACTTTTTATGTCTTGATGGTGACATTGACCATTTATACGATAGATAATTTTCATGCTTCGCAAGCACAGGCAGGGCTTGCTTCAAGTATCTTTGTTCTCGGTGCTGTGCTTGTCAGACCGATTGCAGGGAAAAAAATTGACAAGATCGGCCGCAGAAAGATGTTGCTTGGCTCGTTGGTGCTATTCCTGATTGCATCCATTGGCTATTTCCTGGTGAATGGTTTATCCCTCTTATTGATTGATCGGCTTATTCACGGTTTTGCTTTTGGCCTTGCCACTACGGCAACTGGAACGATTGCTGCAGATATCATTCCGAATGAAAGACGCGGGGAAGGCACAGGTTACTTTGCCATGAGTACAAACTTGGCAATGGCTTTCGGTCCGTTTATTGGATTGCTGATAACACAGCATTTCAGTTATTCCATCATTTTCTATGCAGCCTCTTTATTTGCCGCGTTTTCTTTAGTTGCATCGTTATTCATGAATGTGCCTGAAGGGGAAAAGGTCGGAGCTTCACCACAAAAAGGATTTAAAATCAGTGATTACTTTGAAAAAAGGGCACTTCCCATTGCCGTTTTTATCGGATTTGCCGGATTTACCTATTCGAGCATCTTGTCCTATTTAACGTCTTTTGCAAAGGAAATGGATTTAATGGATGCGGCGAGCTTTTTCTTTGTCGTATTTGCTGTATTCCTTTTGGCGTCCCGTCCGTTTACAGGCCGGATGTTTGATGTGAAGGGGGAAAATGCAGTTATTTACCCATCGCTCTTGCTATTTGCCATCGGTATGGTCATCCTGAGCCAATCCCATCATGGTATCACGCTTCTGATTGCCGGCGCCTTTATCGGAGTGGGTTATGGTACGTTCCAATCTAGCAGTCAAGCGATTTCCATCAAGGAAGCCCCCTCAAATCGGATGGGATTAGCCACATCCACATTTTTTACAATGTATGACTTCGGTATTGGTGTGGGCCCGTTCCTATTGGGATTCCTTATTCCATATACAGGGTTCAAAGGGTTATTCATAGGAATGTCTATCTTTGCGTTCATACTTATTGGCATTTATTACTTGGCGCATGGAAAAAAAGCCTCGGCAAGAGTGAAAATGCAGCATGAGGAACGCTTGTCTGCTTAATTTTTTGAATATGATTGTATAAAATGAAGAATTTTGGGGATGCTTATATTATGATTGATTTTCCAAAAGTATCCCCCTTTTCTCCGCCTGTATCCCACAGGCGTTTTTTTTTATGCCATAAACAAAGAAAACCGCCATATTGGCGGTTTCTTTAAAACTTATAGGTCCATAATCTTTCTTTGCGGATCCAGTCTAGAAAATCGGCATCCTGATTTTCGAATTTTTCTTTCCAATCGATCACCATTGCCTGAGTTTGCGAACGGTGGGCAGTGAATGTGGCTACCTTTTTTTCTTCGACGGCAGAGATATCATGAATGATGTCAGGTTGCCCTAATTCGTCAATGCAGTTATTCGAGAAGGCGACACAATGAAGTTTAGGCCTCTCTTTCACTTCCATTCTTTCAACGGCCCGCACCACAGCCCGTGCTGTCGCTTCATGGTCAGGATGGACACTGTATCCTGGGTAAAACGTAATGATCAATGAAGGGTTCAATTCATTGATGGCATCGGTAAATAATGAAGTCAGCTTTTCATCATCTTCGAATTCAATTGTCTTATCACGCAATCCAAGCATGCGTAAATCTTGGATGCCAATCGCATTTGCTGCATCGATTAATTCCTTTTTACGAATTTTAGGGAGCGATTCCCTTGTTGCAAATGGAGGGTTTCCTAAATTACGTCCCATTTCTCCTAAAGTTAAGCATAAATAGGTGACAGGAGTGCCCGCTTCTCTATGAAGGGCAAGCGTTCCGGAGACCGAGAAGGCTTCATCATCGGGATGTGGGAATATAACTAATACATGGCGTTCTTTTTCCAAGGTATATTTCTCCTTCCGTTCTACTTACAGTGAGTATTGTTATCGGTAAATGGGAGTTTTCATCGGAATTATATGATATATTTCAAGCAAGTTGCCATCATTCAAAAGGAGTGGGACTGAGCTGCATGGAGACAGCAAGCTTTCCGGAAAAATCAAGGCCTGCCAATAGCAATCTTCCTTGTTCATCCATTTCGAAGTGGTTAACGCCTTCTGCATATACCCAGCCAATATTGAGCTTCAAGCCGATGCGGTAGGGTCCATCCCCAACTATCTTCCCATGTTCATACTGTATAAGAGCATTACGAATATAAGCGCCTGCCGAAAAGAAAGCTTCATCTACATGAGTGGCATAGGCACCATTTGTCGTTTCAAGGTGAAGATATACATCTTGTCCTGCGAAAGAATCAATGGCATTTTGCACCTCTGTACGGTCTATAGGTTTCATACTATAATTTCCTCCTTAACTGGGCGGCTAGATAAGCTTTTCCTTCTTTCTATTTTACTAAATAAAAACGAAAAAAGCGAAAAAGGCCGCTCGATGAATTTGAGCGGCCATTAAACTTGATGTTTTATTTTTGTGTTTTTTCAGCGATTCCATATTTATGGTATGCACCATGATTGACAGGTCCAACATAGTCATTCATCTTCCAAGAATGGCGAACGGCCTCGGTGATGAAGTCTTTAGCGATGAGGATAGCCTCACGCGGGCTTTTACCTTCAGCCAATTGAGCTGCAATGGCTGCTGAAGATGAACAGCCGGCACCATGTGTATTGGTCGTTTCGATTTTTTCTGATTCTAGGATTTCAAATTCAGTTCCGTCATATAAAAGGTCAATGGCTTTATCATGATCCAGCTTATTACCGCCTTTGATCAAGACATATTTTGCACCAAGTTCATGAATCTTTTTGGCTGCAGCCCTCATATCGTCAATCGTCTTGATAGGCGCAGTTCCCGCTAACTGAGCGGCCTCGAACAGGTTTGGCGTGACTACAGTTGCACGTGGAACAAGCAGTTCGCGCAGAGCTACAGCCGTTTCAGGGTGCAATACTTCATCTTCACCTTTACATACCATAACTGGATCGATTACGACCTTGTCCAGCTTCAACTCGTCTATTTTACGGGCAACAAGTTCAATGATTTCCACTGATCCAAGCATTCCCGTTTTCATGGCATCGATGCCGATTGATAGAATCGTTTCGATTTGGGCTTCTAAAACCTCGACCGGTGTAGGGAATACATTATGGGACCAGCCATTCTTTGGATCCATCGTCACGATTGTCGTTAAAGCGGACATACCGTAAACGCCGAATTCTTGGAATGTCTTTAAATCTGCTTGAAGACCCGCACCGCCGCTCGAATCCGATCCGGCAACTGTCATAGCTCTTTTCATAGTCATTATGTGACCTCCTCAGGAGAATTAGATTTCGATATTATCAGCATACCAGTTAATATCCTATTTTTAGAATATACCAAAATTTCTTTTATGTAAAACTTAGTTTTCACCTTAATATGAGTACCTTAAGAAAGGTAATGAAATGGCCACGCATGAGTCATTTTTTCGGACATGGAATTCAGAAAATAAAATGGGTGGGTGGCCTGCTTTTTAGCTTTTGATCCTACTTTCCATCTTTTGATATGCAAAGCAAAGTTTGTAAAGGTGTCATTATTTTCAAAGTTGATTTAAAATATTTAAATATAGTGGGATACATTTAGTATAGCTTTACCGTTCGATGCTGGATTAAACCCAAAAAAGGGAGGGAGATTTCTATGGAATGGACAATGTTGCTTTTAGCTGGTGGGAAATCAAGCCGTATGGGCGTGAATAAGGCCCTGTTGTCCATAGGTGGCATTGTGAACATTTCAAGAGTGGCATCCGAATTGAAAAAGGTGTCAGAAAACATTATGGTCATTACGAATACAGTTGAAGAATATCGTTTTCTGCAGCTGCCGCTAATTCCGGATTTACATAAAGATCAAGGACCTCTTGGCGGATTGCATGCAGGGTTGACCTCATCGGAAACGGAGCTTCAATTCCTTGCAGCCTGTGATATGCCGTTTGTGAGTGCAGATGCCATAAAGGATATCATATCCAATTATGAACCTGAATTCGACGCAGTCATTCCAGAAATAAATGGCAGGCTCCAGCCGCTTTTTGCTGTTTACCATAAAAGATGTCTTCCTGTACTGACGGACTGTTTATTAAAACATGAATTGAAAATGAGACTATTTTTGGAAAAGATTTCGGTGAAAATCATGAAAGAAACCGAATTTAAGTTATATCGCGAGAATCCTGAACATTTTCACTACCTTTTTTTCAATATGAATACGATGGAAGATTATCAAGAGGCAGGTTATATTGATCGAACTGAATTATATATAAAGGATGGTAGACATGAATTATAATATTTCAAAAGAGCCGATTGTCATCCAGGAAGTGATTGATAAAGTAGTCAGTCGAAATGCGGGTGCCGTCACGACCTTTATTGGTACGGTGAGGGAAATGACGAAAGGAAAAAAGACTCTCTTCCTAATATACGAAGCGTATGAACCGATGGCCATCAAGAAATTGGAGCAAATCGGATCAGAGATCAAGGAGCGTTGGCCTGATGCAGAAGCGGCTATCACCCATCGTGTAGGTAAACTTGAAATCACGGATATCGCAGTGGTTATTGCCGTTAGTACGCCACATCGGAATGATGCATATGAGGCAAACAGGTATGCGATTGAAAGAATTAAAGAAATCGTCCCGATTTGGAAAAAGGAACACTGGGAAGATGGGGAGACATGGGTCGGAAACCAGTTGGAAACCGTTCCATATCCAACGGGGAAGCCTGAAGAGGAGGATATTGATGATTAATGTACTTTTATTTGCCCAATTGAAAGATGAGCTAGGTAAAGAGACTGTTACTATAGAAGGAAATGGAATGAGTGTGGCCCAGCTAAAAGGAAAACTGAAGGTGGATTTTCAATTGGAAGGTCTTGAAACCGTGATGACAGCTGTCAATGAAGAATTTGCCGATGATGACACAATTCTATCTGATGGAGATACTGTAGCTTTCATTCCGCCAGTAAGTGGAGGCTAAAGCATTTGGAAGGGAGGGTTCACGGTGAAAGAGCGATTTTCAAGGCAGACTTTATTCGCCCCCATTGGTGAAGGGGGCCAATTGAAAATTATGAAGAAGCATGTATTGCTTCTTGGTGCAGGGGCTTTGGGATCTGCTAATGCCGAGGCCCTTACTCGTGCAGGAGTAGGGAAGCTTACCATTGTCGACAGGGATTATGTCGAGACCAGTAATTTACAGCGCCAACAAATGTATACGGAACGGGATGTCGAGGAGAAACTGCCAAAGGCAGAAGCGGCAAAGCGTCATTTATTTGATATCAATCATGAAGTTGAAGTGAATGCCATCATCATGGACGCAACTGCCCAGAACCTCGAGCAGCTGCTTGGTGATGTTGATTTGATCATGGATGCAACCGATAATTTTGAGACACGGATGATAATTAATGATTTATCACAAAAGCTTCATATACCATGGATTTATGGGGCATGTGTGGGGAGTGTGGGGATGACTTTGACGATCCTTCCCGGACAGACACCATGTTTGCACTGTTTGCTGAAAGCGATCCCCATTCAAGGTATGACCTGTGACACAGGAGGAATCATATCACCAGCAGTAACGATGGTAGTGGCACACCAAACTGCCGAAGCTTTGAAAATCCTTGTAGAAGATTGGGAATCTGTACGGCCTGCACTTGTTTCTTTTGATCTGTGGAGAAATCAATACCAAACCGTTAAATTGACAAAAGCGAAAAAGAAAGATTGTCTCTCATGCGGGGAGCAGAGGACATATCCCTTTTTAACAATGGAGAATGCAACGAAAACGGCTGTTCTTTGCGGGAGGGATACTGTACAGGTAAGACCGCCAAAACCTTTGAAACTGCAACTCGAGAAATTAGCCAAGGATCTGGACGGCAGCGGCTATTTGGTGAAATTCAATCCATTTCTTCTCTCTTGTGAAAAAGCTGGGGAGCGTATCGTCATTTTCAAGGATGGACGGGCGTTGATACACGGTACGAAGGACATGGTCCATGCAAAGGCCACGTACCAAAGAATCCTGGGATAATGATTATAAAAAACGAGGCCCCCGGTTAAGGAGCCTCGTTTTTTATGAATTCATATAGGGTTTTAGTGTGTAACCCCGTCTTTATTGTCTTGTTTGGAAGCGACGATGACTACTTTTCCTTCGTCAAGAACTTCCTCGTAACGTTCTGCCTCCATATCACTAAGGCCAAGGTTGCTCATTCGATTACGAAGTTCATCTCCGCGTGATTTAAAGAGATTTCCGACGGTATCAAGGAAACCTTGTTCCTTCATGCCTACACCTTCTGTATTTGTATTCTCGGTAAGGTGTTTTGAACGGGTTTTATCATGGGCAAACAAATATACATCGTCTTTCGTATAACCTGATGTAACTAATTCATCGATTTTTTCCTTTGCTTGTAAACCGTTTTCTACTACATGTACTTGATACATATAAACTCCTCCTTGAATTTCAGTGAGATTCTCTTGAAAATAGGTAAATGGAATCTTGCTTATTACAGTTGTTGATTGGCTATAGTAGTATATAACCTTGTTTGGGCACAGATAAACATTTTTATCGAAGAATATTTAGTAAGTGGTGAAGCGGAATACCTTTTGAATGCGGTAGGTCAAGTATTTGAAGACAGGCAGTTTCTTTTGGTATTCACTGTAATCCACCGTGTAGGTTCCGTTTTGATTTGTCCAAAGTCTTTGAAAGTAGCTATCGACATCCTTGGAAACGCCGGCATCATTTGAAGCATGGATTTCAACATTCGCTTCAAGATTATAGTCATCTAGATTGCGGGAGGTATAATTAGCCGATCCTCCAAGGATAACCGTTTCATTAGCCTTTTGGATCATCATCAATTTTGTATGGAACTGTTCTTTATCTGTTTTGTACCAGCGGATCGAGATGTTTTCATCCCCCAGTTTTTCAAATTCGGCGGCAACCGGAAGGTTGGGAAGCCCGATTTTCTCACTTCCGAAAGCGTTTTGATTCGGATCCAATATCATTTGAATCTTCACACCCCGTTCAGCTGCATCCGTTAATGCCTCGACAACCTCGCGATCGGCAATGTAGAACATGGCAAGATGGATCTTGTCCCCCTTTTTTGCATCCTTAATTGCCTTAAGGACATGTTTATTGATTTTTCCTTCCGTTAGCAGTTGTACCGATATCGGTCCTTTATCTGCCGATGTCCCTTTGAACTCAGGAAATGACTTTGGTCCTCCCGAGAATTTCGAAGCGGCTTCTTCGGCTTTAAGAAAATCGCCGATGATATTCCCATCCATCTGGAACGCGATATTGGAATGGAATCCACTTGCGTCATGAGGATTGGCAGATGAGATGATGGCCGTTTTTTCAGTAGCGACCACTTTTCTGTGATTGGCTTTGATATTCATCAGTCTAAGGTAAGAACGCAAGGTGACCTTTGGTGCGCTTTTGGCCATTGGATTCACAATCCAGCCTTTTCCGCTTTCACCGAACCATTGGAAAAAGGTCCGATACACACCTGAATAGAGAGGATTCGGATCCCGGAGGCGGTCTAAGTTGGTAACAATGACATCAATTCCATTTTTCTTCATCGTTTCCAATGCCTCTAATTGGTAGGCATTATAGGAAGTATTCACTTCATCTGTAATGAATATAACCTGGAGATCAGGTTTCCTTTTCTTCTGTTTCACCAGATTATCCTTCAGAGTCTCGGTTAACTTCGGGAAGTTTATCTTTTCATCATAAAAAGCATTAAACAAAAACATATCGATTACGATATAAGAATCAGCCTCTTCTATCGCTTGATTTATGGTTTGGAAAATTCGCTGCTCATGTTGCAGATTCCCTTGTTCATCGTGATAGGAAAGGTCATAGATGAAATCGATATCCTCGACATGATGAACTTTTCCTTCATAAGAAATACCATCGGGGAGAGGCTTGTAGCTGTTATAGACGATTACGATTGCAATGACGATCAAAATGCTGACAAGCAGATAAAATCGTTTTCTTTTGTACCATTTTTTCATAGGGAATCCTCCAACATGGTTAAATTGCTTGCTAACTTTCTATTTTCCCACTTTGGGGTATATAGAAACATACATCGTAATCTATGGAAAAGGCAAGGCGATTAAGTTTGATATAATATAGTTTCAAAAAGTGGAAAGGGGCTGTGGCAGATGGAAAAGCAGTTATTGACAAATGATTGGTGGCCTCTATTGAAAGAGGAATTCAAAAAAGAATATTACCAGGAGCTAAGGGAATTTATAAAGCAAGAGTACAGCCAGCAAGTTATTCATCCTGATCAGGACGATATTTTCAATGCGCTTCATTATACTCCTTATGAAGACGTAAAGGTTGTCATCCTTGGACAGGACCCTTACCATGGCCCTGGTCAAGCGCATGGCCTTAGTTTTTCAGTTAAGCCGGAAGTTCGCATCCCACCCTCTTTAAGAAATATCTTTAAAGAGTTAAACACCGATCTAGGCTATGAGGTTCCGGATAATGGTTACCTTGTTGAATGGGCAAAACGGGGAGTGCTTCTATTGAATACCGTCTTGACTGTGCGTGAGGGAGAGGCGCACTCACACCGCGGAAAAGGATGGGAAATCTTTACGAATCAAGTTATTCGCCTATTGAATGACCGTCCGAAACCGGTTGTATTCATCCTGTGGGGAAAACCTGCTCAAACCAAAATCCCTTTAATTGATGAAACCCGCCATAAAATCATTAAGTCCGTACATCCAAGTCCGCTGTCGGCTTCCCGTGGTTTCTTTGGCACAAAACCTTTTTCCAAAACAAATCAATTGCTGTTGGAAATGGGGGAATCCCCAATTGATTGGAAAATCACGAACTGATGATATGGGCAGGAAAACGAAACGGGTGAATTGTATGGCGTGCAGTCATTTCTATATAACTTGGGATCCCAGTTTTCCAAAGGGCTGCCGTGCTTTTCAATTCAAAACATCAAACCAGCCTTCTCTTGATGTCTTTCATTCTTCAGGACAGCCATGCTTGAAATTTCAAGCCAAGCCAATGAAAAGGTAGGAAATATGCAAGGTGTTTTCTTCTCTGATTTTTGCTATGCTAGTTATGATAGTTTTGACCTGTATATAGACGAGGTGGTAAAGTTGGATATTTCATCAAGACAAATGTTAGATAAAATCGAAGAGCTTGTTTTAAAAGCGAAACAGGCAAATGCAGAGGATAAGGTGCAGGGGTATGTAATCGCCATTAAGTCCCTTTGTGAAGTAATGGTGGATGAAAACGCGGTGAACATCAGCATACCGAAGCCAATCACATTGACCCAGCCCGTTATGTCGGCTACACCGAATGTAGAACCGGTTAAAATGGATGAGGCCAATGGGGAGTCCTTGTTCGATTTTTAAATTAGGGAAGGGGAGCGAAATAATTGAAACTGTTCATCATTTTAGGTGCATTGAATGGGTTTATTGCTGTGGCACTAGGTGCATTCGGTGCACATGGACTGGAAGGGAAAATTCCCGATAAATATTTAGAAACCTGGCAAACCGCTGTTCAATATCAAATGTTCCATGCGGTGGGTTTATTGGTACTCGGTTTATTGGCCGGGAAAATTTCAAGTCCGCTGATCAACTGGTCCGGCTGGCTTATGTTAATAGGAATTATCCTGTTTTCCGGAAGTCTATTCGTTCTAAGCGTTACGCAAATCAAAGTCCTAGGGGCCATCACACCGCTTGGCGGAGTTTCCTTCTTGGTTGCTTGGGTCTTAATGATCGTTGCTGCATATAAATACTTGTAATGAAGGTAGCTGATCTTCTTCGGTCAGCTCTTTTTTGGGAAAAAGTCATTCCAATATAAGAAGAGCCTCAGAATCAAATAGATTCTGAGGCTCTTCTATATAGGATTTTTTTACCTTGGCGAATAGGTGGTAAGCCCAGTGCCTCCAAATGGATATTCATATTCGATTTCTTCATCAAACGTTATATAATCTAAGTATACCATCGGGATTAAGTATCGTTTTCCCGTTTGAGGATCGCTTATGATTAAGTGATCGCGTCCTGCAGCCTCGATGATTCCTTTGAAGATCTTGGCATTCCATTCCTTGTTGTTTTCAAACGTTGTATAAACAGTGGCCAATTTCCCTTTATTCAAACGCAAGATGTTCTCGATGTACGACTGTTCGACCGGAAGCATGCCAGGTATCTGTGGTCCGGAAGGGGGTTGACCCATCGTCATCGGCACTTGTTGTGGCGTGCCTGCCATAGTGGGCTGTTGTGGCTGGTATGATGGCTGTTGGTATCCTTGCTGTTGGTAACCTTGTTGCGGGTAACCTTGTTGCTGGTTAGGATTTTGCTGCCTTAGTTCAGGCTCATTATTTTCATAGGGGTAATAAGGGCTTCCTCCGTACGGATAATTACCATAAGGATTATTTTGTGACATTGCATTCCCTCCTAAATTCAAGGTTTAGTTGATGCTGTGGAATTTGGACAATCCGAGAGAGTGGACTGGAAGAAACAGTGCGATTTATAGCGACCGGTAGTATTGTATATGTTTTCTGGACAATCCCCGGGTGGCTTAAAAAACCACAATGAATGTTAAGCGATACATAACGGCTGCCGTTCATGATAAGCCATATCCTCTTGTCGGCTAATTAATAGAAGTAACGTTCCTTCACCTCGCTGGAGTCAGGAATTGCCTTGATCAATTTTCCTGAAGCTGAATGGGACTGTGAAAAAATGAATTCATCACTATTGAAAATGTATGGGATATGGATTGAATTTATTCCAAAGCCGGGAAAAAATAAGGAGGGGACGCAAAAAAAGCCTCCGGAAACCGGAAGCTCATCGTCTTATACGTATAGGAATGAAGGTACGTTTTCTTCCGGCAGGATATTGCCTACAAAGAAAGAACCAAATGCAGCGTAACGTGCACTCACTTCATCAAAACGCATTTCATAGATTAATTTTTTAAATTGAAGGACATCATCTGCGAATAGTGTTACGCCCCATTCATAATCGTCAAAACCGACAGAACCCGAAATGATTTGTTTCACTTTACCTGCATAACTGCGGCCAATCAAGCCGTGGGAACGCATTAAGCCTTTGCGCTCTTCCATGGAAAGCATATACCAGTTATCATCGCCATCACGACGCTTGTCCATTGGATAGAAGCATACATGTTTCGCTTTTGGAAGTATCGGATAAAGTCTGGAACGGACATGAGGGTTCTGGTATGGATCCTCATCATCTCCGCCAGCTAAGTAATTGCTTAATTCCACGACGGAAACGTATGAATAAGCGGGAATTGTATATTCGGCAAGCTTCGTTTTGTTGAATTCGTTTTCAATTGCATTCAATTCTTCCATGGTTGGGCGGGCAAACATAAGCATGAAGTCCGCTTTCTGACCAACGATTGAATATAGGGCATGGCTGCCTTCATTGTCGCTTTGTGTCATATTCCATTTATCCAGTAAACCTTGGAACTCTGAGATGGCTAATTGGCGTTCGTCACTTGATAACGTTTTCCAAGAAGACCAGTCAATTAGACGGAAATCATGTAAACAATACCAGCCGTCCAGTGTTTGTGCTGCTTCACTCATTACGATCACTCCTAAGTCTTATTATAACTTTAATATAACATAGTTTCAGTATAAGGAAATTTATATCAACCCGCAAACACCATCACTGTTTTCCGGCGTTCTGCAAATTTCAGATTTGCGGATTGGAAGGGACCGAAGTGGCTGGAATTTACCTGGCTCCTAGAGTATTCTTAAAAGAAGACGGCAATGATTTTCATCGAATGGTTAAATATAAAAAAAATGGGGGAAACGTATCTAAAAAGGAGGAATAGCCAATGGGTGATTTATTTGAAATATTGGAATCGAAAATTATGGGGCATAATTTAAAGATCGTTTTTCCAGAAGGGTTGGATGAACGGATTTTGGGAGCGGCAGGCAGGCTTGCCAAAGCTAAACTGGTGACACCTGTATTGATCGGGGATATCGGGTTGATTCAAGAGAAGGCAAAAGATTTAAAGATCTCCCTTGATGCAATCGAAATATATGATCCGAAGAATTATATCATGATGGATGAAATGGTAGAAGCATTCGTTAAGGTCCGTGATGGTAAAGCGACCGATGTACAAGCGCGTGAAATCTTAATGGATGAGAACTATTTCGGTACCATGCTCGTCCAAATGAAACTGGCACATGGAATGGTCAGCGGCGCAACTCATTCGACTGCCGATACGGTTCGGCCCGCCCTAAGGATCATTAAAACAAAGCCAGGCGTCCAAAAAACATCGGGAGTATTCATCATGGTCCGGGATGAAGAAAAATATGTGTTCGCGGATTGTGCCATCAATATAGACCCCGATTCCCAGGACCTGGCTGAAATTGCTATAGAAAGTGCGAAGACTGCACTAATGTTCGATATCGAACCGCGTGTGGCGATGCTGAGCTTTTCGACGAAGGGATCCGCAACATCCCCCGAGACCTTAAAAGTGGTTGATGCTGTCGATTTGGCAAAAGAAATGGACCCTGAAATCATCCTTGATGGGGAATTTCAGTTTGACGCGGCCTTCGTTCCTTCAGTAGCAAGAAAAAAAGCACCGGATTCCCTTATTCAGGGGGATGCGAATGTTTTTATTTTTCCAAGTCTCGAAGCAGGGAACATCAGCTATAAGATGGTACAGCGCTTGGGCGGCTTCGAAGCGGTCGGTCCGATCCTTCAGGGCCTGAATCGTCCGGTGAATGACCTTTCGAGGGGATGCAGTGAAGAGGATGTATATAAACTGGCTGTCATTACAGCGGCACAGGGGTTTGTGGCGCAGTATCAATAGGCAGCTTGAGGATTAAATGTTAGAGGGAGATTCGTATGGGTGAAATAGATTCATTATTAATGCAGCAAGAGTGGAGGATTATTGATCAATCTTCCGTCGGACCTCAGTTTCCTGCTCTGGAGTCCTTTGCGATGGATGATACATTTTGTGCTTCTGTAGGGTCAGGTGAATCAGCGGCCGTAGCCAGAGCGTGGGTACACCACCGAACCATCGTCATGGGTATACAGGATACGAAGTTGCCTTTTCTTAAAAAGGGTTTGGATCATTTAGAAGAACATGGCTTTCAGGCCATCGTGAGGAATTCCGGAGGGCTGGCAGTCGTGCTGGATGAGGGTGTCCTTAATTTGTCGCTCATTTTTCCTGAAAACGAGCGGAAAATTGAAATCAATCGTGGATATGATGCGATGTGGGAGCTTGTCCAATTGATGTTTTCCGATTTCCCAGTCACGATGGAAGCAAGGGAAATCGTCGGTTCCTATTGTCCTGGAAGTTATGATTTAAGTATAAATGGGCAAAAATTTGCCGGTATTTCCCAACGTAGGATCCGCAATGGCGTAGCGGTGCAAATCTATTTGTGTGTCAATGGAAGCGGAGCTGAACGTGCCAGTCTCGTGAAGGGTTTTTATGATGCAGCTAAAGGAAATGCAGCAACCAAATTCGTTTATCCTGATATCGTCCCTTCGGTGATGGCGTCCCTAACTGAATTGTTGGGTGTGCAATTGAGTGTTCAGGACGTGATGCTCAGATTCCTGCATGTATTGAAGGAACATAGCGAAAGGATATTCTCTGACACTCTTTCCGTTCAGGAATGGCCGATGTATGAGGCATACTTGACAAGAGTGGTGGAACGCAATGATAAAGTATTTGATGCATTAAAGGATTAAAATGAACGAAGCCGTTCCATTAAGTCAGGAACGGCTTCGTTCATTTAATACGACTTTAGCATTCACTGAAACTGTAAAAGGACTGGATGATAGGCGGCGGCGTCCAGGGAGATATTATTCCTTCTTTCTTGAAACAATGAAAAAAAGAGCCTTATTGGCTCCCTTTTTCGGATAAACGTGGGTGAAACGGCCTTTATCATGTGGTTGATCTATGTAACTTATCCCCACATTATCTTATTACTCGGCCATTTTTTCCAAATTGCCATTCCGGTCCATCTTGAATTTAGTTGCCGGACGTTCCTCTTCCTCTAACAATACCAGCTTTCTTGCTCGATTCATGATATTCATCAAAGTTTCATAATCTTCCTGCATCAAGCCGCTGTTTTGCTCTAGGTGGCTGATTTTATTCTCCAATTCTTCATTTCGCTTTTTCAGCCCTTTAATTTCAAGCTTCAATCTTTCATTTTCGGTTTTTAATACTTCGGCTTGGAGCATGCGGCCGTTCATAGATTCCAAATAGGCGATGACGGTATCAAGGCTCATGGCCGTTTCCAAGGTTACTGGTGTGTGCTGTGTCTTAGGAGCGAGGGCTTCTGCCACAACGAATTCCTCTGCTGCTTCATAATTGGTAATATCGACTTCGGATTTCAACTCTAGTTCCTCTTCTTGTACATGGGGAACCATTATGTCGGATATCGTTGGGGACGGCGGTGTATAAAGAAGTCGTTTTTTTCCTCCTTGATCTTTTCCAAGGATCCTTTGCCGCTGCTTACGCTGTTTCTTGGCAAGGGAAAGCGCTTTATCATAATTATGGCGGACAACTGCATTCCAGCGGAATCCGCATGCTGCAGAGGTGCGATTCAACTTATCTCCTACCTCTTCAAAAGCATTGAGCTGAGTGCTGCCTTCCCGCACATGGCGCAATACCGTTTCTGCCAAAAGCAAATCATCTTCTTCTGTCCAGGCGTCTTGACGAACCTTCATTTCTACATACTCCCTTTCTGGTAATTTTTAAAATAAATAACTATATAAAATATCGTGTGGCAGTGATTTATGGAGTGTTCTACTAGCATTTTGGACAAAATATGGATTTTTTATACAAAAAGGTTAAAAGGATACTAGTTTTTTGATTATTTACATGCTTTTCACATCATCCAGCCCTCTTGATATTCATAAGTAGAAACGGTAAAATACCCTTTAGTCGTATAAATGGATGAAAAATAGTTTGTCATGGAAAGGATGGTGACCGGAGGATGTCCAATGAATTCAGAGTGTGCGATGACTGCTTGGCGGTAAACATTAAAACGTTGATCCCGCGTCTTGAAAAGCTTGATCCCGACGCGAAAATTGAAGTGGGCTGTCAATCCTATTGCGGTCCTGGCAGAAAGAAGTCTTTTGCCTTTGTCAATAACCGTCCAGTTGCTGCACCGACAGAAGACGAGTTACTAGATAAAATCAATAAAAAACTAAAGTAGGATCCATGATATATAGTTAGAGTGGATTGTTTGCTTATGATAAATGAAACAAGTAATCATCACCCAGATTCGACACACTGCGGTGATTTTTTATTTCTTTAATTTCAAGACAAAATCGGACTGAAACTTCCGTTTTCTTACAAAATGACCCCTCTTACTAGCAAGGTGGAAGTTAGGGTTTTTTGTCAAAACACGCTATAATGAGTGCATCGAGATTACGAAAAAGAGGGTAGTTCATGGAATATTCCGGTGAAAAATTACAAGAAGAAAAAGTATTCAAGGACCCGGTGCACCGATATATACATGTTCGCGACCGGGTTATATGGGATTTAATAGGGACGAAGGAATTTCAGCGTCTTCGAAGGATCAAACAGCTGGGAACGACTTATTTAACCTTTCATGGTGCGGAACATAGTCGGCTTAGCCATTCGCTTGGAGTATACGAGATTGTTCGGAGAATCGTGGATGATGTTTTCGAGGGCAGACCCGAATGGAAACCTGAGGAACGGTTACTATCCTTGTGCGCAGCACTTCTGCATGATTTGGGTCATGGTCCTTTCTCTCATTCTTTTGAAAAAGTGTTTGACCTGGATCATGAGCAATTCACGAGGCAGATAATCCTCGGCGATACGGAAGTTAATAGGATCCTCCTTAGGGTTGGACGTGATTTTCCTAAGAAAGTGGCAGAAGTCATAGCGAAAACCTATAAAGGCAAATTAGTAGTCAGCCTGATTTCAAGTCAGATCGATGCTGATAGAATGGACTATTTACAGCGTGATGCTTACTTCACTGGCGTGAGTTATGGACATTTCGATATGGAAAGGCTTTTGCGTGTAATGAGGCCAAGGGAAGAACATGCCGTCATAAAACAAAGCGGGATGCATGCGGTTGAGGATTATATCATGAGTCGATACCAAATGTATTGGCAGGTTTATTTCCATCCAGTTACGAGAAGTGCGGAGGTCATACTTACCAAGATTCTACATAGAGCGAAACATTTATATGAATCCGGTTATGAGTTTGCACAAGAACCACACCATTTTTATTCATTGTTCAGGGGAGAAGTGACTTTAACGGACTACTTGAAAATGGATGAATCGGTGATGCTCTATTATTTCGAAGCATGGGAAGACGAAAACGATGCGATTTTAAAAGATTTATGCACTCGCTTCGTTAACCGTAAACTATTTAAATATGTGGAATTCCATCCATCGAACAGTCAAATGAACAGGTTGATGGAGTTAAGGACGCTATTCAAGAAGGCGGGCATTGATCCGGATTATTATCTCGTCGTCGATTCTTCATCAGATCTGCCGTATGATTTTTACCGGCCAGGTGAGGAAGAGGAGAGACTGCCGATTCACTTGCTGAAAAATAATGGCGAAATTCGTGAATTATCGCGTGAATCCGAAATTGTCGATGCAATTTCAGGGAAAAGAAGAACGGATCATAAGTTGTATTATCCTGCGGATTTATTGCGTGATGAATCTACGAAGAAAAATATAAAAAAACAGATTCGTAAGCTTCTGGAGCTATCGGATTAAAGTGGTACATTTTTGGTGAGGAGTGACGAGCCTTGTTTAAGGATCATGCAAACATTATCAATGCAATTTCTACTGCCGGTGAAATCTCGGGTCGGAAAAAATTACAAAAGATCGTTTATATCGCGAAGAAGCTGTCCTTCCCATTTCATGAAAAGTTTCAGTTTCACTTTTATGGACCGTATTCGGAGGAGTTGACCTTACGGATTGAAGAGCTCTGCGAAATGGGCTACTTGAATGAAGTGAGGGAAAAAAAAGCAGGCTATTATCAATATTGTTATTCGATAACGGATGCAGGCCGGGATTTCCTATCCATACAGGAAGTGGAGATGCCGGCGCTTGAGGCATGCTTACAGGATATGAACGAACAGAATGCCAGGTTTTTGGAGCTGGTTTCAACGGTATTATACTTCGACACGCTTGAAAAAGAGGAAGTCACCGAGAAAATTTTCACGCTGAAAAGCAAACAAAAATATACGCTTGAAGAAATTGATGAGGCATATGAATATATTGAGCAGCTAAAAACAAAAGCTAAGCCGAATTGATGGCTTAGCTTTTCCCCATTATGTAAAACTTATTGATCGCTTTTACGGACACCGGCTACTGCTAAATGATTTTTTGACATTTCTTCAATGAAAATCGTCACGGCTTCAGCTGGTGCTCCAGTTGTTTCCGTAACGGCTGCAGTCACCTTTTCGACTAAAGCCTTTTTTTGTTCGTCTGTACGGCCTTCAAGCATTTTGACTGTTACATATGGCATCTATTTTTCCCCCCTTCCTCTCTTATCTTGTAGTGTTTCACAATGGAAAGAGAAATGCAAGACACGGAAGTCAGAGTTTTTTCACTTCTTGCTCTTTTGATGTATACTAACGGTAATAAACAATGGGGGAGAAGCTATCGATGGAATTCTTTGATCAAATAGGAAGGTTTTTGGCTTATCCTTTGGAACAGCTTCCATATGTCATTGTGTCACTGTTAATCGCATTTACGGTTCATGAATTTTCCCATGCCTATGTGGCCTATAAGTTCGGTGACCCGACTGCAAAGAATGAAGGAAGAGTCACATTGAATCCGATTTCGCATTTGGATCCAATCGGAACTCTGTTGATATTGATAGCCGGATTTGGTTGGGCGAGACCCGTACCGGTTAATCGTTTTCATTTCAAGAATCCAAAATTGGCAGGGGTGCTCGTCTCTTTTGCCGGTCCGTTCAGTAATTTGCTTGTTGCAATTTTGGGGTACTTGATTTTTTATGGGTTGCTGGCGGCAGGCGTTGGACCTGATTTACCGTTCTTCGTTCAGCCATTCTTCGAGGTGCTCATCAACTTGAATATCCTTCTGTTTGTATTTAATCTGTTACCGCTGCCGCCGCTCGATGGTTATAGGATCGTACAGGATCTTGTTTCAGCTGACTTGCGGGCAAAAATGACCCAGTATGAACAATATGGCTCACTGATTTTTTTGATTCTGATCATCACACCGCTGAGCAAGTATACAATTGGCCCGATTTTGAACAATGTTGTACCATTGGTAGGCGACGTCCTGAGTCGGTTCTTTACACTTTTGCTTTTTTAAACGATAGGAAATGACAAACCATTAAGGGGGATATAAGCATGGATGAACAACCAAAGAAAAAGGTAGGCTTCAATATTATAAAAAACGACCCAACAGAAGGTCATGGCGGATATGGAGCAGGGGTATTAACGCTCGATAATATTTCCCCGGTCATCATCGATGTGGATGCAGGTGAAGCAGAGGTCGATATCGGCGCGATGCATGCAAGAAGTGCAGTGGAAAAAGGGATCAAGTTTTTAAAGACTAAAGAAGAGGTCCCGAATGCCAAACCTTACTGGCTTGTTTGGGTGACCATTGAAGCCACTCAAAATGGCCCGCACTATGCAGGTGTGACAGCATGTGAAATGATGGTTGACAGGTCAATTAGACGCGGTTACAAATCGCTCCCGGAGCATGTTAACCGGATGGATAAATCGCTAAAGCGAAAAATCATCGTCGAGGACATGGACGATAAATCGAAGCGTGTGCTTGCAGACTTCCTGAAAAATCATGATGCAGGAATGTGGGAGCGTTCTTCAGATCTGCTGAAGGAGTCATTGACGGTTTGAAACTCGATTAATGGGTGAAATGTTAAGTTTAGTGAAAAATGCACTTGTAGGAAAGCGATAAAATCAGTAAACTTAAAGACAGCAGTTTAGTCACTGTGGAACTAGGACAGAAAAACCCCCGAAGCCGATGCCGGCTTCGGGGGTTTTTCGTTATCCCCAAGGTTTTAAGACTTTTTTGTACCATGGGGCCTTTTTATGTTCTTCTTCTTTTGGGGCATGTTTCGGATTCTCGCCCTTAAAGTGCTCGGCACAGTATTCGACAGGTTCGGTCCCTTTAACATAATAAGTCAATCTTGATGCAGGACAGTCCTTTGTGGCCAATTTTCCGCTAACGGGGTTCACGTTTACCCCGATTACGTTTTTGGTTTCCTTAAACGATTTTGCCGGTTTTCCTTGCAGGCCCCTTTCCATATAGGAAGCCCAGATTTTCTTTGCATAGCCTTTTTCAGCAGGGATCTCGATTTTTTTGCCTTGATCATATCCAGTCCATACCCCTGCTACAAGCTCCGGTGTGTATCCGATCATCCAGCTATCAGTCGGAGTGGAGCCTGATTTGCCGGCATATGGGCGGGACAGCTGGGAACTGATGGTGCTGCCGGTCACTTTCGTATAGCCATTTAAGGTTTCATCGAAAACCCCTGTAAGCATCTGGGTCATGACAAATGCCTTATCCTCATCCAAAATCTGTTCCGGTTTATCATTTTCATCAAAAATCACTTCACCTTTTTGATTTTCAACCTTTTTGATAAACACGGGTTCAACCTTCTTGCCGCCGTTAGCCAGAATGCTGTATGCGTTCACCATTTCAATCGCCCTTACACCTGACGTACCGAGTGCCAGGGAAGGAACCGCATCCATCTTTGCCGTGATGCCGAAACGGTGCGCGGTATCGACCAATGTCTGTTCCCCAAGGAACAAGTGCGTTTTTACGGCGAAGATATTATCGGAAAGAGCAATGGCCTGAGCCATCGTGATTTCGCCCTCCGCATATTGATGGTTGTAATTATGCGGTGTGTAAGATGAGTGACCATCATCGAAAGAAAATGTAGTTGTCTCGCTTTTTAAGGTGGTGGACGGTGTGAAACCATTCTCCAGAGCTGAATAGTATAGCAAGGGCTTCATGGTTGAACCAGGCTGGCGAACGGCCTGTGTTGCCCGATTGAATGGCGACTCGGAGTAATCTTTCCCTCCTACCAGCGCACGGACCTCCCCTGTATCCGGATCCATTGCCACTATCGAGGCTTGAATGCCTGATGACTTGGGTATGGTATTGGAAAGAACTTCTTCGGCAGCGTCCTGCTGGGTTTCGTCCAGTGTTGTATAGACCTTAAGCCCGCCAAGCTCGATCGTCCTGTCATCTAAATGAAGCTGAGTTTTTAAAGCCTGCTTGACGGCATCCTGGAAATAGGGAGCGGTCTTCTTGGTGACCGTTCCGTGTTCCCCTTTTAATGTAAGGGATGTTCGCAGCGCTTCCGCGATATCCTTTTCTGAAACGTAGTTTTTGCTTTTCATGGATTGCAGGACGATTCTCTGCCTTGATTTGGCTTTTTCAAAGTTATCCAATGGAGAATAGTTTGACGGCCCTTTTGGTATTCCGGCCAGCATGCTCGCTTCAGGAAGAGTCAAATCCTTGGCATCCTTGCCAAAGTAATATTGGCTTGCAGCTTGAGCTCCATAGGCACCATGGCCATAGTAAATCGTATTTAAATAGCCTTCTAGAATTTCCTTTTTGGAGTAGTTCATTTCTAAACGTATCGTATAAAAGGCCTCATTAAATTTACGCGACCACGTTTTGTCATGCCCAAGAAACAGGTTCCTGGCATACTGCTGGGTAATGGTGCTCGCACCCTGGACTTTGGACATTGCCTTAATATCAGCAAGGATGGCTCCGCCGATACGCTTTATATCAAATCCATTATGTGTGTAAAATTGACGGTCCTCAACGGCTACAGTCGCTTTGATGAGCTCTGGTGAAATCGACTCCATTCCGGCCCAATAACGTTTCTGGCCATTATCGGTTTCACCGATCACATTTCCATTATCACTATAATAGAGAGTGGACTGTGGCACGACCAAAGGAGGCGGACCTAATATTTTTGCATAAATCAGTAAAGAGAGAAGCAATACAAAGAGTATTGTGAGCCCGATTGTGGCAAGGATAATGAAGGCCCGTACATATTTAGTTGTCCTTTTAAATCGTTCGCTTGGAATCAATTCCATTGCTTTCACCTCTCTTATCACGTAAGAATCTAGTATCTATTACTATTATGGAAAAAAAAGAAAATTTTAAACATAAGAACTGCATTTAAGAAATTTATCTTGCAATTCTGCTAGATTCGTCTATAATTTTTCTAGCTAATGACTATACCGATTTTGGGGAACCTATAAGGTGACTGACAATATGAAATGGAAAAGGAGCGTTAATAAATGAGCATTTGGTTTACTGAAAAACAAACAGAGAATTTTGGTATTACGATGAAAGTGAATCGTACTTTACATACGGAGCAAACTGAGTTTCAAAAGCTGGATATGATTGAAACGGAAGAGTGGGGCAATATGCTGTTGCTGGATGACATGGTAATGACTTCACAGCGTGATGAATTCGTGTACCATGAAATGGTAGCCCATGTTCCTTTATTTACCCATCCTAATCCAGAAAACGTTTTGGTTGTAGGAGGAGGGGACGGAGGAGTTATCCGTGAAATCCTAAAACACCCAAGCGTAAAAAAAGCTACATTGGTGGATATCGATGGGAAAGTTATCGAATACTCAAAGAAATTCCTGCCTGAAATCGCAGGCATGCTTGAAGATCCGCGTGTAGACGTACAAGTTGGGGATGGCTTCATGCACATCGCCAAAAGTGAAAATGAATATGACGTGATCATGGTTGACTCGACTGAACCAGTCGGACCTGCTGTCAATTTATTCACTAAAGGTTTTTATGCCGGGATTTCCAAGGCTTTGAAAGAAGACGGGATTTTTGTGGCACAATCCGACAATCCTTGGTTTAAAGCGGACTTAATTCGTGATGTACAACGTGATGTAAAAGAAATATTTCCAATCACCAGCTTGTATTTAGCGAATATCCCGACGTACCCAAGCGGCCTTTGGGCGTTCACGATCGGATCGAAAAAATATAATCCATTAGAAGTGACTGAAGATCGTTTCCATGAATTAGAAACGAAATATTATACAAAAGAACTTCATAAAGCAGCTTTCGTTCTGCCTAAATTCGTTCAAGATTTAGTGAAATAAGGGAGGCATGGAGCATGAAATTCGATGAAGCCTATTCAGGCAATGTATTCATTAAAAGCCATCCTGTTTTTGAGGAATCGGAAGCTGTGCTATACGGCATGCCGATGGACTGGACGGTAAGCTTCCGTCCGGGTTCCCGCTTCGGCCCTACCCGAATTCGTGAAGTTTCGATTGGTTTGGAAGAGTACAGCCCGTATTTAGATCGTGAATTAGAAGAAGTTAAATTCTTTGATGCCGGGGATATACCATTACCATTCGGCAATCCGCAGCGCAGTATCGATATGATTGAAAAATATGTCGACAGCTTGTTGGATGCAGGTAAGTTCCCAATAGGTATGGGCGGGGAACATCTTGTAACATGGCCTGTCATCAAAGCCATGTTCAAAAAGTATCCCGATATGGCCATCATCCATATGGATGCCCATACAGATTTACGTGAGGATTATGAAGGAGAGCCGCTTTCCCATGCGTCCATCATCCGTAAATCCGCAGAACTTATCGGCCCGAAAAATGTATACTCTTTCGGCATTCGTTCCGGTTTGAAGGAAGAATTCCAATGGGCGAAAGAAAATGGCATGCACATCTCTAAATTTGAAGTTCTTGAACCTCTGAAAGAAGTACTGCCGCAGTTAGCTGGCCGTCCTGTATATGTGACGATCGACATCGATGTTCTTGATCCTGCGCACGCGCCGGGAACAGGCACCGTAGATTGTGGAGGCATCACCTCCAAAGAGCTTTTAGCTTCGATTCATGAGATAGCACGGTCTGAAATTAATGTAGTCGGCTGCGATTTAGTAGAAGTGGCACCGATTTATGATCCATCCGAGCAAACTGCGAACACTGCGAGTAAGCTGATTCGCGAAATGATTTTAGGTTGGGTTCAAAAAGGTTAATTGATGTAAGACTTGACTTGACTGTTCCTGTTTTTTGGCGGGAATGGTCTTTTTTTATCCATTCAGGGAAAGAATTTTACATTTGATGGACTCTATTTGAATAATTCCGCCCCGATGAGTCATTATTGTGTTAAATTCAAATGAATTGCAACAACATGATTTCGAAAGTTTATCCTCACTTTTTTTGATTTACACTTTATTTTCCGCTCCAAGTTGAAACTTCCTTGAAGAATATTTATACTTATAAAGTTAAGAACGACATGATGAAGGAAGTGTAGCTTTGACTCTTCATGATATAGATAAGCAAGCGATTAAAGTGACTTTACAGACAAAAATCAAGCACGGCTCAGAAACGGAAACGTATGAGCTGGTCACATTTGGTACAAAAATGTATAAAGGTGCAGATTTATATTTGCAATATAAAGAGGAAAATGAAGCCGGTCAAATACAAACGACCATCAAGCACAAACTGGATGAAACGATCCTGCTTAGAAATGGTGCCATTAAAATGAGGCAGCTTTTCCGCCTGAAGGAAGCGACAAATGGACATTACGAAAGTATATATGGCAGGTTAGGGTTACGGACGACAGCGAAGAAGATACATCATCAATGGGATGAGCAGACCAAACAAGGGAAACTCGTCCTTAAATATACGTTACATATGCAGGGAAGCGAACCCGGTCAATATGAGATGACGATTTCCTACAAGGAGGAAGCATAGCGAATGAATATAGTAAAAGAGGTACAGGAAAAACTGAAAGAAGAGATTAAAGCGGCAGTCATTAAAGCTGGTTTAGCAACGGAAGAGCAGATTCCAAATGTTGTATTGGAGCTGCCAAGAGATAAGACACATGGAGATTATTCCACGAATATGGCCATGCAATTAACGAAGATTGCAAGGAAAGCACCAAAGATGATAGCAGAGGCAATCATCGAAAACTTTGACAACTCAAAAGCATCCATCGAAAAAATTGAAATTGCAGGACCAGGTTTCATCAACTTCTACATGAATAATGCCTATTTGACAGAATTGGTTCCGGTCATTTTGAAAGTGGATGAAGCATATGGGGAAAGTGATTTTGGAAAAGGGGAAAAAATCCAAGTGGAGTTCGTTTCCGCGAATCCAACCGGTGATCTCCATCTTGGTCATGCACGTGGTGCAGCAGTAGGTGATACGCTATGTAATATCCTCTCTAAAGCAGGTTACGATGTTTCACGTGAATACTATATCAATGATGCAGGAAACCAAATCAATAATTTGGCCATTTCCATAGAAGCCCGCTATTTCCAGGCACTTGGCCTCGAAAAGGATATGCCTGAGGGCGGTTATCATGGCGAAGATATCATTGGCATCGGTAAGACGCTTGCAAGTGAATATGGGGATAAATATGTAAATGCCGATGAGAAGGAACGTTTTGAATTTTTCCGTGAGTACGGCTTGAAATATGAAATGGAAAAACTGAAAACGGACTTGGGTAATTTCCGTGTCGGTTTTGATGTATGGTACTCCGAAACATCCCTCTATCAAGACGGTAAAATTGATGAAGCACTTAAAGTGTTGAGGGAAAGGGGCCATGTTTACGAGGAAGATGGTGCCACATGGTTCCGCTCTACGGAATTAGGCGATGATAAAGACCGGGTGCTTATTAAACAGGATGGGTCTTACACATATCTGACACCGGATATTGCTTATCACCGTAATAAATTGGAACGTGGCTTTGAAACACTGATCAATATCTGGGGTGCAGATCACCACGGCTATATCCCGCGTATGAAAGCGGCTATCGAAGCATTAGGGTACAATCGCGAGCAGCTTGAAGTCGAAATCATCCAGCTTGTACACCTGTACAAGGATGGCGAGAAAATGAAGATGAGCAAGCGTACAGGTAAAGCAGTTACGATGCGTGACCTTATTGATGAAGTAGGTCTGGATGCAACACGGTATTTCTTTGCGATGAGAAGTGCGGATACTCATATGGACTTCGACTTGGATCTTGCGGTCTCACAATCCAATGAAAACCCGGTTTATTATGCACAGTATGCCCACGCCCGTATTTCCAGCATTTTGCGCCAAGGTGTGGAACAAGGGATCAGCTATGAAGGAGTAACTGATTTCTCTGCCCTATCTACTGAAAAAGAAGTGGAACTTTTGAAGAAATTAGGAGAATTCCCGCAGGCTATAGCGGAAGCAGCTGAAAAAAGGATGCCTCACCGCATGACGAATTATATATATGACCTGGCTTCTACATTCCACAGTTTCTATAATGCAGATAAGGTTCTGGATGTTGAAGAGATGGAAAGAAGTAAGGCACGTCTAGGACTGGTCAAATCCGTCCAAATTACTTTAAAGAATGCATTGGCCATCATCGGGGTTTCGGCACCGGAAAAAATGTAATGGAAAAAGCGGCTGTTTCTTGCGAAACAGCCGCTTTTTTTTTAGGTTAATTAACACTCGACGGCACCGCCGCTCACCCTTTTTACACCACGAACCTTAGCTATATCTTCAATCAGCTGCAGCATCGCCCGGTCCTTCATCTTGGCCTCGATCATGAAATCAACGTCCTGTCCAAGATCCTTAAGCACTTTAAAGAGGGGCATGATGAACTCCAAATCGATATAATCTGCATGTGAGCGAAATTCACCTGCCGATTTTGGGGAGGAAATATGAATCTTTGGTACCGCCCCTGCCTGACTCCAAGTGGTGAACACCTCGGTGAGCAGCTCGTTAAGCGGCTCATCTGAAAGGTTTGCGAGATGATGGTGGTAATCGAATACAAGTGGGATGCCCTCCCTCTTACATACACCCAGGGTTTCAGATGCTGTATAGGTTTTATCATCATTCTCCAAAGTCATTCTTTCCTTGACGTGCATAGGCAGCGATTTAAGGTTGTCATGAACCCTTACAAGGGCGGACTCTTTATCACCATAAGCTCCACCGACATGGATATTGATGAAAGAGGTGTCCGCTATGCCCATTGCATCAAGCATTTTATAATGGAACTCCATATCTTTTACGGCATTTTGTGTAATCTCGGGTTTTGGGCTGGTAAATAGCGTAAACTGATTCGGATGAAAGCTGAGCCTCATCTTGTGTGCAGTGGCCCAATCGCCAAGCTGTTTCCACTCTTTTTTAAAAGGAGTAACGAAATCCCATTCTATTTCGGGATGTGTGGCTAAAGGAACAATGGAACTGGACATCCGGTATATTTCAATTTGGTGTGCCGTGTTATATTGAAGGACCCTTAAGGTATTTTCAATGTTCTGCCTGGTCACATCCAGGAGTTTTTCCTTTCCTTTTTCTGGGCCAAGTGTGCTATATCTCTTGAAAGTAAGTGTCTTAGCCGGAGAAGCTTCCCATAAACAGGTGGCATTGGATACGAATCCAAATCTAATTTTCATTATATTTTTTCTCCTTGAGCAACAGGTTGTCAAAGAAAAGGAGAAAGGATGGAAGCCAGCGATTCTTTTGCAGAACGGACTACATTCATGCTGGAAAGCTCTTCCCCGTTTAGCGGCTTGGATTCGGCCAGGTCCACTGCCAATTCCTTTTCTACACCTTTTATAAATGTCCGGTCAAATATGAGGCAGTTTATTTCACTATTTAAAAAACAACTGCGTTTATCAAAATTAGCCGTACCGATATCACACATTATATCATCGATCAGTATCACTTTAGAATGGTAGAACCCTCTTTGAAATTGCATGATTTCAGCCCCGTCTTTTATTAGTACCCGGAAATAGGGAAAAGAAGCTTCCTTGACAAGGGAGTGGTCTGAAATTTCAGGTACGATGACCGTAACGGAAACATTGCGTGCAAGTGCTTCCCTTAATTCTTGAAATAAAGTTTCACTGGGAATGAAGTATGGAGTCCCGATAATGATTTTCTTAGTGGCTTGACGAATCATGTGTGTCAGTGACTGTTCAAGATCACTGCCATTCGTGACGAAAACCTGATGTGCCTGCGTCCCGGGAGTCAATGTCGGGAAATAGGCAGGTGCTCCTCTGTAATCCTCATTTGTATCATAGAACCAATCCGAAAGAAAGACTTCCTGAAGGTCCTTTACACCCTCACCGGTCATTTTTAAATGGTAATCTCTCCATGGGTTCAGCTTCTCCCCCTGGTTTATATACTCCT
The DNA here is from genome assembly GCF_050277335.1 of Peribacillus sp. NPDC101480. Taxonomy (NCBI): domain Bacteria; kingdom Bacillati; phylum Bacillota; class Bacilli; order Caryophanales; family Bacillaceae; genus Peribacillus; species Peribacillus sp. NPDC101480. Next base: position 174,310 of record NZ_JBNNSB010000003.1, read on the forward strand.
TACCGATATTAAAGCCGCCAAGATAGCCAATTTTTCCGTCTATCACCGTAATCTTACGGTGGTTTCTTTTTTGTATTGTATAGAAAAGGAAGGGGAGCTTCGGTTTAAAGCTGAAAGAAAAATGAACACCGCTTTCAGTCAGCTCCTGAATGGTTTGACGGGACATCTTTTTACTTCCTATCCAATCGACTAAAAGCCGCACTTCCACGCCCGCTTCCGCTTTTGACTGCAGTAACTTCAAAAAGTCCTTGCTGAATTTATCATTTTTTACTATATAAAAAAGGATATGGATGGAATCCTGAGCTTGCCTGACTTCCTCAATATAATCTTCAAACAGGATTTTCCCTGATGTGAATACAGTCATTTCGCTTTTCCGAGGCGGATATTTAATGTTGGTTGTGTGCTTCAAATAACGCTTATGCCCTACCTTAAGATCAACCCAGCACCAAGAGAAGATCAATAAAAATATAGAGGCAATCGTAGTGATTATCTTCAAAAAAAATCCCCCCTAAATGATTATATTTAGTTTGGCTCTAATTCCCTGTCAGTAACCATTAAAAAGCGGAGAAAGGGTCCTCATTTTTTCAGAATGAAGAAGGGTAATACACAGAATTGTCGAATTATATAATCAAGTAACCGAAAAATTAAATTGATTTAGAAAGAAAAAAGTTGACTGAATGCTCATTCATTATATAATGGAGTTAATCAAATTTCAGAAAAATGCCAAATTTCCCATAATGGTTCCTGGCATTTTACAAATTACTAAAGAGGGGGAAAGACTGCATGGAAATGAATGGCCTACTGTGGATCAACTTAGTTGCATTCCTGCTTGTAACCGCTTACGCCGCCGGTTTATTTGTCTATTTGATAAAGACTCGTATAGCTTATATAAAACTTGGCAAAAAAGTGGAATTCGATAACCGTGTGAAGGATCGTCTTGTTAAAATTGGGGTTTATGTATTTGGACAGAAGAAGCTCTTTAAAGATAAAAAGAGCGGGATCATTCATGCCTTGTTATTTTATGGTTTCATCTTAGTGCAATTTGGCGCACTTGACTTTTTCGTTAAAGGCTTAAGACCGGGGTGGCATTTACCGTTTGGCCCTGTTTATCCGGCCTTTACTTTCTTCCAGGAAATTGTGACGCTTACCGTTCTTGTTGCAATCCTATGGGCGGCATACCGTCGTTATGTCGAAAAGCTCGTTCGCTTGAAAAGGGATTTCAAAGCAGGCCTGGTTGTCATCTTCATTACCGGAATCATGATTACCGTATTGCTGGGGAATGGAATGGGAATGATCTGGCATGGACACGATGCAACTTGGTCGGAGCCAGTCGCATCAAGCATCGCTTTCCTATTCGGCTGGATGGGGACAACAGCGGCGACCGTCGTTTTTTATGTAGCTTGGTGGCTGCATTTACTGATCATATTATCTTTCCTTGTTTATATCCCGCAATCTAAGCACGCTCACTTGATTGCCGGTCCGGTAAATGTATTCCTGAATCGCCTGGACAATCCCGGGAAATTGAAACCGGTAGATTTGGAAGAAGAGATTCTCGACAAAGAAGGAAATCAATATTATGGTGCCAAATATATCGAAGACTTGACGCAATATCAAATGGTGGACCTCTATGCCTGTGTGGAGTGCGGACGCTGTACGAATATGTGCCCTGCTACAGGTACCGGTAAAATGCTGTCACCGATGGATATCATAATCAAGATGCGTGACCATTTAACAAATACAGGCGCTGCCGTTACTACGAAGCAGCCATGGGTGCCATCTTTTGTTTTTGGGAATACGAAAGGAAATAAGATCGCTTTGGCTGGTGCCGCGCAGGGGGCGCAGGAATCAGCTGCAGCAACAGAAGCTTACAGTCCGAGCCTGATTGGCGAAGTCATTACGGAAGAAGAACTTTGGGCTTGTACCACATGCCGGAACTGTGAAGATCAATGCCCGGTAATGAATGAACATGTTGACAAAATCATCGATATGCGCCGTTATCTAGTGTTGACGGAAGGCAGACTTGATCCTGATGCGCAACGTGCCATGACGAATATTGAGCGTCAAGGGAACCCGTGGGGACTGAATCGTAAAGAGAGAGAAGATTGGCGAAGCCTTCGGGAAGATGTCAGCGTCCCAACCGTAAAGGAATTAAAAAAGGCAGACGAAGAATTCGAGTATTTATTTTGGGTGGGTTCAATGGGGTCGTATGATAACCGGAGCCAGAAGATTGCCCTTTCCTTTGCTAAATTGTTGAATGAAGCAGGCGTTAAATTTGCAATTCTCGGAAATAAGGAGAAAAACTCAGGGGATACTCCGCGTCGATTGGGTAATGAGTTTGTTTTCCAGGAGCTTGCAATGAAAAATATAGAAGAATTCCAGAAGAATGAAATCAGGAAAATCGTTACCATCGATCCGCATGCATACAATATCTTTAAGAATGAGTATCCGGATTTTGGCTTGGAAGCTGAAGTGTATCACCATACTGAATTGTTAGCCAAACTTGTCAGTGAAGGCAGGTTGGTCCCTCAGTATCCTGTTAATGAGACGATTACATTCCACGACTCCTGTTACTTGGGAAGGTACAATGAAGTTTACAGCCCGCCGCGTGAAATCTTGCAATCCATTGCTGGTGTGAAACTTATTGAAATGGAGCGTAACCGTGAAAAGGGTATGTGCTGTGGAGCAGGAGGCGGTTTGATGTGGATGGAAGAGGAAACAGGAAATCGCATTAATGTGGCCCGTACCGAACAAGCTTTGGCCGTCAGTCCAACAGTGATCAGTTCAGGATGTCCTTATTGCCTGACCATGCTATCCGATGGGACGAAAGCAAAAGAGGTTGAGGAAAATGTTAAAACGTATGATGTAGCAGAACTGCTCGAAAAAGCGGTCATTGGTGAAAACAAATCGATTGCCTCTTAATTTAAATTGAATTGCCTGCTTCTTTTATAAAAGATGAAACAAAAGGGAGCAGGCAATTTTTTTCAATATTTATAAACTAAATATTTTCATTTTTGAGAAAAATGTGTAATATATTATAATATTAAGCGCTTACAACACTATTTTTTTAACTCCAAATTGAGCGAGCGTTCAATCAATGTTACTTATAGGGGGAAATAATGATGGCGAAAACAGTGATTATTAGCGGTGTGAGAACACCTTTTGGTAAATTTGGCGGTGGCCTTAGCAGTTTGACGGCATCACAACTTGGTGGAATAGCAATCAAAGAGGCACTTGTTCGGGCAGGGATTGAAGGCAGCCAAGTAGATGAGGTCATCATGGGGAATGTGCTTCAGGCTGGCCAAGGCCAAATACCGTCCCGCCAGGCAGCCCGCCATGCTGGATTGCCATGGGAAGTGAAAACGGAAACCATTAATAAAGTATGCGCATCAGGACTTCGCAGTGTGACATTGGCTGATCAGATCATTCGTTTAGGTGAAGAAGAAATCATTGTTGCAGGCGGAATGGAATCGATGAGCAATGCTCCTTATATCCTTCCGAAAGCAAGGTGGGGCCTAAGGATGGGTGATGGAGAGCTTAAGGATACGATGATTTCGGATGGACTTAGCTGCAGCTTTACGGGCGTGCATATGGGGACTTACGGAAACAGTACTGCCGAGGACCTTGAAATCACCCGTGAGGAACAGGATAGCTGGGCTTACGAAAGTCATCAAAAAGCGATAAAAGCAATCGATGGCGGTATCCTTGCAGAAGAAATCATTTCCGTACAGGTGCCTGTGCGGAAAGGCGAGCCAATTACCGTTGAACATGATGAAGCCCCAAGAAAAGATACCTCTGCCGGGAAGTTAGCTAAATTAGGTCCAGCTTTCAGTAATGAGGGGACCATTACGGCAGGTAATGCACCAGGTGTCAATGATGGGGCAGGTGCACTCGTATTGATGAGTGAGGAACGTGCGGAAAAGGAAGGGAAAACGCCTTTTGCCTATATTTTAGCTCATGCAGAAGTGGCAGTGGAAGCAAAGGACTTCCCTAAAACGCCAGGTTTGGTCATAAATGAACTCCTGAAGAAGACAGGTAAATCGATAGAGGAAATTGATTTGTTTGAAGTGAACGAAGCATTTGCTGCGGTTGCGCTGGCCAGTGGGAAAATTGCCAACATCGAGCCGGGAAAAGTGAATGTAAACGGAGGGGCTGTAGCATTAGGTCACCCGATCGGGGCGAGTGGTGCCCGCATCATCATTACGCTGATGCATGAACTGAAACGCCGCGGAGGGGGATTGGGCATCGCAGCGATCTGCAGTGGCGGCGGTCAGGGAGATGCCATTTTAATTGAAGTGCCTAAGCAAGGATAATAGTTTCATAGATAGATACATGAGGAGGGATTTTTCATGGGCATTCAAAAAGTGATGGTCATTGGTGCTGGACAGATGGGATCTGGCATTGCCCAGGTCTGTGCAATGAGCGGTTATGAAGTTCTTTTACATGATTTAAAAGATGAATATGTAGAAAAGGGGTTAGGGACAATTACCAAGAACCTTTCCCGGCAGGTTGAAAAAGGAAAAATGGAAGCTGAAGAAAAAGGTGCAATCCTTTCCCGGCTGACTTCATCGACGGATTTAAATAATGCGGCTGCGGTGGATTTAGTGATTGAAGCTGCAGTGGAAAACATGGAAATAAAAACAAAAATATTCGCCAATTTGGATGAAATCACGCTACAACACGTCATTCTTGCATCCAATACTTCTTCGCTTCCGATTACCGAGATAGCCGCTGCCACGAAAAGGCCGGAAAAGGTAATTGGCATGCACTTTATGAACCCCGTTCCAGTCATGAAGCTGGTTGAGATCATCCGTGGCCTGGCTACAGCGGATGAGGTTTATAAAGAAGTTGAAGAGATGGCTGAATCCTTGAACAAGGTACCGGTGGAAGTTAATGATTTTCCAGGTTTTGTAGCGAACCGGATTTTGATGCCGATGATCAATGAGGCCATCTATACCCTTTATGAAGGCGTCGCCACTAAAGAGGCGATTGACGACGTGATGAAGCTGGGAATGAACCATCCGATGGGCCCGCTTACGCTAGCTGACTTCATTGGACTGGACACATGCCTGTATATAATGGAAACGCTTCACCAAGGTCTCGGAGACGATAAATACCGACCGTGTCCGCTGTTAAGGAAATATGTAAAGGCTGGATGGCTAGGCAAGAAATCAGGACGGGGCTTTTACGAATATAACTAATCTTAGAAAGATGTGCAGCTAGGGAGGGATGAAGGATGGATTTCAAGTTTACAGAAGAACAGGGAATGATGCGGAAAATGGTAAGCGCTTTTGCGGAGAATGAGATTACCCCTCATATCGAGGCAATGGAAACAGGCGTGTTTCCAAAAAAGATTCTGCAAAAAATGGGTAAGCTTGGTTTGATGGGAATCCCGATTTCAGAAGAATACGGTGGCGCGGGTATGGACTTCATGTCTTATATAATCGCCATTAATGAGATTTCCAAAGTTAGTCCAACTCTCGGTGTCATACTTTCCGTTCATACTTCTGTTGGAACAAATCCAATCGTTTATTTTGGAACGGAAGAGCAGAAGCGGAAGTATGTGCCTAAGTTAGCCGCTGGTATATATTTAGGCGCCTTTTGCTTGACTGAGCAAAGCTCAGGTTCCGATGCTGCGAGTTTGAAATCGAAGGCAGTGGCAGTAAAGGAAGACGGAAGATATCGAATAAATGGGTCCAAGGTTTTTATCACCAATGGCGGGGAAGCGGATGTATTCATTGTTTTTGCTTCAACCGACCCTCAGAAGGGAAGCAAGGGAATCTCTGCTTTTATTGTAGAAAAAGGGACGCCAGGCTTAATCATCGGTAAAGATGAACGTAAAATGGGCCTTCATGGCTCGAGCACCGTACAGGTGACGTTCGAGGATATGAAAGTGCCTGCAGCCAATCTCCTTGGAAAAGAAGGAGAAGGCTTTAAGATCGCAATGGCCAACTTGGATGCTGGAAGGATAGGCATTGCTGCTCAAGCGCTGGGAATTGCAGAAGGCGCCATGGAACATGCTGTCAAATATGCAAAAGACAGAGTTCAATTCGGCAAACCTATTGCAGCACAACAGGGGATTGGTTTCAAGCTTGCTGAAATGGCAACGAGTATAGAAGCTTCAAGGTTACTTGTCTATCGAGCGGCGTATTTACGCTCACAGGGATTGAAGTGCGGTAAAGAGGCGGCAATGGCTAAGCTATTCGCTTCGAGGACGGCTGTTGATGTGGCGATAGAAGCAGTCCAGGTGTTCGGAGGCTATGGATACACGACGGAATATCCTGTCGAACGCTATTTCAGGGATGCAAAAGTAACTGAAATTTATGAGGGTACCAGCGAAATACAGAGGATGGTCATCAGTAAGAATCTCTAATTCACGAAATGCTTAGGAGGCATAGACATGCAATTTAAACTAACGGAAGAACATGAAATGATCAGGAAAATGGTGCGCGATTTTGCCCAGAATGAAGTGGCTCCGACAGCTGCCGAGAGGGATGAAGAAGAACGATTCGACCGTGAAATCTTCGATAAAATGGCCGAACTTGGATTGACTGGGATTCCTTGGCCTGAGGAATACGGCGGTATTGGAAGTGATTATTTAGCGTATTGCATAGCGATTGAGGAACTTTCCCGCGTTTGCGCTTCCACTGGGGTGACTTTATCAGCCCATACTTCCCTTGCAGGATGGCCAATATATAAGTTTGGATCTGAAGAGCAAAAACAAAAATACCTTCGTCCAATGGCACAGGGTGAAAAAATCGGTGCATATGGGCTGACCGAGCCTAGCTCAGGCTCTGATGCAGGCGGTATGAGAACGACTGCTAAGCTTGTAGGTGATGAATATATTATCAGCGGTTCAAAAATCTTCATTACGAACGGCGGGATTGCGGATACATATGTCGTCTTTGCATTGACGGATCCAGAATCCAAACAAAAAGGAACGAGTGCCTTTATCGTTGAAAAGGACTTCCCGGGTTTTAGTGTCGGCAAAAAAGAGAAGAAGCTTGGAATCCGTTCATCACCGACCACGGAAATCATTTTTGATGAATGCCGAGTGCCTAAAGAAAATCTCCTTGGAAAAGAAGGAGAGGGCTTTAAAATAGCGATGATGACGCTAGATGGCGGCCGTAATGGGATTGCAGCCCAGGCAGTGGGCATAGCCCAAGGTGCATTGGATGCCGCAGTTGATTATGCAAAAGAGCGCGTCCAATTCGGCAAGCCGATTTCTGCACAGCAAGGAATCGGTTTTAAATTGGCGGATATGGCAACGGGTGTTGAAGCATCAAGGCTATTAACCTATCAGGCTGCCTGGTTGGAATCAGTGGGCCTTCCTTATGGAAAAGAGTCGGCCATGTCCAAACTTTTTGCTGGAGATACAGCCATGAAAGTGACGACAGAAGCCGTGCAGGTCTTTGGAGGTTATGGATATACAAAGGATTATCCTGTAGAACGGTATATGCGTGATGCGAAAATCACCCAAATCTATGAAGGTACACAGGAAATTCAAAAGCTGGTCATCTCACGGATGATTACTAAATAGGATTGAAATTGTGGTTTTCCGATGAGGCATTGCCTTTACCGGAATTCCCTTTTCAATTTCTTTAGAATGTCTTTGGCAATTAAATGATGGGCTTTTTAAAAGGAGTTTGAAAAATGGAAAAAAGAGAGGTTCTTGCATCTGTAAAGGATGAACGCCTGGTTGAAAAAAGGCGTACACAAATGATTAAAGGGGCGGTGACCCTTTTTAAGGAAAAGGGATTTCATCGTACGACTACCAGGGAAATTGCCAAAGCGGCCGGCTTTAGTATCGGCACGTTATACGAGTATATCCGAACAAAGGAAGATATATTATATCTCGTTTGCGACTTTATCTACGATGAAGTACAGGAAAAGCTTCAGAAAGAAATAGATCAGAGCGATGGGACACTTGAAAGCTTGAAGCTTACGATCGCCTATTTTTATAAAGTGATGGATGATATGCAGGACGAAGTGCTGGTCATGTATCAAGAGGTGAAGGCACTGACGAAAGATGCTTTACCTTATGTATTGAATAAAGAACTTCGGATGGTCGGCATGTTTGAAAAGGTGATTACGAAATGTGTTGAGAATGGGGAGCTATCGTTGACGGCAAAACAAATAAGCCTTGTTTCTCATAATATTTTCGTTCAGGGACAAATGTGGAGTTTTAGAAGATGGGCTTTACACAAAGAGTATACGCTTCAAGAATATGTTGAACTGCAGACGCAATTATTGATTCAAAATATATCGCTTCAGAAAAATACTGAGTTAAATTCGTTTCAATAAGGAGGAGCTCAATGGGTACAGTTGAGGTGTATAAACCGAAGAACCATATTAGATTCGTTACTGCTTCGAGTTTATTTGATGGACATGATGCATCTATCAATATTATGAGGAGAATCCTTCAGTCCAGCGGTGCAGAAGTCATTCATCTAGGTCATAATCGTTCGGTGGAAGAGATCGTGAATGCGGCCATCCAGGAAGATGTTCAAGGCATAGCCATGTCATCTTACCAAGGCGGACATGTGGAATATTTTAAATATATGTATGACCTGCTGAAGGAAAAGGGAGCCGGGCACATTCGTATTTTTGCCGGCGGCGGCGGGGTCATCATCCCAAGGGAAATTAAAGAACTCCATGATTATGGGATAGCCCGGATCTTTTCTCCTGATGAAGGGCGGGAATATGGGCTTCAAGGAATGATAAACGTATTGATGGAGGAGTGTGATTTCTCGACAGTCAAACCATCTTTACAGGAACGTTTTGATGAATTGGTTGCTGGGGGAACAAATGCCATTGCCCAATTCATTACCTTTGCCGAAAACAGACTCGATGCTTCACAGGAATCAGCGGCAGCGGTTGAGAGTCTTTTTGAGCAGATCAAGACTTCCGAAAAGAAGGTTCCTGTTCTAGGGATTACGGGAACTGGCGGTGCTGGAAAAAGTTCATTGACTGATGAATTGATACGAAGGTTCATTAACGAAATACCAGACGAGAGAGTCGCCATTTTATCTGTAGACCCGACCAAACAGAAAACGGGCGGTGCCCTGCTTGGTGACAGGATTAGAATGAACTCGATTTTTTCAGAGCGTGTTTATATGCGGAGCCTGGCCACGCGTCATTCAAAAAGTGAGTTGTCTTTGGCGATAAAAGATGCCATTTCAGTCGTGAAGGCAGCTGGCTTCGATTTAATCATCGTTGAAACGAGCGGAATTGGTCAGGGAGATGCAGAAATTGCTGAGATATGCGATGTATCCATGTATGTAATGACGAGTGAATTCGGAGCACCTTCGCAACTTGAAAAAATCGATATGATTGATTATGCAGACTTGATAGTCATTAACAAATACGAGCGCAAAGGCTCAGAGGATGCAAAAAACCAAGTTCAAAAGCAATACCAAAGAAGCCGTACACTTTTTGATCAAGATCCATCTGAAATGCCGGTATACGGTACCATCGCTTCTCAATTCAATGATCCAGGCACCAATGCATTATTCGCTGCACTGATTGAAAAGCTTAATGAAAAATCAGGGACGGTTTGGAGTACCGCCTTTTCGAAGGAAGCGGATGTTTACAAGCAAAATGTCATCATCCCTACTGACCGTCGGTATTATTTACGTGAAATCAGTGATACGGTCAGATCTTATCATAAGCGTGCGGCTGAACAAGTACGTATTGCCCGCAGGCTTTTCCAGCTTGAAGGAGCAATTGATGCAATTAAGGAAAATGATAACAACGAAGATATGGTGGCTTCTTTAGAAAAACTGAAAAAGGAAACCGCTTCGAATTTATCACCTGAATCTAAAAAAATACTTTCTGGATGGATGGAATTAAAAGAAAAGTATGCAGGAGAGCAGTTTGTAACGAAAGTCAGGGATAAGGAAATCGTCACAAAGCTGAAAACTAAAAGTTTATCAGGTTTAATGATTCCGAGAGTGTCACTGCCTAAATATGTGGATTATGGAGAGATCTTAGGATGGGTATTCCGAGAGAACGTTCCGGGCTTCTTTCCTTACACAGCGGGAGTCTTTCCATTCAAGCGTGAAGGAGAGGACCCGAAGCGGCAATTTGCCGGTGAAGGATCACCCGACCGAACCAACAGGCGTTTTCATTATTTGTCAAAGGATGATAATGCAAAACGGCTAAGTACGGCTTTCGATTCGGTAACTTTATATGGCGAGGATCCCGATCACCGGCCTGATATCTATGGAAAGGTAGGGGAAAGCGGAGTCAGCATCTGTACGTTGGATGACATGAAAAAGCTGTATGCAGGCTTTGACCTTTGCCACCCCTCAACCTCTGTATCGATGACCATCAATGGACCGGCACCAATCATTTTGGCCATGTACATGAATACGGCAGTCGATCAGCAGATTCAACGGAAAGAAGAAGAGTTAGGCCGTCCCCTTACGGACGCAGAAGCTGAAGAAGTGCAGGCTTATACCCTTCAAACGGTACGCGGAACTGTTCAAGCGGATATTCTGAAAGAGGACCAAGGCCAGAATACTTGCATCTTCTCTACGGAATTTGCTTTAAGGCTAATGGGGGACATTCAAGCATATTTCATCGATCGAAAAGTCAGGAACTACTACTCTGTATCCATTTCCGGCTATCACATTGCAGAAGCGGGTGCCAATCCCATTTCACAGCTTGCTTTTACATTAGCGAATGGCTTTACTTACATCGAATATTATTTAAGTCGCGGAATGAATATTGATGACTTTGCCCCGAATTTGTCGTTCTTCTTCTCAAATGGGCTCGACCCGGAATATACGGTTATCGGGAGAGTGGCAAGAAGGATTTGGGCTACGGTCATGCGGGATAAATATGGTGCGAACGACCGCAGCCAGAAGCTCAAATACCATATACAGACTTCAGGGCGCTCACTTCATGCGCAAGAAATTGATTTCAATGATATCAGAACGACACTTCAGGCTTTAATGGCGCTGCAGGACAACTGTAATTCCTTGCATACTAATGCGTACGATGAAGCCATCACGACGCCTACTGAAGAATCCGTGCGCCGGGCAATGGCCATACAAATGATCATTACAAAGGAGCATGGGCTCTCAAAAAATGAAAACCCGATGCAAGGAGCCTTCATCGTAGAGGAATTGACGGATCTCGTTGAAGAGGCCGTACTGCAAGAGTTCGATCGCATCAATGATCGGGGCGGTGTGCTGGGTGCAATGGAGACGCAGTATCAGCGCGGGAAAATCCAGGATGAATCGATGCATTACGAAATGAAAAAGCATACGGGAGAATTGCCGATCATTGGTGTCAACACGTATTTGAATCCAAATCCTCCTTCCGAAGAAGCGGTGAACAGCATGGAAATTGCCCGTGCAACAAAGGAAGAAAAGGAAGGGCAAATCATAAATCTCCGGGCATTCCAAGAAAGAAATAAGGAGTTCACGGATGAGGCGCTAACTAAACTGAAATTGGCAGCCATGAATGGGGAAAATATCTTTGCTGAACTCATGAACTGCGTCAGAGTGGCCAGTCTTGGTCAGATAACGAGGGCGCTATATGATGTAGGCGGTCAATATCGAAGGAATATGTAAACTGAGAAGGGGGCTCCGAACGTTTAGGGGCCCCTTTTTAAAATAATTTCCGCATTTTTTAACAAAATGAAGATTTTACCTTATAATTATTTGGAAAAGGGGCAAAAATGAAGAATCAGCCCTATTGGAGTTGAGAAAATGAACCTGAAAATGATTGGATCGATCATAGGGTACATTCTTGCCATCATTATTTTATTTGAGCTGTATGAGCATCAATTGGGTGCCATCTCTTTTTTTATCCTGACTATTGTCTTTTTTACGGCAGCCTATCGACAGAAATCGAAAAAGGAAAGTGAATGATTTTTAGCTTTTGGTTTCCTGAATGATAGACAATAAGGTAAATCTGTGAAAGTATCAGATAGAACTAGCATAAACCCATTTAGATTGTTTATAATGGAGTATATGTCTAGCAGGAATTGTCGTTATTTTATCGAACTACTGTTTTAGATTATTTTTTTATGTGAAAAAACACGGAATTCAGTGTTTGAATAGAGAAGGGAAGTGCGGAATTTGAGTTTAAAACAATACTCAAAAGAGCAGTTATTGGAAATGTCCTTAATAGAGATGGCATATGATTTGTTAGTGGAAAGAAATGAACCGATTCCATTTAAAGACTTAATAAGTGAATTAGCTTCGCTGCACCATTTATCTAAAGCGGAAGTGGAAAAGAAAATTGCACAATTCTATACGGATTTAAATGTGGATGGCCGCTTCACTTCACTTGGGGACAACCGCTGGGGATTGAAAACATGGTACCCGGTTGACCAAATCGAGGAAGAAGTCGTACATGTTGTAAAACCTAAAAAGAAAAAGAAAGCCAAAAAGGCTGCTGCAGTTATCGACGATTTCGATGAACTTGAAGACGAAGATCTTGACTTTGAAGAAGATATCGATGATCTGGACGAGGATGAAGATGATGACGATGATGATATTCTAGGTTCTCCAGTCATCGACGAAGTGCTTTTGGATGATGACGTGGATGATGACGATGATCTGGAAGAAGAAATAATCGAAGATGATGCATTTGTCCTGGAAGATGATGAGGACGAAGACGAAGATGAAGATGACTTGGATGACTTGGATGAAGAGGCTGAGAAATAAATAATCGCCCTTGACTTTTTGAGGCGAAATTTGTAGAATCATTTTTGGGCTCCTTAAAAAAGGACACAATGATTAAATTATATCGCTCCCTTACTTTTATTGTAAGCGGAGCGTTTTTGTTTTTAATGATGGAATGAATAAATGACATCATTTTTTTATTTTTAAAAATGATTTCTCGTAGAATTGTAAAAACTATAGAGAACATATTTTTGTTTACTGTCATTTAAGGAAATTTATTCTTGTTCATGTATCCTGCATGACTCTCACTAAAGACCTTTAAGTGATTAATGGTTTGTACTGGTTTACGATTTTTTAGCTTTTAACCGCTCATGTGGCGGAAGATTTGATTCAGTTCCGATTAAGAACAGAATTGGAAGAAAACATTCTATAGGAGGATATAAAATGACAAAATATATTTTTGTGACAGGTGGAGTAGTTTCTTCCTTGGGAAAAGGGATAACGGCCGCTTCTTTAGGTAGATTATTAAAAAATAGGGGATTGAATGTTACGATCCAGAAGTTTGACCCTTATATTAACTTGGATCCAGGTACGATGAGTCCATACCAACACGGTGAAGTGTTTGTAACGGATGATGGTGCTGAAACGGATTTGGATTTGGGGCACTATGAGCGTTTCATTGATATCAACCTTGGCAAACACAGCAATGTGACTACGGGCAGAATTTATTCAACGGTCCTGAGAAAAGAACGCCGTGGCGATTATCTAGGTGGAACAGTTCAAGTCATTCCGCACATCACGAATGAAATTAAAGAACGGGTTTTCCGTTCAGGAAATGAAACGAATGCCGATATAGTCATTACTGAAATCGGCGGTACTGTAGGGGATATCGAGTCTCTTCCATTCCTTGAGGCGATTCGCCAAATCAAGAGTGATATCGGCATCAATAATGTTATGTATATCCACTGTACACTGGTTCCTTACATCAAAGCTGCTGGTGAAATGAAAACAAAACCGACACAGCATAGTGTAAAAGAATTACGCAGTCTAGGCATTCAGCCGAATATCATCGTTGCACGTACAGAAAGTCCAATTTCACAAGATATGAAGGATAAAATCGCTTTATTCTGCGATATCGATAAAAATTCCGTTATCGAATGTCTTGATGCGGATACTCTTTACTCCATCCCACTTGCGCTTCAAGCACAAAATATGGACCAAATCGTTTGTGATCACTTGCAATTGGACTGCGGCGAAGCGGATATGGAAGATTGGAAGGAACTAGTCAAAAAGGTTACTTCTTTATCAAAGAAAACAAAAATCGCTTTAGTCGGAAAATATGTTGAATTGCAAGATGCTTATCTTTCTGTAGTGGAAGCACTTAAGCATGCAGGTTACGCATTTGATGCAGATGTAGAAATCGACTGGGTGAATTCCGAAGATGTAACAAAAGAAAATGTTGCTGAACTTCTGCAAGATGCAGATGGAATCCTTGTTCCAGGCGGTTTTGGAGATCGTGGAATCGAAGGGAAAATTGCTGCTACCGAATTTGCCCGCACTACGAAAAAACCATTCTTCGGAATTTGCTTAGGCATGCAGTTGGCGTCAATTGAGTATGCTCGCAACGTCCTGGGATTGCCAGAAGCTCATTCAGCTGAAATTAATGAAGATACTCCAGATCCAATCATCGATCTTCTTCCTGAACAGAAGGATGTAGAAGATTTGGGCGGTACACTGCGTCTTGGTCTGTATCCATGTAAGCTTATCGAAGGAACTAAAGCATACGAAGCGTATAATGACGAGGTTGTTTATGAGCGTCACCGTCACCGTTATGAATTCAATAACCACTACCGTCAAGCAATGGAAGAGGCAGGATTCATCTTCTCTGGTACTAGTCCGGATGGCCGTCTAGTTGAAATCGTTGAATTGAAGGATCATCCTTGGTTTGTGGCTTCTCAATTCCATCCGGAATTCACGTCACGTCCTAACCGTCCGCAGCCACTATTCCGTGATTTTGTCGGCATGTCTTTAAAGCGCAGCGAAAAACTTTAATAAACAAAAAAACAGCCCAATGTGGCTGTTTTTTTTTAGATGAATAATCATTCTTCTTCATACTCTTTTATGATTTCTTCAAGAGTGAATTTAATCCCATAATAAGCGAAAAGAGCGGCAATGAGGGTAGGATACCCATATCGATTTCCGGTTTCATCAGGAATCAAGCCCCGTTGGATACGTAAATCAATATGAACGTCTGCCAACTCCAAAAGAGAATCCCCTTCAGAAGGGACGGATGTAGAAACCGCAACAAATGGGATATCCTTTTCCTTGAGTTGTTTTGCCAGCAACAATGCTTCTGCATCATCCGAATGGCGGCTGAATATTAGAAACCGATCTTCCCTGGAAATAGTTTCTCCTGATTCATATCTTTTTACCTTCGGAAAGGGTTCTGCCCCATCCAAAGCCTCGGCAGTGACACCCTGCATTTCACCAAAACCGTGAATGTACACCGCACCGTCCCCAACCGCAGCCTGAGCCAGCAAGCGTCCGGCATCCTCCATTTCAAAGGCTTCATTTTCAATCATTTTCTTAAATAAACCGCTTATCTGTGTCGAAAAAATTTTTAACATGGTCAGGGACTCCTTTAAAAAATAATATACCCATTATAAAGGACTTTCCTTTGCAATGACAGGTTTCTGGGATTTTGATCCGGAAGGTTCGAATTTACTAAATCGGTCGAAAAAACAAAAAAATTAAAATTCCTCTTAGCCATACAGCAGGAATTTTGTTACAATTATCGAATATGAACAATAAATGCGTTGGACCTAAAAGTCATATGACGCAATCTATGTAACTACCCTTTTTCGGGTAATATGGCCGTATAGGCCAGTATATTTAATGGATGAATCGGGAAGGGGAGAGGTGATAAAATGCCAGGGAAAATATTGATTGTTGATGATCAGTTCGGGATTCGTATTTTATTGAACGAGGTTTTACATAAAGAAGGGTATGAAACATTTCAAGCCGCTAATGGAATTCAAGCCTTGGATGTGCTGAATAATCATTCACCTGATCTTGTATTGCTGGATATGAAGATTCCGGGAATGGATGGCATTGAGATCTTGAAAAGAATGAAAGTCGTCGATCCGGACATCCGGGTCATAATCATGACGGCATATGGTGAACTTGATATGATTCAAGAAGCAAAGGATTTAGGTGCCATGACACACTTTGCAAAGCCGTTTGATATTGATGATATTAGAAAAGCGGTTCGTGAATACTTACCGATTCAATCAAGTTAAATGTCTTGAAAATTTAATATTACTGATGGAGTAATTGCTGCGGCTATCTTTTTTTAGATGGGCCGTGTTTTTTTGGAATAAAATTTGAGGCTCGGTATAGTGTATTTGTTGCTGTTTTTTTGATGTATTGATATGCTAAAAGAGGAGAGATATTCTGATTTATAAGCGTATGCTACTTTCGTTTTAGGGAATATCTAGAAAGAATTAACTTTAAAATAATAACATCCACTAGTAGGAGGAAATCAAATGCCTTTAGTTTCTATGAAAGATATGCTGAATAAAGCCCTTGATGAAAAATATGCAGTAGGTCAATTCAATATCAACAACCTTGAATGGACTCAAGCTATTCTAGCTGCTGCAGAACAAGAAAAATCTCCAGTCATCCTTGGTGTTTCCGAAGGTGCTGCCCGCCATATGGGTGGTTTTAAAACGACTGTGATGATGGTTCAAGGATTGTTGGAAGACATGAAAATCACTGTTCCTGTGGCCATTCACCTTGACCATGGTTCAAGTTATGATAAATGTAAGGAAGCTATCGAAGCCGGATTCACTTCAGTAATGATCGATGCTTCACATCATCCGATCGAAGAAAATATCGAAACAACCAAGAAGGTTGTCGAATTCGCTCACGCACGGAATGTTTCTGTTGAAGCGGAAGTGGGCACGGTTGGCGGACAAGAAGATGATGTAATTGCTGATGGAGTCGTATATGCAGACCCTCAAGAATGTGAACAGTTGGTTAAAGAAACAAATGTCGACTGCTTTGCTCCAGCTTTGGGATCCGTTCACGGACCATACAAAGGTGAACCTAACCTTGGGTATAAAGAAATGGAAGAAGTGCGTGATTTAACGAAAAAACCTCTTGTTCTTCATGGTGGTACAGGCATCCCTACGAAAGATATCCAAAAAGCGATTTCGCTTGGAACATCAAAAATCAATGTGAATACGGAAAATCAAATTGTATTCACAAAAGCGGTTCGTGAAATTCTGAATAACGATACTGAAGTGTACGATCCTCGTAAATACATCGTTCCTGGCCGTGAAGCGATTAAAGAAACTGTCATCGGCAAAATACGTGAATTCGGTTCAAACGGCAAAGCATAATAAGGGTTCCATCCCTTTAAATGTAAGATGATAAAGGCAATATTCCCATTGGGGGGCTCCCCCCTAATGGTTTCTTTTAGATGCAGGGCTGAATCCGGGCTCTATTTTTAGAACAATTAGAATTCAGATGCATATAGGAAAATAAAAATCGATTACATACGGAGGCTATTTTATGAAATTCTTTATAGATACAGCAAACATGGAAGAAATCAAACAAGCGCATGAACTTGGCGTTTTAGCAGGTGTTACGACTAACCCATCCCTTGTTGCTAGGGAAAAGGGAGTTTCTTTCCATGATCGGCTAAAAGAAATCACAAGCCTTGTTAAGGAATCCGTTTCTGCTGAAGTCATTGCGCTTGATTTTGAAGGAATGATGGCTGAAGCCAAGGAACTAGTTGCGATTGCACCGAATATCACGATTAAAGTGCCAATGACTCCGGACGGCCTGAAGGCTGTTTCAGCACTTACAAAACAAGGTGTCAAAACAAACGTCACCCTTATTTTCAGTGCAAACCAAGCATTATTGGCAGCTAGGGCAGGAGCAACTTATGTATCGCCATTTTTAGGTCGCTTGGATGACATCGGCCAAAATGGTTTGGATCTAATTTCGGATATTGCTGACATTTTTGCGATCCATGATATCAATGCCGAAATCATCGCAGCTTCCATCCGCCATCCGATGCATATTACTGAAGCGGCTCTTAAAGGGGCGCATATTGCAACGATCCCTTATAAAGTTTTAATACAATTATTCCACCACCCATTAACGGATAAAGGAATTGAAGCTTTTTTGAACGATTGGAATTCACGTACTGAAGCATAATGCCTTGCCGCTAAGTCGCTATAGATTGCACCGTTTAAATAAAATTAACATAAATTAGAAATTTTTCTCTTTTTTTTACATGAATTTTCTACTTTTGTGTAAACTAAAGAACTAGATAGTAAATGTTGTCGGATTATGCAATTTTCTTGTGGTAAAATATTACTTTTTGGAAGTAGCTTCTAAGTGCTTAGCGTGGAAGGGAGTTTATTATGGAAAAACTTAAAATTGCCGGTGGCTATCCTCTAAAGGGAAGCATTCGTGTCAGTGGAGCAAAAAATAGTGCGGTCGCCCTTATTCCTGCAACAATTTTAGCGGACTCTCCCGTAACGATTGAAGGCCTGCCTGATATCTCGGATGTACAGATGCTGAAAGCGTTAATGGAGGAGATTGGCGGCGAGGTATCCTTTGATGAAGGAGAAATGACAGTCAACCCCAGCAGGATGATTTCAATGCCTCTTCCCAATGGAAGGGTCAAGAAGTTACGTGCCTCTTATTATTTAATGGGGGCAATGCTTGGTAAATTCAAAAAGGCAGTGATCGGCTTGCCTGGTGGCTGCCATTTAGGACCTCGCCCGATAGATCAGCATATTAAGGGGTTTGAAGCACTGGGCGCACAGGTGACGAATGAACAAGGAGCCATTTACCTTAGGGCGGACGAGCTAAGGGGAGCACGCATATATTTGGATGTCGTTAGTGTAGGGGCAACGATCAATATCATGCTTGCCGCCGTTTTGGCCAAAGGCCGCACTGTGATAGAAAATGCTGCGAAAGAACCTGAAATCATCGATGTTGCCACATTGTTGACCAATATGGGAGCGAAAATAAAGGGTGCAGGGACGGATATCATTCGTATTGATGGTGTGGAAAGTTTGCACGGGTGCAAGCATACGATCATACCGGATCGGATTGAAGCCGGCACTTTCATGATTCTAGCGGCTGCTGTCGGAGAAGGAATTCTGATTGATAATGTCATTCCCCAGCATTTGGAGTCATTGACTTCCAAGTTGAGGGAAATGGGGATTAATATTGAAGCGGGTGATGACCAGATATTTGTCTCACCGGGAGAACAATATAAATCCGTTGATATCAAGACATTGGTTTACCCTGGATTCCCAACGGATCTTCAGCAACCTTTCACTTCCCTCTTAACAAAAGCAACCGGTTCTAGCATGGTCACCGATACGATATACGGGGCCCGCTTTAAGCATATTGATGAACTGCGACGCATGAATGCGAAGATAAAGGTCGAGGGCAGAGCGGGCATCGTCGATGGTCCTGTCCAACTTCATGGGGCAAAAGTGAAGGCAAGCGATTTACGTGCCGGAGCGGCTCTTGTAATAGCCGGTTTAATGGCTGAAGGGATTACAGAAGTGACCGGGCTTGAACATATAGATCGCGGATATAGCCATCTTGTTGAAAAACTTTCAGGTTTGGGAGCAACGATTTGGCGTGAAGAAATGACGCAAGAAGAAGTGGAGCAGCTTAAAAGCTGATCCCTTTTCTTGTTACCTCATTGTGTTACTATATATGATATAATGTGTTATACTAATATATAAATAAATCATGCTAGTGTACATGAGGGGGAACCGGAAATGGAAAGAAGTTTATCGATGGAGCTTGTCCGCGTAACAGAAGCGGCGGCACTGAATTCAGCTCGTTGGATGGGAAGAGGAAAGAAAGACGAAGCAGATGATGCAGCAACAACTGCAATGCGGGATGTTTTCAATACTATTCCCATGCAAGGAACGGTTGTAATCGGTGAAGGGGAAATGGATGAAGCGCCAATGCTTTATATTGGCGAAAAACTTGGTACCGGTCTTGGGCCAATGGTGGATGTTGCGGTTGATCCATTAGAAGGAACGAACATCGTTGCATCCGGCGGCTGGAATGCATTGGCTGTATTGGCGATAGCCGATAAGGGGAACTTGCTTCATGCCCCGGATATGTATATGGATAAAATAGCTGTCGGACCAGAGGCTGTCGGTCAGATTGATATCAATGCCTCTGTGTTGGACAACCTGAAAGCGGTAGCCAAGGCAAAAAATAAAGATATCCAAGACGTGGTTGCAACAGTATTGAACCGCGATCGTCATTCGAAGATCATTCATGAACTTCGTGAGGCAGGGGCACGTATCAAGTTGATCAACGATGGAGATGTAGCGGGAGCCATAAATACTGCCTTCGATCTTACCGGTGTTGACATCTTATTCGGATCTGGCGGAGCTCCAGAAGGAGTTATTGCAGCCGTTGCCCTGAAATGCCTTGGAGGGGAAATTCAAGGCAAGCTCATTCCTCAAAGTGATGAAGAAGTGGAGCGCTGTGGAAAAATGGGCCTTGAATTAGGAAGAGTCCTCAGAATGGAAGACCTTGTTCGCGGAGATGATGCAATTTTTGCAGCAACAGGTGTGACAGATGGAGAACTTTTACGCGGCGTACAATTCAAAGGGCATTACGGCGAAACACAATCCGTAGTAATGCGTGCTAAATCTGGTACAGTTCGTTTCATTGATGGTCGTCACAGTCTTAAGATTAAACCGAATGGTTTGATTGACTGATAGCGTTTTTTAGAAAAATCACTTTTAAAAAGCGAGCGGTTTCATCGCTCGCTTTCTCTTTTAAAAAATTTAAGTTGAATAATTAAAATAAAAAAAGTAAAATAAAGCTTGGTCTACTATTAATAATTTAGAATCTGCCCTTTCACTCCAAACTTCAAGAAGCCTTCAATTAATTTTCTTCTTTACATGTAAAAATGTATCATCCTTTCTAAGAAAACTCTGGTCGGGTACATGGATTGCGGTTTTTCTTCCATCTAACAAACCATTTCTTTTTCAGTATGGGTGAAAACGTTTAATTAATAAAAGTGTGGTGTCATAATGAATTTAACTATTTCTAATTTAGAAAACATGAAACTAAAGGATCTCTATGAGCACGCGCGTGAATATAAAGTTTCCTATTACAGCAAACTTTCAAAAAAGGAACTTATTTTCGCTATCCTGAAAGCACAAGCTGAGCAGGATGGTCTCCTATTCATGGAGGGCGTTTTAGAAATCATCCCTTCAGAGGGCTTCGGTTTCCTGCGTCCAATTAATTATTCTCCAAGCTCGGAGGATATTTATATTTCTGCTTCACAGATCCGCAGATTCGATTTGCGGAATGGAGATAAAGTGTCCGGTAAGGTAAGGCCGCCAAAAGAAAACGAGCGCTATTATGGATTGCTGCATGTTGAAGCAGTCAATGGCGATAATCCGGAATCAGCAAAAGAGCGTGTCCACTTTCCAGGTCTAACACCGCTGTATCCAAACAGGCAAATTAAACTGGAAACGACACCGAAGAACTTATCAACCAGGATTATGGATGTCCTGGCACCGGTAGGTTTTGGACAGCGTGGGCTAATCGTCGCACCGCCAAAAGCCGGTAAAACGATGCTCATCAAGGAAATTGCCAATGCAATAACCACAAACCATCCCGAATCGGAATTGATCGTGCTGTTGATTGATGAACGCCCGGAAGAAGTGACTGACATTGAACGGTCCGTTGCTGGGGACGTGGTAAGTTCAACGTTTGATGAAGTGCCGGAAAACCATATCAAGGTGGCTGAGCTAGTGTTAGAACGAGCCATGCGCCTTGTGGAGCATAAACGTGATGTCATCATTTTAATGGACAGCATCACTCGACTTGCCCGAGCTTACAACCTTGTCATTCCGCCGAGCGGACGTACACTATCAGGGGGGATTGACCCGGCTGCATTCCACCGTCCAAAACGCTTTTTCGGTGCGGCGAGGAATATTGAGGAAGGCGGCAGCCTGACGATCCTTGCTACAGCATTGGTAGATACGGGTTCAAGAATGGACGATGTCATTTATGAAGAATTTAAAGGTACGGGTAATATGGAGCTGCATTTAGATCGTGCCCTTGCCGAAAGACGCATCTTCCCGGCAATCGATATTCGCCGCTCAGGCACTCGTAAAGAAGAATTGTTAATTCCGAAAGATCGCCTGGATAAACTATGGGCCATCAGGAAAACAATGTCGGATTCGCCTGATTTCTCGGAGAAATTCCTTCGCCGTCTAAAACAGACAAAGGGTAATGAAGAATTTTTCAGTAAGCTGGATGAAGAGATGTCAGAAATGAAAAAGGGGCCGGCGAGCGTAAAACGTTCTTAAACCCTGTAAGAAACAAACAGTTGCACAACTAGTCTTAAGTTGTTATAATGAGTTCATGTGTTTTTACAATAAATGTGAGGGTGTTTTTCCCTCAACTTGAAGTATATAACTCTGTTTCGAATGATTCAGGGCATAAGGAGCTGAAAAGAATGAAAACTGGAATTCATCCAAATTATAAGCTTTCAAAAGTAATTTGCTCTTGCGGAAACACTTTTGAAACTGGTTCAGTTAAAGAAGAGATCAAAGTTGAGACTTGTTCAGAATGCCATCCATTCTACACTGGTCGTCAAAAATTCGCTGAAGCTGGCGGACGTGTTGATCGTTTCAACAAAAAATACGGTATTAAATAAGCCGGACTTTTTAAAAAACAGGCAAGTATTTTTCTTGCCTGTTTTTTCTTTTCCATAAACAAGTAAGAATTTATATAAAGCCGGGTCGACTTCAATTATGGCCAAGGGATCGACAGGTGGAAGGGAGTAGCTGTTTCCATGTATGTAATGAAACAAACAGGCTGGATCGAGCTTATTTGCGGAAGCATGTTTTCGGGTAAATCCGAGGAATTGATTAAACGAGTCAGCCGTGCTCAATTTGCTAAAGAGCAAATAGCTGTATTTAAACCAGCTATTGATAATCGCTATGCGGAAGAGGCTGTCGTATCACACAATGGCTCTTCTGTGATGGCAAAACCGATTGCCCATTCAACGGATATCTTTAAGTATTTGGACAAGCCCCTGGATATTATTGCAATAGATGAAGTGCAATTTTTTGATCATGAAATTATCGGGGTTGCCCAGCATCTTGCGGACAGCGGTTATCGAGTGATTATGGCTGGACTCGATCAAGATTTCCGAGGTGAACCATTCGGTCCTATGCCTGTTCTATTATCGCTGGCAGAATCGGTGACTAAGCTGCAGGCTGTGTGTGAAGTGTGCGGATCACCTGCAAGCAGGACACAGCGCTTGATAGATGGGGAGCCGGCCTCCTATGATGAGCCGATCATCCTTGTGGGTGCATCGGAATCATACGAGCCCCGCTGCCGCCATCATCACGAAGTTCCGGGTAAGCAGCCTGTTGGGATTAAAGAACGTATTTGAATGATGGTGCCCTATGATCCAATGTGGTCGTAGGGTGCTTTTTTTTATGTAGAAATGGTTGGGAATTATAATAAGGGTGGAAAAACTGCTGGAGTTATTCAAGTGGTATGACCAATACATGGAAGCGAAATAAAAGATAAATATTGCCCCATTTTGGGCAGGCTAACGAGGAAATGTTCTTCTTAACCAGTCAAAATGGAGGGAAAAAATATGAAATCAAAACTGCTTATCATGACAGCCTTTTTACTTGCTGCACTAACGGCATGCGGTCAAAATGACAATGCGATAAATAATGATTCGGAATATGGGGATCAATCCCGGGATGGCAAGGATTTTGTTGGCAATGGTTTAAAACGTGTATCCAATAATGATTGGGACAATGAAGCGGAACGGCCATCAGATCAAATCCTCAATACACCGCATCATACATCCAATAATTCACCATCCATGGGGCAGCAAATTGATGATATCCGCGGGGCCATTGAATCGGAAACCAATTATGAGGCGGGCTCCGTTTGGTTTAATGGAAATACCATACATGTTACGGTCCATGATAAAGGCAAAATCAAGACGGAAAAAGAGAGACATAAGGAAATGCAGCGAATACAAGGCATTATAAACAGGGCTGTGCCTCAATATAATATAGATGTAAAATTAAAGAAATAACGACATTTTTGAATCCTCTTTGACGTTGATTATTCACCTATACTATAATTAACCTAGAAGTGAACTGAGCTGGGGCACTGAACTACTTATTTATAGTTAGAAAAGATGGATTACTTCCAATTCGTTTCAGATGTTTTGGGAAATTTATGAGGTGAATAATTTGTTTGATCGATTGCAAGCAGTAGAAGATAGATATGAAAGATTGAATGAACTATTAAGTGACCCGGAGATCATTAATGACTCCAAGAAGCTAAGGGAATATTCTAAGGAGCAATCCAGCATACAAGAGACTGCTTCGACTTATAAAGAATATAAAGAGGTTCGTGAGCAACTCCAGGAAGCGAAGGCGATGCTTGAGGAGAAGCTTGATGCGGAAATGCGTGAAATGGTAAAAGAAGAGATCAATGAACTTGAAGATACCATACAAGGCCTTGAGGATAAACTGAAAATATTGCTTATTCCGAAGGACCCTAACGATGATAAAAACGTAATCATGGAGATCCGCGGAGCGGCAGGCGGAGATGAGGCAGCCTTATTTGCTGGTAGTCTATACCGCATGTATAGTCGTTTTGCCGAGGTGCAGGGTTGGCGGACTGAAGTCATTGAAGCAAGTCCTACAGGGCTTGGCGGCTATAAGGAAATCATATTCATGATTAATGGCAATGGCGCTTATTCAAAATTGAAGTTCGAAAATGGGGCACATCGCGTTCAGCGAGTACCTGAAACTGAATCAGGCGGACGGATTCATACATCTACAGCCACGGTTGCTGTTTTACCCGAAGCTGAGGAAGTGGAAGTTGAAATTCATGATAAGGATATTCGTGTCGATACCTTTGCATCGAGCGGTCCTGGAGGGCAAAGTGTCAATACGACAATGTCAGCGGTGCGCTTGACTCATATTCCGACGAATACGGTTGTATCCTGTCAAGATGAGAAATCGCAAATCAAGAACAAAGAAAAAGCAATGAAGGTTTTGCGTGCCAGGGTGTACGATAAAATCCAACGCGAAGTACAGGCGGAGTATGATCAAAATAGGAAGCTTGCTGTTGGAACGGGCGATCGATCTGAAAGGATTCGCACTTATAACTTCCCGCAAAACCGCGTTACCGATCACCGTATTGGTTTAACGATTCAAAAGCTGGATCAAATCATGGAAGGTAAGCTGGATGAAGTGGTTGATGCATTAATCATGGAAGACCAATCTTCAAGGTTGGAAAATGCAGATGAGTAATTCTGCCGTGAAAGTGTTTGAAGCCCTTAAATGGGCTTCTTCTTTTTTAAAGGAAAATGATCGTGATGCCAATGCTGGGGAAATCCTGTTACAGCACTTTTTAAACCAAACCCGTTCCCAAATGCTGGCCAACCTTC
Organism: Peribacillus sp. NPDC101480; assembly: GCF_050277335.1. Lineage (NCBI taxonomy): Bacteria > Bacillati > Bacillota > Bacilli > Caryophanales > Bacillaceae > Peribacillus > Peribacillus sp. NPDC101480. The sequence goes on from NZ_JBNNSB010000003.1 coordinate 199,465, forward strand.
ATGATGAGCTTAGTGAAGCGGATTTTGGGCAATTTAAGGCCGCTATTGAGCTGCATGCTGAGGGGATGCCAATCCAATATATAATCGGCAGTGAAGAATTTTATGGACGGACCTTCTTTGTTAATGAAGAAGTGCTCATACCGAGACCTGAAACAGAAGAATTGATTTATTATACATTACGTAAACTCCCAGCCATTTTTATGGAGGGACAGAAGCTTCATTTAGCTGATATTGGGACCGGCAGCGGCGCAATCGCCATAACGATGAAACTTGAAAAATCAAACCTGTTGGTGACGGCCACGGACATAGCGGAAACGTCACTTGAGGTGGCGAGGAAAAATGCAGAATCACTTGGTGCCGAAGTGCAGTTCATGCAAGGTGATTTGCTTTTGCCTTTCGTGAACATGAACCAGAAGGTGGACATCCTTTTATCGAATCCGCCATATATACCAGATGATGATCATAAATCCATGTCAGTAGTCGTGACAGGACATGAACCGCATCGTGCATTATTTGCCGGTATCGATGGGCTGGATTTTTACCGCCGCTTTATGGAGCAGTTACCTTTGATCATGAAGGTGCCTGGACTGATCGGTTTTGAAGTGGGCACTGGACAGGGTAAGGCGGTTGCCGATTTATTGAAGCGAACCTTTCCTGCCGCAGAAGTATCCATTGTAAATGACATAAATGAAAAAGATCGAATGGTCTTTGCTGCATTAAAGTGATCCGTCTCCTTCCGTGAGACGGATTTTTTTATGGGCACCACCCTCATTATCCTTTGGAATCTATATTTCCAGCTATCAACTTTTTTTATTTTTACTAGTTTAAGATAGCTTGAAAATGGTGAGACTAATTCATGTGAGGGGGCGAAGGCGATGAAAACAAAACATTTAGCCATTATCTATCTATTAATCTTAACTATAGGAACGATCGTAAGTATATATATGCCTAAAGCGGAGATGGTCGGTGCAGAAGATACGAAGGTGATCCCGGATGAGGCGATTCGTCTGCGGATACTTGCTAATAGTGATGCAGAAAAGGATCAAGCGGTTAAACGTCTTATTAGGGATGAGGTAAATGAAGATATCACAAAGTGGGTCGAGGAGCTTACTTCTTTGGATGAAGCGAGGGATGTGATCACCTCGCATCTACCGGATATCCAGGCGACAGCTGAGGCAGTTATAAAGGAACAGGGTTTGGAGCAGTCAGTAAAAGTCGATTTTGGACAAGCGGAATTTCCGACAAAACTCTACGGGCAGTATTTATATCCGGCAGGGGATTATGAAGCGGTGATTATCACACTTGGTGAAGGGGAAGGCGCTAATTGGTGGTGTGTTCTATTTCCGCCATTATGTTTCTTGGATTTTTCAAATGGGACGGCTGTAAGTCAAAGTCCGATTGTCGAGGAAGAAGATGAAGGATCCCTGACTTCGGATGGGAAGGCGTATGCAGCAACGAATGAAGAGAGTGAACCTGTTGCAGAGGGAGAAACTGAAGTAGTGTTGGCTGAAAAAGAAAAAGGGCCCGAGGAAGAAGTTGAAGAAGAGGTAATGGAGGAGAATGTAAAAGAGGAAGAAACGGAAGAAACGGAAGAAACGGTAAAAGACGAGGTTGCTGAGCAAGAGGTAAAAGAAGAAGTGATGGCAGTAAAAGATAAGGAACAAGTGGCGAAGGAAGTCAATGATGGGAATGTTGAAGATAACAAGGTTGAACTTGCGGCATCCAATGAACAAGCTCAGCAATTATATGAAGGGGAAAAGGAGCCTGAGGTGGAAGTGAAATCCTTGTTTGCGGAAATCTTCAATGATCTATTTTAAAAAGGGGGCAGCGGCCCTTTTTTTTTACTTTCAGATAATTATAAAAACATATCCACAGGGTTATTAACAAAAAATCAAAAAAATCTGTCATTAATCTTTAATATCCACAAACTTATCCACGGATTCGATATGGTTATCCCCAATTTGTGGATAACACTTGAATTATGTGTATACTTCTTTTATACTTTCAAAGTATCTTTTAAGTGAAATTAGTACGTTAAATTGAAAATATCGTTCATATTAAAGCGATTATATAAAATAAGAAATGTTAAAAGGCGATGATGTTCAAAATGAAAACGAAAATTTGGTCAGTGGATAAAAATGTGGATAATTTACAAAGTTATCCCCAGATTGCACAATCAGCTGAATTATTAAAGGCTAACCAAGTGGTTGCTTTTCCTACAGAGACTGTTTATGGACTAGGTGCAAATGCCAAAAATGACGATGCGGTCAAAAAAGTGTTCGAAGCAAAGGGGCGTCCGAGTGATAATCCTTTAATCGTTCATATAGCCTCTGAAGAACAGCTGTCAGGTATTGTAGAAGAGATTCCGGAACAGGCCAGGAAGCTAATGGCAGAATTTTGGCCGGGTCCTTTGACTTTGATCATGAAACGAAAACCGGGCCAGCTATCAAATCTTGTGACAGCTGGATTGGAAACGGTGGCTGTCAGGATGCCGGATCACCAGGTTGCCCTCGGCCTTATTCGTGCGAGTGATTTGCCCATTGCGGCTCCAAGTGCAAATACTTCTGGGAAACCGAGTCCCACTTCAGCTAAACATGTTGAAGCTGACTTAATGGGCCGGATTGCAGGCATAGTCGATGGCGGGACTACCGGTGTGGGCGTAGAATCCACAGTACTTGATTGCACTGTTGAAATCCCTGTTATATTAAGGCCCGGCGGAGTGACCCTGGAACAGCTGGAAGCTGTGATAGGGGAAGTCCGGCAAGATGTCGCTTTGAAGAATCAGGAAACGGCGCCAAAAGCCCCGGGCATGAAATATACCCACTATGCTCCGAAGGCCCCTTTATATTTAGTCAAGGGTAATCAAGCTTTCCTTCAGAAGCTTGTGGATGAGAAAAGAAGTGACGGGTTAAAGGTGGGCATCATAACTGCTTATGAACATCAACAGGATTATGAGGCCGATTATGTGGTCGTCCCAGGTTCATTAGCTGATTTACATACTGTTGCGACAGGCTTATATGATGCTTTAAGACAGTTTGATGAGCTGGAGGTCGATGTCATTTTTAGTGAAATGTTTCCTGACCATGGAATAGGAGCAGCGGTCATGAACCGGCTTGAGAAGGCTGCAGGTCATCAAATCATCAAGGAACATCTGTAATAAGGACTGATTTATTCTTCTATTTCTTTTCGGACATGCATAACATGTAGTAGGCACGTCCGAGGGAGGATTGGAATGAATACATTTGCTGGAGAAATCATCACCTTATTGCTAATGGCATTCGCGTTGGGAATGGATGCCTTTTCAGTCGGCCTTGGAATGGGAATGTTTAAGCTAAGGTTGAGGCAAATTCTTTTTATAGGGCTGACAGTTGGCTTTTTTCATATTTGGATGCCCTTGCTTGGAATGGGCGCAGGCCGTTTCATTTCAGAAAAATTCGGGACCTTCGCTACATACGCCGGCGGTCTATTGTTGATCATTCTTGGTATACAGATGTTTATCCCTGGTAAAAAGGATGGAGCTGGTATCAGGGAAAATAAGATGCTGGCTCCTGTCGGGAAAGGTCTATTCATTTTTGCTTTAGGGGTAAGCCTGGACAGCTTCTCGGTAGGATTGACCCTGGGGATCTACGGTGCAAAAACGATTTTAACCATTCTCTGCTTTGGGTTTGCTGCCACCCTATTAACGTGGGCAGGGCTTTTGCTGGGTAGAAAAATTCAGGGTTTGCTAGGCGTGTATAGTGAGATTCTTGGCGGAAGCATTCTATGTGCGTTTGGATTGAAATTATTGTTCTCTTTTTGAGCCGCTTGACTTCATATCTATCCTTCCTCAACTGTTCCGATTACCGGGGCGGTTTTATTTTTTCCTAAGACATGTTGAGAGTGATTTTTTTGACTATAATAAACGGGCGATAGCTTATAATGAATAAAAAAGGAGGCGTCATAAATGATCCGTGTATTATTTGTATGTACAGGCAACACATGCAGAAGCCCGATGGCAGAAGCGATATTGAAAAATAAAAATATTGCGGGCGTTGAAGTGAAGTCCGCTGGCGTGTATGCTTCATCAGGCCAGGATGCTTCAACGCATGCAAAAAATGTATTGGTTGAAAATGATATAGTGCATAATCATCATTCAACGCCTTTATCCGAGAAGGAAATGGAATGGGCGACTCATATTTTCACCATGACGGAAGGGCATAAATCGGTCATTACCCGTGCATATCCCCAGATGGCCGATAAGACTTTTACTTTAAAAGAATTCATTATTGATGATAATTATGATAAGGACATAATAGATCCGTTTGGCGGTTCTGAAGGCATTTATCGGGAAACGTTCAGGGAGCTGCAGGAATTAATTGAAGAATTAGTCTTAAGGCTTAAAAAGTAAACAGGGTACATAATGTGGTCGCTGCAGTAAAAGATATTACTAAGCTTGTTGACCGTCAATTGGAAAGTGTACGATCAAGGCAGCACAAGAAGTTGCTGCTATTGCAGAAGAAACATCTGCTGGAGCGGAAGAAGTGACAGCTGACAAGCGAACAAGCTCATAGTCATGGGAAATGTCGAAAAATCGGCAATGGAACTTAAAGTACAAGCGGAAAAGTTGAACAGGATCATTACCCGCTTCACTCTTGACATTTTACAGCAGGAAACCCAAGGCGGTTTCCTGCTTCTTTGAGGGGGAAAAAGGATGGACATCCTTTATCTTTTCATAATTTTGTGACACAATAAAATCAATTGAAAAAGCTAGAGGAGGATTATGATGAAAGTTGCGATTGCTTCTGATCATGGTGGTATACATATCCGTGAAGAAATAAAGAATTTAATGAATGAGTTACAGATTCCATTTGAGGACTTTGGCTGTGAATGCACTACTTCGGTGGATTATCCTGATTATGCCTTGCCGGTTGCTGAAAAAGTGGCACGCGGTGAGTTCGATCGGGGCATTTTAATCTGTGGAACTGGAATCGGAATGAGCATCGCTGCTAATAAGGTTAAAGGAATTAGATGTGCGTTGGTTCATGATGTCTATAGTGCGAAGTTGACCCGCCAGCATAATGATACCAATATGTTAGCGATGGGGGAACGTGTCATTGGCCCGGGTCTGGCCAGGGAAATTGCACAAACATGGCTGACTTCGGAATTTGAAGGCGGACGTCATCAAAACAGGATTGGGAAGATTGCGGAGTATGAAGGTAAACAAAGCTAATTTTTATGGTTTTTGGAGAGACCCCTTTTCTTTTGATAGCAAGTTTTCTTTTTGAAAGGATGCGTTTTCATGATAAGTGATGCTACATTCTCAAATGAGCTTGAGATATGGGAAAACCAGTTTCGGGAGCTTTTACATGAGTTTCAAGAACAGACGGCTTTAAAAGAGAAACAGCTACTGGTAATAGGCTGCAGTACAAGTGAAGTGATCGGGAAAAGGATCGGTACTGATGGGACGCTCGATGTTGCAGGGATGATTTTTTCCGTAGTGAGGGATTTTCAAGTGAAAACGGGTGTTCAGGTTGCATATCAATGTTGTGAGCATCTTAACAGGGCGTTGGTTTTGCAAAGGGAAACCGCGATTCGATATGATTATGAAGAAGTTTCGGTTGTACCTGTAAGGACAGCTGGGGGATCGATGGCGACGTACGCCTATCAGCAATGGAAAGATGCTGTCGTCGTTGAACATATTAAAGCGGATGCGGGGATAGACATTGGGGACACCTTCATTGGCATGCATCTGAAGCATGTGGCGGTTCCAATCCGCTCTGCCATTAAAGAAATAGGACATGCACATGTGACCATGGCCAAAACCCGCCCGAAACTGATTGGCGGGGAACGGGCCGTTTATCAGGACATCTCTGAAAACAAGAGTTGTACTTAAGGTAAGTGAGACAGCATTTCTCGGATGGGGAATGCTGTTTTTTAATAGAATCTGTTCAAAATCGTAAAGCTAAAGCTAAGGTTCACAAGAAAAATCTCTATTTGGGAGTGCTAATAGAATGGAGTTTTCGCTTGTTAAATATAGGGTGAAAGGGCTATTTACCATGATTTTGATGTCAAATACGAACATTTTTAAATAAAAAAACATTTAATGTTCGATAAAATTAGACTATCACTTCTAAATTAGACATGTTAAAATGGAGTAGAATTTTCTAATAATTATTGGTAAGGCTTTTTCATGCTTTTTTGAAGGCATGTTGCACATAAATACTAAAAAGCGAATCACGCACAATTTGAGGAGGAATTACGGAATGAATCGTTTAGCAAAGCAAGATGAGCAAGTGTTTAACGCAATTCAACTGGAATTAGGGCGTCAAAGAAGTAAAATTGAGCTTATTGCTTCTGAAAACTTCGTGAGTGAAGCTGTCATGGAAGCACAAGGGTCGGTCTTAACTAATAAGTATGCAGAAGGATACCCTGGAAAACGTTACTATGGCGGATGTGAGTATGTAGACATCGTTGAAGATCTAGCACGTGAGCGTGCGAAAGAAATTTTCGGCGGGGAGTATGTGAACGTACAGCCGCACTCTGGAGCTCAAGCCAATATGGCCGTTTACTTTACAGTGCTTCAAACCGGCGACACAGTGCTTGGAATGAACCTTTCGCATGGAGGTCATTTAACACATGGAAGCCCAGTTAACTTCAGTGGTGTTAACTACAACTTCGTTGAATATGGTGTAGACGAAAAAGATCACCGTATCGATTACAATGATGTTTTGGAAAAAGCTCGTCAGCACAAACCGAAATTGATCGTAGCGGGTGCAAGTGCATACCCACGGGAAATTGATTTCAAGCGATTCCGCGAAATTGCAGATGAAGTCGGTGCTTATTTAATGGTCGATATGGCACATATCGCAGGTTTGGTTGCGGCTGGTTTACACCAAAGCCCAATTCCTTATGCTGACTTTGTAACGACAACTACTCATAAAACACTTCGCGGACCACGCGGCGGAATGATCATCTGTAAAGAAGAATTCGGTAAGAAGATCGATAAATCCATCTTCCCTGGAATTCAAGGCGGTCCATTGATGCATGTCATATCAGCTAAGGCTGTTGCATTCGGAGAAGCGCTTCAAGATGATTTTAAAGTGTATGCACAACAAATCATCGACAATGCTAAACGTTTGGGCGAAGGTTTGAAGAAAGAAGGGTTCACACTTGTTTCTGATGGAACGGACAATCACTTGATTCTTCTTGATGTTCGCTCTACTGGATTAACGGGAAAAATCGCAGAGCATGTTTTGGATGAAATCGGTATTACCGTTAACAAAAATGCGATTCCTTATGACCCGGAAAAACCATTCGTTACAAGTGGTATTCGTATTGGGACTGCGGCAGTGACATCACGTGGCTTCGGATTGGATGACATGGATGAAATAGCTGCAATCATCGGACTTGTTTTGAAAAATAATGAGGACGCAGCTAAACTTGAAGAAGCAAAACAGCGTGTTGAAACATTAGCGAACAAATTTGAATTATATCCTTCATTGTAATATTCTTGAGCCGCTTCCTTCTAAAGGGAGCGGTTTTTTTATACCTTATGGGAGTCAGTATGTGAGAAGAATCCGAATAGTGAAAATAGGTCTGACATCTAAACCTTTATTGAAGATTGAATCGTTTTTCTGTAAAATAGGTTGAAGTGAATTTAAAAAGACACGAAAATTTTTCTATTCGATTAGGGAAATCATAAAAAAGCGCAAAACTAAGCAATGGAATTGGAGAGATGCTAAATGGGAAAAGTTTATGTTTTCGATCACCCGTTAATTCAACACAAATTAGCCTATATACGTGATATAAATACAGGAACAAAAGAATTCCGTGAACTAGTGGATGAAGTCGCTTCATTGATGGCATTTGAAATCACGAGGGATATGCCGCTCGAAGAGGTGGAAATCCAAACGCCTGTAAGCACGGCGAAAGTGAAAATGCTTTCTGGTAAAAAAGTGGGAATCGTCCCGATTTTACGTGCAGGCATCGGGATGGTGGACGGAATCATTAAGCTGATTCCTGCTGCAAAGGTCGGACATGTTGGCCTTTACCGTGATCCTGAAACTTTGAAACCTGTTGAATATTATGCGAAAATGCCAAGTGATTTGGCAGAAAGGGAATGCATTGTTGTTGACCCGATGTTAGCCACTGGCGGATCAGCAATCGAAGCGATCCATTCCATTAAAAAGCGCGGTGCAGTGAATATTAAATTCATGTGTTTGATTGCAGCTCCAGAGGGTGTGGACGCATTAAAAGAAGCCCATCCAGATGTTGATATTTATATTGCTGGCCTTGACGAAAAACTGAATGAACATGGTTATATCGTTCCAGGTCTTGGAGACGCAGGAGATCGTTTATTCGGCACAAAATAAGGAAAGAAGCTGAGGTGTCACGAATGAACAAACCGATAAAAGTCATGACCATTTTCGGGACGAGACCAGAAGCTGTCAAAATGGCTCCCTTAGTACTCGAATTTCAAAAACACCCAGAACATTTCAAGCCGATCGTTGCTGTTACGGCTCAGCATCGTCAAATGTTAGATCAAGTTCTCGAACTATTTTCCATTCAGCCGGATTATGACTTGGACATAATGAAGGAAAGGCAAACGCTTGCTGACATTACAACAAGAGCATTAAATGGTCTTGATTCCGTAATGAAGGAAGCTAAGCCTGATATTGTTCTTGTACATGGAGATACAACCACAACGTTCGTCGCAAGTCTGGCTGCCTTTTATAATCAGATTGTCATTGGGCATGTAGAAGCAGGGCTGCGCACCTGGAATAAGTATTCCCCTTATCCGGAAGAGATCAATCGACAGCTTACCGGTACGCTGGCGGATTTGCATTTTGCACCGACTTCGAAGGCGGAGGAGAATCTGCTTAACGAAAACAAGAAGGATAATATTTTCGTGACGGGAAATACGGCAACCGATGCTTTAAAAACGACTGTACGGTCCACTTATTCACATCCGGTTTTAAATGGACTTGGAGAAGACAGGCTCATTTTGCTTACCGCCCATCGCAGGGAAAATCTAGGTGAACCCATGAGGAATATCTTCAGGGCCGTGAAGAAAATCATTGCTGAGCATGATGATGTTCAAGTGGTATATCCTGTCCATTTAAATCCTCTTGTTCAGGAATTGGCGAACGAAATTCTCGGCGACGATCCGCGGATTCATTTGATCGAGCCGCTGGATGTTCTGGATTTCCATAACTTCGCTTCAAGAGCCTATCTGATTTTGACTGATTCTGGAGGAATCCAGGAAGAGGCACCGTCACTTGGTGTACCTGTCCTGGTTTTAAGGGATACGACGGAACGTCCTGAGGGGATTGCGGCTGGAACCTTAAGGTTGGCGGGTACTGATGAACAAACCATTTATAATTTGGCACATGAATTGCTCACGGATCAAGAGGTGCACGAAAAAATGTCCAAAGCTTCAAATCCATATGGGGACGGAAACGCTTCGGTCCGCATAGCTGAAGCCATCCGTTACTATTTTAAGCAAATAAATATGCCACCAACTAGATTTGACTCATAAAAAAGGAAAAGCCATGCGCTTTTCCTTTTTTTATTTGCATACTCCAAGGTTGTTGAGAAAAGATAACTGCTAAGGGGATGATTATGTTGGGAAAGAAAACGTTTCTAGTGTTTGTTTTCCTTTTTGTATTTATTTATCAAAATGAAAAGGGATTGGCATCCGTCATTCTGCCGCCTTTACCAAAACTATCAGAATCTAAGGAAGTAACGGTTGTTGTCACGATGGATAAGGCGTTTCAACGGGAAAAGATCGAAAAACTGCTTGAAAAATACCCATCCCTTCAATTACGGAATGTTTATTCGGTTGCCCTGAATGGATTTTCCCTTCATGGGAAGATGAATGAGATAGAACAACTTAAAAAGGAGGACGAAATTCAGGCTGTAACGGAAGTATCCGTTTATCAAGCCGTGTTGGATGAAAGTGTCCCGTACATAGGAGGAGGCAGGGTCAGGGGTTTCTTTGATAAGGAGAATCACCGGATAACCGGGAAAGGGGTAAAAGTAGGGATAATCGATACTGGCATTGATTATACACATCCAGATTTGCAACGAGCATATAAAGGTGGCAAGGATCTGGTTGATGGTGATGAAGACCCGATGGAAACCAAAAATCAAGGCGACCTGAATACATTACACGGTACTCATGTGGCAGGCATCATTGCAGCCAATGGAAAAATGAAAGGTGTCGCACCAGAGGCGGAGATATATGCATATCGAGCTTTGGGACCAGGTGGAGCAGGAGATACGGATCAAGTCTTGACGGCTATTGAGTCAGCCATGAAGGATAAGGTGGATGTATTGAACCTCTCTCTTGGCAATAACGTCAATGGCCCTGATTTGCCTATCTCCCTTGCATTGAATAAGGCTGTGGAAAGCGGAATAGTTGCCGTGACATCAAATGGGAATTCCGGTCCGGCTGTATGGACCGTCGGCTCACCCGGAACAGCGGAAAAAGCGATTTCCGTTGGGGCATCGACTCCTCCCTTAAGGGTTCCGTATATGATTTACGGACTTGGATCGAAAAAGCATCAATCGCATTTAACCTTGTTTCAAGGCTCTAAAAAATGGAACCTGACGTTTTCCGAGGATGTCATATATGGGGGACTGGGTAATGAAAAGGACCTGAAACATGTTCGGGATAAGATTGTTTTGATGGAACGAGGCACACTTACCTTCCAGCAGAAAGTATCCAATGCAGAAAAGGCAGGTGCAAAGGGGGTAATTGTTTATAATAATACGAGCGGTACCTTTACTGGAAGCTTGGAAAAGGAAATGAACATCCCAGCTGCTTCTATTAATAGAAGAGATGGAATGCAGCTTAAGCAAATCATGGAGCAAGGGCAAAGCAAAACCGTTCAATTTGTTTATAAGAACGAGCAGGATAGGCTCGCTGATTTTAGCTCAAGGGGACCGGTAACTGTATCATGGGGAATAAAGCCTGACGTATTGGCACCGGGAGTGGAAATTGAAAGCACCGTTCCTAAAGGATATATGTCCTTGGATGGAACAAGTATGTCCGCACCGCATGTTGCAGGAGCAGTCGCGTTAATCCTGCAAAAACACCCGGATTGGACTCCTGATCAAGTGAAATCTGCATTGATGAGCACTTCAAAGCCATTGAGGAAATCTGCGAATCAATTTTATCACACATATGAACAGGGGGCTGGACGCATTCAGGTCGACGAAGCATTAAAAGCGGACACGCTCTTGAATCCTAGCTCATTGTCCTTTGGAATGTACACAAAGAAAGAAGGAATTGAAGAGCATCATGAAACGATAGTCATAGAAAATACCGGAACGAAAATGAGGAAGTACTCTTTTATGGTCCCATTAAAAGAGACAGGGCTCACTTGGGAATTGCCGAAATCCCTTACATTAAATCCAAAGGAAAAGAAACAGATTAAAGTGGGACTGCAGGTCAACCCAGCCGAGCTTAAAAAGGGAGTCTTTGATGGATACCTCATAATAATGGAAGGAACCAAAAGAATATCACTTCCTTATTTATATGTAAAAGAAGAGCCTGATTATCCAAGGGTAATGGGATTTGATTTTGGCCAAGGGGACCAGGCTGGCACATATCGATACGAAATGTACCTTCCGCTGGGGGCTGAAGAATTCGGTATTGCCCTATATGAGGAGGATACCTTGAAATTCGCTGGATATTTGGATTGGTCGAGATCGGCACCTTCCGGTTTGATCAAAAAAGATGTATTGAAAAAGGACTTGCCGCCTAAAGGAGTGTATAAAGCGATAATATTTGCGAGAAGGGGCGGAAGGGAAGATCGGATAGAAAAGACGTTACTTATTGAGTGAACAGAGGACAATAAGTAAAATAAAACGGATGTCAATAGAAGAAAAAAGATAATTTGTGAACAATTCGTTAATAATTACAAACCTGTGACAAATTTCACTAACCACTCATTGACATTGATTCTAGCCTATTGTATGCTAACTAAGGATGTAAAATGAGAGGGGTTTCATACGTTAATAACGTGTCAAATAGAAGTGAGTTTTTGACCTTCTATTTGGACTTGTTACGGGCAAATTCTCCTAGCTAAACACAGATACTACAATATTTCTAGGGAGATTACATGACAAAATGCTAGAATTGGAAAAAATGTTCAATAGGCAGCTAAAATACATGTTGTATTTAATGGGTATTTATGTACTTGGGGTGGGCTTCACTTCACATGATTCAGTCTTCCAGGGATTATTGCTTGGAACTGCCTTCAGCCTATTTATATTCTGGTCAATGGTCAAAAAAAACAAAAAGTTCGCTCAAGAGGTTGCCGAAGGTAAGAAAACGCGCTCCCTTGGTAGTTTAACTAGAATGTCTGTAGCGGGTTTAGCTGCAATTATTGCATTGAGATATCCTGACGAGTTTCAAGTGGTCTGCGTGGTAATGGGATTAATGACAGTTTACTTTGTCATTATGATAGATTATTTTATGCAAAACATACGTAGGTAGTAAAGAAGAGAGGTGAATACTGTTGAATCATGAAGCTCCTATGTGGGAATTTATGGATACTGGAATACATTTCAACTTGGCTAATGTTCTTATGATGACTATCGCAAGTCTCATTGTCTTCATTATTGCTGTAGCAGCAACTCGAAAACTTGCGATGAAGCCAACAGGAATCCAAAACTTTATCGAATGGGTTATGGATTTTGTGAAAAACATCATCAACAGCAATATGGATTGGCGTACGGGTGGTCAGTTCCTTATGTTAGGAATGACATTAATATTGTACGTATTTGTTTCAAACATGTTAGGATTGCCGTTCTCGATTGTAATAGGGCATGAACTTTGGTGGAAATCACCTACATCAGATCCAGCAATAACTTTAACCTTGGCAGTTATGGTAATGGGTTTAACTCATTATTATGGTATCAAGATGAGAGGCATGAAAAATTATGCCAAAACTTATGTCCAACCAATGGGTTTCTTGTTTCCGTTAAAGATTATTGAGGAGTTCGCTAATACGTTAACTCTAGGATTGCGGCTTTACGGGAATATTTATGCGGGTGAGTTACTATTAACTTTACTTGCTGGACTAGGAACAAGTAGTGTTGTGGGTGCGGCCACTGCTGCATTACCGATGTTAGCTTGGGAAGGATTTAGTATCTTTGTCGGCTCCATTCAAGCTTTTATCTTTACTATGTTAACGATGGTTTATCTTTCCCATAAAGTAAGTGACGACCATTAATTATAAATATTGTTCATTTAGAACATTATATTGATGAAAAAAATAAAACAACATTTCAAGGAGGAAATTTATCATGACAGGTTCTTTAGGTCTTATAGCTGCTGCTATCGCAGTTGGATTAGGTGCACTAGGTGCGGGTATTGGTAACGGTCTTATCGTTGGGCGTACAATTGAAGGAATGGCTCGTCAGCCAGAAGCTCGTGGTATGCTTCAAACTACAATGTTCGTTGGTATTGCATTAGTTGAGGCACTTCCAATCATCGCTGTAGTTATCGCGTTTATTGTAATGGGTAAATAAGATAACTTGAAAAAGTTCAATAATGGCGAAGATGATCCAAGGAGACCCTTCGCCATTGCTCTGTGTTAAAGTGAACATTTATGGCAGTGATACTGTCAATCGAAAATACAGAACTTCAATAGTGAATCTCATGAAGGGAGTGAACCGAGCGTGTTAACAAGCAATTTTGTTCTTGGTCAAGCAGTCCACTTTAATGGTGGGGATATCATATACCAGCTTGTAATCTTTATTATTTTGTTAGCGTTGCTTAAGAAGTTTGCATGGGGTCCGCTAATGGGCATCATGAAAGAACGTGAAGAGCATGTTGCGAATGAAATTGAAGCAGCTGAAGTTAGCAGAAAAGAAGCACTGAAATATTTAGAAGAACAGCGTGAAATCGTAAAACAATCTCGCACTGAAGCGGGACAACTTATAGAGAATGCTAAGCAACAAGGCGAAGCACAACGCGAAGATATTATTAATCAAGCGCGTGCAGAGGCTGAACGTGTTAAAGAATCAGCAAAACGTGAAATCGTTCAAGAGAGAGAAAAAGCAGTTGCCGCCTTACGCGAGCAAGTAGCTTCATTATCTGTCATGATCGCTTCTAAGGTGATTGAGAAAGAACTTTCATCAGCTGATCAAGAAAAACTAATCAATGAATATATTCAAGAGGCAGGAGAAGGTAAATGAGCGATATAACTGTAGCAGGACGTTATGCTGTAGCTCTTTTCCAAATTGCGAAAGAGCAAAATCTCATTAACCAACTTGAAGAAGAGCTTCGCATAGTGAATGAAGTTTTCACAAATGATAAAGATCTATTAAGCTTCTTGGCTCATCCTAAAATGACTAGAGATGCAAAAAATACAATGCTTGCAAATGCATTTGCAAGTCTTTCGTCTTCCGTTCGAAACACTGTAATGTTAATGGTGGAGCGTCATCGTACAAGTGAAGTGACTGCCATGGCACAAGAGTTCATTGAACTTGCGAATGAAGAAAATTCAGTTGCGGATGCGACTGTTTATACAGTAAATCCATTAACTGAAGCTGAAGCGGAAGCTGTGTCTTCAGCTTTTGCTGCAAAGATCGGCAAACGTAATTTGCGTATCACTAATGTTACGGATAGCAATATTCTTGGCGGTATCAAACTTCAAATCGGTAACCGTATTTATGACGGAACGATACGTGGGAAGCTTGATCGCCTTAGCAAACAACTATTAGGTTAATATTCACAGATAGGGGTGAAATTCATGAGCATCAAAGCTGAAGAAATCAGTGCGCTGATTAAAAAGCAGATTGAAAACTATCAGTCGGAAATTAAAGTAAGCGATGTAGGTACAGTAATCACTGTTGGTGATGGTATCGCTCGCGTTCATGGTTTAGACAATGCAATGGCTGGGGAGCTCTTAGAATTTTCTAATGGTTCAATGGGATTAGCACAAAACCTTGAGCAAAATAACGTAGGTGTTGTTATTCTTGGACCATTCAGAGACATTCAAGAAGGCAGTGAAGTACGCCGTACTGGCCGTATCATGGAAGTACCAGTTGGAGAAGAATTAATCGGACGTGTCGTGAATCCGCTAGGACAACCTTTGGATGGTCTTGGTCCGATCGCTACAACAAAAACTCGTCCAATCGAAAGCCCTGCTACAGGTGTTATGGACCGTAAATCTGTTCATGAACCATTACAAACAGGAATTAAAGCAATCGATGCGCTAGTACCTATCGGACGTGGACAACGTGAGTTAATCATCGGTGACCGTCAAACTGGTAAAACATCAGTTGCGATCGATACAATCCTTAACCAAGCTGACCAAGATATGATTTGTATCTATGTGGCTATCGGTCAAAAAGAATCAACTGTTCGTGGAACTGTTGAAACACTACGTAAAAATGGTGCATTGGATTACACAATCGTTGTATCTGCTTCAGCTTCTCAACCAGCACCACTTTTATACTTAGCGCCATATGCTGGTGTGACTATGGGTGAAGAGTTCATGTTCGCTGGCAAGCACGTTCTTGTGGTATATGATGATCTTTCTAAACAAGCATCTGCATACCGTGAACTTTCCTTGCTACTTCGCCGTCCTCCAGGTCGTGAAGCATTCCCAGGGGATGTATTCTACTTGCACTCCCGTTTACTTGAGCGTGCAGCTAAATTGAATGACACTTTAGGTGCCGGTTCAATCACTGCGCTTCCATTTGTTGAAACACAAGCAGGCGACATCTCTGCTTACATTCCAACAAACGTAATTTCCATCACTGATGGACAAATCTTCTTGCAATCCGATTTGTTCTTCTCGGGTGTACGTCCTGCGATTAACGCTGGTCTATCCGTATCCCGTGTTGGTGGATCTGCACAAATTAAAGCGATGAAGAAAGTTGCTGGTACTTTACGTCTAGACTTGGCTTCTTATCGTGAATTGGAAGCATTCTCTCAATTCGGTTCTGATCTTGATGCTGCAACTCAAGCAAAACTTAACCGTGGTGCTCGTACAGTTGAGGTTCTAAAACAAGATCTAAACAAACCGATCAAAGTTGAAAAACAAGTCATGATTTTCTATGCATTGACTAAAGGTCATTTAGATGATATTCCAGTATCGGATATCCTTCGTTTTGAAGAAGAATACTATGTGTTCCTAGATCGTTCTCATCCGGAATTATTAGATCACATTCGCACAACTAAAGGTCTTCCTGAAGATGCTGCTATCGTTGCTGCAATTAACGAATTCAAAAAGAACTTCGTTATTTCTGAATAATAAGGTCTAACTAATTTATAAAGGGTGGTGAGAATGAATGGCCTCTTTACGCGATATTAAGTCTCGGATTACTTCAACGAAAAAGACGAGTCAAATTACAAAAGCGATGCAGATGGTATCTGCTTCTAAAATGAACCGTGCTGAAGCTAATGCTAAAGCATATGTTCCATATATGGATAAAATTCAAGAAGTAGTATCAAGTATTGCGAACGGAAGTACGGGTGCATCTCATCCAATGCTTGTCTCGCGTCCAGTGAAGAAGACCGGTTACCTGGTAATCACATCGGACCGCGGATTGGCAGGAGCATACAATAGTAGTATCCTTCGCCACGTTCATAAAACCATTCTTGAACGCCATAAATCCAATGATGAGTTCGTCATTATCGCAATCGGAAGGGTTGGCCGTGATTTCTTTGTCAGCCGTAACATGCACGTAGAGCTTGAAGTAACTGGAGTTCCTGATCAGCCTTCTTTCGCTGACATTAGCTCCCTTGCTAAATCAACAGTGAATTTGTATCTAAATGAACTGTGTGATGAGCTTTACATGTACTATAACCATTATGTCAGCCCAATCCAGCAGGATGTAACGGAAACGCAAGTCCTTCCGTTAGCTGACTTTAATACTTCCAATGCAGCAATGACTTCTTATGAATTTGAACCGAATGCAGAAGAAATTCTTGAGGTATTACTGCCTCAGTACGCAGAAAGTTTAATTTATGGTGCTTTGTTAGATGGTAAAGCAAGTGAGCACTCTGCACGTATGACTGCAATGAAAAATGCGACCGATAATGCTAAAGAATTGATTGATTCACTTTCATTGCAATATAACCGTGCACGTCAGGCCGCAATTACTCAAGAAATTACTGAGATTGTCGGCGGTGCAGCAGCTTTAGAATAAAATCATTAAAGGGACGGTCGGACCGGACGATGCTTGGCCGTTCCATAAACTAGATTGTCGTTATAAGCAACGTTAGGAGGGAAAACGATGAATATAGGACGCGTTACTCAAGTTATGGGTCCGGTTGTTGACGTGAAATTCGAAGACGGACAACTTCCTAAGATCTATAACGCGTTAAGAATCGAAAATACAGCGTCTGGTACAGGACTAACTCTTGAAGTAGCCCTTCAACTAGGTGATAATACAGTTCGTACTGTAGCAATGTCTTCCACTGATGGTTTAACCCGTGGTGCAGAGACTGTTGATACAGGAGCTCCAATTTCCGTTCCTGTAGGTGAAGTAACACTAGGCCGCGTTTTCAACGTATTAGGGGAAAACATTGACCTATTTGAACCACTTACAGCAGAGGTGCGCCGTGATCCAATTCACAGACAAGCACCAACTTTTGAGGATTTATCAACAACAGTTGAAATTCTTGAAACTGGTATTAAAGTAGTAGATTTACTTGCTCCTTACATCAAAGGTGGTAAAATCGGTCTCTTCGGTGGAGCCGGTGTTGGTAAAACTGTACTTATCCAAGAACTTATTAATAACATCGCACAAGAGCACGGCGGTATCTCTGTATTCGCTGGTGTAGGTGAGCGTACTCGTGAAGGAAATGACCTTTTCTACGAGATGACTGATTCTGGTGTTATTAAGAAAACAGCGATGGTATTCGGACAAATGAACGAGCCACCAGGTGCACGTATGCGTGTAGCTCTAAGTGGTTTGACAATGGCTGAATATTTCCGTGACGAACAAGGACAAGACGTTCTTTTCTTCATCGATAACATCTTCCGTTTCACACAAGCAGGTTCTGAGGTTTCTGCCCTTCTAGGCCGTATGCCTTCAGCGGTAGGTTACCAACCAACCCTTGCTACAGAAATGGGTCAATTACAAGAACGTATTACATCTACCAATAAAGGTTCTGTTACATCCATTCAAGCGATCTATGTACCTGCCGATGACTATACGGATCCGGCTCCAGCTACAACTTTCGCTCACTTGGATGCAACAACTAACCTTGAGCGTAAACTTTCTGAAATGGGTATTTACCCTGCAGTTGATCCATTGGCTTCTTCTTCTCGTGCCCTTAGCCCAGAAGTCGTTGGAGCTGAGCACTATAAAGTGGCTCGTCAAGTTCAATCAACTTTACAGAAATATAAAGAACTTCAAGATATTATTGCGATCTTGGGTATGGACGAATTAAGCGAGGACGAAAAAGTAATCGTTGCCCGTGCTCGTAGAATTCAAAACTTCTTGTCACAAAACTTCCACGTGGCTGAACAATTTACTGGTCAAAAAGGATCTTACGTACCAGTTAAAGAAACAGTCCAAGGATTCAAAGATATCCTAGCTGGAAAATATGACGAACTTCCTGAAGATGCTTTCCGTCTAGTTGGCCGCATCGAAGAAGTTGTTGCTAAAGCAAAAGAAATGGCTTAATTAAAGGGACCTAGGAGGGAATGAAATGAAGACCATTAAAGTCAATGTTGTTACTCCCGATGGCCCAGTATATGATGCAGAAGTTGAAATGGTAAGCACTAAAGCTAAAAGCGGTGAGCTTGGAATTATGGCTGGACACGTTCCAACTGTAGCTCCTCTTACCATCGGTGCTGTCCGTCTTAAAAATGGAAGCAACACAGACTATGTAGCTGTAAATGGTGGCTTCTTGGAAGTTCGCCCTGATGTGGTAACCATTTTGGCTCAATCTGCTGAAAGAGCTGAAACTATCGATCTTGCACGTGCTCAAGCAGCAAAAGCCCGTGCTGAACAAAGATTGCAGAACAATGATGGATCAAATGATGCCAAAAGAGCTGATTTAGCGCTTAAACGTGCAATCAACCGAATCCAAATTGCAGAAATGCGATAACTTTAATTGATGAAAACACCTGATCAAGCCATTCGTGGTATGATTAGGTGTTTTTTTAAACCAAAAGGTTTTTGAGGATAGTAATATTTAATAAAAAAGGTTGTAGGATGAAAAAAAAGTCGAATTATAGAGTAAAGTATTTTCCATTTTAATCCTCAACTCGTCGACATGCTTTTAGCCTAATGCTATAATGTATACGCTTACAATTATTGCTTCATACCCCTCCTTTCACGTTGCTTCTAAAAGAATGTCACCCTGCATAATATTTAAAAGGTATCCAAAAAGAAGACAAGCAAATCTAAATTGAACCCATTTAACATGATTTATCCATAAAGGAGATGAACATGGGACAGCTGCATATTTACCAAAATAATTATTTAATTGTATTTGTTTTCCTTTGTCTCGGCATTTTATTGCCTGTGATCGCTTTATATCTTGGTAGACTGCTAAGGCCTTTTAAACCGACAGATATGAAATATACGACTTATGAAAGTGGAATCGAGCCTTTTCAGGATTCAAGGGTTCAATTCAATGTCAGGTATTATCTATTCGGATTGATGTTCGTCATATTTGACGTGGAAACGGTTTTTCTTTACCCATGGGCGGTCGCTTATGATGAACTCGGACTGTTTGCATTGATTGAAATGCTGTTTTTTGTCCTGATCCTTATGCTAGGGTTAATCTACGCTTGGAAAAAGAAGGTGTTAAAGTGGAATTGAAATTGGATGAACTTACCCCCGCAGAAATGGAAGAAATGCGACACAGTATTTTTTTATCCACACTTGAACAAATAAAAGGCTGGGCTAGAAGTAACTCACTCTGGCCAATGACTTTCGGCTTGGCATGCTGTGCAATTGAAATGATGGGTGTCGGCTCATCACATTATGATTTGGACAGATTCGGGTCATTTTTTCGTACATCACCCAGACAATCGGATGTCATGATTGTTTCCGGAACGGTAACGAAAAAAATGGCTCCAATAATAAGTAGATTATATGAACAAATGCCAGAACCTAAATGGGTAATTGCAATGGGATCCTGTGCAACCGCTGGTGGGCCTTATGTTCACTCATACTCAGTGGTCAAAGGGGTAGATCAAATTGTACCTGTCGATGTATATATACCGGGTTGTCCCCCAAACCCAGCTGCACTTATTTATGGGATCAATAAGTTAAAAGAAAAAATCCGTTACGAGGCGAAAACCGGAAAGCGGGTGATATAGATGAGTGAAAAGGAAGACTTAGCGAAGCAAAAGGCAGCGGCAGCGGCCAAGGCGAAGGCTGTAGCATTGGCCCGAAAAGAGGCGAAAGCTGAAAGTGCGGATGCGGAAGGTGAAACGGATATAGCGAAGCAAAAGGCAGCGGCAGCGGCCAAGGCGAAAGCGGCGGCATTGGCCCGAAAACGGGCGAAAGAGGAAGCTGCGGAGAAGCCGGAAGATGAAATGGATATAGCGAAGCAAAAGGCGGCGGCAGCGGCCAAGGCGAAAGCGGCGGCATTGGCCCGAAAACGGTCGAAAGAGGAAGCTGCGGAGAAGCCGGAAGATGAAATGGATATAGCGAAGCAAAAGGCGGCGGCAGCGGCCAAGGCGAAAGCGGCAGCATTGGCCCGAAAACAGGCGAAAGCTGAAAGTGCGGAGAAGCCGGAAGATGAAACGGATATAGCGAAGCAAAAGGCGGCGGCAGCGGCCAAGGCGAAAGCGGCAGCATTGGCCCGAAAACAGGCGA
>NZ_JBNNSB010000003.1:220353-611742 GCF_050277335.1 Peribacillus sp. NPDC101480
AAAGCTGAAAGTGCGGAGAAGCCGGAAGATGAAACGGATATAGCGAAGCAAAAGGCGGCAGCGGCGGCCAAAGCGAAAGCAGCAGCATTGGCCAGAAAACGGTCGAAAGAGGATGCGACTGAAAAACCGGAAGGCGAAATGGATGTAGCGAAGCAAAAGGCAGCGGCAGCGGCCAAGGCGAAAGCTGAAAGTGCGGAGAAGCCGGAAGATGAAATGGATATAGCGAAGCAAAAGGCGGCAGCGGCGGCCAAAGCGAAAGCTGCTGCTGCTGCAAAGAACAGGACTGCTGTAAAGGAAAGCGAAGAAGTTATCATCCCTAACGAGCTTTCCCCAAATCAGTTGAAACTCGATCAAATTATTTCTGCTATTGAAAGCCATTTAGGACAAGGGGCATTATTAGAGCACTATATTAATAGATTATCAAAAGATGTACCCACTTTAGTGGCTAATCCGGATACATATTTCTCAATAGCAAAATTTCTGCGATACGATGAACAGCTTGACTTTTCGTATTTATCGGAACTTCATGGTACGGATTTTGAATCCCATATGGAAATCTATGTACATTTACATTCATTCAAAATGAACCAATCAGTTGCCTTGAAGGTGAAGCTTGATAGGGAATCTCCCGTTATTCCATCATTGGTCTCATTATGGCCAGGAGCAAATTGGCCAGAATGTGAGGCATATGATTTATTAGGTATTAACTTTTATGAACACCCTGATCTAAAACGGATTTTACTTGGTGATGATTGGAAAGGGTATCCCCTTAGAAAAGATTATCAGCCTTATGATGTGGAGGTGTAAGCCCAATGTTAAGGACGGAAGAAATGCTTCTCAATGTCGGGCCGCAGCATCCGAGTACACATGGTGTTTTTCGGCTTGTCATC
This sequence comes from Peribacillus sp. NPDC101480, assembly GCF_050277335.1. NCBI lineage: Bacteria > Bacillati > Bacillota > Bacilli > Caryophanales > Bacillaceae > Peribacillus > Peribacillus sp. NPDC101480. Next base: position 221,244 of record NZ_JBNNSB010000003.1, read on the forward strand.
AAGATTGACGGTGAAATTATAAAAGAGGCTACACCTGTTATTGGGTATCTGCATCGCGGTACGGAAAAATTAGCGGAAAATCTGCAATATACACAAATAATCCCATATACCGATCGGCTCGATTATCTAGCGGCAATGACAAATAATTATGTGCTTTGCCATGCTGTTGAGACAATGATGGGGGTCGAGATTCCCGAAAGGGCAGAATATTTGCGGGTGATCGCAATGGAATTGGGCAGAGTTGCAAGCCACCTTGTCTGGTGGGGTACATACTTGCTGGATATAGGTGCGACGAGCCCTTTCCTATACGCCTTTCGAGAACGTGAAATGATCGTTAATTTATTGACTGAATTGTCAGGGGCACGCCTTACATTCAATTATATGCGTGTTGGAGGCGTGAAATGGGATGCTCCTGAAGACTGGATTGCGAAGGTTGCCGAGTTTGTCCCTTATATGAGGGAGCAGCTTGCCGGTTACCATGAGCTTGTGACAGGGAATGAAATCTTTGTTAATCGGGTTAAGGGGGTGGGCATCTATACGAAGGAAGAAGCCCTGCAGTATTCGCTTAGCGGTGCCAACTTAAGATGTACAGGTGTGAAATGGGATTTACGAAAAAATGAGCCATATTCCATTTACGACAGGTTCACATTTGATGTTCCTACAAGGGAAGAGGGTGATGCCTTTTCTCGCTATCACTGTAGAATGGAAGAAATCGAGGAATCACTGAAAATCATCGAGCAGGCGGTTGAGCAATTTCCAGAAGGGCCTATCCTCGCTAAGGTCCCTAAAATAATAAAGGTTCCTAAGGGTGAAGCATTTGTCAGAATTGAATCGCCAAGAGGGGAAATAGGCTGTTATATCGCGAGTGAAGGGAAAAAGGAGCCATACCGTTTGAAATTTCGCAGACCTTCATTTTATAATCTGCAAATTCTTCCGAAATTATTGGAAGGGGAAAATATGGCGAACTTGATAACGATATTAGGTGCAATCGATATCGTTTTAGGGGAGGTGGATGGATAAATGATCAAGGACCTTCTCCACTCCGCTCCAAGCCTGCTGAATTTTGGCATTTTTTTTGGTTTGGCAGTCCTGCTCCTGTTCGTCGTATTAGGGTTTGTAACCTATGGAATCCTTTCAGAGCGAAAAATCATGGGATTCATGCAGATGCGTGTCGGCCCAAACCAAATTGGGGGGAAATGGGGTCTCTTGCAGACCGTTGCCGATGTTTTGAAACTTCTGATCAAGGAAGATACGATACCCAAAAAAGCTGATAAGCCGTTATATATTTTAGCTCCGGTAATTGCTTTTGCTCCTGCTTTCATGGTCCTTGCCACCTTGCCGTTCACCGATGCCTTCCAATTTGCGGATATAGGTGTCGGACTGCTTTATTATATGGCGATTTCCGGCATATCGACCATCGGCATCGTCACTGCGGGTTGGGCATCCAATAATAAATATTCTTTGATTGGCGGGATGAGGGCAGCCGCGCAAATGATATCTTATGAAATCCCATTGGTGATGTCACTAGTGGGAATCGTCCTCCTAACAGGCAGTTTAAACTTGAATGATATAGTTGCAGCCCAGGAAAGGGTTTGGTTCATTTTTCTTCAGCCGATTGCGTTCATCGTGTTTTTCATTGCATCGGTTGCCGAGTTGAACAGGGTTCCTTTTGACCTTCCGGAAGCGGAATCCGAACTTGTTGCAGGCTATCATGTTGAATACTCTGGATTTCGCTGGGCCTTCTTTATGTTATCTGAATATGTGTATATGTTTGCAATGGCAACGCTAACCACTGTATTATTTTTAGGGGGATGGAATTCTATTCCGTTTTTGGATTTTATTCCGGCAGCCATCTGGTTCGGTCTGAAGTTCAGTGCCGTATTCTATGTATTGGTCTGGATTCGTGTAACCTTTCCTCGTATAAGGGCCGATCAATTGATGGAATTCGGATGGAAGGTGCTGCTTCCGGTTGCATTGGCTAATATATTTTTGACGGCACTTATAAAAGAATTGATTAACCTTTTTTAGAAACTTAAGCTGGTCGGAAAGCGAGGGATTTATATGCTTGGTTTAGCAAAAGGTTTAACCTATACATTAAAGAACTTGACGAGGAAAAAAGTGACCTATGACTACCCGAATGAGCCGCTTCCACTTCCTGACCGATTCCGCGGAATCCAGAAATTCTATCCTGAAAAATGTATTGTATGCAATCAGTGCGTGACGATTTGCCCAACGGATTGTATTCAATTAACAGGTAAGAAGCATCCGGACCCGTCGAAAAAAGGGAAAATCATCGATACGTATGACATTAATTTCGAGATTTGCATTTTATGTGATTTATGTACGGAGGTCTGCCCTACAGAAGCAATCGTGATGACGAATCAATTCGAGCTGGCCGAATATAGCCGTGATCATCTATTTAAAAATCTGGAGTGGCTGGATGAAAACGATGAAAATGTCCGGAAGGTGAATAAAGTATGAGTTTGTCGGGTGAATTAATTGCCTTCATTGGTTTGGCACTCGTCTCGATAGTAGGCGGGGTGCTGTTGATTACCTTAACAAAAGTGGTGCACATGGTAATTGCACTTGTTTTTACTTTCTTGGGCATTGCAGGCATTTATATGTTGCTTTCGGCCGAGTTTGTCGCCATTGTTCAAATCCTGATTTATTCAGGGGCTATTACGATCGTGATGCTATTCGGGATTATGCTGACAAAACACCAAGAAAATGATGCACCCGCTAAAGGGGGCTGGGGGAATTTCTCCTTGCTGGCGGCGATTGCTGGATTTGCCGTGGCGGTGTATCTGGGGATTTATAACCTTGATATACCTGTACAGCCAACGGCCTTGCATGAGGAAAATACAAAGCAAATAGGAATCGAACTTTTTTCAAAATATGTAATTCCATTTGAAGTGATGTCGGTACTCCTGCTTGTTGCTTTAGTCGGTGCCATCGTATTGGCTAAAAAAGATGATGAGGAGGGAGATCGATCATGACGGGAGTTCCCTTGTCGGCTTACCTTGTATTGGCACTCGTTTTATTTTGTATAGGGTTGTATGGTGCCTTGACGAAAAGAAATGCGGTCATTGTTTTGATTTCAATCGAGCTGATGCTGAACGCTGCAAATATCAATTTAGTTGCCTTCAGTAAATTGGGGGTAACACCATCCATTACGGGTCAAGTTTTTTCCTTATTCACGATTACGATCGCCGCGGCCGAGGCGGCTGTAGGGCTGGCTATACTAATGTCCCTTTATCGCAATCGGAAGACGGTCAATGTCGATGAAATGGAAATTATGAAGAATTGAAGGTTTATATAAATGAAGAAGGGGATTTGATACGATGATGGAGTACGCATGGCTCATACCGGTCTTTCCACTCGTCACGTTTCTGGTTCTGCTTCTATCAGGCGGGCGGTTGCGGGAACGAGGGGCATTTATAGGAATAATATGTACATTGGCTTCGTTTGTTTTATCGTTGCTCGTCCTGATGGAACGATTTAAAGAACCTACTTATAATATATCGATAGATTGGCTTTCCTTCGGGGGGACGCAACTTTCAGCTGGATTCGAAATCAATCAGCTTAATGCCTTGATGCTTGTGGTCGTTTCCCTTGTCAGCCTGCTTGTCCAGATATATTCGAAGGGGTATATGAAGGGTGAAGTGCGATTCTCCATTTTTTATGCTTATCTGGGCTTCTTCACCTTTGCCATGCTTGGACTTGTCATGGCACCCAATTTATTACAACTTTATATCTTCTGGGAATTGGTCGGGGTGGGTTCTTTCCTGCTCATTGGGTTTTACTTTTATAAACATGAAGCTAAGGCTGCAGCGAAGAAGGCATTCATCATGACCAGGATTGGGGATGTAGGGCTCTTAATCGGCATCATTCTGCTATTCTGGGAAACAGGCAGCTTTGAATATGGAGAGATCTTTCAAGCCGTTCAATCGGGCATGATATCAAGCGAAAAACTGACTTTAATCGCTATTTTGATTTTTATCGGAGCGGTTGGGAAGTCTGGACAATTTCCTCTTCACACGTGGCTTCCGGATGCAATGGAAGGACCGACTCCGGTTTCCGCATTGATACACGCAGCAACCATGGTTGCTGCAGGGGTTTACCTGGTGGCGGCCATGTTTCCGCTATTCATGGCAAGTTTTGCTGCGATGCAGGTCGTAGCGATAACAGGTGGAATTACAGCCATATTCGCCGCAAGCATTGCCATCGTGCAAAAGGATGTTAAGCGTGTATTGGCATATTCGACAATCTCTCAGCTTGGCTTTATGATGCTTGCTTTGGGTACTTCGGGATATGTGGCCGGGGTGTTCCATTTAATGACCCATGCCTTTTTTAAAGCATTGCTGTTTTTGGCAGCAGGCAGTGTTATTCACGCTATACATACACAGGATATGGAAAAGATGGGCGGCCTATGGGGTAAGTTGAATTGGACTGGGCCGCTGTTCTTGACTGGCACGTTGGCGATATCGGGGTTTCCGTTACTCTCAGGTTTTTTCAGTAAAGATGAAATTCTAATGGCAGCCTGGGAGAATGGTAGTTATATATTGTTTGGTCTAGCGGTGGTTACCTCCTTTTTAACTGCTTTTTATATGTTCCGGCTGTTTTTCATGATGTTTGCAGGCGATTCGCGCAGTCAAGTAAAACAGGTCAAGGAATCACCTTCCATCATGCTAATTCCCATGCTCGCATTGGCTTTGCTTGCTGTAATCGGCGGGTATATCCAAACACCATGGTTTGGAACTTTCCTTGGGGAGTGGCTTGTGGAGGGAAATGAAGCTGCTCTAGGCGCCAGCCATAGTGAGGGACCCGTTTGGATAATGTTGCTGGCCGTGCTTGTATCGCTGGCCGGGATATACCTTGCTTATATGATATACGCTAAAAAGAAGTTACCACGGGACTGGCTTGTCAAAGAAAACTCCGGGGTATATCGGGTTTTGGAAAATAAGTATTATATTGATGAGATTTACTATTACACTGCAGGCTATGCAGTCAAGGGCTTTAGTATATTCCTATCTTATATGGAAAGGTTCATTGTCGGCGGCCTGGTTTCCACTGTAACAAGTTCGATAGAAGGATTAGGAAAAATAGGGTCTAAACTGCAAACAGGACAGGTACAGCAATATGGCATGATAGCCTTTCTGGGACTTGCGGTACTGTTGGTGATTTTTGCAGTAACTGGGGGGTATCTAAGATGAATGTCTATTTGCTCTCGCTTTTAGTGTTTTCACCGCTGCTGGGCATAGTGATGGTTGCCCTCATGCCGAAAAAAGAGGGAAGGACGATTAAACAATTTGGCTTTTTCGGAACACTGCCTCCTCTTTTCCTATCGTTCTTTCTATGCAGCCAATATTATTCGGGTGTGGCCCTATCCTTATTTGACATTAAGTTGAATTGGATCAGGTTTGGGAATTTGGAGATGTATGATCCCAAGCTCTTCACGGTTGACTTTGAGTTGGGGCTGGATGGATTAAGTCTCATCTTCATATTACTGACAACAATCATTTCAACACTGGCCGCAATCGCATCCATTTATATAAAAAAGGAATGGAAAGGGTATTATTTGTTATTTTTGATCCTGGAGATTGGGATGCTCGGTGTCTTCACCGCAGAAAATTTAATCCTTTTTTTCATCTTTTTTGAAATGACTTTGATTCCTGCTTTCTTTTTAATTGGCAGATGGGGCTTCCTGGAGAGGGAGAAAGCTTCTTATAGTTTTCTGATTTATAATGGCATTGGTTCGGCTGTTTTATTAGTGGCTATTTTGATTTTGTTTGCCAGGACGGGTACGACCAACATTGCAGCATTGACACAGATGATGACAATGGGCGGTGTTTCACTTTTTGCACCAATATCCGGTTCGATGAAATATGGTTTATGTCTCGCCTTTCTCGTAGCATTTGCGATAAAGCTGCCCGTCTTTCCCTTTCACAGCTGGATGGTGCGGGTCCATGCAGAAGCACCTCCATCCATAGTCATGATACATGCGGGTGTCCTATTGAAAATAGGGGCGTACGGAATCATCCGGTTTGGAATGGGGATATTTCCTGAACAATATAAAAGCTTGGCCTTTACCATTGTCCTATTTGGGGTCCTCAGTTTTTTATATGGTGCATTTCTAGCTTTGGTACAAACGGATTTCAAGCTCGTTTTAGCATACTCATCAATCTCACATATGGGTATCGTCATGATGGGGCTGGGAGCCTTGAATGAAGCGGGCATTCAGGGAGCTATTTTTCAAGTCATCTCACACGGGCTAATTGCTGCTTTGTTGTTTTTCTTGGTGGGAGTGTTGTATGAGCGTATGGGAACCACGATGCTTCCTAAGCTTGGGGGGCTGGCCAAGTCGATGCCGATTTTTTCAGGGTTTATGTTAGCTTGCGGGATGGCTTCTCTCGGTTTGCCTGGCATGTCGGGCTTCATCAGTGAATTCATGGTATTTCTTGGCTTATTCAAGAGTCAGCCGTTGCTTGCGGCAATTGGGGTGATCGGGCTGGTTTTAACCGCTGTTTATGTATTGAGGGCGGTCATGCAGATGACTTTCGGGAAAAATGATAGCTTGATAGAAAAAGAGAAATGGGACCTAAGGGGCTGGGAGTTTTTTCCCGCGTTGGTTCTTCTCGCTTTGATAATATCTGTTGGGGTATACCCAAATTTGTTAGGCGGGCCTCTTCAAGGAACGATTGAAGCCATGATGCTTGCTCTAGGGGGGCGATGAAGGATGGATTGGAACACGATGCTTTCTTATGATTGGGGAGCGATGATGCCAGAATTCATCATCCTTGGAACAACCATGATTCTTTGGATATTGGATTTATTCTGGCCAAAGCACTTTAATCGGAGAAAACTGGCATGGCTCGCGCTAACCGGAATCATTTTGGCATGTTTGTCACTGATTAGCCTGCTATCCTTTGAGACAGTCAGTATCTTATCCGATACGTTTCGTTTGGATTCATTTGCAAAAGCTTTTAAGCTGCTGCTGTTATTAGGAGCGGCCTTAATCATCCTTCTGGCTGAAGGATATGAACCGCAAGAGGGGCTGCGGGAGCACCGGGGGGAATTTTATTATCTGTTCCTGACCGCTTTGCTTGGAGCGATGGTCATGTCCTCAAGCGGTGATTTGATAACGCTGTTCGTTGGACTGGAACTGCTTTCACTTTCATCTTATATATTGGTCGGAATACGCAAGCATGATCGGAAGTCCAACGAAGCGTCCATGAAGTATGTAATAAACGGAGGCATTTCCACAGCGATCACTTTATTTGGGATGAGCTATTTATATGGAGTGACCGGTTCCGTCAATCTAGGCGAAATGAGCCGGACGATGGCTGCGATGACGGACGGACAGCTGCAATACATCATGGGCCTCGCTTTCTTCATGGTGTTTGTAGGTATAGCCTTCAAGATAGCTGCCGCTCCATTTCATATGTGGGCGCCGGATGTGTATGAGGGGGCACCGACACCGGTCGCAGCCTTCTTGAGTGTAATTTCGAAAATGGCGGGTTTCGTCATCATCCTGCGCATTTTTCTCTCATTGTTCCTAACAGCTTCCGGTGATACGTTCGGAGCGCTCGACTTTTTGGAAAAAAATAATATCTATATAGCTTCGTTGGCGGGCCTGACGATCATCATTGGAAATGTGGTTGCGTTAAGGCAGCAAAATTTAAAACGATTATTCGCTTATTCAAGCATCGCCCATGCGGGTTACCTGCTTGTAGCGGTGGCCACATTGGGCGGGGGATATTTTCTCCTGGATACTGTCTGGTTTTACCTGATGGCTTATGTATTAATGAATATCGGTATATTCGCAGTCATTCAGCTTCTATCCAGCCAAAGTGGGTCAGAAGATATTAGCATTCTTGCAGGAATGGGGAGGAAATCACCTTATCTTGCCATGGTATTCACCGTATTTATCCTGTCGCTTGCTGGAATCCCCGGTACGACAGGTTTCATTGGCAAACTTAATATTTTTCTTGGAACATTCATAACGGAGCCTGGACATTTTGTCCTTGCGGGAATCATGATTGCAGGTACCATTGTATCCTATGTGTATTATTTCGGCTTATTGGTTCAGGTCTTTTTCCGACCGATTCATTCAGAGAAGGTCATTAAAATCCGTCCGGGTCTTTACATTGTGTTGATCATTTGCGTAATAGGCACCATACTTTTCGGGGTGGCGCCCAATATTGCCTTTGATTTTATTCATGATCAATTTGGCGAATTTACAGACTTTATTTCAAGTAAATGATATAATGCCTGTATCAGAGGCTTGTTCCATTGGATCAAGCCTCTATTTACAGTTTTAAAAAGATATTTTGCAATTCTTCCTTTTAAATTCCAAATATGAAGGGGTTTTGTGTTAGAATAGAATTCGGGTGTCTTTTAGGAGGTATGTACATGTTTTCAGCAATGGGACAGCAGGCTTTAACAGGAATAATTGCACACTTGTTTTTCATCGCAGTTACCTGGTGGGCTCTACAGGCATTACATTTTGATAAAATATTAAGATCCAATTCTGTCATCAAGGCAAGGGTTTTATATATTTTATTAACGGTTGCCATCGGTTCAGTTGTAAGTAATTTCTTCCTCGACTACCTGGGATTTGCAAATCAACTTCCGTATATGTTTAGTAATGACTGATATGCTGTAAGAATTTTCTTATAGCAAAATATGATTCTACTCTTGTATTCGCTTTTGCTTCCTGCCAGTATAAGGGGAAGTTGTCACCAATTGTCGGAAAACTCGAAGTATGATCTCTCTCCTTATGGAAAGAATGTGTAAAAGGGGAGGGATTTAACATGTTTAATTTAAACAAAAAAATGTTATCATACATAGTATTTCTCGGTTTGATGGTGATTTTAATAGGGAATAGTACGATTGTGGCAGAAAGCAAACCAGATATAGTTAAATTGGTGGGACTGTTACAAAAAGATAAAGATTTAGACATAGGCGATTGGTCTGTACTCACTAGAGAAATAAATAAAGAGATTACAACTAAACAAGAGTTTGAAAACGAAGTTACAGCTTTAAAACGAAAATACCCTCAATTTCAATGGCACCGGAAAGATGATGCTTCCGGCTGGAAGGCAGAGGCGTTAACTTACAATGTCGATTCAGGTCTGACCGAGTCTATCAAAATAATGACAACGGAAGAGAAATTTGATAAAGTTACCTATGTTATTTACGAAGTGGAGGGGAAAAAGTGGAAGAAAGCCAATGCGGCATTTTTTACTGCTACGTTCCAAAACAGGGTGAATGACCTATTTATAGGAACTCCTTCAATTTTTTCTTGTATTAAAGGGTCTATCAATGATAATATGGATTCGGTTTTAAGCTCTAAAACTGAAGACCTGTTAGATATGTTCCATGCAAGGGAAATTGAGAGTGTGCATGAAACAAACTTTACATCTATATCTGCACATTCAACATTGTTTAAACAACCTTTGACAAAAGAAAAATTAAATTTGCAGTTTGGGCTACGGACAGAAGGATTGGGTGACCGAACGAACTTTGTAGTTGGCACACCAATCATAACGTTTGAATATTAATATAGAGAAAATGGACGCGGAGGGGAATACTTTTGGAAAAAATCATCGTCCGCGGCGGAAAAAGGCTTAGCGGGACAGTTAAAGTAGAAGGTGCTAAAAACGCCGTTTTGCCAGTTATCGCTGCAACATTATTAGCAAGTGATGGGAAAAGTATCATTAAAGATGTTCCTACGCTCTCCGATGTATATACAATCAATGAAGTATTGCGCAACTTAAATGCAGATGTTGCCTTTCATGACAATCAAGTAACTGTAGATGCATCAAGAGAGTTATTAGAAGAAGCACCATTTGAATATGTACGCAAAATGAGAGCTTCCGTTTTAGTGATGGGCTCATTACTAGCAAGGAATGGCCGGGCCCGCGTTGCTCTTCCTGGTGGCTGTGCCATCGGATCACGTCCTATCGACCAGCATTTAAAGGGCTTTGAAGCGATGGGAGCAAAAGTGAAGGTCGGCAATGGTTTCATTGATGCCGAGGTTGAAGGCAGACTTAAGGGTGCAAGAGTGTATCTTGACTTCCCGAGTGTGGGTGCCACTGAAAACATCATGATGGCAGCAACACTTGCTGAAGGTATAACTATTCTTGAAAATGTGGCCAAAGAGCCTGAAATTGTAGATCTTGCGAATCTCCTTAATAAAATGGGTGCCAAAGTCAGAGGTGCCGGTACTGGTACGATGAGAATCGAAGGTGTCGATAAATTATATGGCACTGAACATACGATTATACCTGACCGTATCGAAGCTGGTACATTCATGACTGCGGCCGCTCTTACTGGCGGCAATGTTCTTGTTCAAGGAGCTGTACCTGAACACCTTACTTCCCTTATTGCCAAAATGGAGGAAATGGGTGTTGAAATTCTTGAAGAAGAAGATGGATTACGCGTTATCGGTCCAAAAACCTTGAAGGCCATTGATATCAAAACAATGCCACATCCTGGTTTCCCGACTGATATGCAATCGCAAATGATGGCATTACTACTTCGTGCTGAAGGAACAAGCATGATTACGGAGACCGTTTTCGAAAACCGTTTTATGCATGTTGAAGAATTCCGTCGCATGAATGCCAATATTAAAATAGAAGGTCGTTCCGTTATCGTTAACGGACCAACTAACATTCAAGGTGCTGAAGTAGCTGCAACAGATTTACGTGCCGCGGCAGCGCTCATCCTGACTGGATTGGTTGCAGATGGCATTACACGTGTTACAGAATTGAAGCATCTTGACAGAGGGTACGTGAATTTCCATGGTAAATTGGCATCTCTAGGTGCTGATGTGGAACGTATTAACGAAGATGTACCTGCTGAAACAAAAAAAATCGCAGATTTAAACGCATAAGTTAGCTTATAAAACCATTCACGTTCGAGTCATTGAACCGTGAATGGTTTTTTTTGTCTTGTTCCTGGTTCATCGCCTACAGTTAAATAGTTGTCGTTTTTCTATTCATAAAAGCTTGTCCTTCGACATACATTTGTTATGTAAAGATGATACCTGCCGAATGCGATTTACGGCAGAGAAAACAAGTGTAGGGAGGCTCAGGAATTTGAAAGCAATCAAACCGATGATCGTACTATTCATAGCAGTAGCATTCGTAATTATCATGATTCCAGCAGTGCTTGTGCTTCCATTTTCAAATGAAAAGACAAGTGGGCAATTGACCGAAGAGTTGGAAAAGAAAGTGAAGAATGAGGGTAAAGAGGTAGCTGCAAATGAAATGAGTTCCGTAGAAGTTGCCGTTTACCGCACATCTGCAAAAAAGATTGAAAAACTGCCGATTGAATCGTACTTGACTGGTGTGGTTGCAGCTGAAATGCCAGCAGATTTTGAAGAAGAAGCGCTGAAGGCACAAGCATTGACAGCGAGAACCTACATTGTCAATCAGCTCATAAGCGAAAGTCGATTAGGCTTGCCTGAAGGTGCCGATGTAAGCGATACGGTCATGCACCAAGTTTATAAGAATAATGATGAGCTGAAAAAACAGTGGGGCTCTGATTATAAATCGAAGATGCAAAAAATCAACAAGGCTATAAAGGAAACTGCCGGTCAAATCTTAACCTATGAAGGAAAACCGATTACTGCCACTTTTTTTTCGACCAGCAATGGCTATACGGAGAATTCAGAGGACTATTGGCAAGCTGAATTTCCCTATTTAAAAAGTGTATCCAGTCCATGGGATAAAGAAGAATCACCAAAATTTTATAATAAAGTTGTTGTTGATACTGCAGATTTTGAAAAAAAGCTGGGTGTAAGTCTTTCTTCGGGAACATCTATAGGGACTGTCATTGAAAGAACATCGGGTAATCGCGTAGGTGTAGTGGAAATCGGAGGAAAGAAAATGACAGGAAAACAGATTCGTGAGAAGCTCGGGCTGACATCATCCGATTTTGACTGGGAGCGTCAAGGCAACCAGATTGTCATCACGACAAAAGGGTCCGGACACGGAGTTGGAATGAGCCAGTACGGTGCTAATGGCATGGCCAGGGAAGGAAAAACCTATGAAGACATCGTTAAATATTATTATAAAGGCGTCAAAGTTCAGTCTTCAAGTAAGTGGCTGAATACGATGACGGCAAAAAAATGAGAGATGGGGATCCCATCTCTCATTTTTTTTCGTTTAATTTTTCTATAATCGTCAAAAAGCCCCGTTTACGCTTGAAATAATGATATTGGACATGAAAATAGACTGCAGCCACTCCAATGATATCCTTAATGACATCTATTAAGGTAGAGGAGCGGTATGGGACGAAAGATTGGTGGTATTCATCAATAACACCGTAAAGGCAAGCTACAAGGGCAGCCAACAGGCTTAAACCTGCTTTCATTTTTTGGTTTGCGGCAAGGGCCGAAACTAATAATATATACAAAAGGGCAAATTCGACCAGATGAAGTGCCTCTTTGATAAATCGGTCAATTGAGGATGAGGGAAGATCAAGAATCATATCATCGGGGTTGCTCGACATTATCCAAATGGCAATCATATATAGGAAAGGCAATAACGTTAACACAAGTTTAAAAGCTTTTTTCATGATTTAAACATCCTTCAACAGTAAGATATCAAACATTTTACCATTCTGCGAATAAAATCGGTTTCATTTCCACAAAATAAATCTAAAAAAATTTTTTCCTGAATGTATATAATCTTGGCAAAATGTTCAGAATGATTGCTGAGGTGATTAATATGAGAGAGGAAGAAAAGAAACCAACTTCCACAATCCGACGTATACTAAAACAACGTTGGGCATTATCAGCAATCTATATCGCAAGTGCAGCCATAATCTTAGCCGCGGCCTTCTTATTACAAAATAGTTTTAATGATTCAGCTAAAGATGGCAATGAGGAATCAGCTGAAACAGGAAAAAACTATGGTGAGCCTTCTGTAGAGGTTAATAGTAATCTTGAGACAATCAAGATGCCTGTAGCCAATGCAGATAAAACGGTTATCAAGAAACAGTTTTATGATGTGAATGCGGATGAAAAGGCACAAGAAGAAGCATTGGTTTTCTACAACAATAGATATGAGCAAAATAAAGGTATAGACATTGCAATGGAAGATGGAAAGTCTTTCGATGTAAAAGCTTCCTTAAGTGGAAATGTAACGAAAGTTCAAGACGATGCGTTGCTTGGAAATTTAGTTGAAGTTGAGCATGAAGATGGTGTCGTTACCCGTTATCAATCTGTTAAAGACATTAAGGTTGCAGTCGGTGACAAAGTGAAACAAGGACAAGCAATTGCTACAGCTGGAAAAAGCCAAATCAATGAAGAGGCTGGCGTACATGTCCACTTCGAAATCAGAAAAGATAACATTGCGTTAAACCCACTTGATTTTGTTGATAAACAAGCTTCTGCGATTCAATCGGCAACTGAAGCCGAGGGCAGTGAACTTGAAAATTCAGGTAATAAAGAAGAAACACCTGCAGTCGAAGGATCTGAAGCTGATAAAGAAGAAACGCCTGCAGTCGAAGAGTCTGAAACTGGCACAGAAGAAACTCCTGCAGTTGACGAATCTGAAGAGGGCACTGATTTAGAGAATGGCACTGATGAGGAAGGCTCTGTCCCTGGTGAAGATACAACTGAAGAAAGCGATTCCTTAAAAGATTCGTTAAATCAATCTAATTAAAATTAAGATTTTTAATAAAATCAAAACAAAAACCTAGAACGTTACGAATGACAACAACTGAAAATTTGGTAAAAGGAAGCCGTTCACTTTGAACGGCTTCCTTTTTTTCTTTCGAGGAAATATTGGACAATATGCTGAAACCTTTGAATTTCTGACAAATTTCTCGGGAAATAATTTGCTCTTAAGGAAAAGAAACAGATGAAAATCATAAATAAATCCAAACCTCCTGTCCCATTAGGCATATATTCTTAACCAAGCTAATAAGATGTTATAAACCATGCAAAGAGAGTGTTTGAGGTGAGGAATCGTTTATTACAAATTATCTAATAGGTGAATAATTCTATCTTTCATTGTTTATAGGGCAGCGGTATTCGATTCGAAAAATACGAATCTCATTTCACACTTCTCACATCCAATTTGGGGAGGTCGAGTGGTGTGCACGATTACATCAAAGAAAGAACTATCAAGATAGGAAAGTATATCGTGGAAACTAGAAAAACAGTCCGCGTCATTGCAAAAGAGTTCGGGGTCTCTAAAAGCACAGTGCATAAAGACTTAACTGAGAGGCTGCCAGAAATTAATCCTGATTTGGCTAACGAAGTGAAGGATATATTGGATTATCATAAATCCATTCGTCACCTTAGAGGCGGAGAAGCGACAAAATTAAAATATAAACGTTCTGAAAGAGAAGAAGAAATCGTTAAATGATACTTGAATCATTCCGGCAATTGGAAGTGAATCGGGCAATCGGGTAATGAATGAGGGGACATGAAAGTGAGTGTCAGCTCTTTTCTCAACCTTGTTGCGGTTCCATGCCGGGATTTTTTTATGGGGAAATAAGTAAATGTAGTACATAAGGCACCGGATTTTTTTACATATTGGCAAATTAGGAAATAATAGTCTATATTAGTGTTTATTTATAATTCATACTTACTTGTGTCAATGCAATATGGTAAAATAAACAATTAGGACAGAAGTAGGTTATATGTGAGGATATTCAAGGAGGATTTAAGAAATGTTTGCTAGAGATATTGGGATAGACCTTGGAACAGCCAATGTTCTTATACATGTCAAAGGTAAAGGAATTGTGTTAAATGAGCCTTCGGTAGTTGCGATTGATAAGAATACGAACCGTGTTCTTGCCGTCGGTGAAGAAGCTCGTAAAATGGTAGGCCGTACTCCAGGAAACATCATCGCAATCCGACCTTTAAAAGACGGTGTCATTGCGGATTTTGATGTAACAGAATCGATGCTTAAGCATTTTATCAATACATTGAATGTGAAAGGCTTCCTTTCAAAGCCTAGAATTTTAATCTGCTGCCCGACCAACATAACAAGTGTCGAACAAAAGGCGATTAAAGAAGCTGCCGAAAAAAGCGGTGGAAAGAAAGTATTCCTTGAAGAAGAACCAAAAGTGGCTGCAATCGGTGCCGGCATGGATATTTTTCAGCCAAGCGGCAATATGGTCGTGGACATTGGCGGAGGTACAACGGATATTGCCGTTCTTTCAATGGGGGATATCGTTACATCTTCTTCTATTAAAATGGCCGGTGACAAATTCGATAATGAAATATTAAATTATGTCAAACGGAAGTATAAGCTCCTCATTGGTGAACGTACAGCGGAAAACATTAAAATCCAGGTTGCGACCGTCTTCCCTGGATCTCGTAATGAAGTCATCGATATCCGTGGGCGCGATATGGTATCGGGATTGCCTAGAACCATTTCGGTCAATTCAGAAGAAATTGAGGAGGCTCTCCGCGAGCAGGTTTCCATCATTGTACAAGCTGCAAAAAGCGTACTTGAGCGGACGCCGCCAGAACTTTCTGCTGATATCATCGACCGAGGCGTCATTTTAACAGGCGGGGGAGCATTGCTTCATGGGATTGATTTACTTCTTGCCGAAGAGCTTAAGGTCCCAGTACTCGTTGCCGAGCAGCCAATGGATTGTGTAGCAATCGGAACCGGTATCATGCTTGATAATATGGATAAATTGCCACGGCACAAATTCAACTAAAAAGCGGATGGAAATCTGCATCATAAGATAGGGGTCTAAGGTTCAGACAAACGTGAGGCATAGTGAAAGTCGTGCAGTTCTAGTACTGATGAGCAATAGGCCCTCTTCTTTTAGTCGAAAATTTAACACCATTCCTTTAAATTTGACCTTGCCTACGATATAGACAAATTCTTCTGCCTAATGCTTTTCCTTTTCCTTAACATACTGATGTTCATGTCCGATAAGATAGATATGAGAAATCGAACGGAATAAGTTATGTAGATTGAGGAGTGAAGAAGATGTTAAGAGGTTTTTATACGGCTGCTTCCGGGATGCTTACACAGCAAAGGCGCACAGAATTGCTCACAAACAATATGTCCAATGCGAATACAACAGGGTATAAAGCGGATCAAATGAGCGTAAGGTCTTTTCCGGAAATGCTCATAAGCAACATAGGTGGTAAAACGGTTCCTACTGAGAACAAATTGAACATGACTAACTTATCCCAGGTTGGAGGGCTCAGTACGGGTGTTTACGTACAGGAGGCGAATCCTTTATTTACCCAGGGTACATTGGAGGAAACTCAGCTTAATACGGATATTTCCTTAGTTGATGAAAATCTGCCGATCAATGAAGAAACGGGTCGGCAAGGATCGGTGTTTTTTACTGTCCAGGATAGGGATGGTGCTATCCGTTATACGCGTAACGGCAGTTTCACCCTGGATGGGCAAGGTTATCTGACCACGCCTTCGGGTCATTATGTATTGAATGAAAATAATGAAAAGATCAAGCTTGATAGCGATCAGTTCACAGTAGCGGAAAACGGTGTTATTTTAGAAGGAAATGTTCAGACCGCACGTATGGGCATCGGTTATTCGAATGATCCGTCATTACAGCTCATGAAGGATGGGGAAGGCCTATTTAAGGCTGTGAATGATGGGGATTTACCTAGCGCATACGTGGCTGCAGATGTCGGTTTTTCTACTAAGCAAGGCTTTCTTGAAGGCTCCAATGTTGACCAATCGAGAACGATGACAGAAATGATGTCGGCATACCGCTCTTTTGAAGCGAATCAGAAGGTTCTTCAAGCCTATGATAAAAGTTTGGATAAAGCAGTCAATGAGGTTGGCAGGCTTTAATTGAACAGTAGAAAAAATGATTTTGGAAATTTGAACATGTAAGGGGAAAAATCATGAATCGGACGATGATGACGGCGACGAATACGCTGAACCAACTTCAAAGTAAAATCGATCATATAAGTAATAATATCGCGAATGTGGACACGACTGCCTACAAAAAGAGCCAAACGAGCTTCAATGACTTATTGACACAGAGTTTCAATAATCAACCGAGTGAGACCAAGGAAAAAGGAAGGTTGACCACACCTGGCATCCGGCAGGGAACAGGTGCCATGATAAGCCAATCTCAATTGGTGCTTTCACAGGGACCCTTAAAGACGACGGATCGCAACCTTGATGCTGCATTCACCCGTGAGGACCAATTCTTCACAGTAAGCGTTCAGGGTGAAAATGGGATCAATACAAGGCTAACAAGGGATGGTGCCTTTTATTTATCTCCTAATGGTAACGACCAAATGTTGCTCGTTACCTCTGCAGGACATAAAGTCCTTGATGAAAATGGTGAACCGATCCTCATTGAGGGAAATATTAAAGACATTAAGATTTCGGAAACTGGTTTATTGATAGTGGATACGGAAGAATATGGAAAACGTAGTTTTGGTCTCGGGATCGTCTCGGTAAAAAACCCCCAATTTCTTGACCGCTTAGGCGGAAATTTACTTGGTATGCCCGAAAACTTCAATGCCTTGGGTGTTACTGAAGACGATATCATGACTGCACTAACAGGGGATTCCCGTAACCAGGCAGCAGTTCAACAAGGCACTCTGGAGTCCTCGAATGTCGATCTTTCCAAAGAAATGACGGATCTAATCAATGTTCAGCGGTCTTACCAATTTCAATCCCGAGCGGTAACGATGGCTGATCAAATGAGCGGATTAGTCAATGGAATCCGTTAAGGTATCTGGTAAATAAAATGTCTCCCTGCGGAATTAGAGCAAATCGGTTATAATGAATTCATAACAAAGGAAATCATCGTGCCGATCATTTTGCATAGCTGCTGAATTTCTGATAGTGAAAATCAGTCGGCGAGTTTTCTTAAAAGGAGCTTTCACATTCTATATGGAACAAAATCGTGTAATGAGACAACAAATTGAAGAAGAGATAAAGGAAGTTGAGGCGAAACCGAATCGTAGAGTCAAGGTCCGTCTTTTACCGATTTGGCTTCGTTTACTCATTGTTATCGGATTGATTTTCATTGCTGTATTATCCGGGGCACTATTAGGATACAGTGTGATTGGTGGAGGACATGCAATGGATGTTTTCCAAAAATCCACATGGACCCATATTATTGATATAGTGAACAAGGGCGCGTAGTTCCATGTTTTTTTTGAAGTAGTTGCTGTCGTTAGCGGATTTATATTACATGGCAACTACGCCTCTGTCTTCATGGCAGGGGCGAGTTTACGTTATGTTTGAAATATTTAAGTCATAGGAGGAAAAAGTATGCTTGATATCACACAAATAAAGGAAATTATTCCGCATCGTTACCCATTCTTATTAGTCGACCGGATCATTGAAATAGATGAAGGGAAAAGAGCGGTAGGATTGAAGAATGTCACAGCAAATGAAGAATTCTTTAATGGCCATTTCCCCGATTATCCAGTTATGCCTGGAGTTTTGATTGTAGAGGCATTAGCGCAAGTTGGCGCTGTAGCCGTTTTAATACAGGAAGAATACAAAGGGCGGCTTGCATTTTTCGCTGGGATAGATAATTGCCGCTTTAAAAAGCAAGTAAAACCAGGTGATCAGCTGCGTCTGGAAGTGGAAATAGTGCGTATGAGAGGTTCAATGGGTAAAGGGAAAGCAGTGGCAACGGTAGATGGAGAAACAGCATGTGAAGCCGATATCATGTTTGCTTTTGGTGACAAATAGGATTCATTTTACGCGATAGGGAAATGGGGTATTTTAACTATATATTTCAAAAATGGTTTAAGTAATCGTGAAGCGGTGTATATAAATAGCGCCGCATGCTTTTTTAAAGCAAGCGCGGTTTTAAGAACTATCTATCTCCCTTTGAATGCCGGACATTTTTATGTCCGGCATTTTTTAATGATTAAATTCAAATTAGAGGATTTTCTTTTTAAATTTAAAATAGGACGCAAGTTATTTTCACATTCGGGCAAAATAACTAATGATAAAGAAAGAAGGGAGGTTGCCAAAAATGATGAAGAAAATTTTTGCACTAATTGGGGGATCTTTATTATCTATTATGTTCCTTGCTGGATGTGGAACGGATAATGATGACAACAACAATCCCGCTCCAGAAGATGATAACAACATCATTGAAGATGATAACAACGGTACAGATGATAACAACAACGATAACGATGATGGCATGCTTGATAATGACAACAATAACGATGATGACATCCTTGAAAACGACGATAATAACGTCGATAATGATGCCGATGACTTGATTGAAGACGCTGAGAAAAAAGGCGACAACAATAAGTAATTAGCACGGAATGACAAAGACTGGCTTAGGTAAGAAGAGGATTAATATCCTTCTTCAGCTAAGTCAGTCTTTTTATATGCATTCGTTAGGGGATGGGAATTAAAAGAAGGTTTTTATTTATTGGTTGCTAATTTAGGCTTTGAGCGGATTTTTTGCTTGAACTCATTTATTAATTCATCGCCGACGAGCCCTTTTTGAACCAAATCTTCAAGAAGAAGTTCTGCATATTTGCTCCGTGTTTTTTGGATGTGACCAACGAATAGAAGGCTATAATGGCTGCCGACTTTTCTTATTGTGCGTAGTACAGTGTGAAACAAAGCCGGTTCATTATCCTTGTTGGTAATGACGGCCTGGATATACACCTCTCCGTTTATATCGGGAAGTGAAGGTTCAAGCTCTTTGAAATGATTTTCATCTACAAAGGCTTCCAGTAACCACGATCTAGCGTCGTTTTCTTTATTTATAATCAATCCATCTGTTAATACAATATCAATCAAGTTAAAATTTTCAGTTACAATTTGCAACGAGATCAATTTAAATGATTTCATCTAATTCCTCCGTTTCTTGCAAGAAAGAGCGGTAATTACCTCTCTTAAACGTAAATTTTGAAATAGTACATATCGATAAATCCTTTTAAAGGTAATTATATCATACTAAAAAAAAGTTCCTTAATGAAATGAATACCCAACATTTGTCTAAATTATGAAGGATAGAATAAAAATTTGCAAAATATTTAATTTTGTTAACTATTCGTTTTTCACCTAATTTTAATCAATAAAAAATGGTTTTGCATCATTTCAAACGGTTTTTTATGAAGAAAAATGGTGTATTAAGGCTATTTCCTTCATTTTTTAATCGATGGAAGAAAGAGTATGATAAAAGCATATTAAAGAGGAAGGAGTGAAAAAATGATTAACCAAGTTACCCTCGTCGGCAGGCTTACGAAGGATCCCGAATTAAGACACACACCTGATGGCAAGGCTGTTTCCAATATCACTTTAGCAGTCAACCGGAACTTTCGTAATACTGTCGGTAACTATGAGGCCGACTTTGTACAGTGTATCATATGGAAAAAGTCTGCTGAAAATACTGCTCAATATTGTAAAAAAGGTGCCATAATCGGCATAACTGGCAGAATACAAACAAGGAGATATGAAAATCAGGAGGGTAAATATGTATATGTAACTGAAGTGGTCGCCGAGAGGGTTCAATTCATTGGCTCAAAACAAAATGATGTTAAGCCTAAGGAATTTGAACATATTGGTTTATAGTTTTGGGCATGACGACAGGACAGAAGCAAGATTGTTATGCAGTAGTGGAAAAAAACATTAGTGATATATTCCGTCAATAATAGGAACGATCAATTTTATGCTTAAAACATAGGGAACAAAAAAAGTATTTATATGACCATAATGAAAAATAACTGTACAGAATTTCAACACTATTTATAAAATTCATTTTCATCAATTCATTCCCCCTAAGCTAATATAGCCTCTTCCTCGGCTGGAAACCCCGATTTACCCTCAATAAAATCGATTTATCTGTTTCCCCTCTTGTAATGACTGTAAATTTGCAGTCATTTTTTTTGTGCCAAAAAGTGCGTAAATAGGAAAAAATAAAAAATAATTCTGTTAAATTAGAATTTTTAGAAAATATATTGTAATATTTTAATTTTGATGCAATAATAAACCCAATAATATAATTGGAAAAAAAGTTATATATAGGAAGTGATTTGATGGACGAACCAATTATTAAGGTGAATGGGCTGCAAACCAGTTTTCGTACGGACGATGGGGTGATCCCTGTCGTGAATTCAATCGATTTTCATGTAAATCCTGGTGAGGTTTTAGGGATAGTGGGGGAATCGGGGTGCGGAAAAAGCGTTACTTCTCTGTCCATCATGGGTCTCGTTTCTTCACCGGCTGGTAAGGTGGAGGGAGAAATCCTTTTTAAAGGAGAGAACATCGCAAATGCCCCTGAAGCGAAAATGAGAAAAATTCGCGGGAATGATATAGCGATGATATTTCAGGAACCGATGACAAGCTTGAATCCCGTGTTCACTATTGGCGAGCAGTTGGTTGAGACGCTTCGGATACATAAAAAATGGAACAAAAAACAGGCCCGCCAAAGAGCGGTGGAAATGTTGAAGCTGGTTGGGCTTGGCCGTGCCGAGGAATTGCTCGATGAATATCCTCATCAGCTTTCAGGCGGAATGAGACAAAGGGTCATGATAGCAATGGCCATGATCTGTGAGCCGAAACTCCTAATAGCCGATGAACCGACAACGGCTTTGGATGTGACGATCCAGGCACAAATTCTAGAATTAATGAAGAATTTAAATAAAGAAACAGACACGGCAATCATGATGATTACCCATGATCTTGGGGTAGTTGCGCAAATGTGTGAACGTGTCATTGTCATGTATGCCGGCAAGGTAATAGAGGAAGGAAATGTGCAAACGATTTTCCAAAATCCTAAGCACCCTTATACGGTCGGTTTACTACAATCGATTCCGGATATGCGAATAAAGAAAGAGCGCCTTTACTCAATACCTGGTAATGTGCCAAAACCTGGGACAAGCAACCTCGGGTGCCAGTTTGCCCCTCGATGCTCACATGCCATGGAGCAATGTATAAATGAGACCCCGTCTCTATTGAAATTCGATGAGGGTCAGCATGTTCGCTGCTGGCTGTATGAAGATGGGAAAGGAGCTGCCTTGAATGAGTCAAACATTGGTTAAGGTAGAAAACCTAAAGAAGCATTTTCCGATTAAAGGAGGGGTTCTGGGAAAGACCATTGGAGAGGTCAAGGCAGTTGATGGTTTGTCTTTTTCCATTTATAAAGGGGAAACTTTAGGCCTTGTCGGTGAAAGCGGTTGCGGAAAGTCGACGACGGGAAGATTATTGCTTCGATTGCTTGAGCCAAGTGAGGGTAATGTTTATTTTGAAGGAAAGGACCTGACGGCTTTATCTGCCGGTGAAATGAGAAAGATGCGCCGTGAAATGCAGATGGTCTTTCAGGACCCATTCGCTTCCCTCAATCCCAGGCATACAATTGAAAAAATATTGGAAGAACCGCTCATCGTTCATGGGGTTAAAGATAAAAAGGCACGAAAATCCCGTGTACAGGAACTTCTTAGGGTTGTTGGCTTAAGCAGTTACCATGCTAAAAGGTATCCTCATCAATTCAGCGGGGGCCAGCGGCAGCGTATTGGCATCGCGAGGGCACTTGCAGTCAACCCTAAACTGATCATTGCAGATGAGCCGGTATCTGCACTGGATGTGTCGATTCAGGCCCAGGTCTTGAATCTGTTGCAGGATTTGCAGGAAGATTTTGATTTGACCTACTTGTTCATTGCCCATGATCTTGGGGTGGTAAGGCATATCTCCGACCGTGTCGGCGTCATGTATCTTGGACATATAGTTGAATTGACGGAAAGTGAAGGACTTTATGAAGATCCGCTTCACCCATATACGCAGGCTTTATTATCAGCGGTGCCGATCCCGGATGTGGAATACAAGGGGGATAGGGTAATCCTGCAGGGAGATGTTCCAAGCCCATCAAACCCGCCCGGCGGCTGTCCATTCCATACGAGATGTCCGAAGGCGATGGAAGAATGCAAAACGGACAAGCCAATTTTGAATGAACATAAACCTGGTCACTACGTTGCTTGTCATTTATACAATTGACACGACGTATACATAAATTCGCAAATAATAAGGGGGAAGAATATGAAGAAAACATGGGCATTATTGCTGACTGGTATCCTTGCTCTTTCACTAGCGCTTGCGGGATGCTCCTCGTCTACATCAAAAGAGAAAGATGGTGGTAAAGGGGGATCGAGTGAAGCGAAGGGCGGCGTATTGATATACGGTAAAGGCGGAGACGCTGTCGGTCTTGACCCAGCCATCGTAACCGATGGTGAATCATTCATCGTCACACAGCAGATCTTTGAAACGCTTGTGAAATATGGGGAAGATGATACGGAAATCAATCCGGGTCTTGCAGAATCATGGGAAGTGTCCGATGACGCAAAAACATACACATTCAAATTGAAAACCGGAATCAAGTTCCATGATGGTACGGATTTCAATGCAGATGCTGTCGTTAAAAACTTTCAACGTTGGGCACAAAGTAAGGATGAGGGTAAATTTGCGTACTATGCCTCCATGTTCGGAGGATTTGAAGGTGATGAAGGCCATGTTATCAAAGAAGTAAAAGCGATCGATGCCAGCACGGTGGAATTCACTTTGAACCGTCCGCAGGCGCCGTTCCTGAAAAACCTTGCCATGCCTACATTTGCAATAGCCAGTCCGGCTGGAATTGAAAAAGAGGGTGACGATTTCACTAAAAATCCATCTGGTACAGGTCCTTTCAAATTCAAATCATGGAAACCTGGCGATACGATTGAAGTGGTGAAAAACGATGACTATTGGCAAGATGGACTGCCAAAACTTGATGGTATCACGTTTAAGGTCATTAAAGATAACTCTGCGCGTTTAAATGCTGCAATCAAAGGTGAAATCGACCTGATGGACGGGTTGAACCCAAGTGATATCAGTAAAGTTACAGGAGATGAAAACCTGCAAATATTCGAACGTGCATCCATGAATGTCGGGTACTTTGCTTTCAATGTTGAGAAGGCACCATTCGACAAGAAAGAAGTGCGTCAAGCCATCTCGCATTTGATCAATAAAAAGGAAATCATTGATAATTTTTATGAAGGCACAGCAGAGCCTGCCAAGAATCCTATGCCGCCATCCGTTTCTGGCTACAATGACAAAGTCGAAGACTATGATTACGATGTAGAAAAAGCGAAGGAACTGCTGAAAAAAGCTGGACTTGAAGACGGATTTAAAATGGACCTATGGGCAATGCCGGTACCGCGCCCATATATGCCAGATGGTCAAAAAGTGGCTGAAGCCATTCAAGCAAGCCTAAAACAAGTCGGCATCGAAGCGAATATCGTTTCATACGAATGGGCTGCATATTTAGAGAAAGTGCAGGCCGGTGAAGCCCAATCCTTCATGATGGGCTGGACAGGCGATAATGGAGATGCGGATAACTTCCTTTATACATTATTGGATAAAGATAATATCGGCTCCAACAACTATGCCCGTTACGCAAACGAAGAAGTCCATAAACTGCTGATCGAAGCTCAGTCCACGGCAGATGAAGCCAAGCGTAATGAGTTGTATGTAAAAGCCCAGGAAATCATTCATGATGAAGCTCCATGGGTACCGCTTGTACATTCTTTACCGCAGTTAGCCGGATCTAAGACGGTCAAAGGGTTTGTTCCACATCCAACTGGTTCACAATCCCTTGTTAATGTTTCTCTAGAAAATTAACCGTACGAACCGGGTAGTATGGAGTCTTGCATGCTTCCCGGTTTTGTTATGGAATGCATTTCAAAATGATCGAGGGCGCTTTTAAGGCCCCTTATTTAAAAGGCGGGTGATTGTTTTGTTTTCCTATACCGTACGACGTTTAGGATCTCTCATTCCAGTGTTACTAGGAATGGCGTTTATTGTATTCATGATGATCCGGGCTATTCCAGGAAATCCAGCACAGGTAATTTTAGGGCAGCAAGCAACGGAAGAGGCAGTCGCTGCAATGACAAAGGAACTTGGTCTGGATAAACCTTGGTTCATTCAATTTTGGGATTACTTATCAGGCCTGTTAAAGGGAGACCTGGGTGTTTCCTTAAAAACGAATAGTCCGGTTTCCGAAGAAATTGGGCCATACCTCATGGCTACGATAGAACTGGCCTTGATCGCCATGATCATCGCCGTGGTCATAGGCGTTAATGCAGGGATTATATCAGCTTGGTTCCAAAACTCATGGTTTGATTATGTCGCCATGGTGATTGCGTTGATTGGTTTGTCCATGCCTATTTTCTGGCTGGGATTAATGGAACAATTTATCATTTCAATTCAATGGGATTTACTTCCGACGACAGGGCGGGACAATATCAGGGATCCCGTTGAGGCCATAACCGGACTGTATTTGATAGATACACTCATGGCGGGCAGGGTGGATCAGTTTTTCGAAGTGATAAAACATCTCATCTTGCCGGGAATTGCGCTGGCGACCATTCCGATGGCCATTATTGCAAGGATGACACGTTCGTCCATGCTGGAAGTTATGAGATCGGATTTCATTCGTACGGCTCGTGCTAAAGGAATGAGAATGTTTTGGGTTGTTTACAAGCATTCCTTTAAGAATGCCCTGATTCCAGTGGTGACGGTTATCGGACTGCAAACAGGATTACTTTTAGGCGGCGCCATATTGACGGAAAACATTTTTGGGTGGCCAGGTATCGGTACATATATTTATGATGCAATCCTATCTCGGGATTATCCGGTGATACAGTCCGGAATTCTCGTCATCGCCTTTTTGTTTGTCATGATCAATCTAGTTGTGGACTTGTTGTATGCAGCGATCGATCCTAGGATTAAGTATAAATAGGGAGGGAAACTCATGCCTGAAATAGCAACGAATACTTCGCCAATCCTTCCTCCAAAAGAGGCAGAGGAAAAAGTCATCTCTCCCTGGAAGGAAGGCTGGAAAAGTTTTAAGAAAAATAAGGTAGCCCTTGTGGGTCTGGGGATTGTTTCATTTTTCATCCTAATCGCCATCTTCGCACCCGTTATAGCACCTTATTCATTTGAGGGGCAAAAGCTAAGTGATAAACATTTGGCCCCGTCTGCGGAGCATTGGTTCGGAACGGATGAATTTGGCCGGGATATTTTGAGCAGGGTCATTTATGGCTCGCGCATATCAATAGGGGTCGGCTTTTTATCTGTTGCCGGATCTGTTGTGGTCGGGTCTTTTTTAGGAATCATTGCCGGTTATTACGGCAGGTGGATAGATACGATCATATCGAGGATCTTTGATATTATTCTGGCCTTTCCAAGTATCTTGCTTGCCATTGCTGTCGTTGCCGTTTTGGGACCCTCCCTTCGCAACGCACTTATCGCCATAGCCATCGTCAATGTCCCGATATTCGGCCGGCTTTTACGTTCACGGGTCTTAACGGTGAAAGAAGAGGAATATGTAACGGCTGCAAAGGCAATTGGAATGGGGGATGGCCGCATTCTCCTTCACCACGTCCTTCCGAATAGCCTTGCACCGATTATCGTTCAAGGTACGTTAGCGATTGCAACTGCCATAATTGAGTGTGCAGCACTCGGCTTTCTCGGTCTTGGTGCACAGCCGCCAGCACCAGAGTGGGGAAAAATGCTCGCCGATTCCAGGGCGTTCATCATTCAAGCACCATGGACGGTTCTTTTCCCTGGGCTTGCAATCATGCTTACGGTACTCGGCTTTAACCTAATGGGGGATGGGCTGCGCGATGCTTTGGATCCAAGAATGAAAAACTAGAAGTTAAAGGGTGATGTTAGATTAACATCACC
Organism: Peribacillus sp. NPDC101480; assembly: GCF_050277335.1. Taxonomy (NCBI): domain Bacteria; kingdom Bacillati; phylum Bacillota; class Bacilli; order Caryophanales; family Bacillaceae; genus Peribacillus; species Peribacillus sp. NPDC101480. The sequence continues at coordinate 247,925 of NZ_JBNNSB010000003.1, forward strand.
ATCTTTTTGTCGTTTATCTGTAAATCTATCAAAATATGAAAAATAATAACAAAATCCTAGTTCGAAATAGGAAAATAGTGACTATTATCTCTTAAAATCACCCCAAAAGTTGTGATACTTTTATACTCAGTAAGAATATTCCAAAAATTGCTTATTTTAGAGGAGGAAAGTTCATTGATTAAACGTAGCTTGTCCATTCTAGCAATCTTTCTATTAGTATTTACTGCAAGCGTTTCCGCAGCCAAGCTCCCAGACCCCCCGGCAGGTTCGGGCGGTGCAGGTAAGAAGAATCAGGAAAGTATTATAAAGCTGAAGAAAAATGATTTGGATAAGAAATACAAAAGCAATGAGAAGGTCAGGGTCATCGTAGAGATGAAGGAAGCCCCGGCAATAGAAACAGCTTCGAAGGAAGGGAAACTTTTTAAACAGTTATCGAAAAATAAGAAACAACAATTAAAGTCCGAAAAGCTAGCTAATCAGAAGAAATTGAAAAAAAAGGTGAAAGAGAAAAAAATAGCTTTCAAAGAGCTTGAAAGTTTTACGACAGTCGTCAATGGGTTCAGCGGTGAACTTCAGTATGGTGAAATCAAAAAGGTGGAAGCCATGCCTGAAGTTGCTGAAGTACATATTGCGAATGAATATGAACGTCCTGTAGAAAAACCCGAAATGCTTTATAGTAAAGAACTAGTCCAAGCCCAGGAAGCTTGGCGGGAATATGGATATAAAGGGGAAGGGATGGTCGTCGGGATTATCGATACTGGAATCGACCCATCTCACCGTGATATGGTCCTGAATAATGATAATAAGGCAGAACTGACTGAAAATGAAATTAGCGGAATGAAGGAATCTAACCATCTATTAGGCAATTATTATACGGCGAAGGTTCCTTATGGATACAATTACATGGATGAAAATGAAGAAATCCTTGATCTTGGTGAAGGGGCGTCAATGCATGGAATGCATGTAGCAGGTACAGCCGGTGCCAATGGAGATGAAGAGAATGGCGGCATTAAAGGGGTTGCTCCTGAAGCCCAGCTGCTTGCTTTAAAGGTCTTCGGGAATGATCCCGACATGCAGACAACATGGGGCGATATATATATCAAGGCAATTGACGATGCCATCATCCTTGGGGCGGATGTGTTGAATATGAGCCTTGGCTCCACTGCAGGTTTTGTATCTGCAGAAGATCCGGAGCAGCAGGCGGTATCCAGGGCTGTTGATAATGGGATCCTCATGTCGATTTCAGCAGGAAACTCAGCACATTTTGGAAATGGATTTGCAAACCCATCAGCGTCGAACCCGGATATTGGCGTTTCAGGTTCACCTGGACTTGCATACGATTCTGTACAAGTGGCGTCGGTAGAGAATAACTATATGGATTTGGATGCAGCGACTTATGATATAAACGGACAAGTAGGGAAAGCTCCGTTCATGTCGGCTTCAAGCGTACATCCCAATACTTTAAATGAAAAAACACATGACTTGGTGGCTGCAGGTCTTGGGACGCCGGAGGAGCTTTCCAAAGTGGATGTTAAAGGCAAGTTCGCCCTCATCGAACGCGGCACGCTATCTTTTATAGAAAAGGCGCAAAATGCCCAGGCAGCAGGTGCGACAGGAGTCATTATTTACAATAATGCTGACGGATATATTTCCATGGCCACAGATCCAAGCATCACCATTCCCCAGCTGTTCATGTTGAAATCGGATGGTGCAAAGCTGAAAGCGGCCTTAACGGATGGAGAAAAGGTGAAGATTACCTTTAATGGTGATAAAACAAAAGCTGTAAATCCAGAAGCAGGGAAAATGAGCTCATTCAGTTCATGGGGAGTCGCACCAAACCTGGATTTTAAACCGGAAATCACTGCTCCGGGAGGACAAATTTATTCGACGCTGAACAACGATGAATATGGAATGATGAGTGGTACTTCGATGGCGGCACCACATGTTTCCGGCGGCTCGGCACTTGTTCTTGAAAGAGTGGATAAAGAATTTAAATTAAATGGTTCTGCCCGGGCAAATTTAGCGAAGAACCTGATGATGAATACTTCAAAACCACTAGCGGATCAAGGTGTCGTCAATAAAGCCCTTGACTGGGAAAACCCTTACTCGCCTCGCAGGCAGGGAGCCGGGGTCATGCAGCTGCAATCCGCATTGTCCACACCAGCTGTCGTGACCGAGGCATTCACGAAAGAAGCGAAGGTTGCAATGAAGGAGATCGGCAATAAGTTCGCCTTTACTTTAAAGGTTGAAAACTTCAGCAACAAAGCGGTCAAGTATGATGTAAAAGGTAATATCCAAACAGACTATGCAATCCAGGGACAACTCGGTTATACCGCTAACGAACTGGAAGCACAGGAAATTAAGAACGCTTCGATTAAAATCAATAATAAAAGCACAAATAAGATTACCGTTCCCGCAAAAAAATCGGTTACATTCGAAGTGAAAGTTGACATATCCGATGCAAAAGTACTCGGTGATGACCTTCAGACTCTTGTAGACATTGACGAGGTCTTTCCAAACGGATATTTTGTTGAAGGGTTCATTTCATTGAAGGATCCTGCCGATACGAATCCGGAACTGAATGTACCGTATGTAGGGTTTAAAGGGGAGTGGGACAAAGCCCCTATCCTGGATGGCACTAAATATGATAAAGAGTCCTTCTATGGCATGGCAGGTGGAGTTTCTACAGCAGGTGAAGATTTCACTTATCTTGGCTATGACCCTGCGGGAAAAACATTCAATGGCAAAAATATTGCGATTTCCCCAAATAATGATGGTGCACAGGATGACTTCGTGCCTGTCCTATCATTCTTAAGGAATGCGAAAAAGGTAGAATACAATATATTGAATGGTGAAAACAAATCAATCCGGAAACTTCGCACAGAGAATAATGTACGCAAGGACTATTATGATGGCGGACAAGGGACCGCGTACACCCTTGATCCGGCCCGTAAATGGGACGGTAAAATCAATAATGCACTCGCTAAGGATGGGGTCTATTATTTTGAAATCAAAGCGATGATAGATTACGAGGGTGCAAAATGGCAGACGTTTAAAATGCCTATCAAAATCGATACGGTAAAGCCGACAGTCAAAATTTCGAAAAAAGGCAATGTATTAACCATCCAAGGCAAGGATAATTTGAATGGTTCAGGACTTGCTTATTACGATGTACAAGTCGATGGAGCATCCATCATGGAAGAGCCGCTCCCGGCGAATGCGAAGCAATTCACTTTACCTGATGTAAAAGGGGAAAAGGTTCAGGTTGTGGCAATTGACTATGCAGGTAATGAAAAAACGGCTGAAACTGAATTAGCCAGTGATTCAGCTCCAATCGATAATCATGCACCAGCTGTAAAGATCAAGAGTCCTGAAGCCTTGAGCGTGAACAATAAAAATAAAATCAAAATAACAGGGGAAATTGAAGAAGCGTCGGAAATAAAGGAGTTTAAAATCGACAATAAAACGGTACCTGCAACGTATAACAAGGCGAATAACAAATATGAATTCTCATATGAAAAGAAATTTGAAGAGGGTGTTCAAAGCTTCACTGTTAAAGCAACCGATAAGTGGGATAACACGGTTTCCTTTAAACGGACGATTATGGTCGATGCAACAAAGCCAGGTTTAAAAGTGAAGGGTGTACCGAAAACTGTGGGAGCCAAAGGGAAAAATCCAAAAGTGGACGTGACGGTGGAAGATAATTTCGATGAAATCCGCCTTTACCTGAACGGAAGCGAAGTATTCTATCATGAATTCAAGGAACCATACAAAATGCGTGCCTATAAGAAGAAGATAGAGGATTTGGAACTGCCGCTTAAAACAGGCAACAATAAGATTGAGTTTAAGGTGACCGATCTTGCAGGAAATGAAATGAAGAAATCTTTTAACATCAATAAAGCAAAAAAATAACGAAAGGAAGCCCTCTTACCCAAGAGGGCTTCAGTTTGTAGACATAATGATTTGTACCTACAGTTTTTTTGCGGGGTTGTACAATTGAACATTGGATGGGATGTAGGGCACTCGCTTTCAGCGGGCGGTCCGCTCTCGGCGCTCGCTGCGCCTTGGACACGCCATTCCCGCATGAGTCTTGTACACCCGCTCCAATCAACTGGAAAAATAATACTGTAGGCAAACTTGCTTTCCTTCGTACAAAATGGGGGTTCCGAATGGACTACCCCGAACCATGATTATAAAAAGAAGACTTGGTTATCCTTCATGAATTTTTACCTTTTAATATGGAATGAAACCACCATTAAATTGAAGAAATTTGCGACACTCCTGCCGAATAACTGGCTAGCCGAGAACCCCACAGACGCTTGCGTCGAGGAGGCTTGGCAGACAGTCGGCGGAAAGGGAGCGGATTTCTGAAATAAACTGGACGTTTTCAAAGAAAAAACTGCGGGCAAACTCGTTCGAATTTGTCTACAGTATGAGCCCTCTTATCCAAGAGGGCTGTTTTTGCATAATAAGCTTTCCCGAGTATGGATTTGATGAATGAATTCTTTAGTAGATTATGGTGTAGTTCCTTGCGTTTTCACCGTGCTAATATGGAAATCTCTTAGTGAGGAAGTTTTTTCATTATCCGGCAGGTATATCGAATAGGATAAAAGAATTAGGTATAAAGGTCTTATTGAAAGGAGGGTATCTATGAATTATAAGAAGAAATCTAGCAATAAAGTAACTAGTATTGCAATTACAGTGAAATTCGAAAGGAGAGGAAGCGACAGGTCATATCTTACAAAACCGAGTTTCTTTGATGCACTTCAGCACGTCCATTCTCCCTTTGAAAAGGATCTCCGCTCTGATTCACCTTATCAGGATTTTCCTCTATGTCAGGAGGTAACCCTTTCTTTTTTTGAAGAAGGTGCTAAAACATCTATTAATTATGATCCCCACCAAGAAAAAATCATCATTGAAGAAAGTTCAGAGACATATCAGCCGAATAAGGGTGAGGCGCTTACTGCAATCCTCGATCATATCATGATCAATCATGGCTATCACCATTCTTTTTTCATCATCCAGCAAAAAGAGCGGAACGTAAAAATGAAAGCTGCTACCCCATGAAAATCCCTAACATTTTTAGGCAGGACGTTGTAAGGTATGAGATTTCCGAATAATTCATACGAAAAGTTACTTTACTCAATAAGGATGGAGCTGCCACGGCAGCTCCATTAATGCCTCTCCAATCTTTCAAGATGTCAAACCAACCGCCGGATGATCTTTGAAAGGGTTTGGATGCCATAAGCTAATTGTTCCTCCGAGGCGTATGAATATGAAAGCCGTATATGTGTATGGTTATTTGGTTCGTATATGTATCCCGGATTAAGAAGTATGTTTTCCTTTAACGCTTGCCTGAAAAGGTTTGAATTCACGATTGGTTTACATAATTTTAACCATATATAAAATCCGCCTTGAGGTATTTGCCATTCAGCCAGTCCCTTAAAATATTGATTGAGAAGAGTTAATGTAAAATCTCTGCGTCCTATCAACTCATGCCTTAGCCACTTTAAATGCTTTGAATATTGCCCATTTGCTAACCATTCCGCCACAAGGTGCTGGGAAAGTGCACTTGAACCATAATCCATTTGCATTTTAATGTCCGCTAAACGTTCAATCACGGTTATTGGGCCAGCAATCCATCCGATACGCAATCCTGGGCTTAATGTTTTGGACATGCTGCCAATATGCAATACAAGGCCATCTGCATCAAGGGATTTTAATGGAGGCGGTGGTTCATTATCAAACCACAAATCACTATATACGTCATCTTCAATAATCGGGATCTGTTCCTTTTTGCATAGTGATAGGAGGTTAAGTCTTTCTTCTTTTGACCATGTAGTATTCGTTGGATTGTTAAACGTTGGAACAGTATAAAATAGTGACGCTTTCTTCCTTCCGTTGATGTGCTTTATTTGTGTCGGGATACTTTCCCGGCCTTGTATTGATAAACCTACTAAGTGCATGCCCGCAGATTGAAAAGGGTGAACGGAATTTAAATAGGAAGGGGATTCATGTAAAATCATCGATCCCTTTTGAAGTAAACCGACTGATATCAACTGGAGTGCCTGAAGCCCGCCAGAAACGACCATGAGGGAGCTGGGACTCGCGTTGATCCCTTTTGTTTCTAAATAAGCACTTATACATTGACGAAGTCTCTTATCACCCTTGGGTTCGGAATAGCCTAAAGAGTGGGCATCAAAAGAAGTGGATCGCAACGTCTTTTCGATTTGTTTTGCAGGCAATAGATCTGGAGATAGTTCGCCCGTGCCTAATCTGATGATGGCAGTGTCCGTTTCATACTGATTAATGTCCTGAATCGTTTTTAAATTAGGTTCATAGAGTCCATTCCTGACATAGTTTTTCCAGTCGGGCTGTTTGCTTGAGACGAGCACATTCCATGTATTATTGGAAACGAATGTGCCGGACCCAACCTTAGTTTCCAATAATCCATCAGCAATCAACTCATCAATGGCTGTGATGATGGTACTTCGGTTTACCCCAAATGAGTCGGCCAATGAACGTTGTGATGGAAGCTTGGTACTAACTGGCCATTCCCCTCGTGTAATTTGTTGTTTGATCCAATCCACTATTTGCAGGTGAAGTGATTGGTCGGAAGTACGGTTTGGTCTCCATTCGATAAACATACGAAAACCACTCCTTTCATGTTCTGTATTCAATATAAATTGGTTGGTTTGAAAGCCAACCAATTGGATGGTCAATTCCTTTGTTTTTTTCATTATACTGAATTTGAAAGGAGGGGGTATTCGTATGGGGCCATTTTTTCATGGATTATTATTGGCATTGGGGCTGATACTTCCGTTGGGAGTGCAAAATGTATTCATTTTTAATCAAGGAGCAATCCAACCTACAATAAAAAAAGCATTGCCAGCAACGATAACAGCTGCAATTTGTGATACACTGCTCATTTTGTTAGCTATTTTAGGTGTTTCGTTGGTTGTCATGCAATATGATTGGTTGCGCCTTACATTAATCATAATCGGAGTTATATTTTTATTGTATATGGGTTTTCAGATTTGGTTTGCCAAATCGAACTCACAGTCAGGTGCCCAATCCATGCAGATGTCGACCAAAAAACAAATTGTATTTGCTCTATCCGTATCATTACTGAATCCGCATGCAATCTTGGATACGATAGGTGTAATCGGTTCGAGCTCACTTGTTTATTCAGGAAAAGATAAAATGATTTTCACCGCAACGTGCATCTTTGTGTCATGGTGCTGGTTCCATGGATTATGTCTTGCGGGACGATTGCTGAAAAAGGTTGATACATCTGGTAAATTCCTTGGAATATTAAATAAAATTTCTGCAATCATCATTTGGATCACAGCTCTTTATATGGTTAAATCGATTTTTTGATAAAAGACATGCATTTGAACCTGGCCATACCAGGTATTCAATAAAGTTACAGGACGCTTATGTATAAAAAAGGGGAATGCATATCGAATTGCATTCCCCTTTTTTTCCTTATAAGTTAACAACCTGACCTCGTTCTTCTTCAAATCGTGAGAGCGGGTTTATTGAAGAGCAACCAGGTCCTTGATTTCCTCTGTGGAAAGTTCGGTGATCCAGTTGTCACTGCTGATGATCTCGTCGTTCAGGGCTTGCTTTTTATCAAGCATCTGGTCGATTTTTTCTTCCAGGGTCCCTGTGCAGATTAGCTTATGAACATGAACGAAACGCTGTTGCCCAATTCGGTAAGCACGGTCGGTGGCTTGATTTTCAACAGCTGGGTTCCACCAGCGATCATAGTGAATCACGTGGTTTGCTTCTGTAAGATTAAGCCCAGTGCCGCCTGCTTTCAACGAGAGTATGAAAATAGGGAAATCCCCATCTTGGAACCGCGTGATCATTTCATCACGCTGCTTCTTGTTCGCACTCCCGTTCAGGAATGGCACTTCAAAGCCATATCGTTTTTCCAGCAAATCTTTAATCATATTGCCCATCCCGATATATTGAGTGAAAATGAGACAGCTTTCATCCTGTTCGCGGACAGCATCGATAAGCTCGGTCAGCTTCTCGAGTTTGCCAGATCGGTTAGGTGCCTTCATGATGTTTTCCTTTTCCATTTCTTTTAAGTAAAGAGCTGGATGATTGCAAAGCTGCTTTAGCTTATTCAGCATCTGGAGGATGATGCCTTTTCTTTCAAAGGCAGATAGTTGTTCGATATCAGTGAATGTATCTTTAATCAGTTGCTCATACAACGATGCTTGCTCGGTGGTAAGCGGTACGAATTCCTTTTGTTCTTGCTTATCCGGAAGATTAAGAGCGACTTCTTTATCACGCTTTGTACGGCGAAGCAAAAATGGCTGTATCAAACGCTGCAATTCCTTGATTTTATCCTTCTGATCATCACGCTCGATGGTCGCCACATATTTTTCCTGAAACTGACCTAGCGTTCCGAGATAACCTTTGTTGATGAAGTCGAAAATCGCCCATAGCTCACTTAAACGGTTTTCCATCGGCGTACCCGATAGGGCGATATGATGTCTGCCATTTAGCTTGCGGACCGCTTTGGATTGCTTCGTTTGGGCATTCTTGATGTTTTGTGCTTCATCAAGGATAACACTGCTCCAATGGATGGAGGTCAGTTCAGCCACATCTTGGTGGGTCAGTCCATATGATGTTAAGACAATATCATGATCGGCTGCCAGTTTAGTAAATGCCTCACCTTTAGCACGATTCGATCCGTAGTGTAGGTGAACTTTAAGTGATGGAGCGAATTTTTCCAATTCTTTTTGCCAGTTGCCAAGTACCGATGTCGGGCAGACGATGAGCGCCGATTGTACAGGGACGGATTCAGGGGCAGTGGTAATGACTTCACCCTCATCACTGCTCTCCGCGCTACTATCCTCTTCGACGATGATTGGTTCACTCTTTTGTTCATCCTTGGGCCCAGTGGGCAGCTCTTTACCGACCATTTCTTTGCCTTTAACATGAAGTAGGTAGGCAATCATCTGGACGGTTTTTCCAAGTCCCATATCGTCGGCTAGACAAGCACCAAAACCATGCTCCCTTAAAAAAAGGAGCCAGCTCATGCCCAGTTTTTGATAGGGGCGTAAATCACCTTGAAGTGCATTAGGGACGGGCAGGATGGATATGTTTTTGGTTTCCCGGAGCCTTCCCACCATTTTACGGAGCTCCTGGTTCAATTCAAATTGAATCCGGAGCATTTCGTCGTTTTCAGAATCGCCATCGCCATCTTCATTCATGCCATTCAACAGTTCCTGCTGCAGCAAGTCAGTCAGTTGGATGCCTTTTTCATTCGCTGTTTCCATCAGCTCCTGAATTTGCTTAATGAAAGCAGGGTCAAGCTTGACCCATTGGCCGCGGATGAAGACAAGCCGCCTTTTTTCATTGACGAGCTCCTCGAACTCCGCCTCAGTGAGCTCCTTGCCATTTAATGAGAACCGCCAATCAAAGTCCATTAAAGCTTTTAACCCGACATAAGAAGGGCCGCGGTTCGATTGGCTCTTCACTTTCGCTTTGACCTTCAATGAGGACTCCTTCAAGGCAAGCCACCACGATGGAAGGAGAATTTCGACGCCAAGAAACAGGAGCTTTTCGCTTGCATCGGTCAAGAACTCCCATGCATCCGTTTCTGAAATCTCCCTTTTCAGACGGCCATTCTCCCCAAGCCAGGGCACGACGAGTTGCCAGCGTTTCGTAGCACGCACCACATCACTTGCATACTTATTCCAGCCGCGCGGAAGTTTTTTTCCTGTATATGTTTCAATGATATTCTCATCCCTTTTGGAACGAAGGGTAACATCGAGCATCCAAGGCCCGTTGCCATCTGGAGGCTCAGTTAAACGGAGACCTATAGTGAATGGCTTGGGATCGGGCAGGGTACCGAGCCATTCCTGCCAGCTGTCCTTGTCAAAAAAGGCCTGCAATTCTTCGGGAGAAAGTCGAGTATCCTTTAATGCCCCGACGGCTTCCCTCCATTTATGCTGCATGGGTGAATAGTTTTTTAAATACATATTAGCGGCACCGTTATACCACTTTTCGATAAAAGTACGGTTGGTTTCCAGTTCAGGTGAAGGAAGATCCAAAGATATTTCTTCTTCCCAAAAGGAAGGGACGAATTCCTCTTCCACTTCCTCCGGCAGCTTCCAGCCGATGGAGTCCAATTGAAGATTGGTGAAATCCGGTACGGGGATTCCAGCTTCAATGGATTCATGAAGAACGGGAGCTGCTGACAGGCAAAGGGAGGATATCTCGGACCATTCCCATTCTATGAAGGAGTTGAAGCTTTCCCTCGCAAAAAAATTGAGAAGTCCCCAAGCGTCAAGAATGAATACTTGATTTCCATCCACTATATCCGTAGTCATTTTAGTGCCATAAAAGCTTGCGTCATCCCAGTTGAATAACAGCCTGCGTATATAATTCGTGGTGAGGAAGGTATTTTCTTCATTGACGACACCAAGGGCGTAAGTTCCGTTTTCGAGAGCGGCTATTTTGATTTTTAATTTCCCTGGATTAAACATCGATAAGCTTACCCCTTTTTAGTTCTTCTTGGAAAGCGCGAAGCCGTTTGGTCGAATCTGCTACATAAAGTATATAACGTTCGAATACGTCTTCCTTTTTGCTCTTCTTATAGATGGTGCGCATCCTTTTCAAATAACGGACAGCTTGCTTATAAGCAGGCCGATTTTTCAAAGAAACTTTTTCCTGGACGGCATGATAATAAAGCGGCAGGATTAGTTCCGGTTCTTTTGAGACCACTTCTTTGATGGATTCACTGCTGATTAAGTCAATGCTGATTTCTGAGTAAATATGCATCTCCACCCATTTTTTATATTGTCCTTGTTCAAAAAGGAAGTTTGCATAGTTCCAATAGCTGTGCGGAAGGGTGGCCCTGTAAAATTTCTCAAGCAAATCGGTCCGTTTTAATTTATAACAGCAACTGTTAATTAAAGTCGTAAAGGTACGGACGAAATCTACCCGTTTATAATAATCGGATAAACCGGCAAGGAACTCCTGGACATTATTATTGATGAATTCAATGAAAGGGATAGCCCGTGCCCGGTTGTCGGATTCAGCCAAGAGATTCAGCCAATAAAAAATGTATGGACAGGCTTCGTTCTTCAATTCATGAAGAAGCCCAATTGCTTGTTTATCATGGTTCTCCAAAAGGGATAGGTGAATCGCTGCGAGGGAATAGGACGTCCTCTCAGTCGTGCCCATATACTTCTCGGGAAGTTCTTTATTGATTCGTTCCAGTTCCTCTTTACGCCATGAGGAGTTGGAGAATAAGTAGCTCCATATCTCCCGGTAAAGGTCGATCTTTTCGTATTCGAGGCCTTCTCCTCCATCCAGCAGTTTAGCTACATCTTCCTTGATGCTAAAAACGAAGGGATCAAAGGCGAAGGGCCTCGCTTGCCTGCTAAGCGGCTGTACCGTTTCATGAAGCTCCTCTGCAAGGTCGACGGCAAGTGCATAAAAGACCCTGATCGTTTGCGTCTCACTTTTATGCAGCTGAATCATTCTCAGTGTCTGCTGCATCGTGCAAAATTGGGTAACGAAATGATAAAGTAATTTCCATTCCCTTTCCATTGGAGCTTTTGAGCTAAGGCGTTTAAAGTAAGTTTGTATGTGATTTTCAATCATATAAGTAGCCTCGCCTATATGAGGCTCCACATGTTCAGCAAATTCATCATTCACGAATTGCTTCCATGATGGATAGCTTTTATCTAAGATGATGGATTTCCCTGCCGCCTGTTTAAGTAATTCACTTGCCGGTTTCACTTGCTGCAGTGCTTGGGCCGTTGAGGTTTTTTTTGGTGCTTTCCAATCGCTCAGCCATTCGGAAACACTAGCGTGTTCAGAATATGCAGAAAAGAAAACGGCCATTTGATGCCGGCAAATGAACCTTGAATCACATGTACAGCTTCCATCCTGAGGGAAGAGCAGATTCAGCCTGGCCTTAAAGCGTGTCACATCCTGTACCTCAGCTGCAATCGTATCCGCCGCTTCTTCTTTAATATCAATGAGCCCCTGACGGTATAACTGGAGCCCTTGATTCACCACATCCGAATCTTCCGGATCCCCGGCCTCCAAAAATTCCGCCAGCCGCTCCCCAACTAACAACAACTCCCGCTCCATACTCTCCTCCTTCAGGGACAAGCCCTGTATACCAAAATTATATTTTTGTATGATCATGAACCATCAGTTCTTTAACTTATCGTTGGGTGCATAAATTACATCCCAGATCGAATGCCGGACTATGGCCGTTCTCTTTACGTTCTAATCCATTTAATCGAACAAACCATCAATGCTTCTAGCCGTATATTCATAAAAACCCTGTAAAAGTCAATATCGTCAAAAATCCCCTTGAATATAAGCGGTTCGGATATAAACAGGAATAACTGGCAATCACTTTAACATGCCTCAAATCCTTCATCCTCATCACGCTTCACAATACCAAGTGATGAGGCAGGAATCTTTTTTAAAATTGCTTTTTTGAAGCATCTCTTTATTATACTTCATTTTGGCTTGGAATTTAAAATGTAGATTAGAGGTTTTGGAAATGATGAGTGTGAGAAATTATATACTCCTGTTGAATGGCTCAATTTGTAGACAAAAGGGGTTCTATATATAAATTTAATACAAAGTAGATTGGAACAATGTGCGAGACTCCTGCGGGGGAAGAGCGTCAAGTGGAGACCCGCAGGCGCATAGGACCCGAGAACGGTCCGCCCGCGGAAAGCGAGTGACTGGAGGCATCGAGTTTGTCTATAATTTGGAGCCATTCCCGGGGAAATGGCTCCAAATTATAGAATTAGTTTATTTTCATTTCGTTCTTCCAACTGTCCAGCTTTTTGTTGATGAATGTAACAAAGGTATGGTTTTTTTGTAATTTGAATAGAAACGCAGATTTTCCCAAGTACTCTTTTGCCTCTTCAAAGTTACCTACGAGTTCAAAATTGTATCCTAAATGGTAATGTAAATCCGCTAAAGCATATAATTGATCATGTTCGAGGCACCACTTTATGGCATCTTGGCAGCAGGCAATGGACTCTCCGTATCGGCCAAGGCGTGTTAGCACTCTGCCAAAATTATAGGATAGGCGCGTCTTTAGCGTTTTATCCGTCAAGAATGGCAGGGCTTTCAAGTGATCTAAAGCTTTCCTTAACAAGGCAAATGCATTTTCGTATTGTTCTTCGGCAACATACATTACACCAAGACTGCTTAGGATTTCAAGCTCCCGTTCCGAATAAATTTTATCGGTCGTATGAGTAATGGAGATGGCCTTATTGATGAATTCTATGGCTTTATCTAAATCTTTATTTTTTTCATATTCGTATATTCCCTTGTGCCAAAGAATCAATTGATGATTCTTTTTATTTTGAAGAAAGAGGGGACTGTTTTCCTCAGCCTTTACAATTTGCTGCATTTCCTCATAATTTCGGGTTCTTCTGGCTATTTTTAATTGATAAATCACTTCTTCCACGTAATCCAGCCTAGGGGTCATTCCAATATCGAAAAAATAGTTTACATCAACGCCTAAACGTTGGGAAATTAAGTAGAGAGTGGATGCATATGGATAGACATCGCCCTTTTCAATCTTACTGATCTGTGCTTGTGTACAAATACCGGTTGCCAACTCTTCCTGGGAAAGCCCGATTTGTTTACGTAGCTCTTTGATCTTTTGTCCAACTGCAAAAAAATCCATTTTGATTCTCCTTAAAATATGCCTAGAGTTATATTTTGTTATGAAAAATCGGTGAAAGCGGTATGTACAGGTCCTGAACGGTTTAAATAGATTCTTTAGTCGAAATATATGACTTTAAGAATTGTGGTTAAATATAACTATAGAATTATTTTCTATTTTAACCAATATTTTTTTAAAAGAAAAGGAGGAATGACCTATGAAAAAAAGTACTAAAGCATTAGTCGTATCTTTTCTTATCATCGCTGCTTTTGTTATTGTCCCAAGCGAATTACCAGGCCTTTATGCAGAACTTCCAGGTTTATATAAATAAATAAATGAAGCTTCTTATCAATCATTCAAGCATCTTCAATTGAAGATGTTTTTTTTATTATTATTAAATGATGATTATTCTTTTGCGCATATTCCTGTAGTTATAATTATCTATGAATGGGGGGTGTAAGGTCCATTTGGTAGGTGTTGAAGAAACGTGAGCGTAGTTTGTAACGCCTATTTCCTTTTAATGCTTTTGTTATAGTGTATATAACAAAACGGAGAGAGGTGTAAGGTTAATGATTGATATTAATATGAAAGTTCAACCCTCTTTTTACGATGATGAATGTGCCATTGTGTTTTCTTTTTATTTTGATAAGGCAACCAGGAAAATTGGTGAAGCTGTGGTGTACACATGCAAAAAATCAGATGATAAAGAATCCAGCCAAGATCATATAGATACAGATGTACAAGAAAAAATCGCTTATCTTAAAGAGTTTTCCATTGTAGATGAATATCAGGCGACCTCGATGAAGAAGATTCAACATTTTTTGAATGTAATCGGTATCAAGAAATGTGTGAAGCACAATCTTCAAGGTAATGAAATCGCATTTTAAAAGATAAAAACTCATGACATCCCACATGTCATGAGTTTTTGCCATTTAAATGACTGTTTTGAGCATTCATTTTCTTTTTAATGAAATCGCTCATTTGTTTCCGCTTACTTGGTTTAGCGTTATTTGTTCTTTCAAAAAATTTAAAGTGTTGTTTATTGCTATCAATTTTCATGATGTCTCTCCTTTGCTTTTTTTTATTTACCCATTTTTTTCTTAGTTAAAACGTGATTTTAATGATAAAGGGATGAACAGAAGATCTTGCAAATATTCCTGTAGTTATATTTTCTTCTGTGAATCCCTGCATATAAGGATTTATTAGATGATAATAAGAGGTGAAGCCCAAATATGGAGGAATTTCGTATTTTATCATACTTAAAATAAATGTTAAAATGGTCCGAATATCGGATTTTTCATTAGAAACATCAGTTTCTAGTACCCTAAAGTGAAGAGGGTTGAAGAACTCTTTTCGATGGCCCCCATGCATATGCTTGGGGGATCTTTTTTATTTGGATAATTTGTCCACTTTTTTTCTATAATATGTTTCGTTTTGTTTGTATATACATGGGTAAATATAAGAAACAAGATGAATTAAACCTGTGTTAATCGCAGTTTAATCGGAGGAATATATTTTATGGATGTGAAAGTAAAGAATGATCCGACGAAGCGAACTTTCCAGCAGTACATTTTTCCATTTACGCTTGAAGGAAATAAGATTGAAAAGTTTGTGGAAAAGTTGTTTGAGGACAATTTCGTTTTTTTGAACTTGAAAGATATGGAACAACAAAATCAATTTTACGGTGGCCATAAAGTTTCGCACCGTAAACTGGAAAAGTATTTCATGCCTTACATCGAGCCAATTTTATTTCCGAGTAATGCCAAACAGAAGGAAGGCTTGCGGCGTTTCACGAAAAAACTGGATATTGATTGTACCTTCGAATCACCCTATCTAAATACCCCATTTATTATTAACTCTATCGATATCTTCATATGCCCATTTCATATTGGCATGATGAACCTTCGTGTTACTTTACCTGAAGGGCTTTCACATGATGATGTGCTCTATTTTGGCGATACATTCCGAATCCTTGAACCGATTGCTGATGATGAGGAAAAAACGAAAGTCGGCTGTCGGGAAAATCAGTATGAACAAGTGAAGGATTTCATCTTCAATGAACTATTGCCGCCAATAGAGGAATATATGGATGAAGAACAAGCGGACCCGACCTATTTTGGCAGTTTGCCCTTCTTCATCGATGAAAGGATGTACGTGATCAGTTATACGGCATTCCCTGAGGATCGTGATATATCTAAAAATGACTTATTCCGGATCAGTGAACTGAACGGGTATGACAATGATGGTGAACCATATATAGGTGCATTAAATCCTGATTATATAGAAAAGTATTATCAGGAAAGAGTATATGACAGGTGGGGCAAGGAAACCTATTATGTAACTAGCATGTATCATTTCGCGTGTGTCACGAAAGCTACAGGTAAACTGGAACAGGAACTGGCAAGCGAAATGTATGGACAGCATTTTTATTCATTGTTGCTTTTCTTCTATTATAAAATCGTACTGCTCAAATTGGCTCATGAACATTCCCAGATAGATGTGGAAAAAGATCAATCGGATACAGAACAGCTGATTTTCATGATCACTCAGTTTTCTGCAAAGTACTTATTCACTGAAGTGAATAGTACGGCAATCGGTAAAGAGCTTTTCAAAAAAACGGATGAAGCCTTCAGGATTGCCCCTCTCTACAGTGAGGTGAAGGAAACACTTTCCTACCTTTATCAAAATCAGGATAAACTGTCTGGGAAAAGAAGTAATTATCTTTTGCAAATACTAACGATTTATACGGTAGTCTCCGGGATATTCGGAATGAATCTATATATTGAAGATTGGAAAGGGAAATTACCATGGAAAGCGTATATGGATTACACCTTATACGAATGGGTAGCTGTCATTGTAACGACAAGCGGTCTCATCATTTCGGCCATACTGGGCTTTATCTTCCTGAAAAAATGGCTCCAAGAGAAAAAAAGCCGAAAAAAAAGAATGCTCTAGAATCCTGAACATTATGTACATGACCCAGGCTGTAGGCAAACTCGATGAAGATTGAGTTTGCCTACGTTTTTTAGGGTTTGTACAATTTTGAATGTTGCCTCTAGGCGCTGGCTTTCCGCCTGCGGGTTTCCTTTGTTAGCAGACCCGGCAGAAAGGGAGCTGATTCCTTAAATCAACTTGATCTTTTTTGTGAACTGGACCTTCATCTATTTTTTCTAAAACAAAAGTCCTGTACATAATGTACAGGACTTTTGTTTTAGAAAAAACATGGTTAATTAGAAAAATGAAGAAATTCGGCATGTAAAATCCCCCATTCCCCTAATATTTTGCTAAACTATAGGTATATCATTCTAACTATTCATTAGGAGGAAATCATGAAGAAACTAGCTTTAGTTTCCAGCTTATTGTTGTTGAGCGTATTGTTTCTGGCCGGATGCTCGGATGAGCCAAGTCCGGAAGATCGCTTTGCGGCATACACGAAGCTTTGGAATAAACAGGATTTTGCGAAGATGTACGAGTATCTGTCGCCTGAGACAAAGAAGAAAATCAGTGCGGATGAATTTGCTAAGCGTTATGAGAAAATCTATACGGGCATAGAAGCCGACCAATTAAAGGTGGACTATAAACAGCCAAAAGAAGAGAAAGACCATAAAGATGGGGAAAAGGTAAGCCTTTCATATACCGTTGATATGTCCACTATGGCGGGTGCTGTCAGCTCTGATCATAAAGCGACACTTGTCAAGGAAGGGGAAGGCGAGGAAGAAAATTGGTATATCAAGTGGGATGAAAGCTACATATTCCCTCAATTGAAAGCTGGCGAGAAGGTATCGGTTGAATCGTATCCAGCCATTCGCGGGGAAATTGTCGATAGAAATGAACGCGGCCTTGCCATGAATGGAACGGTTGCAGAAGTGGGAATCGTGCCAGAGAAAATGGCCAATGAATCCGAAACGGTTAAAAAGGTCGCTGGAATCCTTAATATGTCCACCGACGAAGTGAATCAGAAATTAAAACAAACATGGGTAAAGCCAAGCTATTTCGTGCCCATCAAGAAAATGTCAAATGATAATAATGCAACCTTGGAAAAGCTATTAAGCATTGCTGGTGTATCTGTCAATAATACGGAAGAACGCATATATCCATATAAAGAGGCTACTGCCCATCTAATTGGATATGTCGGTGAGGCATCGGCCGAAGATCTGGAGAAATTGAAAGGAAAAGGATATACAGCAAGTGATGTTATTGGCAAACGCGGTCTTGAGGAAGTTTTGGAAGCGCGGCTTAAAGGCAAACCTGGCGGTAAAATCTTTATTAGAGCCGAAGATGGCGAAGAAAAAGTGATTGCTGAAAAGCCTGCTGAAGAGGGAGAAACAATTACATTGACCATCGACGCCGAGCTTCAAAAGGATATCTTCAAACAATATAAGAACGAAGCCGGATCGGCATCGGCAATTGATCCGAAGACAGGCGAAACGCTTGCACTTGTTTCAAGTCCGTCATTCGATCCTAATAAATATATTTTCGGAATAACGAAAGCGGAACAAAAAGCGCTTGAAGAAGACCCGGAAAAACCACTTTTGAACCGTTTCAGTTCGACGTTTGCACCTGGTTCAACCATTAAGGCCATCACTGCGGCAATCGCTTTGAAAAATGGCGTGGATCCGAAAGAGTCGATCAATATTCAAGGGAAAACATGGGCCAAATCGACATGGAAAGATCATTCCATTACAAGGGTTTCGGACCCTGGGGTTCCAATCGATATGGAAAAGGCTTTAATTTATTCAGACAATATTTACTTTGCCCAAAAAGCTCTGGGGCTTGGTAAGGAAAAATTCACAAATGGACTCAAGGCATTCGGATTTGATGAGCCTTTGAATTACGATTATCCGATCAAGGCATCGAGCATCGGTAAGATCGATAGTGAGGGACGTTTGGCTGACGCTGGATATGGTCAAGCGCAAGTCCAAATGAGTACGCTTCATCTCGCCATGACCTATTCAGCCTTTTTGAATGCAGGGAACATCCCGGCACCTTCGTTAATAACAGGAGATAAAATAGAAAAGAAAATATGGAAAGAAAATGCGATATCAGCTGACCAAGCAAATCAGGTCACCAAGATGCTGACACAAGTAGTGGAACATCCTAAGGGAAGCGGACATGGAATAGATGATCTTGGCATCAAAATCGCTGCTAAAACAGGAACTGCTGAAATCAAGGCATCCAAAAATGCGGACGGAACAGAAAATGGCTGGTTCGTTGCCATGGACACAGAAGACCCGGAACTTCTCATGGCATGGATGATTGAAGATGTAAAAGGCCGAGGCGGCAGCCATGTCGTTGTCGATCAAATGAAACCGGTGTTGAAGAAGTATTTGAAGTAAAGAAAAAAGTCAACCATCAGCAAGCATTTACCAAAATAAAAGCAGGACATGGTTTCTTCCATGTCCTGCTTTTATTTTGGTTGTGGATTCCGATTACACAATAAAGCCGGATTTGAAGGATAATGCGGCGTACATACAGAATGTAAAAAGAGAGTTCAGTAACCTACAAGTAAACAGTTTTCTCATGCCAATAGATTGAACAGGGTTAATTCAAAAGTCTTGAAAAGATAAATAGAAAAGGAATGAGGATGAAGGGGAATGAGAAGTTTAAAGTATTTGTTTATCGCTTTCTTTATCACTTTTTTTGCATTTCCTTCTCATGAAGCAACGGCTGTGGAAGAGAATACAACAATGGAAGTGAAACTGAAGAATTATTTGGGGAATAGAACCAGTGTTAAAATAACGGCAACCGGGGACTACCGTAATTCAGGGGGAGAGATATTCATCAAGGCAGGTGAAAGTCTGACTCTGAAAGCGGAGTCGGCTGAACTTGCCGTTTACAAAGGTTCTCAGAAAACGGGATCTTATGCTTCCTTTAAGGTAATGCCAGTTAAACCTGAAGCATCATTGTCCATAAACGGCCGTCCGTATCATGGCTCAATGACATTTACAGTGGAGGACGGTTACATCCGGCCAATCAATGCTGTTTACATTGAAGATTATCTAAAGGGCGTTGTCCCGCTGGAGATGCCCGCACTATGGCATGCCGAAGCCTTAAAAGCACAGGCGATTGCCGCCCGGACGTATGCACTTCGCCATCAATCGTCAATCATTGATGATACAGTTTCTTACCAAGTATATGGCGGGGCTGCCGGTCATTATCGAACTGATTCAGCCATTGATCAGACAAAGGGCATGGTAATCAAACATGATGGCGAAATAATCGAAGCGTTCTTTTCATCAAGCAATGGAGGGATGACCGAATCGAATTCAAATGTTTGGTCAAGAGGCAACCCTCTTGCATATTTATCTATCAAAAAAGATTTATATGATTCAAAAACCAATTGGTCGATAACGCTGGACAAGCAGCAAATCGACCTGTCAAAAATGGATTTATCTAAACCTGAAGAATGGTGGACAAGTGTAGAGGAAAAAGATAAAACGGTTGTGCCGAAGCTGAAGGCTTGGCTGACGAATAATGGATATGCGAAGAAAGATATTAAAATAACGGAGATTCCCTTGTTAACTTTTACAGATGAAAAAACGGGAGGTCGGGTTACGAAAGGCTCCATACAAATGAATTTCTATGTAAGGGATCTCGTTGATGATAGGGGAAAACTTTTGCAGCAAACGGTTAAGCTTACTAATGTAGCGGCTTCCAAAATCAGGGGCATGGTGGGGCAAGAGGTGATGAAAAGCTATTTGGTTGACCATTCATCTTCCGATCCTTCCAAAATTGCAATCGAAGGATCAGGATATGGGCATGGGGTCGGACTAAGTCAGTTTGGAGCGAAAAACAGAGCGGAAGCAGGACACTCATATCAAGATATTTTGGCTTTTTATTATCCTGACACAATTATAGAAAAGGAATATGGACCAGGCGCTGGATCTAAAACGGATATTGTTGTAAAGGAAGAACCGAATTCAGTAAACATGAAAGCGAAGACGGATCATTTAAATGATGAGGTTGGAATCACATACTCCCTAAAAGAAGATGCTGTGGTAACTCTCACGATTAAAGATAGGAAAGGTAATGCCTTAGCTAGCCCAGTCCGTGATCAAACAATGAAAAAGGGTACCCATACAGCTATCTGGAACATAATAGCGGTAAGTAACGGGACATATGAAGCAGAATTATCAGCAATGGAACGAGGCGGGAATGAAGGTTTGGAAACAATGGCGATAAAAATCAGTAGAGATACGTCGGCACCTAAAATCACGGATGTCAAAACATCGGGTGATTACAGTACCGAGAAAGCGAACATAACGTATTCAATTAATGAAAACGCTAATGTAACGGTGGAAATCAAGAACAGTAAAGGTAAGGTTGTCGGCATCCTTTCTGAAAGGCAGTTCCATAAAGGCAGTCAATCGGCAACCTGGGATTTCAAAAATATGTCCAACGGGATATTTACGGTAAAAATCTCCGCTAAGGATGAGAGTGACAATCAGAAAACCACTTCAACGAAAATCTCGATTAGGAAGACGACGGGAATAGTGAAAGCAAACGAATTATCTATTAAAGAAAGTAGAAATGCAGTTTCTGAAACGATTGGCACTCTTCACAGGGAACAAGCCGTAACGATACTGGCTCAACAAGATGAATGGTATAAAGTGAAAAAGGGAAGCCGAATTGGGTATGTATTAAAAAAGCACATAAAAAAATAAATGAGTAGGACGCCACGTATGGCGTCTATTTTTGATCTTATAAAGAGTAAAAGCACTACACTTACAAGAAAACAGCACGAATTCGCGAGTAAATCGCAAACTCACGAGTAAATGCACTAAACTCACGAGTAAAGGGCGCAAACTCACGAGTAAAAGCACCAAACTCACGAGTAAGCGCTCAAATTCACGAGTAAAAGCACTAAACTCACGAGTAAATCGCAGATCAATGAGCAGATTCACCAAACTCATGAGTAAATGCTCCAAAACTTCAAAGAAATACCCCAAAACTTGAGTAAACGCATCTCAAAAGAAAGGTTAATGAGGAAGAAACTTAAAAGAGGATGTAATGATGTCATTCCTCTTTTGTTTTATGCTGCCCGGGTGTGAACGGAACACCGGCGGCTTTTGTGATGATTTTCGAAATATCCGTATTTTCAATGACTCCATCAAAGGCTTCACTGCCTGGACCCGAAGCGAAAACGGGAATCATATTGGCTGTGTGCCCTCCTGTGGAACTGGCCGCCCGTATGCTTCGATCAGCTATACCCGCCTTATAATGCCTGGCGATGGTGCTTCCGATTTCCCAATCTATTTGATGCTGTGGATAGACAAGCGTTTTATTTTTTCTTACGTTATCGATGAATTGATCGACTTCCTGATCCGTAAGGGATATATGTGCATACTTTTTGAATGTGGAAACGACGCTTTCTGGATTGATTTCATTATTTTTATCGAATGTAAGCTGTTTGGACATATATTCAGATGAAACCCTGATTTTTTTTAATGCCGTGATATCCATTGTTTCAGAAGCGGAGGTCCCCATTGTTTCGTGGTCTGCAAGTACAACGATCAACGTATCATTTCGATTTTTTGCCCAATTTACAACCTTTTTCACCGTTTGGTCAAATTCAATCGTTTCTTTCCATATTCCAGTGATATCGGCTGCATGCTCCATATGGTCAATACGCGCACCTTCGGCCATCAAGAAAAACCCCTTATCACCCCGTGATAAAATATCCAACGCTTTGGATGTCATTTCGGTTAGAGATGGCTCTTGAGAATGTAATACTTCTTTATCCAGTATAAAATTCATATAGGTAGGGTGAAATAACCCTAAAAGTTTTTCCGGTTTATTTATGGAACTAAGTTCTTCTTTAGTCGTCGTAATCCCATAGCCAGCTTGTTTAAATTTACCGATTAAATCCTCGCCTTTCTGCTTATCCGCCTCGAAATAGCTGGCACCTCCGCCGAGGATGACGTCGATCCGGTTATCAAAGAGCTGCCTCGCGATATTTGCGCCGCCTGTCCAGCGGTTAGGAACACTTGCACCAAAGGCAGCGGGGGTGGCATCGACTACCATATTGGTTGAGATGATCCCGACTTTTTTTCCATTGTTCTGAAAGGCATCCAATACACTATCGACCTCGGAACCATTGGCATCGACTCCGATCGATTCATTGTTCGTTTTTATACCAGTGGCAATCGCGGATCCTCCTGCTGCCGAGTCAGTGACGTAATTATTGGCGGAATACGTGCGCATCAGGGCAACATGCTCCAGTTTTTCCAAATGCAGTGCACCTGTCTTTCCATATTCTAATTGCCGGGCAATTTCTATCGCCCCTAACCCCATGCCGTCGCCAATCAGCAATATGACATTCTTGGGGGTATTTTTTGATTCTGCTTGAATAGGGGAGCTCATGCAAATAAAACAAATCATAAGAACGAATAATCCAAAGCGATGTGGTTTATGTCTGGATTTTTTATTCATCTGTAATCCTCCATCGGGTGAAAGTCTTCCTATTATTTGTCTAAATCGATAAAAAAAACCCCTCTCTGATATTCAGGATGGAGCTAATCTTTTTAGCACTGTTACCGGCAACCAGTCGGTTTTTGCGTAATTTATCTTTCAAAAAAAGAAAGAATTTCTATATAATTACAATATGAAGTTGATAATTTATAAACAGTAAATACTTAACTGATATAATTTCACTAAAGGTCAATTCAAATAATAGGAGAGAGAACCCTATGCTATCCAGTATGAAAAAGTTCTTCAAAGAAGGTTCTAAAGACTTGAAGAGAATTTATAAGTTGGTAGAAGAAGTGAATCGGCTAGAGGGTAAATATGAAAGATATTCAGATCTGGAATTAAGCGGAATGAAGGATAAATTTAAAAGCGTATTGGATGCTGGTGACAATATATTGGATATACAAGCCGAAGCTTTTGCGGTCGTGAGGGAGGCTTCCAAGCGAGTATTGAATCTTAGGCACCATGATGTTCAGATTGCAGGCGGTTTTGTCCTGAGTGAAGGGGGCATTGCACAAATGAATACGGGCGAGGGGAAGACGCTTGTCTCCACTTTGCCTAGCTATTTACATGCACTGTACGGTAATGGTGTGCATATTATTACGGCCAATGAATATTTGGCCAGACGTGATAAAGAGTTGATGGGAAAAATTCTAGAATATCTAGGACTGACGGTTGGTTTGAACATTTCCCAAATGGGGACTTCTGCAAAACGTAATGCGTATGCCGCAGATATCACATATGGGACGGCAACAGAGTTCGGTTTTGATTATTTGCGTGATAATATGGTCTACCGAAAAGAAGACAAGGTTCAAAGAGGACACCGATTTGCCATTGTCGATGAGATTGACAGCATCTTGATTGATGAAGCGAGGACACCATTAATCATTGCGGGCAGGGCAAGCTATGGAACCGAGCTTCACCAGATCACGGCACAAATCATGAAGTCATTTGTAGAAAATGAGGATTACGAGATTTACATCGATTCAAAGTCCGTCTTTTTCACGGATCAAGGGGCTTCCAGGATTGAAGCGGCCTTTGGTATCGACAATCTGTATGGAATGGAGCATCAAGAGCTATTACATAATGTTACACAGGCGGTAAAAGCCCATGCAATCATGAAATTGGATGTCGACTACATTGTCGTCGATGAAAAGATTGCAATCATCGATAAATTCACAGGCAGGGTGATGGAAGGGCGAAGTTTCAGTGAAGGGCTTCATCAAGCGATTGAGGCAAAAGAGGGCTTGGAGATTTCCGAAGAGAATGAAACACAGGCTATGATTACTGTCCAAAATTATTTTCGATTATATCATTCAATGTCTGGGATGACAGGCAGTGCCATGCCATCCAAGTCTGAATTCTGGGAAATATATCAGCTCCCAGTCATTGAAATTCCAACTAATGAGCCTATTATTCGAGTTGATGAGGTTGATTTGATTTATAAAGATGAAACAAGCAAAATCAACAAAATCGTCACGGAAGTAAAACGGATTCATGATGGAGGCAGACCCATTCTGATCGGGACGACCTCCATTGAGCAATCTGAAAAAATTTCGGTTCAACTAGAGAAGTGGAGAATTAAACATCAAATCCTTAATGCGAAGACGGAAGAGGATGAAGCGGAAATCATCGCGAATGCCGGGCAAAAAAATCAAGTGATGCTGGCTACGAACATGGCTGGTAGAGGAACGGATATAATACTTGGAAATGATGTCAAGGAATTGGGCGGCCTTCATATTATCGGTACGGAGCGACACGAGAGCCGTCGGATCGATATGCAGCTAAGAGGACGTTCCGGCCGGCAGGGGGATCCTGGTTCAACACAATTTATCATTTCTTTGGAAGATGATTTGTTTGATTACTATGATGAAGAAGAAATCGGACGTTATATCAAGAAAATCAAAACGGATGAAAATGGATTGGTGCTGAGCCCTGCACCCGATAAATTCGTTAAATTGGTTCAGGAAACGGTAGAGCAAATGCATCAATCAAGCCGTTACCATTTATTAAAGTTAGAGCATGCATTAAATGAGCAGAGTAAAATCATCTATGCAATGAGAGAGCGTATTCTTGAAATGGAGCCTGAACGGATGTCGGCCATTTTACTTGAATATATCAAAAAATACATTACTCGGCTCACAGTTAAATATTCCCCTGAACTTATGATGGAACCTGATTCCTCTGCCTTAATTGAAGAGCTTTCCCCTGTTTTCCAGTCGTTAGGTTGGCAGGCAAGTGATTTGCAGGATTTAGATGGCCAGATCCAAGGAAAAGCGTTGGATGCTTTAGGTGAATTGGAATCGAGATTGGTGATCTTTCAGGACGATGCAGAATGGGGAAACCAGTTGTGCGCTTTCATGCTGCAGCATATCGATACAAATTGGATGAACCACCTGGATCAAATGAACAGTGTGAAGGAAGGCGTTGGTTTAAGCGGATATGGTCAGCAGGACCCATATACGTTGTTTGAAAAAGAAGCTCTCAATCAATTTAACCTTCTATTAAGTAAAATTGAGTCGGAGATAAGCATCCGCTTTATGGAATATATGAATAGCAATCAGGAAGATGAAGCTGCTTTGGAGGGTGAGGAGTGATGAGTTTATTAGAAAAAAGGGATAATACACAAAAGTTATCAGATCAGGATGACACCGTTCATACTTCCTTGATGTTTCACAAGGGGTGGGAAGTTTCCAAGCAAGAGGAATATGTATATAAATTCCACCATCAAAGGCTTCCTGCATTAAAACCGAACCAAATTTCATTATCCGGCATCAAGCTGACTAGGGTGGAAGATGATGTAATCATAGAGGCTTTTCTACGAAATTCAATAGAGAAAGCTGTCAGTTTTGATATCGTGGATTTACTGTTAGTTGATGGAGATGGAAAATTCCTCGCAAAAAGGGCATTCGATCTTTCAGAGCTTGGTGAGCTTCCAGCACTTTCAAGCATCCCCTGGCGTTTCTTATTCGAGGAAGGGGATATGTTGGCGGAATCGATTCCTGATGAAGGTTGGAAGATTGCTTTCGAATGGAAGAGATAATAGGGAAGTACCCGCATGAGTCTAGCGGCAACCGGCAGCTATTTTGCCGGAGATCCAAAGCAAAGCCCTCATCCTGTTAGTGATGAAGGCTTTTTGTTTATAAAGGAAGTCATTAGTGCCAAATATTTATGCCGTTTTCTGTGTGCAATTTCTCATAAATGGCAACGCTAAGTAATATTTATAAGTAATCTTCCGCAATCAGGCTTAACTAAGGCTTGGAAATAATGAAGAGGAAAGTGGCAGGAGCATGAAGAATAACCGTAATCAACGATTGAAGGAGAGACTATTTGAGTTATTGTCATTCTCAATCGTGGCCATACTTTTCATTTATACGAATGATAGGATGGGTAACGATCTTTCTATTGGGATAATTACGATAATCATCGGTGTTGCCGGTTTTATTGTTTATCTGAAGGAATGGATACCGAATCAAATCGTAAAGGGCATCATTTTTTCAGTTTTCCTTCTTTCGATCATGGTCTTTTTCCTTGGGGACATCTGGTTTTACCGTTATTATTCGACACCTATAACATCCTATATGTGGATGCAAAAAAGCAATCTGAATGGGCTGGGTGAAAGTATATTCAGTATGATGGAAATGAAGGATGCAATCTTTCTTCTGGCAGGCATTCCAATTGCTGAGTCATTTGTGAAGAAAAAATACCCCCTCAAGCATATGGCACTCGTTCCGGTCGTAATATTCCTGATGATAGCAGGTTTGAAGCCGGTCAAGAACATCTTTATCGACAAAGTAGATATAACCAGGCGTTATGAGGCAAATACCTTCTTGCGAAACTGGGGCCCGATCGGTCATCACGCATTGGATACGTATGCCTACTTTACTGACTCGGGAAGGCATGGAATGTCTTCACAAGAAAAGATGGCCGTTTCTGATTACTTCAATAAAAAGAAAAGAAAGGGAAACGGGCATTCAGGCTCCTTGGAGGGGAAGAATCTCATTATCATCCAGGTGGAATCTTTACAGGCGTTTCCGCTATTTCAAAGCAGTGCCGGGCAGGAGGTCACGCCATTCATGAATGAACTGGCGAAAGGTGGGTTGTACTTCCCCCATGTTTATCCACAGACGGTATTTGGGAATTCATCTGACGGAGAGCTTATCGTGAATACCGGATTATTTCCTTTAAAGCAGGGTGCGACCTTTTTTCGATTCCCATATAATGATTTTCCGGGTCTTGCTAAGGAATTAAAAAAGTCGGATTATCAAAGTTTTGCTTTCCACGGAGATGAAGAAGACTTTTGGAATAGGCAGCATGCATATCCCTCGCTAGGGTTTGATGACTATCTTTCCATAGAGGATATGTCGCAAGATGAGATGATTTCGATGGGGTTGGGAGACCGCAGTTTCTTCAATCAAAGCTATGATTTCCTAAAAGATAAACAAAATCCCTATTACGCTTTTTTCGTTACATTGACCAGCCATGTACCTTTTTCACTGCCAAAGGAACAGATAACATTGAAGTCTGAAGTTGGAAAAGAGAACAGTTACCTGACTAAATATTTTGAAGCAATTCATTATACAGATTCAGCCATCGGGGATTTCGTAAAGAGGTTGAAGGATGACGGGAAATTGAAAGACAGCGTGATTGTCATTTACGGAGATCATGATGGGCTATTTTTAAAAGATAAACACGAGGTAGAAGCTTATTACGGTAGTAAAATTAGCGATGAAGAGTGGATTGAAAAATATATGCCAATTCCTGTGATCATTTATCAGGAGGATATGAAAGGGAGAACGATTGATAAGGTAGCGGGCCAAATTGATATTTTACCAACTCTATATGATCTGTTCAATATTAAGAGTTCTTCATACTTTGGAGAGAGCATGCTGAATGGCGAAAATGGTGATGCTTTGATATTAAAAGGGGATTATGGTACTCAAATGAAAATAAATGGGGAAGGTAAGGTCGAAGAATTTTCACCTGAAGACCAAAAGGAGATTGATCTGAGTGATCAAGTGATACGTTCTGATTACTTTAAACAAATGAAGGAAGAGAAAAAAGGTGAAAAAAAAGAGGATGACTGATAAAAGCCATCCTCTTTTTTCTTATAATCCCAAATGCGTTTTCACACGATTTTGGGCTTCAAGCTTTGTATCTTCCGGAACGATGTTGTACCAAACGCCATCTACCCGTTGATTGTCACCTTCAAGTGTATATTGTTCAATATTTTTGAGGGATGATTTGTAGTTATTTTGGATGCTCAACATTTCATTGAAACTTAAATTGGTTTCCACGTTTTTACCTAAAGCTTCGAATATATCGTCATAATTGGTAAGTGTCGATAGGCTTGACCCTTTTTTCATGACAGCTTGGATAACCTGGCGTTGCCGCATTTGCCGTCCATAATCCCCGCGGGGATCTTCCTTACGGATTCGGGAATAAATCAAGGCCTCTTTACCATTTAAGTCTATTGTGCCTTTATTGAAAGTATAGCCTTTATAGGCAAGGTCCATATCATTATCGACTGTGACGCCACCAACAGCATTCACAATATCCTGAAAGCCTTCCATATTCATTTTGACGTAATAATCAATCGGAATATCCAAATAGGCTTCCACTGTATTTATCGACATGGCAACTCCGCCATATGCATAGGCATGGTTCATTTTATCATTTATACCTTTACCGATGATCTCTGTACGCGTATCCCTCGGTAAACTCAATAACTCGATCGATTCTTTTTTAGGATTAACCGTCATGACAATCATCGTATCTGATCGGCCTGAGTCATTTTCTCTTTCATCCACACCAAGAATCAGCAATGAAAATGGATCTTTGCTCTTGAACTTGATGTCCTCTACCCGTTTATCCGTTTTATGGGCTGTCCCCTGCATAGTGCTGATCGCACCGGCTAATGATTGATAAACTGAAGCGCCATAAACACCTGCGCCAATGAAAAGGATTAAAAGGGTGAAGCCGATTATTTTAAACGTTTTGCGTTTCTTTTTCTTTTTTTTATGTTCGGATCTCATTTTATATTCCTCCCTTAACCATCCCACAAAATGGAAGGTGTGAAAAAGTACCTAGTCGGTATTTTTAACTATACCTTTTTTTTGTCAAAAATAGAATAGTTTCTTTTTGTAGTTAGAGTGCATATTTACCATTTTTTATCCAAAAAAACGAAGGATTCTAGAGAAACCGAATTCCTTCGTTAGTACAACATTAGAATGTTTCGTTAATAGTAACCTCTGAAAAGGATGCTATGATTCTTTTACATGAAATTGCCAGACTTTAAGGGAAAGTCTGGCAATTAAATCTTATAGACTTCTATAACCGATGATTTTACTCTTGAAATAAGAGTTTGAAGTAGTACTGATCGTTACTCCCTTGCTTGATGAGGCATGAATGAATTCCCCGCCGCCCAAGTAGATTCCCATGTGGCTTATCACTGATTTATTGGAACCCGTTGCAAAGAAGATAAGATCGCCGCTTTTCGGTGAAGTAACCTTTTTACCCATATCATAATATGTGGAAGATGAAAGCCTCGGCACGTCATACCCAGCCTTCTTGAATGTATAGTAAATGAATCCGCTGCAATCGAAACCTGATGGGGAGGAACCCGCCCATGAATATGGTGTACCAATTAATTTTTTTGCTTCGGAAACGAGCTTGGCCACTTTGTTCCCCGAACTTGGGGCTTCCACTTTTCCCTCATCGTTTTTATCCGCTGGGGCAGTACTTGCCGATTTACTTAGTTTTAGCTTTTGACCCACTCTGATTAAATCGGACTTTAAAGAGTTGATTGATTTAAGCTGAGTTACAGTCAAGTTGGTTTTTCTGGATATCTTGGAAAGAGTGTCACCTTTTACCACAATGTATGTAGACGAATTGACTGGGGTCTGTGTAACATTGGACGGTTTGGAGCTGCCGGGTAAATCAATGGTAGTGGTAGTGGTTGATTTAGATACGATAAGTTTGTTACCTGCATAAATTCTATCGGATTTTAAGTTATTCAGTTTCATCAATTCAGCAAGTGTAAGGTTATGCTTGTTTGCTATCCTGGTTAAGGTATCACCTGAAACAATGGTATATGTGGTTTTCTTTGTTTTTTTCACGGAAACTGAAGAAGCATTGGATGTTGTTTTGGAGTTGGGTGTAATTAATTTTTGATTGATTTTCAAAAAGTCTGATTTTAAGTTATTAAGCTGTTTTAAGTCTTTTACCGTCGTATGATGCTTCTGGGCGATTTTACTTAAGTTATCACCGCTTTTGACAGTATATGTACCGGCAAGGGCAGGAGAAACAAAAGTCGAAGATAAAATGGCTAATGTCGAAAATGCGACAACACTTTTTTTCACAATTTTCCACCTCTAATATGTCTTTTTCCCTATTCTAACAAAATAAACAGGTTTAAACATATTACATTTTTGTTACAAGGGGAAAATAGTAGTATTTTACTGGTTTATATTGGTGAACCTTGAGTAATGTAATCTACAATATTTTCTATATTGTGAGTCTTTTTTCACATTGAGGGGTTTTGCGTTTTTTTGTAATTATATGTAAAAATAACCCTGTTTTTGGATGCGCATTTCCGTTTAAAAAATAAAAAACCCACTTCGTAAAACGAAGTGGGTTTTTTATTTAAAAAGGAAATCGACTAAATTCCTGCTTGAATTTCCTGTGGAGTATTCATTCCATTTTTGGTTAAAGGAAGCGATCTTCAGTAATGAATGATCAGCGGCACGGATTTTCTTTAAGAGCTCTACTGTGGTAGATACCACGGGTCCGGGCATGGAAGAGGAGTAATCCTCCCAGAATCCCCGTTCCTGCACATACTTTTCTAAGTCATATGCAAAGAATACCATGGGTCTTTCCAAGAAAGAGAATTCAAATGGTATCGATGAGTAATCGGTTATTAAAAGATCCGTACTGATAAGCAGTTGGTTAACATGAAATTCACTATCGACAGGATAAATGAATCCCGGGAATTTATCTTGTAAATCATGCTCTGCTTTAACTGCTGGATGCAGTTTTAGTAATAACGCATAATTTTCGCCCTGAAGTTCCTCGTAGAGCAATTCCAAATCAAGTGCAATCTCTCCGCTGTTCAAACCGTCATTACGGAATGTAGGGGCATACAGCATGATTTTCTTATGCTCAAGTTCTGGATACCTGTCCAGCAAAGCATTGCGGGCATTTCTTTTTGATTCATCATTGAAAAAGAAGTCGGTCCGAGGTATCCCGGTCCTTAGGATATGCGATGCCGGCAGTTGAAAACTTTCTTGAAAAATCTCGGCCATTCTCTCTGAACCTGCCGTAACATAATCGAATTTGTTATATACCTCAAAAAATCTTTTCCTTGCACCGGCTGAGCGGTTTTGAATGGAAGGGTCTTTTGCCCCGAATTGCTTAACGGCACCGGCTGCATGCCACACTTGGACACATGTCACTTGCTTTTTGAATGCAATGGCTGAAAGAAAGCCAAAATAATTATCGATGATGATCCATTTTGATGTAGCCAGATGATAAATCGATCGGATCATGGCCATGATATTTTTTGATTCAAACGGAAGGACGATGGTTTCCCCATCGTCCTTAACTTGCATGGAACTGCTCGATTTCATTAAAAATACTTTTTGAACGGAAATGTCCTGCTTGTCCATTTCATCTGCGATATATTGGCAATTGTCCCCGAATGATGTGACAAAGGTCGTTTTGTCATATAAAGGGAAAAGTTTAAAGATAGAGAATAAAACTTTGAAACAAAAAAGATAAATCCCTATCGCGAATTCTTTAGCCATTAGTAACTTGTAAAAGGTCATCTTTAATTTGGGAAGTCGAAATGCCGATAGTTCTTGGAAGGTAGACCACTTCACAAACTTCGGATAATTCATCGAATTGGCCTTTCCAGTCATCGCCCATTACAAAGATATCTACACCTTCACGAACGATGTCTTCCCTCTTTTGTTCCCAATTGTCTTCCGGTATGACTTCATCCACATAGCGGATTGATTCAAGGATCATTTTTCTGTTTTCAAAGCTATGATAAGCTTTTTTATCTTTTAAAGCATTGAATTCATCCGTGGAAATGGCAACGATCAGATAATCCCCTAAATCTTTAGCGCGTTTTAATAGATTGATATGACCCCAATGAAGCAAATCAAAGGTTCCGTAAGTGATTACTTTCTTCATCTTTATTCCTCCTTTAAGACTCTTAAACTGTTATTCAATCAAATTAATATATATTTGGTCTATTAGAATATGAAATGGAACAATAAAACAGGCAACTGGCATTTAAATTTCTGCTTGTTGTTTTCCTATATTTTTAGGCAATGACATTCTCTAACTAATTATAACTTAATAGCTTTACAAATAAACCACAATTTTTTTACAAATAAACCACAATTTTTACATTGATGATTATTGTAAATATTATTTTTTAAGCTAAAATTAAATGTTGACTATTTTGTAGGGCATAATAAGGTGTCTATATGAATGTATGGTTTATACTGAATGGTATTTAAAAATAACTTCTCTTCACTTTACTTAAAGTAAGCTGATGAACGATTGATAAGAAAAATTTCATATTCTTGCTGCAATCAGAATAAGCCATTCACAATTTTACCACGTTTAGGAGAGAACAACTAGAGGAGCTTCATTAATCCCTGTTTTCTAATAGTGAAGGTGAAGCGACAGAATTGTATGAAGGACAGATGATGGGCATGTATTGGCCATAAATCTATCGCCTAACATTTTTTAAG
Organism: Peribacillus sp. NPDC101480; assembly: GCF_050277335.1. NCBI lineage: Bacteria > Bacillati > Bacillota > Bacilli > Caryophanales > Bacillaceae > Peribacillus > Peribacillus sp. NPDC101480. The sequence continues at coordinate 280,835 of NZ_JBNNSB010000003.1, forward strand.
TATCCAATTAATGAAGTGCAAGTATTGATTTGAAAGCGTTAACTTTGATGTCATGAAGACTTCTTTGCAATAAAGAGAATTGTTTTTGCTATTCCCTTTCCATTCTGGCAACATGGAAGAACGGCAGTACCTCCTTGGAAGTCTTATATTTACGAATGTTTTTAAGTTTTAGTATGTTCGTTTTCGACTATGTACTAACCAATATTGTCTTTTTTTGTTCATTAGAGGATTTATAGTAAATATATGGGCAGTTCGCCTGTCTGTTTAATGATATTGAGGAAAAACCCAAAAAAGTTTATGATTTTAATGTACATTGAATGATTCGTTTTTATTTAAATAAATTGTAATAGGTGGTCTAAAATGATTAAAAAGCTTCTTGGAAAAGGGAAAGCAAAAAAAACTCCTAAAATTAAGCTGAAACAAGTTCTGACCATTGCGCAAGAGAAAGATACACTGTTGATAAAAGGTGAATTTTCAATAGAACATTATTGCGCAAAAGAACTATGGTTATTTTCTAGGGATTACGAAGATCAAAAAATAAAAATAGCTGAGTCGGTGAGTTCATCTAAATTTGAGTTTAAAGTAGATTTGAAAGATTTAATGCGGAAATTAGACGGTGATGAACCGACTGTTTATGACTGTTATATAAAGGTTTCCGTTCCAGTTGAAAAGCTGAGCAAAAAAGCGATACTTAGTATCGAGCATAAAGCTGAATATGTAGAAGAGAACGAACAGGTTAATATCGAATATCCAATTCGTCTAGGGCGTTTCCAGGAAACGCACATGAACAATTTGAGTATTTATAACTATGAAGATAAACAAAGTATATTCACTATAACAAATAAAGGGAATTTATCTCTTTACTTCAATAAAACCCCTAAAATTTCGATTAAGTCTCAAATTGAAAAAATCAAAAGCAAATCGAAGGCCATGCAAATTAATGGTCAAATTTTCACCAAGCATTCAAGGATCATAAAAGGTGAGGGCCTTGTAAAAGGAAGACAAAGTGACAAAGAATATCAGGCAAATATCTCTTTTATTCATAATAAGGAAATGAATATTAAGAAATATGGACTGAATCGTTATATATATGATTTGAGAGTGGATTTAGAACAATTAGTCAGTGCGGATTTGGAAGATGATGTATATGACATTTACATGAAATTACATTTACATGATCAGGAAGAGCCGAAAATGGTACGCGTCGGAAGACCAACCACCAGAACTAAATTATTTACTAAAGAGACCGATGTCAGCTCGAATAATGGAGTTGCTATCGTCAATCCATACTATACCTTTAAAGCATCCAATTTATCATTGGAAGTGTTTAACTTCTCTACGGAAAGTTATCGATATTTAAAAAGGATGATGGGGTGGAGGCGGTTTTTGGCCTTATTTAAAAAGAAAAAGGATGTCTGGCTAATTGGAGAAAGAACGTATAAAGCCCAGGATACCGGATATCACTTTTTTAAATATATGAGGGAAAATCACCCAGAAAAAGAAGTGTATTATGTAATAGAAGAAAATTCAGTGGAAGCCAAGAACGTCGAGCCCTTTGGAAATATACTTTATTTCAAATCAAAGGATCATATTAAAAAGACTATGGAATCGACCCGTATCATTTCATCACATCATCCGGATTATTTATATCCTTTAAGAACTTCTGAATTTAAAAATCGTGTTAAGGGAGTTAAGGTATTTCTTCAACATGGTGTTATGGGCACGAAGAATATGGTGGCAAACTACGGGAAAAATGCAGTCTCAGGCTTTAGTACGGATGTTTTTCTGGTAAGTTCAGATTTCGAAAAGGATATGATTGTAACAGATTTTGGATACAACGAAAAAGAAGTATTCACGACGGGACTTTCGAGGTTCGACTCGCTGTTCAAGGATGATGTTTTAACTAAGCGGCAATTATTGATCATTCCAACATGGAGAGATTGGATTACATCCGATGAAATCTTTTTGGAAAGCGAGTATTTTGAAAGGTATCAGAAATTAGTGAATCACCCGGTTTTACATGAGTTATCTAAAAACAATGGATTCGAAATCATTTTTTGCCTTCACCCTAATATGCAGAAGTTCACGTCTTATTTCAAGGATGCCCCTGTCAGGGTGATCAGTCAGGGTGAAGTGGATGTCCAAAGATTAATTAAGGAAAGCGCGATTATGATCACGGACTATTCAAGTGTAGCGTTTGATTTTAGTTTCCTGCATAAACCGGTAATTTACTATCAATTTGATAGAGACCGTTTCATAGGGAAAAGACCGTCACATTTGGATTTGGATAACGATCTTCCGGGTGAAATCGTTGATGAATTGGATGAATTGTTAGGTGTATTAGCCGAATATGCCAACACTGATTTTGTCATGAAGAAAAAGTATATGGATAAGGCCAATCGTTTTATTAAATATCGCGATGTCCATTCTAATTCAAGGATATTCGAAGTGATTCAAAATGCAGAAAAAGATCAAAATTCAATAATTAAATTATATAACCATCCGATATCGAAACTCATTATGAATCGGTTCAGGAAAAGTGATAAGTATTTCCCTGTCATGAAAAAGGTTTATAAAATCATGTCCAAGGTTATCCCGGTTGACCGGAACCTTATTCTTTTTGAAAGTGGGATAGGGAAGCAATTCGCCGATAGCCCGAAGTATATTTATGAAGAACTGGTCAAAAGGGATAATAAATATAAAAAAGTTTGGGTGTATAATGGTAATTTACCAATAAAAGGTAAGAATACAAAGCTGATTAAACGCTTAAGTCCGGAATACTATTATTATTTAGCCAAAGCAGGTTATTGGATAAATAATCAAAACTTCCCTACCTATTTAAGCAAAAGGAAGGAAACGACATATATCCAGACTTGGCATGGTACCCCTTTGAAAAAAATGCTATTTGATATAGATAATATTCAGGGAAGAGACGATGGGTACTTAGATCGAGTGCATGGTGCAACGAGAACTTGGGATTATTTAATATCACCAAGTCCATACGCATCCAATGCATTCAGAAGCGCTTTCAAGTATGAAGGGGAAATTTTAGAAACGGGATATCCAAGAAATGATTTGTTTTACAGGGAAGATGCTTCAATGATTTCCAAGTCAGTGATGGAAAAACTGAAGATACCAAAAGGAAAAAAAGTCATCTTATATGCTCCTACATTCCGGGATAATCAAACTTCAAAAAACAATAAATTCATTTTCGAACTGAAATTTGATTTGGAAAGAATGAAGGAAGAATTAGGGGATGAATATATCCTGTTGTTAAGGATGCATGTTGTTATAAGTAATAATCTCAGCATCCCGAGTGAATTTGAGGATTTCGTGATAAATGTATCCAATTATTCAGATATTCAGGAACTTTACCTGATTTCTGATATATTGATCACGGATTATTCTTCAGTAATGTTCGATTTTGCTAATACTGCTCGGCCGATTTTGTACTACACTTATGATTTGGAAGATTACCGAGATAACATCCGTGGATTCTATATGGATTTTGAAAAGGAAGCACCAGGTCCATTTTTAAGTACAACTGAGGAGATTATCGAAACTATTACCAATATCGATGATATAAACATGCAATATAAAGAAAGATATGGTTTATTTAGAGAGAAGTATTGTGGAATAGAGGACGGTAAAGCTACCCGGAGAATCGTGGATAAATTTTTTAATGATTGATTCCTAAAATAAAGGGTATTGTTGCTTAAGTAACTGGTGAATTTGGCTGCCCAAGTCGAAACGTCTATGTTACCTCTAGACATAAAAGGAGAGAGGAATCGTATGAATTTCTTGGTACGTCAAAAAGCGAGAGAACTTTTAAAGAGCGGTAATATTCAATTGAAAAATAGTCCTGTAAGCTTAAGAAATAAATTTTTAGGAAAAGAAAAAAAAGTCACGGTAGTCACTGCTGCATATAATGCTGAAAAATTCATCAGAAAAACGATTGAATCAGTAATCAATCAAACCATCGGTATTGATCAGATTGAATACATCATTATTGATGATTGTTCGACAGATGGCACCAATAAAATCATTCAAGAGTATGCAGCCAAATATAAGAATATCTGTTCAGTTACCCTTCAAGAAAATAATGGGTCACCCGGAACTCCGAGAAACATTGGAATAGAATTGGGAACATCCAAATATATAACTTTTTTAGACGCGGATGACTGGCTTGCACATGATGGATTGGAAAGCCTCTATAACATCCTGGAGGAAACCGGTGATGATTATGTGGTGGGCAAAACGGTAAAAGTCGAATCCGGGTCAGAGAGCGTCATCGGTGAGTTTGCTTCCATTAAAGAAAGAAGAAGCATCACCCCTCTGGATGTTCCGCACTTTTTTTATCATATGGGTCCAACGGCAAGGATGATGAATCTGCCTATGGTTAAAGAAAATGAAATTGGTTTTCCGAATATGAAATTCGGTGAGGATAAATGGTTTTTTACTGATGTTTTCTTTAAAGTTAGAGCAGTATCAACTACTAAAAAACCTATTTATTATGTCAATAGAACGTCTGAAAACCCCTCTTCTTTAACACGTGTCACGAATGTGTTGGACAAAAGGAAAGCGGATATTGAAATAATAAAGTATATTCAATCCAAGGATATTGCCATTGAATTGAAAAAGGTGGCTCTTAACCGGATTTATGAGTACGATATTGTAAAAACGTTCGACAGTCAAACCTTTGTGAAAGCCAAGAATAAAGAAGATTTTATAGAAATATTAAAGGAAGCTGTCGAAACTGCGAAAAACTTGTCATATGACTTCAAGAATGAATTTAAAGTACCTATTTATAAATTGGCACTTGAATTATTCATGGAGGATCGTGTTGGTGATTTCATAAAGTTGTTTGAATGGTTGAAGCGAGAGTCCAATAAAAAATATCATATAAAAGATGGTTTACCTTATTACGAACTTCCATTTCTGGAAGGTGAATATCGCTTTGTCAGGATACCGATGCTTGCCCGTGCACTGGATTCTTATATTATGGATAATGTCTACCACCAAAGTTTTGAGATTTATGGTGATGATATAAACAACATAGATTCTGTATTGATACGTGATAGGACAAGAATCGACAATGAAATCAATTGCGGAGTTCAAATAGAAGGTAATAGAGGCCATTTCACTGTTTCATTGGATGAAATTGATAAAATGGAAAAGTCCTTATTTACGTTGTTCATTCGCTACAATGATTATCAATTGGTGAATATTAAAAGGATCCTGAAAAATAAGATGACTTATAATAAGAAAAATGTGGAGTTTTATACAACAGTGGCAAATAATTTGGGACTGGCAATAAAGTCTTTGGAGTAGCTGTTAGAAGCACACCAAAAATAAGCTCTCCCTTCTATTGGGCGAGCTTATTTTTAATTCGATTTATTAACATGGTTCACTTATCATTAATCAATAAAAAGGGAGATCGGATATGTCAAATGAAAAAATACAAACCTCAAAGAGACCTTCCTTTCTATCGCTAGTTAAAAATAAGGCTAAAGCAATTATTTTAAGAGGATATAAAATGGCCTTTGCATTGGTGGGGACAGTATTGCCAGTGGACCGGAAGCTGGTTATTTTTGAGAGCTTTTTGGGCAAGCAGTATAGCTGCAATCCCCGGGCGATTTATGAATACTTGCAGAGTAACCATCCTGAATATAAAATGTATTGGAGCGTAGATAAAAGATATACAGCTCATTTCGAAGAGGCAGGCATCCCATATCTCAATCGCTTTTCATTTAGTTGGTTGCTCAAAATGACAAGAGCCCAGTATTGGGTAACGAACAGCAGGCTCCCGCTTTGGATTCCGAAGCCGAAGCACACGATCTATCTGCAAACGTGGCATGGTACTCCATTAAAGAAACTTGCGGCGGATATGAATGAGGTTCATATGCCTGGAACAACGACGGATAAATATAAAGAAAATTTCCATGCCGAATCAAGTAAATGGGATTATTTAATTTCACCGAACGCTTATTCAAGTGAAATTTTTGCACGTGCCTTCAATGTCGATACTGCTAAAATTCTGGAAACCGGTTATCCTCGCAATGATATACTTTACAATGGGAATAATCGTGATACAATCGACTCATTGAAACAGAAGTTGGGTATACCAATAGAGAAAAGAATCGTTTTATATGCACCAACTTGGAGGGACGATGAGTTTTATAGCAAGGGAAAATATAAGTTTGAAATAAAACTCGATCTGAATCGAATGAAACAGGAATTGGGGGAGGAGTATGTCATTTTGCTCCGTCTTCATTACTTGGTTTCCGAGAACTTGGATTTATCGGCGTATCAAGGATTCGCTTATGATTTATCCAGTTACGAAGATATTAGTCATTTGTATCTTATTTCGGATTTATTAATAACTGATTATTCCTCCGTATTCTTTGATTACGCAAATTTACAGCGTCCGATGCTTTTCTATGTATATGATATTGAAAATTACAGGGACAAGCTTCGCGGTTTTTACTTTGATTTCGAAAAGAGTGCACCTGGTTTGTTAGTCAAAACATCTGATGCGGTCATTGATAGTATCAAGACGATGAAATATGAAAATACCAATGATATCAATCATTTTCACGAGCGGTTTTGTGCACTCGAGGATGGCCAGGCTTCACGCCGTGTCGTAGAAAAAGTGTTTTTAGGAAGGTCTGTGTAATTTATGAGTTCAGCTTTGACCGTTTTAAAAGAACAAATCAATAATTTTTATTTGGTAAGGCGTTTATCTGTTTATGAGATGAAAAGTGCCAACAGCAATAACTACCTGGGAGTCTTATGGGAAATCATCAATCCAATGATACAGATTGCGATTTATTGGTTTGTATTCGGATTTATAATCCTAAATCGCGGGGAAAATTTCCTTCCATGGCTGATGGCAGGGATCGTTGTCTGGTTCTTTGTGAATCCTTCGATAACCCAAACGTCCAAATCCGTCTATTCCCGACTGAATATGGTATCCAAGATGAGCTTTCCGATGAGTGTAATTCCATCGTACGTCATCTTTGCCAAGTTGTATCAGCATATCATGCTGCTGGGAGTCATCATCATCCTATTAGGTTTTACTGGATACCTTCCAACAGTTTATATCATACAACTGCCGTATTATGTTGCCGCGACGGTCTTGCTATTATTTTCAATTGGGTTAATCTCTTCAACATTATCAACCATTATTCGTGACGTTCATAATATAATCGTGTCCTTAATGAAAGTCTTGTTTTATTTAACACCAATCCTTTGGGTATTGGATGCTAAGGAGCACCCTATCATACTAAACATCATGAAGCTGAATCCGCTATATTATATTGTGGAAGGGTATCGGGCTTCATTGTTGGGGGAATCATGGTATCTAATAGCGCATTGGGAATATACCCTTTATTTCTGGGCAGTCGTTATCATCTTATTTTTGATAGGTTCCTCGCTGCATGTCAGGTTTAGAGATCGCTTTGTTGACTTTAAGTAAACTGGAAGTGAGAAAAATTGGAAAAATCGGTAATTGTCAAAGATATAACGAAAAAATATAAATTATATAATAAAAACTCGGAAAAATTATTGGATCTTCTTTTGCCCAAAAGCTATGGGGAAGAGTACTTTGCTCTGAGGAATGTAAGTTTTGAAGCGGAAAAGGGCGATGTAATAGGATTTGTCGGGGTCAACGGGTCAGGTAAGTCCACATTGTCCAATATTATTGCAGGCATCATCCCACCCACGGACGGAAATGTCCAAACTAACGGGAAAACGGCTTTGATTGCCGTTGCATCGGGCCTGAATAATCAGTTGACGGGCAGAGAAAACATCGAACTGAAAATGCTGATGCTCGGATTCGATAAAAATCGGATCAAAGAACTTGAGCCTGAGATCATTGAGTTTTCGGAACTTGGTAAGTTCATTGACCAACCGGTGAAATCCTACTCAAGCGGCATGAAGTCCAGGCTTGGTTTTTCCATTTCCGTGCATATCGATCCAGATATCCTGATTATTGATGAAGCCTTATCAGTCGGGGATAAAAACTTTGCTGAGAAGTGTTTAGAGAAAATGAACGAATTTAAGGCAAAAGGAAAAACGATGTTCTTTGTCAGCCATTCAATCGGTCAGATGAAGAAATTTTGCCAAAAGGCTTTATGGCTTGAATATGGAGAGTTAAAGGCATATGGTGCCATGAACGAAGTAATGCCGCAATATGAAGCATTCTTAAAAGAATATAACGCCATGTCTAAACAAGAACAGAAAAAATACCGTGAAGAACAAATGAAAAGGCGCAGTTCTGCACTGGTATGAAAGTGAAAAGCAGACCCGGGCTACGGGTCTGCTTTTTTTAGTTAAGCACTTTTTCATAAGCTTTCTCAAACCGCTCGGCAGCTGAAAGGTGGGAGTATTCGCTTTCCATTTTATATCTTGCTTTCGCAGCTAAATTTGCTGCATATTCAGGATCATTAAGCAGGTTGGAGATGGCTTGTGCAAGTGCGTCTTCATTTTTTTCCGCTACTAACAGACCATCTTCTCCATCAATGAGAATCTCCTTTAAACCTCCGATTGCGCTTGCGATGACGGGTGAGCGGCAACTCATCGCTTCTAAAGCAGAAATGGAAGTCGCTTCTTCCACCCCGTGGGAATGAACGCTTGGGATGAGTACGATGTCCGATGCTTCATAGAGGTTATGCATTTTCTCGAACGGCACTGAACCGAGAAAAAGTACGGAATCTGATATTTTGAGCCTGGCTGCGGTTTCCTCGAGCCGGCTTCGCTGTTCACCCGTACCTGCATAGACCAATACTGTTTCAGGATGGTTTTCCAGCACCTCCGGCAGAGAAAGAAGCGGGTATATGACACCGTTCTTTTCCGTCATTCTTCTCGGAACGAAAAGCATCTTTTTATGTAGCGGTATTTGAAAGTCCCGGCGAGTTTGCTCCCGCTTTGCGCTTTCGGGTTTGAAAGCAGACACGTCAATGAAGTTCTTGATCGTATCCGCTTCTATATGTGCCAAATGATTGATATAGTCTTTGATCCTTTGATCGACCGTCACTACTTTTGCAGCGGACTGATAAGCATTCCTTTCTAGTTCGCGAATGATCAAATCTTCTTCACTATCCGGAAGAAGGGCGCCCCTGCTGACTGCCTCGAATGAATAATACCCATGGACGGTTTGCACCGTCGGTATCCCGGATTCGATGGAGGCAAGCGTTGCGAAAATGTCTTGAGCATTAATGACATCATAGTTCTTTTTCAAGGCTTTAATAGATGAAGCCAACAATTTTTGGCGTTGCCGGTCATTGAAAAGCTGGCCGCTACCCTGTTTTACTTTATTTAATAAAAATCCTGGGGCCTGGGCGAGCATTTTCCTCTTGAAAGGGTGTAATTGAGAGAAAGATAAAATGTCCACATTATGGCCCCGTGAAATTAACCCCTTTTTTAACGTAGTGATATGACTCGATAGCCCTCCTTCATGAGGGTAGTTGAAAATCGTTGTGATTAAAATGTCCATAGTGGCACTCCTTCTTCTAATGCATTAATTTGATGATCTGATTCTTTTCAGAGCTTGCAGGCTGCTTACTTTAAAAAGAATGGATAATGCGAGATATAGTCCGAATACTAGCAGCGAGATGATCACTAATTCCATGATGATGGGCAACTTTAGGGTAAGAGGGTGGACCCAGAGAGCCATTCCGTAAATGACGGTTCCGATGATGGTAAGCTTGCTGCTTTCCTGAAAAACATCCCTGAAAGCGGCCTTGTCCGCTCTTGCTGTCTTCAGCCATAGGTAGACGAAAAGGTAGAGAGATTGCAGGAGCATGGAAATACCCGATGCTAAAGCGATTCCGCCGACGCCGAGATAACGTGATAGGACCCAGCTGAGCAGGACGTTAAGCAATACGGCAATCAGGCAGGAATACATCGCCACTTTCGTTTTCTTCAAGGCGTAGAAAGCGTTCATCAAATAATCCCTCAGTGCAAAGAATGGGAGGCAGGCAGAATAAAAGACGAATGCCCTATAAGTCATTTCGGTTGCTGAAGCATCGAAAGCCCCGCGTTGGAAAGCTAGAGTGATTAAGCTGTTTCCGCTGATTAACATGACGACCATGAACGGAATCGCTAAAAATAACAGCGATTTCAACCCCTTTAAGGTCAAATTAAGGAAAGATTGATAGCCTATAAGCGCACGCTCGACGATTGAAGGGTACAATACGGTAATCAGCGGCGTGAGGACAATGCTTAATGGCAGCCAAAGCAGGCGATTGGCATAGTTCAAGGCCGATACGCTTCCGGTTTCGAGCGAGGTCGCAATAATCCGATCGACGACACTATTCAACTGGATCGCCAAAGCGGCGATAATGATTGGATAAAAGGTGTACAGTGTTTGTGCGATCTGCCGTTTATGAGGCAGGAAAGAGACGATGGGCCGGATTCCGTACAGCTTCAATGAGGGGTATTGGATAAGGAACTGGCTTGCTGCACCGAGCACAAACCCCCAAGCCAACCCTTCAATCCCAAACGGAGCAGCCAACAATACGGTGGCTGCGATAATTACCGTGTTTTGTGCAGTTGAAGTGAGTGCTGGCAGAATAAAACGCTTATTCGCATTGAGGACCCCCGTCGCCATGTAAGAAAGCGTGAAAAATAGTAAACTTGGCAGCATGATCCGGGTCAGTGACTCCGTCAGGACCAGTTCCGAATCAGAGAAACCCGGGGCCGTCAACATGACGAGCGGCTTTATGAAAATCATGCAGGCAATGGTCAGGATTCCGGCAACCAGCATAAAGAAAGATCCTAAAACACTGATGAATTCATCAGCTTTCAACGGGTTATCCGCCTTCTTTTCCAAGTAAATGGGGATAACGCCGGCCTGAAGACCGCTGCCGATAGCCGTAAAAAGAATGGTTGGTATAAGGCTTGCCACGAAAAAAACATCTGCCATCGATGATGCCCCGAAATAGGCGGCTATGATCGATTCCCGCCCGAATCCGAGGACTTTTCCAATGGCAGCAATAATAGTGACGAGCCCGACCGATTTAATGACATGTGAAAGAGTAGGCATATTTTCAATCCTTTAATATGATGTCCTTCTGTAAACAGAATCCTAAACAACTATAAAATATCAGCGTAAACGTTTTATCTTCGAGAATATTGTAGAAAAGTCCTGCTAATAATGCGGCCAACATCAGGCAGATGGTGAACGCTGCCAAAGTATTTTCCGATTTCAGGATTGTACGGCAGGTGAAAAAGATGAATGCAAGAACCGCAAGAAAGCCCAGCACACCAGTTTGCACCAGAATCTGGATATATTGATTGTCGGTATACATCTTTTCACCAATTTGATATTCCCGATAAATTGGTGAGGAAAAGGATAGTGTGGCAGAATCTCCGAAGGTTGCTAACCCTGTACCGATTATCGGGTGATCTTTGAAAATCTCAATTCCCTTGATCAGGACATATAACCGGCCCCACTCTGTACTCTGGTGCAGTGTCTTATCAGAGAACATATCTGAAAAACGATTGGAAAGTGCATGTTCGTGTTCAGTAGAGGGGGTGCTGCCGATTATCACATTTTCCATGGGAATCGATGCGGATACCTCCACTTTACTTGATGCAAATAACGTTGGGTAATAAATAAGAAGCAGGCCGAGACAAAATGCTCCTACAGCATATTTGAAGAATGGTTTATTTCTGGTCCATATCATAAAGACAAGCGCCGCGAACCCGAATGCAATCATCGTGCCCCGTGAATAGGTAAGCAGTAACGTTCCGGAAAACAGGATGGCAGCAAGAAAGACGATCCATTTATATTTTTTCATCGACTGAAATAGAAAGAAACTAAGGAATAACTGAATGCTTAAGAATAAGGCGAATACATTGGGATTGGCAGGTGCTCCATAAATCCTCATCCGGTTTGTCGGCGAAAGATTCCACATTTCCCATGAGTGTGGAAGCAGGATCGTACGAGAAAAGATTTTCTCCACTATGCCATGCAGGCAAAGTAACATTGTAAATATTAGCATTACCTTCAAAAAGCGAAAGATATCCTTTCTTTCTAGATTTAATTCACCGATAATGTAAAGAAGCAAGAATGTGATAAGCAATGCACGAAGTTCAAATATGATGGGGAGGATTCCCACTCCGTTCATGAGTCCAGCTGCGGCGCCAATTAAACAAAACAACCAAAATGGCGCAGTAAAATGATATTTCGAAAATTGCCATTCGTTCTTTTTGAATCTTTCAATAAGCAAAGAAATGAATAAGGTGAGGATGATCAGGTCACCTGTATAGGTTAAGCCGCTATTCAGTTCCATAAATAAGGGACGGGCAGGGAAATAAATGAATAGAATTAATAACAGGTTTTTTTTATTTATACCGATAAAAACGAGCATCAACGCCGTTGCCAAGTAACCGGCGATAGGGTGAGGCACTGCAGATGGGACGAGCAGGCACAGTAATAGAATGGGTAACGATTGTTTTTCTAGAAACTTCAATTGATTAACCACCTTTGAATCAAAAATCACGTTCTATGATGTGTATGAAAAAATTTCTTGAATAATACCCCACCCTTTAGATGTATAGTACATATGAAAGGCTGAAGTGAAATGACAGAAAAGTTTGTTGAGATACTATCCATACCATTCATTGATAGCAATATGGATGAATTCATGAATGGAATGATATATCCAAGATTGATGAATCAGGAAAAAACGTTTGTCGTTACGGCAAATCCGGAAATAGTTGAGTATGCAAATGAACATCAGGATTATAAAGACATAATTTTATCTGCTGATTACATCACTCCGGATGGCGTTGGTATTATTATGGCCTCTAAATGGCTAAATCAACCTTTACAAGAGCGGATTACAGGATTCGACTTGATGAATGAATTATTTCGGGTCGCTGATGAAAGAGCGCTGAAGGTATACATGCTTGGAGCGGAGGAAAACGTGATTGAAGCGGCGGCCCAGAAAGTAAAAGAACTATACCCGGGTCTCGAGTTGGTCGGATACAATCATGGTTACATTGATATCAAGGATGATACCCTGCCTAAGTCGATAGCGGAACTTGAACCTGACATCATTTTGACTGCATTGGGGTTCCCTAGGCAGGAAAAATGGGTTTCCAGGCACTATGCGTTATTCAATAAAGGGTTATTCATGGGAGTTGGGGGGAGCTTTGATGTACTTGCGGGTAAGGTGAACCGCGCCCCGGTTTTCTGGCAAAAGATGCGTCTTGAATGGTTGTACCGACTTATCCAGCAACCTTCACGGTGGAAACGGATGCTTGCACTGCCAAGATTCGTATTAAAGGTTAGGCGATTGAGGACATCGGTGCAGCGTTCCTGAACATAAGGAGTGGACTGGATGAGGATCTTGCATTTAAACGCCGGTAATGAAACCGGCGGCGGTATGTTTCATATAATGTCCTTACTGAACCAATTGAATAAAGAGGAGTGTTTGCTTGGTTTATTTGAAGATGGTGAACTTTACCGGCGGGCCATGTCCTCTGGGATACAAACCGAACTTTTCAGGCAACATTCCAAATATGACCTTTCAATTTTGAAACCTTTAAGGGACTTTATCCGTCAAAATAATATAGACATCATCCATACACATGGTCCGCGGGCGAATATATATGGTGCCTTTATAAAGCGCCTCGTTAAATGCCCTTGGCTTCTTACTGTTCACAGTTCACCTCATCATGACTTTTTGGGGCAGGGTGTAAAAGGAAAATTGTTTACGGGCCTTCATGTAAGGTCATTTCAATATGCCGATCATATACTGGCAGTTTCCGACCGCTTTAAGCAGGACTTGATTGACCAAGGAATCCATTCGTCCAAAATAACAAAGATCCTAAACGGAATTGACTTTGAAAAGGAATTGCCTTTCCCATTTCAAAGAGAAGATTTTGGGTTTGGGAAAGACGATTTCATCGTAATCATGCCTGCAAGGCTTGAGCCGGTGAAAGGTCATGAATTTGCTTTAGAAGCATTAAGTGAAGTTGTATCAGAGTTCCCCCATGTAAAGCTGTTGCTTGCAGGGGACGGGAGCAGGAGATCCGCTTTGGAAGAGATGGTCTCGGAAAAGGGATTATCAGATCACGTGTACTTTTTAGGGTATCGTGAAGATTTAGATCGAATCTACCCGTTGGGGGATATCACATTATTGACTTCCTTAAGCGAAAGTTTTCCACTGGTTTTACTTGAAGGAGCAAGATCGGGTCTTCCGGTAATCACAAGTGATGTCGGCGGTGTAAAGGAATTGATTCCCGATCGGGGCAAGGGCTGGATTACGGATATCGGCAATGTCGAACAGCTGAAATTGGCCATCTGCAATGCTTTAGAATTAAAAAAATCCGGGAACCTGACAAAGATAGGGGCGGATTTACAAAAATTTGCAAAAAACAACTTTTCTATAGAGATTTTAGCCAATAACGTATATAATGTTTATTTGAGGATGAAAAATTAAAATAAGCATTTATATATAGGTTTTCTTATAGATCGTTACGGGTATTAGATTTTTAGTTGAATTGAGGTGGTTTTTGATGTCGTTCCTGATGTTAATAGGGGCCTTGTTGGTATCCTTTTTATTATCCATTTTTTTGACTCCTTTTGTCGGAAAGCTGGCCTTTAAATTAGGAGCTACCGATAAACCGAATGAGCGAAAAGTGCATAGTAAAGTTATGCCGCGCATGGGCGGTTTAGCTATATTTTTGAGTTTTTTCATTACTTTCTTGCTTTTCATGAATGATTTTTGGGAGCAGTTGCCCCTCATGAATGATTTTTGGGAGCAGTTGCCCCTCATGAATGATTTTTGGGAGCAGTTGCCCCTTCTGGTGGGAGCCCTTGTCATCATTTTGATTGGGATGGCAGATGATATTTTTGAATTAAGAGCTGCACCCAAATTCCTGGGCCAGGTTTTGGCTGCCCTCATCATCGTATTATGGGGCGGTCTTGAAGTGGAATTCATCAATTTGCCGTTCTTTATAGATACACTTGAATTTGGTGTTTTAAGTATACCGATAACCATTTTGTGGATTGTCAGCATCATTAATGCAATTAACCTAATAGATGGACTGGATGGTCTTGCAGGCGGTGTCTCAACGATCGCATTAGTGACAATTGCAACAATGGCCCTTATTAAAGGGGACCTATTTGTTGCTATGGTAGCATTGATCGTGATTGGAAGCACTCTTGGCTTTTTGAAATATAACTTTCATCCGGCAAAGATTTTCATGGGAGATACAGGCGCATTATTCTTAGGTTACATCATTGCCGTTCTGTCCCTGCAAGGGTTTAAAAACGTTACGATGATTTCATTGATCGTACCGATCATCATTTTGGGTGTGCCCATTTCGGATACATTTTTCGCGATTATCCGCAGGGTCGTCAATAAACAGCCAATCTCGGCTGCTGATAAATCCCATTTACATCACTGTTTGATAAACTTGGGATTCACTCATAAGCAGACTGTATTGCTCATTTACGCTTTAGCTGCTTGCTTTGGCTTAGCGGCAATAATCTTTCAATTTGCAACAGTGTGGGGAGCTTTGATACTTGTAACGGGACTCCTGCTGATCATAGAAATTTTTGTGGAGAAAATTGGTTTGGTCAATTCAAACTATCAGCCGTTGCTGAAGATGCTCAACTTTAAAAACAAGCCATGATTGTTTTGGAAATAGATTGCTAGATTAGCTAAATTCGCTAGTGTATATATGAAAAGCCACCAACCGTTTAATGATACGGCTGGTGGCTTTTTTGCTCCTAACTGGAGGGGGCGCAAAGATAGCAAAAAAGGAAACCCCCACTCATAAAGAGTGGGGGTTTCACTTTATTCTTGTATTTGTGATTGAACTGCTTCAGTTTGAGTGGCTTCAGCTGGTCCCAGGTTCAAGTGGGATTGAAGCAACAGCTTAGTGTTTGCTAATGATGTTTCGTTCAGCTGATAATAATAGGTTCCGCTAATGGTAGAATCCTGACCTTCAAGTTTGATGGTTTCAAGATTAAGGCCTTTATCGGTAGTTACATATTTTATGAAACCTCTCATTTGTGAGAATTGAAGGTTCGTTGTCATATTGTCACCGACAGCTTCCATTACGTCCGTATATTTCGTTAGTGATCCAGCCGAGGTTGCTTTGGCGATGATGGCTTTCAGGACTTCCTGCTGACGCTCACCACGTTGGATATCACTGTCCTTTTTACGTGTCCGTGCAAACGCTAATGCTTCTTCACCATTAACGGTCTGTATTCCTTCTTCAAGGTGGATGGCATTCTTCTTGTCATTTGAATCCATTTCATTCAATTCATAAGGTACGTCGACTTCGATACCGTCCAATGAATTCACGACATCGATGAAAGCATTAAAGTTCATGCGAACATAATAATCGACAGGGATATCGAGTAACTCCTCAACGGTGTCCATCGTCGCTTTCGGTCCGCCGGCAGCATGAGCAGCGTTGATTTTTGTGGTTACGCCTTTGGCTGGTACGTACACATAGGAATCACGGGGAATGCTTAGTAGTTTTATAGATTTCTGATCTTTATTGAAAGTGGCCAGAATTAAAGCATCCGAGCGTGAGTTGCCTTTAAAATCACGTTCCTTACTATCATCGATTCCGATGAAAAGAATGGAGAAATTATCTTCGAGCGGGTCGATTGCTGCACTTCGCTTTGCTGATGCTTCCACAGGGTCATAGGAATCATTGAATACATTCTGGGCTTTCATATACAGCGTTGCAGCATAAGTAGAAGCACCCAGACCAAGTACCAGCAGGGGAACAAGCAATAACCAAAGCCTCTTTCGCCTTTTTTTCTTTGTTTTTTTAATTTTATAAACACGCCTAGTAGTAGACATCTTTTTCTTCTCCTTTTAAATAACGAACATCAGACATATATCGCTATTTTTCGAATCCTGCAGTTTATATTTCGTCATTTATTACACCTAATTTTACAATGATTTAATAATTTCGTAAAATAAATATTTCTTTTCAATTATATTACAGCATAAAAAAGGAAAAATATGCAGGAGTATATCAGGAGAATTCCTCTTCCAAATAAAGCATTTCTTCCTCAGTGATGTGGCCTTGGCCATTTGTCAGCTCTGTAATCCAAGCGGTATATGTCTCTTTTTGTGTTTCCTCGACATATACAAGGATATTGACCTGATCAAGGTACTGAATTTCCTTTATTTGATAAATGGAAGATCGCAATTCGTTTTCCAATTTTCCAAGCCAGGTGTAGTCGACGGTTGTCGAAATGACACGCATTAGTTTTCTAATGACCACACCAGTGGAATTTATTCCTTCTGAAGTCGCTTTGCTGTAAGCGCGAATGAGACCGCCAGCACCAAGTTTGATGCCGCCAAAATACCGTGTGACCACAACTGCGGTGTCTTTCAGATCCTTTTTCTTAAGCACTTCTAGGATAGGGACGCCTGCCGTTCCGCTCGGTTCCCCATCGTCGAGGGCTTTTTGGATTTGATTTTGTTCCCCGATCATATAGGCTGAACAATTATGTGTAGCATCTTTGTGCTTTTTCTTGATTTCCTGGATAAAGGCCTGTGCGGCATCTTCGGTTTCAACCCGGGCGATGTGGGAAATAAAACGCGATTTTTCAATGACGATTTCATGTTCGCCGCGACCTGCCACCGTTAAATATTGAGTGAGCATTACTATTCCACCTTCGTACTTCCTATTAGTTGATTTATTATAAGGCTTTGCGGAAAAAGTGGCAATGACGATTCATTTACATGCCGCATGTGTAAAGAAACTTTAATATAAGATAAAGCTGTACGTGTTATAATTAATTTCATTGCCTGTTATTGTTATTAGCTGGTCATATATGCTTAAAAGAATAACATTGTAGGAAAAACATGGGTTCTGTGCCATTATCCTGGCTTTACCTTAACGTGTCCTCTCTTTTCAAGGATTTTGCCATTTAATAAATGCATCTGTTTCATATGATAATCAATGGAGCGGAATATCCCATTTGATTGAAAAGGATAATTTGTATTAGGATAATAGAAATGGCTTTCTGCCTTTAAAAGGCAGACTTAATGGCCGGGAATATGAGATGTATAGTAAATATGTACATTTTATGGAAATCATAAAAGGAAATTAACGTATTTTTAAACTTTTTTTGGTACAATATGTTCATGAAGGTTACTTCATACAAAAGTTTCCTGAAATTTAACCATTCATGAAAAAGGAAAAGAACTTTTTTCCATATACATAGTCTTTAAGACAATAAATTGTTTAAGTCTTTTGGTAAGTGGAGGGATCTTAATGTCCATAAAAAAGGTTGATGCTAAAGCATTGGACAAGATCTTAGAAACAATGGTGAGCACTGTTAGTGAAAGTAAGGACGAAGTCTTTGATATCGGCGAACAATGCCGAAAGGATTTCGAGTCATTATCAAAAGAGCTTGATGATGTGAAAATCAGGGTTGCCATTGTGATAACCGACAGCGATGCACTGGATTCAAAAGCCAGGTTTGCTCGAAAAAGGCTTTCAGAAGTCAGTATGCACTTCAACCATTTTTCTGAAGAACAGGTACGCGATGCTTATGAAAGGGCACATAAGCTGCAAGTCGATTTACAAATTAACCGGCAATTGGAGAAAGAGCTCCGTAATCGCCGGGATGAGCTTGAGTTAAGGTTAAGGGGTTTACAGCAGACAATCGATAAAGCGGTGCATCTCGTCTCGCAAATATCGGTAGTACAGAACTATTTGACACAGGATCTTAAATTTGTCGGGGAAGCACTTCAAGAAGCGAAACGCAAACAGGACTTCGGCCTGAAAATAATCGAAGCCCAGGAGCAGGAACGTAAAAAGCTCTCACGTGAAATTCATGATGGGCCGGCGCAAATGCTGGCAAACGTCATGATGCGCTCAGATCTGATAGAACGAGTGCAACGGGAGAGAGGCCCTGATGAAGCGTTAGTTGAAATCCGCAGTTTAAAGGTCATGGTAAGGAATGCTTTATATGAAGTGCGCAGAATCATCTATGACCTTCGTCCTATGGCGCTTGATGATTTAGGACTAGTTCCTACCCTCAGAAAGTACCTGCAAACGACCGAAGACTATAATAATGGCGTGAATCTTAATTTCGTCAATCTTGGGCAGGTCAAAAGGCTTCCTTCCGATATGGAGGTCGCTTTATTCAGGCTGGTTCAAGAGGCAGTACAAAATTCATTGAAGCATGCGGACCCAAAACAGATTCAAGTTAAACTGTCCATTTCCAAGGAGATGGTGACCGTTGTCGTCAAGGATGATGGAAAGGGGTTTGACTCTTCGATTCAAAAAGAAGGTTCATTTGGCTTGGTAGGAATGAGAGAAAGAGTCGAGCTACTGGAAGGTGAAATGACGATAGATTCACAACCAGGGGCAGGCACTTTAGTATTTATACAAATTCCCTACCATATATAAACGATAGAGAATAGACTTTTTAAATAGAAACTAGGAGGAAGAAGCCGTTGAAGACTAGTATCATCATTATCGATGACCATCAGCTTTTCCGTGAAGGCGTAAAGCGCATATTAGATTTTGAATCATCCTTTGATGTTGTTGCCGAGGGTGATGACGGAAGCGAAGCTATGGATCTCGTTGAAACACATAAACCTGATGTTGTTATCATGGATATCAACATGCCGAACATGAATGGGGTCGAAGCGACAAAAATGCTCGTGAACCGTTACCCTGAAACAAAAGTCATCATCCTTTCCATTCATGATGATGAAAACTACGTACAGCACGCATTGAAAACAGGAGCACAAGGCTATCTGTTGAAAGAAATGGACGCGGATGCGTTGATTGATGCTGTGCGTGTAGTAGCTGAAGGCGGATCATACCTTCATCCGAAGGTGACCCATAACTTGGTTAAGGAATATCGCCGATTGGCAGCTGAAGAGGGTGCTGATCGTGATTCCGTACATACAATAGAAATCAGGAGGCCGCTTCACCTATTGACTCGACGCGAATGTGAAGTGCTCCAACTTTTAGCGGATGGTAAAAGCAACCGTGCCATCGGTGAAACTCTTTATATCAGTGAAAAAACAGTCAAGAACCATGTAAGTAACATTCTTCAGAAGATGAATGTGAATGACCGTACACAAGCGGTTGTCCTAGCTATCAAAAACGGCTGGGTAGAAGTGAAGTAATTAAAACGATCGATAAGTCCGGCTCTTCAGATTCCGCAATGCGTGCTGAAGGGCTGGATTTTTTTTGTAGGAAGGATGACTAACTGGATTCATATTTTTGGTAATGGAGAAAGCAATTTAATGCAAAAAAAGGCATTTTCAGATAGAATGGTGAGTATGATATGAAGTAAATTTTTATAAGGATGGTACTATTATGAAAACCGCAGTCGTAACAGATAGCACTGCATATATACCTGAGGAAATACGTGATCGTTTACATATACATATGATGCCGCTTAATGTCATTTTTTCCAATGAAGCTTATCGGGAGGAAGTTGATATCACTGCGGATGAGTTTTATGAGGAAGTAAAGAGGCAGGAGAAATTGCCAACCACTTCACAGCCTCCAATAGGGAAGTTTGTCGAGAAGTTCGAGGAGCTGCAAAAAGACTATGATGATGTTATTTCCATTCATTTATCGAGCGGCATCAGCGGAACGTTTCAAGGAGCGGTATCGGCGGGTGAAATGGTCGATGGAATTAAGGTTCATGCCTTTGATTCGGAGATCAGCTGCATGGTACAGGGGTTTTATGTGATCGAGGCGGCAAAGATGGCACTTGATGGTAAAAGTGCAGAAGAAATCATGGCCAGGCTTGAAGAGATGAAGCCATCGGTCAGGGCATACTTCATGGCAGATGACCTTTCCCATCTGCAGCGCGGGGGACGCTTAAGCAGTGCCCAAGCATTGATTGGCAGTTTGCTTCAAGTGAAGCCGGTTCTCCATTTTGTTGATAAGGTCATCGTCCCATTCGAAAAAATCCGTACAAGAAAAAAAGCGATGAAACGGATTGCCGATTTGCTTGGAGAAGACGCGGCGAGCGGCGAGAAATATAAAGCCGTCATCATTCATGCAAAACGGGAAAGTGAAGCTAAAGACTGGAAAGAGGAACTTGAAGCCCGGTTCCCGAATGTCGAGTTCGACATCAGCTACTTCGGTCCAGTAATCGGAACGCATCTGGGCGAAGGCTCGATGGGGATGGGCTGGTATAAAATTTAAGCTATTTAACGCCTTTCCTAAGTGGAAGGTGTTTTTTTTTTGAAGCAAAAGGGAATTCGGGAGTAAAAAGCGAATGATAAGGAGGAGCGTGATATATCAAGAAAAGGAGGTTGCAGTTTGGAAAAAATGAGCATTTCCCCGCCATATTCCCCGGAACTTCAGAACCATCTCACCGGAAAACATCTTTTGGCATTCGAAAT
Source organism: Peribacillus sp. NPDC101480 (assembly GCF_050277335.1). Lineage (NCBI taxonomy): Bacteria > Bacillati > Bacillota > Bacilli > Caryophanales > Bacillaceae > Peribacillus > Peribacillus sp. NPDC101480. The sequence continues at coordinate 302,215 of NZ_JBNNSB010000003.1, forward strand.
CCCCTTCTCTCAAGAACTCCTCGCAGAGCACCTCAAGAATGGGTATGTCTCAGAAACTTGCGGCGTGCAATACGGTAACGGCAGTTATCACTGTGTACGCTGCGGTAACAAAGATCAAACTTTGTTTTATACATTCCCTTGCAAGATTTGCGATCAAGATTGCACTTACTGCCGCTCATGCATCATGATGGGACGGGTCAGTGAATGTGCAAAACTATTTAGGTGGACCGGACCCGGCATTCAGTTTCAGATTCCTGACATAGTGATGAGCTGGGAAGGCACTTTATCGGAAGGTCAACAAACTGCCTCCGACCTTGTCGTTGAAGCTGTAAACGGAAAAGGTGAACTCCTGGTATGGGCTGTATGCGGGGCAGGAAAGACGGAGGTCCTATTCCCGGCGATTGAGGCAGCATTGCATGCCGGGAAACGGATTTGTTTGGCAACACCCCGGACCGATGTCGTTCTCGAACTATCCCCTAGGTTAAAAAAAGCCTTTCCTGCCATTGAGGTCGCGACCCTCTATGCCGGCAGTGGCGATCGACATGGATTTTCGCCACTAACCGTTTCCACGACACATCAGCTTTTCCGTTTTATTGAAGCTTTCGATGTCATCATCGTTGATGAAGTCGATGCGTTTCCCTACTCAATTGATGATTCGCTGCATTATGCGGTCAATAAATCAAAAAAGGTTTCTGCGGCAACCATCTACTTGACCGCCACACCTTCGAAACGGATGCAGCGGCTATACCGCAGCGGCAAATTGAAAGCCGTCATAATACCGGCCCGTTATCATCGTCAGCCAATCCCTGTCCCTGAAATGAAGTGGAGCGGCAATTGGCAAAAAATATTTCTTCAAAAAAAGATTCCCCCAGCAATCATCGGATGGGTAAGTGAACGCCTTGAGCAGAACATCCCCTTCCTCTTGTTTTTTCCAAGCATTGAAGTGATGGAGCAGGTCATTCCGCTGTTTCAAATGCTGTCCCCAAAATTATCGATTGTCCACTCCCAGCACCCTGATCGAAAGGAAATAGTAATGGCATTAAGGAATGGCTTGGTTCCAGGATTACTGACCACGACCATACTGGAACGCGGCGTGACTATTGAGCGGTTGGAGGTAGCCGTGATCGGTGCTGAACATGAAGTGTTTTCTGATAGTGCTCTCGTTCAGATTGCTGGAAGGGTAGGGAGAAGCTTTGCTAATCCTGCAGGGACGATCACCTTTTTTCATTACGGTAAAAGTAAAGCGATGGTCGAGGCGGTTCACCATATTCAAATGATGAATAAAGATGCCAAGATAAGGGGGCTGCTCTATGAATAGATGTCTTGTTTGTGATGAAGGAATGAAGCAGGCATTGACATGGAGGAGCTTGCTTAAGCAGACCGAGGCAAGAGCAATCTGCGCAAGATGTGAGGGGAAGCTTAATAGGATTACCGGAGAAACATGTACAATGTGTTCAAGGGAGCTTGGTGGGGTTCATATTACCGGTGACCTCTGTCTGGATTGTTCAAGATGGGAAAGGAATAAGGAATGGAGCGGCTATTTGTCGAAGAACATATCGCTATTTCATTATAATGAATACTTAAAAGATATTATTGCTAAATATAAGTACCGTGGGGATTATGCATTAGCTGAGGTTTTCGTCCCTTTTTTGAAAGAAAGGTTAAAGGACATGGAGTTTGACCTGGTAACGGTCATCCCGCTTAGTCATGAACGGCTTACGGAACGTGGATTCAACCAGGTACAGGCCTTGGCAGACCTTCTTGGAATTCATACGGTTGAGATCTTGACAAGAATCCATACGGAAAAACAATCAAAAAAATCACGTCAAGAGAGAATATCATTACCGCAGGTTTTTCAGGTCATACAGTTAGATTTGCTGGAGCTTAAATCAATTTTGATCATCGATGACATTTACACGACAGGCACAACTCTCAGGCATGCAGCAAAGGCATTGATAACGGCTGGGGCCAAAGAAGTATCATCCATCACCCTGGCTAGGTGAAAAAGCTTATTTTAATAAAACATCCTAAAGTATCTCAGGTATTATTCGATATATACAGTACTGAAGAATATCGCTGTGATGGTGAAGGAGGGTCCTCGATGGAAGTATTCAACTGTCCAAGCTGTAATTCGTTATTCGTCATGACGAAATTCCGTGATGTATGCGATGCCTGTTATAAAGTAGAAGAAGACCAATATGATAAAGTGTATGCATATATTCGCAAGAAAATAAATAGAACGGCGTCCATGATGCAGGTGGTTAAGGAAACCGGCGTTGAAGATACGTTAATTATTAAATTTGTGAGAACAGGAAAGCTGAGAATTTCGCAGTTGCCCAATCTAGGAATTCCATGTGAAAAGTGTGGCGCTAACATCAAGAGCGGAAGGCTATGCGGCAAATGCAGCGATTCATTGCGTACGGATTTGCAGGCATTTGAATATGAGGAAAAGCGCCTGACTGAAATTCAGGGAAATGATAAAAAAAATACGTACTACATGAAGGATGATCAAAAAGGATAAATCATGGAAACATGATGCAGTATTTGTTAAAATATTCGATATTGAGAACAAGATTCGACAATGGGTGTCGAAGGAAAGATTACAAGAAACAATTAAAGAAATCCATTCCTTGTCGATAATAACGATAGGGAGAATAACACAGTCCAGAGCCATTTCATGTGTTAAGGAATCGAAACATTATGGGATTTATAAAATCGACCGAAGGAGAGGATCTGGAATATGAAAATCAATAACGTCGGTATGACAGGTGTTAACCCTTATAATCTTCAAGCCAATAAAACGGGGAATATCAAAGAATCCAAGGTCAAATCCTCGGATAAAGTTGAAATTTCTTCAGCGGCAAAAGAAATGCAGCAATCATCACCAATTCTTGCTGCAAGACAAGCAAGAGTGGATGAACTGAAAATCCAAGTTGAAAAAGGAAATTATAAATTGAATGCACAAGCAACGGCTAAGGGTCTCATTGATTTTTACCGGAAATGAATTTTTAATGAAAAAGCTTGAATGAAGAGGACGGAGCCATTTTCCGTCCTTCATTTATGAGTGAGGAGGCAGCAAAATGTCTGCACGGAACATCATCGGATCGCTTGAAAAATTGATCAAGCTTCATAAAAGCTTCAATCAATTGGCGATAAGAAAAACGGCCATTTTGAAAGCAAATGATACCGAGGAGATCACTGCTCTGCTAATTTCAGAACAAAAACATATTAAAGCGATCAGTCAAACGGATAAGGAAAGAGAAATGGCAGTCGAGGAATTTCTTGCAGCCAATGGAACGGCGGGACAGCCTGTCTCCATCCATACCGTAACGGAATTGACAGGATCTAAAGAAAAGGAAATCCTTGAAAGACTAAAAGCGGAATTGATTGATGAAGTGACAACGCTGAAGGAGCGAAACAGTTTAAATCAGCAATTGATCTATCAGTCCCTTCAATTCATCAATGTCTCATTGGATATGCTGAGGCCGCAGCACCAGAACCTGAATTACGGGGATTCGGTTAAGAAAACGGCCAAAATCGGCATGGGAATGTTTGATTCCAAAGCTTAATAAGCAGAAAAAAGATGGAGGTGCGAGCAAATGATTTCAACCTTTATGGGTCTTGAGACTGCCAAACGCGGATTATCCACCTCTCAAGGGGCCTTGTATACAACAGGAAATAACGTGGCCAATGCCAATACATTAGGATATTCAAGACAGCGGGTCAACCTGGTCCAGACGTCGGGCTTTCCTACTGTCGGTTTGAACAGCCCGCGCGTTGCCGGCCAAATCGGGACAGGGGTGGCAGCTGAAACGGTTCAGCGGATCCGGGACAGTTTCCTGGACGCACAATACAGGACACAAAGTAATAAAATCGGTTATTACGGGGCCATGAGCGAATCCTTGACGAAAATGGAAGGCGTCATGAACGAGCCGACCGACAGCGGATTAGCCGCCACGATGGAGAAGTTCTGGAACTCGCTGCAGGGGCTGACGGCGAATACGGAAAACTCCGGGGCGCGTGAGGTCGTTGCCTCGACGGGCGTCATGGTCGCGGATACCCTAAATTACTATTACAACTCGCTTACGAACGTTCAAACGGATATCGGCAATCAGATAAACGTCAAAGCGAACGAAATCAATACGCTCATCAGCAGTATTGACCAGCTAAACCAACAGATCAGCAAAGTGGAGCCTCATGGTTATATTCCCAATGACCTTTACGATAAACGTGATGTACTCGTAGACAATCTCTCACAGCTTGTCAGCATTAAAGTGAATAACGTCATTCCGACGGATTACGGCAGAGCAAGCGATGTGGCCACAGGGCTATACAATATCGAATTGATGCAAGATGACGGTTCGTCTTTTGTGCCGCCCATCAATCTAGTCAGTGTTAACCAAACCGGGATGGTGGGAACTTCGAAAGTTGAAGTTAGCCATGATAAAACGACAGGTATGGTGGATGGATTGAAGTTTGGTTCGAAAACATTGACGGATTACAATTTCTCCGGGGAACTATCCGGTCTGATCAAAAGCTTTGGATATAAGAAGGCTGATGGCACGATCGCCGGCGCTTATCCTGATATGCTGAAAAAGCTCGATAATATGACGGCTGCTTTCGTGAATGAATTCAATGCCATCCATAAACAAGGCTATGCCCTGGGTGATGACAGCACTTCCACATTGAACTTCTTTGAACTCGAACCGGGTAAGAGTGCCGCCCAAGGCATCAAGGTGAATGGTGAAATCGTTAAGGATCCCACAAAAATTGCCGCAGGCGGTAAAAGTGGAGGGGCATCCGGTGATAATGAAAACGCCAAACTCCTGGCTGACCTTAAAAAGAAGGCGTTCAGTGAGTACTCGACTAAAGACCAAAACTCCGACGAATTGACGGGTAGCTTCGACACCTATTATTCCGGTATCATCGGAAAGCTTGGTGTGGATTCCCAAAGCGCCCAAAAGAACCTTTCCAACTCTGTCGTGCTTGCTGCCTCAGTCAATCAAAATAGGGAGTCTGTCAGTTCCGTATCCCTTGATGAAGAAATGACTGACATGATCAAATTCCAGCAGGCATACAACGCATCCGCAAGAATGATGACGATGATGGATGAAATGCTCGATAAAATCATAAACGGAATGGGTACAGTTGGCCGATGATAGGAGGAGACGAATATGCGGGTAACGCAATCGATGCTAACCAATAATATGCTGAGCAATTTAAGCAGCAGTTACGAAAAGATGTCCAGGCTGCAAGAGCAGGTTTCCTCTCAAAAGAAGTTCTCCAAGCCCTCCGATAACCCTGTTGCGGCCATGATGGGAATGGGGTACAGGACAAACCTCAATCAAATAGGGCAGTATCAAAGTAACATTGCCGAGGCGACCAATTGGATCGACAGCACGGATGATGCCATTACTGAAAGTGTTTCCGCCCTGCAGAGGATTCGTGAATTAACCGTTCAAGGCAGCAATGGCACGTATGAAGGGGAGCAACTTAAAACAATTACTGAAGAAATTAAACAATTAAAAGAACATCTCATAACTCTAGGCGACACACAGATTGGCGGGAAGTATATCTTTAACGGCCAGGATACGAATGTGAGACCGTCGTCCGTTAAAGATGGGAATGGAAATACCGTGTATGGCACAGGGGACATAAACCTTGAAGTTTTTTCGGGGATTTCCCTTAAAATCAATACGGACGGTTCCAAGATTTTTGGTGATGCACTAGCTGCCGGCGGAAGCATCGACCAGACAATCGAGGCACTCGAAAACGGCAGGGACGTGAGCGGCACACTGGAAGGACTTGACGCAACGATAAATACTTTCTTAGGCATGCAGGCACAGGTTGGCGCAAGGCAGAATCGGATTGAGCTGATGACGGATCGTCTCAAGCAGCAGGAGGTTTTTGCCACTGAAATCCTTTCGCAAAATGAGGATGTCGATATCGAAAAGGCGATCATGGATTTGACGACCCAGGAAAGTGTCCATAGTGCTGCTTTAAGCATCGGAGCAAAGATCATGCAGCCGAGTTTATTGGATTTTCTTCGCTAAGCTATTCTTAAATGGATAGCTTTTTTCTATAAGGAGTGTTGATGATGCAGATTCCGCAAATTAGATTGCAAACCACCCCAATGAAGATTGGAGTGAATATAGAACAGCCTGTACAGCAAATCGAACAGAAGGCTGCGGTCCAATCAATCAAACAGCCGCAAGCGATTCTCGAGATTCAAATGACCCCAGGCAAGCTGACGATCGATCAGTCACAAGCAAGGGAAGACATGGATTTGAAAAGCCTTTCAGTAAGAGTCGATGAATTTGCGGAGCAGGGATACCAGGATTGGCTGGCGGGTATGGCAAGACGTGCCCAGCAGGGAACTGAGCTGAGGCATATTGAAAAAGGGGGTAATCCACTCGCTGAACAGGCTAGGCAAAACAGCAAAGGCCCTGAGAAGCAGTTCAATCTCGGCTGGATTCCCTCTCCATTCAGCGTAAAGCTTGACTACCAGCCAGCGGAAGTGAAGGTTGAAGCAACTGCTCAAAAACCGATCATTGATGCTCAAATCAATAGCGTTAACCATACATACACACCAGGTAGTGTGAATGTCGAAATTCTACAAAAAAATGCGCTGGATATAGATTTCATCAATTTAAATCCGGATGAGATAAGGTAGTGAAAACATAGATGATTCTACAAACAAAATTTCATGGCGAACTCGAATTGGCTGAGAAAGAGATTTATGTATTTGAAAGCGGGATACCAGGATTTTTAGAAGAAAAACAGTTTTGCTTGCTAGCTTTGGATGACACGCCATTTTTCGTCCTGCAATCGACAGAAACAAAAGAGCTTGCTTTCATTGTGACGATTCCATTTGAGGTGTTTCCTGATTACGAAGTGAAGCTTACGGATGAAGTATTATCTTCTTTACAAATAGAAACGGAACTGGAAGTCATTACTTTCGTCATTTTAACGATCCAAGACCCTTTCAATGAAACGACGGCGAATCTCCAGGCACCCATCATCATAAACGGCCCTAAAAAAGTCGGAAAGCAATTCATCATGAACGCTAGTGAATACCGTACAAAGCACAAACTGTTTGAACCTCAGCGGAACAGGGGGGGAAATGATGCTCGTTTTGACCAGAAAACCAAATGAAGCAATCATGATTGGCGATGATATCGAAATTACGATCCTGTCCGTCGAGGGGGAACAGATCAAACTGGGGATCAATGCCCCTAAAAACGTCGATATCCATAGGAAGGAAATCTACCTGTCCATTCAGCAGGAAAATAGAAAAGCCTCCAAAACAGAAACTAATTTTCTGGAAGGCATAAATGAGTATTTCAAGAAAAAATCGTAAAATCCGCTAAATATGTTTCCATGCAGGTCGATATTAAGTATACAACGATGGGCAGTGAAATAGGCGGCCGACTTAGTCACTGCCCATCGTAAACAACCACATGGACGTGGGGACTTAAGACTCAAGGAGGAAACAAAAATGATTATCAATCACAATATCTCAGCTCTAAACACGCACCGTCAATTATCAAGTGCAACGAATGCACAATCAAAATCAATGGAGAAACTAGCATCGGGCATGCGCATCAACCGTGCAGGCGATGACGCAGCTGGTCTAGCAATCTCTGAAAAAATGCGTGGACAAATCCGCGGATTGGACCAAGCTTCCCGTAACTCACAGGATGCCATCTCATTGATCCAAACTGCTGAAGGTGCATTAAACGAAACGACTGACATTCTTCAACGTATGCGTGAACTTGCTACACAAGCATCAACGGATACTAATACAACTAGTGACCGTGGAGAAATACAAAAGGAAATGGATTCATTAACATCTGAAATCAACCGTATCGGTAATACTACTGAATTCAATACTCAGAAACTATTGAATGGTTCTAAGGATTCTGATACAAAACTTTCTACTGCTAGCTTGACTGGTTCAGGGGCGGCAGGTGCTGTTACAACTGGCGGTACATTAAGTCTTAAAATCGATGGGAAAGATGTCGATGTTACAATCGGAGATGGTGATGCGGCTGCTGATATAGTGACTGCTATTAATACTGCAGCAAATACTGCACTTGGAACAACTGGTGAAGAGTATGCGTCCCTTGATGGTGATGGTGCTTTAAAGCTTGATACCTTAACTGCTGGCGCTAAAGGTTCCGTTGAAATAGTTGGTGCATCTGCTGGTACTGCTTTAGCTGATTTAAAAATAAGTAGTTCTTCTTCTACGGGTACTGATGCTGGCGCAGGTCTTCAATTCCAAATCGGTGCAAATGAAAACCAAAGTCTGACACTTGAAATCGGTGACATGCGTGCTAGTAATCTAGGATTAACTGGTATTGGTGATGGATTCACTGCAACTACAAATGTAAGCAATGGTACAGATTCTAAAGGCGTTGAATCCGGTCTGGATGTTTCTAATGCTAAAAATGCATCTGCAGCAATCACAGTTATTCAATCTGCAATTGACACTGTATCAGCTGAACGTTCTAAACTAGGTGCTAACCAAAACCGATTAGAGCATACGATCAACAACTTAGGAACTTCTTCTGAAAACCTGACTGCTGCTGAATCACGTGTTCGTGATACAGATATGGCTAAGACTATGATGGAGCAAACTAAAAACTCTATCTTGGCGCAAGCATCTCAAGCAATGCTAGCTCAAGCAAATTCCGCACCTCAAGGAGTTTTACAACTTCTGAGGTAAATTTGAAGGGCGTTTTATCCAGTAATGGATAAAATTATGACTGGGTGAATTGCTGGAACTTCCTAAAGCTGCATCAACCACAACGTAACTGGAAACGGTAAGCGTGATGGTCTGAAAATGATGGAGATGACATAATGGATAATCAGCAGCCAAGCTCCTTTGAGGAAACTCTGGAGAAGGTTCAACGACTAGGATATACAGTCTAAGGTGAAAGCTATGGCAATGAAATCCGTAGGGTGGCAAAAGCCATTCGAAGTGCCCAGCCCCTTATAAGATAAGGGTGAAGATATAGTCTGTTCTATGATCGAAAGACATAGTCGCAAAGCAAGCGAACCAACAACCACAAGGAGTTTTACAACTTCTTCGTTAATTTTAGATTACCTGAAAGAGACTCTAGTTTTACTAGAGTCTCTTTTTTTATCGAAAAATATAAAGGATCGGTTAGATTAACATTATTTAGCTCCAAAATACTATCATGTTTTGGCGTTAGTTTAGTTTTTTTATTTCTTGCCATTTATAAGTAACGGACCAATAACTTCTTTTTAGCATCTTTGCAATTTCATTTGTTGTATAACCATTTTCTTTAAGTTGTCTTAGTAATTTAATTTCATCTGGAGAATAGGGTTTAGAGCGATCTGAACTGCTGGTAAGAATCGTGTAATCAGGATACTTAGATTTCCACCTGAGTATTTCTTTTTGATTTCGGAATTCCCAAGAGGTTTTATATAACATGGAAGAACAAGTTTTTGCAACAGGTTCGATTAGTTCGAGGAAACGAAAAGTTTCTTTAACAGAAGTAGTTTTTAGAATATATCCATATCCATCTTTACGAGAGCTCAGCTTTAAGGATAAATGATATGTGGTAAATATATGTTCCTTTAGTTTCTCTAATTCGTCTTTAGGATAACATTGAAGGTAAAGGTAAATATGCGGTGTGAGGTAAATAATTTTTTTATTATGATTTACCCTGTATGAGATGCTTAAAGAGCCATCATCCATGTATAGAATAGTTAGGAAATGTGTTAAAATGCAATGTTTCAATAATGTGAAGGGGAGATGTTTAGTTCCATCATCACTGTAAAAGTGTGGGAATAAATTGGTGAATAATTCTAAAGAAGCGGAACGGACACATTGGCTTGCCGGAGTGATATATAATAATCCATCAAAAAAGGAAATTTTCCATTTTCGATAATCTCCCTGAGATGTGCCGTAGTGCTCCCGGTAGCTGTTGTTCTTTCTCCTGCTATTTTTATAAATTTTCGTGATTTCACCGTCACTTATAATGCTGGCATATAATATATTTTTCTGGATTTCAGTAAGATTAATTATGAAAACCTCCTTATATAAGAGTGTAAGCTCATCTTCTTAATCCCATTTTATAATGTTATCCCCTCCGATAGCGAATGTTTGTTCTCTATTTAATAATAAATCCTTTGTATGTACACTGTAAAGTTCCATTTCGGAACCGATATAAAAAGTAAAGATATCATATTGGGGGCTATTTAGATGCGGGAGAGTTTGTCCACAAATATCCTTTCCTCACAACTTAGAACAGCAATCTCGGAAGGAATCAGTTCATTTTATCAGCGGGAAATGAATACGCTAGCCTATTCGGAGCAAAGTGTGGAATCTACTGATATGCCATCAAAAGAAAAGGTGCAGGAAATGGTGGATAGTTTGAACACCTTCCTGAATCCGACACATACGGCGGTTCGTTTTGAATATCATGAGAAGCTGAATGAGTACTATGTCAAGGTAGTGGATGATGTAACGGATGAGACGATCAGGGAAATTCCCCCGAAGAAGTTATTGGACTTCTATGCGGCAATGACGGAGTTTGTCGGCATAATGGTGGATGAAAAAATATAAGCGGGTGATCAATTTTGGTACGAATCAGTGGTTTAGCAAGCGGGATGGACATTGATGAATTAGTTAAGAGCATGATGCAGGCAGAACGGGTGCCATTGGAAAAACTGACACAGAAAAAGCAGTATTCCGAGTGGCAGCGGGATGATTACCGTTCGATAAATACAGCTTTATCAGAATTGGATACGCTCATTCGTGATGGAATTGGGAAGCAGTCTTCCTTTATTAAAAAGAAGGTGATGGTATCGAATCCAGATGCTGTATCAGTGAGAAATGTGAATTCGACCATTGATTTTTCCGGGAATATAAAAGTGAATGGGCTTGCCAAGGCAGCAACCATGACAAGTACAGAAAAATCAGCTGTTACCGACCCGAAAAAGAAACTATCGGAATTGGGAATCACGACTCCTCAAGATATTACGATACTGTCCATCAATAAGGATGGCGGTTTTGATACGGAAGTAAAAGATGGCGCAACAGTGGAAAATCCGTATACTCTTACCCTTAATGCGGACGATACGTTAGAGAGTGTCATAAATAAAATTATTGCAAACTCGGGAGTGACTCTATTTTTCGATGAAACGTCCCAGAAGTTTTCCATCACTGCTAAAAATACAGGTGATATAAAAGATCGGCCTGAAATTGAGTTAGGGAGTACCGGAGATTTCTTCAATGTGCTAAAAATGAGCAGTAACAATGAAGGAACTGGCGGCACAATAGGGGAAAATGCATCGATTACTTATAATGGCCTGGACATTTCCCGTCCTTCGAATACGTTTCAGATTAATGGAGCGGAAATAACGGTAAAGCAAAAAACGACGGATACAGTCACATTCTCATCAACAGCTGATGTGGATGCCATCCTGGACACGATCACTCAGTTTGTGAATAAATACAATGATGTCATTAAAAAGGTTCAAGATAAAACGGGTGAAGCTAAATATCGCTCCTTTACCCCGCTTACCTCTGAGCAAAAAAAGGCAATGACAGAGGATGAAGTGAAGCTGTGGGAAGAAAAAGCGAAGAGCGGAACATTAAAAGGGGATTCGACGTTAAAAAGCCTCTTGACCACAATGAGGTCATCCCTATACACCTCGGTGGATGGGATCACAGGAAAAAACAATCTCAGCAGTTTGGGGATCACCACCACCAAAAATTATTTGGAGGGCGGTAAATTAACGATTGATGAGGACAAGCTCCGGGCAGCCATTAGTGAGGATCCGAATGCGATTTATGATATGTTCATGGCCAATGGGCCAGAAAAGAGCGACAAAGGCCTCGCGCGCCGGTTAAGGGATGATATAGAATCATCAATGAAGGCGATTACTGAAAAGGCCGGAAAGGCCGGATTTGTTAATAACAATTTTACAATCGGAAAATTGGTCAATGGGCTGGATAAGAAGATTTCAACATTTGAGGCAAAGCTAACGAAATTGGAATCGCGCTATTACAACCAGTTCACGGCGATGGAAAAAGCGATTCAAAAGGCAAACAGCCAAAGTGCATCGTTAGCTTCTTATTTTAGTTAAGGTAAGTCGGAAAGGAAGTTAAATATGGCAATAAATAATCCTTATCAATCGTATCAGCAAAATTCAGTCAACACAGCATCCCCGGGAGAGCTTACATTACTGCTTTATAATGGCTGTTTGAAGTTCATCATGCTTGGGAAGAAGGCCATTGAAGCAGGAAATATCGAAGCGAAGAATACGAACATCATCAAGGCGCAAAATATCATCCGCGAATTGATGGTGACGCTGAATATGGATGCGGATGTATCCAAAGATATGATGAGTCTATATGATTTCATGAACCGGCGTCTGATAGAAGCGAATATGAAAAATGATGTTTCTGCCTTGGAAGAAGTGGAGGGCCTTGTTACTGAGTTCCGGAATACTTGGAAGGAAGTAATTCAAATCAATCGGAAAAAACAATTTACCCAAAGCGGTCAAGTGTAATGGTGATTAGGACCTTTCATGATTTGACTGTTGAATTACTTGCCGTTCTGGAAAATCACACGATTACAGAGCGTGATGATAAAATAGAAAGGATCACAAAGCTGATCGATCAGCGAGATGGACTTCTTTCTCGAATCAAACCGCCTTTTACTGCAGAAGAGCAGCAGCTGGGACGTGCAGCACTGTTGCTCAACCAAAAGGTCGATCACTTGCTGAAGCTCCAAAAGCAGGAGATAAAGCGGGATATCCAGGAAATAAACAAGAAGAAACGATCATCCAATAAATACACGAACCCGTATGAAAGTCTATCAGTGGATGGTGTGTTCTATGATAAAAGAAATTGATTACACGACCGTTTGGATTCCAAAAGGTTTTCATGTTAATTATTTTTAAATTTTCTGTAAATAAAATAGGCTTAATTTTTTCTTTATAGCATAGCATTTGATATAATGAAGCTAGGGCAGACATCAACCCCTTTCCAAACCTTCCGACAATTGTTTCATTATTTCGACATATTTCATGATGTGTTTCTAAAAGGAACCGGAGGGGTATTGTAGAATCTAACTGTATAGTCTTAATTTAAGGAGGACTCACTTTATGAATTACAACGTACGCGGTGAAAACATTGAGGTAACTCCAGCAATTCGAGAATACGTCGAAAAGAAAATTGGCAAGTTAGAACGATATTTTAACAATACACCAGATGCAAATGTGTTAGTGAATTTAAAAGTGAACAATAATACATCAAAGGTCGAAGTGACGATTCCCATGCAGAATTTGGTTCTTCGTGCTGAAGAGGAAAATGCGGATATGTATGCTGCCATTGACTTGATCAATGATAAGCTTGAACGCCAAATTCGTAAACATAAAACGAAGGTCAATCGTAAGTTCCGGAACAATCTATCAGCTGCACCAGATGCATTCGCCTTCAATATGGAAGTTGACGAAGTGGTGGATGAATTTGAAGACGATAATGATATTGAAGTGGTCCGCAATAAGCGCTTTGATTTAAAGCCGATGGACAGTGAAGAAGCGATTTTACAAATGAATATGCTTGGTCACAGTTTCTTCGTTTACACGAATGCGGATACTAATACAACGAACGTAGTGTACCGCCGAAAAGATGGACGCTATGGATTGATTGAACCTAGTTAATTATTATTCTAAGATCAAAAGCACAGCCCAGCCTTTGGGTTGTGCTTTTTTAATGCCTGTTGATAGAATTCGTTTGAAAAGAAAAAGAATGATTGCTTCTTTTGTTCTCTATAAAATACAAATCAACGAAAAATCCTTTTGAAGAACAATTATTGTTCTTTATCAAGATAAATAGTCAGTTTTACCTATTTAATAACCCCCTTCTTTTGTACTATACTCAAATTGTAAGTTCTTTAAAAAGAACGGCTGATTTTTTATATAAAACAATTTGATCAAGGTGCAGAGGGGTTGGATTACTTGTATCGAAAGAATTGCCATACTTGCCATAGGGCTTCTTTTAGCAGTGCGGAATATGGAAAGTGGCTTTGCCCGACCTGCGGTGAGGATTTAACTGCGCAAAAAGCCTTGGATGCACTTACAATGGAGAGAATCAATACGAAGCAACGAAATATTAAGAAGAGCAATATTCACTATTATACAAAAAAACGAAAATCAATTAGTCTATGATAAATTACCTGCACTATGAATTTTCTTAATTTTGTAATAATTTGTCGGATAAAAGTTTTTGCATTTAGGTAGATTACCGACATAAAATAGCAATATATGGAGTGGGTATCCGTTATAATATGATTATATGTAATGTATTTGGTAATAAATACCACGACAAAGGCAAACTTATTGAAAGATGAGGGCGCAAAGGCACAGGTCTAAGGTCCTTGAGACTATGATGGCTGGTCTGCCTGAAATACAAGGAGTATTTTAGGAGGTAGAAGAGGTGGCTAATGTGGAAATGGATCAAGAATGGGTGAAATTGATTTCAGAAGCAAGGAGCTTGGGTTTCAAAAAGGAGGAAATCAGTGCTTTTTTGAAACGGGAAAGCCTTGAGGTAACATTAGAGGAGAACAATGGAAAATAGCTTACGAAAAAGTTCGAGAACATCCCTATAAACAGTAATTCGATTCATTAGCTGTTTATAGGGTTTATTCTTCCTTGAGATTCTACAAGTCTAGCTTATTCAAACTGTATTCTTCAGGATTATGTAGGTAAACTAGTGTACTACCACTCTACTCTTCTTTATCTTTTCTCCATTTATTAAACTCGATGAATTCCCTGAATTGTTGTTTTGAGACACCCGAATTCATGGCTTCCTCAACGATTTTCATCCAGTCAGTGTCCAAGGTTTCCTTATTTGGTGCATCATAAAGCAGGGCATCAACAGGAATGTTTAGTACGGCGGAGATTTTTTCAAGAAATTGAATAGAAGGATTCGTTTGTAAGTTCCGCTCGAGCGAACTTAAATAAGACTTTGCCACACCCGCTTTATCGGCAAGTTCAGTCATCGACATTTTCTTTTCTTCTCGCAGTTTTTTTACACGTTCACCAATCATCAATACCACCTCGAAACATGTTCTATTTATCTTCCGCTAATAAGTGTCAGTAGCCAATCTTATCATTCAAAACAAGACGACTGTAAGGTTGGATTACCTTGACATGCTATCGCTAGAGAGGACACACAGCATCTAGTGATGGAAGGTTATGGATAATTCTCATTTACATATGGAATAGTGGGGAGTTAGCAACATATTTTTTATACTTCCTTCTATTTTAACAGTTTTACTCCTCATTTATCCATTGTTTTTCGCAAGAATTGAATTCAGGTCTATACCAGGGAAGTGACATGAAGTTGTACCTCTATGATAGAAGTGGTAAAATTAAGCGTGCATTAGTAATAATAGAAGTGTGTTTCTTCTTACTTATATGAATTTTGTCATTGAACGATCATTACCATAATAGAGGAGCGTTATTGAATGCTTAATATATTAAATAAAGTTTTTGATCCGAATAAGCGAGAAATCAAACGTTTAGAAAAAATCGCCGATCAGGTCGAAGCGCTGGCTGATGAGACGGCGGGGTTATCGGATGAACAGTTGCGTGCCAAAACGGGTGAGTTTAAAGAGCGTTATCAAAATGGGGAAACCGTTGATGATTTGCTTGTTGAGGCTTTTGCGGTTGCACGTGAAGGGGCAAAGCGTGCTCTGGGCTTATATCCTTACCGTGTTCAAATCATGGGTGGGGCATCACTTCATGATGGAAATATCTCCGAGATGAAAACAGGGGAAGGTAAAACCTTAACATCCACCATGCCGGTTTATTTAAACGCGCTTACCGGTAAAGGTGTACATGTCGTTACTGTCAATGAATACTTGGCACACCGTGATGCCACCGAGATGGGTGTATTGTATGATTTCCTTGGTTTGACCGTCGGGTTGAATTTGAACAGTCATTCTAAAGAAGAAAAACAGGCGGCGTACAATGCTGACATTACGTACAGTACGAATAATGAGTTAGGTTTTGATTATCTTCGTGACAATATGGTGTTATATAAAGAACAAATGGTACAGCGCCCGCTGCACTTCGCTGTCATTGATGAGGTCGATTCGATTTTGATCGATGAGGCAAGAACGCCGTTGATCATTTCCGGCTCCGCACAAAAATCGGCTCAGCTGTATATCCAGGCCAATGCGTTTGTAAAAACCTTGAAAAAAGAAACCGACTACACATATGATGAAAAGACAAAAGGTGTTCAGCTGACGGAAGATGGGATGAATCGAGCTGAAAAAGCGTTTAATATCGATAATTTATTCGATATTAATCACGTTACTTTGAATCATCATATCAATCAGGCGTTAAAGGCACATGTTTCCATGCATTTGGATGTGGATTATGTTGTCCAGGAAGGCGAGATAGTCATCGTTGACCAATTCACTGGCCGTTTGATGAAAGGCCGCCGTTACAGTGAAGGTCTCCACCAGGCGATCGAAGCGAAAGAAGGACTTGAAATTCAAAATGAAAGCATGACTCTTGCGACGATTACATTCCAGAACTATTTCAGGATGTATGAAAAGCTTTCAGGTATGACCGGAACAGCCAAAACGGAAGAAGAAGAATTCCGCAATATTTATAATATGAATGTAATTGCGATCCCGACAAACAGGAATATCATCAGGGACGACAGGGCAGATCTTATATACGCGACAACTGATGGCAAATTCAAGGCTGTTGTGGAAGACATCGCCGAACGCTATACAAAGGGTCAGCCTGTGCTTGTCGGTACGGTTGCCATCGAAACATCTGAAGTCATATCTGCCTATTTATCCAAAAAAGGAATCCCTCACGATGTTTTGAATGCCAAGAACCATGAGCGTGAAGCGGAAATCATTGCGAATGCAGGTAATCAAGGCTCAGTTACGATCGCTACGAACATGGCAGGGCGCGGTACGGATATCAAGCTTGGTGAAGGTGTCAAGGAGCTTGGGGGCCTTGCTGTAATCGGTACGGAACGTCATGAAAGCAGGCGTATAGATAACCAGCTGCGTGGTCGGTCCGGCCGTCAGGGAGATCCAGGGGTCACTCAATTCTATTTATCAATGGAAGATGAATTGATGCGCCGCTTCGGTTCGGATAACATGAAAAACATGATGGCGCGCCTTGGTATGGATGATTCCCAGCCAATTCAAAGCAAAATGGTGACAAGGGCCGTTGAATCCGCACAGAAACGGGTCGAAGGCAATAACTTCGATTCACGTAAGCAATTACTGCAGTATGATGATGTTCTCCGTCAACAACGGGAAATTATCTATAAACAGCGTTTCGATGTCATGGAAAGTGACAACTTACGTGAAATCGTCGAAACGATGATCACGGCATCCATCCAGCGAAATGTTGTCGCGTTTGCACCAATGGGTGATGAGGAAGGCTGGAATTTACAAGGCCTTGTCGATTACCTGAATGGTAACCTATTCAATGAAGGTTCAATCACTGTAGCTGATTTGGAAGGGAAAAATGAAACGGAATTGGTTGAGTTCATTTTAGCAAAAGTGAAAGAAAGCTATGACCAAAAAGAAGAAGAGCTATCTGAAGAACAAATGCGTGAATTCGAAAAAGTAATCGTTCTTCGTGCCGTCGATAGCAAGTGGATGGACCATATTGATGCGATGGAGCAATTGCGCCAAGGGATCCACCTTCGTGCTTATGGCCAGATTGATCCGCTTCGTGAATATCAATCAGAAGGTTTCGCAATGTTTGAAGCGATGATTGCTTCAATGGAAGATGAAGTCGCAAAATACATCATGAAGGCCGAAATCCGAAACAATTTGGAACGTAAGGAAGTCATAAAAGGACAAGCGGTCAATCCGAAGGAAGAAGACGGGGGAAAAGTGAAAAAAGCCCCTGCCCGTAAAAAGGAAGACGTTGGCCGAAATGCGTTATGCCCATGCGGCAGCGGTAAAAAATATAAGAATTGCCATGGCAATTTAGGTTAAAGTTAGGTGTATAATGATTATGGGACGGTTAAGTGTAAGGCTTGCCGCCTCTTTTCATGTTTTGTTTGCATAAAGGTATACATTTGCATATAGTTTGGAGAGGTTTTATTTGTAATGAAGGGAATCCCTCTTCAGGGATTTTTTTTAACATACTTAATGAGGTGAAGAGAAATGGAATTAGCAGAAATTAGAAATGAACTTGAACGGACAGCGCAACGATTAACGGACTTTAGGGGGTCTCTTTGACTTAGATGAAAAAGAGGCACGAATCGCACAGCTAGAAAATGAGATGACACATCCCGATTTTTGGAATGATCAGCAAAAGGCACAAACTGTCATCAATGAAACGAATGGTTTAAAAGAACAAGTCAATCAATTATCCGACCTGAATGAATCATATGAAAATCTGGATTTGACATATGAATTAGTGAAAGAGGAGAACGATCAAGAACTTTTAGCGGAGCTGGAAGAAGAGATTACGGTTCTTGCACAAAAGATGAACGACTTTGAACTTCAACTTTTACTAAGTGAAGAATATGACTCGAAAAATGCCATTCTTGAACTGCATCCTGGTGCAGGCGGAACGGAGTCCCAGGATTGGGGTTCCATGCTGCTGCGCATGTATACAAGATGGGGTGAAAAAAGAGGCTTTAAAGTGGAAACCCTTGATTACCTTCCAGGTGATGAAGCTGGGATCAAGAGTGTCACTTTAATTTTCAAAGGCCATAACGCCTATGGTTATTTGAAAGCGGAAAAAGGGGTACACCGTCTTGTCCGTATTTCTCCTTTCGATTCCTCAGGACGACGCCATACTTCATTCGTTTCATGTGAAGTCATGCCGGAATTCGATGAGACGATCAATATAGAAGTACGCACGGAAGATTTGAAAATAGATACGTACCGGGCAAGTGGTGCAGGTGGTCAGCATATCAATACAACTGACTCGGCAGTCCGGATCACCCATATACCTACGAACACCGTGGTAACGTGCCAAAACGAGAGATCTCAAATCAAAAACAAGGCCCAGGCCATGAATATGCTGAAAGCCAAATTGTATCAACGTGAAATTGAGCAGCAACAAGCGGAATTGGATGAAATCCGTGGTGAGCAAAAGGAAATTGGCTGGGGAAGCCAAATTCGTTCTTATGTTTTCCACCCGTATTCCATGGTTAAAGATCATCGTACCAGTGCGGAGACCGGAAACTTGGGGGCTGTCATGGATGGCGATATCGATATGTTCATTGATGCGTACTTGCGTTCAAAATTATAAGATCAGCCAGTCGGACCGGTTTCCACGGTCCGACTTTTTTGTTTTTTCCTTTTTAACGAATCTTCTGGCTGACATTTACAGGATTGAAAAGGGATGCTCTACCTCGTTCGGCCAATACTAGATAATAATGATGGTTCGAGGAGACTTATGCAAAATGAAGAAAAGATACCGGGAGCAGAAGCACCCTTTAATTCAAAAGTTAACGGAGTATGGATTGGTGATTGTCGGTTCATCCATAATTGCCATTGGTTTTAATGTATTCTTACTGCCTAACCAGGTCGCATCTGGCGGGGTCAGTGGAATTAGCACGATTCTCGATTCAACTCTCGGTTGGGAGCCAGCCTACGTTCTTTGGGGTTTTAATATCCCTTTGTTCATTGCGGGGCTTATTATCCTTGGAAGACATTTCGGAGCCAAAAGCTTGATTGGAACCTTGTTTCTGCCTTTAGTGGTATTTCTGACAAAGGATTGGGATGCATGGACGAATGATGCATTGCTTGGTTCGATTTGCGGAGGGATGATGGTCGGACTTGGGCTGGGGATCGTCTTTCGAGGGAAGGGTTCCACAGGCGGGACCGATTTGGCGGCACAGATTTTCCATAAGTATACCCATCTGTCATTAGGAACCTGTGTGGCAGTCATTGATGGAATCATCGTTTTAAGTGCTGCCATCGTTTTTGATATTGAAAAAGGGCTTTATGCATTGATTGGATTGTATGTGACAAGCAAGACGATAGACCTCGTCCAGGTTGGATTGAACCGTTCGAAGATGTCATTAATCATCACGAATAAAGAAATGGAAGTAAGGGATGCTATCATACATGAGCTGGACCGGGGTGTAACAGGCATATCCGGGTATGGCGGATATACAGATGTTACTCGTCCAATTTTGATGTGCGTAATAGACCAGTCTGAATTCACCAAATTGAAACAATTGGTGAAACTCGTTGACCCTAAAGCGTTTGTAATTGTAATGGACGCATCGGAGGTACTTGGGGAGGGTTTTAAACTGGATTGAAATTGGTATAATGTTCTTGTGCTGGTATAAATCAGAGGGGGTAAATTCGATGAAAATGAAGTGGTTAGCCTTAATTTTGGGTACTTCTTTGGCCTTGGCTGCATGCGGTGGGAACGATGATGCTGCAGATAAAGAGCCTGCAAGTGAAAATAATGAAACGACTACGGCAGATGCCGGTGATGCCGCAAAAATTTATGAAAACAAATGTTCAAGTTGCCATGCAGTGAATCTTGAAGGCGGCGTGGGACCGAATTTAACGAAGGTCGGTTCCAAGCTATCAAAAGCAGACATCGAAAAAGTCATTGCGAATGGTCAAGGCGGAATGCCAAAAGGTATAATCCAGGGCAAGGAAGCGAGCATGGTCGCTGAATGGCTTGCTGAACATAAATAATGATTAATGAAACGTCCTGCTTAGCAGGACGTTTCATTTAGCCTCCTTTAAACCTCGTGACAACTCACATTTAACCCCCTTTTCAAGCAATCAAATCCTGGAATTATTACATAGATGTTGATATATGTCTAACTGAAATGAAACTGTAATATTTTTTATGCTTAATTTGACAAAATATGATGTTATAATGTTTCTGTGCTCAAGTAAGAGAGATTCCTGTCAGATTTCAGTGAAAATTGTCGAAAAAGCTGTAGGTACATAGTGATAATCCAAGCAAATTAGGTGGTTTTAGAATGATAGAAATGATAGATGTGAAAAAGACATATCCAAATGGCGTAATTGCCATTAATGGAATCAATGTGAAAATAAAGCCAGGCGAGTTCGTTTATGTAGTGGGTCCGAGCGGTGCCGGAAAATCGACCTTCATCAAAATGATGTATAGGGAAGAAAAGCCTACAAGCGGTAATATCTTGGTCAATGGCATAAGCCTGCCAAGTATCCGCAATTCGAAAGTTCCTCTATTTCGCCGTAATATCGGTATGGTATTCCAAGATTTTAAACTCCTTCAAACATTCACTGCATATGAAAATGTTGCTTTTGCCATGGAAGTTATTGAAAAGGAACCGGAAGAAATCAAAAAGAGAGTCATGGAAGTCCTTGATCTGGTTGGCATTAAACATAAAGCGAGAATGCTTCCTTCCGAGTTATCTGGTGGGGAACAGCAAAGGGTTGCAATAGCCCGTTCGATCGTCAATGATCCCAAGGTAGTCATAGCAGACGAGCCTACAGGTAATCTTGATCCCGAAACATCATGGGAAATCATGAACATATTCGAAGAAATTAATAAACGCGGAACTACACTTGTCATGGCCACCCATAATAGGGACATCGTCAACAATATTAAACGACGTGTCATTGCCATTGAAAGTGGAAAAATAGTTCGCGATGAACATCGAGGTGATTACGGATATGAAATTTAGAACATTGCTCCGTCACTTCCGTGAAAGTTTTAAAAATATTGGCCGTAATGGATGGATGACGTTTGCTTCAGTCAGTGCAGTAACGGTCACTCTAACTTTGGTTGGCGTCTTTTTAGTGCTCATGATGAATTTAAATCATATCGCGGGAAATGTGGAGAAAGATGTCGAAGTTCGTGCACATATTGATAATGCGGCGAATGATGACGATATAAAAGCTATAGGTAAGCAAATTACGGAGATAAACGGCATCGAATCAGTGATTTTCTCTCCAAAGGATGAAGAGCTTACTAATTTAATAGATGATTTAGGAGATAATGGTGAGGCTTTTAAACCATTTGAACAGGATAACCCATTAAGGGACGTTTATGTTATCAAAACGAAATCTCCGCAAGATGTCATCAAGGTGGCAAAAAAAATCGAAGGTATGGAATATATCCAAAGTGTTAAATATGGACAAGGCTACGTCGAGAAACTATTCAGCTTTGTTAATATTGCTAGAAACATAGGGATCGTTCTTATTGTAGGATTATTATTTACTGCAATGTTCCTGATTTCGAATACGATTAAAATTACCATTGTAGCCAGAAGAAAAGAAATTGAGATCATGAGATTGGTAGGAGCGACAAATACATTCATCCGTTGGCCATTCTTCTTGGAAGGGCTTTGGTTGGGAGTCCTCGGTTCCATCATTCCGATAGGTCTGATTGCAGTACTCTACTATAATCTTTATAAATACGCAGCACCGCAGATTACGTTCAAATTCATCGATTTCTTGCCTGCAAATCCGTTTATTTATCAAGTTTCGGCCATCCTCATCGTAATTGGTGCGGTTATCGGAATATGGGGCAGCTTGATGTCCGTCAGGAAGTTCTTGAAAGTATAAAAGTGTATCTTTACTCGAAAGCCAAAAGTAGCCAGACATAAATAGAGAGACGTTACAAGGCAAGGATGTAACGGGTTGAAAGGGGAAATGAAACGTGAAAAAAAATATCATTGCCATGAATGCCTCCATCATGATCGGGTTGGGAAGCATTCTAGCGGCACCTTCGGTTTATGCTGAGTCTATTTCGGATTTAGAAAAACAGAAAGAATCCATACAGGAAAAACGTTCAGGTGTTGAATCGAATATTTCCGAAACTGAAAAGAAAATCGATAGCCTGCAGGATAAGCAAATGACAGCAGAAGACCAAATCGCTGCCATTGAAGCGAAAATCGCAGAGTCCGCAAAAAAAATCGATGCTAAAAATGCTGAAATTACACAAACGAAAAAAGAAATCGAAGCATTGAAAGAAGAGATTAAAGTATTAAAAGAGCGGATCGCCAAACGTAATGAAGTATTGAAGGAAAGGGCACTTTCTTTCCAGGAGACTGGCGGGGACGTGAACTACCTGGAAGTATTATTCGGATCATCCAGTTTTGGGGATTTAGTTGACCGTGTCGGAGCTGTAGCGACAATCGCTGAAGCTGACCGCGATATTTTAAAGGAGCATGAGCTGGATAAAAAGGATCTGGAAGAAAAGCAAAAAGCTGTTGAAACGAAGCTTGCCAGTTTAGAAGTGGCAAAAGCTGAACTATTGGAAATTCAAAAGCAACAAAAACAGCAGAAGCAAGAAAAGGATGCTTTAGTTAAGAAATTAAAGCAACAAACTGAAAAGCATGAACATGAGAAGATGGGTCTAGAGGAAGAAAAAGCGAATCTTGCTGCTCAAGAAAAAGCCATCAAATCTGCCATCAGCTTAGAGCATCAACGTCTTGCCGAATTGGAAGCAGCTCGTAAAAAAGCGGCAGCTGAAGCGAAAAAACGTGCAGAGCAAGAAGCGGCACAAGCGGCTGCACAAGCAGCATCACAAGCATCGGAATCAAAAAAACAATCCACTTCTTCAGGATATAGTGCAAAAAGCAACAGTTCATCAGCGCCATCAACTTCACAACCTTCGTCTAATGTAAGTTCAGCGCCAGCTGTATCATCTGGTACTTTCACTAGACCAAGTGCAGGATATGTATCTTCAACAATGGGTGAACGTTGGAATAAACAGCATGCCGGCATCGATATCGCTGCTAGCGGAACGGTTCCAGTTGTAGCTGCAGCCGACGGAGTCGTAAGCCGTTCTTACTTCTCAAGTACATACGGTAACGTCGTCTTCGTTACCCATTCAATCGGCGGTCAGCAATGGACTACTGTTTATGCACACTTAAGTTCTAGACAAGTAGGCGAAGGTGCTGTAGTTGCCAAAGGTCAACAGGTTGGAATCATGGGTAACACAGGACATTCCTTCGGTCAGCATTTACACTTTGAGCTACATAAAGGCGCATGGAATTATAGCAAGTCAAATGCTGTTAATCCATTAAACTATATACCTAATTAATACCCAATATATGAACGGAAAAACAGATCAGGATCAATTCCTGGTCTGTTTTTTTGTGTAGTGTCACCATATTCTATAAGCATATTTCTTTCAATCGCCTCATATAGTGAAATACATATCAGGTCAGAAATGGGGATAAATATGGTCAAAAAATGGGTACTTCCTCTAGTAATTATCATGTCACTAGCCATTGGAGCAATGGGGGGCATATATTGGACAAGCCTTCCGGCCAAGAATGAAGCAAAAGATGAAAGCCAAGCAATACCGAAGGATAAGGAATGGGCAAAAGTGGAACAAGCTTATGGTTTGATCGTAAGTCAGTATGTAGAACAGGTGGACGGTTCCAACTTGGTGGAGGGCGCCATCCAAGGCATGCTGTCAGCGCTGAAAGATCCTTATTCCGTATATATGGACAAGGAGACCGCCAAGCAATTCAATGAAACACTGGACTCCTCTTTTGAAGGGATCGGGACTGAAATCGGAATGGAAGATGGTAAGGTCATCATTGTTTCTCCTTACAAAGACTCGCCTGCAGAAAAAGCTGGATTAAAGCCGAAAGATCAAATCCTTAAGGTGAATGGCGAAAGTGTAGAAGGTTTGGATCTGTATGAAACGCGCCTGAAAATCCGCGGCAAAAAAGGATCTCCCGTCAAAATGGAAATAAAGCGGGCAGGGGTGGACAATCCACTTGAATTCAAAATGGTGCGTGCCGAAATTCCATTGGATACCGTATTTTCATCAATTAAGGAAGTTGCCGGAGAACAAATCGGTTATATCGAGTTGACCACTTTCTCGGAAAATACTGCATCTGATTTCAAAAAGCAGATGAAAGAGCTCGAAAAGAAGGGAATCAAGGGCTTGGTCATAGATGTACGCGGTAACCCAGGTGGCCTTCTTTCTAGTGTGGAAACGATTCTTGGCGAGTTTATCACAAAAGACAAGCCTTATTTGCAAATTGCAGAAAGAACGGGCGAAACGCAATCGTTTTTTACAAGCCTTAAGAAAGCGAAAAGTTATCCCATTGCCGTCTTGACGGATAAAGGGAGCGCCTCAGCCTCGGAAATCCTGGCAGGCGCGATGCAAGAGGCGGGAGGCTATCCATTGGTTGGCGAGAAGACCTTCGGGAAAGGCACAGTACAGCAGGCTGTACCAATGGGTGATGGCAGTAAGATTAAACTTACATTATATAAGTGGCTGACGCCTTCAGGAAACTGGATCCATAAAAAAGGGATCGAGCCGACAATCAAAGTGAAACAACCGGAGTATTTTGATGCACATCAGCTGGCCATTGAGAAGGTGTTGCAGCGGGATATGAATGATGAACAAATCCAGTATGCCCAAAGCATTCTGAAAGGACTTGGATTTGAACCGGGCCGTGAGGATGGATATTATGATTGGAGTACAGAAATCGCAGTAAAAGCATTCCAAAAACAATTTGGCCTGGAAGTGACTGGTAAGCTGGACGCTAAAACCGCAGCACATTTGGAATCCGCCATTCTGGATAAGATCCAGGATGAAGATAATGATATTCAGTTACGCACGGCTTTGAATTATTTAGTGAAGTAACTTGATGGCACCGTTCCCCTTGGAGCGGTGCCTCTTTTGCATTTGTTTGAGTTCGCCTGCGAACATGGAGGCAGATTAGGGGAAACTTTAGATAAAGCTACTTTTTCTGCATCTTAATAGGCATGGAGGCTACATTTTTGATAGAATAGGAGGTAACTGACCAGAACGAAATTGACAAAATTTTGATTACATTTGAGGATGGTGGAAAGAAATTGACAACGGATTGGCTGATAGCATGCTTAATGGGATTAGGAAAAATCTTCCTTCATCCTTTGCTTTATGTTTCGATTGCCTATTGTTTATTCATCGGCTATCTTCGCGTTAAACGGGAACGCCATGATTTTAATACCAAGATTTACAGTTTTTCCATGGAGCTGCGTTCCATGTTACCTCAAGGATTGATATGGGGATTGATCCTTTCCTTCCTTACGCTGGCTACTGGACTCGCCATTCCTATGGCGGCGCTGCTCATCATGGCAGTGGTAACGATTTTGTCCATGCTATCCATGAAAAGGAGGTTTGTTTCCCCCGTTTATACAGTGGGACTCACCTTCTTTATCCTTTTCTTTTTATATGATAGAGATATCAAGCTTACGTTCTTTCAGGATGCCTTTAATCAGCTGGATCGGTCCGTATATCCGACACTTGTCATTTTAATAGGGTTATTATTGATTGCTGAAGGGTTCTTGATTGTTGGCAACGGAAGTAAAAAGGTCTCTCCCCAGTTGGAGGTATCCAAGAGGGGGCAGCCGATAGGTGTGTATGTATCACAGCGAATCTGGCTAATTCCCATGTTCGTCATGGTTCCTGGAGGACAACTTCCAATTCCTTTCGAATGGTATCCAGTTTTTTCAATCGGGGATGTATCCCTGTCGCCGATCGTACTGCCCATATTAATCGGCTTTAGGCAAAAAGTGCATGGGACGCTCCCTGAACTGGCCATTAGGGCGCAAGGCAAAAAGGTTGGGGCATTGGGAATTATGATTACGCTTTTGGCGGCAGTTGGTTACTGGTATCCCCCATTGGCAATCATGACGGCTGTTTTAGCAATCCTCGGTCGTGAATTTCTGCATTATTCCCAAAAGGCAATGGATCGAAAGCTTCCTTTTTATTTTTCGAAAAGTAAGTTGGGTGTCCAGATCTTAGGCGTTATCCCTCAATCTCCGGCAGATAAAATGGGGTTGCTAAAAGGCGAGGTCATTTCGAAAATAAATGGTGTCGTCGTCAGGGAAGAAGAAGAGTTATATAGGGCGCTCCAAATAAACCGGGCACATTGCAAGCTTGAGGTCATCGATAATAATGAACAGATTCGTTTTGTGCAAAGAGCTTTATTTGACGGGGAGCATTACGAATTGGGCCTCTTATTCGTTGACGATCAATTGAAGGAAAGCGGACAAGTGGGATAATGACACATTAGTATAAAATAAAAGGCCTTTCTCGAATTATATCGAGAAAGGCCTTTTTCAATGGAAACGTGTTATTACTTTTCAAGCATGATCTTTTCTATATCTTCAAGCATTTTATTAGCTGCAATTACTCCGCCAGCTGTATTCCATGTTGCGTCGCTAACCTCATGGGCATTTCCGTTTTTGACTGCATCAAGGTTTTTCCAAAGTGGATCATTCGTCCATTCTTTTGCTGTGCTTAGGGCTTGTTTGTCGCCTTCAGGAGCGTAAGTGAAGTAGAAGAGAATATCTCCATCCATTTTAGGGATGACTTCTTTTCCAACCTCAATGGCAAGGTTGCCTAATTTATTATCTGCAGTGAAGAGTTCCTTCTGTTGTTCTGCACGTTTAAATCCTAATTGATCGAAAATCACTCCAGAGAATGAATCTGTGTAATAAATACGAGTAGTTCCAGCCATGAAACGAACAATGGAAACTTCTTGATTTACTTTATCACCCAATTTAGCTTTAAGATCTTCAGTGTTTTTATCGAATTCTGCAATTACATCGTTCCCTTTTTCTTCAAGGTTCAAGGCTTTTGCATATAGTTTAAAGTTTTCTTTCCAATCTCCTCTTAACGTTTCCGAGAAAACGGTAGGGGCGATTGCATTTAATTTATCATAAACAGCTTCTTGGCGTATCTTGCTTCCGATAATCAAGTCAGGCTTCAGTGATGCGATTTTCTCTAAGTTAACTTCATGTTCAACACCAACAACTTCGACCCCATCCATATCATCTTTAATATGGTCGTACCAAGGGTCACCAAGCCATGATTGAACGGCACCAACAGGTTTAATCCCTAAAGCGATCAATGCTTCAGTGCCTTCATTTGTTAAAACGACCACTCTTTTAGGCGTTTCTTTCAACTCGGCAGTGCCCATGGCATGCTCAATTGTGTAGCTTTTCTCCTCTTTCTTGTCTTCAGCTTTATTTCCATCGGCCTTTTCATCCGAATTCCCGCAAGCTGCTAGAAGGAAGACTGCAAATATTGTAAAAATCGTTAATAAAGACTTAAATCTAAACATCTATGTATCCCTCCCAATTTGTCAGCAAATGATAATCATTCGCACTTAACAGCACCATCATAAAATGAATATACTTTTCTGTCAATATATAATTGAAAATGATTCTCAAATTCGTTGACATAATCCTGTTTAGACCAGTAAAATATTACTATACAAACGTGATTGGAAAGGTAACTGGATATGTTATTAAAAAATTCATGGCAGAAATGGATGGGGCTGTTCATTACCATTCTTTTGCTGCTATTTTTACTGTGCTCAAGCATTGTATACGGTTATACAGATACAACGTGGAAAATGGCCATCGATGCTTTTACCGATTTCAATGGGACGAACGAACACATTGTCATTCAATCAGTCAGACTTCCGCGGGCCCTGATAGCTTCGGCAATCGGTGCAAGTTTGGCCATTTCCGGGGTGTTAATGCAAACGCTAACTAAAAACCCCCTCGCGTCTCCAGATATATTCGGGGTCAACGCCGGGGCGGGATTGGCGGTTGTAACCGGTGTCACCGTTTTTGGAATAAGTAATCTTCAAGTATTCACATGGCTGTCATTCATAGGGGCGGCCATAGCCGCGATAAGCATATATATGATTGGAAGCATGGGACGAGGCGGCTTGACACCTATGAAGCTGACATTGGCTGGTGCAGCCATGACGGCCATGGTAGCTTCACTTACACAAGGTCTTCTTGTTTCTAATGAGGCTCTTTTAGAGCAAGTCCTATTCTGGCTTGCTGGATCCGTCTCCGGTAGAAGTCTGGACAATTTAGTTGCTGTCCTGCCTTATCTTGTCGTAGGCTGGGGCCTTGCCTTGATCATGTCCGGTAAAATGAATGTGTTGTCCATGGGTGAGGATGTTGCAAAAGGTCTTGGATTGAATATAGTTTTCCTTAAGCTGGTTCTGGGGCTGGCAATCATCCTTCTCGCTGGCGGATCAGTGGCGGTTGCGGGTCCGATTGGCTTTATAGGAATCGTCGTTCCACATCTTACCCGTTTTATAGTAGGCATCGATCATCGCTGGCTGATTCCCTTCTCTGGACTTTTCGGGGCGGTGCTTTTGATTGCGGCCGATGTCATATCCAGGTATATCCTGATGCCTCGAGAAGTTCCGGTCGGAGTCATGACAGCCATAATAGGGACCCCATTCTTTATTTATATAGCTAGAAAGGGGTTCAGCGGTCGATGAAGTCATATAAGAGCTTTCGTTTGTTTAATGAAAAAATATCATTCTTGATGGATAAAAAAGCTATGATCGTGATTTTCATATTATTTGTAGTCACTTCACTAGTGTTTGTGATCAGTACTGGCGTGGGTGAAATGAATATAAATCCGCTAAGTGTCCTCCAGGTCCTTTTCGGAGGGGGAACGGAGAGCGATCGGCTTATCATCCAATCTTTCCGGCTGCCTAGAATAATTGTTGCCCTGTTGGTGGGGATGGGCCTTGCTGTTGCTGGCGGAATCCTTCAAGGGATGATTCGGAATCCACTTGCTTCGCCTGATATCTTGGGGATAACGGGAGGAGCGACAGTGGCGGTCGTTGGATTCTTGGCCATTTTTAGTGATAAGAATCATTCATTAACGGTGAGCATCAATTGGCTGCCGTTAGCTGCGTTCATTGGGGCGACAGTCGTGGCATTACTTGTTTATTCATTAGCCTGGAAAAATGGAGTTCCCCCGATCAGGCTTGTGTTGATCGGAATTGGGGTGATGGCCTTAATGAAGGCACTCACAACGATGATGATGATTCTTGGTCCAGTCTATCAAGCGAGCCAGGCCAACCTTTGGATCACGGGGTCAGTGTCTAACTCCACCTGGAATAATATCGCTGTTCTGGCACCATGGACGATTCTATTCCTATTAATCGCCTTCCTGTATGCCAGAAATATTAATTTACAGGAGCTTGGCGATGACCTTGCAACGGGTCTTGGGGGACATGTCCAAAAACAACGGTTTACATTATTGATGATCAGTACCGCCTTGATTGGCGGTTCCACAGCTTTTGCTGGAGGAATAGGCTTTGTTGGATTAATGGCCCCACACATGGCCAGAAGGCTTGTTGGTTCTAGTTTTGGAGTGTTACTGCCCACTTCAGCTTTGCTTGGCGGCATCCTGGTTATGGTGGCGGATTTGATTGGACGGACCCTATTCTCACCTTTGGAAATACCGGCTGGTGTCTTCACAGCGAGCATCGGGGCACCATACTTCATTTATTTACTTTATAAAACGAGGAATTCGTAACACCGGTAAATTAATAAAGAAGCAGCCATCCCTAGGATGGCTGCTTCTTTATTAATTAAGCTTCTTTTGCAACTTCGATTTCGATGGTAAGCGTGATTTGATCGCCGATCAGTACGCCGCCTGTTTCTAAAGCTGCGTTATAGGTTAAACCATAATCACTGCGTTTGACTTTACCTTTTCCGCTAAAGCCTGCTTTTTCATTTCCCCATGGATCTTTTCCTTGGCCTTCGAAGGTGATGCTGAAAGTTTCTTCTTGTGTGATTCCATTAAGAGTCACATTTCCAGTTACATCGTATTCATCTTCATCCGTTTTCACAATTTTTGTTGATTTGAATGTTAATGTAGGGTTTTTTTCTACATCAAAGAAGTCAGCGGAACGCAAGTGATTATCCCGGTCTGCATTGCGTGTGTCAATACTGGCCACATCAACGGTAAAATCGATCTCTGCAGTTGTTAGATCCAATGGGTTTGCAAGAATGTTTGCTTCGAACTTATTAAAACTTCCTTTTACTTTAGCGATCATCATATGTTTTACGGAAAATTCAATAGCACTGTGAGTCGGGTCGACTGTCCATTTTGTATTGGTCATGATAATTCCTCCTAATTATTAATCTTGAATTTATATATCTTTAATTTGAGATATCTTAACTTAATGTAATTATAAGAGGTGGAAGCAATAGTGTCAACTGAAAGTTTTCCTTTATTTTGAAAACATGAAAAACCCTGTGCATTTATGAGGCACAGGGTTTTTCATTATGAAGAAAAGTAAAGCTGACTACCTTAATTAATTGGCATGATCTTTCTCTTCTTGATCGGTCACTTTACTTGGCCAAAAGGCATGGCGGCCAAGCAGGGCGGTAATCGCAGGAACAAGGAACGGGCGCACAATGAATGTGTCCATTAACACACCAAGAGCAGTAATGAGCCCGAATTGAACCAATACTTGAATCGGAAGTGTGGCTAGAACGGAAAAAGTGGCTGCCAAGATTATTCCGGCGGAAGTGATGACACCGCTAGTTTCGGCAACGCCTTTTCTGATGGCCTGCTTGATTGGCATCGTTTCTTTCTTACGCCAAATGCTTGAAACCATGAAAATGTTATAGTCTTCTCCAAGTGCAACAAGGAATACGAAAGAATAAAGTGGAATCGTCCCCTCTATGGCATCGACACCCATGAAATAGTGCAGGATTATCCAACCTAAGCCCATAGCAGCAAAGAATGAGAGAATCACTGTCCCCATTAAATACACCATGGCTGTCACAGATCGCAAGTAGGCTAAAAGGAGTAAGGAAATCAGGACGATGATGATCGGGATGATCATGAATTCATCTGCCTTTACGGTATCCCTTTTATCGAATTGCGTCGCAGTTTGCCCGCCAATCCAAACCTTATCTTCGACGGAAGATATATTGGCGGCCTTCAATTCTTTCTCCGCAATTGTGCGGATTTCCGGAATGGAATCAATTGCCTCGATATCATATGGGTTGGTGTTGAATTTGACCTCATAGGATTGCAGATCTTCATTGGATTTACTTGTGACTGGATCAGCCACACTTTCAACAATATTCATCCCTTCTAATGTCGGCGCTAAATCAATATCTTCACCATTCGTTTCGACAACCACTGTGGCTGGTGCCAGTTCGCCCGGTGAGTACGAGTCGGAAATGACAGAATAGCCTTCGCGGGAGTTCATATCTTCAGGGAAGGAAGAGAGAATATCATATGAATATTTTATTTGTGAAGAATATCCTGCTAAAACACTGAAGATGATCAGGCATGTAAGAATGACGGTCCATGGCTTGGTTGTGACGATATGTCCAATCCAGTTTCCGATGCGGCCTTCTTTATGCTTTTTGACGGCTTTTCCCTTTTTCTTGGCCCGTGCTTCTTCCATTTCTGGGGTACGAGGAACGATTGGGAAGAAGGAAGCCCTTCCGAATACAGAAAGCAATGCCGGTACAAGTGTTAAAGCTGCCAGCATCATGATTAAAATCGACAAGCTGAATGGTACAGCGAAACGGTGGTAGGCTCCGTATTTCGCTACAAGCAATGTTAGCAGCGAGATGACGATCGTAAGGCCGCTCATCGCAATGGCGCCTGATGAATCTTTAAATGCGGAGATCATGGCTTTCCGTTTGCTTTCATGATTTCTTAATTCACTTCTGTAGTGAGAAATTAAAAATAGACAATAATCCGTTCCGGCACCGAATAATAATACGGTCATGATCGAAATGGCCTGTGAATCGACTGTAATCCAACCATGATCTGCCATGAATCCAAGGATCGGGCTTGTGACAATATAGGCGAATCCTACTCCGATTAAAGGGATGATGGCTAAAAGCGGGGAACGGTAAATGAGTAATAATACGACAAGTACAAGTATTACGGTAGCTAATAGCAATTTGAAATCAGCACCTGAAAATAATCCTGTTGCATCGACGGATATCCCTACAGGGCCTGTCACTCGAAGTGATAATTCATCTGAATCTGTAGGGACCTTGAATGGGTCAGATCCAATGCGTTCCGAAACTATTTCATTAATGCTCTCAAGATTTTTTTCAAGAATTTCAGTCTCGGTCTTTTCTTTAAAGAAAAGCGGCTGTACGAAAGTCGTTCCATCTTCTGAAACCGAGCCTTGAAGAGCACGCAACGGAATTTCATGAAGCGGCGGTAAAAAAGATTGCTGTATCAAAGGGTTACCTGTCAATTCCTTGGAAAGGTACTGGATTTCGGCCAAGTCGGCCTCTGTCAGTCCACCTTCCCGATGCCATGTAAGCAGGGCAGGTATTCCAGAGGAATTTGGAAACTCTTCTTTAATAAGTTCATCAGCCACGACGGAAGGTGAGTCTTCAGGCAAGTCGGCGGCATTATTTGCTGTTCGATCATTAACGGCAGGCAATGTGATGGTTAATCCGATTGCTGCAATTATCCATACAGCAATGACAACCCAACGACTGATTTTTCCTGTCATCATCCTGCCAAGTTTTCCTAATATTGATTCGTCCAATGAAGGCACCCCGCTTTTTGAATTTTTTATCCTTAGTTCATTATAATGGTGTGCTGTTGACATATACAAAAATGGGTATGCTCACTCCAACTGCTAAATGCTTCAAGTCGTTAATGGCATGAAAATCTGCTCATCGATATATAGGGGAAAAGTACTTATTTACTAATTTCAATTAAATTTTGAAGATTGAAGAGTTAAATATAGGAGATAGGGGAAAGTATAGTAGTATTATGGCTTTTATTAACAAGGGAGGGATTTTTTTGTCTGATAAATCAAAAAAAACAAATGATGAATCGAAAGAAACATTAACGAACAGGCAAGGGCACCCGGTAACGAATAACCAGAGTATTAGAACTGTAGGGAACAGAGGACCTAGTACACTTGAGAACTATGATTTCCTGGAAAAGATCAGCCACTTCGATAGGGAGCGTATCCCTGAACGGGTTGTGCATGCCCGCGGTGCAGGTGCGCATGGTTATTTCGTTCCGACCGGTAAAGCGGGGGACGAGCCGATTTCAAAATATACGAGAGCGAAGGTTTTTCAGGAAGAAGGTAAAAAAACCCCGGTATTCGTGAGATTTTCATCTGTTATTCATGGAGGGACGTCCCCGGAAACGTTACGTGACCCAAGGGGATTTGCCGTTAAATTTTATACGGAAGACGGAAACTGGGATCTTGTAGGCAATAACCTGAAAATTTTCTTTATCCGTGATGCCATGAAATTCCCGGATTTGATTCATGCCTTCAAACCGGATCCGGTCACGAATATTCAGGACGGCAGGAGGATTTTCGATTTTTGCTCGAGTTCGCCTGAAACATTCCATATGGTTACCTTTGTGTTTTCCCCATGGGGCATTCCAGCTAACTATCGCATGATGCAAGGATCAGGGGTCAATACTTATAAATGGGTGAATGAGGAAGGGAAAGCAGTGCTTGTCAAGTATCATTGGGAACCGAAACAAGGGATCAAGAACCTGACACAGCAAGAGGCCAATGAAATTCAAGCTACGAATTTCAATCATGCCACACAGGATCTTTATGAAGCGATCGAACGCGGTGACTATCCTGAATGGGATCTCAACGTACAGATCATGAGTGATGATGATCATCCTGAGTTGGATTTCGATCCGTTGGATGATACGAAGATCTGGCCGAAAGATGAGTTCCCTTGGCTGCATGTCGGTACGATGGTATTGAATAAAAACCCTGAAGACTATTTCACTGAAGTCGAACAGGCTGCATTCGGCACAGGTGTCCTAGTGGATGGACTGGACTTTTCTGATGACAAGATGTTACAGGGACGTACATTCTCTTATTCCGATACACAGCGTCACCGTGTTGGCGCGAATTATCTGCAATTGCCGATCAATGCTCCGAAAAAACGAACAGCCACGAATCAGACTGGCGGACAGATGCAATATGAAGTTGGCAGAGGCAGCCAAAGCCCCCACATCAACTACGAACCATCAACTGTCGGCGGCTTGAAAGAAGCCAAGCAGACGGGCAAGGAGCATACACCTATGGTGGAAGGGAAACTTGTTCGTGAGACAATCGATCGTCAAAATAATACGAAACAGGCCGGGGAAACATTCCGTGAATTCGAGGATTGGGAAAAGGACGATTTAATTTCCAATTTAGTGGCGGCATTGGCTCCTGCCGACAAGCGCATTCAGGAAAAAATGATAGCACTTGCCGAAGAGGCCGATGAAGAGTATGGCCGCAGATTGAAAGAGGGACTGGCCTCGGCTTCTGAACATACGGAATCTTCAAAACCACTGGGCGGGACGGATAACCCTGAGGATGCCGTTAGTAAAGGACATGAAGCGGATCCATATTGATGGGACTAAAAAAGAGGCAAACTTCCCTATAAAGGGGTTTGCCTCTTTTTTTAATGGGCATAATTGATGGAAGTGTGGAAGATTCTTCTGATGATGCCTTGAAAATCAAGTGGGAAATTGATTGGCAAAAAACTTGATAATCATTTAAACTGAAACTACTCTATTTTTCTCTTATAAAGGAGATGAAAAAATGATTAAATTTCTTTCTGCCCTTTTCCTTCCTTGTCTACTCGTCATGCTATTTTCAAGGGTCACCTATAACAATGTCGTGGGCCTTGTTTTAACTGTTGCCTTGATTACAGCTTCCGCATATAAAGGTTATACGCATACAAACTTATTGATCATCGTCGATGCCTTATCCCTAACAGTGGGATTTTGGTTATCAAAAAGAATGATGAAACGTACATCCAAGAGCGCCTGACACAAAAGGTGCTTTTTTTGTACCCAAACTTGTCATTCCCCTCAACACATCATGAAGTCCATAAAACAAAAATAGAATGGATGTTCGCTTATTGCTGGTTTGTTTTAAGGCTATTGTGGTAGAATGTGTATATATGCTTTATCAAACCGGAATAAATAGAAGGGATATAGTTATGTCCCGTTTTCATATAAAAATATTTCAATAGGAGGCTATGCTTGGTGAAGGATAAGTTTGAGTTAGTCTCAAAATACTCTCCTCAAGGAGATCAGCCGGCAGCAATTGAAATGCTGGTCGAAGGGATTAAGGAAGGCAAGGAAATGCAGACGTTATTGGGGGCAACCGGGACAGGGAAAACGTTCACCGTTTCCAATGTGATTCAAAGAATCAATAAACCGACTCTTGTCATTGCCCACAATAAAACGTTGGCAGGGCAGCTTTATAGTGAGTTCAAAGAGTTCTTCCCTAATAATGCCGTTGAGTACTTCGTTAGCTATTATGATTACTACCAGCCGGAGGCTTATGTTCCATCCACGGATACATTCATCGAGAAAGATGCAAGCATCAATGATGAAATCGATAAACTGCGTCACTCGGCAACCTCGTCTTTGTTCGAAAGGAAAGATGTCATCATCATTGCCAGTGTTTCGTGCATATATGGACTCGGTTCTCCTGAAGAGTACCGGGAGATGGTCGTTTCCCTCCGAACAGGCATGGAGATAGACCGGAATGCCTTGCTGCACAGACTCGTGGATATTCAATATGAACGTAATGATATTGCTTTCCAACGGGGGACCTTCCGCGTTCGCGGCGACGTGGTCGAAATTTTCCCGGCCTCACGTGATGAACATTGCGTACGGGTCGAGTTCTTCGGGGATGAGATTGACCGTATTCGTGAAGTCGATGCCCTGACTGGCGAAATTACCGGTGAACGGGATCATATCGCCATTTTCCCGGCTTCCCACTTCGTAACCCGCGAAGAGAAAATGCGGGTAGCCATTCAAAATATCGAAACGGAACTGGAAGAACGATTGAAGGAATTAAGGGAAGATGAAAAACTCCTTGAAGCGCAGCGCTTGGAGCAGCGGACCCGTTATGATCTGGAAATGATGCGTGAAATGGGCTTTTGTTCAGGGATCGAGAACTATTCCCGCCATTTGACGCTTCGTCCCGCAGGTGCGACACCATACACTTTAATAGATTACTTTCCAGAGGATTTCCTATTGGTCGTGGATGAATCACACGTAACCCTCTCGCAAATCCGCGGAATGTTCAATGGAGATCAGGCGCGTAAGCAAGTGCTCGTCGATCACGGCTTCCGTCTGCCGTCTGCGAAAGATAACCGCCCGCTAAGATTTGAGGAATTTGAAAAAAAGGTCCATCAATCCATATTCGTTTCGGCAACTCCGGGACCATATGAACTCGAACATACCCCGGAAATGGTTCAGCAGATCATCCGTCCTACCGGATTGCTGGATCCGACGGTGGAAGTGCGGCCGATTGAAGGGCAAATAGATGACTTGATCGGTGAAATACAGGAGCGCGTCAAAAAGAACGAGCGTGTGCTCATAACGACCTTGACGAAAAAGATGTCTGAGGATTTAACTGATTATTTAAAGGAAATCGGCATCAAGGTCCAATATCTTCATTCGGAAGTGAAGACCTTGGAAAGGATAGAAATCATCCGGGAACTTCGAATGGGCAAATATGATGTTCTAGTTGGAATCAATCTTTTAAGGGAAGGCCTCGATATTCCGGAAGTGTCGTTAGTGACCATTCTGGATGCCGATAAAGAAGGGTTCCTTCGCTCGGAACGTTCGCTTATTCAAACGATGGGCCGTGCAGCCCGTAATGCGAACGGCCACGTCATCATGTATGCAGACCGAATCACGAATTCGATGGAACTTGCCATCAATGAAACGAGGCGGCGCCGTGAAATCCAGGAAAATTATAATAAAGAGCATGGAATATTGCCTCAAACCATTCAAAAGGATATCCGCGACTCCATAAGGGCGACTCATGTTGCCGAAGAAGGCGAAGAGTATAAGGAAGACCTTGCACCAAGCCTCGCGAAGCTTCCTAAAAAAGAGCGTTTAAAAGTGATGGCAAGCATGGAAAAAGAAATGAAGGAAGCGGCAAAGGCACTGGACTTCGAGCGAGCTGCCGAGCTGCGTGATTTATTACTAGAGTTAAAAGCGGAAGGGTGACGAAACATGGCAATGGATAAAATTGTGATAAAAGGCGCCAGGGCCAACAATTTAAAGAATATTGATATCACGATACCGAGAGACAAACTTGTTGTGCTGACCGGATTATCCGGATCTGGAAAGTCTTCCTTGGCTTTTGATACGATTTATGCAGAAGGGCAAAGACGTTATGTGGAATCACTTTCCGCTTATGCTCGTCAATTCTTAGGCCAAGTGGATAAACCGGATGTCGATGCGATAGAAGGTTTGTCACCAGCCATTTCCATAGACCAGAAAACGACCAGTCGAAATCCTCGTTCAACCGTAGGGACTGTTACGGAGATCTATGATTATTTAAGGCTGTTATTTGCACGGGTCGGCAGGCCGACCTGTCCCATCCATAATATAGAAATCACCTCACAAACGATAGAGCAAATGGTGGACCGCATTCTTGATTACCCTGAGCGAACCAAGCTTCAGGTATTGGCACCGCTAGTCTCAGGCAGAAAAGGGACACATGCGAAAGTTTTGGAGGAAGTTAAGAAACAAGGATATGTCCGCATTCGTGTGAACGGGGAAATGCATGACCTCAGCGATGAGATCACTCTCGAAAAAAATAAAAAACATTCGATTGAAGTCATCATAGACCGAATCGTCATAAAAGAGGGTATCATGGCCAGGCTTGCAGATTCATTGGAAAGTGCTTTGCAGCTTGGCGAAGGTAAAGTCATCATTGACGTCATGGGTGAGGAAGAACTGCTGTTCAGTGAACATCATGCTTGTCCATACTGCGGATTTTCGATTGAAGAGTTAGAGCCTAGAATGTTTTCCTTCAATAGCCCGTTTGGGGCCTGCCCGGATTGTGATGGCTTGGGGGCAAGGCTTGAGGTGGACCGTGATCTGGTCATCCCGAATAACGAATTAAGCCTCCGTCAACATGCAATTGCGCCATGGGAGCCGACTAGTTCTCAATATTACCCTCAGCTCCTTGAAGCGGTGGCAAACCATTATGGGATAGATATGGATGTGCCCGTTAAGGATTTACCGGAAGAGAAGATGGATAAGGTCTTGCTTGGTTCAGGCAAAGATAAGATATATTTCCGTTATAAAAATGATTTTGGAAGAGTGCAAGAAGGATATATTCCTTTTGAAGGAGTTTTAAGAAACATCGAAAGGCGCTTCAAGGAGACGAGTTCTGACTTTATTCGTGAGCAAATGCAGAAATACATGTCAGAACATCACTGTCCAACCTGTAAGGGTCATCGATTGAAAAAAGAGAGTCTTTCCGTGCTCATTCAAGGGGTCCATATTAGTGAAACGACAGCTTTATCAGTGGAGGATGCGTTAGTATTTTTCGATGAGCTTGATTTGACTGAAAAAGAAGCTGCAATTGCGAGATTGATTTTACGTGAAATTCGTGAGCGGCTCGGTTTCCTGGCTAATGTAGGTTTGGAATATTTGACGTTGAGCAGGGCAGCGGGAACTTTATCAGGCGGTGAAGCGCAGCGTATAAGATTGGCGACGCAGATCGGTTCCCGATTGACGGGAGTCCTATATATTTTGGATGAACCTTCAATAGGGCTGCATCAGAGGGATAACGATCGATTGATCGAAACATTGAAGAATATGCGCGAAATCGGGAACACCCTCATTGTTGTCGAGCACGATGAAGATACGATGATTGCTGCGGATTATTTGATCGATGTTGGTCCTGGAGCAGGAGCGCATGGAGGGGAAATAGTGGCCGCTGGAACTCCGGAAGAGGTCATGAATAATCCTAAATCCTTAACGGGGCAATATTTAGCAGGGAAGAAATTCATTCCATTGCCATTGGAACGCCGGAAAAATGATGGCCGTGTCATTGAAATAAAAGGTGCCAAGGAAAACAATTTGAAAAACGTTAATGTGAAATTCCCCCTTGGGGTCTTTACAGCCGTAACGGGAGTCTCCGGATCAGGGAAAAGTACATTGGTGAATGAGATCCTCCATAAGTCATTGGCTCAAAAACTGAATCGGGCAAAAGCCAGACCAGGTGATTTCCGTGAAATCAAGGGAATTGAGCATTTAGATAAAGTCATTGATATTGACCAATCACCTATCGGCAGAACCCCACGATCGAATCCAGCTACCTATACGGGTGTATTCGATGATGTTCGTGACGTGTTTGCCTCGACTAATGAAGCGAAGATCCGCGGTTATAAAAAAGGAAGGTTCAGTTTCAATGTTAAGGGCGGCCGCTGTGAAGCATGCCGTGGTGATGGCATTATCAAGATTGAAATGCATTTTCTACCAGATGTCTATGTTCCATGTGAAATCTGTCATGGTAAAAGGTATAACCGGGAAACACTTGAAGTGAAATATAAAGGGAAAAACATATCCGACATTCTCGATATGACAGTCGAGGAAGGCGTTAGTTTCTTTGAAAATATCCCGAAAATCAAACGGAAGCTGCAAACGATTTATGATGTTGGTTTGGGTTATATCAAGCTTGGACAGCCTGCCACCACTTTATCAGGCGGTGAAGCGCAAAGGGTGAAACTTGCTTCCGAATTGCATCGCCGATCCACTGGGCGCTCCTTCTATATCTTGGATGAACCAACTACCGGTCTACATGTCCACGATATAGCAAGGCTGCTCCAGGTTCTGCAGCGGCTGGTTGACAATGGGGATACCGTTTTGGTAATCGAGCATAATCTGGATGTCATCAAGACGGCGGACCACATTATTGACCTGGGACCGGAAGGCGGAGATAAGGGCGGTACGATCGTCACTTATGGAACACCTGAAAAAATATGTGAAGTTTCCGAATCGTACACGGGAAAATACTTAAAACCTGTACTTACCCGTGATCAAATCCGCATGGAAAATTGGATTGAAGAAAAAGAAACTGAGCATGAACATGCTTAAAAGAAGACGGTTGGCTAGTTTCAGTTTTTCCACTAAAGGGGGTTCGGAAAACATATCTTTCATCAAATGGATGTCCGAACCAACTGACCCAAAGCAGTTCAATTCTTTATGTATGGATTTCTAGCTTAATTTTTTTAACGAAGTTGATTGTAGAGGAAGGTGCGAGACTCCTGCGGGAAAAGCGCGTGCCTGGATCGGAAATCAACCTGAATTGTAAAAGTAATAATAAAACTGCAGGCAAACTCGTTTTCTTCGAATTTGTCTACAGTCAGGAACAAGCCATCAGGCTTGTTTTTTTGTAGAAAAATGACAGTGTGCATTTAATCAATCATTTGATTAAAGAATGGGAAAACAAGATATTTCCGGGGAAATCATACATCTTCCTTTTCGGAAATTGTCATTTTCCTTTGTCGAAAGATGGGAAAAACGGTATTTATGAAACTTTTTAGATATCTAGGCGTATGTATGAATAAAATGGTAGAAGAAAGCGAGGAATGTTCATGCAGGAGGAAAGAAAGAAGATTTTAGAAATGATTCAGGATGGAAAGTTATCGGCGGAAGAAGCCTTGGGCCTTTTGGAAGAATTAGAAAAAGCCAGTCAGGAAAGTGAAGCTAAAGAGCAGAAATTGCAAAACGAATTATCGACGGTAGTCGTGGATAAGAAAAGTGAAGGAAGCACTCAGGATACGTTTAAAAAGAATATCCAGTCATCGAAAGAAAAGATTATTGATTTCGTTGAAAGTGCTTTTAAGAAAATCAAAGAAACGGATCTTGATTTCAATTTCGGGAAGTCTGTGGAGGTCAGTCATATTTTTCAGCATGAACATGATTTCCTGGATGAGGTTGATGTAGATATAGCAAATGGGAAAATAAAAATCGCCGCATGGGACCATGATGATGTCCGGGTTGAATGCCAAGCTAAGGTATACCGAGTGGAAGAAATAGAAGAAGCCAGGAAAAACTTTTTGGAAGAAGTCGATTTCACGATTGAAAATGGAAAATTGAAGTTCAAGGTTCGTGAAAAATCCATAAAGGTTGATACAATCATGTACATTCCACGGAAGGAATATGAGGACATCCATGTAAGGATGTTCAATGGCGCAATCACGACTGAATCACTGAAATCAGAGAAGCTAAAAGCGAAAACGGCAAATGGTGCCATTCATATCATGCAGGGTACGGGTGATTTCTGTGAGCTTGAAACAGGTAATGGGATGATCACCATTTCAGATACCAACTTTAATGACTTGGAAGCCGAGACCCTGAATGGAGCGATTAATGCTGCTGGATACTTCAAGAAATTGGATGTCCAAACGTTCAATGGGGAAATCATCTGTACGAATTCAGGGATGGATTGCGATTCGATCCATGCTAAGTCAGTCACTGGAAAAGTCCAGTTGACCCTGCCGCCAGGTAAGGCGATTGAAGGAGAATTGAAGTCAAATTTAGGAAGCTTTAATGTAACCTTGGAAGGGATGACAATCATCGAAGAGAAAAGTGATGTGGTTCAGAAGGTCCTTAAGTTTAAGACGGTTAAAGAAGAGGTTCATGTGCTTCATGTTTTTGCAGAAACCAAAACTGCAGCGATAACGGTTTCCTGAAGAAAGGGAAATGCCGTTGATACCACTGGCGGCTCAACTGTAGGCAAACTCGATGGAAAACGAGTTTGCCTGCAGTTTTTTTATGGCTTGTTCTAAATTTAATAACAAGTTTGATTGGAGAGGAAGGTACGAGATTCCTGCGGGAAAAGCGCGACTAGGGGAGACCCCGCAGGCGCAAGCCGAGGAGGCTCCACGACCGCCCGCGGAAAACGAGTTTCTTGAGCGGAAATCAACATCCAATTTGTATCGGAACCATACCTAAGGAGATGCTTTGGAATTGGTTCGGGAACATCATTTGATGAAAGATACGTTTCCGATCCCTTTTGTCTGCAAAGTGAGCCTGCCAATATAAATTGGCTGGCTTTCTTTTATTTTGATGTAAGGATTCATGTATGTTCCTCTCATCTCTTTCCAGTTCACTTGGCCCATCCGGGTGGAGTGAATAAAAAAACAATAAATCGATAATGCTTTGTTTGGTTATTAACAGAAAAATGCTAAAATAGAAAAAGTATCTCAAAAAATAGCATCACTCCAAAAGGAGGAAAGATATATGGCAAAAGTCCGTACAAAGGATATAGTAGAAGCGTTCGGTCTAGAACTTATCAGTGGGGAAGAAGGAATTAACAGACCGATCGTCACGAGTGATTTATCTCGTCCCGGACTTGAAATAGCCGGTTTTTTTGATTATTATCCCGCAGATCGAGTACAGCTTTTAGGTATGACGGAGATGTCCTTTTTTAATCGGCTGAATGAACCGGATCGAGTACAGAGGATGGAAGAGTTATGCAGGGACTTTACTCCAGGCATCATCATTACGCGTGGTCAGGAAGTGCCGATAGAATTGATCGAAGCGTCTGAGCGGGAATCAGTTCCTGTGATGAGATCTAATATGAAGACAACAAGGTTATACAGCCGTCTGACCAATTTCCTGGAAAGCAGGTTGGCACCAACTACTGCTGTTCATGGTGTATTGGTGGATATCTATGGGTTAGGTGTGTTGATCACCGGGAAAAGCGGCGTCGGTAAAAGTGAGACAGCCCTGGAATTAGTGAAACGGGGTCATCGTCTCGTAGCCGATGACTGCGTCGAAATCAGGCAGGAAGACCAAGATACGCTGGTCGGGAATGCCCCGGATTTAATCGAGCATCTTCTAGAAATAAGAGGATTGGGAATCATTAATGTAATGACACTTTTCGGAGCTGGCGCAGTCCGCAGCAATAAAAAGATCTCAATCGTCATCAATCTGGAACTATGGGAAAAAAACAAGCAGTATGACCGGGTTGGCCTTGATGAAGAAAAAATGAAAATCATCGATACGGAAGTGACGAAAATTACCGTACCTGTCCGTCCAGGGCGAAATTTATCTGTCATCATTGAAGTGGCAGCCATGAATTACCGCCTGAAGCGAATGGGAGTAAATGCAGCGGAACAGTTTTCAGATCGCTTGAACCACGCAATTGCAGATCCGGAACATGATGAATTTTAAAAGGTTATAAGAAAAGAGGGGACAAAATGGAACAAGGAATTCAGCCGCTGAATCCAATAGCGATAGATCTAGGTCCCATCCAGGTACATTGGTATGGACTCATCATCGGTTTCGGTGTGTTATTGGGTCTTATAATCGCTTTAAGGGAATCTGAGCGAAGAGGTCTTGATAAGGAAATTTTTACTGACATGATTTTGTTTGCTGTCCCAATCGCGATCATAAGTGCCCGTATTTATTATGTGATCTTTCAATGGGAGTACTATTCACAAAACCCGGGAGATATCATTAAAATATGGAATGGCGGAATCGCCATACATGGTGCGTTGATTGGGTCGGTACTGACTGCAATCGTGTTTGCCAAGGTCAAGAAAGTGTCATTTTGGAAGCTGGCGGATATTGCTGCACCGAGCTTATTGTTGGGGCAGGCGATTGGCCGTTGGGGTAATTTCATGAATCAGGAAGCGCATGGGGGAGAAATAACAAGGTCATTCCTTGAAAATATGCATTTGCCTGAATTCATCATAAATCAAATGTACATAAACGGTACGTATTATCACCCGACCTTTTTGTATGAATCGATTTGGAATATCCTCGGTGTCATTATTCTCTTAAGTTTACGGAAAGTGAACTTGCGCAGGGGGGAACTGTTTTTAACCTATGTAATATGGTATTCCATCGGACGTTATTACATTGAAGGATTGCGGACGGACAGTTTGATGCTGACGGATTCACTGCGTATCGCACAAGTGATCTCGATTGTATTGGTAGCTGTAGCCATCGCCTTGGTGGTCTTTAGAAGGGTCCG
The DNA here is from genome assembly GCF_050277335.1 of Peribacillus sp. NPDC101480. Classification (NCBI taxonomy): domain Bacteria; kingdom Bacillati; phylum Bacillota; class Bacilli; order Caryophanales; family Bacillaceae; genus Peribacillus; species Peribacillus sp. NPDC101480. The sequence goes on from NZ_JBNNSB010000003.1 coordinate 346,787, forward strand.
CGGGCATGCAGACAAAAGATATTTAGATGCATAGGTAATTTGTGTAAAGGGAGAGGGCATAGTGATAGTAGATTCGGTTAAAAAGGGACTTCTTTCAGGCTTGAATACAACCTGGTCTTTGGGGAAAGTGATATTTCCGGTTACTCTGATCGTCACTGTGCTTCAATATACGCCTGTATTGCCATTCATCATCAACTTGATAGCGCCTTTGATGAATCTCATCGGTCTTCCAGGGGATGCTGCAATTCCTCTTGTATTAGGGAATTTCCTGAATTTATATGCAGCGATTGCTGGCATATTAACGCTTGATTTGACTGTGAAAGAAGTTTTTATCATCGCTATGATGCTATCTTTTTCACATAATTTATTGATTGAGTCAGGTGTGGCGATGAAAACCGGTGTCAAGCTGTGGGTCATCCTAACAGTACGGATCGGGCTTGCGCTTTTGTCCGCGGTCGTCATCAATCTTGTTTGGCAGGGCGGATCTGAAATGGCCCAGGGAACGGCTATCGGGGAGGCTGCAGAGATTAACGGAGCGGGAGCGATCCTTTTGCATGGGGTCATCCAGGCCCTTTCAGGAATTGGCCAGCTGGCGGTCATCGTTATTCCGCTCATGGTGGCTGTTCAAATCATGAAAGATTTAAAGTGGCTGGAAGCCTTCTCGAAAGCCCTTGCACCCTTCATGAAGGTCCTGGGGATGAAGCCGAATGCTTCCATGCCTTTCGTTACAGGCCTGACTCTCGGTTTGGCATATGGGGCAGGGGTGATGATTCAAGCGGCTAAAGAGGATAATGTTTCGAAGAAGGATATGACGATTGCATTCATCTTTTTAGTTGCCTGCCATGCTGTTGTAGAAGATACATTGATTTTTATTCCGCTGGGGATTCCGGTCTTGCCGTTATTACTTATTCGGATACTCACTGCCATTGTTTTAACGATGGCCGTTGCGTATATATGGAATCGGGCTGACAGGGTACAGAGAAAGGAAGCTGTATATGAACAGTAACATAACTACATTATTATTTGATCTTGACGGGACGTTGATCAATACAAATGAATTGATCATCGCCTCATTTACAGAAACGTTAAACCACTTTTGTCCTGGAAAGTTCAATCGGGAAGATATCATTCCATTTATCGGACCGACTTTGGTCGATACTTTCTCTTCCATTGATCCAAAACAAGTGGATGAAATGATCGCTTACTATCGGGAGCATAATTGGAGGAACCATGATTTGCTTGTCACACAATTTGACGGTGTGTTCGAAACCGTTCAAACATTGAAGCAGAGCGGCTATAAATTGGCAGTCGTTACGACAAAGAAGCGTGATGTCGTCGAAAAGGGCCTGCGTTTAAGCAAACTGGATCAATTCTTTGATGTGGTGGTCACACTGGATGAGGTGGAAAAAGCAAAGCCGGATCCAGAGCCTTTGGTAAAAGCTTTAAATCAACTCGGTTCGGTTCCTGAAGAAGCGATCATGATTGGGGACAGTTATCATGATATTCTGGGCGGGAAGAACACAGGTACAAAAACGGCAGGGGTCTCATGGTCCATTAAAGGCCGTGAATTCCTGGAAAGCTATCACCCTGATTATATGCTTGAGCAGATGGCGGATTTATTGAATATCGTTGAGGTTGAAAAGCTCACGGAGGCTAGAAAATGAGACGCACGTCCCGCTATCCAGTTGAAGGGGCTAATTCACTATGGCATGTATATAAGACCGTTCCATTCTGGAAAGTCGTCAAGAATTTTGTGGTGATACAGCTAGCGCGTTATACGCCTTTTCTGGGCATGAAGAATTGGCTGTACAGGACTTTTTTACATATGAAAGTCGGAAAGCATACTTCGTTTGCCTTGATGGTCATGCCCGATGTGATGTTTCCGGAAAAAATATCAGTTGGAAGAAATACTGTCATTGGCTATAATACGACGATTCTTGCACATGAATATTTGATTCAGGAATATCGTTTAGGAGATGTAGTCATTGGGGATGAAGTATTGATTGGAGCCAATTCGACCATTCTTCCAGGACTTTCAATCGGAAATGGGGCGATTGTCTCTGCAGGTACACTTGTCCATAAGGATGTTCCAGAGGGAGCTTTCGTCGGGGGAAATCCAATGAAAATCATATATACCAAAGAAGAAATGCTTGAGAGGGAGCAGCAAACTTCCTTGTGAAAAAAAGGACTTGCCCATATATGCGGCAGGTCCTTTTTAATGGCATTTTGGGTATAACGGAGTCAGTTCATTCTTTAGATGCTCCAAGACTTCGTTGATTGATATATATTCCTGGTTCACCGTCGCTTCATACGTTTCTTTTAAAACTCGAAAAAACCTTTCCTGTGCCTGTTTATCCATATTGAGCTTGTCCTCCTATCATCTATTAAAGATTTATCAAGAGGGGGCTGAACAACTTCAGCCCCATATCTCATTTAACTATTTCCGATTTCAATAAATCGGCAACCAATACGTACCGTTCCGGAGCACTACCAATATATGAAAAAGGATAGCAGGTTGTTACTGTAAGTGTGGCTTTAGGCTTGGGAACGATCACGGTACGGTCATCTGCATCGACGATACGAACCTTCCTCACTTTATATGTAAATGAACCGGCTTCTGTCTTGGCAATCAGCAAGTCGCCTTCGCCGACTTCACCTAGATCACTGAAAATTGTATCTCGGTGCCCGGATAAAACGGAATTATCCTTTTCACCTGGGAGGACGGAGCCTGCATAATGACCGACGCCCTTTTCAAGTTCATCTTCGTCCGTTCCGTGATAAATTGGGAGTGTTGCCTCAATTGTTGGAATATAAAGCTGACCCATCAAATCACCTGTCACCGGCCGTTCTTCATATAGTTCAAGCCCATCGGAAATATTTGCCTTCGTCTTCGGTTCGGGGAGCTTAGCTGTAGCTTCCGTTGTGTCAGATTCATTCCATTTATACAGGGCATAGCCTTTTAACAGTGTATAGGCGTTTGTCGTTGTAAAATAAAAACCTAAGGTTAAAAAGCAAACAGCAGTGACAAGTAACCATTTTTTCTTATGCCTGGATTGCCTATTTTTACTCATCTTAATTAGTGAGTCTTGCTTTTCTAATTAATCCGAAAGCGATACCCATCAACACTAAACCGATTAAAGCACCGAATAAGTAATGACCGGCCGTTTTAGGAAGCACTCCGCCTTTTTCCGTTTTGTGTTCAGGTTTTGCGGGTTTCTTCTTCTCTTTTTTTACCTCAGCCACTTTAGAAATGACCTCGGTGGACTGTTTAATGTCATTACCGGTTTCTTTCACTAAATCGGAACCGATCATTTTACCTGTCAACATAAAATCGAGCAAAAAATTGCCGTTTAAATCATAAATCGAAACTAGTAAACTAGCATTCGTTAATTCCTTAAGCTGGAATAAAGCCTCAAGGGATAGGTTTGTTGTGACACCATCCTGAATTAAGGCGAATTTGAATTGAATTTGCAGCAAGCTTTGAAGATCATTATAAATAGAAAGCAATTCAGCCACTTGTTCTGCAGACAATTCATCAATTGTTTCGAAATTATCAAGTTGATTCATTCTATCGGAGATCGCCATTAAACGAGCTTCAAAAGAAGGGTCTTCGATGATAGGCAAGAGATGATTCATGAATCTGTCGAGCTCTTCGTCTGTTAGACCGATATCAGTAAAGAGGCCATCCATTAAATCGATGATCTCTTCCTCATCATAATCCATCGCGTCCTCATCATAATCCATTTCTAAATCGATGATATCCTCAATGTCGTAAATGAAATGGAAGGTATCGATGATGGAATCCCCCTCTTCCAGTTCACCGTATTCTATTAATAATTCCGTTAGTTCAGCTTCTGTCATTTCATATTGTTTAAGTAGATTCTGTAAGGTCTCAGGAGTGACGGCCGGTCCTAATGTATCACGCAACTCTTCTACCGATTTCAGTTCATTCAATGTTAAGTCGTAATAGGATAAATACTCTTCCAATTCTTCTTGTGTCATTCTAACTTCAGAAAGGTATTCATTAAGCTCATTCTGGTTGATCTTAGTTGCGGCAAAACCCATCGTCCTGCTTGAACCCAGTGAAAAAAGAACGATAAGAGCCACAAAAAATGAAAAATATTTCTTCATTCCCATTTCCCCCTAAAATTTTATAATATTACCAAACTCCTAAATATTATAAAGCAGCTATACCAAAAGGTATACATTAATAACAATGAATGGCTAAAGATAGGGAGAAACATCTAGGTAAAAAGGTGCAACTCCCTGAGTTTGGACTTAAACCGATCATGAAGAATATTAAAGACAGCTGTAGTTTGAAGTAATGGAATTAGGCATATTTTCCTTGACGTAAGATGGGAGCGAGAGTAAACTATTAGTAACTTCAACCTGCTACCATATTAGCGAACTAAAGTGATTTAATAGATTATTGTGAGTATTAATATGATTATGTCATTTTATTTGATACTATTTTTATATGTTATCCGAAATTTGGATTTAAGCGTGAAACCTTGGAATGATAAAGAGATAAACAAAATAAGGAATGGATGCATCGGTTTGTGCCTACAGGCGGACCGATTGGATATAGATAGTAATCAATTCAAAAGGATGTGCAGTCGTGACAAAGCCATTTATGTTTGAAAAACCGTTAGGCATGAGAGATACATTGCCGGTACTGTATGAAACGAAGGTGTTGGCCAGAAATAAAATGAGTGATGAAATCAAGAAGTGGGGCTATCAATTTATTGAAACGCCTGCTTTGGAATATTATGAAACAATTGGCGAGGCTTCGGCAATATTGGATCAACAGTTGTTTAAACTTCTCGATTCCCAGGGGCATACGCTCGTACTCCGTCCCGAGATGACAGCCCCCATTGCACGGGTGGCAGCATCCAAACTGTTAAAACAGCAAATTCCGCTTCGCCTGGCCTATTCCGCGAATGTATACCGGGCACAGCAGCGTGAAGGAGGCAGGCCGGCAGAATTCGAACAGATTGGTATTGAGTGCATTGGAAATAAGTCTATAAGTGCCGATGCTGAAATGATTGCCCTGCTTGCGGATGCTCTAAAGGCTGCCGGGCTTCAGGAATTTAAAATTTCCATTGGGCATATTGGATTTCTGCAAGAATTTTTCTTGAGCATTCTAGGTACGGAGGAAAGAGCCTCTATATTAAGGAAGTTTTTGTATGAAAAGAATTATGTTGGTTATCGCGAGCATGTTAAATCACTGCCGCTTTCATCCATTGATAAGCAACGGCTTATCGAATTCACCTCATTAAGGGGCAGTGAAGGGACCCTGATGAAGGCGCTGGGGTTGGTTGAAAATAATAAAGGGCAGGATTCTTTGGCTGAACTGAAGGAATTGTCTGCGCAGCTGAAAGAATTTGGTGTTGAACAATATGTGAGCTTTGACTTAACATTGGTCAGTCATATGAGCTATTACACAGGAACTTTATTTGAAGTGTATGCCGGACAAGTCGGTTCGCCAATCGGCAATGGCGGCCGGTACGATAATCTGCTTGAGAAGTTCGGCTGGAATGCTTCGGCCACAGGTTTTGCAATCCGGGTGGATCGTCTTGCAGAAGCTCTTGGGGAGCCGATCCAGCCTGTCGCGCCAGAATGTATTTTATATAGTCCCGAACGAAGATTGGAAGCCATTGAATTTGCAAGAATTAAACGCACCGAAGGAAAATTGGTAACGATTCAGGATATTACGGTCGTCCAAAATGTCGATGCCTTTACACGGACATTTTCTGAAGTTCATTTATTCGTAGGGAATGGGGGGTATGGAAAAGATGAATAATAGCTTTTTAACGATTGCCATGCCGAAAGGAAGAATCTTTGAAGAAGCGGCAGAGCTATTAAGAAGGGCCGGTTTTCGTCTCCCTCCCGAGTTTGATGATTCCCGGAAATTGATCCTTGAAGTGGAAGAGGAAAATCTGCGGTTCATTTTAGCTAAACCGATGGATGTCGTAACCTATGTGGAACACGGCGTCGCTGACATTGGAATTGCAGGAAAGGATGTCATGTTAGAGGAAGAACGTGATGTCTATGAGTTACTAGATTTGAAAATCAGTGCCTGCTATTTAGCTGTAGCTGGACTGCCTGGTACGAAGATAAGTGACATCGCCCCTAAAATTGCCAGTAAATATCCGAATGTTGCCTCCAGTTATTTTCGCGAGCAGGGGGAGCAAGTCGAGATTATAAAGTTGAATGGGTCTATTGAGTTAGCACCGTTAATTGGTTTGGCTGAACGAATCGTCGATATCGTTTCTACGGGGAGGACATTGAAGGAAAACGGTCTTGTGGAATATGCGAAAATTGCCAATGTGACTTCGAGGCTGGTGGCAAACCCTGTCAGCTATCGAATTAAAGAAGCAAGGATTACCGAAATCGTGGAACGGCTAGCAGAAATTATTGAATAGTAAAGAATAGCTAATGAGGTGAAGGTATGAAAATAGAACGGTTTGCTGAAGGGATTTCACTGAAACGCTCGGTTGATGCAGGTACTGCCGATCAAAGAAAAGCGGTTCAGGATATTATTTATGATGTCAGGAAAAGCGGAAACGCCGCTTTACATACCTATACCGAACGTTTCGATGGTGTCAGTGCAGGGGAATTACTTGTATCGGAACAGGAAATGGAAGAAGCGACAGCATCTTTAACTGCTGAGCAGCTTGATATTATACAAGAAGCCGCGAATAATATTCGAATGTTTCACGAGAAACAAATTCGAAATTCATGGTTTACGACTGATGATACGGGAACGATGCTAGGACAAAAATTGACACCTCTTGATGCTGTAGGTGTTTATGTACCTGGAGGCACAGCAGCCTATCCTTCGTCAGTACTGATGAATGCGTTGCCTGCGAAGGCCGCGGGGGTGGAAAGGATCGTTATGGTGTCTCCGCCAGGGAAGGATGGAAAATTATCGCCAGCGGTTTTGGCAGCTGCCAAAATTGCCGGGGTGAAGGAAATCTATAAAGTTGGCGGGGCACAGGCAATAGCTGCTCTCGCTTATGGGACGGAAACGATTAAGAAAGTGGATAAAATAGTGGGTCCGGGAAATATATATGTGGCGTTAGCGAAGCGGGAAGTATTTGGAGATGTCGCCATTGATATGATAGCAGGTCCAAGTGAAATAGCGATATTGGCGGACGAAACCGCCATCGCTGCAGAAGTTGCGGCAGACTTGCTGTCACAGGCGGAGCATGATGCCCGTGCTTGCAGTGTTTTGGTGACGACGTCAACGACTCTTGCAGAAGAAGTGGCCGCAGAAGTGACCAAGCAGGTGGCGTTACTTCCACGCCATGATATTGCTGCAGCATCCATAAGGGATTATGGAAGAATCGTTGTATGCGGGAATATGGAGGAAGCTGTTGAAGCGATTAATGAACTTGCACCGGAACATTTGGAAATTGTGGCCCATGATGCACTTGAAATCATGTCTAAAATCCGTCATGCCGGAGCAATCTTTATTGGCCGATTTAGTTCGGAGCCCGTCGGGGATTACTTTGCAGGCCCCAATCATGTGCTGCCTACCAATGGAACCGCCCGTTTTTCCAGTCCGCTTAATGTGGATGATTTCCAAAAGAAATCAAGCATCATCATGTATAGTGAAACGGCCTTCCGCAAAAATGCAGAAAAAATCGCGGCATTTGCCCGAATGGAAGGACTTGAGGCTCACGCCCGTGCCATTGAATCACGTGGTGTGAATGAATCCGGTAAATAGTCCTGAAATATTGAAATACGCGAAATCATTGATATAAAGACTTTTGACATGCTTTTACATCTTGGGAAAAGGGGTCTTACCCCGTTGAGGAGGAGTTGTAATGGAACGTTTTGCTAGTGTGGAGCGAAAGACGAATGAAACGGAAATAAGTTTGAAGTTTGGTGTGGATGGGGAAGGTAATTCCTCCATTAAGACGGGCGTTCCGTTTATGACGCATATGCTTGATTTGTTCACGAAACATGGGAAGTTTGATTTGACCGTAGATGCAAACGGAGATACAGATGTCGATGATCACCATACAACTGAAGATATTGGCATTTGCTTAGGTCAGACGTTATTGGAGGCCCTTGGGGACAAGCGCGGGATAAAGCGTTACGGAAATGCTTTCGTACCCATGGATGAAGCACTCGCCCAGGTTGTCATCGATTTAAGCAATCGTCCGCACCTAGAGTTCCGGGCTGAGTTTCCTTCGCAAAAGGTGGGTACTTTCGATACTGAACTCGTGCACGAGTTTCTTTGGAAATTCGCTCTTGAAGCCAGGATGAACCTGCATGTAGTCGTTCATTACGGTCACAACACACATCATATGATCGAAGCAATATTCAAAGCGCTGGGACGTGCATTGGATGAAGCTACGACCATCGATCCACGTGTCAAAGGCATCCCTTCGACGAAAGGAATGTTGTAAAAATGATCGGAATCGTCGATTATGGCATGGGGAATTTATTTTCTGTAAGTAAAGGGCTTGAACGCCTTGGTGCCGATTCATTCATTTCCGATGACCCAAAAGAACTTTCAAAGTCGAAAGGAATCATACTTCCCGGCGTTGGATCTTTCAGGGATGCAATGAGCCTCTTGGAAAAACAAAAGCTGGATGAATTCCTGCGGGAATATGTAGCCGATGGAGGTTATCTATTAGGGATCTGCCTTGGTATGCAGCTTCTCTTTGATGAAAGTGAGGAAAATGGACCGGCTAAAGGATTATCCCTCATCCCGGGAAAAGTCGTTCGTTTTAAGGGAGTGGATGCGAATGACCAGGTTTATAAAGTGCCGCACATGGGCTGGAATCGTCTTGAATTCAAACACGCATCACCAGTGAATGAGGGGCTGGAAGAGGAGCATGTTTATTTCGTCCATTCCTACTACGTCGATACCGATGAATCATTCGTCACTGCTTCGGCAAGGTATGATGTGGAAGTGCCTGCGATCGTCGGTAAAGGGAATGTGTTCGGCATGCAGTTCCATCCGGAAAAAAGCGGGAAGATGGGCATGTCACTGTTAAAAAATTATCTGTCATTAGTAGAAGGGAAGGAAGAAGCATGAGCAACTTTACTATTTACCCGGCGATTGATATGCGTGGAGGCAAATGCGTCCGCTTAATCCAGGGAGATTACAATCAGGAAACCGTTTATGGCGATTCCCCCTTTGATATGGCAAAAAGCTTTGCGGACCAAGGAGCCGATTGGATACATATGGTCGACCTTGACGGAGCTAAAGAGGGAGTGCGCATCAATGATTCATACGTAATCAAAGCTGCAAGTGAGTTAGGGGCCCGCATTCAAATCGGCGGCGGCATCCGTACGGAACATGATATAGCCCATTACCTGGATAATGGTGTGGAACGTGTCATTCTTGGCAGCACGGCCGTTTCAGACCCTGATTTCACTAAAGATATGATTAGGAAATATGGAAGCCATATCGCAATCGGGATCGATGCGAAGGATGGCAGGGTTGCCACTCATGGTTGGCTTCAAACGTCTGGGACCCTTGCGATAGATCTTGGTAAATTACTGGCCGATGCTGGTGCAGAGACATTTATCGTGACTGATATCGCGACGGATGGGATGCTTTCAGGTCCGAATGTGAAAGGTATTTTGGCCATGGCGGAGGCAACCGGTAAAAACGTTATAGCTTCGGGCGGCATTAGTTCACTTGAAGACCTTATCACCCTCAAAGAGTATGAAGCCCAAGGCATTGCAGGGGCAATCATTGGCAAGGCGCTTTATACCAATCGCTTTACTGTAGAAGAAGCACTAGAAAAGGTGCGTGGTTAAATGCTCACTAAACGAATTATTCCATGTCTCGATGTAAAGGATGGGCGGGTAGTCAAAGGGATACAATTTGTTTCCCTTAGGGATGCAGGAGACCCGGTCGAACTTGCAGCCTTTTACGACCAAGAAGGTGCCGATGAGCTTGTCTTCCTGGATATTTCCGCATCACATGAAGGCAGGGAAACGATTGTCGACGTCGTTCAAGCGGTAGCGGGCAGTCTGGCAATCCCGTTCACGGTGGGCGGCGGCATTAATTCATTGGCGGATATGAAGAAGATCTTACGAGCTGGAGCCGATAAGGTTTCCTTAAATACAGCAGCCATTCTGCGCCCTGATTTAATTAATGAAGGTGCTGATTACTTTGGTTCCCAATGTATCGTGGTCGCCATAGACGCCCGATATGAAGAAGGGCTTGGCTCATGGCGCGTATATACCCACGGCGGCCGGAAATCGACTGAATGGGAAGTGATCGATTGGGCGAAGGAAGCTGTGTCCCGAGGTGCAGGTGAAATACTATTGACAAGCATGGATTGTGACGGCGAGAAACAAGGGTTTAATATCGCTTTGACAAAAGCGGTATCTGAAGCTGTTTCGGTGCCGGTCATCGCCTCAGGCGGGGCGGGCAACGCTGGGCATTTCCAGGAAGCCTTCCAAGAAGGTAAAGCCGACGCAGCATTAGCCGCATCGATTTTTCATTATAAAGAAACATCCGTCAAAGAAGTAAAAGCGTTTCTCAAACAACAAGGAGTGGTTGTACGATGAATCTTGAAACTATTAAATACGACGAAAAAGGCCTGATACCGGCAATTATTCAAGATGCAGGAACCGGCGAAGTGCTGACACTTGCTTATATGAATCAAGAATCACTGCAATTGTCGATTGAAAAAGGTGAAACGGTTTTCTTCAGCCGTTCGCGCAATGAATTATGGCATAAAGGAGCAACCAGCGGTAATACCCAGAAAATCATCGAAATGAAGTATGACTGCGATCAGGATGCATTGGTCGTTCGGGTCGTTCCTGCAGGACCTGCGTGCCATACAGGGGCAACAAGCTGTTTTAGCGAAACGATTTACCAAAACGGTGAAGCCGGACAAGACGTGAAGGCGAATGTGACATTCTTGACGGAATTGGAAAAATTGATTGAAAAAAGAAAATCGGAAATGCCTGAAGGTTCATATACTACCTACCTATTCGAAAAGGGCGTTGATAAGATCCTGAAAAAAGTCGGTGAAGAAGCGGCAGAAGTGATCATTGCTGCTAAGAACCGCGATGCAGAGGAACTTTCGATGGAAAGTGCCGATCTCCTCTATCACTTATTCGTTCTTCTTCAGGAGCAGGAGTTGCCTTTCCAAGCAGTGCTTGATGTATTGAAGGCTAGGCATGCCGATAAGGATGAACCGAAAGAAACTGAATGAATGGTGAGTGCCCTCCGTCAAGGAGGGCTCAGACTGAAGACAAACTCGATGAAAGTCAAGTTTCTCTTCAGTTTTTTTATGGCTTGTACAATTTGGACGCTGATTATCGATCCAGGCATCCGCTTTTCCCGCCGGAGTCTCGCACAACCGCCCCAATCAACTTTTGCTACAAACTTTTGGTAGAAACCATATCTGAGATTTCAAGGTGTTGCTTTGTTCGGGAACATGATAGAGATATTTCCCAACCCCTTTTGTGTGTATTTACGACAACTAGATCAATCCTGGCTCCCCATTTGACTAGGAATATACCTCAATTTTTTCTTGAAGAAAGCATGGTGATTCCCTTTTTCCATTTTCTTGAATTGTTCGGCAAATTTACTCCAATATGTTATAATACTATGGTTAATCAACTTGAAGATGGAGGATTACATGAGTAAAGACTCTAAATTTGGCCAACAGGCAAAAATTCTAACTTTTCACCCAACAGGTGAGTATTATTTCACCAAGGGTTTAAAAGCTTATCATAGACGAGAACTACCTAAATCAAAAAAATACCTGGAACGTGCGCTGGAACTTGAACCCGCTGAACCGATGATAGCCTGTCAATTGGCAATCACTTGCTCGGAAATCGGAGAATATAATTATTCAAACAACCTCTTGGAAAACATCTTGGATGTGATGGATCCCTATATGTCGGAATGTCATTACTTCCTGGCGAATAATTATGCCCACTTAGGCATGTTCAAGGAGGCTTATCGTCACGCGAGTGCTTATCTTGATAAAGAAGAAGACGGGGAGTTCAGCGATGACGCAGAGGACCTGCTTGAACTGATAACTTTTGAGTCGGATGAGTCAGAAGAAAATCCCTTTAAGCATGATGGGCTCATTACCAAACAGGAACAAGCCCGTGAGTACCTTGAATCAGGCAATTTTCCAAAGGCAATCGAAGTATTGAAAGAGACGATTGCCGAGTACGAGGATTACTGGTCCGCTTATAATAACTTGGCACTTGCCTATTTCTATCTTGGTCAAGTAAATGACGCTTTTGCAACACTTGATGAGGTACTGGAAAAAAGTCCAGGAAACCTGCATGCGCTTTGTAATCTTGTTGTTTTTCATCATTATCAACAGGATGAAGCGAAGGTTGAAGAGCTCATACACATGCTGGAGAAAATTAGGCCGATGCTATCCGAACATCGTTTCAAGCTTGGAGCGACCTTCGCTTTGATCGGAAACTATGCTTCTGCATATAAATGGTTGAAAGTACTGCAAAGACAAGGGTTCGAGGGAGATGGAACCTTCTACTATTGGTTAACCATTTCCGCTTACCACCTAGGCCATGATCAGGCTGCCAAAAAGGCATGGAAAAAGGTCGTGGAAATGAATCCGGAAAAGGAAGGCATGGAGCCTTGGGGAGATATGAATGCAACTTCAGATGGTTTTGAACATCATTTTCCTTCTATTATAAAAAGGCTGGAAAGTGAATTCATTGAAGAAAGGCTGTTTGCCATTTTCCTTCTGAAACATTCGGTTCATAAACAGAAGCTATTGAAAAACCAGGTCCTCAACCTTAATCAGAATTTCACTGATTTGGAACGTGATTATGCTGAACTTGTTCAAGCTCCTGCTAAAGATCGTCAATTAACACCGATTGATTTTGCTGATCGCACAGCTGAGTTATTATATCAGCATTTCCAACCGATACAATTAAATGAAGCCGGGCTGTATTTAATGTGGTTTTCCGTCTTCATCGAAGCGGTGAAATCAGAGCAAAAACTAAATAATCCAGCAGGATGGGCATCAGCGGTGGAGTACGTGTGGAATCAGCTTAAAAATGAGAAGGCGAGCAAACAGGCAATCGCAGACAAACATTTCATATCCGTGTCCACCTTATCAAAGTACGTAAAGTTGGTTCAAACCCTGCTTGGATGAGCAGATATTTGGACGAAAAATTATTTGTTATATAGGATAATAGGTAGGGAACACTAACCGTAGTGAAGGTTCCATTTGCAATGGAATATGGAGGAGTGAAAACATGTCTGAAAAAATTTATGACGTTGTTATTATTGGAGCTGGTCCTGCAGGGATGACGGCGGCTGTCTATACATCACGTGCGAACCTTTCAACATTGATGTTAGAACGCGGAGTACCGGGCGGGCAAATGGCCAATACAGAGGAAGTTGAAAATTATCCTGGATTCGACACTATACTCGGACCTGAACTTTCAACGAAAATGTTTGACCATGCAAAGAAATTCGGTGCGGAGTATGCCTATGGGGATGTTAAGGAAATCATCGACGGTGAAGAGTATAAAACGATCAAAGCCGGTTCCAAGGAATTCAAGGCACGTTCAATCATCATTTCATCTGGTGCCGAATATAAGAAAATCGGTGTTCCCGGCGAAAAAGAATTGGGCGGCCGCGGTGTATCGTATTGTGCAGTTTGTGATGGTGCATTCTTCAAGCAAAAGGAACTATTCGTTATCGGCGGCGGAGACTCTGCTGTTGAAGAGGGTGTGTACTTAACCCGCTTTGCTTCAAAAGTGACGATCGTTCACAGACGTGACGAACTTCGTGCTCAAAAGATTCTTCAAGATCGTGCATTTGCCAATGAGAAAATTAACTTCATCTGGAATCACACTTTGAAGGAAATCAATGAAAAAGGCGGCAAAGTCGGCGGTGTCACACTAGTTTCCACTGAAAACGGAGAAGAGACAGTGATGGACGCAGACGGTGTATTCATTTATATCGGAATGCTTCCGCTAACTAAACCATTTGAGAACTTGGGCATCTTGAATTCCACAGGCTATATTGAAACGAATGACCGGATGGAAACACGCGTCCCTGGTATTTTTGCTGCTGGTGACGTTCGTGAAAAAACATTGCGCCAAATCGTTACAGCTACAGGCGATGGAAGCATTGCCGCTCAATCCGCTCAGCATTTTGTTGAGGAACTTCAAGAAAAATTGCAGCCTAAGGCTTGATTTCACTAGAATATACAATCGTAATTCCGTTTTAACGATGTTGTAACACGCGTGAAATAATGATTGGGTATAGTATGGATAGAAGTTGACCCCCTTTAATTATAAACGTTTAAGGACACAGATTAAGTTTCTGTGTCCTTTTTTTTTGTTTCCTGCTTTAAGACTAAATCTTTAGTTCCAATTTTTAGGATGTACCAAATGATTTTTAATGAGAAGTAAGCCCGCCCTTTGCATTTAGGCAGCGAAAGTGGAGAAGAATAGGAGTTAAGCAGGATAAAGGCTTATCTTCGTGATTCCTTGGGAATGAATATTCCCCCAATGCAGGAAGTTTACTTTATTGTTAGCTCATTTCAAAAATAGTATAATGTTAAGATATACTAAACATATATATATCTTTCATAATGGTAAGAAGATGAAAAATACAACTTGTTTGAACTATTAGCATTTGTAAATCGCCAAATGGATATCTAGCGGCGGTTTAAGGATATAAACTGAATCTCTTCAACACGGGGGTGAAGGTTTCTATAGTCGAGCAGAGCCAATTGAGGTGAAGAACGTGCAACGTGTCACAAACTGTGTATTGATCAAGGATAATCAAATCCTCTTATTGAAAAAGCCTAGACGCGGATGGTGGGTAGCTCCAGGCGGAAAGATGGAGCCTGGGGAATCTGTACGCGATGCTTGTATTAGGGAATATCGTGAAGAAACGGGCGTTTATTTAAAAAACCCTTCCATCAAAGGTATTTTCACCTTCATTATGAAGGACGGAGATAAGGTATTGTCGGAATGGATGATGTTCACTTTCTTTGCAACGGATTCCGATGGTGTAAATGTTGATGTTTGTGAAGAAGGGGAACTTAGCTGGCATCCGGTCGAAGATGTTAAAAAGCTGATGATGGCTGAAGGTGATTTTCACATCCTGGACTATATGGTTCATGGAACTGGGATCATTTATGGAACCTTTACCTATACACCTGAGTTTAAACTACTTTCTTACCGATTGGATCCAGGTTAATTTTCACATATAAAAAAGATTGCTATACATGGGGGCGGAGAAACTATGAGTACAGGGCAGATCAGTGAAACGCAATTGGTCATCATTACCGGAATGTCCGGAGCGGGTAAGACAGTGGCGGTTCAAAGTTTTGAAGACCTCGGCTTTTTTTGCGTCGATAATTTGCCGCCCACGCTATTGCCAAAGTTTTTGGAGTTAATGAAGGACTCAGGGAATAAGATGAATAAAGTGGCTCTTGTCATGGATTTGAGGGGTAGGGAGTTTTTTGATTCCTTATTTCTTGCACTGGATAATTTAACGGATTCAGCTGCAGTATCACCAAGAATCCTTTTTCTTGAAGCTGATGACGATTCCTTGGTCCGAAGATATAAGGAAACGAGAAGGACCCATCCGCTTGCTCCATTAGGCCGGCCATTGGAAGGCATTAAAATGGAGCGGGAACTATTGGACGAATTGAAGGGAAGGGCCCAGCTGATCTTTAATACTTCCCAACTGAAACCGCGCGAATTGAGGGAGAAAATCGCTTCGGAGTTTTCTGCCGATAAAAGTGTCGGTTTCACAGTCAATGTCATGTCGTTCGGGTTCAAGCATGGTCTACCCATAGATGCCGACCTTGTGTTTGATGTACGCTTCCTGCCAAATCCATATTATATTGACCATATGAGGCCAAGGACTGGCTTGGAACAGGAAGTGTCGAGTTACGTTTTAAAATGGAGTGAGACGCAAAAATTCTTGGAAAAAGTGACCGATTTGCTTGCGTTCATGCTTCCGTATTATAAACGTGAAGGAAAAGCACAGCTTGTTGTTGCGATAGGGTGTACAGGCGGTCAGCACCGTTCTGTAGCATTGACGGAGTATATTTCAAACCACTTCAAGAAGGATTACAGGGTTCAAGTATCACATCGCGATATCGAAAAAAGTAAGGGGAAAGCAGATGTTAGATAAAAAGAAACAACCTAAGGTTGTGATCATTGGAGGGGGAACCGGCCTTCCCGTTTTGTTGAGAGGGTTAAAGAAGCATCCGGTTGATATAACGGCAATCGTAACGGTAGCTGATGATGGTGGAAGTTCAGGCCGCCTTCGCGAGGATATGGATATTCCCGCTCCGGGTGACATTCGTAACGTGCTGGCTGCGTTATCGGATGTAGAGCCCCTTGTTGAACAAATGTTTCAACATCGCTTTCAGAGTAAAAATGAGTTGTCCGGGCATTCGCTGGGGAATTTGATACTGGCGGCAATGACCTCGCTGACCGGGGATTTCGTCCATGCGATCCAGGAAATGAGTAAATTTCTTAATGTCCGCGGTAAAGTGCTTCCGGCGGCCAACCAAAGTGTGGTTCTCCATGCGGAGATGGAGGACGGAACGATTGTTACAGGCGAATCCAAGATCCCCTTCTCAGGAAAGAAAATAAAAAAAGTATTTCTGTCTCCTCATCATATAAAGCCGCTCAGTGAAACCCTCCAGGAAATCAAACAGGCAGATCTTATTGTCATAGGTCCAGGGAGCCTATATACTAGCATTCTGCCTAACTTACTTGTTCCTGGTTTAGGAGAAGAGGTTGCCCGTTCGAAGGCGAAGAAGGTGTACATTTGCAATTTGATGACACAAGCCGGAGAGACGCTGGATTATAGCGCGAGCGATCATATAAAAGCGATATATGACCATATGGGAAATGCATATATTGACAGGATACTTGTTAATAATGAGGAAATACCAACCGAAATTCAGCAACGCTATCAAGCTGAATATGCTAAACCGGTCATGTATGATGTGGAAAGCTTAAAAATGATGGGGCTTGAAATCATACAAGAACGCATTTTCAGCTATGAAGGGAATGTAATACGCCATGACACGAAAAAAGTGGCGGATTTGCTCTATAATATGCTTGTAAATGAAACAAAAAGCCACATTGCACCGTAGATATAAGCGGGGACGGTTTTTTGATTGATAAAAATAGATTACCTGCGTTCGATTGGGGGTGAAATGGATGTCTTTTGCTTCAGAAACGAAAAAAGAGCTTACTACATTAGAGGGAAAGGATTGCTGCGGTAAAGCGGAATTGTGTGCGCTTATCCGGATGAACGGATCCCTTTCATTTTCTAATCGGAAGCTTGTTGTGGATATTCAAACTGAGAATGCTGCGATTGCCAGAAGGATTTATACGCTGCTGAAAAAAAGTTATGAGGTCCAGGTCGAGCTGTTGGTCCGTAAAAAGATGAAGCTTAAAAAGAATAATGTATATATTGTCAGGATGTCATCTGGAGGGCAGCGGGTTTTAACCGATTTGGAAATTTTAGGCGATGGCTTTGAAATTCTCCATGCTATATCCGATACTATTGTTGGGAAGAAATGCTGTAAGCGTTCTTACCTAAGAGGTGCATTTCTTGCGGGAGGTTCGGTGAATAATCCGGAAACGTCTTCCTATCACCTTGAAATTTTCTCACTTTATAAAGAGCACAATGATGCCCTTTGTGAGCTAATGAATAAGTTTGGCTTGAAGGCCAAAACTCTTGAACGCAAGAAAGGGTATATCATTTATTTGAAAGAAGCCGAAAAGATTGCCGAGTTTTTAAGTATAGTTGGCGCCCATTCAGCTTTATTAAGGTTCGAAGATGTAAGGATCGTCCGTGATATGCGTAATT
The DNA here is from genome assembly GCF_050277335.1 of Peribacillus sp. NPDC101480. Lineage (NCBI taxonomy): Bacteria > Bacillati > Bacillota > Bacilli > Caryophanales > Bacillaceae > Peribacillus > Peribacillus sp. NPDC101480. Next base: position 364,626 of record NZ_JBNNSB010000003.1, read on the forward strand.
CAGTGAATCGGCTTGTGAATTGTGAAACAGCCAATTTGAACAAAACGATTGGGGCCTCATTACGCCAGGTTGAAAATATCCATTATATCGAGGATACGGTGGGATTAGGCATTTTACCGGATAAGCTTCGGGAAATTGCGGAGCTTAGGATTGCGTTTCAGGATATAACCTTAAAGGAACTTGGGGAAATGGTTTCTGGGGGAACAATCAGTAAATCCGGGATTAATCACCGATTACGTAAGATTGATGAAATAGCTGACAGGCTCCGTGGGGGAGAGGCTATTGCTGCGAAAAAATAAAGCTAACAGGGGAGATCAAGATGGTGGAAAAACAAGTTGAGGTAAAATTGAAAACGGGTTTGCAGGCGCGGCCGGCAGCTCTTTTTGTACAAGAAGCTAACCGCTTTCATTCAGATGTTTTTCTTGAAAAAGAAGGAAAGAAAGTGAACGCAAAAAGTATAATGGGGTTAATGAGCCTTGCCATCAGTTCTGGCGTGACCGTGAAGTTAATCGTCGAAGGACGCGATGAAAAAGAAGCGTTAGACGCATTGGAAGAGTTTGTTCAGCAAGAGGGTTAAAAGAAAAGGATGCTTAAAAGAGCATCCTTTTTTTTCATTATGCAAAAAAGCTCCGGAAGTCGCTAAAGGCGTTCTCCGGAGCCGGTTGTTGCATGATTATTTAGAGTCTTTTTTATCATCAAGGATGCTGCGCGTGATGACTTTGTCGATCAAGCCATATTCAAGAGCTCTTTCGGAAGTCATGAAGTTATCACGTTCCGTATCTCTTTGAAGGACTTCAATAGGTTGACCAGTACGTTCTGCCAAGATTTGGTTCAGTTTATCTTTCAAGTGAAGGATACGGCGGGCAGCAATTTCAATCTCCGTAGCTTGACCTTGAGCTCCTCCAAGTGGCTGGTGAATCATGACCTCACTGTTTGGCAACGCATAACGTTTGCCTTTTTCGCCAGCGGCCAATAGGAAAGCACCCATGGAAGCGGCCATACCGATGCATACTGTGGATACATTAGGTTTGATATATTGCATAGTATCGTAAATGGCCATACCGGAAGTGATGCTTCCGCCAGGGCTGTTGATGTATAGAGTGATATCTTTTTCAGGATTTTCCGCTTCTAAAAATAGTAATTGAGCAACAATGGAGTTGGAAACATTATCGTCAATTGCACTTCCTAGCATAATGATCCGGTCTTTTAATAAACGGGAGTAAATATCGTAGGCACGCTCCCCACGACTTGTTTGTTCGATAACTGTAGGAATTAAATTCATGTTCATTTCCTCCTTCGATTAAGAGAATCATTTAAATTCTTTATGTATGTATGATACACTTTTTGGTCAATTTAGGTCAAACAAAACAAACCCTATAATGGATAATTTGTTCGACAATTTTCTGGCTAAGGCTCCTTTCCGATAGATTACTTTATATATTATGCCGCACAGGGATGAATTTCCACATTACCCATAATACCCAAATGGCGAAGTTTTAAACCTGATAACCCTTGCAAAGGAGGGGAATCTATCATATAATGAAGTCTGTTGAAAAAATATTTTCTATTACGCCCTCGTAGTGCAACGGATAGAACGCAAGCCTCCGAAGCTTGAAATGCAGGTTCGATTCCTGCCGAGGGCATTACCAATCTTCTGCTTAATAAAGTAGGGGATTTTTTAATGGCCATTTTTAAGAGGGGTCCTAAAATTTTTGGCGAATTCACTCGATTTCCGTAATATTCCATCGGATCCTGTAATGTAAGCCCTGTCTTGAAAATATACGCGCACACTATTGAAAAATGGTGATTTTTCAATAAAAGTAGTTGTTTAATTTGCATTTCTAACATATAGTATTTAAAACAAATAAACTATTCAGAAAAAAACGTAAGCGTTTTCATGGGTTTTTGTGTAGAATTTTCTCCTGATAATGTAAAATGGAGTGGGGGAGGGATGAATCGATGAGTATGAATATGAAAGCAGGACTTTTTCAACAGCAAACATTAAAGATGGCAATGACGCAGGAGCTTATGCAAGCTATTACATTGCTGCAATATTCCTCGCAGGAGCTATCGGCTTTTTTAGAAAATAAAATGGTGGAGAATCCATTACTGTCCATAGATCAGCCAACATCGGCTTTATTTCAGCCAACTTTTGACCGGAAAAAGGGAAAACGGACCCTTAAGAATACGTATGATGCCAACTATTGGATTGAACAGATCAGTGAAGATACTATATCGCTTGAACAGCATATCATGTCCCAGGTGAATCACCAGCAACTTACCGGTGAGCAGCATAAGGCGTTGCTGCTATTAATTCATAACCTTGATGAAAACGGTTACTTGAGGACTGAGCTGGATGACATATGTATCCCTGGTATATCTCGGATCGTTTTGGAAGAAAGCCTCTCAATTTTACAGGAACTCGAGCCGCATGGAATTGGAGCGAGAAATCTTCAAGAGTGCCTTTTGCTTCAGGTGCAAGCAGAAGGGGTGAACCTGCTTGCAGAATCGATCATAGAAAACCATTTCCTCGATTTTGCTGAAAAGCGCTGGAAAGACCTAAGTAAGAAAATCGGTGTTACAATGAAGGAGATTCAAGAAGTATTTGATTATGTCCAGACATTGAACCCGCGACCCGCATCACTCTTTTTTCAGGAAAAACCTTCTTATATAGTGCCGGATGTGGTCGTGGAAGTTCGGGATGGTATGCTGCTTGTCGGGAATTATGATGGTAACACACCTAATCTTAATGTGGATAAAGGGTATTTAAACCGTATGAAGAGCCATAAGGATCAGGGGGTTCAACGGTTTATCCAGGATAAGTGGCAGGAATACCAATGGATATCCAGAGGGATTCAACAGAGGAAAGAAACTATATTGAAGGTCATTCAGTGCATCGTCGATAAACAGCCGGCGTGCTTTCATCATGGCCTGAACTATTTGAAACCGATGACGATGAAGGAAATCGCCGACGAACTTGGTATACATGAGTCCACAGTAAGCCGGGCGGTCAAAGGGAAATACGTGCAGACACCATTTGGCACGATAGAGATGAGGATATTTTTCACTACTTCTTTACAGTCAGTCGGCCTTGATGAGGATATGTCGGGCATGCAGGCAAAAAAGAGCCTTCAGGCAGCCATTAATGGGGAAAATAAACAAAAGCCGCTCTCGGATCAGGACCTGGCAGAACGGTTGAAAGAAGAGCATGGAATTATCCTGGCACGCCGAACCGTTGCCAAGTACCGGGAACAATTAGGAATCCCTTCTTCATCTAAACGAAAAAGATATGATTGAAAAGGATGAGTGGTTTTGGAATCAAATGCTTTTGTTTTATATAGTAGGGATAAATGCCCGTTATGCGATAAAGCCAAGCAAGTGCTTGAAGAAGTGAAAGAGGAATCAGGCATAGGCTATAAAGAAATCGATATCCACACCGATGATGATTTGCTTGAGAAATTCGGGCTGATGATCCCTGTCGTTGAATGGAAAGATGATATCGTTCAATTCGGAAACGTTGATAAATCAGCTCTAAATAGGCTTTTGGAAAAATAATTTTTCAAATCATTTGAAGAAACATTCCGTTCCTGCTAGAATAAAATATGTAGCAGGAATATTTTTTTGTTTTAAGTGGGACAGAAAATGACTACGCGGGACATTATACGTCCAACTTAACTTTTTAGGAGTTTTAAATATGCGTACATTACTCGAGGTACAAAGAAAATTATTACCAGATTTCCTTTTGGTTATGCAAAAAAGATATGATATCCTGCGTTATATCAAAATGATGCAGCCGGTTGGAAGGCGCAGTCTGTCCGTGAGCCTTAATTTGACGGAGCGGACGCTCAGAGGCGAGGTTGATTTTCTGAAAAGTCAGAACCTAGTTAACATATTCAGCTCTGGCATGACGCTGACTGATGAAGGGATTGAAATCCTGGATAAGTTAGAAGGAATAATGCGTGAAGTAATGGGTATAGACATAATGGAACGGCAATTGCAGGATTTATTGCAAGTGGATGAGGTCATTATTGTCTCAGGAAATTGTGATGAGACTCCATGGGTGAAAAAAGAATTGGGTAAAGCTTGTGCAATCCGTATGAAACGAGAATGGAACTCAAAGAATATCATTGCGGTTACTGGCGGATCGACAATGGCCGAAGTGGCTGATTCGCTGTCACCTGATGAAGCGTCGAAGAAATTGACATTTGTCCCGGCCCGCGGGGGAATTGGTGAAGCAGTGCAGAATCAGGCCAATACGATTGTCGAAAAAATGGCCCAGAAGGCACAGGCCTCATACAGAGTATTGTATGTACCCGATCAATTAAGCGGTGAGGTTTATGCTTCATTTCAGAAGGAACCTGCAATTAAAGAAGTGATTTCCCAAATCAAATCTGCCGATATGATCATTCATGGAATCGGTGATGCCATGGCGATGGCAGAAAGAAGAAATTCTTCGCCAGAAATGTTAAAGAAGCTGTTAGATGGAAATGCTGTAGGAGAGGCATTCGGTTATTATTACGATGAAAACGGTAAAGTTGTTCATAAAGTTTTGACAGTCGGCATCCAGTTAGATGATCTTAGCCCTGAAAAGCGAGTGATAACTGTGGCAGGTGGTAAAACTAAAGCAAAGGCTATCCGTTCCTACATGAAAGGCGCACCTTCATCAACCGTTTTAATCACGGATGAAGCGGCGGCACAAGAGTTAATTCAGGGGAATTACACCCCTTAATATATTTGCGAACTTAAAAGGAGGAATTTTTCATGGCAGTAAAAGTTGGTATTAATGGTTTTGGACGTATTGGACGTAATGTATTTCGTGCAGCATTGAGTAATCCTGGGGTAGAGATTGTTGCTATTAACGACTTAACGGATGCTAATATGTTAGCGCACCTTCTTCAATACGATACAATTCATGGATCACTTAATGAAAAAGTAACAGTTGATGGGGATTACCTTGTTGTTGATGGTCATAAAGTCAAAGTATTGGCTGAACGTGACCCTGCACAATTAGCATGGGGTGAACTAGGAGTAGAAGTAGTAGTAGAATCTACAGGACGTTTCACGAAACGTGCAGATGCAGCTAAGCATTTAGAAGCTGGCGCGAAAAAAGTAATCATCTCTGCTCCTGCATCTGATGAAGATATCACAATCGTCATGGGTGTAAACGAAGATAAATATGATGCAGCTAACCACCATGTAATCTCTAATGCTTCTTGTACAACGAACTGCTTAGCTCCATTTGCTAAAGTGCTTCACGAACAATTCGGAATCAAACGCGGTATGATGACTACTGTTCACTCTTATACAAATGATCAGCAAATCCTTGATTTGCCACATAAAGATTACCGCCGTGCACGTGCAGCTGCCGAGAATATCATTCCTACAACAACTGGGGCAGCAAAAGCTGTTGCACTTGTCCTTCCTGAACTTAAAGGGAAATTGAATGGTATGGCAATGCGCGTACCTACTCCAAACGTGTCTGTTGTCGACCTTGTTGCAGAACTTGAAAAAGACACAACAGTTGAAGAAGTTAATGCAGCATTCAAAAAGGCTTCTGAAGGTGAATTAAAAGGAATCCTTGAGTACAGCGAACTTCCGCTAGTATCAACTGACTATAACGGTAACCCATCATCATCTACAATCGATGCCCTTTCCACAATGGTAATGGAAGGAAACATGGTTAAAGTATTATCTTGGTATGATAATGAAACAGGATATTCAAGCCGTGTTGTTGATTTGATCGACTATTTGGCTAAAAAAGGATTGTAATTAGAATAATAAAAAACCTCACCAAGGTGAGGTTTTTTTTATCACACCTCTAAAAAAACTTGGCAGAAGATGATATTATTAGTAAGTCATTAATCAGTCAAGCGTTTACATTTCTTGTTTTTGGATAATTTCCTGGAAACCGACTATAATGAAAAAGAGAAAAGGGGAGTTGGGAAATTTACCCTCTCCCTTTTTGGCTAAAAGAATCAAAAATATGATAACAATATCTAAGGAGGTTCTTGGATTATGAATAAAAAGTCGATTAAAGATATTGAATTAAAGGGGAAACGCGTATTTTGCCGTGTTGATTTCAACGTGCCGATGCAGGACGGAAAGATTTCGGATGATACGAGAATCAAGGCTGCACTGCCGACGATTTCCTATTTGACAGAACAAGGCGCAAAAGTCATCTTAGCCAGCCACCTTGGTCGTCCTAAAGGACAAGTCGTAGAAGAATTGCGTCTAGCACCTGTTGCGGAAAGACTAAGCGAACTTAGTGGCAAGGATGTGCAAAAGGCAGAAGAAGCATACGGTGAGACCGTTCAATCAATCATTGATAACATGCAAGATGGCGAGATCTTGTTGTTGGAAAACGTTCGTTTCTATCCAGGAGAAGAGAAGAACGATCAAGAATTGGCGAAGTCATTTGCTGCACTTGCTGATGTCTATGTTAACGATGCATTCGGAGCTGCGCATCGTGCACATGCTTCAACTGAAGGAATAGCGCACCATCTCCCAGCCGTTGCCGGATTGCTGATGGAAAAAGAGCTTTCAGTACTTGGAAAAGCCCTATCCAACCCAGAACGTCCTTTTACAGCTATAATTGGCGGAGCAAAAGTAAAGGATAAGATAGGCGTTATCGAAAACCTTTTGGAAAAAGTCGATCACTTGATCATTGGTGGTGGATTGGGTTATACATTCATTAAAGCGCAAGGTCATGAAATCGGTAATTCTTTATTGGAAGAAGACAAAATAGAATTGGCCAAATCTTTCATCGAAAGTGCAAAAGAAAAAGGCGTAAAACTTCATTTGCCTATCGATGCAGTCGTAACTGCTGAATTTTCACCTGATGCAGAGACGGATAATGTCGATATCGATGCTATTCCAAAGGATAAAATGGCTCTTGATATCGGACCAAAAACAAGCGAATTATTTGCGGATGTAATCAAAAGTTCCAAGCTTGTCATTTGGAATGGACCAATGGGTGTATTCGAGTTCGATAAATTTGCGAATGGAACGAAAACCGTTGCTAAAGCCTTGGCGGAAGCAAATGATACGTACAGCATTGTAGGCGGAGGGGATTCAGCCGCAGCCGCAGAAAAGTTTGGCTTGGCAGAAAAGATGTCCCATATTTCAACTGGCGGCGGTGCATCTCTTGAGTTCATGGAAGGCAAAGAGTTGCCTGGCGTTGTGGCCTTGAACGATAAATAAGACTGACCGTTACATATTTCAACTTTAGAAGGGATGAGAAACCAAATGCGTAAACCGATTATTGCAGGAAACTGGAAAATGAATAAAACACTATCTGAAGCGACTGCCTTTTTAGAAGAAGTGAGCAATTTGATTCCAAAGCAAGATGTAATCGATACGGTTGTATGTGCTCCAGCTTTATTTTTGGATCAGCTGGTTCAAGCAGCAAAAGGAACTGATGTGAAGATCGGGGCGCAGAACATGCACTTTGAAGAAAGTGGTGCTTTCACAGGAGAAATCAGCCCGATCGCATTGGCTGATCTTGGTGTATCCTACGTCATACTTGGTCATTCCGAACGCCGTGAAATGTTCAACGAAACGGATGAAGCCGTTAATAAAAAAGCTCATTCCGCTTTTGCCCACGGATTGACCCCGATCGTTTGCTGCGGTGAAACATTAGAGCAAAGGGAAGCTGGCGAAACGAATGATTTCGTAGGCAGCCAGATTGAAAAAGGCCTTGCAGGATTATCTGACGATCAATTGAAACAAGCCGTTATTGCTTATGAGCCGATTTGGGCAATTGGAACAGGAAAATCGTCATCTGCTCAAGATGCTAATGAAGTTTGTTCGCATATCCGCTCGGTTGTTGCCGACAAATTTTCAAATGAAGCAGCTGCAGCCATCCGCATTCAATACGGTGGCAGTGTAAAACCTGAGAATATTAAAGAGTACATGGCACAACTTGATATAGACGGTGCGTTGGTTGGCGGTGCAAGCTTGAAATCCGATTCATTTTTACAATTGCTGGAGGCTGGTCACTATGAGTAAGTCGCCTGTGGCACTTATCATCTTAGACGGTTTTGGCTGCCGTAACGAGGAAAAGGGAAATGCTGTTTTTCATGCGAAAAAACCGAACTTTGACCGTTTTTGGGAACAGTATCCGCATTCCCATTTAACTGCAAGCGGGGAAGCGGTCGGCTTGCCTGCCGGTCAAATGGGGAACTCGGAAGTGGGGCATTTGAATATCGGGGCAGGACGGATCGTTTATCAAAGTCTAACCCGTGTGAACCTGGCTATCCGTGAAGGTGAGTTTGCCAAAAACCCAACTTTGATCGATGCCATGAGCCATGCCAAGAAAAAAGGCACGGACCTTCATCTTTTCGGTCTACTTTCAGATGGCGGCGTGCACAGTCATATCGATCATATGTATGCCCTGCTGAAATTGGCCGCTAAAGAAGGAGTTAAAAATGTATATGTACATGCATTTTTAGATGGTCGTGATGTCGGGCCGAAAACGGCGCAAGGTTATATTAAGGAAGCGGAAGCGAAAATGAAGGAAATCGGTGTTGGACAGTTTGCGACCATATCCGGAAGATATTATTCGATGGACCGTGATAAGCGCTGGGAACGTGTGGAGAAATCCTACCGTTCGATGGTGTATGGTGATGGCCCTGCTTACTCTTCCGCGATGGAATGTGTCGAGGATTCCTACGAACATGGTATTTTTGACGAGTTCGTGATACCTTCAGTCATAACGGCGGAAGACGGTAAACCGGTGGCGACGATTAAAGATGATGATGCCGTAATCTTTTATAACTTCCGTCCAGACCGTGCGATCCAGATTTCCAATACGTTCACCAATGAGGATTTTCGCTCATTTGAACGCGGTCCTGGACATCCGAAGCATCTCCATTTTGTCTGCTTGACACATTTTTCAGAAACAGTTGACGGATATGTTGCATTTAATCCGACAAATCTTGATAATACATTAGGGGAAGTACTTTCCCAAAACCAGCTTACCCAACTTCGTATCGCTGAAACTGAAAAATATCCGCATGTGACATTTTTCATGAGCGGCGGACGTGAAGAGAAGTTTCCTGGTGAAGAGAGGATTTTAATTAATTCTCCGAAAGTCGCTACATATGATTTAAAACCTGAAATGAGTGCTTATGAAGTTACGGATGCATTGGTGGAACAAATTGAGGCTGATCGCTTTGATGCCATTCTCTTGAATTTTGCCAATCCGGACATGGTTGGTCATTCAGGGATGCTTGAGCCTACCATTAAAGCGATTGAAACAGTGGATGAATGCCTAGGCAGGATTGTCGATTTAATCGTCTCAAAAGGCGGTACGGCAATCATTACCGCTGACCATGGGAATGCCGATGAAGTCGTAACGCTTGAAGGCAACCCGATGACAGCCCATACTACGAATCCCGTGCCTGTCATTATCACTAAAAATCAGGTAACATTAAGAACAGGTGGTATCCTAGGTGATTTAGCTCCAACGATGCTTGATTTGCTTGGAGTCGAAAAACCTGTTGAAATGACAGGGAAATCCCTATTATCTAAATAAAATTGTGAATAGGAAAAGGAGAGATTTATAATGCCGTACATCGAACATGTATATGCACGCGAAGTGCTAGATTCCCGTGGTAATCCAACAATAGAAGTAGAAATCCAAACAGAGTCCGGATACTTCGGACGTGCAATCGTACCATCAGGTGCTTCAACAGGAGAACACGAAGCGGTTGAGCTTCGTGACGGAGATAAATCTCGCTACCTGGGTAAAGGGGTACAAAAAGCAGTCGATAATGTAAATGATATCATTGCTGAAGCTGTCATCGGTTTGGATGTTACGAACCAAGCAGGACTTGACCTCACTATGATTGAATTGGATGGCACTGAAAACAAAGGAAACCTGGGAGCTAATGCAATCCTTGGCGTATCAATGGCTGCTGCCCATGCCGCTGCGGAATTTTCAGGTTTACCATTGTATCGTTACCTTGGAGGGTTCAATGCGAAACAACTTCCTACTCCAATGATGAACATCATTAACGGCGGATCACATGCCGATAACAATGTTGACTTCCAGGAATTCATGATTCTTCCTGTAGGTGCTCCTAGCTTCAAAGAAGCAGTTCGTATGGGTGCAGAAGTATTCCATGCCTTGAAATCTGTCCTTTCTGCCAAAGGCCTGAATACGGCAGTCGGCGATGAAGGCGGCTTCGCGCCAAACCTTGGTTCAAACCGTGAAGCGCTTCAAGTCATCATCGAGGCAATTGAAAAAGCTGGCTACAAAGCAGGCGAAGATATCTACCTTGGCATGGACGTAGCTTCATCTGAATTCTATAACAAAGAAACAGGCAAATATGATCTTGCTGGCGAAGGCCGCAATGGTGTTACATCAGAAGAAATGGTAGCTTTCTATGAAGAGCTAGTGAATGAATTCCCTATTATCTCCATCGAGGACGGCCTGGATGAAAATGACTGGGATGGCCACAAACTTTTAACGGAACGCATCGGTTCTAAAGTTCAGCTTGTTGGTGACGATCTTTTCGTAACGAACACGAAAAAATTGGCTGAAGGCATCGAAAAAGGCATCGGCAACTCCATCCTGATCAAAGTGAACCAAATTGGTACACTGACTGAAACGTTTGATGCAATCGAAATGGCAAAACGCGCAGGCTACACTGCAGTCGTTTCCCACCGTTCCGGTGAAACGGAAGATGCAACGATCGCTGATATCGCCGTTGCAACAAACGCAGGACAAATCAAAACTGGTTCCATGTCCCGTACAGACCGTATTGCTAAATACAACCAACTTCTTCGCATCGAAGATCAACTTGGTGACTTGGCTGTATATGGCGGCTTGAAATCTTTCTATAACCTGAAGAAGTAATTATCAAGCATAAAATACGTCCGAACTTTGTCATACAAGGCACTTTTGGACACTTTGAGTTATGTAGTACATCAACTCGAACTTAGCAATACAAATGTTTAGTATCAACCCCTGATTTATAAGTGAGTGAAATCGCTTATGAATTGGGGGTTTTTGCGTGTTAATACATGACTTGTTGAAAGAATTTACATTTGACTTGCAAATTAAAAATTATTCCAAGCGAACTATCGAGACCTACAATTACAAAATGGTATGGCCCATTGGATATTGATATTGCTAAAGATATTGACGATAAGGTCAACTTGTTAAAAGAGGAATTGGGAATTGGATATTGGATAGCCAAAAAAGGCAATCATCCAAACTCCAAGGAGTTTATAAAAAAACACAAGGAAATCCACGCATATTATGGATTCGCTTTAAATATGATGCTTACTGTGCTTATTTAACGAAAACTGAAAGTAAAGTTCGTGAAAGCCTAGAGCTGCCTAAAACTCAAGATGATGCAAAACTTGTGTTCGATATTGTGGCTAGAAAATATAATTTGCAATTAGCAGAAAGGCGACAAATCAACGGGTTCGGTAAAGTGGACAGAGCAATACATCAAGCAAAGATAGATGGAAAGTATGTCCCACAAGCCACCCTTGTTTATGATTACATGGTAGATGGTCATGAGCTGGATGTTAAAAACACAGACGAAAAATCTTATATGCCAAACTTTTAGACCGTTCCAATAGGAATGGTCTTTTTTAGATTGACAGCATAATTTTGGTACTTCATACTTCTATAGTAATAGACGTGACGGAATATTTAGTTAATTATGAGGACGAAAGCCATGAAACCAGAAATCTTATCAACAGCCATCGAAACGCTAACAGGATTGTTTTTCCGTAACAATAATGAAGGAACTGACTTTCTTGCCAAACGCACATTGGACCATTATATAAACGACCTTGATTTGCTTTAGGTGGGTTGGGATATACCGATGCTGAAATTATTGCCAGTGACATAGTATTTGAGGAGTGGAAAAAATCTCAAAAGCACTGCCAATGATTTTAAAAGGAGGAATACCGATGTGGGGACGATACCTTTGGAAACTCCGATTGTTATTGACCATTCCATATTTGTTATTTGCGATATTAATGTTTTCGTCCATTGGCAACGATAAGGATTATGGTTATTATTGGATGGCGTTTGTGGTCTATGCGATTGTTTCCAATACCATCCTTCATAAAATGGAAAAGAAAGAAAAGATGGAAAAGGAATGAATTTAAGGAGGTAAGCACTTTACCTCCTTTGCCAATTTCATAAATGGAGGTGGATATTATGGGGCTCAAGAACATTTACAAAAAATCATTGTCTATGGCTCTGTACGGGCTGGACATGACATTCATCATACTATGCCTAATCGAAACAACAAAAAATACCAAGTGTTTGTTTTCATCCATACCGATGAATTAATAAAAGGTTTACTGGAGTTAACCAAACGGGAGGTGAGACAATGACTGAACGTTTCTCTATCGCTATTATAATCTCTTGTGTAGCTGTAGTAATGGGCATACTGATTGATTTAGGAATGCTGTATATTGCATTCATACTTCTTGTAATTTGTGTATTGGCTGTTCTTCCCGTCAAGTGGTTTCGTGATTGGTTATGGAGTGACTAAAATATGCTGGTTGTACATCAATTGAATATAAAAATTCAAAAATTGGGAGGTATGTCACCAATGAAAAAATACATAAATAAAGTTGGAGCATTGGGCTTAATCGTTTTGATTATGGCAATGCCATTTTTCTACACAACCATTTTTTTGGGTAGTTTTATCTTGGACCCAACACCGCATACGAATCCTCAGCCTGGCCATGAAGACCACAATGCAACAAAAATTTGGGAGGGTATGTCAAAAGAGGAATATCAGAAAATTAAATACGTAGAAGAACATAAATATAAATATGAAAATGAAGAACCTGCATTCAACCCAGATGAATCATCAAGTTTCAACCTATTTGAAGTTGAAAATAAAAACGATGAATATTGAAGGACCCCGCCAATTATGCGGAGTCCTTTTTTCGTTGCTTAAATATGCAATGCTCCAAAATTAGGTTTCGTTCTTTCAGTCGTTGAAATCCATTCACCCAATTATTTTGGGATTCTGCTTCTGATGAGAAGATGGATTCTGCACAGTAATTTCTTTTCACCTCCCATACAATGTGAGAATACACATTGTATGGGAGGTTTTTTTGCTTATAAAGTTAGCCGTCCAGTCACTGATTCCGGCTTGGTTCAGGGCTGATAAAAGGATTTAATCAAACGTTTGATTAATATAAAAAAGGTGCCGCATCCGGGCACCTTTTTTTATTTACTCGATACAGCTTCCACTGGTACGGCATTATAGTATTCTTCTAATGTAATCTTCGCTTCAAAGATTTCAGTTGCGGTAGCGACACCAACATAACGGATGTGCCATGGTTCGTATTTATAACCTGTGATGTTTTCCTTGCCTTCAGGGTAGCGAATGATAAATCCGTATTCATGTGCATGTTCAGCAAGCCAGGCAGCTTCATTCGTATCACCGAAGCAGTCTTGGGCAGCGCATGCCCCATCGTGGGTCGTGACATCAATCGCCAGGCCCGTTTCATGCTCGCTTGTCCCAGGCATTGCACTGTAGGTTTTCGCCTTTTCTTCCCCGTCCTTAGCCACATAGTTATTAAAGACCTCGATCTGTCTTTGGTGAGAGCGATAAGCGGAAACGCCGGCAAAGTGCATGTTTTCTTTTTCGGCAGCCTGGAACATTACTTCAAGTGCCTTTCCCGCTTCCTCTCGCATCATTCTTTTTTCAATTTTATCTTGAAAGATGAAATCCACTTTTGGGTAGATGAGGTCAGCAGGTTTGTAATCTTCAGGCAGGCTGTATTGTTTATTGACAAGTACAGGAATGCCTTCCGGATGGGCTAATGTCTGAAGGCCAGCCTGTCCGGGTTTAGCCGTTTCATCAACTTCCACCTGGCGTTGGGCCGATTCTTTTGAATCATTATTCTTGTCGGTTTCTGTCTCCGTCTCCGTATCCTGGGAGCTCGGTTGTTCTTCTTTTTGCTCTTTTTCATGCTCGCTTGTCAGGTCGGATGAACAGCCAGCCATTAGAATGAAAGATGATAGAGCAGTTGCTGCAAATATAGGTTTTAACATATGAAAGGCCCCTTGCTTTTAATATAAGTTTCCAATAAAGTAGTTTTGAAAAAAATTATCGGGATAAGTAATCCCTTGTTAATTCACTTTGATATTTATCAAGAAATAAGCCAATCCAGACGACCATCAATAAAAATGGATAATCGTTACGGACTGCGGTTTCCACAACGGGATCAGACCAAAAGCTCGAAAGGAAACCCGATGACATCCTGATTGTCTCGAATGTGACAAGGGCGTGAAGCGATAACCAAAGAATCGTAAGGGTATTGGTCCCAAACCCAATGACCGCCGCTATGACGCTCAGCAAGGCGGCTGCTGCCCCGATCAGGAGGACATTGAAGCTTGATTGGAAAAAGTCAGTACCGCTATTGGAAAGTCCATTATAAATAATAGCAGTAAAATAAACGGTTGTCGTGATATATGCAGCAAATAATAAGTATCGATTTCCGTGATACTTTGCCAGCAGCAATAAAAGCGGTGATAGGATGATTAATAGTACACTGATAAAATTGCTTCCGCCTGTCCATAAAGAATAGCCGGCAACCGCCGAGAATAGGATGGTCAGGAGATCAAGAATCCGGAGTATGGACTTAAACATGTTGACACCTCTTTCTCTATTTATGCAAATTATCTCAAACTTTGATTCAAAAAGAAAATAAATGACTATGGATTTTTAGGAATTCTTACCATCATAGTATAACAAAGATTGTGGATACTTATTGGGTGTGGTAAAGTTAAAGTAATTGTTTATTGGTTCTTCAGGAGGTGTAATTGCATGCATGCATTTCTCATAACGCTTTTAGTGATTGTCAGTATCGCCCTCATTGTGACGGTATTGCTTCAATCAGGTAAGAGTGCAGGTTTATCAGGTGCGATTGCCGGCGGTGCTGAGCAGTTATTCGGAAAGCAAAAGGCACGCGGTTTGGACCTGGTTTTACATCGTGCGACAATAGTATTGGCGATTTTATTCTTTGCTTTAACTTTACTAGTTGCATACTTTGATGTGTAATGGATCAAAAATGAGTCTAGCTAAATAGCTAGACTTTTTTCTTTGCATAATAGTTACATGAATAGATATAGTGATTTTAGTACTTAATTATAGGATAGGGATGCTTTTAAAATTCTATTTACTGATAAAGGAGCTTAAGATCATGAAAATAAAGCTGCAGCAGCCCTTTACTTTTGAAGGCGGAAAAAGAGCTGTCTTACTTTTACATGGATTTACGGGGAATTCAGCGGATGTACGGATGCTAGGGCGATACTTGGAGAAACAGGGATACACCTGCCATGCCCCGCACTATAAAGGGCATGGCGTACCCCCAGAGGAGCTGGTGAAAACGGGTCCGGAAGATTGGTGGAAAGATGTAATGATGGCCTACGATTTCCTGAAAAGCAAAGGCCATGAAGAAATTGCTGTTGCCGGACTATCATTAGGAGGCGTATTTTCTCTTAAATTAGGTTACACTGTACCTATAAAGGGTATCGTATCAATGTGTGCGCCTATGTATATCAAAAGTGAAGAAATGATGTTTAAAGGAGTATTGGAGTACGCCAGAGAATTTAAGAAGTATGAAGGAAAAACTCAAGAGCAAATAGAGCTTGAAATGGACCTCCTTGCCGATAAACCGATGAATACATTGAAAGCCCTTCAGGAATTGATGACGGATGTACGAGAGCACGTCGACCTTATATACGCGCCGACATTTGTGGTGCAGGGCAGGCATGATGATGTTATCAATCCAAAAAGTGCCGATATTATTATTGATGCCATTGAATCACCGGTCAAAAAAATCAAGTGGTATGAAGAATCCGGTCATGTCATAACTCTTGATAAAGAAAAGGACCAGCTGCATGAAGATGTATTGGAATTTTTAGAAAGTCTGGATTGGGCCGAATAACAAAAATATACCCTGAATAGGAGGGTTTTCATGGAAGATAACATTCAAGAACATATTAATAAGCTTCTGACATACATGACGGATGAAGCGTATAAGCCCTTAACGGTACAAGAACTGGAAGAGGCTTTGAAAATCGAAGACTCGGCAGATTTCAAGAATTTCGTTAAGGCTCTAGTAAAGATGGAAGAAAAGGGATTGGTGGTCAGAACGAGGAGCAATCGTTACGGGCTGCCGCAAAAGATGAATTTGTTCCGTGGTAAATTAACAGGACACGCTAAGGGATTCGCCTTTGTCACACCTGAAGATAACCCTGGAATGGATGATATTTTCATTCCGCCGAATGAAACGGGCACAGCGATGCATGGAGATGTCGTCATGGTACGAGTATCTTCGGAAACATCGGGCTCAAGGCAAGAAGGCACGGTCATCAGAATTCTTGAACGCGGTATTACACAAGTGGTCGGTACATACTCCGAAAGTAAAAGTTTTGGTTTCGTCATCCCTGATGATAAAAAGATCGCAAACGATATTTTCATTCCGCAGCATGCTTCACATGGAGCGGTAGAGGGCCATAAGGTTGTCGTCAAGCTTACTTCTTATCCTGAAGGACGCATAAGTGCCGAAGGTGAAGTCATTGAGATTCTTGGACATAAAAATGATCCTGGTGTAGATATTCTTTCCGTGATCCATAAATATGGTTTGCCAATGGAGTTCCCGGATGACGTCATGGAACAAGCCAATGCCGTTTCAGATACCATTGAAGAAAGTGAAATTGGAAGCCGCAGGGATTTGCGCAATGATGTTTTGGTCACGATTGATGGAGCCGATGCAAAGGACCTGGATGATGCCGTCACTGTTTCCAAACTTGAAAATGGCAATTATAAGCTGGGTGTTCATATTGCTGATGTCAGCCATTATGTGAAGGAAGGATCACCAATCGATAAGGAAGCCTTGGAAAGAGGGACGAGCGTTTATTTGGTGGACAGGGTCATCCCGATGATCCCGCATCGTTTATCGAATGGCATTTGTTCCTTGAACCCACAAGTCGATCGCTTTACACTCTCTTGTGAAATGGAAATTACACCAGATGGCAAAGTAGTCAACCATGAGATTTTTGAAAGTGTCATTAAGACGACGGAACGTATGACATATGGAAATGTGAACAAAATCCTTGTCGATAAAGATGAAGAACAGCTCGAACGCTATGAAGCGTTGGTGCCGATGTTCCAGGACATGGAGAAGTTAGCTGCCATCCTGCGCAAGAACCGGATGAACCGCGGTGCGATTGACTTTGATTTCAATGAAGCTAAAGTCATCGTTGATGAAGAAGGCCATCCGACTGATGTGGTTTTACGTGAAAGGTCGGTTGCCGAAAAGCTGATTGAAGAGTTCATGCTTGCGGCTAATGAAACCGTTGCAGAGCATTTCCACCGTCTTGACGTACCGTTCATTTACCGTATTCATGAAGATCCCAAGCCGGAAAAACTGCAGCGGTTCTTTGAATTCATAACGAACTTCGGATATATTGTCCGGGGATCGGCCAATGACGTTCACCCTAAGGCGTTACAGGAAATCATTGAGGCGGTAGCCGGTAAACCGGAAGAAACGGTCATATCCACCGTCATGCTCCGTTCCATGCAACAGGCGAAATATGATCCGGAGAGCTTAGGTCACTTTGGTTTATCTGCTGAGTTTTATACACATTTCACATCGCCGATTCGCCGTTACCCGGATTTGATCGTGCACAGGTTGATCAGGACCTACTTGGTGGAAGGTAAACTGGATGAAGCTACGAAGGAGAAATGGAATGCCAATTTACCTGAGATTGCCGATCATACATCGAAACGTGAACGTCGCTCAGTCGATGCTGAACGGGAAACGGATGATCTGAAGAAAGCGGAATATATGCTGGATAAAATCGGCGAAGAATATACCGGAATCATTGGTTCTGTCACGAATTTCGGGATGTTCGTCGAGCTGCCGAACACCATTGAAGGACTTGTCCATGTCAGCTTCATGACGGATGATTATTATCGCTTCGATGAGCGTCAGCTAGCAATGATCGGGGAACGTACCGGTAATGTGTTCCGGATTGGCGATGAGATCGACGTACGTGTTTCCAACGTCAATAAAGAGGAACGCGCCATCGATTTTGAAATTATCGGCATGAAGGTAAGCCGTCCGCGTCCATCTGGCGAGAAGAAAATATTCAAAGCCAATTCAGGTGAACGCAAACGCGGCCGAGGCGGCAATGGAGGACGTAATGAAGGAAAAGGCGGCGGCCGTAATGGAGATTCGCCTTCTAATGGGAGAAAATCGAAAAAGAAGAAAAAATTCTTTGAAAATGCGCCAGCTGCCAAGCGCAAGAGAAAACCAAAAAAGAGATAAAGATTGAGGCGGGGGATGATCATTTCATCCTCTTGCCGCGATTGGATGTAAAAAGGGGAGAGTTAGATGCCAAAAGGTTCAGGTAAACAACTAGCACAAAATAAAAAGGCTTATCATGATTTTTTTATTGAACAAACGTTTGAAGCCGGAATCGTTTTGAAGGGAACCGAAATCAAGGCCATCCGTGCGGCCCGAGTGAATTTAAAGGATGCCTTCGCTAAAATAGAAAATGGAGAAATCTATCTTTATAATATGCATGTAAGCCCTTATGAGCAGGGAAACCAGTTTAACCATGACCCGTTGCGGACACGGAAGCTTCTTTTGCATAAGAAGGAAATCAGTAAACTGATCGGTGTAACAAAGGAAACAGGCTACACGATCGTACCGTTGAAAATGTATTTGAAAAATGGCTTTGCCAAGGTTTTAATCGGTCTGGGTAAAGGGAAGAAGCAATATGACAAGCGTGAAGACCTGAAGAAGAAGGAAGCGAAGCGTGATATTGAACGTGCATTCCGTGATCGACAGAAGATGTAGAACTGCCAAGACCTTACAATTGATTTTTTGAGCCAATCTGTTATAATTAATCCTGTACCGATGACAATTGAATATCAGCCAACTTGCTGACTATTCTTCTCTCGTACGCTCCATTTATATCATGGGGACGTTACGGATTCGACAGGGATAGTTCGAGCTTAAGTTGCGAGTCGAGGGGATCGGCCTCGTTAAAACGTCAACGCCTATAACTGGCAAACAAAACAACAACCTAGCTTTCGCTGCTTAATAACAGTCGATAGCTGTTCCTCCCTCCATGGCCCACGTGGTAGGGTAAGGGACTCACTCTAAGTGGGATACGCCGGAATCCACCGTCTGAGGATGAAGGAAGAGACCAAACAGACTAGCTGCTCTGCCGCCTGTCGATAGGCTAATGAGTTCGCGAAATGCGAATATATCGACTACACTCGTAGAAGCTTAAGTGCCGTTATGTCTGGACGTGGGTTCGACTCCCACCGTCTCCACCAATACATATATTGGTGGTTTTTTATTTGGTTTTTTTTCGTCGTTTTTGTCGAAAAATCGATAAATCGTATAATTCGCAGATATATCAGGATTTTTCGATGATATATCTCCAATTTCGATGATATATTCCCGATTTCGCAGATAAACTGTACAATTTCCATCATTTGCTGTAGAATCCTTTTGAAGAAAATAGGATTGGAGCGATGAAATTGATTGTAAAAAAGCGAAAAGTTCCTCTTGCCGTCCGCAAATTACGTGCATTAGCGTGCAGGCTTCCTCCGAATCACCCTAAAGTTCCCTTAATCATGAACGATCTCAAAAAAAGGGAAGCGGGCTATAAAGGGGAATGTTCCATTGATTTTCCATTAAGCTTTCTTGAACCGAAAAGCTATTTCATCTTCCACGATTTAAGGCTTCAGGATCAATCCCGATTTTTTCAACTGGATACCTTATTAATCTCCAAGAAATATGCGCTTATCATTGAAGTGAAGAACATTGCAGGGTCGATCTATTTTGATCCGCATTTCAATCAGCTCATTCGAACGATAGAAGGAAAAGAAACGGCCTTTCCAGATCCCATCATACAAGTCAGCCGTCAGGAATCACAATTGACCAATTGGTTCTTGAAAAACGGTTTTCCCTCACTGCCCATCCTTTCATTGATTGTCATCAGTAATCCCCAAACAATCATCCGTACAGCTCTTGAAAACCATGAACCCCACTATAAAGTTATCCATCGCGATGCACTTCCCGCTAAAATTAATCAAATGGAGCATTCCATAACAGAATCCAGTTTTAGTGAGAAAGATTTGAAGAAAGCAATTCGCGTAATGAATAAACACCACATCGATGCGGACTTTTCCATTCTGGAACGATACAATCTTACCGAAAAGGACCTAATTAAAGGAGTGATTTGTGAGAATTGTAAGGGCAATAAATTATTTAGAAGGCATGGCACATGGCTTTGCAATCAATGTCAACTCTCCAGTAAAAAAGCACATATCTCGGCTTTACGAGATTATTTTTATCTATTAGGCTCGACCATAACGAATCGGCAGTTGAGGAACTTTTTAAACATTTCCTCTTCATCCAGTGCAACGAGGATCTTGCAATCATTGAATCTGACAAGCAGTGGTGCGAATAAGGGGAGGGTGTACAGCCTGTATTTTGATGAGTGATTTCTGGGTGATCTTGCCTTAATTATTACCCAGACTACCTTAAAAAAAGGAATAGTTTCTTCACTATTCCTTAATATAAAAAATCATTTCTCTGTATTTACATCAACATTTTGGAAATCCTCCAAAATAATATCTATTACTGGAAAAACTCCATCAGCTTGATAAGCTAATAAGATTTTTTTTACTGAGGCAATATGTAATTCTTCCATTTCCATATTTTTTATATCCGCCATTTTTTTTCTCATTTCTTCTTTTGTGGGATAATTTTTTGTGCCGTAAACCCACCTGAAAAATCTATCTAACTCACTAACCTCTTGCTCTGTAAAGCCATGTGATAATAACTCATAATACCTAGACTTTAAATTCGGGGCCATACTATCATGAAATTTAAAAAATGCATGCTTCAATAAAAACAATTCGTATTCTAATTCCTTAATTTTTTCTTCTTGATTAATTAAATCATCCACTCCAATGCTAATCTTATCCAATACGCTACACTTTCAGCAGTTTTCAGCAACTAAGCCCAATGATAGAACAAAGACTCAAAAGAAGCTTCTCTTGAGTCTTTGGTCCGAGTCTATTCTTTTAATTCCTTGCCCATCCCCTTAAGGAAGTGGACGCCAAAGCCGATCGCCCGGTTTATGTCTGGATCATTCAATGTTTTCATTAAATCCAAAACGCCGATCTTTTTATCGGCCTGAAGGAACTTGTTTCCTTCATCGATTCCTGCAAGTGCACTGTTAAGCAGTTTCGTGGATTGTGCGGCATCGGCATTCATCAAGGCTCCTGTTGCCCCCATAAGGGTATTGATCAGGTTTGTGACAGGTTGTCTTGTGATTTGTTGAAGAGCGATTTTGGCAATTTGTTCTTTTCCTTGAAGCATGGAGGTCGCGGCTTCGAATACTCCTGAGTCATTCAGTTCATTGACGATTTTAAACATATTGTTCAAGGCATCTTCATTATCGGTGATCAGCGTTTTCAGTTCTTCCAGTTTTTGAAGCTTTATTTCTTCCTCAGTAATGGGATTATGGATTTCCGTAATAGGAGCTGCCATGATCTTCACCCTCCTTGTTTATTTATCCGTTAAGTGAACATACCCTGGACGTGCCCACTTACGTTCAACCTCGACACCATTTTGAGGATGGCGTTTTTTGTTCCGTGGATTGGTACCCGGTAATGGGATATCCCCGCTTGCGCTTAATACTTCCATGCGGACCATCGTCTGTTTGTAAGCAGGCGTGCTTGTGCGTTGATCATAGATAGGACCGGTCAGAAAGTTAATGGCAGAGTCTTTATCAACGGAGTTCATTGGTAAAAATAGCTCATTATTTTTAACGCGGTCTGTGATCAGGGCTTTTAACTTAACGGCCCCGAATGGAGACACTAAGCGAACGAGTCCTCCATCACTGACTTTACGTTCTTTGGCAAGTTCTGGTGAAACCTCAACGAAAATATCAGGTACTTTCGATTGGATTCCATTGGATTTGTTCGTCATATTGCCTTCATGGAAATGCTCCAGCATGCGTCCATTATTGATATGAAGGTCATATTCTTTCGGGAATTTATGCGGCTCCACCCAGTCAGCCAGTGCAAAGCGCGCTTTCTTATCAGGGAAGTTGAAGCCATCCACATAAAGAAGCGGCGTGCTTGATCCATCATGGCTTCCCCATAGGAAGCTGTTCCATCCTTCCAGCACCTCGTAATTCGCTTGGCTGAATATCGGTGACAGGCTTGCCATTTCATCATAGATTTCACTAGGGTGAGTGTAGTTCCAATTCGCACCTAAGCGGTTTGCGATCTCCTGAGTGATTTCCCAGTCCGCCTTAGAATCTCCCATAGTGGGAAGGGCTTTATATAAGCGCTGTACACGGCGCTCCGTATTGGTGAACGTTCCGTCTTTTTCAAGAGATGGAGCTCCGGGCAATACCACGTCGGCATATTGGGCAGTCCTTGAAAGGAAAATATCCTGGACAACAAAGAAATCCAAGCCGGATAACACTTTATCTACATGGTTTGCATCCGCATCAACAAGTGCCATATCTTCACCTACTAGATACATGGCCTTCATGTCGCCTTTTTCTATCGCTTTAAGCATTTCAATATTGTTCAAGCCTGGTTTGCCATCGATCTTCACTCCATAAGCTTTTTCGAATTTGGCACGTGCCACGTCATCGGTAACATGCTGATATCCCGGAAGCCATGTTGGAAGGGTGCCCATATCGCAAGCGCCCTGAACATTGTTATGGCCGCGAAGAGGATAAGCTCCCGCTCCTGGGCGACGGTAGTTGCCTGTAGCTAATAGCAGGTTGGATATTGCAGCCGAAGTATCGGAAGCACCGGTGTTTTGTGTAACGCCCATTCCCCAAAGAATGCATGTTCCGTCTGCATCGCGAATGGTTTCAGCTATTTGGATCAATGTTTCTTTTGAAATACCTGTGTGTGCTTCTGCATATTCCAGGGTATATTTTTCAAGTACTTCTTTATAATCGTCGAAGAAGTTAACATTTTCATTGATGAATTCTTGATCATGCCAGCCTTGATCGATCATATATTTTGTAACCGCCATCAACCATACTTGATCCGTTCCTTGTTTTGGACTGATATGGATATCGGAACGCTCTGCCATTTCGTTTTTGCGGATGTCAGCTACGATCAGTTTTTGTCCGTGAAGCTTGTGAGCCCGTTTAACGCGTGTCGCGAGTACGGGATGGCCTTCTGCCGGGTTGGCACCAACGATGATGACAAGACCTGCTGCGGCGATATCTTTGATCGTACCGGCATCTCCGCCCATGCCGACTGTACGGAACAGTCCGTCTGTTGCCGGAGATTGACAGTAACGAGAGCAATTGTCCACGTTATTCGTTTCGAACATTTGCCGTGCCAGTTTTTGAATTACATAGTTTTCTTCATTCGTGATCTTGGAAGAGGAAATGAAGCCTACTGAATTTCCGCCGTATTGCTGTTTGATCGAACCGAGTCTGGATGCAACCAAATCAAGTGCTTCATCCCAGCTTGATTCAACGAATCTTCCATTTTTCCGAATCAGGGGCTTTGTCAAACGTTTTTCCGAGTTTACGAAGTCCCAACCGAATTTCCCTTTGACACATGTGGATATCGCATTGACGGGTGCTTCATGAGTAGGTTGGACTTTAAGGATTTTACGGTCTTTTGTCCAGACTTCGAATGTGCATCCTACCCCACAGAACGTACAGACCGTTTTTGTCTTCTTCGTTCGTGTATCACGCATTGCCGCTTCAATCTCCGAAATGGCAAAAATCCCGCTGTATCCAGGCTCCACTTCTTTGACAAGGTCTATCATTGGTTCAAGCATATCGTTTTTCAAACCTGACATGAAACCAGCCTCGCCCAGCATCGATTTTTCCATTAATGCATTACATGGACAAATGGTTACACACTGTCCGCAGCCTACACAAGATGAGTTATTGATTTCCGTTCCTTCATCCCAGATTACCCGAGGGCGTTCTGCTTCCCAATCGATGGACAGCGTCTCGTTGACCTGAAGGTTTTGGCAGACTTCAACACATTGCCCGCATGCGATGCATTGATTGGCATCATAGCGGTAAAATGGATGGGACATATCGACGGCACCCAATTTCACTTTCGGTGTGTAAGGATATTTTTGGTGTTCAATTTCCATTAATTCTGCCGTGTTATGCAGTTTGCAATTTCCGTTATTATTATCACATACAGTACAGTATAAAGAATGGTTTTCCAGGATACGGTCCATGGCCTCGGTTTGGGCTTCTTTTGCCTTGCTTGAGTCCAAGGCTATATCCATGCCGCTCACTGCTTTTGTCGAACATGACCGGACGAGTTTCCCATTAACTTCGACGATGCATGTGTCGCATGTTTGGATCGGGTCCACTTCAGGAACATAACAGATCTGTGGATGAGCCATCTCATTTTGGTTGATGACCTCCAGTATTGTCGCTCCCTCATTAGTGGTATATTCCTTCCCGTTGATTTTGATGGTGATGTTTGAATCGCTCATTATATTTCCCCCTTTTATAGCCAAAAAGACGCAAAAAAACCACCATGATTACACCTCCGTCTCTGAACGGAAATGTAGGTCATGGTGGAATAGTTTAATAGCAAAGCTTGCCAATATACCAATCCATACCATAATGGATAATTTTAAAAAAGATAGGACAAAACAGTACACTATTATGCTCCCAACTTTCATCATTGTTATTATACCTTTAATTATTAAAAGAAACAATCCTGGAAAGAGGGTATCATTCCCAAATTCCTTTCGTTTTTCTTCGCGTTGATTTATGATAAGAAAATTGAGAACTTAATTTTCTTGAATTGGAGTGACGCAACGGTGTCAAAAGTTATCCATGAATTCAATGATATGATTCGTAAGCTGCGCAAGGAACTATTCGGTAAAGGACCAGAACGCATACACACGGTTTTCGTGGAAAATATGGCCGTTTCTACGTTATATGGAAATTTGACTCCTACGGAAATGTTCATATCAAGATCGGAGGAAGGAAGGGACATGGTCCATTCTGCACGAACCAAGATGGTTCAGGATGTGTATTCGGAGAGTCCTCCTGATGGAATGGAAGAACTGGTTGGAGCTAAACTGCTTCATTTGTTTTCAGACATAAAAATCAAAGAGAACATAGCGATTTCCGTATTCGTTTTTGATAAGAATATTGCGGACAAACTCAACGGGCATTGACCATGGTCCTACATATTGGTCAATTGGCTCCTGGATATTAAAAGGAGTGGGAACATGAAAGCGATTGAAATCAAGAGGGACATCATCCGGATAACCAAAGGTAACATCGAGCGTACGGAAGATGCGATTGTAACGGAGTATCCCGTTACTGTCAAAGTAAATGGCCAGGAATTCGTCACGATGGTTTGTACACCCGAATACATCGAGGATATGGTGATTGGTTATTTGGCTTCGGAAGGCATCATCAAAAAATATGATGAGATAAAAGAAATCTGGGTCCAGGAAAAAGAAGGCTTTGTTCATGTGAAGACAGATAAAGTGAATCCTTACTTCCAGGATTTTCAAAATAAGCGGTATATTACATCATGCTGCGGAATGAGCAGACAAGGTTTCGTCTTTGTGAATGATGCATTGACTGCCAAGAAAATGGATCATATTTCGGTGAAACTGACTCCTGATGACTGCCTCCGCTTGATGAAGGATTTACAAAATTCTGCCGTCACCTTCCAGAACACAGGTGGAGTCCACAATGCCGCTTTATGTGATGTCGATGGCCTCGTATTAAGCAGGATGGACATCGGACGGCATAACGCATTGGACAAAATATACGGCTATTGCCTGAAAAATGGTATTTCGATAGAAGGAAAAGCTATCGTGTTCAGCGGCCGGATATCATCGGAAATTCTCTTGAAGGTGGCGAAAATCGGCTGTGAGCTGATACTCTCGAAATCGGCTCCAACCGAATTGGCCTTGGAGTTGGCTGAAGGATTGGGAATCACCACGGTCGGATTCATTCGTAATGATTCACTGAATATCTACACATGCCCTGAAAGAATTCAATTGAATGAATGATCATCATTCGCTTAAAAGGTATTTATCGGAAAGTCCTTGCCAACATGGCTTGGGCTTTTTATGTACTTGTAAAAGGATATATCGATCAGGCCTTTTGTGGTACAGTTTGGATAAAACATTCAAGGAATTGCGTATCGGGGGAAGGGTTATGAACGAAAGGGATTGGCATATTTTAAAGGTGTTGCATGAACACAAGAATATTACTAAAACGGCGCAAAGTTTATATATCTCGCAGCCTTCTTTAACGAAACGGATTCAACAAATAGAGAAGGAATTCAATCTAAAGATTGTGGAGCGGGGAACAAGGGGAGTGCAATTCACGCCTCAAGGGGAATATTTGGCCATCTGTGCAGATGAGATGCTGATCAGGCTCCGGCAGATAAAAGAGACGGCATTCAATATGGGTCAGGAAATCAGTGGAACATTACGGCTGGGTGTTTCCAACTATATTACGCTGCATAAATTGCCAGGCCTGCTGAAATTATTTCGTGAGCGATATCCCAAAGTGGATTTCCATGTGACAACTGGATGGAGTAAAGAAGTGCTGAACCTCATTTACAAGGAGGAAGTGCATGTCGGAATCGTTCGGGGGGACTATCAATGGTCAGGATCAAGGCATCATCTTTTTGAGGAAACGATTTGCATTGCTTCCAAGGAAGAAATCGAAGTCCGGAACCTGCCTTTTTTGCCGAGGATCGATTATGGGACAGATGCTCTTTTGAAAACAATGATCGATAATTGGTGGAGAGACAATTTTTCCGGACCTCCTTTGGTGGGGATGGAAGTGGACAAAGGTGATACATGCAAAGAAATGGTCAGGAATGGCCTGGGATATGGCATCCTTCCCAGTGTTTTATTGGAGAAGGACCAAAATCTCCGTCAAATGGACCTTAAGGATAAGCAAGGCAATCCCCTTATCAGGAATACGTGGATGTTATATCATGAAAAGTCGCTGGAATTAAAGCTGGTCAAGGAGTTTGTCGAATTTGTCAAAGGCGTCGATTTCATGAGGGACATTTAACCGGAAGCGCAGAAACCTCTGTGCTTTTTTGTCATTCCTTTTTTGAATGGATAACGATAATTTATTGGTATTTTAATTATGGTTATCCCGGCATTATGATAAATGGAGATGTAAATGTAAATCATCAGGTATTGCCTAAGGAATGGAGAGGAAGTCAAGTGAGTGTCCTGTTTCTGATCGTATTGAATGTCATTGTGCCGGTCTTTTTCCTCATAGGGGCGGGGGCCATTCTGCATCGTAAATTCAAGTTGGATATGAATACGCTGTCTAAATTGAATCACTTCCTGCTCATGCCGGCCATTAGCTTTATTAATATCTATCAAAGTAAAATGGGCGGGGGGATGATCTTCCAGATATTCAGCTTCCTTGCTCTTCAAGCAGTAAGTCTCATCATCGTGAGTACAGTGATTGCTAAACTTGCCAGGTTTGATCAAAGCCTTTCGGCCACGTTTAAAAATAGTGTAGTCCTGAATAACTCAGCCAATTTCGGATTACCCGTCAGCCAGATGGTTTTTCACGGAAACCCTCTTGGGCTGTCGATACAAGTCATCGTGATCATCTTTCAAAACCTGTTGACCTATACCTATGGATTGATGAATTCCGTTTCCGTCCATACAAAAAGTGCGAAGGGCGCCATTCGCGAGTTCTTGAAGAACCCCGTCATTTATGCTTTATTACTCGGTTTTCTATTACATTCCTTTTCTTTCGACATTCCGCTGTTCTTATGGACCCCGATTGAAAATATCGCTAGTGCCTTCATAGCCATTGCCTTGATTACATTGGGTGCACAGAGTGCCTATTTGAAAATGACGCAATTTCCGCTTCCGCTTATACTTAGCTTGATTGGCCGTTTAATACTCTCGCCATCCATCGCCTTCCTGATCATCCTCATGCTGGGTTTGGAAGGGACTGTCGCCCAAGGGTTGTTTATCGCAAGCTCATTTCCCACATCAAGAAACAGCGCATTATTCGCTTTGGAATATGACAACCATCCGAAGTATGCGGCACAGGCAGTCTTGATGTCGACTTTATTCAGCAGCATAACGGTAACGATGGTCGTATATCTATCAAAAATACTATTCTAGCAGGGCTGCTCAAAAGTGCAGTCTCTAACTGTAAACAAACTCGATGAAAATCGAGTTTGTTTACAGTTTATAGTGTTTGTAAAACCGAACCGTAATTTCCACTCCAATCACATTGTTTTATTTAGATAGAACCCCTTTTGTCTACAAACTTGGACTGCTCTGAAGGAGCAGTCTTTCCCCCTTTTCCTGCTATAAAACTTTATGAACAATATGGAAGTTATGGAAGTTATGCATTTTAGTTGGGCAATCAAATAAAAGGAAGATATTTTTGTAGAATTAAGAAAACGCTTTCAAAAAGGGGGATTATTATGTTTTCTCGTAAAAAGATTTCAGCTGTCATATTGGCGGGTTCGTTAGCTTTAAGTTTAGGTGCATGCAGCAGTTCGGGTACATCAGGAGAAAAGAAAGAAAGTACAGGTTATCCGAAAAAAGCCATAACGGTCGTTGCTCCATCGGGCGCAGGCGGGGGATGGGATTTAACCGCCCGTTCATTTACAAAGGTCTTGGGTGAGACAAAACTGGTTAACCAGCCATTAACCGTCGAAAACAAACCCGGTGGCGGGGGCGCTGTCTTCATGGCGGATTATGCAACACAGCAAGCTGATAACAATGACATGCTGTTCGTGAATTCACCGCCTGTCATCATCAATAACCTTAAAAAAGAAGGCAACAGTCCTTATGGATATAAAAATACGACTCCTTTGGCGCAGTTGACAAAGGATTATGGGGCAATAGTGGTAAAGGCAGATTCTGAATTCAAGGATTTGAAATCAGTGCTGGAAGCAGTGAAAAAAGATCCGCGTAAATTGACCTTCGCAGGAGGATCGGCTCCGGGATCCATGGATCATTTGATTTCCATTCTTCCAGCATATGAATATGGCTTGAATCCAACCGAACTTAAATACGTTTCGTACGATGGTGGAGGGGAAGCGATTACGGCATTGCTTGGCGGAAATGCAGATGTGATCGGAACGGATGCATCCAGTGTCAGGGAATTTTTAAAGGCAGGAAAGATTAGAGTGTTGGCCGTAACCTCGACGGAACGTTTAGGTGGAGATCTAAAAGACATACCGACGGCAAAGGAACAGGGTGTTAATGCTGAATTCACGATTTGGAGAGGCGTTTTTGGACCTCAGAATATGTCTGGTGAAGCGAAAGCCTTTTGGGACGGAACCATTGAGAAGCTAGTTGAAACTTCTGAATGGAAAAAGGAAGTGGAAGTTCAAGGATGGGAACAAGAGTATAAAAATAGTGAAGAATTCAGCAAGTTTTTAGAAGAACAGGAGAAACAGGTGCAGCAATTATTGGAAGCCTTAGGCATGGAAAAATAATCGAGAAGAAGGGGGTGCTTTCACCTTCTTCTTATTTTCTGAAATGGAGGGATTGTGATGGATGTTAAATTTGATCGCTTTGCATCTGTAGCCTTTCTGGCTGTCGGAGTGCTGTTTATGATAGGAAGCAGAAAGCTGGCCAGTTCTTCTTATGGAAGTTCGGTAGGACCGGACATTTTCCCTTTTGTATTGGGACTCGTTCTTGCTGTTTTAAGTATTCGCCTGTTTTATGAGGCATTTCGGAGCAATGTACAGGAATCGGGTAAGGGAAAGCTGGAATATAAACCTTTTATCATCATTCTGCTCTCCACCTTGATTTATATTTTGACATTGGAAACGATAGGATATGTCATTACGACCTTTCTGTTTTTGTTTGTTTGCTTTCAAACGATGGAGCGAAATAAATGGGTGACATCGCTCATCATATCCGCAGGATTTTCCGGAATCATCTATTATTTATTCGTGAATGTTTTAAAGGGAACACTGCCGGGTTGGCCAATCTGGTTTTCATAAAGGGGAGGGGGATGTGAAGTGGGCACTTTTGATTATTTGATGCATGGTTTTGAAACGGCACTAACTTGGTATAATATACTTTTTGCATTTGTCGGAGTATTGATCGGTACGGCTGTCGGCGTTTTGCCGGGGATCGGGCCTATGAGCGGTGTGGCTCTTTTAATTCCGGTAACCGCTTCGATTACAGGGGGACTTCCCCCAGAGCAAGCGGCAACAAGCGCCATCATTTTACTTGCAGGTGTTTATTATGGAGCGATGTATGGAGGATCGACAACTTCAATCCTATTGAATACTCCTGGTGAATCTTCTTCTGTCGTCACCACACTGGATGGCTACCAAATGGCTAAGAAGGGAAGAGCCGGGAGTGCTTTATCGATTTCGGCAATCGGTTCCTTCGTCGGAGGGATTGTCACCCTTGTCGCCATGATTGCCTTGGCTCAGCCATTATCGACGATTGCCATTAAATTCGGTCCAGCTGAGTATTTTTCGCTCATGCTTCTAGGGTTGGCGGCAGTCAGCGGCCTCGCGGGAAAATCCGTAACCAAGGCACTGATCATGACGGTTTGCGGTTTGTTGATCGGGACGATAGGCATCGATAATGTATCCGGGATCGCCCGTTTTACATTCGACATTCCTTGGCTGTATCAAGGGGTTGAATTCCTGACGATCGCAGTAGGCCTATTCGCCCTTGGGGAAGTATTCAAGACAATCCTGGAAAAAGACGAGGATGATGGGGAAATTGCAAAGATCAATAATTTGATTCCTTCAAAAGAAGAATTCAAGGAATCTGCAGGGCCGATTGCGAGGGGATCGCTCTTAGGTTTCTTTGTAGGAATCCTGCCAGGTGCAGGGGCCACTCTTGCTTCCTTCTTCTCATACCTTATGGAAAAACGGATATCAAAAAAACCCGGGAGATTTGGTACGGGAGCAATCGCTGGAGTGGCTGGTCCTGAAACGGCCAATAATGCGGCTTCTGGCGGAGCGATGATTCCATTATTGACGCTGGGAATTCCGGGTTCAGGTACAACGGCGATTTTAATGGGTGCGCTGATGATGTACAATGTTCAGCCAGGTCCATTATTATTCGAAGACCATCCCCAGGTGGCCTGGGGACTTATCGCCAGTATGTTCATCGGGAATCTGATGCTCCTCATCCTTAATCTCCCGCTCGTTAAGGTTTTTGCGAAAATCATTGAAACGCCAAAGAAGTATTTGATACCAATCATTATCGCGATCTCCATTTTTGGCGTTTATGCGGTACAAGTATCGACTTATGATTTATTGCTATTACTAGGATGCGGGATCTTGGGATATTTCTTAAGTAAAAATGATTATCCAATCGCCCCGTTGGTATTAGGACTGGTTTTAGGACCGATGATAGAAAATAATATGCGCAGGGCACTGACGATATCCGATGGTGATTATAGTTTGTTTTTCACTCGGCCGCTTTCGTTGACATTCCTGATCGTAACGGCATTATGGCTGCTCATTCCGGTTTTACTCAAGAAGAGAGGGAAGGATGTTGTCATCAATATTGAAGGTTAACTAATATTTTCTGAATGTTGTGAAAAAACTCCTTTTTTAAAGGGGTTTTTTTTTATATGATGTAAGTAGAGGTGATTGAATGCGTTTACACACCAAGTTGATGCTGGGCATCTGTACGTTAATCATCTTAATGGGTGGAATCTTTGAAGTTATTTTCATAAATATCCTAGAAAATAACCTGAAGCAGGAAACAGGGGAAAAAGCATTGTCGGTTGCCCAGACCATTTCTTTGCTGCCTGAAATTAAACAAGCTTTTAGAACGGACAATCCTTCTGTAATCATCCAGCCCATCGCGGAAAAAATTCGCAGGCAGATCGATGCGGAATTCATAGTAATAGGGGATGAGAATGAAACAAGGCTGTCCCATCCAGATCCAAACTTGATCGGGAAGAAAATGGTAGGGGGAGATAACGCCGAGGTGTGGGATGGGAAATCCATCATCACGGAGTCCACTGGGACATTGGGACCTTCCATTAGGGGGAAATCCCCGATTATCGCCAATGAAAAGGTCATTGGTGTCGTCTCCGTTGGCTACCTTCAGGACGATATTGAAAAAGAATTGTCCAGTATACAAAGAAAGATCGTCTGGATCATCTCTTTTATATTAGTCGGCGGTTTGTTGGTAGCCTTCTTCATTTCATTCAATATAAAAAAGGCGATATTGGGCCTGGAGCCGAAAGAGATCGCCTGGATGTTTCAAGAAAAGCATGCCATTTTGGAATCCATTCATGAAGGCATCATTGCCATTGATGTTCATGGAAAAATCACGGTCGTCAATGAAACGGCGCATAAAATCCTTCATATTCCTAAAGACGTCATGCTTCGCGGGCAAAAAATCGAAGAAGTCATAACGCATACACATTTGCTTGATGTAGTCAGCACGGCACGGGCCGAGTATGATCAGGAATTCATGATTGACGGTGAAGTTTTTTTGGCTAGCCGGATTCCGATCTTGAATGGACAGGGAGAAATCATTGGTGCAGTTGCAAGTTTGAGAAATAAATCGGAACTATCCAATCTACTTCAGGAACTGTCACATGTAAAGGCGTATGCAGAAGGGCTGAGGGCCCAGACACATGAATATTCGAACCGGCTCTATACACTGCTAGGCTTGATTCAACTCGGTTCATATAAAGAAGCAATGGATTTCATATCGAAGGAAGTCGATGTCACCCAAGGCTTCATTCACTTTCTAATGAAGGAAGTACCTGATCCGATCATTGCTGGGTTCATCTTAGGGAAGGTAAGTTTAGCCAGTGAGCTGAAAATTGATTTTACCATTGATAGAGAAAGCAGTTTTAAAGATATTCCATCTGTAATAGATCGAGATTTATTGGTGACGATCATCGGCAATCTCATCAATAATGCCTTTGAAGCTGTACGGGAAAACGAAAGGGAAGAAAAGAGGGTATCGTTGTTCGTCACGGACTTGGGTAAAGAGTTGATCATAGAGGTTGAAGATAATGGAAAAGGGATGAACTCAAATGTTACCGAATTGATTTTCCAGGACGGTTTTACGACGAAAAGCCATCAAACCAATTCAGGTATAGGATTGAGCCTTGTTCAGGAAGCGATTGATGGATTAGGGGGATATATCACTTTTTCGACGAAAGAAGGGGAATATACGATTTTTACTGTTGCACTGCCAAAAAATAGAGGGGTGATTAAATGATGGCCATTCGCGATATAGAAGTTTTGATCGTAGAAGATGACCTGCGGATTGCGGAGATACAAAAGCTGTTCATCGAAAAGATTGAGGGGTTTCAAACGATCGGAATCGCGTCAAGCTATGACGAGGCTAAAAGCTTCATCGAAATCATGCAGCCGGATCTATTGCTGCTCGATATGTATTTTCCGGATATGAATGGGCTCGATATCCTGAAGGAAATCAAGCAGCAAAGCAAACAAATGGATGTCATCATGATTACGGCGGCTAAAGAAATCGAAAAAGTCCAGGAAGCCATCAAAATCGGCATATTTGATTATATTATCAAGCCTGTCGCATTTGAACGTTTCAAGCAGTCCTTACGCAGGTATCAAGAGTATCACATTAAACTGTCTGAATTGGAAAAGGGCAATTTTCCTGTAACGCAGCAACAGGTGGATAAGCTTTTGCGAAAGGAAATGAATGAAAAAGAGAGGGAACAGACTTTACTGCCAAAAGGGATCGATCGGATGACTTTGGAGAAGGTGATGGTTGTGTTGGGGAAATCCTCCCCGGGTTTAACTGCCGAAATAGTGGCAAAGGAAATCGGTGTGAGCAGGACAACGGCAAGGCGTTATCTGGAGCACTTGATGTCAGAGGAAAAAATTGATGCCGATTTAACATATGGCACGGTAGGACGTCCTGAAAGGGTTTATGCCATCAAGATATAAATGGGTTCGCCAAGCGGCGGATCCTTTTTTATTTGCTCGAATAAATGTAAGGCTATTTCTTGGAATCAGATTGATGTGAATTCATCGTTTTTTTTTAGTGTAAAAATGATGAATGAGGAAAAAATACGTGTGAAAAGTTTTGAAGCAGACAAGTATATGACAAGTGTCATGGCAGGGATTTGACGTTTATGACTATAGAAAATCGGTTATTATTCCTATACTTAAAGAAGAGATGCAAGCATAACCGATCCATTTAAACACTTCATTCCTATATTTTTTGAGGAGGAAATCATGAGTAATCATAATCAAAAACAATTGAGAAAAGATGTTGCCCCTTTTGAAAAATCCAATACTAAATCAAGCGTGAAACAGCTCATAAATACATTTCCGCCATTTTTCCTGTTATGGTTTTTAGCATATCAAAGCTTAACCATTTCATACTGGCTGACACTTGCATTGGCCGTTCTTGCTTCAGGATTCGTAGTCAGGATTTTCATCATTTTCCATGATTGCTGTCATCAATCGTTTTTCAAAAGCAGGAAAGCGAATAGCATCCTGGGTACAATCAGTGGGATCGTTACATTATTTCCGTATGAGCAATGGAAGCATAGCCATTCCATACATCATGCAACAAGCAGTAATTTAAACAAACGCGGTACAGGGGATATTTGGATCATGACCGTTGATGAATATATCGCCGCTACATTCTGGGGGCGTCTTGCTTACCGTTTATATAGAAATCCGATCGTCATGTTTGGATTGGGTCCATTTTATCTATTTCTTGTATCGAACCGTCTGAATAAAAAGGGCGCTAAAAAGAAAGAACGGATGAATACGTATTTGACAAATGCTGCAATCGTGGCAATTTATGGTCTTTTATGCTTGGCTATCGGATGGCAGGCATTCCTGATGATTCAGGTACCGATGCTTTTTGTAACGGGATCACTTGGCATCTGGCTGTTTTATGTACAGCATCAGTTCGAAGATTCTTATTTCGAAGAGGAATCTGAATGGGATTACGTGAAGGCTGCCATTGATGGAAGTTCTTATTATAAACTTCCAAAGGTTTTGCAATGGGTAACTGGTAATATCGGTTTTCATCACGTGCATCACCTTAGTCCAAGAGTGCCGAACTATAATCTGGAAAAAGTCCATGAATCCACCCTGCCTTTGCAGCAGGCAACGACAATCACCCTTAGTTCAAGTTTAAAATCACTTCGCTTCCGCCTTTATGATGGCGAAAACAAGACGTTTGTCAGTTTTAAAGAGATTAAGGACCGTCTAAATGAAGCAAAATCAAAAATTGAACTCAATAATGAACGTCCAAGTCTTCAAAAAAAATAAATTGTTCACCAAAAAACCATTCGATTCCCATTGGATGGTTTTTTGATGAAACTCCTTAGTATATACTAGGATAAAAAGAAATAGAGGCGGCGCCATGCAAAGTTGGTATCATATCTTTCCGAAAAACACAGGGCTGAGCCCTTATGTCTGGATCATTTTTTGTATCCTTCCTTTTTATTTCATCTTCAAATCCTCTTCGATGTTGGAGATAGTCTTTGGAATCGTCATGATCATATTGTTTTTCATATCATATGGTCTCTCATTCGTTTCGAAGGGATGGCCCGTATACGTATGGACCGCGATACAAATAATCATTTCGATATCGATGACCATATTTTTCAGCTACATTTACTTTTCACTTTTTTTAGCATTCTTTATTGGGAATGTTCAAAATAAGGTTGGCTTTTTCGTATTATATTCAATCCAGCTATTGGCTACCATCGTGTCTGTCAATATTGGCTTCATCATGAAAGACCCTACCTTCTTTTCGCAATTTCCCTTTATGCTCATTTGTGTGGTAGGTGT
Organism: Peribacillus sp. NPDC101480; assembly: GCF_050277335.1. Taxonomy (NCBI): domain Bacteria; kingdom Bacillati; phylum Bacillota; class Bacilli; order Caryophanales; family Bacillaceae; genus Peribacillus; species Peribacillus sp. NPDC101480. The sequence goes on from NZ_JBNNSB010000003.1 coordinate 400,451, forward strand.
GATCCTGCTCCCTTTCAACACGTATAATCGGAATAAACGGGGCATGCTGGAAGAACAATTGGAGGACGCTCATAAAAGAATATCAGAGCTTGGCAAAATGGAAGAACGTCAGCGGATTGCCCGTGACTTACATGATACACTTGGCCAAAAGCTGTCTTTGATTGGCTTGAAAAGTGACCTTGCAGGGAAGTTGATCGATTTGAATCCGGAGACGGCCAAGAAAGAAATCAAGGATATCCGTCAAACGGCGAGGACGGCACTCAAGGAAGTACGTGAAATGGTGTCGGAAATGCGTGGGTCCAAGCTAAGCGATGAAATCATCCGGGTCAAGCAAATATTGAAAGCCGCAGAGATAGAATTCAATTTGGAAGGGACCACGGAATTACAAGAAACCCCATTGCTTGTTGAAACGGTTTTGAGCATGTGCTTGAAGGAAGCTGTGACCAATATCGTCAAACATAGCGGTGCCGACTGCTGTAATATCGTCATCGAAGAATTACAAACAGGGGTGACGATCACAGTACAGGATAATGGAGTGGGACTTTCACATAGATCAGAGTATATTAAAGGCAATGGACTTCAAGGAATGAAAGAAAGGCTAGAATTTGTTAATGGCAGCCTGGATATTAAATCAACAGAGGGAACGACACTTTATATAAGGGTTCCGAATGCTATAAAAAATAATGGATAGGTGGGATTAACCTTGATTCGAATCGTAATTGCCGAAGATCAGCGGATGCTGCTTGGCGCGTTAGGTTCCATCCTTGATTTGGAAAGTGATATGGAAGTTGTAGGAAAAGCGAGCAATGGGGAAGAAGCAATGAATCTCGTCAATCAATTAAAGCCGGATATATGCATAACAGATATTGAAATGCCAGTTAAAACCGGGCTCGATGTAGCGGAGGAGATCAAGGATCAAGGCCACCAATGCAAGGTCATCATTTTAACCACCTTTGCACGTCCTGGGTATTTTGAAAGAGCCAGAAAGGCCGAGGTAGGCGGATATCTTCTGAAGGATAGCCCAAGTGACGAACTGGCGAACTCTATCCGTGTCATCATGGATGGTCGGCGCATTTATGCTCCTGAGCTGGTGGATATGGCTTTCGAAGAAGAAAACCCTTTGACTGAACGAGAGTGCCAAGTGCTCAAATTGATCGCGGATGGTAAGACCACAAAGGAAATCGCAAGCCAGCTTTATCTGACCAATGGAACGGTTCGTAATTATATATCGGTCATCCTTGATAAATTGGATGTGAGCAACCGCGTTGAAGCGATTGTAAGATTCAAGGAAAAGGGCTGGTCAAAAGATTGATCAAAGGTAAATCCATGGCGGCCTCGCAAATCAAAAAAGCGCAGTGTCAGAATTGAATATGGTATATTAATTTTTATTACATACGGAGAGGATGACCATTATGCAAAAGGCTACATTTGCTGGAGGCTGCTTTTGGTGCATGGTGACACCATTTGAAGAACAACCGGGGATTGGGGGAATCGTATCCGGTTATACGGGAGGACATGTTGAAAACCCGACTTACGAGGAAGTGAAGACGGGAACTACGGGGCATTATGAAGTCGTGGAAATCACTTTCGATCCTCAGTTATTTCCTTATGAAAGATTGCTGGAGCTATATTGGCAGCAAATCGATCCAACCGACGATGGCGGTCAATTTCATGACAGAGGAAGCCAATATCGGACGGCCATCTTCTATCATGATGAAGCTCAAGAAAAACTGGCTCTTGAAGCGAAAGAAGAGGTAGCAGGCAGCGGGAAGTTCCAGAAACCAATCGTAACTGAAATCCTTCCGGCCCAAACCTTTTATCCTGCCGAGGAATACCATCAAGGCTATCATAAAAAAAACAAAGATGATTATAAAGCGGACCGTGCGAAATCGGGACGTGATGAATTCATTGACCAGCATTGGAACGGTGAATGAAATGGATCGGGTGTGCTTACACATCCGGTTCTTTTTTTGACCTTTTAAAGGTACAAAAATTCAAATCATTATTTCATCGGATTTTTATGCGCAGGGGTCAATTTCTCATGATATTTTCATATTTCTTCAGTACACTAAGGGGTAGGTGGTGATGATCATGAATAAGAGAATTTTAATAATAGAGGATGAAGAAAAAATAGCGAGGATTCTCCAGCTGGAACTTAATCATGAGGGTTATCAAACAGAATCGGCTTTTACCGGAAAGGCTGGTCTGGAAAGAGCAGAAGCAGAAGAGTGGGATTTAATCTTATTGGATGTGATGCTGCCCGAGTTGAATGGCATAGAAGTACTTAGGCGTTACCGGAAAAAGAATGGATCGACACCGGTCATCCTCCTAACCGCAAGGGATGCTGTGCCAGACAAGGTGAATGGCCTGGACCATGGTGCGAATGATTATGTAACGAAACCGTTTGAAATTGAAGAGCTGCTTGCACGGATCCGTGCTTGTTTTCGTACCAATGTACGGGAGAGCCAATCAGAAGTGGAAGTGGATGAACTAAAAATCCATGATCTGAAGTTGAACCTCGGTACAAGGGACATTCACAGGCAAGGCAATAGGATTGAGTTGACTTCCCGCGAGTTCGATTTGCTGGTTTATCTTTTGCAAAATAAAAATCAAGTACTTTCAAGGGAGCAAATCCTGACCCATGTATGGGGATATGACTTTGCAGGGGATACGAATGTGGTTGATGTGTATATCCGTTATTTGCGCAAAAAGATAGATTATCCCTTTGAGGTGCAGCTCATCCATACTTACCGCGGGGTAGGTTACAGCTTGAAGGAGCCAGTATGAAGATTCGGACGAAAATCCAATCGTATTCCAGTCTTTTTTTAAGTGTCATGCTTATCTTGTTGAGTATCATCGTTTTAATCGCCTTCCTTTGGATATCGTTAGAGAGGGAACGGGATCTGCTTGAAGATCAAGCTTCATTAATAGAAGAAAATATCCTGACGAAAGATTTGATTTCCGGTGATTCCGATTTAATGGAGCCATATATCCCGGACGATGGAATGGTGCGGATATTCGACACGGATGGAAGGCTGGTAAAATCATTTACGGATGAAGAGGACCTTAAGGGGCTTGCGGTTAAAGCCATTGACGAGAAAGGATATGATTTTGCCAAAGTTGACGGTGAATATGTATTGACCTACCGTTTTCCTTATCCTGATGAGGGGAAGAAGCTGGGGATGATCGAGGTCACACAGCCGCAGGATACCCTCCTTGATAATTTATCGACGCTTGCCCTCGTTTTGGGCGGTGCATCCTTTTTTGTCATTCTGTTATCGATTCTTGCCGGTAAGTGGCTGGCCAACCTGATCCTCAAACCGATATCGGTCATGAGCGGAACGATGAAGGATATTGAGAAAAGCGGGGAATTCAAACGGATACCGCTATCGGATCAATCAAAGGACGAGCTGCAGGTGATGGGAGCGGCATTCAACAGGATGATGGAAAGGCTGGAGCGGAATTATAACCAACAGCAGCAATTCCTTTCAGATGCCTCACATGAATTGAAAACACCGATTACGGTAATCGAAAGTTACTCCTCTCTATTGAAACGCTGGGGAATGAAGGATCAGGCTATTCAGGAAGAGGCAGTGGAGGCAATCCATCATGAAGCCGTCCGGATGAAAAAGCTGACGGAACATCTTCTGCAGTCAGCTTCCCAAACGGAACCTTCAGAAGATGTGGAAGGGAAAATAGAACTCATTTCGTTTTGTGAAGGGATTGCCCAAACATTCAGAAGGACGGGAAATCGTGAAATAACGATAGAGTCAGAGTTTAAGGAAATCTATGCAATGACCATTTCCAGTAAGCTTGAACAGGTAATTGTCATCCTATTGGACAATGCAATGAAATATAGTGAATCAAGTATACAGATCATGATAAAACGGCAGGATAATGAAATTGTCATCGGTGTGAAAGATCACGGCGGAGGGATATCATCAGAACATCTCCCACATGTATTTGACCGTTTTTATCGCGTTGATTCTTCAAGGGCAAGGAAAACGGGAGGCAATGGACTTGGGCTTTCCATCGCCCGGACGCTTGTAGAGTCATTCGACGGTAATTTGGAGATTCAAAGTGAGGTGGGAGAGGGAACGTTGGTGACTCTTACTCTTTCTCATCAAATTCTAATCTAACGCTCATGTTCGTTTCATGAAGGGTGCTTATTATTAAGGTAACAACTTAAAGGAGGAATTCATTCATGAAAAAACAGTGGAGTACGATTAAAGAAGGCATCATTCAAAGGAAAAAGGTAATCATGACGGTGTCCATAGCTTCCGTATTGCTTTTCGGCGGTGCTGCTGGAACGGCAGTATATGCAGTCAATAAGGGGAATCTATCCGAGGATGAGGCTGTCAAAATGATTTCAGAAAAACTAGGCGGGGAAGTTACTCAATTTGAAAAGGATTGGGACCAGCCGATGATATATGAGATGACCGTTAAAACAAAAGAAGGCTATCAAGACGTTGATGTTGATGCTGAAAAGGGAGAGATTCTTTCTCAGGAGATGGAAGACGATGACGATGAGGATATGAGCACACAACAAGCCGTGGAAACTGCAAAAGTCAGCAGTGATCAAGCTGAAAAGATTGCCTTGAAAGCGGTGGATGGTCAAGTAACGGATATGGAGCTTGATTCAGAGAATGGCACCCTTGTGTACGAGCTGGAAATAAAACAAGGACAAAAGGAATATGATGTTGTGGTGGATGCAACCACAGGTAAAGTATTGAAAAACCAATTGGAAGATTAATCAGCAATATTTGATATATGAATGCTCTTGAACTGAATTGTATGAAGGATTTGCCAAGTGGCAGATCCTTTTTTTAATTGCGATTATGAATCTAAAGCGAAATTAGGGGGAAGGAAGTAGAAACTTCCTTTCGATGAAGAGGCGTATGGGTGGGAGAACGGGCATGTAGCTGATGATACTCTGAAAACATCTGCGGTTATAAAGGAATTAAAAAGAAGAAACGCGAATAGAGGCAATAAGAATTTATTCAATGGAGGATTGATTATGGGAAATTTGGAAGAGGCACTGTCATTAAGGAAGGAAAGAATTCGAAAAATCCAATCGATTATTGATGGGTCTGGCAAAGCAAAATCCCGGTGATGCAGTCATACAGTATCAGTGTGCCTGGAGTTTGGATATTCTCGGACTTGAGGTAAAGGCGGTGCCCTATTATGAAGCGGCACTCGAATTAGGTTTGCCGGAGGAGGATGCCAAAGGGGCATACCTCGGGTTGGGCAGTACATATCGCACCATAGGGGAATATGAAAAATCAAGACGGACATTGGAATCCGGGCTGGCGAAGTTTCCTGGGGATAAGGCTTTATTGGTATTCAGGGCCATGGCATTTTATAATTTGGGCCAACATGATCTTGCGATGGAATCTCTATTGAAGATCATTGCCGAAACGTCGAGGGATCAAGAAATACAATCTTATGCTAAGGCCATAAAATTTTATAGTGATAAACTGGATAAAGTTTTCACATAATCGTGATCATCCCCAAACTATCCACAAAGCCTGTATAAACCAAGTCATCCTTACATCGCTGAAATGAATTAATCAACAATATGACGGGGAATTTCTTGCATTTTGCACTTTTACGTATAAATGAATGTGGATAACCTCGGATTGTGGATAACTTTCCGGTGTTATTCACTACTTTTCCACAGGTAATCCACATATTCACCTTTAATATGAAAAAAACACTGGCGATTAAGTCTCCAGGAATTTTTTATTGTAATGACTTAAGGCTAAAAGGGGATAAATATAGCGATAGCTATGATAATGGATATACAAAAAATCTGCCATTCCCTGGCCTGCAGGATAATCATTGGTCCAGCTTTCTTGTTGACCTGCACGGATGAGATAGGCAATGCCTTTTTCAATCTCTGCTGTCGGCTTTTCTGATGCCGATATCAACGCATCCACAGCCCAGGCTGTATGTGTCAGTGTGCTAGTTCCGAGGGGGATATATCGTTGCTTGATATCACTGTAACAAGATTCACCCCAGCCGCCATCTTCATTTTGAATTTTCTTCAACCAAGTTAGGGCTTTTTGGATGGATGGATGTCCAGTGGCTTGCCCTGCTGCCTTCATGCCGGTCAGTGCAGACCATGTGCCATATAGATAGCAGATGCCCCAGCGCCCATACCAGGAGCCATCACGCTTCTGGTCTTCCAATAGCCAATCCACCGCTCTTTTACTGACTTCTTCCGGCTTTTTCATATTTGTATAGTTCCCCAGGAATTCCAGCGTCCTTCCTGTCAGATCAGCGGTGGAAGGGTCAGTCAGGAGATATTTAGAACCCTCTATAGGAAGAAGCTGCAGCCATTTATGGTCGTTATTCCGCTCGAAGGCTGGAAATCCGCCATCATCATTTTGCATGGATATCGTGAAGGAGACACCGCGCTGCCAGCTGTCCCGATTATCCGGTTTTGCTTGAAGTTGCTTAGCCAGCGCCCGCAGTGAGGCGGTCGTATCATCGACATCCGGATTCATGGTATTTAAATCCGAGAACCCCCAGCCGCCTGGAATCGCGTTAGGATTATGGATCAGCCAATCTCCATACATATAATGCTGGCGTGACAGCAAGTACTGATTGGCCGCCTTGACCGCTTTGTCTTTGAAAGGCATTCCCGCTTCTTGAAGGGCGTAGCTTATTAAGGAGGTATTCCAAACATGGGGTGTAGTGAACTGGATATGTGTGTGTCCCTCAATGGAGCAGGCCATCCCCTTCAGACCGGCCATGGCCTTTAGAATCACTGGATCTCTTTTCGAATATCCAATGGAAAGGAGGGCAAAGATCATGAAAAAGGTAGAACCGAAATAATTGTACAGTGTCCCGTCTGGTTCCAGCCTGTCGAGCATGAACCTTTTTGTTGAATCCAATGCTAAGGAATGCAAATAATCCGGATAACCAATCAAGGTTTTAACGCCTGTTTGAAGTTTAGAGAAAAAGGAACGATATTCTTCGGTACGATACTCTTCCCACATACGCTCTTCGGATCGGTCCTCCCTTGTTTGAAATAAATCTTTTAGATTTGGCGTGTCAGGGGTCTTGATTTGAAACCTTTTATGGCCAAGCAATAGCAATGGAATCATGTTGACCCGCCCATATACGGAAAGATCATAAATGCTGACGAAAAAGGTCGGAGGCAGTAAGACCACTTCGAGAGGAATGGGGAATAGGCGAGGCCATTGATATTGTCCGGTGACGGTAAGCATCATTTTCGTTAACATTTTGGCCTGTTTGATGCCGCCCTTGGAAAGAATGAATTGTTTGGCTTTTCTCATATGGGGATGATTCTTATTGCGGAGTCCGCTAAAAAGAAGGCCATAGTAGGCCTCGATCGTAACCGTAACATTGCCGTCCTTCTCGTCTTGGAAAAGTTTCCATGAACCGTTTTCCGTTTGCCTGCTTTCGATTCTTTTTACTAAAGCCTCTATAAGAGGAGTGTCTTCCATATCTAAAATTTTCAATAATATGATCATATAGGCATCTGCCGTTATCCCGGTGTCGAAGGGATAATTCCACGAACCATCAGCGGATTGGTCTTGTTTCAAGCGGTGAACAAGGCGGTTGATTTCCAATTGTACATGTTGGTTCAATGACTTTCCTCCTCTAAAAACACATTTTCCGTTAATATGTATATTCAAAACTTGTCGTTGCATTCAAGAAATCAAAGGAGGGGGGAAACTAAAAAACGCTTTGGCAATGAAAGCTGCCAAAGCGTCATTTAGATACTATGCATCATTTAACGGGTAAGGAAGATGGCTGCATATAGCGGTAAATCGGCAATTCTTTTCCCTTGTCAGCCGGGATGAAATTGAATGTCACATAGCTGTCCATGCCTTCAGGTTCGAGGGCAAGGGAGATGAAGTTGGCATCAGGCTGGGCCATGTCGAAAACATAGCTTCCTTTTGGGAAATCCCGGGTTTTTGAAGTAACCGTGGTCGTTACTTCCCTTGTGGAATGTCCGCTTTCCAGTTCAGCGGAAACTTTTAAATCCTTGACCCTATAGCTTTCAACAGCTACTTTCATAGGTTTTTTTAATTTTTTCACTTCCACTCCCAATATCTGAAGTTTCTGGGCGATATTTTTATATTCTGGTGGAAGGATATAAGCTGTCGGACGATCTCTGACAAGGGTAGGGTAGGCATCGGTAGAATCCAGCCAATCGATGGAGGCATCGACCATTTTAGCTTTCGCTAAATCGACTACTGTCAATTTTTGATCCTTAATCAATTTATTTTCGCTGGTGATGACAATTTTATCGTTATCATTTGCTTTTCGCCCTTTTCGCACGACTTCAGTTTCTGCCTGACTAACGGCTTTTTTAACCTTATTGGCCTGTTCGGCTGCCGTTTTGATGAATGCTGCCTGTGCTGTAGCTTGTGCAAAAACACGTCGTTTAAAATCCGTACGGCCGATATTGATCCCCCTTGTTTCAATTAAATAGGTCATTGTATTTTTCAAACCGAGGGCGTTTCGGCCAATCCGGGCTTCTGTGCTTCCTTCTGTGGCGGTAAGGACTCCATCATCAGAAGTGGCCAGTGTATAGTAATCATGATAGGAAAGCTTTTCTTTTTCCAAAGTTTTAAAAACATTAGGCAAAAGCAGTTCATCGGAAGCTTTTCGAAGCTGTGCGGGAATATTTAAATTCTTGGCTGAGGAGATGAGTAAATCATAGGAAGCGATCGATCCATTTGCTCCCACCTTTTTCAGGGGGGCAGGATTCACTGTATATTCATGTACTTCCAGAATGACTTCAGGTTCATAATCATCGATTGACTGATGAATCGTCTGCACTTCAGGATACTCCACTTTTAAGTAGTCCCTATTCGCATCCATGTCATTTGCGGTATATCGTTTGAAATAATAAGAGCCATCAGGATTGACTCGTGGAACGATGGCAACATTCACTTTATCGAGGACATCACCAAGCTTGCCTTCAGCCAGCCATTGTGCAAGGACTAATGTAGATTCACCTGAGGCGGGTTCATTGCCATGGATTTGACCTTGAATCCAAATCAATGGTTTATGGGAATTCTTAATCTGCCTTTTTGAATCCTTGCTGAAAAGAAGCATCGGGATGTCGCGTCCTTCTGTGGATTTACCTATCGTCTTGACCTGGATGTTTTTGTTTTTATGGGAGAGGGACCTGATGGAATCCAACAATTCTTCCTGGCTCGTAAAGGCGATCTTGTTTTGTTTAAAGGCAGGGGTCTTGAAAGAAACATTAGGGTCAGGGAAAAGGTGGGAGAGGTTATCTGGTTGAATGTAGCTTGGACCATTTCCATAATAAGGGGTGAATTCTTCCGCCTTGGCTATAGGGCCAGGCAATCCAGTGACAAGGCCTAGTGTTACGACTGATACGATGGTAGGAATGATTTTTTTCATGGACGTCCTCCTGTCTATCTTTTTCCATAAATTATCATATTTCAAGCTATCTATACAGTGAAAACGTTTGAAATAGTGAAAAACAGGAAGTAACGACTAGATTAATGATTCCATAGCACAATTCGCAATTCCTTTTAATAGATGTTCATCACCTGTATTCTGTATAATTACAGGTGGGAAGTAAAAATGACACGATCAAGCAATTTGCTTGGCCCGTATCATTTCAATTGATCTTGTAACTTATTTAAAAGATCCTGTGAATCTTCGCCACTCATTATCTTGCCATTCACTTTCGCATAGGGGGTATTCTTACAAAGTTTACACTCACTTAAACATTCATATTCCTTATATTGAATCCTTGGATTCTCTAAGAACTTACCATAATCGGCAACAGTTTGTTCATTAAGGAAGCGGTCAAGATTATTTTGGCAAAATTCAATTTGGATTTTCGCCTTTTTTGAGAACACTTTGGATAAAAAGTTTTTCATCATATCGCTTCTTTCATTGGAAGAGTAAATATTTGTTATTTTGATTTTATCATTTCCTGTAACGAAATGCATGATTGGTTCATCCAAATTCATTACAATCTGACTATCCGGAGAATATCAAACTAATTCACTTGTATATATTGACACATATCTGAGAGATGATAGAATAAGAATGACTGATAATGATAATGAATCTCATTATCACGAATGGAAGAACCTTGTAACTATTGCAACTTCATGATCGCGATTTCAATAGTGGACTTTGCGATAGTCTGTATTCAAATATATTTAATTAAAAATATTATCGCTGTATTAAGTGAGATAGGAAGAGTAGGAAATGTAGATGAAGATAAGATATTTATTCATGGCGTTAATTGTTTTATCATTTACGTCATTATTCATTGGTGTAAAAGATATTACCCCCCTGGATTTATTGGATCTAAGTGATGATAAAGTGCAAATCATGCTGCAAAGCCGTTTCCCCAGAATGGTGACCATAATCATTGCCGGTATTGTGATGAGTATAAGCGGTCTGATCATGCAGCAATTGAGCCGCAATAAATTTGTATCCCCGACGACTGCCGGTACCATGGACTCTGCAAGGCTGGGACTTCTTCTTGCCATTATCATTTTTCCATCGGCGGCACTTATTGAGAAAATGGCATTCGCATTCATATTCGCTTTGGCAGGTACATTCTTGTTCATGAAAATTCTTGATCAAGTGAAATATAAGGATACGATTTTCATTCCATTGGTTGGTTTGATGTTTGGTAATATCGTCGGATCCATCTCGACTTTCTTTGCCTATAAATATGATTTGATTCAAAGCCTCAACACATGGATGAATGGGGATTTCTCGATGATCATGTCGGGAAGGTACGAACTTATATATCTAAGTATCCCTCTCGTCATTCTCGCATACTTCTTTGCCAATAAATTCACTGTGGCAGGGATGGGTGAGGAGTTTGCTATCAATCTAGGACTCAATTATAAGCTTATAGTCAATTTTGGGTTGATCATCGTGGCATTATCCTCCACTGTCGTTTTGTTAACGGTGGGAACGATTCCTTTCATAGGACTGATCGTACCAAATATTGTATCCCTTTACCTTGGTGACAATTTGAAAAAGAGTCTTTCTCATACAGCATTACTAGGGGCAGTTTTCCTATTGATCTGCGATATTCTGGGCAGGATCCTCATATATCCATTTGAAATCCCGATCGGACTCGTGGTTGGTGTCATAGGAAGCGCCGTATTTATCTATCTGATAATGAGGAGAAAGGCATATGAATAATAAAAGTAGAATCATTATATTGGCTGTTCTTGCAGCAGCTTTAACGGCAGGTTATATCTTTTGGGACCTTGGCCCGAATTGGGATTATGCTCTGCCGAGAAGGGTCATAAAAATCATCGCCATCATCGTGGTTGGTTGTGCAATAGCTTTTTCAACAGTGATTTTCCAGACGGTCACGAATAATAAAATCTTGACACCAAGCATTTTAGGGTTGGACTCCATGTATATGCTGATCCAAACGGGAGTCATTTTCATCTTCGGTTCAACGCATATCATGATCGTGAATAAAAATCTCAATTTCCTGATTACACTTGCGGCCATGCTTATTTTTTCCAGCCTGCTGTTCAAGTTCATGTTCAAGAAAAACCGCAATATTTACTTCCTATTGCTGATCGGTATCATCTTCGGAACCTTATTCGGCAGCATGTCCTCATTCATGCAGGTATTGATTGACCCGAATGAATTTCAAATCATTCAAAATAAAATGTTCGCCAGCTTCAATAATGTCAACACGGACCTGTTAACTTTAGCTATTATCCTCATGATAGCGGCAATGATATATTTCATGAGATTCTTGAAGTATTTAGATGTCATGTCCCTAGGGAGGGACCAAGCCATAAACTTGGGTGTGGATTATGATTTTGTCACGAAGCGGGTTTTAATCGTCGTTACGGTTTTAATCTCCATTTCGACTGCCCTGATCGGTCCGATCACGTTCCTCGGATTGCTTGTTGCAAATGTGGCTTATCAATTCATTAAGTCCTATCAGCATAAACATATCATCCCGGGTGCAATGCTGATCAGTGTGATTGCCCTGGTCGGCGGCCAATTCATTGTGGAGAGGATCTTTACGTTCACTACCACATTGAGTGTCATCATCAACTTTGTCGGCGGTGTCTATTTCATCTATCTTCTATTAAAGGAGAATAAATCATGGTAGAAGTGAAAAATTTATTCAAAAAATATAATAGTAAAACGGTTGTCGAGGATGTTTCCATTGAAATAATGAAAGGCAAAATCACATCCTTCATCGGTCCCAATGGAGCGGGGAAAAGTACCGTCCTTTCGATGATCAGCCGGCTCATTACCCGGGATTCAGGAGAAGTCCTGATCGATGGTAAGGATATGGGGAAATTCAATAGCAATGAACTTGCGAAGAAGATTGCCATCTTAAAGCAGGCTAACCACATCAATATCCGATTAACGATTCGTGAACTCGTCGCCTTTGGCCGTTTTCCGTATTCACAAGGCAAGCTGACCAAAAAGGATTGGGAATATGTCGATGAAGCGATTGAATATATGGAACTTGCAGACATGCAGGATAAGTTTCTTGACCAGCTTAGCGGCGGGCAGCAACAGCGGGCCTTCATTGCCATGGTTATTGCTCAGAACACGGAGTATGTACTACTTGATGAACCCCTGAACAATCTTGACATGAAGCATTCCGTCCAAATCATGAAGGTATTGAGGAGATTGGCCGATGAATTAGGGAAAACGGTCATTATCGTCATTCATGATATTAATTTTGCATCCTGTTATTCCGACTATATAGTCGCATTGAAGGATGGCAAGGTTGTTCATAATGGACCTACCGAACAAGTCATCAATTCCAATGTATTAAAGGAAATCTATGATATGGATATTGAAATCCAAAATATCAATGACAATAAGATCTGTGTGTACTTCACTTAAGACAATTCCATTTGGTTTTAAATTACTTCAGTATTCGTAGCCGTCCCAGAATATCTCAAACGCACATTAGGCTGTTAAGAGTTGGCGGGCGCCCAGGACTTTAGCCGCCTCCTGTTCATATGGCAGGGAAAGTGATGAAGGTAAACTCTGTGAAGGTGAGGATTCAATATGTAATTTTAAATAAAAAAATACTTTTCGAGGTGACCATAATGATTAAGAAATTATCTTTACTGCTTTTGGTTGCAATGCTGGCTGTAGTGGCTGTAGCTTGTGGATCAGATAAGGAAAAAGAAGAATCAAGCGCGAAAAAAGAAAATGCTAAAAGCGAAGAAATTACAGTTAAGCACCAACTAGGAGAAACGAAAGTAAAAACAAACCCTGAAAAAGTCGTTGTATTCGATATGGGTGCTCTTGATACTCTTGATAAATTGGGTGTAGAAGTGGCAGCTGTTCCTCATGATGGCCTTCCAAAATACCTTTCTAAATATGAAGGTACAACTGAAAATGCCGGCGGATTAAAAGAGCCTGACTTCGAAAAAATTAACGAAATTGCTCCTGACTTAATCCTTATTTCTGGCCGTCAATCTGATGCATATGAGGAATTAAGCAAAATTGCCCCTACTGTTTTTGTTGGTGTAGATACAACAAAGTATATGGAATCATTTGAAGAAAACGTAACACTTTTGGGTAAAATCTTCGATAAAGAAGACGAAGCAGCTAAAGAATTGGCAAGTGTTGAAGAAAACATCAATGCTTTGAAAGAAAAAGCTCCAACTGACAAAACTGGTTTAATCGTTCTTTCCAGCGGTGGAAAAGTAAGTGCTTACGGACCGGATTCAAGATTTGGAATCATCCATGATGTATTCGGAGTACCTGCAGTAGATGATAAATTGGAAGTATCGACACACGGTCAAAGTATTTCTTTCGAATATATTGCTGAAAAGAATCCTGACTACCTATTCGTTGTAGATAGAGATGCTGTTGCCGGTGATGGTGCTGCAGCGAAAGAAACGATTGAAAATGACATCGTAAAAAATACAAAGGCATTTAAAGAAGGTAACATCATTTATCTAGACCCTAACTACTGGTACTTATCAGGCGGCGGTTTAGAATCTGTTAACGCTATGGTTAAAGAAGTTTCAGAAGGCATTAAGTAATATAAATATGATTAAAGAAAATCCTGTCCTCGATCGAGGGCAGGATTTTTTTATTTTTTATAATAAAGCTCGATGAAACCAATATACTAACAAAGGGGGCGAAAGAATTCACATATAAAGTTGAGAAACACAGGTAAGCTTATAAGGTCCCCCACGACCAAATTAAGGGGAAATGGGAAAAGGACAAGGTATATTCACTCCAGTTGCTTTTTATAGCTTATATGGGCTGAAATCGAAGGAATGTGACCCTACAGTCGATATGAAAAAATTCAGTTTCTTCCTATTATAATGTCAAATCCATGGATACTTGAAGCTTTCCGTTTCCAAGAGGAGTTTTATAAATTGTAATATAAGTTAATTTTGGTAAATCAAATCTTTTATGGATGATAAAAATTATCCTTAAAGTATAAATATAAAACTAATATGATCAGGATTTTCAGGAAATATTTTTGAAAAAAGCTAATAAAGAAATTGGAGGGAATGATGTCGATATTACACGAAATCCATTTGTTATTTTATGGGATTTTGGAGCGGCAGGATGCAATTATGAATGAGTCAAACTTTTGCAGGCTTGGATTTTGAATGGGGTAACAAAAGTGCGGAGGAGAGATGCATCCATGTATTCGGCAATCCAGTTTCAACTGTCGAAATATCGGGAAAGGAATCCTCGGAATTACAGGTATTCTTCAATAATTGAAGATTTATATCTTTACATATTTTGTAATGTACTGGTTTTTTTATTAAGAGTCGTTTATAATGAAAAAGGTTCAAGGACGTGAAACTAAAACAGTGACTGTCATCCGCAGTCACCCCAAAAAGTTACGGTAATATTTATTGGATTAAGACATGGAGTTCCTATATATTTGTTATAGGTGCGCTGAACATTCGAGACGGGCGAACCTCTGTATTTTTTCAAAGGCTTGTTCATAAGCTAAAGAAGTGTTCTGGATTTAGAGTTATGGATGTGACAAAAGGTGGTTTTCACAATCTTGACTATCCAAGTGAAAGAATGCTATTATAAGGTTTCCGATTTTCCGTCTTTTGTAAGTTTGTAAAAATTTATATAAATAAACCACTAGATTAATAGAGGTGAAAGCATGAATAATTTTCTTAAAAAAAGCCGGCATTTATTTGCAGATAACATACTAGGCTTTTTCTTTATTGCGGTAGTCTTGTTTTGGATAAAAACTTATATTGGATATCGAATTGAATTTAACTTAGGTCTTGAGAATGGCCTGCAACAGTTCTTGCTGTTCATAAACCCGATTAGTTCAGCCATATTATTCTTTGGCTTGGCACTATTGGCTAGAGGCAAAAAATCGTTTAAATGGATCATCAGGTTGAATCTATTGATGTCCCTATGGTTATTCTTCAATATTGTATACTACCGGTCATTTACCGATTTCATTACATTGCCAACCCTGACGCAAGTACAAAATGCCGGGGATTTAGGACCGAGTATTTTAGAATTATTTAAAGGTCATGATGTATTTTATTTCCTTGATACGGTTCTTTTGATCGTATTGTACAGATTCAAAGACTTTAAAGTGGAAGACTTCAAAGTCAAACGCCGTACAGTCGGAATGGTTTACCTAGCGGGACTTGCAATTTTCGCAATCAATTTAGGACTTGCTGAAAAGGATCGCCCACAATTATTATCAAGAACATTCGACCGAAACTATATCGTCAAATATTTGGGCATGTTCAACTATACGGTTTATGATGCCGTTCAGAACACTAAAACATACGCTCAGCGTGCGACTGCTAACAGCACGGATATCGCAGAAGTCGTCAACTATACGAAAGCAACAAGCGCTGAACCGAACCCTGAGTATTTTGGTGCAGCCAAAGGCAAGAATGTCATTTACCTGCATTTGGAATCGATGCAGAATTTTCTTATCGATTATAAGTTGAATGGGGAAGAAGTAACTCCATTTTTGAACTCACTTGCACATGATAAATCAGATTTCATGCACTTTGATAATTTCTTCCATCAAGTAGGCCAAGGTAAAACGGCGGATGCTGAATTCATGCTTGAAAATTCCCTGTTTGGCTTACCACAGGGGGCAGCATTCACAAACCGTTCCCAAAATACGTATCAAGCAGCACCAGCTATTTTAGGACAACAAGGATACACATCTGCTGTGTTCCATGGTAATTACAAATCTTTCTGGAACCGGGATAATATGTATAAGTCTCTTGGTTTCAATCAGTTCTTTGATGCAAACCATTATAATATGGAGAATAAAGAGGAAGTACTAAGTTATGGATTAATGGATAAGCCGTTCTTTAAGGAATCGATTCCAATGTTAGAAACGCTTAAACAGCCTTTCTATACAAAATTCATAACGGTATCTCATCATTTCCCATATGCAATGGACCAGGAAAAAGCAACAATCGGTAAGCATACGACAGGTGATGCTTCCGTTGATAGTTACTTCCAAACTGCACGCTATGCCGATGAGGCGCTTAAAGAGTTTTTCGATTATCTGAAGGAATCCGGTCTATATGATAACTCGGTAATCGTTATGTATGGTGATCATTATGGTATTTCCGAAAACCATAAAGAAGCCATGTCAAAAGTTCTTGGCGAGGATGTTGGCGCATTTGAGAATGCCCAATTGCAACGTGTACCATTATTGATTCATGTTCCAGGTGTTGAAGGCGGGGAAATGCACCAATACGGAGGACAGATTGATCTTCTCCCGACTTTATTGCATCTGTTAGGAATTGAATCTAAAGATTATGTACAATTCGGTTCAGATTTATTGTCAAAAGATCATAATGAAGTAGTACCTTTCAGGAATGGTGATTTTGTAACACCTGATGTCACTTCCATTAAAGGGAAATACTACGATACTAAAACAGGAGAATTGGTCGAGGAAAATGATGATATCCTCAATTATAAAAAGAGAGCTGAAACGATGCTCAATTTATCCGACCAAGTAGTGAACGGCGACTTACTCCGTTTCTACACTCCAAATGGTTTTAAACCGATAGACCCTGCTGATTATGATTACACATATGATGAAGAGGCTTCTAAGGAAGATAAGACCGATAAATAAGGCTAATGAAAAAACAGGCAGGAAGCCATCGCTTCCTGCCTGTTTTTTATATGTGTCATTCTTTATTGGTCATCATGGCAATATACTTTCTAATTTCATCAGGCTTCCCTGCATATTTTTCAGCACGCTGTTCATCCTTCATGATTTTATCCTTCGCTTTATTCAGGATTTCTTCACCCTTTGCTTGTGGCACGACCACGACTCCATCCATGTCACCTATGATGATGTCACCTGGAAGTACCGTGACACCTCCACAGGAAATGGTGATATTTGTTTGGCCTACACCTGCCTTGCCGCTTGAGGCAACCGTCGTCCCTTTGCTGAAAACAGGGAAATTCAATTCTTTAATCGCTTCAAGATCGCGAATGACTCCATCGATAACGAGACCGCCAACTTCCATGGTCTGCATCATGCCGACGACAAAGTCTCCTGCTATAGCCCGGTATGTATCACCCTTGCTGTCAACGACAATTATATCCCCAGGCTTTGCTTCACCAATTGCTTTTAACACGGCTGAATTATCACCGACGGGCATCTGTACGGTCAAAGCTCGTCCGGCCAGACGAAACTCTTCCTTTAAGGGTTTAATCGCCGATTCCAGATTGCTCAACCCGTCCATTGCATCAGAAATCGCCGTGGTGGGCAAATTCCTGAACTGTTGAATAAGAGTATCCATGACTATGATTCCTCCTTAAGAGTTAATGAATATAGCCTAATTATACACAAATTCTGTAATTTTCTAATAACTTTCCGTTTGATAAAATGGCAAATGTAGTGTAAACAATTTATGAAGGGGGAGGGAAGTTCTTCTGTCGCAAGGGGGTTCAAGTCAAATTCCTTTTTAATCAATCGTTTGATTAAACTTTATAGATCATCGTTATGAAGGAATTGAAATCACTTAGCAGTAAGGGTGAAATCCAACGCGCCGGCCTGTTGCCTGCTGGTTCCGTATGTACTTCTGAATGTTGCGCATACCCTCGGTGTTTTCCTGATGTGGGTGTCAGCGAAGAAATCCATAACTCAACCAGTGTGCGGGAGACTAATTACAATCTTCAAAGCAGGAGCAGAATCAAGACGGATGTTGCCAGTGTAAGCCAAAGGGGACTGAAAATTTCTGGATGAATGATTAAAAAAATGATTCCTGCAATAGTGGCAGCCTGCTGTATGGTCATATGTCTGATAAAGTGGATTCCAGCTTTAAAACAGGCTTTAAGCAGAGGCATTTGATTCATTTTCATTCCTCCTTTTTCTTTCAATAATATGACCAGGCATAAAAGAAAATACATAGGGATTCGTTTTCTGCTCAATTATTACGGGTATAGTAAAGGTAAAATAAAAGGAGGAATCTAGGTGGTCATTGTATATATTAGTCTTGCCCTCTTTATCGGAGCGATTATCTATTTAGCGTTTTTTGCTTTTAAAACATTTAAGGATTCCAAACCCACAATTGAAAATGTGACTGAAACCGTTACACGCATCCAGGCCAAAACGGACCAGATTAAATCGGAGACGGACCAACTCGCCATGACACAGCAAGAAATCACTGAAGATGTCCAATATAAAAAAGAGGCCGTGCAATATACGGTTGAGGCGGCTAAAGAAATACCTGAACCCTTTAAAAATATTTGGTTTTCAATTAAAGGTGACAAGTGGAAGCTTAGAAACAGAAGCGATGCATAAGTGTTTGACCGATTTGAAATGTACATGATATAGTATGGAAAGAATAAGTTTCTAGGGTTCCTCGGCTGAATTTTACCGGAATGGTCCAAGAGAAACGCGCAGGAACCTGCGTACACGGAGGGAAAAAAGCCCGGGAGGTTATGATTTATGACCTTTCGGGCTTTTTTTGTAATTGGAGGGAAAATAGATGGCATGGGTTCAATTGGTGATTGCAGGATTATTTGAAGTGGTATGGGCGACAAGTTTAAAGTATACCGAGGGTTTTACGAAATTATTACCTTCTATCATTACGATTGCTGGCATGGTTATTAGTTTTTACTTTTTGTCATCGGCTATAAAAACGCTGCCTATGGGGACAGCGTATGCAATTTGGACAGGAATAGGGGCTCTTGGAGCTGTTCTGGTAGGCATCATCGTATTTAACGAGCCTAAGGATGCGATGCGTTTGGTATTCGTCGGTTTCATTTTGGTGGGAATAATCGGCTTGAAGGTCACTTCTTCTGAATAATCTATCCACTCCTCGCAAATAGTAATGTTAAATGATTTTTGAGGAGTGAAGAATATGAATTATAAAGCGATAGTATCAAGTGCGATGATGGCTTTAATGATTACAGGTTGTGCGACTAATGATAACGAAGGAGCCAGTGAAAATCTTGGCCTGAATCGTTCCCATCAGGATAATTTAGATAATCCGATGAATGTAAGCGACACAAGGCAAAATGTTAATGATGAAAATAATGCTAATAATAATAATGGTATTAACGATATGAGAGTCTCCGATGATATTTCAAATCGAGTTGAAGCCATGAAGGAAGTAAGTAACGCGAGTGTCATCGTGACTGAAAATAATGCTTATGTAGGGGCAGTATTAAAAGATGGCGGGGATAAGGATATCTCGAATGACCTTAAAGAAAGGGTTGCTGATACAGTAAGGGGAGCCGATCCATCAGTAGACCAAGTTTATGTGTCGGCAAACCCGGATTTTGTTCAAAGAATTGAAGGGTATGCGAATGATATCGAGAATGGAAAACCCGTTGCAGGATTCGCTGAAGAGTTCCGTGAACTTGTAACACGGATTTTTCCAAGTCAAAGGTAATTGGTTATTATTGAATTAAAGACTTATCCGGTGGATTCCGGATAGGTCTTTTCCTATTTTAAGGATATCGGTGGATCATGACTAACTTTAAATAGGGTGGTTACAATAATCGAATGAACTAAAAAACTTTTGAAATGTAATGGGGGTGGGATGGTGAGGTTTTTTAAGGGCAGGGGGAAAATGGATGCAGCATCCTTTCAGGTTACTTCCAAGGATTTTCAGGAACTCCTTAAAAAATTTAAGGCATCTGATGATTTTCTTACCTTCCAATTCCCGAATGATGATGGCTATATCATCTCTTACTTCAATTCACTGGTTAGTGCACAACAGCTTCATGAACAAGTATTGGCAGTCATGTCGAATCAACCAAAGAAGGTCCTTAAGCAACTAAAAGGCGATATTCCGATGGAAGATATGAAGTTGACTGCTGATCTAAAAGACATTCAAAGGTTGGTTTTGGCAGGATCGATCATGATCCAATTCAAGCAAGATGATGAAATATGTTTGCTCATTCCATGTGTTCACAGTGTGAAAAGGCAAATTTCCACACCCGAGTCGGAGTATACCGTCGTTGGGTCCAAGGAGGCCTTTGTTGAATCGCTTGATTCTAATTTGAATCTGATCCGTAACCGGTTGCCCACTCCTGAATTGCAGTCCAAGGAATTTCGGGTCGGGAGCATCTCGCAAACAAGGATAGCGGTACTCTACATAGATGGGGTGGTAAATCAAAAGATCATTAAGACAGTCATGCAGAGAATTGAAGATATAGAATATGATACAATCGTCGATATTTCGTTTGTAAGCCAGATGATCACGGATAATCGGAATTCGATGTTTCCGCAATTGATTGACACGGAGCGGCCTGATCATCTGGCCAGTGTATTATCGGAAGGGAAAATAGGGATCATGCTGGATGGGTCTCCTCATGCATTGGTTGGTCCAAATACCATCATTTCATTCTTCTCGTCATTTGAAGATTATTTTCAAATTTGGAATCTCGGTACTTCATTCCGTTTGATTCGGCTTTTCGCAGTGCTGTTTTCCGTTTTGTCTTCACCTCTATATGTGGCCGTTCTAACCTATCATTATCAAGTGATTCCAACGGATTTGCTGCCAATCTTAATATCATCCAGGGGAGTGATCCCTTTTCCGCCGATCTTGGAAGCGATCGTGCTGGAAGGGACGATCGAATTGCTGAGGGAAGCGGCGGTCAGGCTGCCTGCTAAGGTTGGCTCTACCATCGGCATTGTTGGCGGTATAGTCATCGGTACAGCCGCTGTGGAAGCGGGATTTGTCAGTAATGTCTTGTTGATGCTTGTCGCTTTGGCTGCATTGGCTTCATTTACGGTGCCGATTTATCAAATCAGCAATACGATTCGTCTTATCCGCTTCCCCTTTCTAATTGCAGCCCAGTTATACGGGCTGTTTGGAATAGCATTATGCAGTGCCTTCATTTTAAGTCATTTATTGAAATTGACTTCGCTTGGCAGTCCATATTTAGACCCGCTTTACCCCTTAAGAATTCATGACTTTAAAGATAGTCTGATTCGCCTCCCATTTTCAAAACAGAAAAAACGCCCGCAGTTTCTGCGGACGGAAAATCCAATAAGGATAAGGAAAGAGGCGGAAACGCAAAACTCCCATAATGATATCGATGAATAAGGTATAGAAAGCGGTGAGAAGGTATGGAAGTCAAACCAAATGAAACTAAACAAATATCTCCATTTTTTGTTTTTTTTCTGATGCCGGGCATGCAGATTGGAGTAGGGATATTGGGGTTTGAACGGATCATAGCGAAAGAGGCTGGCCAAGACGCATGGATATCGGTCCTCATATCAGGGTTGATCATAAATGTTCTGCTTTGGATGTGTTTCAAGCTTTTAGGCAGGGGTCCCCAAACAATTGACTTGGTCGCCATCCACAAGGATTTGTTTGGTAAATGGGTCGGAAATGCTTTCAATATTTTATTCATCCTCTACTTTATAATGATCTCCATCATTCTTATCAGGACTTATTTAGAAGTCATTCAGGTTTGGATGTTCCCTGGTGTCAATGTCCTGATGCTAACAACCATCATTCTTATGCTCGTGTATAGTTTTGTGGAGGGGGGGTTCAGGGTCATTACCGGTTTTTGCATAATCGGGCTTATTATCGGATCGCCATTATTCCTTTTGAATTATTTCCCATTGAAGTTTGCCCACTTTGAAAATTTGGGTCCTTTTCTTGATCATTCCTTTTTGGCAATCATGAAGGCCTGTAAGAAAATGACCCTGAATTACCTTGGCTTTGAATTGCTCCTCATTTATTATCCTTTCATTAAAAATCGTGAAAAATCTCAAAAGTGGGCCCACTTAGGGGCGTTGTTTACTATGTCGATCTATTTAGTATCGATTGTTGTTTCATTAGCCTACTAT
Organism: Peribacillus sp. NPDC101480; assembly: GCF_050277335.1. Classification (NCBI taxonomy): domain Bacteria; kingdom Bacillati; phylum Bacillota; class Bacilli; order Caryophanales; family Bacillaceae; genus Peribacillus; species Peribacillus sp. NPDC101480. The sequence goes on from NZ_JBNNSB010000003.1 coordinate 422,748, forward strand.
CATCAAGATCAGCTGAAAGATGTAATTTGGGCAACTTTGACGTTATGGAAAATCGTAGACCTTCCATTCATTGAAAGGTTCGAATACATAGGGATTTCCGTTTGGCTGTTCATGGTGCTGCCGAATGTTTGCATAGGGGTTTGGGCAGCAAGCAGGACAGCAAAAAGAGTATTTGGATTAAGACAGAAAAAGATGTTGGTTTTCATTCTGATCATCATCTTAGTTTCCTGCATTTTTTTGGATAACCGCTATAGAATCGATAAATTTAACACGATCAGTTCGCAAATTGGTTTCTATATCGTTTATTTGTATCTTCCACTCCTATTCCTATGGCAGTCGATCGTCTATAAAGTCAGGGGGCATAAATCATGAAAATCAAACTACTCTTGATAATATTAGCAGGCTTTTTGATGACGGCGTGCGGCGTGGAAAAGCAAATATTAGAAGATATATTAATTGCTGAAGTCGTAGGTTATGATGATGCCGAAGAGAAAAGAATCCAAGGTACGGTCGTTGTCAGTGTTCCTCAGCCTGGGGAGGAAGCAGATCTGGGTAAAGAAGTATATGAAGCGAACTCCCATGATATAAAGTCGGCCCGCCAGCAAGAAAATGCAAAAACACCATACCCGATTGTCGGCGGAAGACTGTCAGTCATTCTATATGGTGAAGAATTGGCAAGTAAGGGGTTGAATGATTATGTCGATACATATAGGCGTGACCCAATGGTGGGAAGGGATTTGTATTTAGCTGTCGTTCATGGCAAAGCGGAGGATGTAGTTAAAATGGAGCCGAAGTTGATTAAAACTCCAGGAGTTCAAGTGAAAGAGCTGATCGAACAGAATATAAGGACTAATTTGCCTGATGTAGATCTTCACAGGTATTTATATGCGTATCATGGTAAAGGAATCGATCCGGTCATGCCTTTATTGGAAACAACAGGAGACCAAATACGGGTGAGAGGGATCGCCTTGTTTAAAAAGGATCGTTATATCGGTAAATATATCCCTTATGAAGACGGCTTTTTATATAAAGTCCTTAGTGAAAACTTTAAGCTGGGGAGTTATGAAATTAAATGGAAGGAAAATGACTTTACCGATATCAATAACGTGGAGTCACGTGTCCAGTATCATATTTCGAATGCCAATCAAGACCCCAAGGTCAGGATTGGAGTGAAAATGAAAGCGAGTCTGCTAGAGGTCCAAGGCTATGACTTGGGCAAAGCGGTCGACCTGAATAGAATAGAGGCCAGGGCCGAGCGGGTCATTGGTAAAAAATTAAATGAGATGGTAACCATGTTTCAGGAGAACAATATAGATCCGCTTGCACTCGGTGATCACGCTAAAAGTAAAACAAGAAATTTCGATCAAAAACATTGGGAGGAGGCATATCCCGATATTCCGATCGAGGTCGATCTGGATATTGAAATGATTCAAACGGGAATAGCTGAATAAAAGTAGAATATTCTGGAGTTTCCCCCTTTATAATAGGGTATTGGTGTAATGATTGTGCTAATGCGGCTAAAAAGGGGGAAAAGCATGGACAAAGCATGGTGGAAAGAGGCAGTTGTGTATCAAGTGTATCCAAGGAGTTTTATGGATAGTGATGGTGATGGGATAGGGGATATAAACGGGATATTGATGAAACTCGATTATTTACAAGAACTGGGTGTGAACGTGATATGGCTATCCCCAGTTTATCAATCCCCCAATGATGACAATGGGTACGATATCAGTGATTATAAATCAATCATGACTGAATTCGGGACAATGGCTGACTTCGATAGGTTGTTGAAGGCAGTTCATGAACGTGGAATGAAGATCATGATGGACCTGGTGGTCAACCATTCTTCAGACGAACATCCGTGGTTCGAGGAATCGCGATCCTCAAAAGATAATCCGAAACGTGATTATTATATTTGGAAACCTGGCAGGAATGGGAAAGAGCCAAATAATTGGGAGTCCATTTTTAAAGGTTCGGCATGGGAATATGATGAAGGAACCGATGAATATTATTTACATTTATTCAGCAGGAAACAACCGGATTTAAACTGGGAGAACCCTAAGCTCCGTGAAGAAATCTACAGTATCATGACATGGTGGCTGGATAAGGGTGTCGATGGCTTCCGGATGGATGTCATCAACTTCCTTTCAAAAGATCAAAGCTATTCGGATGGAGCCGTTCGCCATGAGAAGCAGTTTGGTGACGGAAGCCCATTTTTCCTGAATGGCCCGCGCATACATGAGTTTTTACAGGAAATCAATCAACGGGCGCTTTCTGGGTATGACGTGATTACGGTTGGGGAGATGCCAGGCGTCACACCGGAGGACGCACAATTGTTCACAGGTAAAGATCGTGGTGAGCTACATATGGTCTTTCAATTCGAACATATGGATTTGGGGAGAGGGCCTGAAGGAAAGTGGAGTAATGATAAGTGGAAGCTTACCGATTTAAAGCGAATTCTTTCCAAGTGGCAGACTGGTTTGGAGGGGGAAGGCTGGAACAGTTTATACTGGAACAACCATGATCAGCCCCGGGTTGTCTCAAGGTTTGGTAATGATGGAAAGTATCGTATTGAAAGCGCTAAGATGCTTGCTGCTTGTCTTCATATGCTTCAGGGTACACCTTATATATATCAAGGGGAAGAGCTGGGCATGACCAATGTTGCATTTGAAAGCATCGATGAATACCGGGATATCGAAACATTGAATTCATATGACGAACTAGTCAATTCTCATGGCTGGTCAAAAGAGAGGATGATGTCAGCCATTCACGCCCGCAGCCGAGATAATGCGAGAACACCGATTCAGTGGAATGACTCCCGGAACGCAGGATTCACGCAAGGGACTCCTTGGATTAAGGTTAATCCCAATTTCCCCGAGATTAATGCAGAAAAGGCCTACAATGATCACAATTCCATTTTTCATTTTTATAAAAAGCTTATCCAATTACGCAAGGAACATGATATCGTCGTTTATGGCCGTTTTGAACTGCTGTTCCCTGATGATGAACGAATATTTGCCTACACGAGATCGTTGGAAGAAGAAAAGCTGTTGGTGCTATGCAACTTTAAAGAAGAGCAGGCCTCCTATACTTTGCCTGAAGAGCTGCATGCATATTCTGCCACAAAGCTGATCGGCAATTATGATCAGGAGGAAGAAGGAATCTCCAGCAAACCCCTGCAACCATATGAATGCCGTGTTTATCAATTGAAATGAAAAAAGGACCTGTTCTTCTTCGATTAGGAAGAACAGGTCCTTTGCGTATTATTTTGATTTAAGGTCACATTCCTCTAGGGGAATGATTTTCGTTTTGTGCTTAATTTTATAGCCGAACCATAAGACGAAAAATAGAATCAAGCCAATGTAGGAAACGAACATTGAATTCCAGTCGATCCCATCGCTGCTGAAAGCTTGATAGCCTTGTCCGATAATAATGATAATACAAAGGACAAGTGCGAATATAGGCCCGAATGGGAAGCCTTGTGCCCGGAATGGTAAAGCATTCATATCAAGGCCTTGAGCTGCGTAGGCTTTGCGGAACCGATAATGGGCAATCGCAATCCCTACCCAGGTGACGAATCCCGCCATGCCTGAAGCGTTCAATAACCAGATATAAACGACGCCATCACCGAAAAACGAAGCTAAGAATGCAACGCAGCCAACTAAAGAAGTCACGATAAGGGCATTCACGGGTACTCCTCTTTTATCTAACTTGCCTAGGAATTTCGGTGCTTTACCATCACGTGCCAAGTCCCATAGCATACGGGTTGAAGCGTACATGCCAGAGTTACCGGCTGAGAGTACGGATGATAAAATGATCGCGTTCATGATGGATGCAGCAAATGCAAGGCCGGCCCTTTCAAATACAAGCGTAAATGGACTTACGGCAACATCTTCACTCAATAAACGTGAATCGGTAAACGGAATGATCATGCCAATTACAAAAATGGCTAAGATATAGAATAAGATGATACGCCAGAAAACGGATCTGATCGCTTTTGGGATATTTTTTTCTGGATCCTCACTTTCACCTGCAGTCACTCCAAGCAATTCCGTACCTTGGAATGAAAAGCCGGCAGCCATGAATACGCCTAGAATCGTGAAGAATCCTCCGTTAAAGGGACCTTCGCCCATTGTGAAATTGGAAAAACCGATTGGGTCTTTGCCACCCATGATTCCGAGAATGATCAGAACACCCGTGATCAAGAATATGACGACTGTCACGACCTTGATCATGGCAAACCAGAATTCTGTTTCCCCGAAACCTTTAACTGACATGTAATTGATAAGAAACATAATGATTAACGCAATGGCACTCCAGATAATTGAAGGGCTATCCGGGAACCAGAACTTCATAATTAAGACAACGGCTGCCAATTCGGCAGCAATGGTGATTGCCCAGTTATACCAGTAGTTCCAACCAATCGCAAAACCGAAAGACGGATCGACGAATTTGGATGCATAGACACGGAACGAACCGGCCACTGGCATGAACGCTGCCATTTCTGCAAGACTTGTCATTAAGTAATAAACCATGATGCCGATGATTGCGTATGCCACCAAGGCACCGCCAGGTCCGGCTGAATGAATGGCCCCGCCACTAGCTAAAAATAAACCTGTTCCAATCGTTCCACCTAATGAAATCATCATTAAATGACGCGCTTTCAGGCTCCTTTTCAGTTCAGTAGGGCTTGATGGTGATTGAGAATTTGACAATTGATGTTACACTCCTTTTTATTGGAAGGGAACGAAAAATAAAAAAACAGCAGTCGAAAAAGATCGACGGCTGTTTATAATAAACCCGTTTATCCTTCCGAAGATAGCTCCCCACGCTTTTTTGAAAAAACGTGACAGTGGTGTTCCTGTTCGGTTACACCGCCAGCAAGAATATACATGGAATATACCCTAACTTCGGCAACTTATCCTTTCAAACGGAGTCTTTAATTTTCCAGAATCTCGTCCGTTTTACTTTTATAAGCTGCAGCCTCTAACTCATCGGTAAATGAGGAAGTATTCAATTTTCTAAAATCGTTTGCGTCAGTTTAATAGGTGACGCCGGACGATTGTACTCATGAAATTCATGCAATCGTTAATAGATTGCTAGTAATTGAGTAAACTTTACTATATCAAAATTATAAAATAACTTCTGGGATATCGCAATGATTATTTTATGTGGTTATTTTTTCCTAGTTGAATGATGGCAGTAAGGAAGAATTCAAGTGACGATATACTAAAATAAAGCATCCTGATAACTAAACGGTTTTCCTTTTTATTAGGGCGTAGTCCAGTTTTACATGTTTGACCTCTCCAGGATTCTCAAATAGGTCCACTGCCATTTTCCCAATCCATTCCAGCGGTAAGGAAATGGTCGTGATGTCGAGCATTTCGCCAAGGCTATCATTATTGAAGCCGAGAATGGCCACATCTTCCGGTACCCTTATACCCGATTTCTTAGCGGTAAGAATGAACCCTGCCGCCGTGTCATCATTCGTGATGATGATGGCTTCAGGTTTATCCATCATCGAATTCCATTCCTGAAACAATTGTTCACCGTCTTTGATGTGATAACTGCCTTCAAACAGCCATTCTTTATTGTTTATCAGTTGATGTTTACTCATGATATCGTTAAAGGCTTTTGTGCGGTGGGAACTATTTCTGCTTTTTTTACGGCCGAGGCTGTATCCGATTTTCTTATATCCTTTAGCGATCACGTACTCAAGGGCACAGGAGAAAGCTGCATAATGATCAATGCTGATGGATGAGAATTCAGCCTGAGCTGTATCTTCACATAAAATAATCGGTCCGTATTTTTGATATTCCAAGAGGATTTTCATTTCTGAAATCCTTGAACAAACGATAATGCCATCGAGCTGCTTCATTTGCAGCATATTAAAAGCCTGGATTTCTTTCTCTCTATCATAATTTGTTTGAAAGATGACGATATGACAGCCGATTGCATTTGCCTGTTTAGTGATTCCGTTAACGATTGCCCCGTAATATGGGTGATTGTTGAAGGGGATGATGATGCCGATAAGATTGGTCTTGCCTTTTGAAAGATGAATGGCGTTGATGTTTCTCGTATAATTCAAACGATTGATCGCTTCTAAGACGCTCTTTCTTTTATCGGGGCTTACATATGGATGATCATTCAATACACGAGACACTGTTGAGACAGATACACCAGCACATTGAGCTATTTCTTTAATATTTGTCATGGTATCACCGTTTTTTCTTTTTTTTTATTGTACAGTATGAAACCCATTTCAGGGCAAGGGAACAGTGTGGGACTGCTGAAGATTTCTTCAAATAAGGTCTTGTTCTGGTATTGGTTTCATCCTTTAAGATTTGTTTAAGTCTTAGAGGAGGAGGAAATCATGATGTTCCAAACTTTAATCACCCTGGTTGTGCTTTGCGGAATCGAATTGGGATTTGCGTACTTGGCAATTTCATTGAAACAGGAAAAATGAGTGGCAATGCCAGTCAAGAATTCCGCGGTATTACGCGAGGAAACCACGTTTACTCGTGAATTTTGGCAGTTTACTCGTGAAATTCACACATTTACTCGTGAATTTCATGTCGTCCAGAAATAGCTCCCCTATATTATATTCACCATTAAAACTCCACAATATAAATATAACTTCTCGTTACGTTTCATGTACGGAATGACTGGCTGTCAGGGAGCTCCCTAGTGAGATTCCTGACAGTTTTTATTGTGTGTAAAAGTCATTCGCCTTTTTGAAATGTTTAAAAAATAGTTGCACTTTTTTTGTATATTTGTGTATAGTATAAAATAAGTTGTGTAGAGGAAACTTTTTAGCATTTACGACAATGTAAAAAAATTTACACTTAATTTTGCGTTCGGCAAACATTTTTAGGGAAATGAAAAAGAGGAGGGAATATGGATGGGTTTTCTAAAATCTATTGGGGGTGTGCTTGCTGCATTGCTGATTTTAACGGGGTGCGGTAATGATACAGCCGATAGGGATAAAGGCAATGGCAAGCTAAATGTCGTTACAACAACGGGAATGATTGGGGATTTGGTTGAGAATATCGGCGGTAAACATGTCGAGGTCACCAGTTTAATGGGACCGGGAGTCGACCCCCATCTATATAAAGCGACACAGGGTGATGTGGAGACACTGGATTCGGCTGATATGATTTTTTATAATGGTGTGCATCTTGAAGGGAAAATGACGGATATATTCGAAATGATGAGCAAGGATAAACCGACGATTGCCGTAACGGAGGACTTCAAGGAGAACCAGCTTCGTAAAGTGAGTGCTACGGAGCATGATCCCCACGTATGGTTTGATGTAAAGCTTTGGATCGTAGCGGCGGACACAGTCAAGAAAGAGTTGATTGCCAATGATCCGGACCATGAAGCAGAGTTTCGTGAAAATTATGAAGAGTACGTCCTGCAATTGGAGGAACTTGATAAATATGTTCAAGATGAAATTAATAAAATTCCAGAAGATCAACGGGTGCTCGTTACAGCACATGATGCTTTTGGATACTACGGTAAGTCATATGGCCTGGACGTAAGGGGTCTCCAAGGAATCAATACATTATCGGAATATGGATCAAAAGATGTTACTGATATGCGGAATTATCTTGTGGAGAACAAAATAAAAGCGATTTTCATTGAGTCAAGCGTACCAAGGAAGGCTATCGAGGCTGTCATTCAAGGTGCAGGGAAGCAGGGCCACAAAGTTGAAATCGGCGGTGAATTATTCTCGGATGCAATGGGTGAAAAAGGGACGGAAGAAGGAACGTATATCGGGATGGTCCGTCATAATACCGACACCATCGTCCATGCTTTGAAATAAGGGGGAGAAACTATGAATCAAGCAGCTTTGAAGGTCGAGAATTTAACGATTGCATATCATAAGAAGCCGGTTGTCGAAGATGTTTCATTTGAGGTGCCGGAAGGGAATTTAATCGGTATCATAGGCCCCAATGGAGCAGGGAAGTCCACTTTGATAAAGGGAATACTGGAATTGATCCCAAAAATATCGGGGCAAATCACAATAAAGGGTTCGACTTATAAATCGATGAGGAAGAGTATTGGCTATGTACCACAGCGTGAGTCAGTGGATTGGGATTTTCCAACCAACGCACTCGATGTCGTGATGATGGGCAGATATGGTCATCTCGGATGGCTGAAGCGACCAGGGAAGTCCGAGAGGCAAAAGGGGATGGAGTGCCTGGATAAGGTGGGAATGGCTGAATACGCTAACCGCCAGATCAGCCAGCTATCAGGTGGACAGCAGCAACGGATATTCCTGGCCCGTGCATTGGCACAGGAAGCGGATATTTACTTTATGGATGAACCGTTCGTAGGGGTGGATGCGGCAACTGAGAAAGCAATCATACAATTGCTTATGGAATTGAAGGAAAAAGGCAAAACAGTTCTGGTTGTGCATCATGACCTATCCACTGTGAAGGAATATTTCGACTGGACGATGTTATTAAATAAAAAGGTGATGAAAATAGGTCCGACAGAAGAAGTGTTCATTCCCGAATACTTACAGGCAACGTATGGAGGCCGTCTAGCAATACTATCAGACACTAAGTCCGGCCTTTTATTAAAATGAGGTGTACACGATGAACATACTGGATATTATTACTGATCCAAATACAAGGTGGATATTGCTTGGCACGATGTTCCTCGGATTAAGCAGCGGGGTCATCGGCAGCTTTGCCTACCTCAGAAAGCAGTCTTTGCTTGGCGACACGCTCGCACATGCAGCGTTACCCGGTATCTGTGTCGCCTTTATGTTAACTGGAGTGAAATCCACTTCCTACTTTCTAATAGGTGCTGCCTTGGCAGGGCTAGTGGCTGTCTTCTTGATCAGTGTGCTTACGAGATACAGTAAGATCAAGCAGGATGCGGCCTTGGGAATCGTCTTATCTTCTTTCTTTGGCTTCGGAATTGTCATGCTTACGCAGATCCAGCAGAGCGAGTATGGAAACCAGAGTGGATTGGATACCTTTTTATTCGGACAGACGGCGTCAATGGTCATGTCCGATGTATATATGATGATGACGGTTTCCTTCATTCTCATTTTCACTTGTACCATATTTTTTAAAGAATTCAAATTACTGTCCTTTGACCCTGGGTTTGCTAAGGGGATGGGATTGCCGGTTGTTTTTCTGGATTATTTCATCATGATGCTGATCGTGGCAGCTGTAGTGATCGGTATCCAGGCTGTAGGCGTCGTATTGATGGCATCTTTACTGATAACTCCTGCGGTTTCCGCGAGGTATTGGACGGAGCGGCTGCATATCATGGTCATCCTGTCTGGTGTATTCGGAATGTTGAGCGGTGTGTCTGGAACGTTGATCAGTACATCGGTCAATGATTTGCCAACAGGACCGTTAATTGTCTTATCCGCGACGGTATGGTTTTTCTTTTCCATGCTTTTTGCACCTAAACGCGGAGTGCTTTCATCTGTATGGAGAAGGGTATCGACGAAAAAGAAATATTCTCTCGAACAGGATAGAAGGAAAGGGAGCCACTCATCATGAATGATTTTTGGATTATCTTAGTCGGAGCATTAGTGGCGGGTTCTTGCAGTGTATTAGGATGCTTTTTGATAGTCAGGAAAATGACGTTGATTGGGGATGCCATCAGTCATTCTGTTTTGCCGGGAATCGTATTGGCATTTTTAATAACGGGGACCCGTGATTCGGTTCCAATGCTGATCGGGGCTGCTGCGCTCGGCTTGCTTACCGTATTCTTGATCCAGCTTTTCCAATCGTCGGGCGTTCAAGCTGACGCAGCGATCGGGATTGTATTTACTTCCCTTTTTGCAACGGGAATCGTACTTGTGAGCCTGTATACGCAACAAATAGATTTTGACCTGGAACATGTCCTTTATGGCGAAATAGCCTATACTCCCTGGAACACAATGACAATCGCGGGAATCGAAGTTGGACCAAAAGCTGTTTGGATAGTCGGCAGTTGTTTCATCCTGAATCTCGTACTGATCTTCCTTTTCTTCAAACAGTTTAAACTCGTGTCTTTTGATCCGTCACTTGCGGCTGCAATGGGTATTCCTGTACTGTTCTTCCATTACTTATTGATGAGCCTCATCTCACTGACAACTGTAGCTTCTTTTGATAGTGTAGGTTCCATTTTAGTAGTTGGAATGCTCATCATACCTGCGGCAACAGCATACCTGCTGTCAGACCGTTTAAGCAGCATGATATTGGTCAGTATCGGGGTAGGGGTGCTAAGTTCCGTCATCGGCTACTATTCTGCCACCATTTTGGATGCCTCGATTTCAGGCTGCATGGTGGGGTCGGCCGCCATATTATTCGGAATGGCCTTTCTCTTTTCCCCAAACCATGGATTGGTCAGCTTATTGCTGAAACGGAGAAAATCAAAGGAATCACATGCATAGCTCTCTCTGCATACAGGCTTCATGGAAATAACTCCATGAAGCCTGTAAACTATTCTTCTATATAGTTGTGATTTTATTTGTTTAAAGTATAATGAATAAGTGTATTTATAGATATATCGCAGGAGCCTTTTTAAGGGAGAGTTAAGTATGGAAGAACAAAATAAATTTTCATCACGAATAGATTTTTCTTTGGTCACAATATTGCTGTTATTATGCGTTGGAAGTTGCTTAGCAATCTATAGTGCCCAAACGACTGGACAGTACGCTGAAAACTTCTTAATTAAACAAATTTTTTGGTATATAGTTGGAATCGGAATCGTATTAGGTTTCATCACCTTGGATTCTGATCAGTTGAAAAAAATATCTTGGTACGCCTATGGCTTCGGATTGTTTTTGCTTTTTTTGCTGATCATTATGCCGGAAAGCATCGTTCCTGTCCGGAATGGTGCGAAAAGTTGGTTCATCATTCCGGGAATCGGTTCGATTCAGCCATCGGAATTCATGAAGGTTTTCCTCATCCTGGCTTTAGCGAATGTCATCTCAAACCATCATCTCAAAAACACGCTGAAAACGATTCAAACGGATATCTGGCTGCTTATTAAAATCGGTCTAGTGACCGGTGCCCCCTTATTGTTAATCATGCAACAGCCAGATTTGGGTACCTCGCTTGTCATCATGTCAATCATGCTCGGAATGATTTTCATTTCAGGGGTAACATGGAAGATCCTGCTGCCGATCGTTTCAGGAGGAATTGTCGTCGCATCAACGGTCCTATACTTTGTCCTTTGGAAGCCGGAAATCCTGGAAAAATACCTAGGGGTAAAATCCTATCAATTCGGCCGTATCTATTCTTGGCTGGATCCATATAATTATGCCAGCTCCGAAGGATATCACTTAACCAAATCTTTACTGGCCATCGGCTCCGGCCAGACCACAGGCAAGGGAATCGGCTCGAGGGAAGTGTATTTGCCTGAGAGTCATTCGGATTTCATTTTCAGCATCATCGGTGAAGAATTCGGCTTCATCGGATCAAGTATCATTATTTCCTTGTTTTTCCTATTGATTTACCATATAACAAAAACGGGAATGGACACGAAAAATAACTTCTATACATATATCTGTGTTGGCGTTATAAGCATGTTGACGTTTCACGTTTTTCAAAATATCGGCATGACTGTAGGCCTTTTACCAATAACTGGGATTCCGCTTCCATTTGTCAGTTATGGAGGAAGCTCGCTAATGGGGAACATGATGGCCATGGGCTTAATATTCAGCATTCGGTATCACTATAAGAAGTATATGTTTTCAACGGATATCTAAATATAAAGCCGGCCCCCGATGGGCCGGCTTTATTTGTAGCAAAAAAACAAAAGGAGCAGAATCTCCCCTGAATGTTTGCTTATTGAATGTTCGTTCCAGTTGGAAATTGATTTTTATAACCGGAAAATTGTTGATACGATTGGCTTAAGCTGGTAGCTTGCGCCTTTTCTAAACTATACCAGCCTTTTTCGAACATAAGGTTATAGAGTTCACGCTGCATCTCTTGATTTTCTTTGGCAACGGAGAAAATGTCTTGGAATAAGGCTTGGTTACTCATTTCATGCAGGGCAACGGAAAGGGAGTTGCAAAAGTACTTTTCAGTTGAAAGCATATCATTTATAAAATCCCTGTCATTCATTTGCGGTGTCTTTGCCACGGGAGATTCTGGATTTTGGACTTTGTTTTCATTGGGCATCAAGAACCCTCCTTTATTGGTATTGTTGTTGACCCTGATTTTGGTCGGGGTTCAAATGTTTTAATATGGTATCGTAATGACGTTGATGCATGAGTCCGCACCGATTTAAAGCATCAATGATTTGCGGGTCCTTGCATTGTGTGGCAAAAAAATGTGCTTTTTTAATTGCATTCAGATTCCATGCAAGCATATCGGTTAAGTATAAGCTATCTTTCACCGTAACCATTTCCGGCGGCTGTTTCATAAAGCCGGTGGACTGCTGTTGGCTGTTAAACGAATTTTGCTGTTCCATCATTGCTACCTCCTTAAGTGTTCTTTAAACGAGCTTAATTTTCCCTTCTGGATTTTTTTTATTCTTGATTCTAAATATCTGAAAAGTGCATTAAATGGTAAAATAATCTTGTGCATCTATTTTCCAAAATGATTTGGAGGGGAATGCAGTGGAAAGAATATTGAAAAATCTATTCCTTTTTTTATCAAAGAACAAGGGCATGACAAAGGCAGCGAAAAAATACGGGCTGCGGTTTGGGGCATCTCGTTTCGTGGCAGGAGAATCCTTGGATATGGCATGTGAAGTGATTGCAGATCTTAACCGGAAAGGGCTTGCCGTCACTATTGATTATTTAGGTGAATTCATTGAAGATGAACAAGAAGCAGGGAAGATGGCAGATGAGTGCATTGAAGCAATCCGCATGATTGGCAGAAATGAACTGGATTCACAGTTATCCCTGAAGCTGACCTCGATGGGCTTGGATGTGTCCGAACGAGTCGTAATGAATAACATGCGGAGGGTCTTGGATGAAGCTAAAGCCCATCAGGTTTTCGTGACGCTTGATATGGAAGATTTTCCGCGCTGTCAGCCGACTTTGGATGTATTCAAAAACCTGAAGTCTGAATATAATGAATTGGGGACTGTCATCCAAGCTTATCTGTATCGGACTGAGAAGGATATTGAGGAGCTGGATGCATACCATCCGAATCTAAGGCTTGTTAAAGGGGCTTATAAAGAACCAAGGGAAGTGGCTTTTCCCGAGAAAAAAGATGTGGATGAGAATTTCAAGAAAATCATCAAGAAGCATATGCAAAATGGCAATTACACAGCCGTTGCCACACATGATGACAAGATCATTGATTATACGAGGGACTTGGTCAAAGATCAGGGAATTCCCCGTGATCGATTTGAATTCCAAATGTTATATGGCATCCGCAATGAAAAGCAGCTCGAACTTGCTAAAGAAGGATATAAGGTAAGGGTGTATGTTCCTTATGGTACGGATTGGTATGGATACTTCATGCGCCGCCTTGCAGAGAGACCGGCCAATATTGCTTTCGTTTTAAAAGGCCTATTCAAGAAATAGGAAGCGAGAGCCGCCCCGGAAAAGGGACGGCTGCTCAAATTAAGAAAGATTATCTTTTGAACTGATTGTTCTGGCTGTTCACTTTATTGATTCCGTGTTGACGTTCAGCGCCAGGGCCGGCATTGCCTTTAACGCTTGCTGCGCTTACGGCTGCTTTAGAAGGATTATCTTTACGCTTCATTATATTAGTCACCTCCACCCCGGTTATTTTTTACTGAACGGAGGAGAAATAACCGAAGGAACTCGGAGAAAAAAATATTTTTTTCCTGTTTAATCATTGCGGAATTTCCAAATATATTCTATATTAGTAATAAGAAAAAATATTCAAAATTTTTTTGAATTAAAAATGAATGAGCATTCATTCAATAAATTGTGTAAGGGGGATATGAACTTGGTTCGACAAATACGAAAGGCTGCTGTTCTAGGGTCAGGAGTTATGGGATCAGGGATTGCTGCACACCTTGCTAACATCGGCATTCCGACTTTATTATTGGATATTGTACCTCGTGAACTAACTGAGGATGAAAAGAAAAAGGGACTGACATTAGATAATAAACAAGTGCGTAACCGCATCAGCCAAACAGCGATTACGAAACTTTTAAAACAGAAACCAGCTCCGCTTTCGGCTAAGGGAAACATTGCGTTGATCGAGGCAGGAAACCTGGAAGATGATATAAGTCGTTTAAAGGATGTCGATTGGATCATCGAAGTGGTCGTTGAGAAGCTTGAGGTTAAGCAAAGTGTGTTCGCCCAGGTTGATCAGCATCGTAAACCAGGAAGCATCGTTTCATCGAATACCTCCGGAATATCAATTGAAGCAATGGCAGAAGGCCGTTCGGAGGACTTTCAAAAGCACTTCCTGGGAACCCACTTCTTCAATCCGCCGCGTTATCTTAAGTTGTTGGAGCTTATTCCAACTAAAGCAACTTCACCAGAAGTGCTCGAATACATGAAACGATTCGGCGAAGATGTACTGGGAAAAGGTGTCGTCGAAGCCAAGGATACCCCTAACTTTATCGCAAACCGAATCGGAACTTATGGTTTATTGGTCACTCTGCGGGAAATGCAAAAAGGCGGATACAGTGTTGGTGAGGTCGATTCGGTTACAGGTCCGTTGATTGGAAGGGCAACTAGTGCGACTTTCCGGACACTTGATGTAGTTGGATTGGATACCTTTGCACATGTTGCCAGAAACGTATATGAACAGGTGGATGGAGAAGAAAAAGAAGTTTTCAAAATACCTGATTTCATGAATGAAATGCTTAAGAATGGGTGGCTTGGAAGCAAGTCAGGCCAAGGATTTTTCTTGAAAAAAGGAAAGGAAATCCTTGAACTGAATCCCGATACCCTTGAATATGGTGCACGAAAAAGATTAAAAACGCCTTCCATTGAAATGGCTAAACAGGCCAAGGGCTTTGAAAATAAAATGAAAGCGCTTGTTTATAGCGAAGACCGTACCGGCCAATTACTTTGGAATGTCCTGAATCCGGCGCTTGTGTATTCTGCCCAGCTGCTTGGGGACATCGCGGATGACATCGTGGCGATCGATCAAGCGATGAAATGGGGCTTCGGATGGTCAACAGGACCATTTGAAACATGGGATGCGATAGGGGTAGAAAAATCGGTAGCCCGAATGGAGGCGGAAGGCATCACCGTTCCGCAATGGGTGAAGGATATGCTCGCTAAAGGCATCACTTCCTTCTATAAAGAAGAAAATGGCATAGTTCACTATTATGATAATGGTGAATATAAGGAACTTGTTGCAAATCCTAAAGTGATGAATCTTAAAGCGATAAAGAAACAAAAAGGCGTAATCAAGAAAAACAGTGGTGCAAGCCTGATGGATATCGGCGATGGAGTGGCTCTTCTTGAATTCACTTCACCGAATAATGCAATCGGTCTGGATATCATACAAATGATCAATGCGGCGGTCGACGAAGCGGAAGCGAATTTTAAAGGCTTGGTCATCGGAAACCAAGGAAAGAACTTCTGTGTAGGCGCTAATATTGCAATGATGCTGATGGAAGCACAGGATGACAACATTTTTGAACTCGATATGGTCATCAGCCAATTCCAAAAGGCGATGCTTAAAATCAAGTATAGTGCTGTTCCTGTAGTGGTTGCACCGTTTAATATGACACTTGGCGGGGGAGCTGAAGTATCCCTTCCGGCAGCGCGCATCCAGGCAACGACAGAAACGTATATGGGACTAGTGGAAGCTGGTGTAGGTTTGATTCCAGGCGGCGGCGGGACTAAAGAACTTTATGTGAAGACGTTGAGGAATATGCCGAAGGGCGTCGACTTCGACTTACAGAAAGTGGCCAACCAAGTATTTGAAACGGTCGCCATGGCAAAAGTTTCTACCTCCGCCGAGGAAGCGAGAGGGAACAATTTCCTTAATTCAGCGGATGGAATAAGCGTAAATGCGGATCATCAGCTATATGATGCGAAACAGGCGGTAATTTCCATGCATGAACAAGGCTATATCGCTCCGGCCCGCACAAAAATCCCTGTCGTAGGTGAAACGGGATATGCCGCACTTCTATTAGGGGCGGAATCCATGCGCCTTTCAGGTTTCTTATCAGAACATGACCTTGTCATAGCCAAAGAGCTTGCATATGTGCTGGCGGGGGGAAAACTCCCATTTGGCACGGAAGTAGATGAACAATACATCCTGAACCTAGAAAAACAGGCATTCCTGAAACTGGTTTCGACTCCGAAATCCCAAGCAAGGATGCAGCATATGCTTGTTAAAGGCAAACCACTCCGTAATTGATGAATGGACGAAGAAATGGCCAAAACGAAGATTAATAGATCAATAGCTTAAAAATGAGTAAGGGGGATCCTCATGAAAGAAGCGGTAATAGTAGCTGGAGCAAGGACTCCGGTTGGAAGAGCGAAAAAAGGTTCTCTTGCCAGTGTACGTCCTGATGATTTAGGGGCTCTTGTCGTAAAGGAAACGTTAAAGCGTGCAGGAAATTATGAAGGCACCATCGATGACCTGATTATCGGTTGTGCAATGCCTGAAGCGGAGCAAGGATTGAACATGGCTCGTAACATTGGTGCATTGGCAGGATTACCTTATACAGTACCGGCCATAACGATTAATCGTTACTGTTCAAGCGGGCTGCAAAGCATCGCATATGGAGCGGAAAGGATCATGCTCGGCCAAAGTGATACTGTCATTGCAGGCGGAGCGGAATCCATGAGCCTTTTGCCAATGATGGGCCATGTAACACGTCCGAACGCGAGACTTGCGGAAACGGCACCGGAATATTATATGGGTATGGGCCACACTGCTGAAGCCGTTGCAAAAAAATACGGCATTTCCCGTGACGATCAAGATGCATTTTCTGTTCGTAGTCATCAAAAGGCGGCGAAGGCCATTGCAGAAGGAAAGTTTTCGGATGAGATCGTGCCGGTTGACGTAACCCTTCGTTCAGTGGGACCAGATCTTAAGTTAAAGGAAAAAACATTTACATTTACACAGGATGAGGGCGTTCGTCCAGGCACCACTGCTGAAGTGCTAAAAAAACTAAGACCTGCATTCTCTGTTACAGGCTCCGTAACAGCAGGGAATTCCTCACAAACGAGTGATGGTGCAGCCGCGGTCATGGTCATGGATGGGGAAAAGGCCTCTTCATTAGGGATGAAACCGATGGGTAAGTTCCGTTCCTTTGCTGTAGCGGGAGTACCGCCTGAAATCATGGGTATCGGACCGATTGCAGCCATTCCTAAAGCTTTGAAGCTAGCGGGTCTTGAGTTATCGGATATTGGTTTATTTGAATTGAATGAAGCCTTTGCTTCCCAATCCATTCAAATCATTCGTGAGCTCGGTTTGAATGAAGAGATTGTCAATGTAAATGGCGGAGCCATCGCCTTAGGCCATCCACTAGGATGTTCGGGGGCAAAACTGACATTAAGCCTGCTACATGAAATGAAGCGCAGAAACCAACAGTTCGGAGTCGTGACAATGTGTATCGGCGGCGGAATGGGTGCTGCTGGAGTATTTGAATTATTGGCTTAATCCCCCCCCGGAAGCTGTCATGCTTCCGGCGGATTTACTATCTTAAATACTTAGGAGGAAATAACATGTCCAATCAAACTACAGATAACCTCATTAAAGGCGGAGCCTTTTTAGTAGAAGATATTACGTATGATCAAGTGTTTACACCGGAAGATTATTCTGATGAGCATAAAATGATCGCCAAAACTACCGAGGATTTCGTAGAGAATGAAATTCTGCCGCAGGTTGAACATTTAGAAAACCATGAATTTGACCGTTCCGTTAAATTACTGAAGCATGCAGGTGAAATCGGTTTACTTGGTGCTGACGTTCCTGAGGAATACAGCGGATTGGGTCTTGATAAAATCAGTTCGGCATTGATTACAGAAAAAATGGCACTTTCAGGCGGCTTTGGAATTACGCATGGTGCACATGTAGGTATCGGATCTTTGCCGATCGTATTATTCGGGAATGAAGAACAAAAGAAAAAATACCTCCCTTTACTGGCAACGGGTGAGAAGATTGCAGCGTATGCCTTAACGGAACCAAGCTCAGGTTCAGATGCCTTGGGAGCAAAAACGACAGCGAAATTGAATGCCGAAGGAACACACTATATTTTAAATGGTGAAAAACAATGGATTACAAATGCAGGTTTTGCAGATGTCTTCTGTGTATACGCCAAAATCGACGGCGAACAATTCTCCGCTTTCATAGTTGAGCGTGATTATGATGGCGTATCAACTGGTGCTGAAGAGAAGAAAATGGGAATCAAAAGCTCATCTACACGTACATTAATCCTTGAAGATGTACATGTGCCAGTCGAAAACCTTTTGGGTGTAGCCGGAAAAGGACATGTCATCGCTTTCAATATCCTGAATATCGGCCGTTATAAATTAGGTGTCGGTGCTGTCGGCGGATCTAAACGTGCCCTTGAGATTACAGCAGCTTATACGAATCAACGTCAACAGTTCAAAACGAAAATTTCCGATTTTAACTTGACGAAAGAAAAACTTGCAACAATGGCATCCAAAATTTATGCAGCAGAAAGCTCTGTATACCGTACCGTTGGCCTTTATGAACAAAGACAAAGCAAATTGACGGATGAGCAAGTGAAAGATGGGAAATCAATGGCTGCTGCAATCGCTGAATATGCCATTGAGTGTTCATTGAATAAATTCTTCGCTTCCGAAGTGTTGGATTATGTTACGGACGAAGGCGTACAGCTTCATGGTGGCTATGGTTTCATGCAGGAGTATGAAATTGAAAAAGCATATCGTGATTCCCGGATTAACCGGATCTTTGAAGGTACAAATGAAATCAATCGATTGCTTGTCCCTGGAACTTTCCTGAAGAAAGCACTTAAAGGGGAATTGCCGCTTCTTCAAAAGGCTCAAAGCCTGCAAGAGGAATTAATGATGATGATGCCGGAAGAACCTGGTGATGAGCCATTGGCACAAGAAAAAATGCTTGTTAGAAATGCTAAGAAAATCGGGATTCTGGCAGCTGGCCTTGCTGCACAGAAATACGGCAAAACTCTTGATCAAGAACAAGAAATCCTCTCCAACATTGCTGATATCGCATCCCTTGCCTATGCAGCGGAATCCGTGGTATTGCGTACGGAAAAAGCAATAGCAGCTACAGGTCTGGAGAAGAACAAACAAAAAGTGCTTTACACAGAAATCTTCGTTCAGGAAGCTTTCAATGAAATAGAACAGCACGCAAAGGAAACGTTAATCGCAGTGGAAACAGGCGATACTCTTCGCATCATGCTTGCGTCGCTCCGTAAGCTGACAAGGCATAATCCGATCAATGTCATTGCGAAAAAACGTGAAGCTTCCGTCAAGGTAATCGAAGCTGAAAAATATGCTCTTTAAGAAATGAATCAAAATCAGTAAAGGGAATGCCCGAGAAGGCATTCCCTTATTTCCTTTGATGAAATCGCATTGGAAATTCAAAAGACAATTCGTTGTATTGCGTGATGAAAACGGGTATTCTATTGATAGGTGGTGAAATGATGGGCTTAACATTATATTGGTACCCAAAATGCGGCACATGCCGTAACGCGAAGAAGTGGCTTG
This sequence comes from Peribacillus sp. NPDC101480, assembly GCF_050277335.1. Classification (NCBI taxonomy): domain Bacteria; kingdom Bacillati; phylum Bacillota; class Bacilli; order Caryophanales; family Bacillaceae; genus Peribacillus; species Peribacillus sp. NPDC101480. The sequence continues at coordinate 442,330 of NZ_JBNNSB010000003.1, forward strand.
ATAATCATGAACTGCAGTATGAAGCAATCCATATAGCGGAAAATCCGCCTTCGCGAACAGAAATAGAACAACTATATAAAATCAGCAATTTGGAGTTGAAGAAGTTTTTCAATACTAGCGGTCAAAAATATCGGGAGCTTGGCTTAAAGGATAAGCTGAAAGAAGCTTCTGAAGCAGAGATGCTTGATATATTGTCCACAGATGGCATGCTTCTGAAAAGGCCGATTGTTACGGATGGCACCAAAGTGACGGTAGGTTTCAAAGAGGAGCAATTCGAACAGGTTTGGAACTGAAAATTTCTCGAAATATTTGGTTAATTCCTTACTTAAACAAACAATCTACCTTATAATGGAATAGATAAAATAAGATGTACATATGGAGGGTTAATAATGACAACAACACCAAAAGAACTTCGTTACACAAAAGAACATGAATGGGTCAAAACGGAAGATGGAACAGTGCGCATTGGAATTACAGCTTTCGCACAGTCCGAGCTTGGGGACATCGTATTCGTTGAGCTTCCGGAAATCGGCGATGAATTGAAAGCGAACGAACCATTTGGAAGTGTTGAATCCGTTAAGACCGTTTCTGAGCTTTATGCACCTATCAGTGGCAAGGTTATTGAAGTAAACGAAGATTTAAGTGACAACCCTGAATATGTAAATGAGTCTCCTTATGAAAAGGCATGGATGGTCGTGCTTGAACCATCTAATAGCAGTGATATTGAAAGCTTGATGAGCGCTGAAGAGTATGAGAGTTTAATCAACGGTTAAAAAAAAGGGAGGGGGGACTGAAAAGGCCTGCTCTCTTTTTCATTTGGTACCGTGGCAGTTGCGCACATAATTCGTGAGATGGAGTGATGACATGGAGTGGGGCGAATTCGATAAAGTGATCATTGTAGAAGGCAGTTCCGATAGAAGAAAAGTTGCCTCCGTTTTAAATGAAGATGTGGAAATAAGATGTACGAATGGGACCATATCATTAACTAAGCTGGATGAATTAGTGGATGAATTGATGGACCGTGATGTTTATCTCCTTTTTGACGCAGATGAATCAGGAGAAAAGCTGCGGAAGCAGTTCCGAAGGGAAATGCCTGAGGCGAACCACCTGTATATTAATAAAATGTACAAAGAAGTGGAAAGCTCACCCGAACATCATATCGCAACTGTGCTTCTATCTGCCAATATGAATGTGAAAATGAAATTTTTAAGTCAAAGGGTGAACGACTAATTGATGCAGGAATGGAAAGAAGAAGAGTGTAAGCTTGCTGTTGAAAATGGGGAAACCTTTTGCTTATATTTATATACCCCTTTATGCGGCACTTGTCAGGTTGCCTCCAAGATGCTGACGATATCCTTGGAGCTATTCCCGGAATTGAAGGCAGGCAAAATGAATATGAATTATGTCCAAGCAATTGCCGAATCATATGAAATCGAAAGTGTTCCATGTTTATTGTTTTTCAAAGAAGGACGGCTGCACAAAAAAATATATGCCTTTCAATCCGTTCCTTATTTGTACGGATTGCTTAAGGAAATCAGCTAAGAAACCAATCGGAACCGTGGTTGGTTTCTTTGTTGCGGACATATGAATGTTAGATGAAATTAAACAAAGAATATTCTAACAATTCATTGACTGATTTAAACTAAAATGCTATATTTTGAATTAAGTAACGGCAGAATTTAATAGTTCTTATCAAGAGTGGCGGAGGGACTGGCCCGACGAAGCCCGGCAACCGGTATAAATTTTTATATACGGTGCTAATTCCAGCAGAGTGTTGGCTCTGGTAGATGAGGTGTATTCTTGAAACCTCTTCTTATTGAAGTGGTTTTTTTGTTTATAAAAGGCCAGACATCATATAATTCCAACTAAATCCATAGAAAAAGGTGAAATCATATGTCAGGGAAAAAATTGCGTTTCGAAACATTGAGTGTTCATGGCGGTCTGCAAGCTGATGAAACAGGTGCACGTGCAGTTCCTATCTACCAAAGCAATGCATACTTGTTCAAGGACACCGACCATGCAGCGAATTTATTTGGCCTAAAGGAGAATGGCTATATATATTCACGACTCCATAATCCCACGATCAGCGTTTTTGAGGAAAGAATGGCCTTATTGGAAGGCGGAATCGGCGGATTGGCAACAGCAAGCGGAATGGCTGCCATCTCACTTTCAATCCTGAATATTGCCGCTGCAGGGGATGAGATTGTTTCAGCATCTACATTATATGGCGGTACGTATAACCTTTTTGAAAATACTCTTCCTAAATACGGGATTAAAGTGAAGTTCGTTTCTCCAGATGACCCTGAAAATTTCAAAAGGGCGATTACGCCAAGAACTAAAGCCATTTTTGCTGAAACCATCGGAAATCCAAGTTTGAGGGTGCTTGATATTGAAGCGGTAGCGAAAATCGCCCATGATGCCGGAATACCTTTAATCATTGATAATACCTTTGCGACACCGTATCTATGCAGACCAATTGATTTTGGAGCGGATATTGTCATCCATTCCGCTACAAAATGGCTTCTGGGAAATGGAACTACGCTTGGCGGTGTCATCGTGGATGGAGGGAAATTCGATTGGAACTCGCCAAATTACCCTGGCTTCACAGAGCCTGACCCAAGTTACGACAATCTGGTATACGCCGAGGCAGTTGGACCTGCCGCATTCATAACGAAAGCCCGAGTCCAGTTACTCCGTGATTTAGGACCTGCGCTAAGTGCCCAAAGTGCATTCCAGTTTACGCTTGGACTTGAAACGCTGCATGTAAGGATGAAAGAGCATCTATCAAACACCAAGTCTGTCATTAAATATTTAAAAAACCATCCTGCGGTGACTTGGGTTTCACATCCTGGTGATGAGGATCATCCCGATAAAGCCCTTGCGGAAAAATATTTGCCAAAGGGAGCTGGATCTGTTGTGACTTTTGGGATACAAGGTAATCGAGAAGCTGGGGCAAAACTTATCAATTCGGTGGAATTATGGTCCCATGTAGCGAATGTTGGGGATGCGAAGAGCTTGATCATCCACCCAGCCAGTACGACCCATCAACAATTGAATGAGGCAGGTCTTGCGAAAGCGGGTGTGAGTGCCGACCAAGTCCGTTTATCGATTGGGATTGAAAATGTAGAGGATTTAATAGAAGATTTGGAGCAGGCAATTGAAAAAGCGACGAATATCGTCTCCTTGACATCCAAAACGGTTTAAGTAAAGTTTCTATATGCTTGTACTAGAAATATTATACATTGCGCTCCTTTTTTATCTATGATAAAATTTCTCCATACTAAAGAACTTAATGATGTACAAATATTCTATATATTAGCTCTTATCAAGAGAGGTGGAGGGATGTGCCCGATGAAACCCGGCAACCGACAAGGAGATTTCCTTGGAAAGGTGCCAATTCACACAAAGTTTAATCACTTTGGAAGATGAGAGGAAGGCCTGTTTCTTCACCTGCCTTTCTGCTCATGCAGAAAGGTTTTTTCTGTTTTAATTGGGTAAACTTTTACATGATATGAGAAACAGACTAATAATGTAGAGAAATCAACTAAGTTCATAGGTTTTATTGGATAAAAGAGGTGAGGGTTAATGATTACATTGACGAAAGTCAGTAAGCTGTTCCGAACAGGAAAAGGAAACAGTGAGACAATCAAGGCTGTAAATAATGTGAATGTTGAAATAAATAAAGGCGAGATTTTCGGTATCATCGGTTACAGTGGAGCGGGGAAAAGTACTTTGATCAGAATGCTCAATGGATTGGAAACACCAACAGAGGGATCCGTTGTAGTTGCTGAGAAGGAAATTTCAAAAATTAAAGGGGCTCAGCTCCGCAAGGCCCGTCAAGAAATCAGCATGATTTTCCAACATTTCAATTTATTATGGTCGAGGACCGTTCAGGAGAATATATCTTTCCCATTGGAAATTGCAGGAGTTTCTAAACCTGAACGAACCAAGCGTGTGAACGAATTGATCAAGTTAGTCGGATTGGAAGGCAGGGAAAAGGCCTATCCATCACAATTAAGCGGAGGGCAAAAGCAAAGGGTGGGAATAGCCAGGGCTCTGGCAAATGACCCTAAAGTGCTGCTGTGTGATGAAGCGACTTCTGCCTTGGATCCGCAGACTACCGACTCCATACTCGAATTGCTTGTTGACATCAATCAGCGTTTGGGGTTGACGATCGTCCTGATAACACATGAAATGCATGTGATCCGCAAAATCTGCCATCGCGTCGCCGTGATGGAAAGTGGGCAAGTTGTTGAACAGGGACCTGTCCTGGATGTTTTCAAGAACCCTAAAGAACAAATGACAAAGCGTTTCGTGCAACAGGTAACGGAACCGGAAGAAACGAAAGAAACGATGGACCATTTGCTCGAACGCTATCCTGCAGGCAAAGTGATTCAATTGACCTTTGTAGGCGATCATGCCGAAAGCCCGTTGATCACCAAGCTTGTACGTAACTTCGAGTTGGATGTCAATATCGTTCAAGGTAAGATATCCCAAACAAGAAGCGGTTCATATGGAACATTGTTTATCCATCTTGATGGCACTGAGGATGAAATGCTCCGCGCAATCGAATTCATTAAAGCACAGCAGGTAGGCGTGGAGGTGATTACTCATGCTTGAAGAATTATTGCCGAATGTTGATTGGGAAGACATTATTGAAGCTACGAGGGAAACGCTTTACATGACAAGCGTCTCTGTAGTGGCAACCTTTTTTATAGGCATAATATTAGGATTGATCCTGTTCCTGACAGGGAAGGGTAATATGTGGGAAAACCGGGCAGTCAACGGGATCATGAGTGCTGTCGTCAATATTTTCCGTTCCATTCCATTTCTTATTTTGATCGTGCTGCTCATTCCTTTCACTAAAGCGCTAGTCGGTTCCATGATCGGAGAGAACGCTGCACTGCCGGCACTTATTATCGGTGCGGCACCATTTTATGCGCGTATGGTAGAAATCGGCCTTCGTGAAATCGATAAAGGTGTAATTGAAGCCGCTAAATCGATGGGAGCAAAAACGAGCACAATCATTTGGAAGGTCCTTCTTCCAGAGTCAATGCCTGCCCTTATTTCCGGGATTACGGTAACATCGATTGCATTGGTTGGATATACCGCAATGGCCGGGGTCATCGGCGCAGGCGGGCTTGGTAATCTAGCCTATTTGGACGGATATCAAAGAAATCAAAATGACGTTACACTAGTGGCGACCATCGTTATTCTAATTATCGTCTTCATAATTCAAATTATTGGAGATGTGATTACATCTAAATTGGACAAAAGATAAAGGGAGATGAATAGGATGAAAAAGTTTTTAGGATTTGCATTAATTTTAGTGTTGTCTATCGCTTTGGCTGCTTGTGGAAGTGAAAAGGATAAAAGCGGCAGTGATACGGAGAAAGAATCGAAGAAAATAGTTGTAGGGGCATCCAATGTTCCTCATGCTGAAATCCTTGAGAAAGCTAAGCCGCTTCTTAAAGAAAAAGGAATCGAATTGGAAATCGAAACTTTCCAGGACTATGTTTTACCGAATAAGGCGTTGAATGATAAGGAATTGGATGCTAACTATTTCCAACATATTCCATATTTAGAGGGGCAAATTAAAGAAAATGGATATGACTTCGTTAATGCTGGCGGAATCCATATCGAGCCGATTGCTCTATATTCACAAAAATATAAAAGCATTGATAAACTTCCGGAAGGCGCAACAATTATTATGAGCAGCTCTGTTGCTGATCATGGGCGCGCTTTATCCCTTTTGGAAAAGAATGGCCTGATCACTTTGAAAGAAGGCGTCGATAAAACGACGGCTACAACTAAAGACATCGTTGAAAATAAGAAAAACCTTAAATTCGATGCTGATTATGAAGCGGCCCTGCTTCCTAAAATTTATGAGAGTGGCGAAGGCGATGCAGTCTTGATCAACTCCAACTATGCAATTGATGCCGGTTTGAATCCGCTTGAAGATTCGATTGCGATTGAAGATTCGGAATCACCATATGTGAATGTCATTGCCGTAAACAAAGGTGACGAAAATAAAGAAGCAATAAAAGCGCTTGTAGAAGTATTGCATTCTAAAGAAATTCAAGATTTCATTCTTGAAGAATACAAAGGTGCAGTTGTACCGGCGGATAAATAATTCAAGAATGGCAACCTGATTTAACTCAGGCCGCAGTTTAAAAACAAAAAGGTTTCGGAATGATCTCATTCCGAAACCTTTTTGTTTTTATATTGGATTTGAACCGATAATTGCCCTCTTTATTTGTTGTTGAGTGCCGATGGGCAGAGATAACAACCAAAACGCTCATATTACACATAGCCATGGTTGCGGAATCTGCGTCAACAGATTCAGGTTTTCCAGCTTTCTTAATCACTTGTTCAATCAGAGGCTCTTAATACGAGTATTTCCGGTTATTACTATCGTCCCAACACAAATCCGTTACGGTCTTCTGACGCATAAATGAATAAGCGAGCTGGTTTGTCCATTCAGCTTTCACATAGTGCGTCGCTCATAATTTTTTTCCGTGCTTAGAGAAGTGAGGCACTTTGCCTATCTGATTGTTTAGTCTTAGTGGAATGGAACGGAAGGTACGAGACTCCTGCGGGAAAAGCGAGTCAAGGGAGACCCCGCAGGCGCAAAAGCACCGAGGAGGCTTCCGGACCGCCCGCGGAAAGCTAGTGCCTGAAGTGGAAAGTAACGTTCAAATTTTGAAACCTAAAAACCTAAAAAACTGTACAAACTCATTGATGATCCAGTTTGTTTTAGTCTGCGGCTTAATTTAATTCATTTCATGTTTAATCAGGAAAGGAAAGGGTATAGAGATAATGCAGGTAAAAAAATGATACACAAATTTGAAAGGATGGTTCACTATCAATACTCTGGATTTAAATGTAACAAGCGAAATGGAAAAGGCGATGCAGTCTTCACATGGGATTGGCTACAGTGAGTACAGTAGAAACTTAGACCTCCGTATCGAGGTCGAGAAAGAACGGGATAGGGAACATGTAAAGTGCAACAAAATGGTCCAGGACCTACAACGCAAAATTCACGGCTAAGCATATAAAAGAATTCTTTAAAAGATCGGTCTGTAGAGGTAAAATGGAAAGTGGTCCATAAAATAAGGGTTTCCTTATTGGATAAACTTACATAATGCCTGACAGTCCGATTTTTTTCTTTTTAAAGCGGAACGTTCATACCTTGCATTCGAATTCTTCGAACATATATTAATAAGGACGAAGATTTGCCGAATAATAAGATAATTTTAACAAAAACTAAAATAAGTATGATTATGCAGTAAATAGGCTATATCTGTTAGTATAGTAAGAATTGGGACAGGTTTTTAACATGGAAGAAGTGGAAACCCTATCTATTTAGTTGATTCCAAATTGGATTTGTTATAAAATTGGAATGAGAATAAAGTGAGAATGCTTTTACGTAAATTATAGTGATAGAAAGTAATCTTTACTTTCTGGTAATAAAATTGGAATTAGTTCACGGAGGTATTATTATGTCAGCTTCTACATTAACAGTTAAAGATCTTCACGTATCAATTGAAGGTAAAGAGATTTTAAAAGGGGTAAACCTTGAAGTTAAAGGTGGAGAAATCCATGCGATCATGGGACCAAATGGAACTGGTAAATCCACTTTATCATCAGCGATCATGGGTCACCCTAAATATGAAGTAACGAGCGGAAGCATCTCATTCGATGGTGAAGATGTATTGGAAATGGAAGTCGACGAGCGCGCTCGTGTCGGTCTATTCCTGGCTATGCAATATCCAAGTGAAATCAGCGGTGTTACAAATGCTGACTTCTTACGTTCTTCCATTAACGCACGCCGTGAAGAAGGCGATGAAATTTCATTGATGAAATTCATCCGTCAAATGGATCAAAAAATGGAATTCCTTGAAATGGATGAAGATATGGCGCAACGCTATTTGAATGAAGGTTTCTCTGGCGGAGAGAAAAAACGCAACGAGATTCTCCAATTAATGATGATCCAACCTAAAATTGCAATCTTGGATGAGATTGATTCAGGTCTAGATATCGATGCACTTAAAGTCGTTTCAAAAGGAATCAACGAAATGCGCGGAGAAGACTTTGGATGCTTGATCATCACTCACTACCAACGTCTATTAAATTACATCACTCCTGATTTTGTACATGTAATGATGCAAGGACGCGTCGTAAAATCAGGTGGTCCTGAACTTGCTGCCCGCTTGGAAGCGGAAGGTTATGATTGGATCAAACAAGAATTGGGCATTGAAGACGAAACTGTTGGCGAAGAAGCGTAAGTAGGAGGATTTGCAATGACTACAGAAACGAAATTACCGTTTGAACAAGAGGATATAAGCTCCTATTCAACTAAAAATAATGATCCAGCTTGGCTATCCGAGCTTCGGATTCAAGCGTTTTCTGAATTAGAAAAGCTCCCGATGCCCAAGCCGGATAAAACGAAGATCGATAAATGGAATTTTACTTCTTTCCAGAACCATACGGTTGAAAGTGAAGCTTTTGCCTCTTTAGAGGAGCTTCCGGAGGAAATTAAATCCATCATTGAAGAAAATGAAAACTTATACATTCAACGCAATAATACGCCGGCACATATCAATCTGTCAGCAAACGTGAAAGAGCAAGGCGTCATCTTTACAGATATTTTAACAGCTGCTCGTGACCATGCTGAGCTTGTGCAAAAATATTTCATGAAAGATGGCGTTAAAATAGATGAACATCGTTTAACGGCACTTCATGCTGCATTAGTTAATGGGGGGGCATTCCTTTATGTTCCGAAAAATGTAGAAATCAAAGAGCCGATTCAATCGGTATTCCTGTTGGATAATCCTGATACTACACTTTTCAACCATGTCTTGATCGTAGCGGAAGATAATAGCTCTGTCACATATGTAGAGAATTACTTCTCAAGCGTTGAGTCTAACGAAGGGATTGCCAACATCGTAACGGAAGTATTTGCAAATGCGAATGCCAAAGTCGAATACGGAGCGGTCGATACCCTTTCAAAAGGCTTCACGACATACGTTAACCGCCGTGGAGTGGCAGGACGTGATGCTCGTATTGAGTGGGCGCTTGGCCTTATGAACGACGGAAATACGATTTCAGATAATACAACATATCTAATGGGCGATGGATCTCACGGAGATACAAAAACAGTTGTAGTCGGACGCGGGGAACAAAAGCAGAACTTCACGACTGCCATCATTCATTATGGCAAACGCTCTGAGGGCTATATCCTTAAGCATGGTGTAATGAAAGACGCCGCATCCTCCATTTTTAATGGAATTGGGAAAATAGAGTATGGTGCTACAAAGGCCAATGCCGAACAAGAGTCACGCGTTTTGATGTTAAGTGAAAAAGCACGCGGAGATGCCAATCCGATTCTCTTGATTGATGAAGATGATGTAACGGCTGGTCATGCTGCTTCCGTCGGCCGTGTCGACCCGCTTCAACTGTATTATTTAATGAGCCGTGGTATTACAAAGAAAGAAGCAGAAAGACTTGTCATTCACGGATTCTTGGCCCCTGTTGTTAACCAGCTTCCAATTGAGGGAGTTAAAAAACAATTAGTAGCGGTCATTGAAAGGAAAGTACAGTAATGAACCCATACGAAATTCGTAAGCTTTTTCCAATATTAGATCAAGAAGTCAATGGTCAGCCATTAGTTTATTTAGATAGTGCTGCAACCTCTCAAAAGCCGGCTGCAGTGATTGAAGCGATTGAGCAATATTACCGCGGATACAACTCGAATGTTCACCGCGGAGTGCATACACTAGGAACAAAAGCTACGGATGCGTATGAAGGTGCTCGTGAAAAGGTACGTAAATTCATTAATGCTTCTTCTACAGAAGAAATCATCTTTACCAGAGGCACAACGACTGCTTTGAATACTGTAGCAAGAAGTTACGGTGGTGCAAATATTAAAGAGGGTGACGAGATCGTCATCTCTTACATGGAGCATCACAGTAATATCATTCCGTGGCAGCAGCTTGCCAAAGAAAAGGGCGCTGTATTGAAGTATATTCCGCTTCAAGAGGATGGCACGATTTCCCTTGACGATGTGAGGGCTACAATTACGGAAGCAACGAAAATCGTATCCATCATGCAGGTTTCGAATGTACTTGGTGTTATCAATCCTGTGAAGGAGATTGCAAAAATTGCCCATGATCATAATGCTGTTATGGTAGTCGACGGGGCACAGAGCACGCCGCATCTAAAAGTGGATGTCCGTGATTTGGATTGTGATTTCTTTGCCTTCTCAGGTCATAAAATGGTCGGTCCAACAGGTATCGGCGTATTATATGGCAAGAAAGACCTTCTTGAAAAAATGGAACCGATAGAATTCGGCGGAGAGATGATTGATTTTGTAGGTTTGTATGAGTCTACATGGAAAGAACTCCCGTGGAAATTCGAAGGCGGTACCCCAATCATTGCCGGTGCAATCGGCATGGGGGCTGCAATTGATTTCTTGGAAGAAATCGGTTTGGATAATATTGAACGGCATGAACATAAGCTCGCCGCATATGCAATGGAGAAAATGTCAGCAGTTGAAGGGCTGACCATATACGGTCCTAAAGATGCGGAAAAGCGTGCGGGTGTAATTACCTTTAATATTAATGACGTACATCCACATGATGTCGCTACCGTTCTTGATGCAGATGGAATTGCTGTTCGTGCCGGTCATCATTGCGCACAGCCATTAATGAAATGGCTTGACGTATCAGCGACAGCAAGAGCAAGTTTCTATCTATATAACACGGAAGAAGATATTGATAAGCTTGTGTCCGGGCTTGTTAAAACGAAGGAGTATTTCAGTAATGTCTTTTGATAACCTAGATACACTTTACCGTCAAGTCATTATGGATCACTATAAGAAACCGCGTAATAAGGGCATGCTAGAAGATGGAAGCATGACAATCGATATGAATAACCCAACTTGCGGCGATCGGATTCGGTTAACGATGAAAATCGAAGATGGCAAGGTCAGCGATGTTAAATTCGATGGTGATGGTTGTTCGATATCCATGAGTTCAGCTTCCATGATGACTCAAGCCATTAAGGGCAAAGACGTTGATACTGCTCTAGCTATGTCCGAGACTTTTTCCTTAATGATTCAGGGAAAAGAATACGACGATGAGATGGACCTTGGGGATATCGAAGCCCTTCAAGGCGTTTCCAAATTCCCTGCACGAATCAAGTGTGCTACTCTGGCTTGGAAAGCCATGGAAAAGGGATTGAAGGAATAATTAAATTAAAATGAGCTGTTGTAATTCAGCCATTTGAAATGGAGGAATACGAGCTATGGCAAAGAAAATGCCTGATATCGGCGATTATAAATATGGCTTTGCGGATAAAGATGTTTCCATTTTCCGTTCAAAGCGTGGTCTGACAAAAGAAATCGTGGAAGAGATTTCTCGAATGAAGGATGAACCGCAATGGATGCTTGATTTCCGTTTGAAATCATTGGAGCATTTTTACAACATGCCAATGCCTCAATGGGGCGGCGACATGCAGAGTCTTAACTTTGATGAAATCACATACTATGTTAAGCCATCAGAGAAATCAGAGAAGTCTTGGGATGAGGTTCCTGATGAAATCAAACAGACTTTTGATAAATTGGGAATTCCTGAAGCTGAACAAAAATACCTTGCTGGCGTATCTGCTCAATATGAATCAGAAGTGGTTTACCATAGCATGAAAGAAGAATTGGAAGACTTGGGTATCGTGTTTAAAGATACGGACTCAGCACTTCGTGAAAATGAAGATATCTTCCGTGAGCACTTTGGAAAAACGATTCCGCCAACTGACAATAAATTTTCGGCATTGAACTCGGCAGTTTGGTCAGGTGGATCTTTCATCTATGTACCAAAAGGCGTTAAAGTGGATACTCCGCTTCAAGCATATTTCCGGATCAACTCTGAAAACATGGGTCAATTCGAACGTACGCTAATCATTGTTGATGAAGGCGCATCCGTTCACTATGTGGAAGGTTGTACAGCTCCTGTTTATACAACTAACTCCCTTCATAGTGCCGTTGTCGAAATCGTCATCAAGAAAGATGCTTACTGCCGTTACACGACGATCCAAAACTGGGCAAACAACGTGTTTAACCTGGTTACGAAACGTGCCGTTTGTGACGCAAACGCAACAATGGAATGGATTGATGGTAACATCGGTTCCAAACTGACAATGAAATACCCTGCTGTCATCTTAAAAGGTGAAGGTGCACGAGGTATGACATTATCGATTGCCATTGCCGGCAAAGGCCAACACCAAGACGCTGGAGCAAAAATGATTCACCTAGCGCCAAATACATCTTCAACGATTGTTTCAAAATCAATTTCTAAACAGGGCGGTAAAGTAACATACCGTGGTATCGTTCATTTCGGACGTAAAGCGGATGGAGCTCGTTCCAACATTGAATGTGATACATTAATCATGGATAATCAGTCTACATCCGATACAATCCCTTACAATGAAATCTTGAACGATAACATTTCCCTTGAACACGAAGCGAAGGTTTCCAAAGTATCAGAAGAACAATTGTTCTACTTGATGAGCCGCGGAATTTCTGAGCAAGAAGCAACGGAAATGATCGTAATGGGCTTCATCGAACCATTTACAAAAGAACTTCCAATGGAATATGCGGTTGAAATGAACCGTCTGATCAAGTTCGAAATGGAAGGCTCCATCGGATAATGACCGACTGGCCTGCCTGTAAGGCGATTTAGAATAACCATTCATACAAAAGCCTGCCGGGTCTGTCTGGCAGGCTTTTTGTTTTGACATCCGTCTCCGTCACCTTTATACCAAAGATTAGATATGGCTCAATAAGGGTAAAAATAACAATAGAAGTCAGGAAATGGGGCCAGTCCCGAAGGAGTGATGATGCAGATGATCTATGTTGGTGTGACCGGTTGGGGAGATCATGATAGTTTGTATCATGGTGGTGTGTCCCAACGTGATAAGCTTAAAGAGTACGGAGCTCATTTTCCCATTGTGGAGGTGGATGCCTCTTTTTATGCAGTCCAGCCAAAGAGGAACAGTGAAAAGTGGGTATCCGAGACGCCTGCATCATTCCAGTTTGTCGTTAAAGCTTATCAAGGGATGACAGGACATCAGCGTGGGGAAATCCCATTTGAAAGTAAGAAGGAAATGTTCAAGGCATTTTGCGACTCTCTGGAGGCTTATCAGAAGTCCGGAAAGCTCGCGATGGTCTTATTTCAGTTTCCGCCATGGTTTGATTGTAAACGTGAAAATGTAAATTACCTGCGATGGTGCAAATCTGAAATGGGCGATATCCCAGCGGCCATAGAATTTCGGAATCAAAGCTGGTACAGATCTAACGTAGTCCAGCAAACTTTGGATTTTATCGAAAAGGAAGGCTGGATCCATACTGTATGCGATGAGCCTCAGGCTGGAGAGGGATCCATTCCAGTCGTTTTGCAGGCCACCGATAAAGATAAAACCCTGATACGCTTTCATGGCCGTAACCTGCATGGTTGGCAAAGGCCTTCTTCGGGTGATAATTGGCGTGAGGTCAGGTACTTATATCGATATAATCAGCAGGAATTGACTGAATGGGTGGAGAAAATCAGGATATTGGAAAAGGAATCCAAGGATATATATGTCCTGTTCAATAATAATTCAGGCGGAGATGCCTCCGATAATGCCAAACAAATGATTGAGTTGCTTGGTATAGAATATGAAGGACTGGCTCCTAAGCAGCTTGGTTTGTTTTAAGAGGATATATATAATTAAATAAAGAGATATTGTGACAACTAGTAGAGGTTATATCCTCACAAACAGGTAAAGGCGGATTTCTACATGGTATGGTTAGTATTAGTGGGTATTGGATTATTTGCGGGAGCGATCGGCGCTCTTGTCGGTCTTGGAGGCGGCATCATCATTGTGCCTTCTCTTTTATATTTAGGTACATCTACAAATATTATCGATGAGCTGACTCCTCAGGTCGCTGTAGGTGTTTCAACCGTAATCATGATTTTTACCGGCTTATCTTCTACTTTATCTTATTTAAAACATAAAGTGGTGGATTATAAGGCCGGCTTAATCTTTTTTATTGGCAGTGCGCCTGGTGGAATAATAGGGGCATATGTGAATAAAAATCTTAACGCCGAAGCTTTTTCATTGTATTTTGGTATTTTCATGGTTTTCATGGCCATTGTGTTATTAGTGAAAAATCGTTTGAAGCCAATGCTTTTCAAGCCTGGAAAAGGGAAAATGGTGAAAACGTATGAAACTGAAAATGGACATTCATTTTCTTATGGTTATCACCCCATGTTAGCTGTATTGATTTCCTTTGTCGTGGGATTCAGCTCCGGATTATTTGGAATTGGCGGTGGGGCCTTAATGGTTCCCGTCATGATGCTACTTTTCTTCTTCCCTCCGCATATGGCTGTAGCGACTTCGATGTTCATGGTATTTTTATCATCCATCACTAATTCGATTACCCATATTTCCCTTGGAAATGTTAATTGGCCATATGCTTTTGCCCTGATTCCGGGTGCATGGTTCGGTGCTAAATTGGGCGCATTCATCAATACGCGCCTAAAGAGTGCGTCGCTGGAAAATATGTTGAAAATAGTGCTGATAATCATTGGTTTACGTCTTATATACCAAGGTATTACAGGATAAACGAGGAGGAGAAATGATGTCAGAAATCATTCATTTATATCACACCAATGATCTCCATAGTCATTTTGAGAATTGGCCTCGTATTGATAAGTTTCTTAAAGAAAGAAGAAAACTTCATCAAGAAACGGGAGAAGAAGCGATCATACTGGATATAGGCGATCATGTGGACCGCTGGCATCCATATACAGAAGGTACGTTAGGTAAAGGCAATATTGAGCTGCTGAATGAAGCGGGCTACCAATATGTGACCATCGGCAATAATGAAGGGATCACTTTACCTCATGATGCGTTAGACTCCTTATATGATCATGCAAGGTTCAAGGTCTTGGCAGCCAATATTTATTACAGTGATAATGAAAGGCCGGAATGGGCGCTGCCATATTGGATACATACAACGGTAAAAGGTACCAAGATCGCCCTGATAGGTTTGACAGCCTTTTTTCAAAAGTTTTACTCTGCGATGGGCTGGGAAATAACAGAACCGTTCGTGGAGTTAAAGGCACAGCTTGAAAGGGTCAAAACAGAGGCGGATGTAATCATCATCCTTTCCCACCTGGGCATCCATGATGATGAGAGGATGGCAGAGGACTTTCCGGAGATTGACATCATACTTGGCGCGCATACTCACCACATTCTCCACCAGGGGAGATTGATCAATGACACACTCCTTTGCGGTGCCGGGAAATATGGCTTCTTTGTTGGACAGGTGGAAATGACCGTCAATCAGGAAAGGGAAATTAGCCAGAAGAGTGCCATTCTTTATGATACCAATGACTTTTTGGAATTGGAGAATGAACGGTCATGGATTGAAGAGTTATACCAGGCCGGAGGGGAAACGCTAAAACAGGTTGAAGTGGACTTACCAAAAGCACTGGATAATGATTGGTTCAAAGTAAGTCCTTTGACGGAAATCCTAGGGGAGGCCCTAAGGGAGTGGAGTCAGGCGGATTGTTCCTTTTTGAATGCAGGCCTCCTGCTTGAAGGGCTGCCGGACGGTCCTGTCACAAAAGGGGATATTCACAGAATCTGTCCACATCCCATCAACCCTTGCGTCGTTGAAGTTAGTGGGAATGAATTAAAAGAAATCTTAATGCAATCGAGAAATGCGGAATGGCCACATATTCAGGTGAAAGGTTTCGGTTTCCGCGGAAACATAATGGGAGTCATGCATTATGATCAAATTGAATTTAACGAAATGGAGAATGGTATCGTAAAAGGGATTCTTATAAAAGGAGAGAAACTGCAGGCGGATAAGTCCTATAAACTGGCCATACCTGATATGTTCACGTTCGGGCACTTCTTTCCAAGTATCCAGCGCTCCAATCGCAAGGAATACTTACTGCCAGAATTCTTACGGGATATCCTTTTATGGAAGCTGAAAAAAATATACACTAACCCCTGATACGAAATCACGGTTTTGCCCTTTTTTTCATAAAGTATGGGGAAGGAAGGGGCGAAACCAATTGATTAACATGATCCCAATAATTCTTGATAATCATACATTCCTAGCCATTTCTGTCCGACTGCCGAAAACGAATTTACTTGCTGTCGCGTCCGAAAAAGGGTATATAATGTGCGGTGCGTTAGATGTTGGACTGCTGAATGATAAATTGAAACATCGTAAAATCCTTGCAGGGAGGGCTACAGGAGTTAAATCGATTGAAGAGTTATTGGAAGCGCCGCTTGAATCGGTTACCTGGGAGGCTGTGGAAAAGGGCATTCATCCGGGAATGATTGGTAAAGAGGCATTAATCAAAATGATTTGAAAAGGTGGGCTTTCTTTTTTTTAGAAGGGGGCCTTATTTTTTTATTTTAAAATGCTGATATTTTTTCAATAAATATATTCAAACAGATTCATTTATCAAAATATTTTCCGATAATCTTTATAAAGGAAAGAAACGGTTCGATTTACAAATATTTAATGGGGAGATGGGGTACAAGTATGAGGCTAGCTATTACAAAGTCCCTAAGCCCTGGAGCAAGGCTCGGTAAAAACATCTATAATGAGCGGGGCCATGTCCTATTGTGCGAGGGCCTTACATTAACGCAGAAAATGATCAATCGACTGGTGTCCCTTAATATACCCTTTGTTTACATTCAAGATTCCAGGACGGATGACATCATTCCAATGCCCCCAGTGTCCGGGAAACTTAGAAGAGAAGCCGTTAATACGATTGAAACCACTTTCCTGGACATAAAGAACAAAATGAACCTTGATGGATCATTCACGATAGAGCAGGCTAACGTCAAGTTCACTCAAATAGTCCGGAACATCATGGACGAGCTGAAAAGGAATAAGGAGTTAATGACTTTATTGGCCGACGTTTATACATACGATGACTATATCTTTACTCATTCCTTCAATGTGACCTTATATACCCTGGCGATCGGGATGGAATTGAATATCAATAATAAGAATCTTGAAATTCTTGGGCTGGGGGCGATTTTACATGATGTCGGCAAAATGCTCGTGCCTTTGGAAATCCTCCATAAACCCGGCAAACTGACGGAAAAGGAGTTTGAACAAATCCAAAAACATGCCGATTACGGATTTCATCTAATCAAAAATGTTCATACCGTTTCACTTTTAGTTGCGAATTGTGCCTATCAGCATCATGAAAGGTTAGATGGATCTGGATATCCCCGTGGGATAAAGGGGGATGAAATCCATTATTTCGGCAAGATCATTGCCGTTGCCGATGTGTTTGATGCCGTTACTTCCAATCGGGTTTACCGTAAGGCCATGCTGCCGCATCAGGGTTTGGAAGTTCTTTATGCCGGAGTCGGGAAAAAGTTCGACAATACGATCATCGAGGCTTTCCGCCGGGCGGTTGCCATTTATCCTAATGGTCTATCAGTAGAATTGAATGATGGAAGGAAAGGAGTAGTATCCGCTCAAAATGAGGGGATTGGGGACCGCCCCATGATAAGGATACTGGAAGAAGATGGGGAGCGGATAAAAGAGCCCTATGAAGTGGACTTGAATAAAAACCTGCATTTGCTTATCATGAAATGTCTAAATATACAAGAACCAGCCTAACCCCAAGGATAAGCTGGTTTTGTCATTCCTTGTTTTCCTTCATGATCGCAGGTGCCACCGAACCGTTGCCGTTACTAAAATAACTTGGAACATCACCTTCGATCAACAGGCTTCCGACCGTCACTTCCTGACTCACCTTGGTCTCCTTTGTGAAAGAGGGGATGACGATTTGAATATTGACATCAAAATCCACAATCAATTCATAATAAACATTATTGATGCCTGCGTTTGTCAGTTTTGTCCTCAAATCCGATTCAACATTCCCGATGACCGACATTTTCACTGGGATTTCTGGTCCGTAATTGGAAAGGAGGTTATTCCCGGTCACAACACCAAATGGTATATAATAGACCACACTTTTATATTGTTCATCGTTTATTTTGGCTGAACCTGTTTTAAAAGGATTTCCCTGTTTGATGCCAAGTTTCTTTTGAATATCCTTCGTTATGTTAGCCCGCAATTCACTGTATATGACCGGATTGAAGCTATAGGAGGAACTGGAGTCCTTACCACCCTTATTGTTGGTGATGATTTTGTTCATATCGACCTTGGCTATATTTTCATCAACCGATTCATGAATCGTTTCCGTTGCAATCCGTTTGATTTCATATTCGGCTACACTCATGATCACGGGTTCGATTGATTTGTCCACGTACCAAAGAGTCATGATGCTTGATATGATAAACAGGATGAATGAATAGAGAAATACTTTTCGGGTGGGAAGAGGCCCCTTTTTTCGGAATTTCTTCGGTCGAAATCTTTTTCGGAACACGCTTTAGCCCCCTTTACTAATACCTATGCATCAAGTTCAGGGGTTTATGTTGAAATCAAAAAAAAGCAGCGTAAAATTCACGCCGCTCACTTTCGCTTTTTAGCCAAATCTTTCCTTTCCCATAATTTTAAATAAGGGTAAGGATCAAAGCTCCATTCTGTGATTCCATTGTCTTTGTACATCCCGTAATGAAGATGCGGAGGGAATTTTCCCGAAGTTCCCGGAGGACCGTAACCTGTACTGCCGACACCTCCGATGACTTGTCCGGGCTCGACGATTTGTCCGACTTTCAACCCTTTGGCAAAGCCGCTTAAATGGGCAAAGTAATGATAGGTATTATTTAAATCCCGTATCCCTATCCTCCAACCGCCGAATTTATTCCAGCCTTTCATCTCGATGATTCCATAGCTGGTGGAACGAACGGGAAGGCTATAATCGGCAAAAATATCAGTGCCCTCATGGATTCTCCTTCCGCCCCATCCACGAGCGCTTCCCCATGTATTCAAGTACGTATAATGAGTCCGTACTGGAACAGGGAAGGCCTTTTCATGTAAATCCAACCGGCCATATTTCTTATAAATCTCGGCATTGCCGATAATGATGCTGACTGCTTTATCTCGTTTATAATAATCCCACAAGCCGATCCGGATATTATCTTCATCTGCACCATAAGATTGGAGATGCTTCGAAAAAGCATACAATCGATCGGTATCATTATTGATATCTGCTTTTCCATCACCATTTCCATCCTGGCCCAATCCGTCAAAAAATGTGATCGTGAGCGGGTTCACGTCATTTAAGTCAGGATTGAGGGCCCCGCTCCACTTTGAAGGCTCGATGTGGATGCCTATTAAACCCTTTGCCGGCTCTAAGTCCCTTCGTGCAGCCCTGAGGCTATGCTCATATTGATCTGCTCCAGCAAGGTAATACCACGGGATTTGGAGAGTAGCCTCCATATTTTTATATAGCTCCATTCTCCCGGGATAAGCATCTGGGGTATCGGCAGCATCAGCCACTTGGCCTGGTGCATTCAAAATTAACAAACAAGTTATGGTAAGAAGGAATAATTTATTCAACGGGGCAGGCTCCTTTCATGACATTCTCCGTAATTAAAATACATCAGTCCATCCATCTTTTATAGTTTTACTGATTTAGCTATAAACATGAAAAATAAATAATGGGAAACCAACTATAACTTGTATAAATGCTTTTTTATTGTTAAAGTAGGGTGTGTTAATTTCTATAGAATGGAGTGGCATTTTCATGTCTTCTACAAATAAAGAAATTCTTCGTAAACCAGATTGGTTGAAAATAAAGCTTAATACAAACGAAAATTACCTCGGTTTAAAAAATATGATGCGTGAGAAAAATCTTCATACAGTCTGTGAAGAGGCTAAATGTCCGAATATTCACGAATGCTGGGCAGTGAGAAGAACGGCTACTTTCATGATCTTAGGTGAAATCTGTACAAGGGCATGCCGTTTTTGTGCTGTTACAACTGGACGTCCGAATGAATTGGACTGGGCTGAACCTGAGCGTGTTGCCGATTCCGTTGTTTTGATGAATTTAAAACATGTCGTCATTACAGCTGTTGCCCGTGATGATTTAAAGGATGGAGGCGCTGAAGTTTTCGCTGAAACAGTCCGTGCGATCCGTCGCAAAAATCCATTTACTTCTATTGAAGTATTACCGTCTGATATGGGCGGGGTGTTTGAAAATATCAAGACATTGATGGATGCTAAACCAGATATCCTTAACCATAATATAGAGACTGTCAGAAGTTTATCCGACCGTGTACGGGCTCAGGCCAAGTACGAACGTTCTTTGGAGCTTTTAAGAAGAGCCAAGGAACTGTATCCGGAAATCCCGACAAAATCCAGTTTAATGGTAGGTCTGGGTGAAACGCGGGAGGAAATCCTTGAGACCATGGATGACCTAAGGGCTAATAATGTCGATATCATGACAATCGGCCAGTATTTACAGCCGACTAAAAAACATTTAAAGGTGCTGAAATACTATACGCCTGAGGAATTTGCCGAACTGAAAGAACGTGCATTGGAAAAAGGCTTCAGCCATTGTGAATCCGGTCCGCTTGTCCGTTCATCCTACCATGCTGATGAACAAGTTAATGCTGCGGCTAAACATAAGCAAAACAAAGGTGAAGAATTATTGAAATAGAGAAATAAAGGACCGAAAAAAATTCGGTCCTTTTTTATTCAACGGTTATCCATTTTTTGATGGATGTTATCATGATGATCTCTTTTATCGTTAACCATTTCTCCATTTTCATTTTCTGTGTCACTCATTTTGTATCCTTGAGGCGATTTCAGCATTTCTTTGATCGTTTGTTCGATCGTATAGTCAATCCCTTTGCTGCCGGATTTCACTGTAGCGAAATTTTCGACATCTTGGGCAAGGTTTTGATAATCATCACTGACGTAGACATGATAGTAGCGAGGCACGACGGACATGGCGGTACGTTTAACTTGGTCGGCGGTTTCCGTCCGATCCTTGTCATTGGTATCATATACGACAAGTACTTCCTCATCAGTAACGAGTGTAGCGGCGTCATTGACATTTGGAATCTGAACACTAAGTTTTGAAATGACATCAGACAATTGTTCACGGTCAATGGAAGCAGCTTTGTTGGAAATGTTACGGCCGTCAATGGTTGCACTATTGGTGCGAGTAAAACCAAAATCATCACTTTTGTTGTCATTATTACGATAATCCTCATCATAATATTGAGTTGGATTATTTACGTTTGTTGGGTTGCCTGCATTGTTTTTTGCACCGAGCCCCTGGTCTTTTTCTTTATCAGCACATCCGGTTAGTGCAATAATCGAGCTTAAACCTATCGTTATTATCGTTTTTTTCATCAATAACACCCCCGTAACTTTAGGATGAACATATTTCTCTATTTTTCGCTTAGTAATTGATGGGGAATCAGTTATAATTTAAAGAAGAAATGTATTTATGAGAGGTGAAAACAATGATTACCATCAATAACATGACCTACGAAATAATTGAGGATGAAAGGGAAGGCTATAACGAAGATGCGTTTAAAGCCAGATACAGTGAGATTTTAACGAAATATGATTATATAGTAGGGGATTGGGGTTACGGACAATTGAGGCTGCGTGGATTTTTTGATGATTCCAATCAGAAAGCGACCTTCGATACAAAGATAAGCACGCTTAGTGAATATTTATATGAATACTGCAATTTTGGCTGTCCTTATTTCGTCGTGAAGAAAGTAAAGAAATAAAAAGGCCAGAATTCACTCTGGCCCTTCCACGTTAAGAGTTACCATATCCTTTATATGGAGGCTGTTCATCTTTTTCTGGATCATCATGTGTCGGATGAGCACCAGGATATTGTCGAGGTAAGCCTTCATGCAACGATTTATTTTCATAATTGAAGGCACTTTGATATCGTTGCCCTTCCTGCCACGGTGTGTTTTTATTCTGGACTGGTGCATCTTTTGCAATGGCTGATCCAAAAGGTCCTTCGGGAAATTCTTCAGGAATTAAATAATCCCTCTGTTTTTCGACATTGGAAAAATCGTGGTATTCTTCTTTGTCCAAGATAATCCCCCCTCATGTAATCGATCTTACATTCAGTAGGTTTTCCCGTTTAAGAAAAAAACTTCAGCACTCAGACGATTTCCATTAAAAAGTGACGCAGTTCCTCGGCTTCCGCTTCTGACAACTGAAAGGCGTGCTCAAGATAGCCTTCCTCTTCTAAATCATCAGGCCCAATAATCGCGAAACGGTTACTCTGCATATTCAAAACAAGCTTCTTTCCATAAAACCGATCGGTAGTCGTAATGGCCAAATCGAATCTTGATTCCTCTCCCATGAAGCTTATGAACCGGGTTTTTGAATCAACGACGTCATTGTATAAATAAAAACGATCTTCCATAGTCTCATTCCCTTCTTATCTTCACATTTGTATTTCCATCATAACAAAGTGACTTCAATAGGGGAACAGACATTTTTCTGGGCTGCCGACTGTAGAAATTAATCCCTCCCCATGATGCTTCAGAACCTCGAGCAATCATTGCGTTCATCGATTAGATGAAAGTGGTTAAGAATATAAATGGAATCATGAATTGGTTTTCTTGGAGTGGACGTCGGAAAATGCCCCCCTGTGAAAAGGCAATGTGTAAATCAATGCACCTGTTAGTAATTGGATTGTACAATGGTTGGGGTTGAAGGAATTGAGAGTAAGGGAGAAGCTATGGTATTATCAAGGAATAAGGTTGGTTCGGTCTTATCTATGCCGCTCATTCAACCAATGATTCCCTATATCATCTTAGATCAGAAAGGATCTGGAAATAATGTACTTTGTAGACCGCCAAAAAATTGAACAAATATTAGGTTTTCTTGAAAAGCAGCTTGGACTTTTTGAAGGGCATGATAATTGGGATGGAGACCTATCGGAACTTATCGCAGAAAGGCTCATACAAACTTCCATCGATTCCGTGTTGGATGTAGGAAATGCGGTAATTGATGGTTTCATTATGCGTGATCCAGGAAGTTATGAAGATATTATCGATATCCTTCAAGATGAAAAAGTGATTTCAGAAGAAAAAGCGATACAATTCAAAAAGGTTTTGCCATTAAGGAAAATGCTGGTTCAAGACTTCATTGAAGTGAATCACAAAGAACTGCATGCCGTATTTTCGGAAAATATCGAGGCATTCAAGCAATTCCCTGATTTGGTGAGGAACTATTTAACAAATGAATTGGGACCTGTATCAGCTTTTAAAAACTAGCAGCGTTAGGAAGGCGAATTCAAATGAAGTCGTATAAAGGATATTTAATTGACTTAGATGGCACCATGTATCGCGGAACTGAACAAATTGCGGAAGCGGCAGGGTTTATCAATGACCTAAGGAAAAGGGATATCCCTTATTTATTCGTCACCAATAATTCATCCCGGACTCCGGCACAGGTAGCGGATAAGTTAAGAAGCATCGGCATCTCAATAGAGGATGAACAGGTTTTCACGACAAGCATGGCCACTGCCAATTACATAGCCGAACAAAAGAAGGATGCATCGGTCTATGTGGTGGGTGAAGAAGGCATCATCGAGGCTCTTAAGGAAAAAGGAATGAAGCTTGTCGAAGAGCATCCAGATTTTCTGGTAATGGGCATCGACCGCGGCATCAATTATGAAAAGTTGTCAAAAGCCTGTCTTGCTGTTAGAAATGGGGCTGTTTTCATTTCGACCAATGGTGATATTGCCATTCCAACTGAGCAAGGCCTTTTGCCTGGGAATGGTTCCTTGACATCCGTTGTTTCCGTTTCGACTCAGGTACAGCCGATTTTCATTGGAAAACCTGAATCCGTCATAGTGGAGCAAGCACTAAGAGTATTAGGGGTACCTAAAGAAGAGACAATCATGGTTGGCGATAACTATGATACGGATATCCTTGCCGGCATTAACGCAGGGATCGATACACTGCTTGTACATACTGGCGTGACGACAAAAGAACGCCTAAAGCAATATAAGGAGCAGCCTACGCATGTGGTGGACACACTCGACTTATGGCGCTTCGAATGAAAAAAAACAGGCCTGCGATTGCAGTCCTGTTTTTTTCATGTCGTTTTATTCTGCATTTTCGGTTCTATGGGCAAGCCGGCTTGAAGCGGCAGCTGCAATCGCTCCAACGATATCATCTAAAAAGGTGTTCACCTTACCTGTGCTTTTATCGTTTAGATATTTTAAGATCCCCGGCTTTTGTTTATCGATGAAACCATAATTGGTAAAGCCGATCGATCCATAAACATTCACAATTGAAAAAGCCAATATTTCATCGACCCCATATAGACCTTCATCTATTTCAATTATACTCAGCAGAGGCTCCTCGAGCAGTTTTTTCTCAGCTAAAATATCCAACTGAATGCCGGTAAGGATGGCATTTTGGACCTCGCGTTTTGAAAGGACCCGTTCGACATTGTGAAGGCAATCGGACATTTGGAGATTTTCATGGTAGCCAGATTGTAAATACATGACTAGCTCAGCGATATCCTCCAATTTCACTCCTCGTTCAATTAGCCATCTTCGAGCCGTTTTTTCAGACATTGATTGTTCAATATTAGCCATGTCATCACCCATTTCTCTATATTTTAAAGGGATAGTTCTAATGCAGGTAGGTTGATTTGATTAAAATGAAAAGCCATGAAGGATGTTTTGATCCGAATTTCTAATAAGGTTTCGATAATCATTCAGAAAACGGGTTATTCCACATATATATAAGTATATGATGTCCAATATTTCTATTATATCCATTTGATGAAGGGGGCCATTCCATGATAGAAGAAATCATTTTTAATAATTATGGCATACAGGTGGAGCTTGAAGAAGCCAATAGCAGGTTTCCAAGCTTCCGTTCAGGAAATATGGTTTACAGCATCGTTCCCATTGAAAATATGGAGCAGGAGGAATTAGTGGAACGGTATAAAATGTCTCAACATCTGATTTCACAAGGAGATCGTCACGTATCCGCCTTTGTCCTTGCCAATCATGGAAGTTATGTTTCGGAAGCGGATGAACAATTATTCATCCTTCTTGCCAATCAGGCATTGGAAGGTCCGAAAAATTTCAATCCAGGAAGACGCCTGGCAAGATTTCATCAGCGTGGGAGAAATATTAATGAAACGATTCGAACATGTTCAAGGATCGGTAAATGGAAAGAACTATGGGAACAAAGGATCGATCAGTTAGAAAAGATTTGGCGGGATAAGCTCAACGCCCATCCTGATAACCAGTTTGAAAAATTATTTATAGAAACCTTTCCCTATTATATGGTCCTGGGTGAAAATGCGATTCAATATTTAGTCGACACGGAAATTGATGATACCCCGCAAATTGTCGATAGTGGAACGGTTTGTTATGAACGTTTTTTACATGATACGTGGAAAAGCAATAAGTGGATGAAAAATCCGTTCGATTGGGTATTCGACCATGGAACCAGGGATGTCGCAGAATGGGTGAGGGAACACTATTTTCAAAATGTGCATACCCATCAACGGGGCATTGGCCAATTCTTTCACGAATATCAATCCATAGAACCATTCTCCAGCTTTTCAGCCCGGTTGTTATATTCGAGGATGCTATTTCCCATTCATTATTTTGAAACTGTGGAAGAGTATTTTTCAAAAACGACGGAATCAAGGTCGAATGAGTTGGAGGATAAAATATCTTCCATCACGAAATCCTCACAACAATATGAGTCCTTCCTCAAACATTTTTATGAATTGGCGGAGGTCCCGGCCAAGCAATATGATTTGCCTAAAATTGACTGGATTTAGATAAAAACGGGAAAGAAATATGATTCATCCTTACTTACTATGTTATGATGATAACAAGATTTTTTAGAATAATTAGATATTTAATCACTACGGAAGGATGGAACCATGAAAAGATTGATGATGGCCGCCCTTTTAGCTCTATTAATCATCCAAACGACAAATCTTGCAAAGGCTGAAACGAAAACAAGTTGCGAAGCAAATCAATTCAAGATTGTCATGAAGTCTGCTGCGGATGTGAAGGAAAAGGCGTCGGCTGCAAGCAAAACATTAATAACTTATAAGAAAAACAAAGAATTATCGGCAAGTGGAAGAACTGGAAACTGGTATAAGGTCTGTCACTCGAAAAAGACAGCATATATCAATTTGGCAGATGCTAATGAGGTTTTCGGTACCAGTGAAAAAGCCCTTCTAAAGAAATTCGATAGTAGAAAAGGCGTTAACCAAGTTGTATCGGTGACAGGAAAAGCGATGAGTGATACAAAGGTTACGATCCAAACGTATGAAAAGAAACAAGGGGAATGGCGCCGGGCATTGAAGAAGATGGAGGGTGTCATTGGAAAGAACGGCTTCACGAAGAGCAAAAAAGAGGGTGATGGAAAATCCCCGGTTGGAATTTATTCATTCGGTACGTCTTTTGGAAGTGGAACGAAGCCAACCGGAATGAAAATGGGTTATAAGAAAACGACCAAATATGACTACTGGATTGACGATCAGACATCCAATGATTATAACAAGTGGAAAACCTATAAAGGAAATCCTGCAGTTAAATGGAAGTCTTTCGAAAGGATGAATCATGAACTCTATAAGTATGGCGCGGTCATAAATTATAATACGAATCCCATCATAAAAGGAAAAGGCAGTGCAATCTTTCTTCATGTATGGAGAGGGGATACAAAGCCGACTGCGGGATGTACAGCCACAGCCGAAAAGAATGTCCTCAGTTTACTGAAATGGATGGATCCCGTGCAAAAACCACATATTGCAATGGGTACAAATGATTCATTGAAGAGCGTTAAGTAATAATCAGCAAAATGGTTTTCCTATAAAAAAAATTAGCTTTACCCGTTCTTACTCGTTCAAGGGATGGGCGAAAAAAGTTCGTGCATCCATCTTTTCTAACTATTGATAATTATTTGAATTAAACTTATAATGTCTACTATACAAATACAAATGTTTTCTTCAGGCAAACAGTTTTTAAGGGGGAACCAAAATATGAAAGCCATCTCGATCGGTTTATTGGGGTTAGGTACAGTCGGTTCAGGAGTCGTACAAATCATTGAAAGTCATCAGGACAAGCTCATGCATCAAGTGGGCTGTTCCATATCTGTTAAGAAGATACTAGTCAAAGACACGACGAAGGAGCGGCTTGTCGAGGTCGATAAAGGAATGTTAACTGACAATCCTGAGGATATCCTTTCGAATCCCGAGATTGATGTTGTAATAGAAGTGATGGGTGGAATCGAAGAAACACGCAGTTATCTAATAGAAGCTATAAAAAATAAAAAGCATATCGTTACGGCCAATAAAGACCTAATGGCTTTATATGGACCGGAACTGCTGGAATTGGCCACCGAGAATCAATGTGATTTATTCTATGAAGCAAGTGTTGCAG
Source organism: Peribacillus sp. NPDC101480 (assembly GCF_050277335.1). NCBI lineage: Bacteria > Bacillati > Bacillota > Bacilli > Caryophanales > Bacillaceae > Peribacillus > Peribacillus sp. NPDC101480. The sequence continues at coordinate 469,737 of NZ_JBNNSB010000003.1, forward strand.
GGGGAATTCCGATTTTACGCGGTCTTGTCGATGGATTATCTTCTGACCGCATCACGAAAATGATGGGAATCGTCAATGGAACGACAAACTTCATTTTAACGAAAATGAGCAAGGAAGGCAGAGCTTATGATGACGTATTGAAGGAAGCCCAGGAGCTGGGATTTGCTGAAGCCGATCCGACAGCCGATGTAGGCGGATTGGATGCGGCCCGTAAAATGGCGATCCTATCAACACTCGGGTTCTCAATGAACATTGGTTTGAATGATGTTGAGGTACAGGGCATTACCGAGATATCCGAAGAGGATTTGAGATATAGTAAAAAGCTTGGTTATACAATGAAATTGATCGGCATCGCTTCCAGGGCAGGGGATAGGGTCGAAGTAAGTGTCCAGCCTGCACTTCTTCCGGAAGCACATCCGTTAGCATCGGTAAATAATGAGTATAATGCTGTATACGTTTATGGGGAAGCCGTAGGGGAAACGATGTTTTACGGACCGGGGGCCGGTAGTCTTCCTACTGCGACTGCAGTCGTTTCGGATATGGTGACGGTCATCAAGAATATGAGGCTGGGCGTAAATGGCCGCAGTGCGGTTTCTCCTCAGTATCCGAAACAATTAAAAGATGCCACTGAGATTTTCGCTAAGTTCTTCATTCGTTTACATGTTCAAGATGAAGTTGGTGTTTTAGCCAGAATCACGAATTTATTTGCCGAGCATGGAGTAGGATTCGATAAAATCCTTCAATTGCCTCTGGATGAAAAGGAATCTTCCGAAATTGTATTGGTTACGCACACTGCCACAAAGGCTGCATTTGAGCAAATAATACAGAAATTACATGATTACAATATGGTAAGAGAAGTGAAAAGTACATACAGAGTTGAAGGAGAGGACATCAAATGAGCTGGCAAGGACTTATAAGCACGTATAAAGAATTTTTACCCGTTAATGATAACACACCTGCACTAACCCTTTTGGAGGGTAATACACCTTTAATCAAACTGAATCGATTATCCGAAGAGTGGGGAATCGACTTACATGTAAAATATGAAGGGGCGAATCCAACTGGGTCGTTTAAAGACCGCGGAATGGTCATGGCCGTCGCCAAAGCGATAGAAGAGGGCAGCGACACGATCATCTGTGCTTCCACAGGGAATACATCGGCAGCTGCAGCCGCTTATGCGGCCCGTGCCAACCTGCGCTGCATCGTTGTCATCCCGGAAGGTAAAATAGCCATGGGCAAGCTTGCCCAAGCCGTCATGTACGGGGCGGAAATCATCTCGATCGAAGGGAATTTCGACCAGGCTCTAAAAATCGTCCGTTCACTTAGTGAGAATTCACCGATAACTCTTGTGAATTCGGTCAATCCATACCGGATTGAAGGGCAGAAAACAGCGGCTTTCGAAATTTGTGATGCCCTCGGATCCGCACCGGATATTTTGGCGCTTCCAGTCGGGAATGCAGGTAATATAACGGCTTACTGGAAAGGGTTTAAAGAATATAACGAATCGAAACAAACGGGTCTTCCTGAAATGAGAGGGTTCGAAGCTGAAGGTGCGGCTGCAATTGTCCGGGATAGCATTATTGAAAATCCAGAAACGATTGCAACAGCCATCCGGATTGGGAATCCTGCAAGTTGGAGCTTTGCTGTGGAAGCAGCAAATGAATCCAAAGGCAAAATTGATGAGGTGACAGACGAAGAAATTCTGGAAGCCTATCATTTCCTTGCTAAAAAAGAAGGGGTATTTGCAGAGCCGGCATCTTGTGCTTCCATTGCAGGCATCTATAAACAATTAAAAAGCGGTGAAATCAAAAAAGGAAGTAAGATTGTTGCCGTTTTGACTGGAAATGGATTGAAAGATCCGAATGTGGCAGTCAATACAAGCACGATTCAGCCGACATTGCTGCCAATGGATGAAGAGGTCATTTTAGAACATCTGCAGGGTGTGAAACAGGCATGAGTGCGGAATCAGAGATGTTCTTGATCCGTGTACCAGCAAGTACGGCCAACTTAGGACCAGGATTCGATTCCATCGGCTTGGCGCTAGGACTTTACTTGGAAATACACGGATCTTCATCAGATCATTGGGAAGTCGTTCCACTTTCAGAGGAAATGTCTGTTTTTCCAACGGATGATCGTAATTATATCGTCCAAATTGCCAAGGAAACGGCGGCATCCTATGGAAAGGAACTTTCCCCATGCCGGCTTTTCGTCTCTAGTGAAATTCCACTGGCGCGTGGGCTTGGCAGCAGTGCCTCTGCCATTGTGGCGGGGATTGAATTGGCGAACATCGTTGGTGAACTTCAATTATCCGAAGAGGAAAAGAATAGGCATGCTTCCCTCTTTGAAGGGCATCCGGATAATGCGGGGGCATCAGTGTATGGTGGATTGGTTGTGGGCCTGCATACGGAGGAAAGAACGGATGTTGTGTCTTTTCCAATCGAGGGAGTTAAGGTGATTGCTGTCATTCCCGATTTTGAATTGCTTACAGAGGATTCAAGAAATGTCCTTCCGAATTCGCTTTCCTATAAAGAGGCGATAAGCGGAAGTGCAGCCGCAAATGTTTTGCTGGCAGGAGTTCTATCTAAAGATTGGAAGCTTGTTGGTGAAATGATGCAAAGTGATCGTTTCCATCAACCATTTAGAGCAGAGTTGGTCCCTCATTTAGCGCTTATTGAAGAAGTTGTCCTCAATGAAGGCGGATTTGGTGCGGCTCTAAGCGGAGCAGGTCCAACTGTTTTATGCTTATCATCCGCAGAAAATAGTGAAAGTTTACTCACAGTATTGAAGGAAACATTTCCGGAATTTCTTGTGAAAGAATTGGAAATCGATAATGAAGGCAGTTATACGGCAACCCTTTCAGAACAGGAAAAAAAGGAATTGAAATTTTTGAAATCGTGAGCCATGCTTCATTCATTGTCCATATAAAAAAGCTGACTCGCGTCAAGCCGTATCAATTTGATAGGGCAAAAGCCGAGTCAGCTTTATTTTTATTGCAGTCCAGAAAAGATTCCGGCCTGTATAAAAAGGTTGAACGTGTATAGATGAAGTGAGCCTACATCCATACGCTGCATGTTATTTAAAGGGCCATTAGAAAACTTGTTCAACTTCCACTACACCAGGAACTTCTTCAAGAAGGGCACGCTCAATCCCAGCTTTTAGCGTAATGGTCGAACTAGGACAGCTTCCGCAGGCTCCTAGTAATCGTAATTTTACAATTCCATCTTCTACGTCAACTAGTTCACAGTCACCGCCATCACGAAGAAGAAACGGACGAAGCTTATCTAGGACTTCTTGAACTTGAACTTCCATTGTTTGTTCAGACATTGCAATCGACTCCTTTCCTAATCATATTATAAAGCGAAGGTAGTAAAAAATCCAACTGTAACTTTGCGGAAATATAATCTATATTATTCTGGTATGATGGAAACAGGTGAAGTTTTTAAACATTATTCAAAATGAAGGAGGAAGAGTAGGTAATGAAAGAAATTGAGATAGAAGTATATGGTGCGGAGCAAATTTGCGCGAGTTGTGTTAATCTCCCTTCTTCGAAAGATACCTGCGAGTGGCTTGAAGCCGCTTTAACGAGGAAGTTTCCTGAGCAGAAATTCAAAATATCCTATATAGATTTGTATAATCCTCCAGAAACGCAAAAGCAAAAGGGCTTTGCCGCGAAGATGATCGAGGAAGATTTATTTTATCCACTGGTCCTCATCGAAGGAGAAATCATCGCAGAAGGAAATGTGCGTCTCAAAAAAGTGGTGGAAACGATGGAAAAATACGGGTATACAATACAAGAGTGATATATAATGGAAGAAATAAGAAAAACTGACCCATGAATGAGCTGCATGCAGCTCATTGGGCCAGTTTAATATAAAATGTAGTATAGATGGGTTGGAATCAACCGTTATGGTATTTGTACATCCAGAGAATGCCTGATTTCATCAGGCGTGCCACTCTACCGGTGATTGGGCGATTTGCAACAAGACCGAAACCTTGTTTCTTCCCAAGAGAACCTAATGTCCCTTTTAATTTCATTGTCGGGAAGCTTTCAGGAAGTGGTTCATTTGCCCATTTCTTTACAAGAACCTGTACGATTTGCTCAGCTTGGGACTCCGCTAATTGAGCACTAGGTGCATGAGGCAGGCTCGCGCAGTCGCCGACGACAAAGATGCTGTCATCATTAGGAAGGAAATGCTGAGGAGTCAGAACGGCTCTTCCTTGACGGTCTTTTTCTATATCCATATCGCGGATGATCTTACTTGGCTGGATTCCAGCTGTCCATACGATGACGTCGCTTTGAACGGCCTCGTCACCATTATAAAGAATGTTTGGCTCAACTTTCGTTATATTTGAATGATGGACGATTTCGATTGTATGTTTATCGAACCATGATTCGACAAAGGTGCTTAACCTTTCTGGGAAAGCAGATAGAATATGCGGTCCACGGTCGAATAGCTTAACGTTTAAATCTGAACGGCTTTCAATCAATTCACTTGCAAGCTCAACACCACTCAGTCCGCCACCAACGATAGAAACGGTTGCACCGGCACCTAAATTATTCAGGGCTGAATATGTGCGGCGTGATTTATCGATTGTTTGGATACTGTAGGTATGTGTGTCTGCACCAGGAATATTGTGGTATTTATCTTCGCAGCCAAGGCCAATGACTAAATCATCATAAACGACAGGATCTTGATTTTCTATAATGACTTGTTTATTTTCCATATCGATGGAAAGTACTTCTCCGTATACGTTCTTCAAGCGAGGATGTTCAGGAAATGCAACACGGATGTGCTGATCTGGAATGGTACCTGCTGCTAAAGCATAATATTCCGTTTTTAAGCAGTGATAAGGATTACGGTCGATAAGCGTGATGCTCACATTTTCAGGAAGCTGATTAGGCAGCAATCTTTGCAACATGCGCATACCACCATACCCGCCACCAAGTATGACTAGATTCTTCATATGATTTTTCCCCTTTATTTGATCTCTTGAAAAATTTGACTAGCATTTAACTATAGGATTCCCCCAAATGGTCCCCTTTAAAGTTTAATTAAATATATATACCCCAATTAGTAGCAAGAATAAAAAATTAGATAATTTTCTTTTATTTACGTACCCCGACAAAAGTATAACGAATATAAAAGGAAATCACAACCGATATCTTGAAATCGGCTGATTTTTTATGCGTAAATATTGACTGTAAAAGGGAAAAGTATTAAGATGGTTTGTTAGTAACTGTGAGGTGAAACAATGTACCCGATTATTGAATTTTGTGTAAGCAATCTGGCCAGCGGCGCTCAGGAGGCTCTGGAAAGATTGGAGCGGGATCCAAATTTGGATATCATAGAATATGGTTGTCTGGGTTATTGCGGCAGATGCTCCAGTAACTTATATGCGCTTGTAAACGGTGAAGTGGTTTTTGGTGATACAACGGATGAATTGGTTGATAAAATATATAAGTACATTGATGAATTTGAAATGTTTTAATCATCAACGGTGAATAAAAAGGCTGTTCCTTAATGGACAGCCTTTTTAATATCAGTGCTGCAGCAACTCAGTGGGGTGTTCGCTGCTGCTTGAGTTCCTGAAAGCGGTCCCGCCATCTGGATGATGGAGGCTACCCGGTCATTGTTTTGACCTTCGAATACTAATGAAAAATACTTGATGGCTGCCTTTTCATTTCCTATCTTCCTTGAGATGTCGCCAGCGAGATATAGGATTCTGGCTTCGGATACCTGGGTGCCGCTGAAGTCTCCTGTTGAATAGGATGTGCTTCATATTCCTTAGGGCGAACCTCAAAAATCTTTCTTCTTGTTCCTTGTTTTTGTTGATCCTATATAACCATGCTATCCGTAAACAGATTCCGGCAAGGATTATATGATTTTCCTTTTTTAAAGCTCCGCAATAACTCGCCAGCTTGTATGTATTGATCGCATCTTTAATGGATCTCTCATTGCTAAAATGGTGGGGAACCCACTGGGAGCTTACTTTTTCCATAATGATTTCCATTGTAGTGGGGGGAAGTACCGGGAGAAATCCTCCGAATACGAAAAGCCTCAGTGAGGGCAAACAAAGATATTATAGTAAAGTGCGTTAACGGCTGAATCAACATAACGGGGCAAAAGTCCGTGTCATATTTAACAACTTTTACAAAACGCGACCGTACCTTTTTGTGTTTGATTTTTGCTTGCATAAAAGGCATTCCATGCTTTTATCTTATAGAGGGTGTATGCCTTCGATCTAATTTTTATTGGTAAAATAGGTGGGGGAATATGAATTTTTTCAAGCTGGAAAATTGAGCGTGGGAATTTCTTTGGTATATACTATAAAGAGTAATAGTTCTATCTCACATATCAGAAGAAGGAGGGATTTATTGTGAGTGAAGTTGTTCAAATAACGGAAGCTGCCGCTTTTCAGATAAAAGAAATGATGAAACAAAATGGTGAAGAGGGTTCCTTTTTAAGAGTGGCCGTTAAAGGCGGAGGCTGCAGTGGATTATCCTACGGAATGGGTTTTGAACAAGAGCCCGGAGAAAAAGATAGCCAGCTGGAACAGTTTGAAATTAAGATCCTTGTTGATGCCCAAGATGCAGATATATTGAATGGAACGGTAATTGATTATAAACAAACGATGATGGGTGGAGGCTTTACGATCGAAAACCCAAATGCTATCGCTTCATGCGGTTGCGGGTCTTCCTTCAAAACGGCTAAAAACGCCGGTACGCCGGAAAACTGCTAAGAAATCTTATCATTGAGAAAAGGGGGGGCACTTTAACAAGTGCCCCCTTATTATTGGAAAAAGGGATTTGGAATGGTCTCATCCCGAACCATGATTTTAAAACAGGGTCCAAGTACGTGGACGGTCGAATAAAGTGCCGTGAAGGTCGAATAAAGTGAGAGGACGGTCGAATAAAGTGCCGTGAAGGTCGAATAAAGTGCCGTGAAGGTCGAATAAAGTACGAGGACGGCCGAATAAACGCTCCAGCTGAAAACAGCTGGAGCGCTTATTAAAGAAAAAACCAGGCAAACATCAAATTTGACTACAGTCTAAGGTCTAAGGGGGCACTAAAAAAAGTGCCCTTTTTCATGGTTATTTGCTGCTTTAAATATTGTGCAGGGCCTCCGTGATTGGGAGGGTGCCGCTGGAAATCTCGAATGTTTTATTGAATGTTTTTTCTTCTGTGATTGATTTGGCAAGAACGGCGGCGACATCGGCTCTTGGAATGGAATTGTCAGGATGATCCACTTTCTCATCCGCAAATATTTTTCCGATAGCTTGTTCATTTGTCAAAGCAACCGGCCGGACGATCGTGTATGTCAGCCCGCTTGCTTTTAAATGTTCATCGGCATCATGCTTTGCTTCGAGATAATGGTGCATTCCTTCTTGGGCTTGTTCCGGATTATCGGAACCGACAGAGCTTAGCATGACAAAACGTTCGATTCCCTTCTTCTTGGCGGCATCAACCAGTTTAATGGCTCCATTCTTATCCACAGCTGTCGTTTTATCGGGCCCTGTTTTTGGTCCAGATCCGGCTGCAAAAATGATGGCCTCCATGTTATCCACTGCTTTATCCACATTTCCCTCTAAATCGGCAAGGATTGGATGCCCGCCGAGTGCTTTTATTGTTTGGGCCTGTTCCTCTTTCCGGATCATTCCGTAAACAGTCATTTGCGGATTTTTTGATAATTCCCCAATGATCTGCTTTCCTGTCGTTCCATTGGCTCCAGCAATTAAAATATTCATTTATGCATTCTCCTTTCATGGCTTCCCCTACTCTTTACCCTTAGAATGACAAGGGTAAGCGCTGTGGATAAGTAATGAAAAAAAGTTATCCACATTAACCGAATTGGGGATAACAAAAAACCCGGCTATGAAAGTCGGGTTTTTGCGTAATTTTTAAAACATGGAGGAACTATGCATCGGCTGAACTTTTGCTTTTGGGTCAATATATTGTTTGGCGTGATTGACGGCAGTGGGTGCCTCACCAAAACCGCTTGCAATTAATTTTACTTTGCCATCATATGTTGCAATGTCACCTGCTGCATAAATTCCGGGGATATTCGTTTCCATTCTGGAATTCACCAAAATATTGTTTTTCTGGATATCAAGTCCCCATTCCTTGATGGGACCAAGAGAAGAAACGAAGCCGTAGTTAACGATGACAGCATCCACTTCCATCGTCTCTGTATCTTCACCGTTCGTATCCTTGATGACAATTGTATGGATCCGTCCGTCTGTACCAATCAACTCTGAAGGTATGTAAGGAGTCTTTATTTCAACTTTTGAATTTTTAAGTGTTTCTACACTATGTTCGTGGGCACGGAACTTATCTCTTCTGTGAATGATGCTCACTTTCTCGGCGATAGGCTCCAGCATCAGGGCCCAGTCCACTGCTGAATCCCCACCTCCGAAGACCACCACTTTTTTGCCGGCAAAATGGTTGAGGTCGTCGATGAAATAGTGAAGGTTGCCGCGTTCGTATTTTTTTGCGTCATCAATTTCGATGCGGCGGGGTTGGAAAGCCCCATTTCCAGCTGTGATGATAATCGTTTTGGAGTAATGGATTTCTTTATCAGTCGTTAACTTGAAAACTCCATCAGCTTGCTTTTCCACTTTTTGAACGGCTTGCTCCAGGACAACATCCTGCTCGAACTTTGCCATTTGTTCCTTCAGGTTATTCACTAGCTCCTGAGCCCGCACTTTGGGAAAACCAGCGATATCGTAGATGTACTTCTCAGGATAAAGGGCAGACAATTGTCCGCCTAATTGTGGCAGGCTCTCGATGATTTTTACGGATGCCTGTCTCATTCCTCCATAAAATGCAGTGAATAATCCAACTGGGCCTCCGCCAATGATGGTAATATCATAAACTTTTTCATTAACTTCCAACGTTATCCCTCCGATATACTAGGTTTGCTGAAATTTATTCTCTTATTTTAACATAGATGGTCTTTGAAAAAACGGAGAATGTTAGAAAAGTGAGAAAGTTTTGACTATATACAGGCGGTTTAATGATGAATGTTCTTTATCCTCTTTCAAAAGTGGGGAAAATTGCCCTTTGCCAATGTTAGCATATCGTAAAAATATGGATAGCAGCCGGGTGAAAAGTAACGTTTTTCGGCGTGATTTTAACCCTAAAAAGTTCGGTTTGTTACTTGAAAAAGGTATGGAAAAAGACTAATATTTACTTAGACATCATTAGGTAAAATTTTTATGAATTTTTCATGACAATTACGAAGTGTTACGTGAAATACGTCACAAATGTATAAGAGTGCTTTTTATAATGGAAATTAATAAGATAGACAATATATTTTAGTTATGGAAAGCATCACAAGAAAATATCGTAAAGGTGGAAGAATACTTTTGAAAAAGCCAACTATCGTTGTTTTAGGAGCAGGTTATGGTGGATTGATGACTGTTACTCGCTTACAGAAGGCATTAGGTCAAAATGAAGCAGAAATCGTATTAGTTAACAAAAATGATTACCACTATGAAACAACATGGCTGCATGAAGCATCGGCTGGAACGCTTCATCATGATCGTGTGCGGTATCCTATCAAAAGTGTCATTAACAACAAAGTTAAATTCATCCAGGATTCTGTTTTGGAAGTGAAAACAGAGACCAAAAAAGTCATCCTTGAAAACGGCGAAATTTCTTATGATTACTTAGTGATTGGACTTGGACCTGAATCGGAAACGTTCGGAATCCAAGGGCTAAAAGAATATGCTTTCTCTATTTCTAACGTGAACACGGCACGTAAAATCCGTGACCATATCCAATTGCAATTTGCTACGTACAGTTCTGAGGTCGAAAAGAATGAAGACCGCTTGACGATCGTTGTTGGAGGAGCAGGATTTACGGGAATCGAATTCCTAGGCGAATTGGCTAACCGTGTCCCTGAACTTTGTAAAGAATACGACATCGATTTCCAAAAGGTTCGTATGTATTGTGTGGAGGCAGCACCAGCCGTCCTCCCTGGCTTCGATCCGGAATTGGTGGATTATGCAGTATCTTACCTTGAGAAAAAAGGTGTCGAATTCAAAATCGGAACACCGATCAAGGGAGCGACTCCTGAAGGCATCATCGTGGCAAAAGGCGAAGATGAAGTGGAAGAAATCAAAGCGGGAACCGTAGTGTGGGCAGCTGGCGTACGAGGAAACTCCGTGATAGAGGCTTCCGGTTTTGAAGCTATGCGCGGACGTATTAAAGTGAACCTTGACATGCGGGCACCGGGTCATGACGATATCTTTATCGTAGGGGACTGCGCTTTGATCATCAACGAGGAAATAAACCGTCCATATCCACCTACCGCACAAATCGCGATGCAGCAAGGTGAGGTCATTGCGAAGAACCTGACTAAATTGGTTCGTAACGAAAGTGACCTTGAAACGTTCACTTTCGAAAACAAAGGAACGGTATGTTCACTTGGTGAAGACAACGCGATTGGTGTTGTATTCGGCAAGAAAGTTACAGGTAAGACTGCATCATTCCTGAAGAAGATGGTTGATAACAGAGCGTTGTTAATGATTGGCGGAGCTTCCCTTGTTGCTAAAAAAGGTAAATTCAACGTCCTTTAATTTTTTCTATATATAAATAAAGGCCATTTGGGGAATTTCCCTGAATGGCTTTTTCATTGACATCCCAACAATGGGTGAGCGTGCCATCAATCGGAGTATGCACGGTTCTTATGTGGAATATAATGGGGTTTGGATGACGAAGCTTAATCGTATGGTCTTCTGCTGTTTGAAGTTTACTATGAATATAGGGGGGAGTGGTTCTTGGTGGAACGATGCAAAAATGTTTGGCTTGCAGTGTCCGGCCTTGTGATATCTGATAAGGGTGAATGGCTGGTCGTGAATAAAAGGTATGGCGGATTGAAAGGGCAATGGTCGCTTCCGGCAGGTTTTGTCAAAAGTGATGAAACCGTCGATGAAGCTGTCGTAAGGGAAGTGTTGGAGGAGACGGGTATTCATACAGAAATTGAAGGCATTGTAGGAGTGAGAAGCGGAGTCATTAAAGGGAATATTAGTGATAATATGTTGATATTTTTACTTAAACCGGTCAGTTTTGAAGTAACCGCTCAGTTGGATGAACTATATGAAGCTAAATTTTATGACCCTGATTTACTCATGCAGGAAGGGAAGCAATCATTACTATTGGAACAGCTTTTAGCTTTTAAAAAGGAGAGAATGCAGACGATGCTTGACGGATTGAACCCGGGAGATCAATTTGGGTATACATCATATAAATTATTCATGTAATTTGGGTAATTATCTTTTCTTCGGAATTATTTGGTATAAGTCGTTGACGCAGCAATTATTTTTTCAGTAAACTAAAGGTGTCGGTTTTTAAGGAGGGTCAAGAATAACATGCCATTGCCTGTTTTAATTATCTCAATACTCTTATTTTTCATATTGTTTTTCGGAATTGGCTTTTTGCTGAATATGCTCTTTCGTTCTTCGTGGATCATGGTCATCTTATTTCCAATTGTCTTCATCATCATTGTCAATGAAACAAAGCTAATAGAATATTTTAGAAATCCGGGAATTTCTTTTTCAAATCTTGGAACGAACCTCACTTCCTTGCATACGGCAGACATCATCATTTTATCAAGTGGGCTGCTTGGCGCGGTTTTAGCTGGTGTGGTCATCAGGATTCTAAGGAATAAAGGATATCAAATGTTTTAATAATGAGAAGGGCCGTCATTTATGGACGGGCCTTTTTTTGTAAGAAAAATTAGATCTTTTCATGCTTTATGAATACTTTCACTCTGGAAGGGGAACAAATATCCTTGTGAGAGGAGTGGAACTAATACATATGAAGATTGTCAAGGCGTTATTTTTGAGGGTTGCTATTATCATATTATTTATCTTGGCCATCGATTCGACCTTAACTCATGTTTTTGGGGCCGTGCCTGTGGATCATCCTTTTGAAGAGGTGATGAGAAAGCATCGAATGCTTGGTCTCGAATATAAAGCCATCCATAGTGGAGGTCAAGTGGCGACGCTAATGGCATCCGCATCCACAAGCGATGGTCCCGTGACGATAGCGGAGGCAATCGAGCTCTCGAAATATCCGAAGCATGAAGTCTTGGCTACAGGATATACAGCAGGGTATGAATCTACCGGAAAGTACCCGGAAAGCCCATCCTATGGTATCACTTATTCAGGGGTGAAGGTGAAACGGGATCTGTTTTCCACCATTGCCGCCGATCTTACCGTATTCCCTCTTGGAACCATCCTATGGATTCCGGGCTATGGATATGGGGTTGTAGCGGACAAGGGTGGTGCAATCAAAGGAAACCACCTGGATCTATACTATGAAACGGTACAAGATGTATATGAGAATTGGGGGAAGAAAACCCTTGAAGTATATGTTGTCCAAAAAGGGAACGGCGAGTTATCCGAAGAACAGTTAAGCAAGTTGAATGAAACCAAGATCAGGCAGGTATTCAAGCCTAAAATCGCTCAGAAAACATTGAACGATAATGTAGCTTCCTTTGCTTTTTAATGATGGACAAAGGTGAAAGCGAAAGGCTGCCTCAATTGAGGCAGCCTTTTTGATTGTCTGTTTTCCGTTCGGGACGCCTTAGTCCATGATTTTGTAGGCTTCAGGATGCAGAGTCTTTGCCAATTTGGAAAGCCCATCCAGTAATCGCGGGGAGGGGCGGCAGAATAAAGGCTCTTCCATTATGTGAATATTGTTATTCCGGACTGCCTTCATATCAGTCCACCCTTTCCGTTTCTTGACCAGCTCCGGGTTTACTTTTCGTAAAGGGACACCGACCCAAGCTAAGCAAATATGGTCGGGATCCTTTTTTTGGACCTCTTCGGAAGTGACTTGAATGCTTGCCATGTCGACATCTTCGAAAAGGTTATATCCTCCCGCAAGCGTGCTGATCTCGGATAACCAATTAACTCCCCCGGGGCTGAATAAGGGATTAGGCCACCATTCCCAATACAGCGACGGCTTTGTTTCGATTTTGTCTGCGACGTTTTTGTATTGAAGGATGGCATCACGGAATTTGGCAGCCTGTTCCTCTGCTTTTTCCTTAAGATTCATGGCATCGCCCAAGGTCAGTAAATCTTTTGCGATATCTTCAAGTGATTGCGGGTTGAAGATGATATGAGGGATGTTCCGTTCTTTTAGCCCCTCAATATTTTTTTCCATGCCCGGTACACTTAGTGAAGCCAACACCAAATCGGGTTTTAGTGATTCTACATGATCGATATCAATGGATAAATCGGGCCCCACCTTAGGAAGGTGCTGTAAGGTTTCAGGCCAATCAGAGTAGTCATCGATGGCGATCAGCTGATCTTCAATCCCTAGATATGTGCAGAGTTCCGTATTGCTGGGGCAAAGAGAGATTATTTTCAAATTGAACACCTACCCTTGAAAGATGAAAAAGTGAAGTGCCAGCGCAATGAATACTCCGGTCAAGGCTCCGAAAAATACCTCGATTGGCTTATGTCCCAACAGTTCCTTTAATTGTTGCTGTTTCTGTTTATCTGCTTTTTTCTGCCAGTTCTTTGCTTGCTCGACAAATGTATTGAAGTCCGTAACGAGCTGGTTCAAGACGGCCGCCTGTTCTCCTGCCTGCCGTCTCACACCTGTCGCATCGAACATCGTGATGACTGCAAAAATCGCGGCAACGGCAAATACAGGGGATTTCATACCGGTTTCGATCCCTACCGCTACGGTTAGGGCTGACACGGCCGCTGAGTGGGAGCTTGGCATACCGCCTGTTGAGTTAATGAGTGACCAGTTTACTTTACGAAATGCTATGAAGTGGATGGGCACTTTAATGAATTGAGCAAAGAAAATGGCAATCAATGCTGCGATTAAAGGGAAGTTGAGTAATAATTCCAAGAGTATCAGCCTTCTTTCTAGTTATAAGTAAAGATGAAAACCATATATGGGTAATTACATCCTGCTCGGAATAAGGCCCTTATTATTAGTTCCATTCAGTCCTGTCGATTCCCTGCTGGTATAAGTATAAATATGATCTTTCTTATACTATTACTCTAAAGTCACTCATTCTAAACAATATCACTTGTTATTATTATTTTTGCGGGCCTTATTCGAAAATTTTTGAAGATTTCGTTATAATGAATGTAATCGAATGGAGGAGGTAGCAGAATGTTCACAGTAAAAGATTCCTTGAATATAGATTTGATTGACGAATGCCTGATTTTAGGCGTATTTGACAGACCCGTAAAATTCTCAGGCATAGGAAAAGAAGCAGATGAACGATTGGACGGCCAGCTAACAGAGTTAGTGAAGGAGGGGGAAATCTCTTCCAGGAAAAAATCAGTGGTCAAAATACATACATTAGGTAAATTAGGCATAAAGAGATTGATTTTTGTAGGGTTGGGCAAGGAAAAGGAGCTATCCTTTGAAACGCTCCGCGAAGCGTTGGGAAAAGCTCGTAAGACGATAAAAGAATCCAAGATTACGACACTTTCAATCGCTTTGGATACATTCACGACTGAAAATCTGGATGCGTTGGATGCAGCGCATGCATGTTCCGAGGCTTTCGAACTTGCTTCCTATAAATTTGACGGATACAAGCAAAAATCGAACCAGGTCGAAAAAAGCCTTGAATCGATTACGGTATACAGTGAATATGATCAAGAAGAGGTCGGTGCCGCGCTTCATGTAGGGAGAATTTTCGGAAGGGCGACGAATTCAGCGAGAACATTGGTCAACACGCCAGGCAATTTGTTGACTTCCACGGATTTGGCGGATTATTCATCTGCCTTGGGTGAACGTTATGGTTTTGAAGTGGAGATCCTCGAGAAGGAGGATATGCTTAAGTTGGGAATGGGTGCACTCCTTGCTGTCAATCAAGGTTCGGTCGAGCCTCCGAAAATGATCGTCCTGAAGTATCAAGGTAAGGATGAATGGAAGGATGTTATCGGGTTGGTAGGTAAAGGCATCACATTCGATACGGGTGGATACTCATTGAAAACGAAGGCCGGAATCGTTGGAATGAAGACGGATATGGGCGGTGCGGCAGCTGTTTTAGGTGCAATGGAAATAATCGGTGAATTAGGACCGGACCAAAATGTCGTGGCTGTCATTCCTTCCACTGATAATATGATCAGCGGTGATGCATTCAAGCCGGATGATGTGATCACTGCCATGAGCGGCAAGACGATAGAGGTATTGAATACGGATGCGGAAGGCCGGCTGGTTTTGGCGGATGCCATGACATACGCAAAACATCATGGTGCAGACTATCTTATTGACGTTGCCACTTTAACGGGTGGTGTCATAACCGCACTGGGCATGGATATGACGGGAGCAATGACAAATGACACGGAATTCTATGAACAAGTGGTCAAAGCCTCAGAGGAGGCCGGGGAGCCCATTTGGAGATTGCCGATTACAGAAAAGGATAAAGAGCGGGTACGCAACAGTAAAATAGCGGATTTGAATAATTCACCTGGAGGGGCAGGACATGCGATCATGGGCGGGGCCTTCATCGGCGAATTTGCCGAAGACACTCCGTGGGTCCATCTGGATATTGCCGGAACATCCACTACCTCGAGCAGCTCTGAATTGTGCACGGCGGGGGCTACCGGTGTCATGGCACGCACGCTTGCACTATTGGTCGAAACCTTTGAAAAGAAAACAAGATGAACCCAAATATCCGAAGCCGAAAATAGGCTTCGGTTTTTTTACCAAAAAGGTGTTGGACGAACGTTATACATCCCTCCATTTTAAGCTGACGATGATATGGCAATTTTCTTCCCCTGCTTTAGGATAGAAATCAAAACGGATTCCATCGGGGTTATATGTGATATCAGGTTCGTTCTTAATTCCTATCTTTCGGATCATATCGATCACGACATTTTTTTGTGATGCTTGGGCAGCAGTCATCAACCGGTTCGAGAAGGGTTTGGATGTGGCTAAAGTATCCATGACTTTTTTTACATCAACCATTAGGGATTGCGAGGTCTTTGCCGATTTAACTAGCAGATCCGGATTGGTTGCCGAGTAGGGACGCAGAGTTCCTTCCCGTTCCCGATTCATATTCATTGCTCTGGCGTGAGGCGGAAACAGGATAGGGTCGTATAAAAAATAAGGGAAATCCTCCAAAAGGTTTTCTTCCTTTCCTTAAGTCTGTCTATAGACACGTTTTCGTTATACGTTAAAATATGTATAAAGGCCAGCCGATATGATAGCGGTTTGGGATTGACCATTCTTCTGCAAATAAACTTCTTGAAAATTATGATCAAAGACACACTATTATTTGTAAACTGCTTCATTGACAGGTATAGTGTATAGTAATATACTTACTTACCTAAAGTAAGGAGAAGGCACACTATAAATTAAAAATAGGTGATGTTAACATGAAAATAACCGAGGAAACAAAAAACCTTTTAATAGATAAAATGAATATCATAAAAACACCGGGAAAAGCTGATATATGCCTTGTAGGGCCTGTGAACCTGCCTGTTGAGCAAGGAGATTTCTCAACGGTTTTCCAATGGTATACATGGCTACAGCTTGATGGCGCGGATAATGGCAAGGAAGCGGTGCTTGATTCGCTCTCGGAAGCCAACCTCGCTTTCGGACAGCAATCCTCCGTATTGGTATATGGTGACTTTAAAAAGTCGGAGGATGCACTTGTCCGGATGCATAGCATCTGTCACACAGGTGATATCTTCGGCAGTAAACGCTGTGATTGCGGCTACCAGCTCCACCAATCTATGAAGATGATAGCCGAGCATGGGTGCGGGGCCATTTTTTACCTTGCGGACCATGAAGGAAGAGGGATCGGCCTGTTTTCAAAATCTCTTGCCTATTTGCTTCAGCAGGAAGGTTATGACACGGTCGAGGCGAATGAGGCTTTAGGATTCGAGGATGATACGCGATCTTACGAGGGAGCCATCCGCGTGTTGAGGGAACTCCGCAAGGATCCTGTGACTTTAATCACGAACAACCCCAAAAAGCTGGATGCCCTCATGAAGCATGGACTTGCGGCAAAGGACCATATTCCGCTTTGGGGCGGTTTGACGGAAGATAATAGTTTCTATCTCGATACAAAAGTTAAGAAGTCTGGACATATTCCTCAAAAGAAGCCAACTTTGATTGTATAAGGAGAGCTATAGTATGAATGATGATCAATATTACATGAAGCTGGCACTGGATTTGGCAGCCAGTGCTAAAGGAAAGACGAATCCGAATCCGGTGGTCGGTGCAGTCATAGTCAAAGACGGTGTGATAGCCGGGACAGGGATTCACCGTAAAGCGGGTGAACCGCATGCGGAAGTACATGCTTTCAAAATGGCGGGTGAGTATGCAGAAGGTGCAACGCTATATGTGACTCTTGAACCTTGTTCCCATTATGGAAAGACACCTCCTTGTGCAAATTTGGTGAAAGAATCAGGTGTCCGGCGGGTTGTCGTGGCTACTCAAGATCCGAATCCGGAAGTAGCCGGCAGGGGGATATCGATCATAAAGGATGCGGGCATTGAAGTGGAAGTTGGCGTCCTGGAAAAGGAAGCTCAAAGGCTGAATGAGCGTTTCATTCACAATATGCTGACGAATCGTCCATTTGTCATATCGAAGTATGCGATGACGCTCGATGGAAAACTTGCAACCCACACAGGTCATTCAAAATGGATAACAGGAGAAGAATCACGTCACTCCGTTCATTTGCTGCGTGATGAGGTGGATGCCATTCTAGTTGGTATCGGGACTGTGTTGGCCGATGATCCATCACTGACGACCAGACTTCCGGCGGGTGGAGGGAAAAATCCGATCCGAGTCATTTTAGACAGTGAATTACGGGTTCCCTTGGATGCCAATGTTGTACAAGCATCAGATGCGAAAACCTTGATCGTGACGCAGGAAAATGCACCTGCGGATAAAATGGACCTTCTACGTGAAAGAGGGATCGAATTCATTTTCGTCCCCAAAAACGAGACGGGACTAAATCTAAGGGCTTTGATGGAAGAGCTGTATAAAAAGGGGATTACGGATGTCTTGCTGGAAGGCGGAAGCGAAGTGAATGCCTCATTCCTTAGGGAAGGGCTCATCGATAAATTCTTGATTTATATAGCCCCTAAACTATTGGGCGGAAGAAACTCACTAACACCGTTTACTGGAATGAATGTGGATACGATGGATGAAGCGATGGATGTTTCCTTCTCTGGCGTGGAAACGTTTGGTGAGGACATACGCATCACGGCTTATCCTAAATAAAAAATAGACAACAGGTGAAGAAGCATGTTGGTTAAATCAGATGTATGCATAGTCGGATCAGGTCCTGGTGGAGCGCTGCTGGCTTACCTATTGGCCAAGCAGGATATTTCAGTCGTTTTGCTTGAGAGGCATTCTGAGGTTTCGAGGGAGTTCAGGGGCGAGTTCTTGAACGATGAAGGAGAGGGCATTCTTAAAAAGCACGGTTTATTCGAGAGTGTGGAAAGACTTGGCTTGCTAAGGATGGAACAAATTGAATATTGGCATGACGGCGAAATATTCAAAAGGATTTTCCCTGAATGGCCGGTCGATCATGTTGGGATACATGTCCCTCAAAATCATCTGCTTACAGCTATATTGAATCAAGCCATAAAGCTGGACTCTTTTAAATTGATGATGAATACGAAGGTTACTGACTTGATACAGGATGAAATGGGCCGTTTTACGGGAGTCAAGGCTCGAAATGGCGGAAATGACCTGGAAGTGCAAAGTTCATTAATAATCGGAGCGGACGGCAGATTTTCCATCGTTAGAAAAAAAGCGGAGATACCAGTAGTGATTAAAAATCATGGCTATGATTTACTGTGGGCAAAAATTCCTGCTCCGGAGGGGTGGAAGCCTTCGATCAAGATGGCATTGGTCAATGGCTCCCAGGTTGCCCTCTTTACCCAGGCTGGAGGTTTCATCCAAATTGGCTGGAATATAGAACATGGTTCATATCCCCATTTGCGAAAACAGCATTTTGAACCGTTCATAGAAGATTTGCTTTTTGCCTTCCCTGAATTAAAAAAGGTTGTGTATGAAAATATCCGCTCTTGGCAGGACTTCATTTTATTGGATGTTTACAGCAGCTATTGTGAAACGTGGACAAAGGATGGCGTTGCTCTATTAGGTGATGCAGCCCATACGATGACACCTACAGGTGCGTTCGGACTCAATTGTGCCATGAAGGATGCCGATATATTGGCCGAGCTTATTTCTGGCTGCATCCTGCAGGGGGATACTGGCTTCCTTGGACTTAAAATGGCTGAGCCAAAAAGAAAAGCCGAGATTGAAAGATTACAGGCCATTCAGGTGGACAAGGAAATGTCCTTCGCATCACAGTTTGCCGCAGCTTATGTTTGAATAGGAGTGAAGGATATGAAATTCGGTTTTGATATTGACGATACCCTTATTAACTTGAGGGAGTTCGCGTTCCATCTTTATAATGAAAAGCTTAAGACGAATATAGAGTTAACGAAATTCAGAGCTTTAAAGACGTTGGAGATCCATGAAGCTTTCGGGCTTGATAAAGAGGCTGGGGGCAAAATGTGGAACAGCCTTGCCGATGAAGTGTATTATTCATCCTGTCCAGCCTTCGAGGGCGCAGTGGAAACGCTGCAGGAGCTTGAGCGTGATGGCCATGAAATCTATTACATTACCGCCAGAAAAGCGGAGCATGGTGAACGGACGAAAAAATGGCTGATTGAAAACGGCTTTCCGGTTAAGGATGACCATTTTTACTGTGGGATGAAGGATCATGAAAAAATTGATACGATCCGCAAATTGGAATTGGATTATTATTTTGATGATAAACCGGCGGTGCTGGAAACGTTATTGGATATTCCAACGAAAGTGTATGCAATGGATAACTCCTATAACAGGGAATTGGATATTCCAAGACTGACAAGCTGGTTTGAATTAAAAGAAATCCTCTCCAAATAATACATTTACATTATTGACGGATGACTTGATAGACTTGGGTCATCCTTTTTATGTATACTATTATGAATAGCGATTCATTTTTTGGTAAAAAAACATGAGAGTCGGGGGTAATGGGATGGAGAGAAATATTGAAAAGTCATTGATAGGCACGCTTGGGATTGAAATGAAAGAAGTCGGCGAGGGGAAAGTCATTGCGACGATGCCTGTGGATGAACGGACTAGGCAGCCGTATGGTTTATTGCATGGGGGAGCGTCCGTTGCCCTTGCGGAATCCGTTGCAAGCTTTGGAGGAATGATGCTGGTAGATAGTACAAAACAAGCTGTCGTCGGCCTTGAAATCAATGCAAATCATGTTAGGGGCGTCCGTTCCGGTGTTGTTACCGCAGAAGGGAACATCCTGCATCGCGGGAAGACGACGATGGTATGGGACGTGAAAATCCGTGATGAAGAGGATCATCTTATCTGCATTTCACGCTGTACATTGGCGGTTATCGACTTACCAAAGCCAAAGTGAATCAAAAGGACGATTTCAATAAAGGGACGCAATGATTCTACAGTGTCCGGTTTAAGTATAAGATGGCAGTAGACTATTGTATGAAAAGAGGTTTTTCTATGCTGGTGGGTCATATACAAGAAATCACCCGTCATCCTGTAAAATCATTCACTGGTGAACAGGTACAGAAAACGAAGGTGATGGACTATGGACTATATGGAGATCGCAGTCATGCCTTTAAAGATAAAAATGGGAAGTTCCTGACGATAACCCAAGTCCCGGAAATGGTCCGTTATCAAGCTGTTTTTTCTGGTGAGGAAACCCTTGGCCAATATCCGGAAATCAAAGTGAAGACTCCTTCAGGAAACGTGCTGACATGGGGAGAGGGAGCCTTTCAGGAGGAAATGGACCGATTGTTGAAACAGGAGGCAGCACCCGTTGTTTATCACCCTGCACATATTCCGTTAGGAGCGATTGAAGAAGAAAACATCCTGCTTGTCAGTGATGCCTCGATTGGCGAATTGACAAAACTTTGGGGAAAAGAACTGGATGGCAGGAGATTCAGGCAAAATTTAGTGCTATCTCTAGTGAACAAAACGCCCTTTGTAGAAGAGAAATGGTTCGGAAAAAGGATTCTAATCGGAAATGAAGTGGAATTGGAGATCAAAAGGCATTGTGAACGCTGTATGATCATAACTGTCGATCCAAGCGATTCCCAGAGAGATCCATCACTTTTGAAAACTGTGGTCAAGGAAAGGAAAAATCATTTTGGCGTATATGCCTCGGTCATGCAAACAGGTGAAATCAGAGTTGGCGATGAGGTATTTTTAAAGGATTGAGGCAGAAAAGAGCTGCTCCTGTAATCAGGGCAGCTCTTTTGCAATGGCAGGAATCACCGGGTTTCCTTTAAATCATCCTGTACACTCCGATCCCACATTTTTACGCCAGTATGATAAGCCGAGCGCATGATTAAATGTCCGGCAACAGGGCTGGTCATGAAGATAAAGATGATTGCGAGCACGACCCTGAAATCGAAATGGCTATGTTTATAATAAAAATATAACAAGGTGCCGATCAGGATGAACATGATTCCAAGTGTCGAACTTTTTGAGGCAGCGTGATTTCTTGTATAGACGTCGGGCAGCCGGATGATGCCGAAAGCCGAGACTATAAAGAGAAAGACTCCCATTAATAGGAATAGGGCCGATAGGATTTCAGCGATTGCGGTCATCTTCGATTATCTCCCCTTTCTCAAGGAATTTGGCGAAAGCGACCGTTCCGATGAAAGATAGGATTCCGAGCAGAAGAATGGCTTCCAGATATGCGCTTGTATCCATGACAATGGAGGCAAGTGCAACGATTGCGATAAGATTGATTCCCATTGCATCGAGTGCGATGACCCGATCCGGTACGGAAGGCCCTTTGATTAAACGGTATAAGAATCCAATCATGGAAAGCGAAACACCTAGCAGCGCGATTTTAAGCATTAGATCGAACATTATTTGCTCACCTCCATAATCGCTTTTTCAAATGTATTTTTAATGCTGTCCACGGCCTCGACTTTGTCGGCAATATCCATCGCGTGGATATAAAGAATCCGATTATCTTCCGATACTTCAACGACAAGTGTTCCTGGTGTCAGGGTAATTAGATTCGATAGTATCGTAATTTCCCAATCCTTGGTCAGCACGGTTTCAAATGCGAATATGCCGGGTCTCATATCCAGGTTCGGTTTAAGCACGGCCTTAAGGACGCTAATGTTGGAAAGTATGAGTTCCCTTGCGAATATGAGCAGCAATATAAAGACGGCATTCACCCTTTTCAAGTAAAAACGATCATTGAAAAAATGACGGAAGACGAACATGATGCCGAGCCCCAATATATATCCGATGATAAAAGTGCTCCCGTTAAACTCATTTTTCAAAAACATCCAGATAACCGCAAGGAACACATTCAGTAAAATTTGGAATGACATCTGGCACTACTCCTTTAAAACCGCTTTGTTATAGATTTCGGGATTCATTAATGAATCTACAGCTTGCGTTATGAATGGGTATATTGATTCTGTTCCTACTCCGAATAAAACGGAAATGATGACAAGGAGTACGGCAGGAACCAGCATTTTATTTACCGTTTTATTAGTTAAGGCATAATCAGCTTTTGGAGTTCCCCAAAAGCCATTCATGAATATTTTCATGACGGAATATAGGACCACCAAGCTCGAAAGCAAGACAACGGCCATTCCTAAGTAGGCCCCATTTTCTGCTGCTCCCTGAAGAATCAGGAGCTTGCCGGCAAAACCGCTGAACGGCGGAATTCCCGCCAATGATATGGCAGCTATGAAGAAGGTCCATGCGACGGCCGGGTATTGCTTGATCAGGCCGCCCATGTTCCGTAGATCATCCGATCCGCTGATTTTGATCATGATGCCAACCAGAAGGAAGAGTGCAGCCTTGATCAGCATGTCATGAATGATATATAGAATGGATCCCGATAAAGCCTGTTCATTCATGACGGAGATGCCGAATAGGATAACCCCGACTGCGATGATGATATTGTAAATGATGATTTTTTTTACATCCCAATAGGCTACCGCACCAATGACACCGATGATGATGGTCAAGATAGCAAGTATCGCAAGGAAAGTATGGGTGAAATCCTGGTCATGATAAAACATGAGTGTATAGGTCCTGAAGATGGAATAGATCCCGACCTTTGTCAGCAATGCCCCGAATAGGGCCATTACTGGAATGGGCGGAGCATAATAGGAACCTGGAAGCCATTGGAAGAGCGGGAAAATGGCTCCCTTCAAACCGAATACGATCAGAAACCCAATCGCTATCACCGAGATGATACCAGGCTGGTTGACTTCCGCTATCCTCTGGCTGATGTCAGCCATGTTCAATGTGCCTAGAACTGAATAAAGATACGCCACCATAATGACGAAAAAGGAAGAGGATAGTACATTGACGATGATATACTTCAATGATTCCCTCAGCTGGATTTTCGTACCTCCCAGTACCAGCAGCACGTAGGAAGCCATCAGCATGACTTCGAAAAATACGAATAGATTGAAAAGATCCCCCGTTAGGAAGGCACCGTTCACTCCAATCAGTAAAAATTGAAATACAGGATAATAATAATGTCTTTCACGTTCTTCCCCTATGGAGTAAAACGAGTAAAGCAGTATTGCAAATCCAATGACATTCGTGGTCAGTACGAGCAGCGAAGAAAGCATATCTGCGACGATCACGATCCCGAATGGCGCATCCCAGCTGCCGACACCTAAAGTCAGGATCCCTTGAGTATGGACCGTAAATACTAGATATAGGGAAATCACAATCCCGATAAGAGAGGAAGTAAGGGATATCCCTCTTTGCAGCTTGATTTTTTTGGCAAAGAAAATGAGAAGGATGCCTGTGAAAAGCGGCCATAAAACAGGCAGGAAAGTAAGATTATTCATTCGCTTCCGTACCTCTCATTTCTTCCATGTCATCCGTACCGAGTTCCTGGTAGGTCCGATAAGCAAGTACCAGCAGAAATGATGTGACTCCGAAACTGATGACGATCGCCGTCAAGATAAGCGCTTGCGGAAGCGGGTCGACATAGGATGCAGCTTCATCACTTAGCAATGGAACGGAACCGCCTTTCAAACCGCCCATCGTCAAAATCAAAAGGTGGGCGCCGTGACTTAGAAGCCCTGTACCGATTATGATTCTTAATATGCTTTTGGAAAGCATTAAATAGGTCGCACACATAAATAGTATTCCAATGACAATGGCCATTAAAAGTTCCATTATTCACTCTCCCCTATCGTTTGAATAATGGTCATCGTTACACCAACAACCACAAGATAAACACCCAGATCAAAAAGTACCGCGGTATGAAGCGAGATATGCCCAAGAAGCGGTAAATCAACATAATGATAAACATGTGTCATGAGGGGCACCCCGAACACCAGCCCGCCGGCCACGGTCAGGCTTGATATGAACAAGCCTGACCCGATCATTAATTTATAGTCAATCGGCAAGATGCCGGTGACGGTTTTAATGTCGAAAGCGAGCAACAGCAGGACTATGGCGGCTGAAGTCATTAAACCGCCGACAAACCCGCCACCTGGCGAATAATGCCCGCCTAAAAAGATGGCCACCGCAAACAGCAAGATAACAAAGGCGGCGACTTTCGTAACCGTTTGGAGAATCAGGTCATTTTGCTTCATGATTTATCTTTCCCCCCTGTCAAACGCAATTTGATCATCGCGAATATTCCGAGCGCAGCGATGGAAAGGACACTGATTTCAAACATCGTATCAAGTCCGCGGAAGTCAACGAGAATGACATTTACGACGTTTTTCCCGCCTGCTTCCTTATAAGCATTTTCAAGATAGTAACTGGAGATGGAATCAAATAGTTTATTGCTATGTGCCGATAAGGCAATCAATGTCACGATGACTCCTACACCAATGGATATCAGGGCATTATTCAACTTGAATGTCATCCGTTCTTCCTTTCTGCTTGCCATTAACGGAAGGTGGAAGAAACAGAGCAAAAACAGCGATACCGAAATCGTTTCGATGACTAGTTGAGTCAAGGCTAAATCCGGTGCCCGCAGCAAAACGAAAAATAGGGAAATCGTATAACCGACGGCTCCTAAGATGATAATGGAAGTTAAACGGGATTTTGCAAACAGAATGGCGATCGAGCCAATCACGATGATCGCAGCTAATACCAATTCATATATGCCGATCGGGGCAAAATTCCCTGTATCCAATTTAAATGCATCCTTCCGATAGAGCGAAAAGCCCAAGGAAAGAATGAAGAAAAGGAAGATTGAAAGCAGATAAGTCCGAATCGAACCTGTCATTAACACTTTCATGACGATGGAAGCTGAGCGTTCGAGCCCTCTAACCCCGTTATCATACAACGCATTCAGGGATATACGTTCAGGAATCCACTGGGTGATCTTTTGCCACTTTGGAAGCGTTTTGTATAAAAGGATTCCAACTGCTATGATGCCGATGGTCATCCATACTTCAGGTTGGAATCCATGCCAGAAGGCGATATGGACTTGGAAGTCCGGTCCCGCCAAGCTTGGCTGTATGCCGGCTACCGCAGGTTTAATGATTGATGAAGATAGCAAGTTTGGAAAAATACCGAAAACGATGACCAACGAAGCAAGGATGATCGGGGATATCAGCATCCCAATCGGCGCCTCGTGGGGCTTCTTGTCCAATAGTTGTAACTGAAGTTTGCCTGTAAAGGGTTTGAGCACGACGATCATGCTATAAATAAAAGTGAATACACTGGCTACCCATGCCACCACAGGGAACAGGCCCCCCCATGTCTCCATATTGAAGATATTCAATTCCAACACATTCACCATGCTGGCCAAGAACATTTCCTTGCTTAAAAAACCATTGAAGGGCGGAAGTCCAGCCATTGAAAAAGCACCTATGACAGCGACGGTGAAAGTGATCGGCATCAACTGCATCAATCCGCCTAGCTTTCTGATATCACGTGTACCGGTTTCATGATCAATGATGCCTGCAACCATGAAAAGGCTGCCTTTGAAGGTCGCATGATTAATCAAGTGGAATACTGCTGCAACAGTAGCTGCCAAGTATATATTTTCCCCTAAAGACTCATAGTGAAGGGCCGCCGCACCAAGTCCCAAAAGCGACATGATCAATCCGAGCTGACTGATGGTGGAAAAAGCGAGAATCCCCTTTAAATCAGTCTGCTTGATAGCAGAGAATGAACCCCAGAACAGGGTGATCAATCCGGCGATCGAAACGAGCCAGAACCATAATCCTGATTCTGCAAAAACAGGGCTTAATCGGGCAACCAAATAAATTCCGGCCTTGACCATTGTGGCGGAATGAAGGTAAGCACTGACCGGTGTCGGGGCTTCCATAGCGTCAGGAAGCCAGATATGGAAAGGAAACTGTGCGGATTTAGTGAACGCGCCAAGCAGCACAAGCAAAAGTGCAGGAACGAAGAGCGAGTGGTCCATAAGTTCCCCGCTTTGGGCAATCAATTCACGTATGCTGAATGTGTTCCCCATAACGGAAAGGAGAATGATGCCACCAAGCATGCTTAAGCCTCCAAGCACAGTGATCAGCAGGGATTTCTGCGCTCCATAACGCGAACGCTCCCTTTCATTCCAATATCCTATCAATAGAAAAGATGATAAACTCGTGAATTCCCAAAACGAATAAAGGACAATTAGGTTATCGGATAGGACGACACCAAGCATTGCTCCCATGAAAAGTAAAAGGAAGACGTAAAATTGGTTCAGCTTTTCTTTCACTTTCGATAAATAGAAAATTGAATACAGAACGACGAGTGAACCTATACCTGTAATGAGCAAGGCGAACAAAAGCCCTAGTCCATCTACATAGAAATCAACATGAATTCCGAGAGAAGGAATCCATGTTGCCCTTTCCATAATGATATCCCCTTGTTTGGTCAAGGAAATGAACCTTGAAAAATAGGTGAAAAGGAGAATCGGTAAAATCAAAACAAACCATCCTGTATGTATTTGTCGAAATAGTTTGTACAATATCGGTACAATAAGTGCTAATAGAAACGGTGATAATACCGCCCAATGAAGTAAAGACATAAACTCCCCCCTTTTTTAAAACGAAGTCAGTCGTCTTATTATGCTTTTTTCGCGCAATCCTAGACGTTAGGAAATCTTCGTTGAATATGTATTTTATTATCGAATGCTTGTCTCGCTTAAAAGTATAACGCAATTTATGTGGGTTTGCATGGCATTAAAAACGGTGAAGGCCAACTTGAATGATGTTTTATATATAGGTAGAAAAGGAGGGGAAACCGACCTGAAAAATTTATTGAAAAAAGTTTTTCCAGGGTGAATTAGTAGAGTATTCATTGTGAAATGATGGATTATCTTGCATAATATAGGATAAAAGACGCGTGGATGGAGAAATCATGAAAAACACATATTTACTTAGCTATTTACCAATCATTTCAATTCTACTATTCAGCCTCTCCTTTGCCATTTATGGGGAAATGCAAATGCTCTCTTTATTTGGAAATTTGGGAATCTACCAAGGGATGCTGGAGTTTTTTTCTGAAACCGGCATTAAGCTGGCGCTGCTGATCGTATTGCTCTTATTATTCTTTATGGTTTTTGCCGCATTGAAGCTGATCTCAGATACGATATTGGAGCTGTCTTTATTATTCTTTTCCAAGGATTCTGAAGGTAAAGCCCTGAACAGTGTAAGAAAGGGGTCTGTCATATATGTGATTGGCGGTGCCTGTTCATTGTTCAGTGTTCAGTTCATCATCGGGCTTGGGTCCATCTTTATCGCAACGAATGTCGTTGCTTTAATTTATTTTGTCAATAAGTTAAGCCCGAGCCTGAACTTGTCGAGGTTAGTGGGATTGGTTTTCTTTCCAATCTTCGTTTGGACGGCACTGATTTCAATAGTCACTTATGCAGGATTGAAGCTTTATAACAGCGTCATTGCAAGCATTCCCATATAGCCATAAAAAAGAAGGTGCCATTGCGGCACCTTCTTTTTTCACTCGGCAGTCTGGCTGATATCTTTCCAAATCAATACATGGGGTGTATGTGAATAAATGGATTGTAGATTGGATGGCTTGTCCCTTCCAATCCAAACCCCCGTTGTATAGTTTGCTGTCAGGCCGACAAACCACATGTCTTTCACATCATTGGTCGTACCGGTTTTACCGCCGACATATTCTGTAGGAAAGTAGGCTTTGCGAGCTGTCCCGGAAATGATCGTTTCATGGAGCAGCTGCCGCATCTTGGCTACAGTGCTTTGGCTCCAAATCTCCTTGGGGCGCTCTTTCCATTTATAAAGGACTTTACCTTCTTGATCGGTGACTTTAATAATGGCGCGGGCCGGCTGATAGTTTCCTTCATTGAAGGAAGTATAGGCATTTGTCAGTTCAAGGGGACTCATGCCATATTCGAATCCGCCTATGGCCGAACTCGTATGGTGGTCTTTTTTGCTCACCTTTTTAAAGTCGAAAGCATCGAGGTACTTGAAACTCGTTTCCACCCCCGTCTTTTCAAAAATTCTTATGGCAGGTGTATTATAGGACTGAGCGAAGGCAGTTCTTAGTGTGACCATCCCGTAGCTGTCACCGCTATAATTCTTTGGACAATAGCTTGCACCGCTAACTAGCTGATTGGTGTCAGCATCCGTTTCCTCCAAATATGGAGCATAATCGAGAAGCGGCTTAATGGCTGATCCTGGCTGCCTATAGCTTTGGTATGCACGGTTGAAAGAATTTTTTTTATAATCTTTTCCCCCAATCAAAGAGACAAGCTCGTGCGTATGATGCTGTATAACCACTAAAGCTCCCTCGATATCATTGACACCGATTTTTGATTGTAAGGCAGTCTTTGACTGTGATTGCAGCTTGGTATCGAGTGCGGTATGGATGGTTACACCGGAATTCAAAAGCTTTTTGACCTTTTTATCCAGCTCAGCTTCCGCTTTCTTACGGATGGCGACTTCAGGGCTTTGCAGAGATTTATCAAGACCCTCGGAGGATGCCACCAGGTTTTTCAATTCCTGATGAACATATGCCACATAATCGGGATATAAGTCGACCGGGGTGGACAAGTCTAATTTAATCGTACTTTTGATAAGCTTCTCGTACTCGGCCTGCTCTAAATCACCTTCGGCCACCATTTGTTTCAGTAATCTTTCCTGGCGCTTTTTCGTCTCATCGAAATGTTTAAGAGGGTTATAGTTTTCCGGATTATTAGGGATTGCGGCCAGGAAGGCAAGTTCCGCCTTGGATAACTCTTCAGTCGCTTTACTGAAATAATATTGGGAAGCAGCTTCGATTCCATAAGCTCCATTACTGAAATATATGGCATTCAAATACAGCTCCATGATTTCCGGTTTTGATTTTTTTCGCTCTATCTGATAGGCGTAAATGAGTTCACTGAGTTTTCGGTTATACGTCCTATCATGTGAAAGATAAACATTCCTGGCCAGCTGCTGGGTAATGGTACTGCCGCCTTGTTCGATTGTTTTATTTTGCGAATTGATAAGAAGCGCCCTGCTTATGCCGGATAGGTCAACGCCTGCATGATCATAAAATTTCTGATCCTCTGTAACGATGAATAGATTTTCCAGGAATAGGGGGATGTCTTCAAGTTTAAGGTAAGTCCGTTTCTCACCAGTGGAAATTTCACTGATGACCTTTCCATTTGCGGCCTTTATGTAACTATCCTGAGCCAGTTCTATCGATTCAATGGGAATTCGCTCGTCGAGTACATGATAGGGAGATTGCGCTAAGGACCACTCCTGATAGGAAAGGAAAATGAAAAGGATCAAGACGGGAATCAAGAGGGAAATCGTGATATAACCAAGATACGTGCGCATAGTTCAACTTCCTAACTAATATATTTTTAGTATGTCCTAGGATTGAAGGAATGAAAAAATGGTACTTTTGGTTCATTCATCCATCATAATCCAAATAAGGTAGACAATAAATAGTTTTGGGTAAATTAGGTGTTAGGCAATAGCTATCCGGATGGTGTGTTACGAAAAACTTTCTAAATCTTCTGTTATAATAGTCTATGAGAAAAAAACCATTTTTTGTTTATATGTTGATGTCACGAATATGAAGGGGGTCATAAAAATGGAGGAACAACAGCAATATGTATTCATTGATTTTGAATTTACGATGCCGGAAGGAAAAGCCAATCCAGTAGGGTTTTATCCGGAAATCATTGAGGTGGGCTTAGTCACCGTCATTAATGAGACCATTCAGGAACAATTCTCATCTTTTGTTAACCCAATGAAATTTCCAGTCTTAACGGGAAGATGCAAAAAGTTCTTGAACATTACCCAGGATCAGGTGGACCAGGGGATTTCATTTGAAGAGTTGGTTAATTTATTGAAGAAAATAGATGAGAAGCACCCGACGACGATTGTTACCTGGGGAAATATGGATATGAAGGTACTTCGCCAGAACTGTCAGAAAGCAGGATTGGATTTCCCTTTTTCAGGGAAACAAAGTGATCTTTGCCTGGAGTATAAACGCTTTTTCGGGGATCAAAATCAAACCGGGCTTTGGAAAGCTGTACAGGCCTATGGCAAAGAAGGGACAGGCAAGCATCACCGGGCGCTGGATGATGCGATTACGACATATAATATCTTTAAGTTAGTGGAGAAAGATAAAAGTTATATGAAAAATCATGAACCGACGACAATTGGCGATCGCATTGATTTATCAAAAGTATTGAATCATTTAGCGTTATAAAAGCCAAATCATATACTACTGATTTGGCTTTTATCATGCTTTATTTAAAATAATCCGTCTCTAGATCTTCAAGCAACTGTAAGCTTTTATCATTCCATTCTGTTTGGACTTCGCTTAAAGTGCCTTTCATTTTCTCAACAGCTTCTCTTAAGGATTCCTTATACTCAGGAATCTCCTCATTAAAGTTCCTGACCATATTCTTTGGTACATTGGTTTGCTCCCGGTAAGCTAGAGCACGCCGCTGATGGAACATGGACACTTCCGTTTGCTTCGGGTTATGAAGATCTCCTTGCATGGGATGCTTCAAGACAGCCAACACTTTAACAAGATATGCAGCAGGTCTGATATCGGTGACTTCCCCGATGTATTTTCCAGTTTTATATATGGCGGTAACCTTATCGCCGATTTTAAAATCCTGTTCTGACATTTCCCTACCACCTTTCTTTTAACTTCCTTCATGATACATAAGAACGACGATTTTTCACAGCGAATTTGTTCAATTTCGTAAAGATGCTTTTTTTATGAAAATCGTGTAAAGTGTACAAATGAAGATGAAAAATGGTGTTTCATGCCATTTAATTTTAAAAAGAAAGAGGTTATGAACAATGACAAACTTTCCACAATTAACAAGTGAAGTTTTGGAAAATGAAAAAGCGGTCATCATGCAAACGACGATGGGCGATATTAAAATTAAACTATTCCCTGAACTGGCTCCGAAGACAGTGGAGAATTTCTTGACACATGCTGAAAACGGTTATTACGAAGGAATCATCTTTCACCGTGTCATCAAGGATTTCATGCTACAAGGCGGAGATCCGACAGGCACTGGAATGGGTGGAGAAAGTATCTGGGGAACTCCATTTGAGGACGAGTTCTCCATGCAATTATTCAATTTGCGCGGAGCTCTTTCCATGGCAAATGCAGGCCCGGGAACAAACGGCAGCCAATTCTTCGTCGTACAAGCCCAGCATGTAGACAGCAGGATGGGTGAGCAAATGAAGCAAGCCGGTTATCCGGAAGAAATCATCAGTGCTTATATGGAGCAAGGCGGCACACCATGGCTGGATCATAAACACTCTGTCTTTGGACAAGTGGTCGAAGGCATGGACGTTGTTGATACGATTGCTAACGTGGAGACAGTTGCGGGAGACAAGCCTGCAGTGGACGTGGTCATAAAAGGGATCACCATTTTATAAATAAAAGAGAAGCGAGGGGCTCAGTGCCTCTCTTTTTTTTCGGGGTTTAGTGGATTAAGCCCACTAGTGGATTGTTCTGGTAATTGATATAATGGGATAATGCAGTTTAATTCCCTATCAGGAAGGATGTATCGGATGGATTTTCTCAATCATGCTTTACTAGGTTTGTTTCTTTACTTTCCGGAAGACAAGACTGAATATATCTCAGCTGGTATAACTTGCTTCATTTTTTTAGTGGCAGCCGTTTTTACGATGAGGGCAATTATAAGATATTCAAAGAAGGAAGAAATGAAAACGAAGCAATTCGAAGATGAGGTCACCAAAAGGAACCAGCGTTTAAAGGATGATACCATCTCTTGAACCCGGAAGATGCCGTGCATCACTAGGGTGCCCCGTTTTTTGAATATTGATTATCTGAATATGAATGGTATTATGTTTTGTTAGAAGGGCGTAAAGAATTAAATGTTCCCTTATCAGCATAAGCATTTTATACTATAAGCATAGAGAGAAATTTTGGGGGCGTAATTGGTTATGCAAATCGTAGCTAAAAGAATGATTGCGGCAGATACGGTCAAGGATTTTTTCATTCAGCACTGGGAGACGACCCAAGTCGTTTTTTCAAGAGGCTTGTTTCATTATGCGGAACTTGAGGGCTTTGGGGTAATGGACGAGAATGAAAAAATCACGGGGTTGGGAACTTACAAATTATCCGACCATGTATGTCAGATCATCTCTTTGAACAGTGAGCATGAGAATCAAGGTGTTGGCTCATCATTGCTTTATGTGATGGAAAATATCGCTAAGGAAAAAAATTGCCATACTATTAAAGCGATTACAACGAACGATAATTTAAAGGCATTGAAGTTTTTTCAAAAGCGTGGTTATGTCATATCGGAAGTCGTTAAAAATGCCGTGGAAGAATCACGGAAAATCAAGCCGGAGATTCCATTTTACAGTTTTGATGGAATTCCGATCCGAGACGAGATAATACTGGAGAAATACTTATAAAAAGGTGTAATTCACCTGGATATTGATAGGGGGAATAGGGATGTTCAAGAAAATGGCGGCAGATGCCCTTGGTCTTAGTGATATTGGAAGTGTGATTAGTCCTGCTGATTATGACAAGGTAGATGCAGATGACTATATCATGCATGAAGATGGGGAAAAAATTTATTTCCTGATTAAATCAAAAACGGATGAGTACTGTTTTACGAATCAAGCGTTCATACATTTGGACGGCACTAGTGCGATAAGCAAAAAGCGTACACTTACAAGATATAGCTACAGCCAGTATACTATATCAAATGCCACGCTTGAAACCGCAGGGACCGTGGATTTGGATGCGGAAATTAAGTTTTCGATCGGTGCAAAGACTTTCTCCATTGATGTTCATAAGAAATTCATAGAAGAATTAAAGGACTTGTTCAAATCACTCGTGAAAATATCGGAAATTTGCCATGAGAATGAGTTTGCCCTTCAATACGCCCAACAAAGCGTAAACCTTGCTTCTTCCACTTTGAACCAGGTTCGCACTGATGGAAGCCAAATGGCTGCGAGCTTCAAGGAAATTAATTCCGCAGCTTTCGAATGGTTGATGGACAGCCGGAAAAAGTACCATGTGAAAGATTTTGGCTTTGTTTTTGAAAAATATATCAATAATTAAAAAAGAAGGCGAACACAGTATGATGTGTCCGCCTTCTTTTTTAATTGTTCAAATCACTCAAGCCAGGGCTATGTTCATTTGGCATATCCGGCATTTCAGGGACCGGGAATCCTTTTGGCGGCTCTGTAACAGCAAGGTTTCCGCCATTTCGGCTCGGTGTTTCCCCTTTGAAAATATCGCCGATTTGAGTTGGATCCAATCTGAAATTGAATTGGGCATT
Organism: Peribacillus sp. NPDC101480; assembly: GCF_050277335.1. Taxonomy (NCBI): domain Bacteria; kingdom Bacillati; phylum Bacillota; class Bacilli; order Caryophanales; family Bacillaceae; genus Peribacillus; species Peribacillus sp. NPDC101480. The sequence continues at coordinate 503,507 of NZ_JBNNSB010000003.1, forward strand.
ATGGTAGCCTAAATCCACATATTTGCGGCATTCAGGATATTTGTTCAAATCATAATTAGGTACAGGGAAGATTTTCCCCCAGTCGACCCCAAGTGTTTCCAATGCCTTGGCAAATGCATTTTGGTGGGCATTGTCGCGAACCATTAAAAATGCCAGTGTTTCGCGCATTGTTTTATTGGAACTCATTTCATAAATCCTGGACTTTTGCAGGACACCAGTAGATTCAAGCATGACATTGTTCAAAAGGTTGGCCACAAGATTACCGTGATCATAAACCCATGATCCATTCCATGGATTGCCGCCAGCATCGACAGGTAGGGAGGCTTTTGCTCCGATGATGAAATGGTGAGGGTTTGCGCCGCCTTTGATGACTTCATCCAATGGGGCGCCGTCGGTAGCGACATCTCCAGGCATATCCCCGCCAGCACCATTCAGCAGCTGGTTGATGGTTGATTGGACAAGTTCAACGTGGCTGATTTCTTCCAAGAAAACACCACGGAGTAAATCACGATATTGTTTAGCCTTGCCACGGAAATTGGCGCTTTGGAAAGAATACTGCATCATCGTCCGCATTTCACCGAATTGGCCTCCAAGTGTTTCCTGAAGTACTTTTGCTGCATTCGGATCAGGCTTATCGGGAACGATCATATTGATTAAATCTTCCTTATAGAAATACAAATGGAAGCCCTCCTTGAAATTAAAATTTCTAATTTAGCTTCTGTTATCTGAATTAAATTATTCCTAAGGTAAAAAGTACCTTTATGGAATGGCGGGAAGAGAGAAATACTAGAGGGAAGAACGATTTGAAAGGATGTTGCACATGCTATCCAATCAGCAGCTTAAAGAATTTCAACAGCAATTGCAGCAAACGAAGCAAGAGTTGGAAGAGCGATTAAATGATTCAGGCAACTATGATTTAAGAAGAAGCCTGGAGGATTCGACTGGTGAGTTATCGAGTTACGATAATCATCCCGGAGATGAAGGAACCGAGTTATATGAACGGGAAAAGGATTTGGCCCTTTCCGAGCATGATCGGGATGAAATAAGGGATATTGAAAGGGCGCTTTCTGCCATCAAGACAGGTGATTATGGAAAATGCCAGGTTTGTTCAAAGGAAATACCTCTTGAACGTTTGAACGCCATCCCTACTACGACTTATTGTGTCGAGCATACCCCATCACAGGAAACTTCGGACAATCGGCCGGTCGAAGAGGAAGTTTTGGGACCGCCGTTTGGAAGGTTTGATTTTGACGACCGTCACGAATCAGTTGCGTACGACGCGGAGGATTCTTGGCAGGATGTTGCCAGTTATGGAACATCTGAATCGCCTTCCGATTTTGTAAATCCGCCAAACGATTATGAAGATATGTATGTGGAGTCCGAGGAAAATGTCGGCTATGTCGAAAATTATGAAAATTTCGTTGGTGTGGATATATACGGTAAAGAGATAACGGTTTATCCGAACTCGCAATATGAAGAATTGAAGGAAGAACTTTTTGAAGAAAATATCCAAACCTCATTTGGGGATTTGCCCCGATATGAGCATGATCCTTATGTGGATGAAGAAAAAGATTGAAAAAGAAGAACCAGGATTCTAAGCCTGGTTCTTTTTTTATTTAAGAAAAAGCCAATTTCAAACGGTTTAGCCCATCCATCAGAACGCTGCGTGAACAACCGAGATTCATTCTGACAAAACCTTCTCCGCCAGGTCCGTATTTAGAACCAGGCTCCAATGCGAGCTTCCCTTGATGGATAAGTCGATCCTTGATTTCCTTGTCGGTCAATCCAAGGTCACGGCAGTCAATCCATAAAAGGTAAGAGGCATCCGGATGCATGACATGCAGTGAAGGAATTTCGGCTGCAATGAATTCCTCTGCCACTTTTATATTCTCCTCAATGTAGCCAATCATGTCTTCAAGCCATTCCAAGCCCTCCCGATACGCAGCTTCCATTGCTGTTAAGGCAAAGATGTTAAGACCATGGAAGGCCAGTTTCGTTTGAGCCTTTTGCAAAAGCTTCTGCAATTTTTCATTACTTGTGATCAGGAATGAAGCCTGAAGGCCGGCAATATTGAATGTTTTGCTTGGCGCCATCAATGTAACGGTTATGTCCGCTAATTTTTCTGAAAGCGAGCCGATCGGATAATGCCTTGATGTTGTATGGAATAAATCAGCATGTATCTCATCACTGACTATGACTACATCATATTTTTCACATAGCTCCCCGATCCGTAAGAGTTCATCCTTTGTCCAAACGCGTCCGCCGGGGTTATGCGGACTGCAAAAAAGGAATAGTTTCACTCCGCTTTTCAGCTTGTCCTCAAAATCAGTGAAATCGATCTCAAAGCGGTCATTTTCAATGATAAGGGGACTATTGACCACTTCCCGGTCATTATTTTTGATCATATCAAAAAATGGTGTATAAACGGGAGATTGTAACAATATTTTATCGCCCGGGTTCGTGAATGCTTGGATCGTTGTACCGATTGCGGAAACTACGCCGGAGCTGAATGAAATCCAATCTTTATCGATTTGCCAGGAGTGCCGGTCTCTAAGCCAGCCTTGGATTTCAGTGAAGACCGTTTCAGAAGGGACGGTATAACCGAAAATCGGATGATTCAAGCGTTCCATCAATGCCTTTTGAATGCCCTCAGGAGATGGGAAGTCCATATCGGCAACCCACATTGGCAGAACATCCTCGCGCCCATATAAGGATGTGAGGAAGTTTTTATCCCATTTTGCAGACCCTGAATTTTCCCTGTTGATTTGTTCTTCAAATATTGACTTGTTCAAAATATCCACCACCGAATAAAATTTGTCGTCTTCGCGAAAAGCCTGTTGTTATGATACTATGATATCATGTTCTTTGAAAATATTGAGCAGGTGATGATTTTATGGATACACAGCAAATGAATTTAGCATTGGTTGCCGTTTTGCAAGAATGGGACCCTTTCAAGATAGGATGGGATCTATATGAGCCGGAAATTGCCGATACGGTCGTAGCAATCCGGAATATAGATGATCCAAAGGAACTGGCGGAAAAGATAAAATCCATTTACGAGTTCTCGTTCGATGAATCCGTTCAGATGGATAAGTGCCTGGAAATTGCTCAAAAGCTGCTGATCATTAAGAATGATGCCAGCTGTTCGATCTAAAGGTGACAAAGGGTGTACCCAGAAATCAGGGGCACCTTTTTTACGGTTTTTTTTTGCTCTTTACTCGAGAGTTTTGCTGTTTTACTCGTGAGTTTACGTTAGGGTGGCCACCCCAAGAAACCCCTTAATTAATTGATACACTTCTTCCGGTTTCTCCTCTGGAAGGAGGTGCCCGGAATCCTCAATGACAACAAGCTCGGAATTAGGAAGGTCTTCATGGAGCCTTTCGCCAATACTCAAAGGCACCACTCGGTCATGCCTTCCCCAAATAAGCAGGCATAGTGTATGAATACCACTAAGGTCCTCCTTCAACAAATCGATTTCCTTATCTCGAAGCATCCTCCCCAATGCCCGGAAAATATCATGCTTCTTAATGAATGGCCCTAGGTATCCCTGCCGCATTTCATCGTCAATCATCGCCGGGTCATGGACGACATTTTTCAAGTTCTTTTCGATACCTGACTTTTGCAGATACCGTTTTATCCCGTATGAAAAGAAAGGCAGGTAACTGACCATCTTCATTTTTTCCGAATAGCCGGGCTGATAGCCTGAACCTGCAAGTAGAATGGCATGGTCTGCAAGATCAGGATATGACTTGATGAGCTGCAGGGAAATCTGCCCGCCCATGGAATGGCCGATGATACTGAATTTCCTGATGCCTTTTCCCTCCAAGAATAGAACGACGGATTTAGCGATGTTTCGGAATGAATATGTATATCGATAATCTTTTCCGCTTTGCCCGAATGGCGGGAGGTCGATGGAGATCACATTGTATTCCTTGATTAAATAGGGGACTAATTTACGGAAACTGAAGCTCGATGACAAAAATCCGTGAAGCAGGACAAGGGTGGGGAGAGAATCATCGATTCGGTCATATTCAAAATAGATTTCTATATCACCCACCCGTTCGACACCTTTGATTGTATGACTTTCCAAAAAAAGCTCCTCCTCCGTTATTGGTCAATGATAAAAACCCATGTTAACCTGAATATTCCAAAAAAGGTCCTTTAATACTGTTGCATAACAGTAATTGTAATAATAACGATGAAAAAATACAATTACTATAACAGGTCACCAGCCAATTTTGATATAATAGTGTAAGTTTATCCTGACAGCATAGGACTTATTAAATTATATTGTCATATAGGTTGTTTAAAAAGTCTAATAAGGTAATTCGTGAGACTATCTGCCAGCCAAACCATCACAGCTAAATTAGTGAATTCCAAAAGGGGGGTTTTCCAATGCACTTGAATGAAGAGGAATTGGAAGTCTTGAGAATCATTGAAAATAACAGCCGGATTGATCTGAAGGATTTGGCTAAAATGACCGATCAATCAGAATCGGACATTGAAATAACATTGAAGAAATTAGAAGATATGCGGGTCATTGTACGTTACTTAACAGTCATTAACTGGGCTAAAGTGGATGAATACCATGGTGTCACAGCTATGATCGATGTAAAAGTCACCCCAAAACGCGGCGTCGGTTTCGATGATGTTGCAAAAAGGATTTACAAGTTCAAAGAAGTCGAGTCCGTTTATTTAATGTCTGGGGCTTATGATCTTTCAGTCATTGTCGAAGGACGTTCGATGAACGAAGTGGCAAGCTTTGTTTCGGAAAAACTTTCGACACTGGATTCCGTCATTTCTACGACGACTCACTTCATTATGAAAAAGTACAAGCATGATGGAACCATTTTTGATCAAACTGAAGAAGATAAGCGGATAGTGGTGTCACCATGATTAAAACGAGTTATGTTTCAAAAACGATTGCAGAGCTTAAACCATCAGGCATCCGCCGCTTTTTCGACTTGGCAGCCAATTTGGAAGGGGTCGTCTCGCTTGGTGTGGGTGAACCGGATTTCGTTACATCTTGGGCAGTAAGGGAAGCGGCGATCAACTCCTTGGAGGAAGGATATACCTCATATACGGCCAATGCCGGATTATTTGAATTAAGGTCGGAAATCAGCCGGTATATGGAGAAGCAGTTCCATGTTTCGTATAGACCGGACGATCAAATCATTGTCACGGTCGGAGCAAGCCAGGCCCTGGATATTGCCCTGAGGACCATCTTGAATCCAGGTGAAGAAGTCATTGTCGTCGAACCTTGTTTCGTCGCCTATGCACCGCTTGTGACCATGGCAGGGGGAATACCGGTCACAGTCCAAACATCCAAGGAAGAAGACTTTAAGTTGACTCCCCAACAACTCGAAGCGGCTATCACACCTAAAACGAAGGCCGTTTTAATCTGTTCACCGAATAACCCGACGGGAACCCAGCTTGGGCAGGAAGAATTGGTGATGCTTGCTGACATCGTTAAAAAGCATGACTTGCTGGTGATTTCCGATGAAATCTATGCCGAACTTGCTTATGATGAGGAATTCACTTCTTTTGCTGCCATTGACGGCATGCTTGAGCGGACAATCGTCATCAATGGGTTTTCGAAAGGGTTTGCGATGACTGGATGGCGTCTTGGGTTCGTTTGTGCACCTAAGGAAATTTCGGAAGCGATGCTTAAGCTTCACCAATATGCGATGATGTGTGCGCCGACCGTTGCGCAGCATGCTGCATTGGAAGCATTAAAGAACGGTATGCAGGATGTGGAAGAAATGCGTCGCAGTTATCGGAGAAGACGAAATTATATCGTGAAATCATTTAACGATATGGGGTTGGATTGCCATAATCCTGGCGGGGCTTTTTATGCTTTTCCATCAATCGAGAAGACGGGGATGACTTCGATGGAATTTGCTGAAAAACTTCTGACGGAAGAACTTGTTGCCGTTGTACCGGGAGATGTGTTCGGGGAAAGCGGTGAAGGCCATATCCGCTGTTCTTATGCATCCTCGATGGAACAGCTTCAAGAGGCGCTTCGAAGAATGGAACGTTTCATGAAGAAACATTGTCAATAAAAGCAAAAAAATAGGGATCCGGCCTTTAGCAGCCGGATCCCTTTCCATAGGGGGAATTAGAAAAAAGAGTTAATCTAATGGATTAACATAGAAAGTGTTAATCATAGTATATCCAGTACCGTGAAAAAAAATACACATACTACGACCCATTTTTTGAATTAAGCTTGTGTATTATATAAAGTATGCATAACTTTCAGAATTTGTTCTTCGCTAAAGTCCTTAGCTGTTCTTAGAATGAGCTCCGCTTTTTTGGTTCCGATTTCTTCAATCAGTTTTTTTATGTCCTCGTCGATACCAGCTGGGTTACCGGTTTGGGCATCTTTCAGGAATTCTGAAGCCGGAATGTCAAGAACGGTGGAAAGCCGTAAAATGGTTTGTGTATCAGGAACCGATTCACCTGATTCATACTTTTCGATTTTCTTCGTGCCGATGCGCAATTTCAAAGCCAGTTCCTGTTGAGTGAGGTTGTGATCTTCTCGGTATTGCCGGATATTCTTCGCGATATTTGACATGGTCAGACACTCCTTTTTCAGGAAATATATTTTTATTATGTAATTATTTTACCATATTATTACTTAGGGGAAGTAACGGAATATGTAGGTTTTGTGAAAAAAATGCCGCATCGATAAATATCGAAACGGCATGTTGAATGTTAAATGAGATTAGTTGACTTAAGGAATACGAGTATGATCATGATCGGCACGATGTAGCGAATCAGGAAGTACCAAATTTTAAAAAGTGATCGTCCGGAATCAGCGCCTGATTCGAACTCCTTTTGTACCTCGATCCTTTTCATTTGATAGCCGATGAAAAGGGATATGAACAAGGCGCCGACTGGCAGCGCGATATTGCTTGTCAGATAATCAGCGAAATCAAATATGGATAAATTGAAAATCTTCACATCCGAAAGCACCCCGAATGATAATGCGCTTGGAATCCCAATTAAGAAAACTGTGATACCGGCTATCCAAGAAGCCTTCTTACGCTTTGCAGCATCACCCTTTATCATGGCGGCAACGACGATTTCGAGAATGGAGAATGCCGTAGTAAGGGTGGCAAATAATAATAATATGAAGAAAATGAACATGAAGATCCCACCAAGAGCCATTTCATTGAAAACGGCTGGCAACACGACAAATACCAGTCCAGGCCCGCTCGAAGGGCTGAAGCCTAGTGCAAAAACAGCAGGGAAGATGACCAAACCAGCCAGCAAGGAAATGAAGATATTCAGCCCAACTACCGAAAAGGCTGATTTTGTAATATCTTCTTTTTTGCTTAAATAGGACGCGTAGGTTACCATCACGGAAACACCGACACTTAGTGCAAAGAAGGATTGGCCCAGTGCCAATAGGATCGTTTCCCCTGTTAATGCGGAAAAGTCCGGCTTCAAGAAGAATTTAACACCCTCCATCGCTCCATCCAGAGTCAAGGAACGGATAAGAAGAATGATGAAAAGGATGAACAAGGAAGGCATCATATATTTATTCGCTTTTTCAATTCCCTTGGAAACGCCGCCTTGCACGACCCAAATGGTAAAGACCATGAATAATAACTGAGCGATGACCGTTTCATAAGGATTACTGATTATCTTATTGAAGAAGTTTCCATATTCTTCTTGAGTCAAGTTTGAGAGGGAACCTGTAAAGCTTCTCGCTAAATAAGAGATGATCCAGCCTCCAACAACACTGAAGAAGGAAAGCAGAATGATGGAAGCGACGACACCGCCATATCCGATTAATGCCCAAGGCTTCCCCGGGGCGATATGTTTATATGCGCTAATGGCATCTTTCTGTGCATTGCGGCCAATCGTGAATTCCGCTATTAATATCGGTGCACCTATAAGCAGGGTGAATAAAATGAAGAGCAGGAAAAAGACCCCTCCTCCATTTAGCCCAGTCATATATGGGAGCTTCCAAATGGCACCCAATCCAATAGCGGATCCCGCGGCTGCCAGGATGAACCCGAGTTTTGAAGTCCATTGATCTTGTTTTGACATGATGGAAAATCTCCTTTAGATGTAAAAAAAATATCTAGCTGCATATTACTAAATTTTTAAAACATTTTCTCATCTTACTATGATTATGCGGAATTGAATAGTGTTTTAATATTACAATCTTTAGAAAAATGAGTAAATAAATTAAGGGAAATAGAGGTTATTTGCAAATTATTAGGATAAGTTATAAATAAAGATCTTATAATATTTATTATTTCCAAAAAACAAACATTTTTAATGAGTAAAATCCTAAAAAGTATGGTATACTTAACTTTGATTATTTTCCAATTATGTGATATAATTTTTTATTGCGTGAAAAGACGAAAAAATATATATAAAATAGGAGTGTTACCATGTCTGAAAAATTCGAAATTGGTGCGGTAGTTGCTGGTAAAGTAACTGGTATTCAACCATACGGTGCATTTGTTGCTCTAGACGATTCAACTCAAGGTTTAGTTCATATTTCTGAAATTACTCACGGCTTCGTTAAAGATATCAACGAACATTTAAAAGTGGGCGATGAAGTGAAAGTTAAAGTACTTTCCATCGATTCAGCTGCTGGAAAAATCGGCTTATCGATCCGCGCTACAGAAGAAGCTCCTGAGCGTACTGAAGCTCCGAAAAAAGCTCCGAAAAAACGCCAAGCATCTGTTAAAGCGACATCTCACATCGAATCTACTGAAGGTTTCAACACATTGAAAGACAAACTTCAAGAGTGGATTGAACAATCTCAACGCGAAGACTTAATCAAAAAATAATTTTTTTTGAACCGGCCGATCCTTAGATCAGCCGGTTTTTTTTGTCCATTGTCATGGCTGGTAGCGGGGCATATGAATGAAATAAAGCCGGGTCATGTTTATCCATGGTCCGGCTTTATTTTATCGAACAGAGACATTGTCCATTGTCATGATCTCAACGAGTCGGTTTGGTTTCAGGCTCTCTGGAAATTTCAGGACTTGGTTTGAAGAGAAGACCAAGATTAATGAGACCGGCAATTCCAACCAATCCATAAACGATACGGGCCAATCCAGCATCTTGCCCACCGAAAATCGAAGCGACTAAGTCAAATTGGAAAAAACCTATTAAACCCCAGTTGATTGCCCCAATTATTGTAAGAACAAGTGCAGTTCTTTGTATTCCACTCATTGTACAGCCTCCTTTTTTTGAAAAAATCAGTTCTTTACTTATCATGCTTTTCCATCATGTAAATATACATCTACTCAAAAGTTCCGGGCGGATATTTTGTATTTAAATGGAACATTGGTCATAATGAATAAAAGAAAAACTAGCACTTGGCACTGTCGACAATTCAAAAACGGAGTCAATGTGTCATAAAGGAGAGATATCCATTGGAGAATTTCACTTATAAAAATCCTACTAAAGTAATCTTCGGGAAAGGTCAGCTTGAAAGCCTTAAAGCTGAAATTCCTGCGTATGGCGATAAAGTCTTACTTGTATACGGCGGGGGAAGCATAAAGAAAAATGGCTTATATGAAAAAGTGGTCAATGTCTTGAAAGAAATCGATGCAGAGGTGCACGAACTTTCCGGAGTTGAACCGAATCCACGCATCTCAACAGTCCGTAAAGGTGTTGACCTTTGTAAAGAATATGGTATCGACTTTGTCCTTGCCGTTGGAGGAGGAAGCGTCATAGACGCTACAAAGGCCATCGTTGCAGGTGCTAAATATGAGGGAGATCCATGGGATCTTGTCATCAAGAAGGCGCCAGTCGAAGAGGCCCTTCCATTCGGAACGGTACTGACTTTAGCTGCAACCGGCTCTGAAGCGAATTCCGGATCTGTCATAACAAACTGGGAAACGAAAGAGAAATATGGATGGGGAAGTCCGTTGGTATTTCCGCAATTCTCCATTTTGGATCCTGAAAACACTTTTTCGGTACCGAAAGATCAAACGGTATACGGAATGGTCGATATGATGTCACATGTATTCGAAACGTACTTCCATCCGGAAACGTATGCGCCGCTTCAAGACCGTTTTTGTGAATCGCTGTTATCGACGGTGATTGAAACCGCCCCTAAGTTATTGGAAAACCTGGAAGATTACGAGCACCGGGCCACTATCCTATATGCTGGAAATCTAGCCTTGAATGGGTCGCTTGGGGTTGGTTACAGCGGTGATTGGGCAACGCATAACATTGAACATGCCGTTTCAGCTGTTTATGACATCCCGCATGCAGGAGGATTGGCCATCTTATTCCCTAATTGGATGAAGCATGTGCTCCATGAAAATGTCGCACGCTTTAAACAAGTTGCAGTCCGTGTTTTCCATGTAGATCCTGAAGGTAAAACGGATGAGGAAGCGGCCCTTGAAGGCATTGAAAGACTTAGGGCATTTTGGAGCAGCTTAGGGGCGCCGACCAATCTTTCGGACTATGGCATCGATGACTCACAATTGGAAGTCATGGCTGATAAAGCGATGAGCAGAGGGGAGTTTGGACGATTCAAAGTCCTGAACCGTGAAGATGTCCTTGCCATTTTACGGGCTTCATTATAAAAAAGTGGTATGATCCTTTCTCCCGCCTTGCCAGGTGGGAGATTACTTTATAGTCATAATTCGTTATTTACTTGATCGATTTCTTGATTATGAGAATTACATCAGATAAAGTGAAAGGGAAACTAAAGAATCCAAGGAGGAATTTGAATGGCCCATATTCGTTTCGATTATTCAAAAGCCCTGCCGTTTTTCGGGGAGCATGAGATTACCTATTTACAGGATGCTGTAAAAGTGGCACACCATTCCCTGCATGAGCAGACAGGGGCAGGCAATGAATATCTTGGCTGGCTTGATTTACCCGCCAATTATGATAAAGAAGAGTTTTCAAGGATCAAGGAAGCGGCAGCGAAAATAAAAGAAGATTCAGATGTGTTGCTGGTTATCGGTATCGGTGGATCATACCTGGGAGCACGAGCGGCAGTTGAAATGCTTCAACATAGTTTTTATAACATTTTACCGTCGGATAAAAGAAATGCACCGCAAATTTTATTTGTGGGTAATAATATAAGCTCTACATATATGCAGGACGTAATGGACCTATTGGAAAATAGGGATTTCTCGATCAATGTCATCTCTAAATCCGGTACGACCACGGAGCCTGCACTGGCATTCAGGATTTTCCGGAAACTGCTGGAGCAAAAATACGGTGTTGAAGAAGCTAAGAGCCGCATTTATGCGACCACTGATAAAGAAAAGGGCGCATTAAAAACGGTAGCAACGGAGGAAGGTTTCCAAACTTTCGTCATTCCTGATGATGTTGGCGGACGTTACTCGGTCTTAACGGCTGTAGGACTGCTTCCGATTGCGGTCAGCGGGGCGGATATCGATCAAATCATGGAGGGAGCCGAGCGTGCCAGGACGGACTTCAGTTCTTCCGAGCTAGGTGAGAATCAGGCATACCAATATGCGGCGGTTCGGAATATCCTTTACAATAAAGGGAAAACGATTGAAATGCTGATAAACTATGAGCCTGGGCTTCAATACTTCTCTGAGTGGTGGAAACAATTATTTGGAGAAAGTGAAGGAAAGGATCAAAAAGGGATATTCCCTTCATCGGCCAACTTTTCGACTGACCTGCATTCATTAGGGCAGTATGTTCAGGAAGGACGGCGTGACCTTTTTGAAACAGTCATCAAAGTGGAGAAGGCCCGTCATGAAATCTTGATTGAAGAAGCGGAAAATGATTTGGATGGCCTGAATTACCTTACAGGTGAGTCGGTGCAATTCGTGAATAATAAAGCATTTGAGGGTACGCTGTTAGCCCATACGGACGGTGGCGTTCCAAACCTGATCGTAACGGTTCCGCAACTCGATGCTTATACTTTTGGCTACCTTGTATATTTCTTCGAGAAAGCTTGTGCGATGAGCGGATACTTATTGGGTGTAAATCCATTTGATCAGCCTGGAGTGGAAGCCTATAAGGTGAACATGTTTGCTCTTTTAGGCAAGCCTGGTTATGAAAAGAAAAAAGCTGAGCTCGAACAGCGCTTATAATAAAAAAGGCATCAAGCTGGAAATACATCCAGCATGATGCCTTTTTCTCTGTTTGAAAAGCAAAAGCAGTGTCAGGTGAAGAGAAGGAAACTTCACAAAAGCGTAAGGATTGCTTGGAACGCCCATTCCTTTTTCCAATTGAAGGAACAATAAGGCCAGGTTTTTTTTATGGCACTTTGGTTAAGCTAATAGAAAATTAGCGAAAGAGGTTTTATACAATGATTAAAATTTCTTCTCAATTGGAAGGGAAAACATTCGGTTTGTTCGATCTGGAGACGAAGTTAAAACCGGAAGGATATGCGATTGGCGGAGGATGGGATTATGACCACGGGTCTTTTGATTATAAGATTGATGACAGTGATGGCTACCAATTCTTGAGAGTCCCTTTCAAGGCTGTTGATGGTTCACTCGATCAGGACGGGGTAATGGTCAAACTCTTACAGCCGTTTTTGTTATCTCATAAGTACGAGGACGGGATTGATGATGAAGGAAATATCGGAAACCTCTCCGCTTCCTTCAATCAATTTGCCGAGCCTGAAAATCCGGATGCCGAATTTCCGGAAAACTATATCTCATTAGGAAAGACGCTTGTCCGGGATTTGGAAAAGCTTTTATTACATTAATCATCAATGATGAGCAGGGTGTCATCACGATGTATGATTACATCTCCGGGGGGCTTGATTAAGGTCTTGCCTCCTGAAATGATGCCGACCAATAAAATGTCTTGATCGAATAGCTTTACGTTCAACTGTTTAAACGTCAATTTCACCCAGTCATCCTGGATGCTCAGCTGTTTGAGGTTCAATCCATCCTGATCTTTTTGTTCTTCTGCTTCCACAATGATTCCCTTAGATAAGCACTCCTGCATATACTCACTCGCGAATTTATTCGTTTCGACTATACCGTCTGCCCCAGCCCGTAAAGCATTTTCCTTTTGTTCATGCGTCAATATTTCCACAAGACAATACACATGAGGATTCAGACCTTTGACAGCCAGTAACGTTAATATCGAGAACATATCCGTTTGCAGCTCGTCTTGCTTAAGGTCAGCCGTAATAAGGACGCGTATGGCTTGTTTAATATTGGCTTTCTGCAAAACGGAATCCAATGTAGCCTTTCCTTGGATAAAGTGGATATTCGTCCTTGGAAGCGGGTGCTTTTGCAGTGTATCATCTATAAGGACAATGGATTGATGGTGCTTACGATCATGAATGTTTTGGATGATTCTCTTGGAACGGCCATTCCAGCCCACAATGATAATATGTCCGCCGCCGCCGAATACTTTCTTTCCTGTTAGAAATTGCTGTTCATTGGATATGGAAATTTTAGCGATGTACGCAAAATAAGAAGTAATCAGGCCGGCCCCTGACAAAATGAGGACCATCCCAATGATTTTGCCAAGATTGGTCACGGGAGTGAAATCTCCATAGCCGACCGTTGACATCGTCACGATTGCCCACCAGATGCCATCAAGTAAGGTGGGGAATCTCTTTGGCTCCACAATGTGGATCAAGACCCCGAATGATAGTAAAAATAATGCGATGATGGAAAGCAATCTGATGAAACGCGGAAATCTGGGAACGGTGCTGAAGTATGGACCGATTCGAATCATTTTTTTCACACCCTTTGAGCTGTTCCTTATAGTATGGTCAAAAAAGGCTTGGCTCATAAGGGTCCGGACAGACAAACTTTGAATGATGAATATCGGCATCTTGCCTATCGAATTATAGTAAATGATAAAAGCCCTCCGGAAGATGTCGGAAGGCTTTTGGTGCTGAGTCACGTATCCTGAATGGACTTCATGCTCGATGATTGATTATATGCCCGTTTGAGCTTCGGTATTCCTTTATCTTTTCTTAAACCCTTCTCCGTACGTTGAAGTTATCACTGATGAGCAGCCAGTTTTGGGGGAAGGCTAAGCCGAGCTTCCAATAACTCATTCCCCTTAAGTTCAATTCTTTGAGTAAATCGAATTTTGCCTGAATCGATCTGGCATCTTCAAACCACACCTCATGCTTCCTATCCTCAATATCGGTATAATTGAAGTGCGGGGCCTGTGCGGTTTCATCATACTCGATGGAAACATCATTGTCCGCCGCAATCTGGATGGCTTGCTGCGGACTCACGGCCCTGGCAGTGGATCCCTGTACAAAAGGCAGGGTCCAATCATAGCCATATAGATTTTGCCCCATCATGATCTTGTTGGAAGGAATATCGGTGACGGCATATTCGAGAACATCCCGAACAGGTCCAATTGGTGACACTGCCATTGGGGGTCCGCCGCTATATCCCCATTCATATGTCATGATGATGACGAAGTCGACGATTTCACCATGTGCTTTATAGTCATGGGCCTCATACCAACGGCCTTTTTGCTCAGCACTTGTTTTAGGGGCCAGTGCCGTGGAAATGAACCATCCTTCCTTCTTGAAGCGATCCCTGGCTTTTCGGAGAAATTGATTATAGGCTTCTCTGTCGGCTGGGCGTAAATACTCAAAGTCAAAGTGGATATCGCGGAAACCATATTTCTTTGCCGTTGTAACGATATTGTTCAGGAACTTATTCTGAACGGAAGTATTCGTTAAGATGATTCGCCCGAGCTCATCGCTGAATTGGTCATTCTCCTGATTCGTGATCACCATCATCAGGACATTTTTATTTTCTCTGGCGATGGCAGGGAATTCATTGAGCAATGGCTCTTTTAAGGAGCCGTCTCGTAGCGCCTGGAAGCTGAAAGGGGCTAAGTAGGTTAAATAGGGTGCTGCTTCCCTGGCGGCCGTCTCAAGGGCCGGTGCAACCGTCGTACCCCTCGGCTCGACATAGCCGTTGAATTCGGCGGTCCTTTTCCTCCGAGCCGGAATATAGAGCCGGTATCCAACGGATAGGGTTTGATTTTCGGAAATGCCATTTATATTTGCCAATTCTTGAACAGGGACATCAACCCTTTGGGAAATGGAATAAAGACTATCACCCGGTTGAACGAAATAATAACTGCCGACGATTGGAATGACAAGGGCCTGCCCCGAAACAAGATTATTTGGGTTAGGGATCTTATTTGATTCAACGAGCCTGTCAACGGTTACGCTGTACGTCTGGGCGATGCCATATAACGTCTGGCCTGGCCTAACCACATGTATTTGCAATTTCTTTTCCCTCCTACTGAAAGTTTCCTAACAGTTTATGAGCATAAAAAGAAATTCATGATAAAGAGCTTAGGATTGTGAGAAACACAGATGAAAAAATACAATAAATTGGCAATAATAATTTAAGCTTAAAATGCTAATTAATATTAGTAGGAGGTGAAAACACATGGCAAACAACAATAACAGCAATCAACTTTTAGTATCTGGTGCAGAACAAGCTCTACAACAAATGAAAAATGAAATCGCTAGTGAATTTGGTGTAAACCTAGGTGCTGACACTACTTCTCGTGCTAACGGATCTGTTGGTGGGGAAATCACAAAACGTTTGGTTCAAATGGCTGAACAACAACTAGGCGGTTCAAACTTTTCTCGTTAATTAATTGAATAAATATGGATTTGGAAGAGAAGGGGCATTGCTCCTTCTCTTTCGCATTGTTCAGCCATGTGGCTGCCAAGCTTTTAAAATCTTGATTGCCTTTTCAGGGAAATCAGTCATGATGACGTCGACTCCCAACCCTGCCAGCCTGACGATGTCGACTTCATCATTGGCGACCCAAGGCCGGATTTTATATCCAAGTTTTTTCGCTTTTTCTCTAACTGCTGGAGTCAAGCTGTTTTTATCTGGATGAAAACCCGACTCTTTTTTATCACGTAAGATTTCTTCGAAGTTTTCAGGTAGTCCCTCGAACAATAATGCACGTTCAAGATCTGGGGCAAGCATCTTCACTTTTTCAATGGATTGATGGTTGAAGGAAGAGAGGATCACCCGATTTTCCATTCCATATTGACGAATTAAATCAATGATCTTCTGTTCAATTCCTTTGTAAGCGAGTTTATCCGTTT
The DNA here is from genome assembly GCF_050277335.1 of Peribacillus sp. NPDC101480. NCBI lineage: Bacteria > Bacillati > Bacillota > Bacilli > Caryophanales > Bacillaceae > Peribacillus > Peribacillus sp. NPDC101480. The sequence goes on from NZ_JBNNSB010000003.1 coordinate 519,555, forward strand.
TGATTTCGATATTCATCAATAAAGCATTTCCCATAGCCCAGTCGAAAACGTCCATTAAAAAAGGAATCCGCTCCCCAAGGAATTCATTGGAAAATTTACTCCCGGCATCAGCCGTTTTCAGTTTTTGTGCCGAATGATCTTTTACATAACCTGTAAGGGTGGTCGTTCGATCAAGTGTTTCGTCATGGATGATGACCAATTCCCCGTCAGAACTGAGGTGGACATCGAACTCGATCCCCTCTGCCCCGATTTCTGCCGCCTTTTGAAATGCTGCCATGGTATTTTCAGGATGCGTACCCTTGGACCCTCTATGGGCGAAAATCAATATGTTTTGCAAAATCATCACTTCCCCTTTAAACTTTATCTTGAACCCTATCATACATGTACGCTTGAATTGTTTCAGCAATGTTTAATAGACAATATTTTAAACAACGAGTAAAATACATATGATATTTCCATAAATAGGTGTTCGAATTATGAGGTGAATAAAATGAATATGTGGGAAATTTTTGTTGCAGTTATCCTTGGTCTTGTGGAAGGATTAACTGAATTTGCTCCTGTATCGTCTACAGGGCATATGATTATCGTTGATGATTTATGGCTGAATTCGAAAGAACTTTTCGGGAGTGAAGTGGCCAATGCCTTCAAGGTGGTCATCCAGCTTGGTTCGATACTCGCCGTTGTCGTGCTCTTCTGGGGACGATTCATGGACTTGCTTGGTTTAAGGAAGCTGAAAGGCACATCGGCTGTGAACGGCCAAAAGCTTAACCTATTGCAGATCATTGTCGGATTGTTGCCGGCGGGCGTTTTAGGTCTTTTATTCGAAGATTATATTGATGATCATTTATTTACGATGAAGACGGTTATCGTCGGATTGTTCTTAGGCGCATTTTTGATGATTGCTGCGGATAAATTCCGTCCAAAGCTGACTGCAGAGACGGTTGACCAAATCACTTATAAACAGGCCTTTGGTGTAGGGTTAATTCAATGTTTGTCACTATGGCCGGGATTCTCACGTTCAGGCTCGACCATTTCAGGTGGAGTGCTTTTGGGTATGAGCTATCGGGCGGCTTCCGATTTCACATTCATCATGGCAGTGCCGATCATGGCTGGTGCCAGCTTGTTGAAAATCGTGAAATACTGGGAAAGCTTCACACCTGAAGTTCTGCCGTTCTTTATTGCAGGTTTCATCAGTGCATTTATCTTTGCATTATTCTGTATCCGCTTTTTCTTGATTTTAATCAATAAAGTTAAATTGACTCCTTTTGCCATTTACCGGATCGTCTTGGCGGTTGTGCTTCTATTCATTATTTGGTAATACGAAATGAAGCTTGAAAGAGGAGAGTGACCACCCCGTCGATACGGGGTGGCTTTTTTATGTGTCCGAAAATAGGCAGGATTCCCATGAAATTCATGACGAATGATAATTGAGTTTTTGAGTTTTTAATTCGTTATTATTGAGTTTAATATCAATAATTCCTTTTATAATAAAAAAATATTCGGTTTTTAGTGTAGTTCCAGACATAATTAGTAAAAAAAATATAAATGTAATAAAGCTCCCTGAGCGTAATGGTACCAACGTGTTTGAGTATTTTTTGTAATATTCAAATGATTACATAAACTATTTCCATATAATTTATATGATATAATTTTAGTATAAATAAAGTACATGTGTACACCTGGGGAGGACAACATGAGAAATGACCAATTGAAGAAAACGATTGGCTTTTGGGTTGGAACATCTATTGTAGTTGGAACAGTTATCGGTTCTGGTATTTTCATGAGACCTGGTGACGTGCTTGAATTGAGCGGTAATTCAACCATGGCTTTGTTAGCTTGGCTGATAGGCGGTCTGATTACCCTTGCAAGCGGGTTGACGATTGCGGAAGTGAGTACACGGATTCCTAAAACGGGCGGCTTATATGTCTATATGGAAGAAGTGTACGGTAAAGCATGGGGATTCCTATGCGGCTGGGTTCAGACATTGGTATACGGACCTGCTGTCATGGGCGCACTCAGTTTATACTTCGGGTTATTAGTTGCAGGAATATTTAAGATCGCTTCAAGCTACTCTTTGGCGATAGGGATTCTTACGATCGTATTCATAGCAGGCATGAACTTGCTGGGTACAAAATACGGCGGTATCATCCAAACCTTATCAACCGTTGCTAAATTGATCCCAATTATTTTCATAGCGGTGTTCGGTATCGCACAAGGTGATATGCCTGTATTCAATGTCGATAGCGAAAGTTCAATGAAAATCAGTATGGCCGGTGCGATTTTGGCTACGCTCTGGGCGTATGATGGCTGGATGAATGTCGGCTTCATGGCAGGGGAAATGAAAAATCCGCAGAAAACGCTGCCGCGGGCAATCATAACGGGATTAGTCGTGGTCATGGTCGCTTACTTGGGTGTGAATCTTGCCATGCTTTCTGTATTGGGGGCGGAGGGAGTCATAGCGCATGGTACGAATGCAGCGAATGTTGCGGCAACGCTTTTATTCGGTGAATTTGGCGGGAAATTGATATCGATCGGAATTGCGATTTCAATCTTCGGTTGCTTGAACGGAAAGCTTTTGACCTTTCCACGCATTACCTTGGCGATGGCGACTGATAAAATGATGCCAGGCCATAAACAAATCGGAAAAATATCGCCCAAGTTCAAAACACCTATAAATGCGACGGTATTGCAAGTGATCATTGCAATCATCATGATGGTTGCAACAGACCCTGACAAACTTACCAATATGGCCGTATTCTCTGTCTTCTGTTTTTATGGATTAGCTTTCTTTGCGGTCTTCATCTTACGCAGGAAAGATCCGGATGCAAAAACGTATAAAGTGCCGTTTTACCCATTCATCCCCATCGTGGCGATTGCTGGCGCAATATACATTGTTTTAAGCACATTAATCCAAACACCTTTAAATGCCCTGTACTCGGTGATCATCCTCATTATAGGTATGCCAGTGTATTGGCTCCTTAAGGAAAGTGAGCGGGATGGTAAACGTTCATATTAATGAAAAACCCTTCACTGCGTGCAGTGGAGGGTTTTTGTGATTAGCTGGAACATAACTTTCCCGTTGGACAAAAGTGACGAAATAGACAACTCGGGAAGTTCGTATTAACATAGGGGGGAAGTTAAATAGTGAAGGGTCTGAACAAAAGTGAATTATATCGAGCCTGCTGGTAAATCATTCAGGAAAACAATCTTGGCTTTATTTCTTGGTAGCTTTGTAACGTTTGCGGATCTGTATAGTACCCAACCGGTCATTCCGGTTTTCGCAAAGCAATTCGGAGTCTCTCCTGCAATGGCAAGCCTTACATTATCTTTCGCAACTGGAACGCTTGCACTCTGTTTATTGCTTGTTTCTTTTTTCTCAGAAAATATCGATAGGAAAAAAATAATGGGGACGGCGCTCACTCTGTCTGCATTGTTATCCATATGTGTCAGCTTCATCCAGGATGATCTATACATCCTGATCGCAATACGGGCGATTCAAGGAGCGGTGCTTGCAGGTTTCCCGGCAATTGCGATGGCCTATATCAATGAAGAGTTTCATCCGAAAAGCCTTGGCTATGTGATGGGGATCTATGTGAGCGGTTCGAGTATCGGCGGATTGGCTGGCAGGCTGATTGTCGGCGTGCTGACCGACCATTTCTCATGGAACATAGCGATTGGAAGCCTTGGGGCTTTAAGTTTGATCATCAGTCTGGCTTTTTGGTGGATGCTTCCGCCTTCACAGCATGCCGTCCGGGCAGGAGTCTCTTTGTCGAGAATCAAAACCTCCCTGATCAATAACTTAAGGAATAGCGGACTAGTACTCTTATTCGGCATGGCCTTCCTATTAATGGGCTCGTTCGTTACCGTTTATAACTTTGTGGGTATACCTTTAATGGGACCGCCATATCATTTATCACAAACATTGATTGGCTTCATTTTCATAATCTATCTTGTGGGGACATTTAGTTCAACATGGATGGGAAAGCTCGCCGATCAATATACCCGAAGGATTGTACTTCTTACCGGAATCGCTATTATGCTGATGGGCGCCCTTTTAACCCTATTGGATCCGCTTTTGCTGAAAATAATGGGGCTTGCACTGTTTACATTTGGCTTTTTTGGAGCACATTCAATTGCGAGCAGCTGGGTCGGAAGCTTGGCTGATAAGAGTGAAAAGGCACAAGCATCCGCTTTATATCTCCTGTTCTACTATGCGGGATCAAGTATAGTGGGGGCATCAGGCGGTATATTCCTGATGAAGTTCGGCTGGGGAGGGGTCATCTCGGCTGTATCGATCCTGATCATCCTGGCTGCCGCTTGTGTGGTGATGGTTGAAAAGAGAATCGTTAAATAAAATGATCTTTTCTATCATGTTTTTCCGGAATGCTGAATATAATCTAGTGAAAATGGATATTGAATAATAGATTGATAAGAGAAGAGGGTAATAGATAGAGTGAATCGAAAAGCAGTAATTCTCATTGGGTTAATAGCCGTTTTAATTATATTATTCGTTGTATACTTAACAAGTCCGGGCAGATTGGAAAAGGTGGAGATTGTTGAAAAATACTATCCTCATTTCTCCGATGGCAAGGCAGTCGGTTTTAAGACGAACGAAGTCATTGATGTTACGGAAACCGAAGAGGGATCCAATTGCGCAATGAAATTCAGCAATGGGAAAACGTTGGAAATTGATTGTGACCGTTATTTAACATACAAAATTGATGAAACAGTCTATATTACCACTGAAGGAAACCATGTGAAGGAAATCCGGAGAAAAAGGTAGTGGCTTTTCAATAGTTAATGACGGGAGAGCTGAGATTGCTTAATACAACAAACTCAGCACTTTTATTTTATCCAATGAAAAAACCCAGACCATTTTGGACTGGGTTTTTTCATTTTTTATCTGTGCTTTTACTTTTAGCCTTTTTATTACGCCGTAGTACATCCAAGATTCTGCGGCTGTTATTTTTACTGTTTATGAGTTCTACTAAATCGCTCATGTTTTCAGATTCGAAGTCTTGTTGATCTTTTTTCATGATAATCCCTCCAATGTCATATAGCATAATACCCTTATAAAGAAAAGGGTAAACGTCTATTATCATATTGGTAATAGAAGGATTTTATATCCTTAACCATTCATTATTTGATAAAATGTGATAAAAGCCCTGTATGGGAGGTCTACATGGAAGAATTAAGAATGATCGGTGAAAAAATTGAAAAATTTAAATATATCTTAGTGGAGCATATCGAGTTGTTTGAAGAAGAGGAACCGCTCTATGATTTTGAAACCAGTAAAGAGGTACGGTCAAAGCTTATTCAAATTCATGCAGATGCCTTGATTCATGGAAAGGCACAGGCAATGGAAAGTATGAAAATAACGGGTATGGAAATAGGTAAGCGCATCGTGGATATGGGGATTCCTTTAGATAAGAATATTGAGGAAGCTCAGCTTGTGCGTAACCTTTTCTGGAGTTTCATTGAAGAAGAAGTAAGCAATCGCTATTACTCGATTGAAATTCTGCTAAAGGCAAGCTCGATAATTGATGCAATCCTGGACCAGTTCATACACTGTGTGAGTATCAGTTACGTGAATCATTATAAAGAAATGGCGAAAATGGCAAACGATTCTTTGCAGAAGATAAAAGAAAACCAAGAAGTCATGGAGGAATTGTCCACCCCGATCGTTCAGACCGTATTAAAGGATGTGCTGCTCCTACCGTTGATCGGACGAATTGACGATTGGAGAATGGAGTCGATGCAATCGACGGTACTGCAAAAATGTGCAGATCTGCATGCGGAAGTACTGATCATGGATTTCTCCGGAATTAACTTTACGAAGGAAAGCAATATGCTCTCCCTGTTGGATCAATTAGTGGGGGCACTTGCGTTGATGGGTACGGAAACGATGTTTGTCGGCTTTGCCCCTGATGCCGTGAAAGAGATCGTCAAACTTGATTTCGCAAATCAGGTAAAAGCCTTCCTATCATTCAGGCAGGCACTGGAATATCTGTTTAAACAAAGAGGGCTGGCTCTTCAGCCAGTATGATGGAGGTATCCTATTTTAGGGTATCTTTTTTCTATGTCATGTAGTTCCCAGGAAGCTTTCATACTTTATCGTCCATCGATATTTCTTCATGATATAGTTAATGGCGTAAGGGCATGTTGATTTTCATTTAAGTAAAGTGAATAATGTAAAGCGTGTAAGGAAGGTGGACGAAGAGTGTTTTTTAAGAAAAATGAAGAACCTGATCATAACGAAAAATGGTATTGTGTAGGAATCATGACGGATAAAGGCTTGGAGGACGAAGAATATGATATTTTGTCCAAACGCATCCTCGATTCGGTCCAAAATGTCTCGGTCATATCGGACTTGGTAAGGGCCGAATGGGATCGGGATAAATTGCGAGCCTTGAACGAGCGTTTTCGGGACCCCTCATTTTCCGACCCATGTTTTATCATTAATGAATTCATACCAGAGGATATAAAAAAGGAAAGAAAACTTCTCGAGAAAACTCATAAATGGAAGAGGCTACTTGGTCTCCTTTCCGTGATTGAATACATGGAAGCCGAGACGAAGGCGGCCCATGACTTTGATAAAGCTCTCTTTTATACAGACGATGCAGATAAAGTCATTGAATACATTATTGCAAATAGCTAGAATTCCCTGCCACATCGATACATTGTATCGGTGTTTTTGCATTTGATTTAATGTTTATCGGAGCAATTTCGCGGTAGAAATTCGACCTTGCCCAGGAAAAATTTGTCCTTGAACCTTTCCAGCCTTACTGAAATAAAAAGAGAGAATGTAAGGATGTTGGTAGGAAAGATGGGTGGAAACGCGGAATATCTTAAATAGAAAGAAAGAGAGTTTTATGGGGAGAGAGAGGGAGATGAATCGATGGAAGTTGCCGTACCTCAGCAAAAGCCAAAACGGAAGTGGAGAAAGCTGGTGCTATGGAGTTTTGGAATCATGATGATACTTTTGCTGTCTGTCTTGATTGCTGCAAATGTATTTCTTTCAAGATCCTTGCCGGAAACGAAGGGGGAAATATCGCTTCCAGGTCTTTTGAAACCGGTTACGGTGGTGAGGGATTCAAGTGGGGTCCCGCATATCAACGCAGCGAATGAACATGATTTGTATTTAGCCCAAGGGTATATCCAAGCACAGGATCGTTTATTTCAAATGGATTTAAGCAGGCGTCAGGCTTCAGGAAGATTGAGTGAAGTGATTGGTGAGAAAACCGTCAAAAACGATAAGTATTTCCGTACACTTGGGTTGAGGAGGGCGGCTGAAGCCTCTTATGCAGCGTATTCAAGTGACGGGAAAGATGCCTTGGATGTGTTTGCCGAGGGGGTAAATCTTTATATCAATGAATTGAAGGAGAATGGGAAATGGCCGGCGGAGTTCACTCTGCTTGGATACGAACCAGAGCCGTGGACACCCGTCGATTCGCTGACCATCGGTAAATATATGGCCTTTGATTTAGGCGGGAACTGGGAAGATCAGGCGTTTAGGCAGTATTTGCTGCAAACGTTCCCCAAGGAAAAAGCATATGATTTATTCCCTAATTATCCAAAGAGCGCTCCATATATCATCAGCAAGGAAGAACTGGATATTGAAAAAAGTTTTGCCGGGGCCGTTATTCCTTATGAATTCAACGGCAGCAATAACTGGGTAGTTTCAGGCAAGAAAACGGATTCCGGTCAGCCGTTATTGGCCGATGACCCCCATCTGGGATTAGCTACACCGTCCGTTTGGTATCAAATGCACTTGGAGGCCCCGTCGGTCAATGTGAGCGGTGTTATTTTTGCCGGGATTCCGGGCATCATCCTCGGTCATAACGAAAAGGTGGCTTGGGGTGTGACCAATACCGGTCCGGATGTACAGGATCTGTATATTGAGAGGAGAAACCCGGAAAACGAGAAAGAATTCTCCTACAAAGGCAACTGGGAAAAAGCTGAAATCTTGGACGAACCCATAAAGGTGAAGGGTGGTAAAACACTCGACTATAAAGTGACGGTTACCCGCCATGGACCGGTTGTCTCCGAGTTTGCTGGGAAAAGCGGAAAAGATACCGTGCTTGCATTAAGGTGGACGGCACTTGATCCATCTGCCGAGCTTGAAGCGGTACTGAATATGAATAAAGCGGGAAGCTGGAAAGAATTCGAAAAGGCCCTCTTGCAATTCGAAACGCCGGCCCAGAATTTTATCTTTGCCTCAGTCGACGGGACCATTGCCTATAAGGCGAATGGGAAAATCCCAATCAGGAAAAAAGGCGATAGTATGCTGCCTGTACCTGGCTGGACGGATGAATTTGAGTGGAAAGGCTATATTCCCTTTGATGAACTTCCAAAAACGGTGAATCCGGAAGAGGGATTCATTTCGACGGCGAATAATAAAGTCATCTCAGATGATTATCCTTACCACATCAGCAATAACTGGGCACAGCCGTACCGTCAGATGAGGATACAGGAGTTTTTAAAAGCCAATAAAAAGCTTACGGCCGAGGATATGCAAAGCCTGCAGATGGATACAGTGAATTTGCAAGCTAAGGAGTTTGTTCCTCAATTCGTGGAGGTATTGAAAGGTCCATCTGGGAAAAAGGAAGACCAGGCACTAACGATTCTGAAAAAATGGAATCATATTGATTCCGTTGATGAAGCGGCACCGATGATCTTTAATGTCTGGATGCGAAAAATAGGTGATGTTCTGCTTAAGGAAGAAATACCTGAGGAAACCCTCAACCTCTTTAATGGAAGGCGGTCGGCCGTCGATGAACTACTAAGGCGGGCACTGGACGGTAAGCCGGGCCCTTGGATTGATGAGGCGGGCGGACTTGAGCAGGTGCTTGCCAAGTCGCTGCAGGAGACATTAACGGAACTGGGAGAATCACAAGGTGACGATATAGCTGATTGGGAATGGGGAGACTATCATCAGGTCAGGTTTAACCACCCGCTCTCGAGTGTCGCCCCATTAAATTATGTATTTAACAGCGGCGGCGGAATGCCGGTAGGCGGCAGCAGTGTCACCGTACAGGCGGCGGCATTTTTAGATGATGGAACCGTTAATCATGGCGGGTCCTGGAGATTTGTCATCGACCTGGCCGATATGAATCAAGGATATCACCTTGTTGGCCCTGGTCAATCAGGTAACGTGAAAAGTGAGTGGTACCACGATCAGCTTGACGATTGGGCAGAAGGTACTTATCATAAAACCACTTTAGACGACCCAAAGGGTGATACGCTGACATTGAAACCATCATAACGATATTCAGAAAAAAAGTACCAAGCCCAGCATCCTTGCTCTGGACTTGGTACTTTTTCATTGTTTTTGCTTAGTAAGGAATTCTGCAAGGAACTCCTCGAAATTTGGGGCCTCGATTGCTGCGATTTTTTCATATGATTCAATGATCTTGAGTTTAATTTCTTGCTCCAGATCATTCCGGTCTTGATAGTTCGTGTTTTTTAACGATTTTTTTATTTTAGGATTCAAAGAGTCGATTAGATCCATTAATTCTTCTTTTGACAGTTTTTTATCCACAATGGCTTTTCTCCTTTCTAACATATACCTCATCCATATAGTGCTTTCGAAGTTTTTTTAGAGCTTGTTTACGGATGCTTGAGATATTCTGTGGCGACTCATGGAAATAGGCAGCAATTTCCTTGTTGGATAGGCCATAGGAAAAGATCATGGTCAGAACCAGGCTTTGTTTGGCTGTTAACTTTTTCAAGGCTTTTATCATCTCTTCATCACTTATGTGTGAAGCGAGTTCATTCGTTTCCCCCATCTTTTCAAGTTGAACGTCCATAGTGCCGATTCGATCGATGAATCCGCCAGTATCCCTTGGTGCCGCATCAAGTACCATTCGATAGCGTTCCCGCTGTTTCCGTGCCCTTTTATCAAAATCAACAGAGAAAAAGTAAATTAAGGAGCACATGTATTTGTATACTTTAGCCCGGTAATAGAAAATTTTGAAAGTCTCGTTGAGATGGCAAATGTTGTGGGAAGAAGGGGAATCAAGAGTTTCAGTGAAAATCTTTAAATGCTCTGGGTTCTGTAAAAATACTTGAATGATGGGTTGTTCAAAGAAAGATGAGTACTGTTGCTGCAGAAACTCCAATGAATGAGAAAAAAAATGAGAAGTTAATTGGTTCATTGTTATCCCTCCTTTAATTAATAAAGTGATAGACAAGGGGAATAAATCAATTATATACGAACATTCGTTCTTTTTTCCATGAATCAATAGTGCTAGATTGATTTTTTTAAACAAGTTTCACTTTAGATATCAGATACAAGAAAAGGGGTGAAGAGGATGATGATTGAGGATGCTACTATGTGGGTTTCATTAGTTAGCGAATTTGGCTATCCATTCGTCGTTTCTATGTTTTTGCTCTTCCGCTTCGGTAAACAATTAAAAGAACTGACAACGGACGTAGAGAACTTAAAAAAGTCCGCTCATAAAACGAAAAAACGATAACCTCAGGGCGTATGTGCCAGGTGATAAACACCGAATTTCGGATTCTATTCAAAAAAGGGTCCGGAATTCGGGTATAAAGAAATGGGTACTATCTGAAAATCAAGACTTTGCTAAACCCCTCCCTTACACTCAAATAAAAAAATAATAAACCATTATTTGGAATATAGCACAAAATAGGTAAAAAATAATCGTCATTTGGAATCATTTTACTACTATAATTCATCCGTCAATGGAATTAGATAGGAAATCCTCCCCTCATACGATTTTAGTTTTATGGATTAAAGTGAAAATACTTTTAAAAAAACAACATTCATCAATAAACTTATAGAAGTATGCGGTATCCGAGTAAAAGGGTGCTGCTTTTCTTATTGTTTGGTAATAAACTGATAATATGGAAAAGGGGTGGGAAAAAATGAAAAGTCAACAGCTAGAAGATATTCAGATCCTGCAGCATGAATGTGAACGGGAAGGTTTTACTTTAAAGCTGAACTGGGAAACGCTTCGCAGTCGAAATGGTGTGAATAAGAATGACTTTTTTCACTATGATGGATTGAAGCTTGTTGGTTTTCTAGGTCTATACGATTTTGGAAACAAAGTGGAGATGTGCGGAATGGTGCATCCTGATTTCCGTAGGCAAGGCATTTTTACAAAGCTGATGGAAGAGGCCATAAGGAGTGCCGCAGAGCGCAACTATAAGTTGATTCTTTTGAACTCACCTGCTCAATCCCATTCAGGGACAGGATTTTTGAAGCAGCTCAATTGTGAGTTTGCTTTTTCTGAGTTTCAAATGAAATGGTCCGAAACGGAGCTTGATGATTATGGTGATGCAGTCGTTCGCCCTTCACGGAGGGATGATGAGGAAACGGAAATTCAGCTGGATATTCAATGTTTCCAATTTACGAAACAAGAGGCGAAGGATTATTATCAGCGCATCCTCTATGAGGATACTCTGAAAACCATGATGATTGAAAAGGGTGGTCTTGCAGTCGGTAAGATCCGTGTTGATCACTCTGGCCGGGAAGCGTGGATTTATGGATTTTCCATTTTGCCAAAATACCAGGGAAAAGGACTTGGCAGAAAGGCATTGAAAAAGGTCGTAGCCGAACAATGCCAGTTGGGATATGATATTTTTCTCGAGGTAGAGGCGACTAATGGGCATGCTTTAAGACTCTATGAATCTTGTGGATTCAAAACCATTCAAAGACAGGATTATTATCAATACAAAGGCTGAAGGATGCTTGACGACAAAGAGTGTTAGGAGGCAGGGATGGATGTTGATCTTATTCAATTATAACTGGCAGGTGCGAAATGAGTGGTTCAAGTGGTGCCGGTCCTTACCGAATGAGGAGCTGAAACGGCAGCGCACAGGAGGGATGGGGAATATATTGAAGACACTCGCCCATATTATCGATGTCGAATGCAGCTGGATCAGGGCCATACAAGGGAAGCCTGATGTCGCGATCGATTTGGAAGCTTATGATACGATCGAAAAGGTCGAAGATTTATCCGCTAGTTATCATTCTGAGATCATTGAATATTTGAACTCGCATGCTATTGAAGAAGAGAATGGAATGATTCAGCCAGCTTGGATGGAGGGGACATACGAAAAAGGCAGGATACTGCGCCATCTGATAGCGCACGAAATTCACCATATAGGCCAGCTGTCCATTTGGTCGAGGGAGATGGGCATCGAACCGGTATCCGCCAGTTTAATAGATCGGGATTTATAGTCTTTATGTTTTAAAACTGGTAATAAAAAAAGGGATTATGGAAGGAGGACAAGCAGGGAATCCATATTGGATATAATGGTCGCTTCACAGGAAAACGCCTTGGTCTGGATGGGACAGGTCAATTCATGATATAAGGGATTTTTCGTCTTAACGCAGTAGGTTATAACATATTAAATAAAAAGGATTAGCGTATTAGCTTAATCCTTTTTATTTATTTGTCATATATATTAATATTTACGCACTCAAACTTTTGTTAATTTTGGCTTTTGTGTCGCTGGTTTAATGTATTTAGTTAATAACCAGCGTGAGATTGGTCCAACAATCAGTAACTGTGATGGTAGCGCCACGATAAAGTTTAGACAAACTGTTTTAAGGTAAGCTATGAAGATTGAACCCTCAATCCCCATCATTAAACTAGTTAAAATAAGCCCATATACTGACATAATAAGGACCATTACAGGGACCATGCAAAAGGCAATTGCAATAATAAAGTTGGATTCTTTCGATTTATCATAAGGCAGTGATAATGCAAGTTTACGCGCCTTCGGTTCAACTATTGACTCTGCAATAAAAGCGACGATAAATGTTACCGCAAATTGAATTACTGCACCCCCTACGGTAAACGATGACAAGCCGTGTAAAGCTGTGTTGTAAACTGACATAATAAGGACCATACCAAAACACATAAAAAGTCCAAAGATTATGCCTTCCTTTTTATTACTAGGCAAATAAAAACATCCTTTCTTTTAAGCATAAATGTAATTATATATGCCGAAAAATTTTTACATAAGTGACATTTTTATGACTTTTATTTTGAGTTACGTTAAATTACACTTTTGTTTTGATGAAACCTTGTTTATAGAGGCTTGGCAAAAAAAACGAATGAGAAAAATCAATAGATGAAGAAAACGATAAAGAATAGTAACGAAATTAATTTGTTTCAATGGTTTAGATGATTTATTGGATTCTTCAGTAAGCATTTCATTAAGCAGGCTGGCTCATGTGCATGGGCCAGCCTTTATATATATTTGAAGGAAAAAAGGTCCGTGTTCACTGAATGAAAATAGGTAAAAGGTACTGTTTATTCAAAATTCGTAATATTAAGGTAAATTTTGGCGTTTATTCGACAAAATCATGATATATTATTCTAGCATTTTACAAAAATAGAAGGGTTGTGAAGTATGTCGTTCAAAATGCATGTTAATAAGATGCTCGCCCCGATTCTTGCTGTGAGTTTGATTACAGCCCCATTTGCCGTACCGGGGGAGACATCCGCCAAAGAGTCTAATAAGAAACCGGCCAAGACTGAACCATTTACGATTTCAGCTCCTACTGTTAATTACTCAAAAGGCACCAAAGCGACTGTAACGGTCACACCGAAAAAAGGGAACAAAGGAAATGAAACCGTTGTCTTTCAATTAATGAATGGGACGAAGGTCATTTCACAGTCAGCCATTGAGGCGGATATTAAATCGGCCCAAAAGTTCTCTGCGTACTTCAACTCGTACAAATCGGGTTATTGGATCAAAGTATCGGTTGTCTCCAAGTATAACGGCAATACGAGTAACTTCGGCAACAGCCTGGCAGCCTCCGTTTCGGATGCACCTTTTGAACTAAGGATCATGGAAACGACAGATATACACACTAATCTGGTGAGCTATGATTATTATAAGGATGCCGTATCGGACTCTGTCGGCTTTTCCCGTACAGCTTCTTTAATCAAACAGGCACGAAAAGAAGTGAAAAATAGCGTTTTAGTGGATAACGGCGACCTTATTCAAGGGACGCCGCTAGGTACGTACAAAGCGAAAATAGCGCCGCTGAAAAAGGGTGAAGTCCATCCTGTCTATAAAGCGATGAACTTGCTAGACTATGATGTGGCCACATTCGGCAATCATGAATTCAATTATGGCTTAGCTTATTTGGAAGAGGCCATCAACGATGCGAACTTCCCTTATGTCAATGCCAATGTTTATAAAAAAGATAAAGACAATGATTCAAAGAATGATAAAAATAAATATACTCCTTATAAAATCGTCACAAAGAAAGTAAAGGACATCAATGGAAAAGAAAAATCAGTAAAAATAGGCTACATTGGATTTGCCCCTCCGCAAATCATGGATTGGGATAAAACGAACCTTGAAGGTAAGGTCATTACAAAAGAAATCATCACGACTGCAAAAAAATATGTACCTGAAATGAAGAAAAAGGGCGCGGATGTCATCGTGGCGCTCACACATTCCGGGTTTAATGGCGACACCAAGAATACCGAGGATGTCATCTACTCATTAAGCAAGGTATCCGGCATCGATGCCATCACGTTCTCCCATACCCATAAGGTCTTTCCGGCACAAGATGAGGCTTCTTTAGACAGCCTATTCAAAGATGGCCAAGGAAAAATCCTTAATGGCGTGGATAATAAAAAGGGTACCATCAATGGTGTACCAGCCGTTCAAGCAGGATATGGCGGCAGTAATCTCGGGATCATCGACCTTGATATCCAGAATATCAAGGGGAAATGGAAAGTCGTCAATTCCGATTCATCAACACGGGCAATCAACGATAAAATAACAGGAAAAAAAGCGGCTGAAGATGCATCTGTCGTCAAAGCCGTGAAGAAGGATCACGAAGGAACGATCAAGTATGTCAACACGCCAATTGGAACGACTACAGCTCCAATTCATAGTTACTTCGCCCTTGTGCAAGACGATCCTTCCGTACAGGTCGTGACGAGCGCACAGAAATGGTATGTAGAAAAATACATCCAAAGCAACCGTCCTGAATACAAGGACTTGCCGATTCTCTCTGTAGGAGCCCCTTTCAAAGCGGGTCGCAATGGAGTCGAGGAATTCACCGAAATCAAGGAAGGCGGATTGACCATTCGCAGCGCCGGTGATTTATATTTATACGATAATACCTTGAAGGCCATCAAGATCAAAGGGTCCGTGGTTAAAGAGTGGCTAGAAATGTCTGCCGGGAAATATAATACAATCGATCCTGCCAAGTCTGAGGAACAGGAGCTGCTTAATGGAAAGTTTGCCGTTTATAACTTTGATGTGATTGACGGCGTTACGTATCAAATCGATGTCACCAAAGCTCCGCGCTATGATGAAAAAGGGATAAAAGTGTCGGATTCAAGCAGGATTGCAGATTTGAAATATAATGGTGAACCAGTGGACCCGAATCAAGATTTCATCGTAGTGACGAATAATTACCGTGCTTCGGGCGGGGGGAACTTCCCGGGAGTCAAGGGCAGCGAATATGTAGTTGACTCTGCGGATGAAAATCGCCAGATCTTGATGGATTACATCACACAAGAGGGTGAAATCAATCCAACTGCTGATAATAACTGGTCGATTGCCCCGATTTCAGGTAAGGTGGACGTTACTTTCACCTCATCACCTAAAGGTGCGGAATATTTAAATGAAGACAGCCCGATTTCCTATACAGGCAAAAAGGATGATAAAGGCTTTGGCATTTACAAATATAATTTGGGAAAAGAAAACGTTAAGGTGCAACTGCTCGGGATCAATGATCTTCACGGCCAGCTTGATACCACTTCCGATTTTGGCGGTATCAAACAAGGGCGTGCCGATTATTTAGCTGCGCACTTGAAGCAGCGTAAAGCTGAAAACCCTGAAAATACACTTTTACTTTCGGCAGGGGATGCTGTAGGTGCAAGTGCACCCGTTTCTTCTTTAATCCAGGACAAACCGACGCTTCAGTTTTTGAATGATATGAAATTCGATGTCGGAACTGTCGGGAACCATGAGTTCGACAAAGGGGTAGAAACCCTGATGGCTCAAATCAATGGCGGAAAGTCGCCAACATCCGATGTGGTATTCGATAAATTGAACTTTCCATATGTAGTTGCCAATGTCGTATATAAAGACACGAAAAAACCGATTTTGGACCCTTACGTCATAAAAAAGGTCGGCGGGGTTGATATTGGGTTCATAGGTGTAGTCACGAATGCCACACCTCAAAAAGTAAGTCCGGATGGCATTAAGAATGTAGAATTCATAGAACAGGCACCTGCCGTAAATAAGGCGGTTAATGAGTTGAAAGAAAAAGGCGTCAAATCGATTGTGATCATCTCACATGACCCAGGCACTGAAAAGGAAGGGGTCATTACAGGCGAAGTGGCTGATCTTGCTAATGCAGTGGATGATGAAGTAGATGTGATCTTAGCGGGAGATAATCATGCGAAGGTCAACAACTATGTGGATAATAAATTGATTGTACAAGCTTACTCTTATGGAACGGCTTTTGAAGATGTGGATTTGGAAATCGATCCAAACACAAAGGATATTGTCAAAAAGTCAGCTGAGATTGTCACGGTTACACAAGATGGCATTAGACCTGATGCCGGGACGACGAAATTCATTAACGACTATCTAGACATGTTCCCCGAGTTGAAAGCCCCGCTTGGGACAACGGATGAGAAAATTTTAAGAACCAATGCGTATACGCAGGAAACGGGCCTTGGGAATTTAATTGCCGATTCCATGAAGGCAGATTTGAATTCCGATTTTGCCTTCATGAATCCAGGCGGAATTCGTGCAGATATTCCAAAGGGGGAAGTCACTTTTTCCGATTTAGCGAAAATCCAGCCGTTCGGAAACGTATTGGTTAAGCTGGAACTGACTGGAGCGGAAGTGAAAACGCTGCTTCAACAGCAATGGATCGTTGAAGGATCTCCGAAAACCTTGCAAATTTCTGGACTGAGCTATACAGCCGACTTCAGTAAACCTGTCACGGAACGCGTCACCTTATTGGAGAAAGCGGACGGAACACCTATCAAGGATACCGAAACATACACGGTGGCCGTCAATGATTTCATGGCAAGCGGCGGTGATAACTATACCGTACTGAAAGGAAAAGAGCGTGTGTTTGGACATGCTGACCTGGAAGCATTCGTTAACTATGTAAAAGAAACCTTTAAAGGCGGAAAGATCACGGCTGAAATTGAAGGCAGGATTACGAATATCAATAATTAATAGAGGTTTACTCGTGAAAACTGAGGATTTACTCGTTCGTTTTCAATATTTACTCGTGAAACCTAAAAGAGAGCGCTCCTTAATACAAGGGGCGCTTCCTTTTTTGTGATTAATTATTCCTGAAGATGGAAAAGTTCAATCCCAATGCAAAGGTGACCCAAGCAATATAGGGAACCATCGCTAAACCGGATGTACGGTCTATTTTATAAAACTCGAATGCCGTTAATGTAATCAAGGTCAGCAGTGCAGCCATTTCAATAAAAGCTGTTCCGCGCAAGCCCCATTTGAAGAATAAAAAAGACCATAAGAAATTCAACCCTAGTTGAGTATCATAGAGGCGTTCAGCGGACTTCGATTCTTTTTCTTTGGATGCAATACGATATTTCGCTATTCCCATGATTGTATAAAGGCTGGTCCAAGCAACGGGGAAAGTCCAGGAAGGAGGAGCAAAAGCAGGTTTCTTGAGTTTGTCATAAATTTCTTTTGAATTCCTTGTGGCGAATATCCCCACAAGTGAGCCTCCAACCACAGGTACCAATACACTTTTAGCTAATTTTCCGTAGTTCATAAAGCGATCCTCTTCTTTCTTCATTATTTGTATGTTCTTATACCCTTACCTTCTCACTCTGAAAATAAAACATCCCCTTTAATCAAGAAGTGTAACTTTCTTCCAAACTTTACGTCGGTACTATTAAAAAAAGGGGGAATACCGATGAACCGTAAAATAGTGATGTTAATGTTCAGTTTGTTCCTTTTACTTGCTGGATGCAGCAGTAATGAAAAAAATGATTCTGCATCTGAATCACATGATGAAAAGGCGGAAAGTAAAATGGACGCTTCAATTTCCGGGAATATGGTGCAACAGGAAGAAGCGGCGGAAAAGGAAGGAGTGACGGATGAAAGAAAGGTCATCCATCAAGCCCAGCTTGAGTTGAAGGTGAAGAACCTCGAAAAGGCACAAATGAAGATTGAGAATAAGGTGGCTGAATATGGCGGATATGTTGTCGAGTCCAATGTATACAGGGAAGATGAAGAACTGGTGGAAGGAACGATCACTGTTCGGGTCCCTGAAACCCATTTTCAGGATTTTCTAGCCGATAGCGAGGGTGAGGCTTCAGAAGTGGTCGGAAGGAATGTGACAGGACAGGATGTAACGGAGCAATATGTAGATTTAAAAGCAAGATTGAAGTCAAAGAGAGCAGTAGAGGAAAGGTTGCTTGCATTCATGAAGGATGCTGAGAAGACCGAAGATTTGTTGAAAATATCATCCGATCTTGCCGTGGTGCAAGAAGAAATAGAGCAGCTGACCGGGCAAATGAAGTATCTTGAGAACCAGACCTCATATTCGACGGTTACCATCACGTTATCACAGGACCGGATAGTTGTGCCGGGCATTGATAATAAGGAATTGAATACATGGGAAAGAACGAAGAAACAACTTGCAACAAGTGCGAATCTATTACTTAAAGCGGGTTCAGGAATCATTGTTTTTATAATAGGAAACTTGCCTATCCTCATTATTTTAGGCGGAGCTGGTGCGGCGGTCCATTGGGTGATCAAAAGAAGGGGTAAAAGGTGAAGGCAGAAAGAGAGGGTGCCAATTAGATTGGCACCCTCTGACATTTATCTTTTCCGTTTATGCAAGCCGGTCACATAATACAGGGCTACCAACAGTAAGATCCAAATCGGACCAACGATTAAAGCGATTCTTGTATCTGCTGAAAAACCGAGTACTACCATTACGAATACTAAAAAGGCTAAAGTTAAGTAAGAAGTGAATGGGAAAAGAGGCATTTTGTAAGACAAGCCTTGTTTTTCTCCCTGACTCATTTTCCGTCTAGACATGATCTGTGTGACAAGTATGGTTCCCCATGTCCAGAGTGCACCGAATGTAGCGACACTTGTGACGTAAGTGAAAACTTTATCGGCTTCCATGTAGTTAAGGTAAACACCGAAAAGAAGCACGATAGCCGAAACGATAATGGCAACGCCAGGAACGCCTGACTTTGTTGTACGTTCGAAACTTTTTGGTGATTCACCTTGCTGCGCTAGGTTGAATAACATTCTTCCTGTACTGAAGATCCCGCTGTTACAAGATGAAAGGGCTGCTGTCAGTACGACAAACTGAATGATTCCTGCTGCGCCTGGAATACCGATTTTATCAAACATCATAACGAATGGGCTGTTTTCCCCATTCATTTCATCCCATGGAGTGATTGATAAAATGACTGTCAGAGCTAAAACGTAAAAAAGTAAAATCCGATAAAAAACGGTATCGATGGCTCTTTTTAAAGATTTTTCAGGGTTTTTAACTTCACCTGCGGTAACACCGAGCATTTCAATTCCCAAATAGGCGAACATGACCATTTGGAACGAGAGGATGACACCAGAAATTCCATTCGGGAAAAATCCTCCGTTTTCAACAAGGTTGCCGAATCCGACTGCGATTCCGCCATTCCCCAGTCCAAAGATGATCATTCCAAAGCCAAGGACGATCATTAGGATGATCGTTACGATTTTAATAAGGGCGAACCAAAACTCCAATTCACCGTAAGCTTTTACAGCAAGAAAGTTAATCGTTGTCATGATGGCGAGTGCGGCTAACGCCCAAGCCCATTGCGGAGTATCAGGGAACCAAAACTGCATATAGATTCCGACTGCAGTAATTTCAGCCATACAAGTGGCGATCCAAACGAACCAGTAATTCCATCCGGTTATATATCCGGCAAGAGGACCGACAAATTCGCTTGCGTAGCGACTGAAAGAGCCTGCGACTGGATTTTTTATCGCCATTTCACCTAGTGCACGCATGATAAGATAGATCATAAGTCCGCCAATGGCATAAGAAATGATGATGGCTGGACCAGCTAATTTAATCGCAGATGCCGAGCCGAGAAATAATCCGACTCCAATGGCTGCGCCAAGAGACATTAATGCGATATGTCTTTCTTCCAAACCTCTATGTAGTTGAGATTCTTTGGAGTTTTGCATAATTTTCCCCTTTTCTATGTTGGAGTTTAATTTTCTCTATCTAGCATTTTATCACTAGTAGAGGAGAATACATATTATTTATTGATTTTTCACATAATATTACAACTAAATAATATATTTTAATAGGAATAATGTAAAGCAAAAAATGAAAACGCTTACTACAAAAGTAATCCTATAATTTTTCATCGTATAATAATCTTTCGAAACTAATTATAATGCTATACAAACAAAATAAAATTATATGATTTTTCTAAAAATTTAGACATTTAATAGTGAACAAGCTGTCCCAAAAATAAGGAACAGCTTGTTCGTTTCATCATTGCCACATGGCGGAGGCCCATTCAGGATGATCAATGAAAGGGTTGCGATTATGCTGATATTGATTATAAGTGATCTCATTTCGGTTACGCTCGAAGGCATCTACAGGAACCTGTACATTCCACTCCGGTAAGAAGCCATTCCATTCCATGAATCGATTGATACTGATTTCCAGAGCACTCGATTTGATTTGTATAGTTATGGGGAAAGTATTGTCAAAAAAGAGAAAACAGCTAGTGATGCTTAGCGAAATTTAGGGGAATAGCCCGGGAAATATCGAAGGCTGTTATGAAAATGAAAATGATACGAAAAACCGTCACCATTCGACTTACTGTTTCAGTATATAGATCCTAAAAAAACTTTAGACAAATTCGATTTTTCATCGAGTTTGTCTAAAGTATGAAACCGTCAGTATGCTACTGACGGTTTTTTTTACTCTGTTTTATAAGAAGACTTTGAATGAAACTCAATAACAATGATCCGATTAAAGCTCCCCAAAAAGAATTTATTACAAAGCCACTGACGGCATAGGAAGTGATTTGGAATGTGAAGGCATTGATAATGAAAGAAAACAACCCGAACGTCAGGATGGTGATCGGCAATGTGATAAGCTGGAGAATGGGCCTAACCAGCAAGTTCATGATTGATAATATAAAAACCGCCAGCAAGGCTGTTCCGTAAGATTTAATCGTGATGGAGTCGAGAAGCCAGTCAATAACGAGCAATACCAGCCCGTTGATAAGAAAACGCATAATTATGTTCATGAAAAACTCCTCCTGAAGTCACCTTAACTACAAGTCATTATACTAAAATTTCATGAATTTCAGTTATATGTTTGCAGAATTGTCACAAAAAAAGAGGATTACGATATGTATTCCCCAAGATTGGAAAAAGGTCCATTTAAGGGTCTTAGAGCAGTTTAAAAGTCCAGTTGATTGGAACGGAAGGTACGAGACTCCTGCGGAAAGCGAGTGCCGTAGAGGAAATTAACGTTCCTATTTTACAAACCCTCAAAAAGAACGTTTCAGCTAGTTTTCTTCAATCCATTGAGGATTTTATAAAACTAAAAAACCATTTAGTATAACTTAGTTTTGTTGTGAAACCATGGTTTGGGATAAGACCATTCCGAACCCCATTTGTCTTCTTTTTCTATTTAATTGTTGGCAATGATCTTTTCGAATTCACTTAATTCCAATGTGTTTTTCAATTTTGGATTGGTGTTTAAGGAAAGCAGGGCACTTTCAATTAGAAAGGTTCGCGGTTCAACGTTTTGTAATAATTCCTCTTGGATAAAGTGAATCAATTTTAGGTTTTTAACCCGTTCTGCTTCATCATCTTGGCATAGCCTTAGAATCATCTTTTTTAGGTCGTTTGCAGAGTGCAGGAGTGCAGTATGAAAATCCTGCTGTGAATGGAAGCACTCTGGCAGCCATTGCTTAATGAGATCGGGTTCCAAAAGCTGTGCATTTGACTGGCTGACATCTTCGAAAATCGATTTAATCCTATCGACGCAATAACGGATAATTTCAGTAGGGTTGAAATCTGGCTCTTTAGCCAAAGCATTAAAATGAATAGTTTGATGCATCATTCCCGAGTAAAGAATGGCACAGTCCAAAATATAGGGTTTTTTATCAGCACCGAAAATGTCCAGAAACCGTTTTGATAGCCAATGGATATGCTGGAATTTAGCATGTGTGATGAAGTTCTTAAGTTCGGTATCATTTGAAATCATTACTTCTTCATATAAGAAAAAGATTTTATTGTTTTTGTTGGAGTGCATTTGTAATTCTGATTGTTTGATGAATATCTCAATATCTGCAAGGTTTTGCCCAATAAGCAATTCATTCCGCTCTTTTTCGAATTTTTCCTGCGAAGTTAGGAAGACTGCCTTAAGCAATTCGCTTTTAGAAGAAAAATAGTTATAAAATGTTCCTTTTGAAATGCCGCTATAATCTAAAATATCCTGAATGGATGTTGCTTGATATCCCTTTTCAATAAATAATTGGTGTGCATATTTAACTACCAATTGCTTGCGCTCATTCATATATATCACCCTTACTCTTATTGGACGGTCATTTTAACGTAATAGTATCTTATTTTCTATACGAACACAAACCAACACAAACCAGTATGTTTACAATTTCTCTAGCAAAATAAGGGGGAAGGCCATGTACTGGAAGAGGTCAGCTGAAATAAAGGTCCACAAAAGCAATGAAAATTCGGTTTCTATGCATCCTTATATTCACCATGTAAATAAAGGCAGATGAAGTGAACAAAGTCACAGGAGAACACTTAGGTTTGTTATAAGATAAATAGAAGGAGATGGGTGAAGTAGCGCAAAGTATCTATGAATATTCGGCATCATTATCGATTACTAACCCATTGGTAGGAGAAATGATAAAATCACTCGGTGTGAAGGAATATTGGTTATAAGGGTCGTATACCATTATTAGGAATGTGATTATGGCAATATGCTGACCATTCAACGGTTTATATCACTATACATTTCCATATGCTGGAGATTGTTGAAGTCATAATATAAATAAAAAAACAATGGATTGATTATTATATTAAAATTATTATAAATAAGTATTGATTTTTTTCTGAGAAGCTTTATCATTATATACATAAATAATAATGAAAAGGTGGTTCAATTATGACAAATAAGAGAAACCTTACTACAAGCTGGGGAGCACCAGTTGGAGATAATCAAAACTCGATCACTGCCGGCGAACGCGGCCCGGTGCTCATTCAAGATGTACACTTATTGGAAAAACTAGCCCACTTCAACCGTGAACGTGTGCCTGAACGTGTAGTTCATGCGAAGGGTGCCGGTGCATTCGGAACTTTCGAAGTAACGAACGACCTTTCTCAGTACACGAAAGCTAAACTTTTCAATGGTGTGGGCAAGAAGACAGATCTTTTTATCCGTTTCTCCACAGTTGCAGGTGAATTGGGTTCTGCTGATACAGTCCGTGATCCGCGTGGATTTGCTGTTAAATTCTACACGGAAGAAGGAAACTACGATATCGTCGGTAATAATACGCCTGTATTCTTTATTCGCGATGCGATTAAGTTCCCCGACTTCATCCATACACAAAAAAGAGATCCTAGAACACATTTGAAAAACCCTACGGCTGTTTGGGATTTCTGGTCACATTCACCGGAATCGCTGCACCAAGTGACGATCCTGATGTCTGATCGGGGCATTCCTGCTACACTCCGTCATACACATGGTTTCGGAAGCCACACATTTAAATGGGTGAATGCTGAAGGAAAAGGCGTTTGGGTGAAATATCACTTCAAAACAGAACAGGGCATCAAAAACCTTGATGTGGATCTAGCAGCAAAACTAGCAGGTGAAAACCCTGATTACCATACGGAAGATCTTTTCAATGCCATTGAAAAAGGGGACTTCCCTGCATGGAAATTGTATGTTCAGATCATGCCTTTGGAAGATGCGGATACATACCGTTTCGATCCATTCGATGTGACGAAGGTATGGTCTCAAAAAGATTATCCGCTGATCGAGCTTGGTCGTATGGTATTGAACAGAAATCCTGAAAACTACTTTGCTGAAGTGGAGCAAGCCACGTTCTCACCAGGAACATTCGTACCGGGAATTGAAGCTTCCCCAGACAAGATGCTTCAAGGACGCCTATTCGCATATGGAGATGCACACCGTTACCGTGTGGGCTCGAATCACAACCAACTTCCGGTTAACCGTCCGAAAGTGGAAGCGAATAACTATCAGCGTGATGGCTTCATGCGTGCTGATGACAATGGCAAGGGATCTGTTTATTATGAGCCGAATAGTTTTGGAGGCCCTGCCGAATCAAGAGAAAATAAAGTCACTCCTTTCGAGGTGACTGGGCAAGCTGCACAAGTCGGTCATAATAGTGATGATCACTACACCCAAGCAGGTGACTTATACCGTCTATTAAGTGCCGAAGAGAAAACCCGCCTTGTTGACACGATCGTGGGCGCAATGAAACCTGTGGAATTGGAAGAAATCAAGCTTCGTCAAATCGGCCATTTTTACAAAGCCGATCCGGAATACGGAACGCGCATTGCCGAAGGTTTAGGTTTATCTGTACCGCAAGAAGCGTAAAATATGGGACTACCAATCTAGTAAATGCAAACAGGCATCCATTCATGAATGGATGCCTGTTTTGGTTTATGCATGGCTCCATTATATAAATGACACCCGACAAGTTCGGTAAGAATATATAGTTATAAATGGTTTGGAAAAAAGTCATGCTGTCAGATTAATTGGGGGCGAGTTACTTAAATTATCGGTAAAGGGTGGAATTTATGGCTAGTAAAAAAAATCGGGTGTTAGTAGGCAGTCCGATTTACCAGAAACCAGATATTTTACAAAAGTTCCTGCTCTCACTTAAAAGGCTGGATGTGGAGGGACTGGAGCTTGGCATTTTCTTCATTGATGACAATGAAGATGAGCGATCAAGCAAAATGCTCGAGGATTTCAGTCAGGAGCGGAGCAATGTCAAAATACTGGCATCCAATCAAAGCGATGTATACGTGTGTAATGGCATTACCCATTACTGGAATGAAAATCTGGTATGGAAGGTCGCTGATTTCAAAAATATGATGATTGAACACGCGATTAAGGAAGACTATGATTATTTATTTCTTATCGACTCGGACCTCCTGTTATACCCTCTGACCATCAAGCAGCTTATTTCTGCCAAAAAGGATATCATCTCTAATATTTTCTGGACAAAATGGCAGCCTGATGCCGAAGAACGGCCTCAAGTATGGTTATATGATGAATACACCCAATGGGAGATATCACGCGGTCAACCGTTGGCGGATTCGGAGATCACCACACGTTATCAGTCGTACATCCGACAGATGAGAACACCTGGTGTTCATAAAGTTGGGGGATTGGGTGCCTGTACACTCATCAGCCAAAAAGCGTTGAAAGCAGGTGTGAATTTTAAAATGATCGAGAATCTATCATTTTGGGGTGAAGACCGGCATTTTTGCATTCGTGCCGCAGCTTTAGGATTTTCCATGTACGTTGATACCCACTTGCCCGCTTATCATATATACAGGGATTCGGACTTGGACGGTGCGATGGAATTTCTTGATCGGACGGATAATAAGAGGGAAGCTTCAGGGGTATCCAGTCCCAAATTAACGCTGAGCATGGTCATCAAAAATGAAAGTGACCGTTATCTAAGGAAGGTTTTAGAGGAAGTTCGTGATTATATTGATGAAGCCGTGATTATTGATGATGGCAGCACGGACGATTCCGCAGAGGTTTGTTTAGAAGTATTGAGGGGGATGCCAGTACGCATCATCAGGAATGATGTCTCCAAGTTCTCCAATGAAATAGAACTTCGTAAACAGCAATGGTCGGAGACGGTGAAGTCGAATCCCGAGTGGATTTTAAATCTTGACGCTGATGAAATGTTTGAAAAAAGATTCAAAGAGGTAGTCAAGCAGCTGATAAGTGATCAAGAAGTCGATGTATATTGCTTCCGGTTATATGACTTTTGGAATGAAACCCATTACAGGGAG
The DNA here is from genome assembly GCF_050277335.1 of Peribacillus sp. NPDC101480. NCBI lineage: Bacteria > Bacillati > Bacillota > Bacilli > Caryophanales > Bacillaceae > Peribacillus > Peribacillus sp. NPDC101480. The sequence continues at coordinate 545,619 of NZ_JBNNSB010000003.1, forward strand.
GATGATCGCTGGTGCGCACACCGGTATTACCGGCCGTTCCTTGTCAGGTATCGGGAGGGGTTTGAATGCAAATGGAACGATAGGCCGCAGCATTGTGGGAGATTTGCAGAAAATGTCTTTGAATTGCCTCACAAGTTATCCGACATTCGCTTAAAGCATTTGGGCTGGGTCAAAGAAGGAGATCGGATAGCGAAATTCAAAAGATATCAGGAATTGGACCCTGAGGGTAGGTATGGAAATACTGAGCAATATCTAAGCATTCTGGATGATGCCCCTAATTTGGTTCGTTTTGAGGAGTGACTTTTCTATGGGGGAGGGTGCGTTGGCAATAATTAAATCAAATTAGCATACATTTGCTTAAGAGGAGGTGCAGTATGGACGTTTTTGTGCGGCAGAATGATTCCTTGTGGTATTATAGCCAATTATTCAAGGTGAATTACCAACTTATCATTGATTCCAATAGTGGGATTGATCCACTTGCACTTATGATTGGCCAACAAATCAAAATTCCTGGCTTTACGACGACCGGCTATAGTATTAAGCAAGGCGATTCGTTATGGGCAATTGCAAGATCACGTAATCTTTCATTGGATGCCCTATTTTTGGCTAATCCCAATCTCAACCCGAATGCCCTGCAAGTCGGTCAGACAATTTCTGTGCCATTAAGGATTACGTGGAGGCTTATTCAAGGAAATCGGGAATATGATTATGAGACGATGATGACGGATGTAAGACGTTTGAAAACTATCTATCCATTTATTAAAACCTCCCCCATCGGGGACTCGGTGCTTGAAAGGGATATCCCCGAAGTGCTGATTGGGAATGGTAACAAACGAGTTCACTACAATGGTTCCTTTCATGCGAATGAGTGGATAACGACGCCTGTGATCATGACCTTTTTAAATGATTATTTACTCGCAATCACGAATCAGGCTGACATCCGCGGTCTATCTCTGTTTCCTTTTTATCAACAGACGATGCTGTCGATCGTCCCAATGGTGAATCCGGACGGAGTGGAGTTGGTTCTTAAAGGCCCGCCTGCAGATGAGTCATTAAGACGACGGCTCTTGGAATGGAATAACGGAAGCGAAGACTTCTCTGGCTGGAAGGCAAATATTAACGGGGTGGATCTGAATGATCAATTTCCCGCCAAATGGGAACTGGAAAAAGAACGCAATAATGTAACGGAGCCAGGTCCGGCAAATTATCCCGGGGAAGGGCCGCTTACACAGCCGGAAGCCATTGCAATGTCTGAGTTGACAAGAAAACGTGACTTTGGCAAAGTCCTTGCGTTCCATACCCAAGGAGAGGTCATTTATTGGGGTTTTGAAGGTTTGGAACCGCCCGAATCGGAAACGATAGTCAATGAGTTTGCGAGGGTCAGTGGATATGAGCCTGTCAAATCTGCCAATAGTTACGCAGGGTATAAGGATTGGTTCATTCAGGATTGGCGCAGGCCGGGGTTTACCGTGGAGCTGGGCAAAGGAACGAATCCCCTCCCTATATCACAGTTCGATGAGATTTATCAGAAGTCGCTTGGGATTTTCTTGGCAGGGTTATATATGTGAATTTTGACCAAATGAAAAAGCTCAACTCCGTTACCATGGGGAAGAGCTTTTTAGTCTTATACACCATTAGACTTGAAACGATGAGGGCTGCTGCAAAAAATAAGTAAAGTTATGCTTTACTTATCGATTGCATGATTAACTCGCTTTTTAGCCTAAAATTAACGGACATTCTCCATGTCCCAGTAATATTGCAGCCCCTACCAAAAGGAATACTAATAGTTTTGCGGTAAAGAAGATTAACTTCCTTAGCGCTAGTATTGGCCCCACCTACGCCAGATACTTTGACGGCCACGCATGCCATCCAACCTAATTTCATTATAATAGAAAGCGCTTACATTTTCAAAAATAATCGTATTGCAAATTTCGACATACGCATAAATTGTCCCTTACCAGTAGGAGGAGATTGGGCGTATTACTGATAAGGGGCCTATAAGATTCAGGTTAATCTGCAATGAACTCCTGCAACTTTTTAGTTAGTCCGCCACTGCCAAATTTAATGAACTTTGTCTTTCCGGCTGCTTGTGCCGGGGGAGCAGCAAATTCCAAAAAGGCTAAAAGGTTGATCCTTCGGTAAAGTATATGGTCAATGCCATATTGATAGAACCAATTATCGATTGCATTGTAAACCCCTCTATTCAGGGCATATTGCTGCCGGCACCATTCGAAAAATAATCTGTCGGGCAGATTGATGTACTTCATATCCTCAAAGCGGCCATTTTTCTTCTCATTCCATATAGGGAAAATGGGCCTCACCGATTCCTTTTGCATAGTGTATTTCCTCCCTTATTGATAAAAACGAAAAGGCTCCCTATTCATGTTGAATAGGGAGCCTCCAGTGAACTGGTCAGCTTATATATTTTCATCCAGCATAAAGCTTATTATTCCTATTTGTCAAGTGTGTTTTTTGGAAAAACTCAAATTAAATAATTTTTTTAATGTTTTTGGTGTAATACAAATGAAAATACGAATAAATATTTATGTTTATTCGTTTATAGTTCGTATATAATGATTTTGAGGAATTAAGGAGGAGAGACTGAATGTATAAATCAAAAAAGATTTTATTATTGGGCTCAGGTGAATTGGGGAAAGAAGTCATACTTGAAGCACAGCGGCTTGGTGTGGAGACCATTGCTGTAGACCGCTATGAACATGCCCCTGCCATGCAAGTCGCTCATCGCAGTTATGTGATCGATATGCTGGATGCGGAACAACTAAGGGAAGTTGTAGAAAAAGAACAACCTGATTTGATTGTGCCGGAAATCGAGGCCATCGCTACATCCGAATTAGTAAAGTTGGAAGAGGAAGGCTTTCATGTCATTCCGACGGCAAGAGCGGCTAAATTGACTATGGATCGTGAAGGAATCAGGAGATTGGCTTCTGAAACTCTGGAGATTCCGACAGCAGCGTACAAATTCGCCGATACATATGAAGAATTTGTCCAAGCTGCCAAGGAAGTTGGCTTTCCCAATGTCGTTAAACCGCTGATGAGTTCTTCAGGTAAAGGGCAAAGTGTGTGCCGCACGGAAGGTGACCTGGAAGATTGCTGGAAAATCGCGATGGAAGGCGGCCGGGTTCAAAATGGCCGGGTGATCATTGAAGAATTTATCCGTTTTGATTCGGAAATCACGCTGCTTACTGTTCGGGCTGTAAATGGTACTATGTTTTGTGCTCCCATCGGCCATATTCAGCAGGGCGGGGATTATATTGAATCCTGGCAGCCGCATAATATGACAGAAGCTCAAATAATGGAAGCGAAAAAAATTGCCCATGCCATTACTGATGAACTTGGTGGGTACGGATTATTCGGGGTTGAGCTTTTCCTCTCAGGGGATAAAGTCTATTTCAGTGAAGTTTCCCCACGTCCGCATGATACGGGGCTAGTGACATTAGTGACTCAGAATTTGTCCGAGTTTGCTCTTCATATTCGGGCGATTCTAGGATTCCCCATCCCGGAAATCAAGCTGATCAGCCCAGGTGCCAGCCGTCCATTAAAAGCTCAAGAAGAGTTATCGGAATATTCTATAGTTGGTGTTGAAAAGGCTTTGGCTTTACCTAATACACAAGTGCGCCTTTTCGGAAAACCTGTTACAAAGGCAGGCAGAAGGGTGGCAGTCGCCTTGTCATCTGCCGATTCAATCGAGGTGGCAAGAGTGAATGCGGCCCGTGCTTTGGAATGTTTAGTTGTAGAGAAATAATAGTGAAAATCCTACAGTTTTTTTCTTTATAACGCGTTAAAGTTGAACTGTCTACCAAGCCTCCTCGCCTTAAGCACCTTTGGTGTCTTCTTTAATTAAGTAGAAGTTTTGTAAAACAGTAAAAAACCATGAAGTATAAACTAGTCTTAAACAGTTCGGGATGAGACCATTCTACAGTTTTTCTTTAAAAACGATTCCAGTTGATTGGAATGGAAGGTGCGAGGCTCCTGCGGGAAAAGCGAGTCCAGGGGAGACCCCCTCAGGCGCAAAGAGCGCCGAGGGGGCTCCCGGACCGTCCTGGGAAAGCGAGTGCCCTACGCTTCAATCAATGTTCCAGGTGATTTAAGAAATTTGCTTCCTTTCCGTCCCTAAACTTTTCTTCGAATTTGTCTATAGTCTGACTCTGAAGCATCCTGATTGGATGCTTTATTTTCTTTTCCCCTTTAGCATTTTTAAAATCCTAACCACCGATTTGAAGACGTGGATTGTAAAGAACCCTGTTCAAGATCATTTACCCACGTTGGTGTTAACCAAATCTTTTTCATTCCTCTAAAGCCTGTAATATGCCCCCACTACTGATGATTTTCCTGAATAACCAACAACTTCATAAAAGTGCATACAATTTCGTGACATTGCTGTCTTTACCTTGTCTTAACAATTATCCTGCTGCTTTTTTACATAGCCTTGACATTGAGTTCATTTTCTTCACCTATAGTTAAATTAAATAGAAAAGATTAACGGGAGGTCATTCATTTGAATAGCACATGGAGTAAAAAGGTTTTACCGATTACACTCGTTTCGGCATTAGCATTTGGAAGTTTATCATGGTCCGCTGCGGATCATGTTTCGGCAAAGGGTAACCCAAAAAAAGAACCGGAAATCAAGAACGTGATTTTCCTGATCGGTGACGGCATGGGTGTTTCCTATACCTCCGCTTACCGGTATTTAAAAGATAACCCGGGTACGAAGGCGGCGGAACGGACCGAGTTTGATAAGTACTTGGTTGGCCAGCAGATGACTTACCCAGAAGACTCTGCACAAAATATAACGGATTCAGCTTCAGCCGCAACGGCAATGTCTGCAGGGGTGAAGACTTATAACGCTGCCATTGCAGTGGATAATGATAAATCCGAAGTCAAAACGGTATTGGAAGCAGCAAAGGAAAAAGGAAAAGCGACGGGATTGGTTGCCACTTCAGAAATCACTCATGCTACACCTGCATCTTTTGGCGCCCATGATGAAAATCGGAAAAACATGAATTCAATTGCAGACGATTATTATAATGATTTAATCAGGGGCAAACATAAAATTGACGTCCTATTGGGCGGTGGTAAGTCCAATTTTGTCCGGCCTGATGTCAATTTGGCGAAAGCCTTCGAAAAAGACGGTTACAGTTATGTGACTGATAAAAACCAAATGCTTAAGGACAAAAATGAACAGGTTCTTGGTTTATTCGCTTCTGAAGGACTCCCGAAAATGATTGACCGCCCAAGTGAAACACCTTCTTTGGAAGACATGACAAGTTCAGCGATCCAGCGTTTGAATAAAGATAAAGATGGATTCTTCCTTATGGTCGAGGGAAGCCAGGTCGATTGGGCCGGACATGATAATGATATCGTAGGTGCAATGAGTGAAATGGAAGACTTTGAAAAAGCATACAAAGCAGCCATGGAATTTGCGAAGAAAGACAAACATACCTTAGTGGTGGCTACTGCGGATCACTCTACAGGAGGATTCTCGATCGGAGCCAAAGGAATATATAACTGGTACGGTGAACCGATCAAGGCAGCCAAACGCACCCCTGACTTCATGGCGGATGCCATTGTCAAAGGAGCCGATGTTGAAAAGACGTTAAAGCAATATATTAACCAAAATGAAGTGAAGCTAACTGATGATGAAATCAAAACGGTAACAGAAGCTGCAAAAACAAAAAATGTGACGAACGTCGATAATGCCATCGAAGCTATATTCGATAACCGGACCAATACTGCCTGGACTACTGGGGGACATACGGGTGAAGATGTTCCGGTCTACGCATACGGCCCATATAAAGAACGTTTTGCCGGGCAGGTCGATAACACGGATCAGGCCAAAATCATCTTTGATCTATTAAAGAAGTAATTACACTTCAGGGAGGGATTCAATGAACAGACTGATGATTGGTGCCCTGTTATTAACCGCATTTGGCGCTCTTAATACACAACCAGCTTACGAAGAAGAAACTACAGCTAAAGATAAAACAGAGGAAATTGCACGACCACTGGAAAAAAAGGATGTCTATGTTCCGAATCCACAGCTTCCTGATGATATAAACTTGAACCAGATCGGTCAGAATGTTTCTGATGCCAAAGGCGAATTAACTTTGAAGGCCTATAAAAAGGTTAATGAAACGCTCAATGTTGGCCCGATCGAGGTTAAAGTTAAAGAAATGAAAGTGATGCATGCCACTCCGGATTACAGCATGATTGATTTCTTCCACGGGTATACGCATGATGAAGATTTCGATATCGTAAAAGTGAACGTGGAAATCAAAAACAATTCGGATAAAAAAATTAAGTTTTCCCCAGTTGCTTTCCTTGAAACGGACAGGGAAGAACATCTGACATGGGAAGATGAGATATACTTGGAAGAACTTACTGGTGAAATAGAAGGAAACGGTTCAAAAAGCGGAAACATTGGTTTCATTCTAAATGATGGAGACATATTGGGCATATCCCTCATGACAAGTGATGCGGTGGATGAAGAAGGGGAAGTCCTTGCAAAAGGCAAGTCAGCTGAATTCGCTTTTTAAAGAATATGTATAAATGGCTTGGAAAAATAAAATACTAGAACAAGTGATGGGGATTACTATCACTGAACGGAATATCCAAATCCTAATGATGAGGTGACACAGAATGAGCTATAAAGATCAATTAGATCCACATTCTCAAAAGTTTCACCATAATTGGACAAGACCTAAGCGTTCAAAATCTCAAGTTAATGGCCACACGCAAGAATCACAAACAAACATTATACTAAGAAGCAATGCAAAGGCTCACAGGTGGTAAAGGATATTTCCGACAAAGAAGGAGGCTCCCAGCGAGTCTTCTTCTTTATATTTAATCCAAAATCATCTAAACCGATCAAGGCATTCATGGCTTTTCACTCATAATTATGATACCATTTACCTTTAAGATTGAAGTGATGAGCTTGGCGTGAAACTGGAGTTTCGATTCCGATTGAAAGTTTCACTTTATACAAATAGAGGACGTGAATTGTAATGATTAAAATTGAAATCCCTGCAGCGGATATAAGCATCAAACAAAGAAAGCAAGTTATAGAAGGAGACGAAGCTGTCATTCCTGAAATTTACGGGTTTATCGATTTTCATTTGATTCCCCGTGATAAAGGCGGCATCATCTTGTTTTACAATGAGAATGATGAACTGATTTTTGTCGGTAAAGCCCGTAAATTAAGACCAAGGGTCAAGAAGCATTTTGAGGATAATGTTTCTCCGATTAAAGAGCATCGTAATGAAGTCAAGAAAATTGACATTCTTTTAGTCGAAGACGCTATGGAACGTGAAATCTATGAAACGTACATGATCAATAAGCTTCATGCTAAATACAACGTCGACAAAGTGTTTTATAAATAAGAACCACCTATGAAAAGCTGACTGCATATGCACTCAGCTTTTTTGTGTTTATATATGTACAGAAATAATTTCGTACATTTACAGCAGCTACATGTTAGATTAACAATGTTGGTTTATATTTAGAGTATTCCAATACATTCTCAGGAGGAAGCTATTGAAGAAAATACTTTGTAAAAAGGTGTTAGTTATCTCGATCGGGACAGTGATTGCCTTTGGGAATTTAACGTGGTCCATGTCACAAGCTTCTAAGCTGGCGAAACAGAGAGAGATTGAAACTTTTGAACAAAAGACAGTAACATCTTCAGGGTGGGAAATGGCGGAATAAGCTCAGTAACCAATAATTTTTTTCGAATTACAACAAAGAAAAAGAAAAATGTATTGTATATTGGGACGTTGTTGATGAACAGCAGCTTGCAATAAGGAAGTACAATAAAAGATAAAACTGCAATGGAGGTTCATTACACATGAAGTTATGTGTGATTGGGCTTCCATTTGATTTTTGTTTTAGTTTCATTAAGAATGTCAGTACCTTTCGTTTATCCTTGATTGCACATGCTGCAGGTGTCGGAGCAATAGTGATTACATTTGTTCAGAAAAAGTATTCGGAGGCAATTTTGAAAAAAACTTGCAAATAGTAATGATTACGTTTTATTATTAGAGAGTGTTTTTATATGGGTGATGGCTTCGGCGTTTAAATCGTAATCATTTTGGTTTACAAACAGAAAAGAAAACAGGTAAAGGAGTGGTATGGATGGAGATGAAGAAAATTCCGGTTACGGTATTGAGTGGATACCTTGGGGCGGGAAAGACGACGCTTTTGAATCATATTCTTGAAAATCGGAATGACCTGAAGGTTGCCGTCATCGTTAATGATATGAGTGAAATCAATATTGATGCTTCACTAGTCAAACAGGGAGGGTTTACCCGGGCCGATGAAAAACTGGTGGAAATGCAGAATGGCTGCATTTGCTGCACGCTTCGTGAGGATTTGATGATTGAAGTGGAGAAATTGGCGAAACAAGGGGACATTGATTACATCGTGATTGAATCGACCGGGATAAGCGAACCGGTACCTGTAGCCCAGACCTTCACCTATGTTGATGAAGGCATGGGAATTGATTTATCGTTATATTGCCGGCTTGATACGATGGTCACCGTTGTTGATGGGTATAACTTTTGGCAAGACTTCACTTCCGGAGAAACACTTATTGACAGGATTCAGGCAACTGATGCTGCCGATGGCAGGGAAGTGGTCGATCTACTAATAGATCAGATAGAGTTCGCCAATGTCATCCTGTTAAATAAAATCGATTTAATGGATGATGACGCTGTTGAGGAATTAAAGGCGGTTCTTCATAAAATGAATGCGGATGCAAGGATCATTGAAACAAATCATTCCAAGGTGCCGCTAAAGGATGTATTGAATACACATTTATTTGATTTTGAAGAGGCAAGCCAAGGAGCGGGCTGGATAAAGGAATTGAATGAAGAGCATATCCCAGAGACCCTGGAGTATGGGATTTCATCCTTCGTTTACAGAAGGAAAATACCGTTTCATCCCGAGAGGCTGATGGAGTGGTTAGAAAATTGGCCCGTACAAGTGGTGAGGGCAAAGGGCTTCCTTTGGCTGGCATCGAGAAATGATACGGCAGGCTTGCTATCGCAGGCAGGACCGTCATTAACTTTACAAGCCGCCGGTAAATGGATCGCAGCATACCCTGAGGAAGAACAGCGCCAAATTTTAAAGGAAGCGCCTGAATTATTGGAACGGTGGAATGAAGTATACGGTGACAGGATGACGGAATTGGTGATGATTGGAATTCAAATAAATCAACAGAAAATAGAAGCTGAATTAGATCAATGCTTATTGACGGAAAAAGAGTTGCTGCAGGATTGGTCTTTGTATGAAGATCGATTGCCTGCATTTACGGAAAGCGTTCATTAAAAACTTTAGGAGGAAATAAAAATGAGAGTAAACATTACATTAGCATGCACAGAATCAGGGGACCGCAATTATATCACAACGAAAAACAAGCGGAATAACCCGGACAGGATCGAATTGAAGAAGTACTGCCCGCGATTAAAGAAACATACGCTTCACCGAGAAACGAAGTAATTTTAAGGTTTAAATCGTAATGATTATGTTTTATTGAAGGAGATGGATATAAAAGGAGGGAAGTTCAGTTGGAATGGATCATTATTGGCGGAGGCATTCAAGGTATCACGATGGCTGCATTTTTACTTAAGTCAGGAAAAACAACAGTGGACCAGCTTGCGATTGTTGATAGAAATGAAGAGCCATTGGCAAGATGGAAGCATTGTACGGAAGTCATTTCAATGCCATATTTACGTTCTCCATCCGTCCACCATCTGGATGTGAATCCATTCAGCCTGCAGAAGTATGTGGAAAAGGAAGACTGGAACAAATTGAAATGGGACCGATTTCGAGGAATATATCGGGAGCAAGACAGGCAGCGGAACGAATTGTGAATAGTTTATAGATTTAATAAAATCAAGATTATTAAAAAAGGAGAATTAAAATGGCGAAAAAATCCAAGGTGATAAAAGCAGAAAAACAGCTGGTAATGGTCGAAAAGTATGCAAAACTTAGAAAGGAATTGAAGGAGAAAGGGGATTATGACGCATTGGCCAAACTCCCTCGTGACTCTTCGCCGACAAGAGTTCACAATCGTTGTGGAGTGACGGGAAGGCCCCGTGGATATATGCGCAAATTCAACATGTCACGTATCGTTTTTAGGGAACTTGCTCATAAAGGGCAACTGCCGGGTGTCAAAAAGTCAAGCTGGTGAAGCAGGGAGTTCTAAATCATTCATTAGAAAAGGAGCCCTTGTTAACAAGGGCTCCTCAGTTTGGCGACAAAAGGGGTATGGAGTCCGAATAAAGGGCAGTGTAGTGCTTTTTCCTTGTTTATACGGATGAAACCTCATTAGATTGAAGAAATTGGCGACACTCCTGCCGAATAACTGGCTAGCCGAGACCCCACAGCCGCTTGCGGTGAGGAGGCTTGGCAGACAGTCGGCGGAAAGGGAGCGGATTTCTTAAATCAACTGGGACTTTAATTAATTTGTTTACAGTCTGAGGAGCCCTTGTTAAAAACATGGGCTCCTTCCCATTCAAAAGTGTTGCTTACTTGACTGCCTTTAATGCTTGTTCAGATATATAGAAGTCTTTTCCGTTGTAAACAGTTATGGCATTTATTTCCTTTTGCTTAGTGGATTTAGGGGTCTTGCTGATAACGATATTCTTATTTGCAGGCAACTCTACTTTTTGCTGCCCCTTTTTCGCTACGAAAACCGGGTTATTCGGGTCTGTAACATCAATACGGGTTGAATATCCTTTTTTCTCAAAGGAATCTTTAGCATTCATGTATAGTTTATTCGATAATTTTTGTAAATCAAAGCCCATGAATGCGGCCATTTTTTTAGCGAGGTCTGTATTCTCCACTAATCCAGTCGGTTTTGAAGGGCCATAAGAATACAGGAATACGTCTTCCCCTGTATGACCGCCTGTTGTAAAGCCAATGTTGGCACGGTTAGCAAGCAGCTTTGTCATTTCAGTACCTATGTTTTTAGAAGAGGTAAGTTTTGCTGTTTCTTCAGAAGTCAGATCATCAAGTCCATACAGTGCTGCAACTTCTTTTAGATTGGAATGATCTGGTTTTAACTTACTTAAAGCTCCTTCAACAGTCATCTTCGCTTTCTTTAATGGATCGATATAGGCTGATACGGGAGTTTCCGGGTAGGAGGAGTTCGTGTTTACGTTACCCATTGTAATTCCGCTGTTCCCATGGTCCGTTACAGCAATGACCATCGTGTTTCCGTCATTTTTTGCAAACTTAAGGGCTTCGTTCACGGCATCATCAAAAGCTAAAGTATCACTAATCATTCCAATCGTGTCGTTTCCGTGAGCAGCCCAGTCAATCTTGCTTCCTTCGACAAATAAGAAGAAGCCATCTTTATCTTTTTTCAAGGTTTTAAGGGCTTTGTTGGTCATTTCAGCCAAAGTGGGCTCACTTGGCTTTGTTGTTTCACGATCAAAATCATATGCCAGTGCACTTGGTGCAAAGCTACCCCAAATTTTATTCGATTTAGAGTTTAACAGCTCGGCACGGGTTTCAACAAAATCATACTTGTCTTCATCAAGCACTTCCAAAAGGTTTTCTCCATCAATTCTTGCATTTTTTGTTTTACCAGGTAAAAGGGATTCCTTGCCCCCTCCCAAAACGACGTCAATCCCCTGATAAACCTGCTGTTCCGCAATATCACCATAATTGCTTCGATGTGTCACGTGAGCGGAGAAGCCTGCGGGTGTAGCATGCTGGATTTCAGATGTAGAAATGATTCCAGTAGCCTTTCCGGCTTGTTTCGCACCCTCCAAAACGTTAGCGACTGGTTTATGGGCATTTTTCGGATTAACCGGATCGAGCCCTGGAGAATTAACGACGGCTGGCAGGACACCGACAAATTTATCATTGGATTTATTTCCTGTCGCAAGCGCTGTTGCTGCAGGAGCTGAGTCTGTAATGGCCGATTCAGCAGAATATGTACGCATGCCGCCAGACAGCATTTCGTCCATGGCTAGATTACCGCCTTTATACCACCTTGAAAGGGTTGTGGCTCCTGTACTTGTCCCATCCATCACCATCATGATGACGTTTGTTGGTTCTTTTTTCTTGTCTTTGGCCTGAACATCTTCCTTCATAGTTGAAATACCCAGTGATGAAATGGCTACCGCGCCCGCTAACGTAATTCCTGCTACCTTTTTGGTCATTTTCCCCAAAATGCATACCTCCAAAAATATTATTACTTTTAGGATAAATGCAGAATATTAAGAAATTACTTCAGTTAAGTAAAGAAAGGTTTTTTATCTGTAAATTTTGCTAAAATACTGAAGAAGCGTTAAAAAAGCAGAAGTCTCTAAGACTCTGCTTTTTTAGTATGCTTTTTACCTTTGGAAAAATTCAATCCACTCTTTTTCCGGTCCATAAACGTAGAAATAGCGATAACCATTTGGAAGGGTGACGATCTCTTCATCAATCAGCTCGGTGTTATCCAAGCTTTTGATCCGGGCATATTCACCTTCGATATCATCCACGGTAATGGCAAAATGGTGGATCGTTGCTTCGGATGGCAGTGTGTCGCTATATCCCTGAATCAATTCTATTTCTGTTTCGTCAGACTCTTCGTAACCGAGGAATGCCAGTTCGATTACCCCATTAGTATGAGTCATGCGTGCTTTTAATTTTAATTCAAGCACATCTTGATAAAAGGCGATGGATTTTTCAAGATCTTTTACAACAACGCCAACGTGATCGACCCTCTTAACAGCCAAGAAATCTTCCTCCTTCATTAAATCCAGATTCAATTTGCTAATATTAGTATATATAAGATTATTCGGAATTAAATTACATTTTTATAGCCGTTTTTAGATAATTTTTTAAATGATGTTAATAAAGGGAAAGTATTGGTAAATAATGAAAAATGATAAATAGCTTATGGGATAATAGTTTTCTTCCATAATATCTATTGATTGATTCTTTTCATGTAAGAATGAAATTTAACATTTTCCAGGGCAAAAATTTGTTTCTAAATGGATTAGTAGATATACTATGGAAACAACTCCATTATTAATGGATATGAGAGGAGAGGTAGTATGGGAAAAATTCGTGAAGGTGAAATTTTCACCCTTACTGATGACAGTGATGAAGGTCATGAAGTTGAGGTTTTAGGTTCATTGGATGTAGAAGGAACGGAATATGTTGCAGTAGGTTTGCTAGAAGATATTGAAGAGGATACAGATGAAGATATCGATATTTTCTTTTTCAGGGTCGAAGGCGAAGGTGAACTGCTCGATATCGAATCGGATGAAGAGTTCGAAAAGGTATCATTGGCGTTTGAATCGGCATTTGAATCGAAAGAATGACAAGATAAAAGGACTGCACAATGTGTGCGGCCTCAGTTTGCAGACAAAAGGTTGCGGAATGACACCATTCCGCAACCTTTTTGAGTTAAGCGAGGGCCTGAAGGCAAATTGTACAAACCTTTAAAAAACTGTAGATAAACTCGAATTTCATCGAGTTTGTCTACAGTCCGAGACGCACATTATGTGTTGCCTTTTTTATATGTATAAAGAAAGTATTGGCCCCGCCTTCGCCAAATACCATGATAGCCACGCGTGCTATCCAGCCTTACTTAAGTATAGGGTTGTATTATTGATAGGACGTGTATCTCGTATGAAGATTTTGTTAATAAACGGAGTATTTTTCCATCTGCGAGGCATAGGATAAAAAAAGTGGAGGTGATGGAATGGCCGTTGTAAAGCACACTGATGCCGATATAGCCTTATTGGCAAGATTGCTTAGGGCGGAAGGCGAGGGAGAAGGTGATCAGGGCATGTTGATGATCGGTAATGTAGGGGTCAATCGGATTAGATCGAATTGTTCCGATTTCAAAGGGCTGAGGACGATTCCAGACATGATCTATCAGGAGCATGCTTTTGAAGCTGTACAGAAGGGGTATTTTTATCAGCGGGCAAGGGACAGGGAAAAAAGACTTGCACGCCGCAGTGTAAATGGTGAAAGGATTTGGCCCTCGAAATTTAGCCTATGGTACTTCAGGCCACCGGGAGATTGTCCGGCCACCTGGTATAATCAGCCCCTGGTTGGACGTTTCAAGCTTCATTGCTTTTATGAACCAACAGGTACAGAATGTCCAAATATTTATAATACATTTTAAGAAAGAGGCTGAACCTTATGGTGGTTTGGCCTCTTTGTGCATCAATCCTTAACTTGGATAAAGCATTATGATAAAACTGGCAAATGATTTACTGATACTGTAAAATTGAGACTGTAAATTTCCGGATAAGAAAGGAATAAAAAAATTGATGAGTAAAAGGCTTATTAATTATGGACAAGGGCAAATGGGGGAACAGACGAAGGATAATACCGAGAAATTTAAGTCTTTCATGGAGAACAACCCGGACGCCATTTCCATTGTTGATCTGGAAGGAAAGACCCTTCAAGTGAATGCAGCTTTTGAAGAGTTTTTCGGTTGGACGAATGATGAGCTCATAGGCATGCCGTTTCCAATTATTCCGGATTTCTTGAAGGAGTCAGTCAATGAATTGCATGACCAGATTAAGGCAGGGATACAAAGGAAAGGCTTTGAAACGGTCAGGTTAAGGAAGGATGGCCAGTTAATCGATGTAAGCATTTCCCTGTTCAATATCCGTAATGATGAAAATGAGACGTGTGCCCTCGTTTTCGTTTATCGGGACATCACGAATCAAAAACTTGCTGAAGCTGCCTTGAAGGAAAGTGAGCAAAGGTATCGCAGTTTAGTTGAAGTGTCACCTGAAGCGATTTTTGTACATCGCAATGGGATAATAGAGTACATGAATCCCATGGGGGCAAAAATGCTTGGGATGGATAGTGTCGAAGATATTATCGGTAAATCGGTTTTTCAGTTCGTTCACCTGGAGTCCCGGGAAAGTGTACAAAAAAGAATCGAGATCATGAGGGACGATCATCAGGCTGTTGGTTTACTGGAACAAAAGTTCATCCGACTTGACGGCCAAGTATTTTATGGAGAAACACTCGGTCTTCCGATTATATATAAAGGTCAACCGGCCATACAGGTATTTTGCAGGGATATTACGGAGCGTAAAAAGACCGAAGAGCTGCTCTGTAAATCCAATATGTTATCGGCGGTAGGACAGATGGCTGCGGGAATCGCACATGAAATAAGAAATCCATTAACTACGGTGAAAGGATTTTTACAATTATTAAGGGAAGATCCTGAGCAAAAGGACTATCTTGAAATGATGGTCAGTGAAGTAGAAAAAATCGAAAACCTGGCCAATGAGTTTTTAAGTTTAGCAGAGCCTGAAGCGAAGGTTTGTGAATTCATTCAGCTTAACGATATATTGGATAGTGTAATTACGTTAGCTGAGTTTCAAGCGATATTGAATGATGTCGAAGTCATCAAGGAATATAATACGGATTCGGCATCTGTCTTTGGCGAGCCGAATCAGTTAAAACAAGTATTCACGAATGTCGTCAATAATGCGATAGAAGCCATGCCGAATGGCGGCAAACTTCATATAGAGTTAAACCAAGAAGGTGACTCTGCAATGATCCGGTTCATTGATCAAGGCTGCGGAATCTCAAATGAGCGCATGAAGCATCTAGGCCAGCCTTTTTATAGCACTTCTGAAAAAGGAACAGGGTTTGGGCTCATGGTCAGCACTAAAATCATCCATGAGCATAACGGGGAAATTCATTTCAGCAGCGAAGTGGGAGAAGGGACGATTGTAGATATCAGTCTCCCTATCAATGAAAGTTCACAATGAAAAGTGACGAGAAGCCATGCTCTCGTCACTTTTTGGATTATAGCTTAACGATCGTTCTGCCTCTTGCTTCCCCTTTTAATAGGGTAGGAAGGACGTCAGGCAATTCTTCAAGTGTAATTTCCTGTTGAATGAGCTGTTCTAAATGCTCGAGTTTAAAATCGGTGGCAAGACGATGCCAAACTTTCAATCTTGTATCCATCGGGCAATTGACCGAATCGATCCCAAGAAGATTAACCCCTCTTAGGATGAAAGGAAAGACGGTGGAAGGAAGGCTTGTACCAGCTGTCAATCCACTGACCGCTACAGCTCCGCCATACTTGATTTGGCTAAGGACCGATGCTAACGGTTCACCGCCGACGGGATCTACCGCGCCGCTCCACTTTTGCTTGCCCAGTGCCCGCAGCTTGCCATCATATACATCTTCTCGTGATACAATGGTCGCCGCACCGATTTTCTTCAAGTATCCATGTTCCGATTCTTTTCCTGTACTCGCCTCAACGGAATAGCCAAGTTTGGAAAGGATCGAGACAGCGAAACTGCCAACCCCGCCAGTTGCACCAGTGACGAGAACGCTCCCTTGCTCAGGAGTGAGGTTATTTTCCTCCAATCGCAGAACCGATAGTGCTGCAGTGAAACCGGCCGTTCCGATGATCATCGCCTCTTTCATTGTAAGGCCATCAGGTAACGGGACGATCCACTCTGCAGGAACACGGGCAAACTGACTATAGCCTCCTGATTGGGAAACGCCAATCCCATAGGAGGTCGCAATGACTTCGTCTCCTTCTTTAAAGCGGGAATCCTCAGATGAAACGACTACACCAGCCATATCAATGCCCGGAACGATCGGATAGCTGCTGACGATGTTTCCGTTCGGAATGGCTGCAAGGCTATCTTTATAGTTCACACCGGAATAATGAACGCGGATGAGCACTTCGCCTTGAGGTAGATCATCAAGTGATAGTTTCTGAATGTTAACGGTGAATTGATCATCTTGCTTGTTCACGACTAAAGCATCAAATTGCTGAATCATGGTACATTCCCCCTTATAATAATGAATCTACTCCATTATAAAAGAAAAAATATAGGAATGTATAATGATACAATTCGAAATAAGTAGCGCTTGCTTTTCTTTCTGCTTCTAAAAGTGGTACTATAAGATTTGATTCAGTTCATATTAAAGGAGATGTTTTACATGGCTAAAAAAGGATACATACTTATGGGAAATGGGGAAAAAATCGAATTCGACCTTTTCCCGAACGAAGCACCGAACACAGTGGCTAACTTCGAAAACTTGGCAAACACAGGATTTTATAATGGTGTGGTCTTTCACCGTGTAATCCCTGGTTTCGTAAGCCAAGGCGGAGATCCAACAGGTACAGGCGCAGGCGGAAGCGGCACGCAAATCAAATGTGAAACAGAAGGAAACCCTCACAAACATGAGGCTGGAAGCCTATCAATGGCACATGCCGGAAAAGATACAGGCTCAAGCCAATTCTTTATCGTGCACGAACCACAACCGCATCTTAACGGTGTTCACACAGTATTCGGTAAAGTGACATCTGGATTAGAAACAGCCAAAGCTATGAAAAATGGCGATAAAATGGAAAAAGTCGAAGTTTTTGACGCTGAATGATGAAGCGAAAAGAGGGGGCATTATGCTCCCTCTTTTTTTTGCACCGTTCATGAAAAAACAGGGGAAATATAGAGTCATTTTGGTGTGATGCTTACAGTGAAACGATATTTGACCTCTGTCAAGGTTTCTGAAATATCCCATAATCTTTTAGAAGTTTCTTCATTATATAAGGTATCGATGATATCGTCTTTTCTAGGAAAGCCTTTTCTGCTCTTCTTTCCATCGGGTCCGATGTACTCCCCGCCTGTTAATGTAGGCTCCGTTGCGGCATAAAGGGTAGGCAATGCTCCCATACTTGCCGGCTGGGTGATGGTTTTCGAAAGAAAGTGCACGAATCTATTTATGGGTTTGCCAGATCCGCGTGACATGAGATTAGTATGGGAAAGGCCCGGATGACAGGCAACACTGATCTGACTTGCACCATGCTGGGTGAATTTGTTCTGTAATTCACGGGCGAAGAGTAGATTGGCCAGTTTGCTTTGCCCATAGTATTTCATTGGTTTATAACCGTTTTCACCATTTAAGTTTTCGAAGTCTATATATCCATTGATGGCGGCCAAGCTGCTCAATGTGACCACACGCGATTTTGGCGTAGAAAGGATTAGCGGAAGAAGGAGACCTGTCAAAGCAAAATGACCGAGATGATTGCTGCCGAATTGCAGCTCGAAACCATCCTTCGTCTTACTGTATGGCGGAATCATCACACCTGCATTATTGATGAGGACGGAGAGTGAGTCATAGTTTTCCTGAAAGGAATCGGCAAAATGCCGAATGCTGCTTAAATCACTTAAATCCAGCTGCATCACGCGTACATTCGCCTTAGGGTGGACCCCTAGGATTCTATCGACCGCCTTTTCTCCCTTTGAAGCATTCCGGACAGCAAGGATGATTTCTGCCCCCTTACCCGCCAGTGCAAAAGCCGTTTCGAAGCCAAGCCCACTATTGGCACCAGTAATCACAATGGTTTGCCCTGATGCATCTGCCATTTCTTCGCCATTCCACTTTTCAATCATCCAACCACACCTTTCCACACAGTCTATACCTATCATATACCCAAATAATTCCTATATGTCACATACTGTGGCGGGAATCAGGTGCTGAATTCTATTTTTTTAAAAATTAGCCGCCCATTAAGTAATCCATTATATTTTTCATGATCAGAATGACAGTTATTATGATAAATAATACTCTTACATAGGCCACTCCCTTTTTAATAGCAAATTTAGAACCGGCCAACGCTCCTGCTATCATGGAGATCCCCATCGGTATTCCATAGGAAAAATTGACGGTATCAAGGAATATGAACATGATCAGTGCTGCCAAATTACTTCCGAAGTTCAAAAATTTTGCATTTCCTGCAGAGTGCAAAAAATCAAAGCCAATCATTAAAAAGGCAAACAAAATGAAAGATCCCGTTCCAGCGCCCAAAAACCCATCATAAAAACCAATCGCAAATATAGCGAACGCAAATAGTGCAGCCTTTTGCCATGTGAGTTTATGGTAAGTCGATTTCTGGCCCCAGTCCTTTTTAAAAAAGGTATAAATGGCAATAGCTATTAATAGAACCAAGATCATTGGCTTTAATAATTCAGGCGAGACGAAATTGACAACCCAAGCTCCTAGCAGGGAACCTATGAAAATCAATGGGAAAAGTTTGGAAACCAATTTGAAATCAACCTTACCTGAGCGAATGAAGGCAATGGTACTTGTTAAAGACCCCATGGAACTTGCTAACTTATTCGTTGCGATCGCTGCTGACGGGGAAAGTCCTGAAAATAATAAAGCGGGTATCGAAATCAGGCCGCCGCCGCCGACCACAGAATCAATGAATGCTGCCAAAAATCCGAAAAACATCAGCAGCAAAAGTGTTGAAATTTGTATATCTTCCATCTAAGAAGCCTCCGTATCAATGGCAGTCAGGCTGGATTGCTTGTTTTGCAGAAGCCATAAGCCGTTTTTATTAGTCACTATTTAGATAGTAACTAATCGAAACCATTCTGTAAATAAGAATATTATGAGTCATGCCGATTTGAATTCGAAATAGATTTCGATAAGAGATTTGGTATGATAGGCATATAACTTACTAAAAGCACTAGGAGGTACTATGCAAGATATCATTCAAAAACTACAGTCTCTCGGGTTTAGTCAATATGAAGCAAAGGCTTATGTTTCTTTGGTTCGCCAAGGCCCAGCCAGTGCCTATCAAGTAAGCAAGGAATCAGGAATTCCGAGGGCCCGCATCTATGAGATATTAAATGGACTGCAAGAAGAAGGAATCGTCTTAAAAGAGGAAATCAATGACTCGATAAAATATTCACCGCTGCCAGTCGATGTTTTTTTGGAATCGGTTCAATCAAAATGGAACAATACCTATCAATCCATCAGTCATACACTAAAGCAATTCGAGAAAATCGAACCGATGTCCGACAATCGTGTAATGACGCTTAAGGGTGAAGGGCACATCCTATCCTTCTGCCGTACTTTGATTCACAAAGCCGAGAAAAGGGTGGTGGTTTCCTTATGGGACGAGATGTATGAAAAACTTGAACAAGAGCTAAAAGGGGTCGCCGCGCATTGCACTCTAAAGGGGATTGCATTTCAGGTTGAAAACCCATTATCAGGTATAGATATACATCGCAAAACAAGCTATGTGGAAAATATCGGAGAAAACAAATGGTTCATTTTATCCATCGATGGCAAGGAGACGATTTACGGCCCTTCGCCCGAAACGAGGGAAACCGCGTTCTACACAGATGATCCCATTCATATCAATTTTCTCGAAAATTACATTTGGCATGATATCCTCGTTAACCGGTTGGTTAAAAAGGATGAAGAAGATGCAGAGAAATGGATTTCAAGTGAAAGAGACCGTTTTTTCTCCCTATAAGATTGAAAAAAGCTGATAACCCCATATGCAGGGGATATCAGCTTTTTTATTTTTGTAACGAAGTCATTCGGATAAAAGGGTTTTAGGAAACCTAATGGCCGTGGGCAAGCTGGATTTATCTCGATAAGACCTGTAAGACACAATCGGATGATTATGCGCTTGAACATCCAACTGGAGAACCTGTGAGCTTTTCATTTCCAAATAGTACGTAACGTCTTCTTTTTGTAAATGATAAAAAGAAAAAGGTATACCTAAAAGGTTTTTCCTGATTAGTTTTGTTTCAGGCTGATTGATGATGTGCTCACTCAATTCCGCTATCGTAACAGAAGTTGATCCTGTAAAGGCCGTTATTTTTTCTTTTGCATAATCGACTGCATGACTGAAGGTGACGGCAATATTCTTCAAGATTCCGTTCATGGGGGCATCTCCTTTTATTTAGGCTATGTTTGTAGTATGGTACGCGGCTAATGCTTTATTCAAAAAAATCAGCAATGATGATATAGAATTGTCACTTTATGAACATGATTAAGATGTGTACAGCAAAATCAATAAAAGGGCTATCAAGGAAGGACAGAGAAAATGTCAATGAAGGTCAAAGCATGAAGAATAAAAAAAATATATATTGGGGTCTTTTCCTCATCGCAATCCTCACTTTTACAGTGGTGTTCATTCAGTTGAATATGGATGTGAATTACAGAGCGGAAAAAGGGAAAGAAGCCGGTGCGGATAACCATGAAAGAATAGAAAAATTGCTAAAAAAAATGACGCTTGAAGAAAAAATCGGACAGCTTATGATGGTCGGTTTCAAGGGAACCGAAAAGAGCAGTGAAATTACGGAGCTTATCGAACAAAAACATATAGGGGGCGTCATTTATTTTGACCGCAATATGAAATCCCCTAAACAAGTGGCCAGGTTATCCAATTCGCTTCAGCAAATGGCCAATCAAAGTACCCATTCACTCCCGTTGATGGTTGCCATCGATCAGGAAGGAGGGGACATCATTCGGATGAAGGAACGGGTATCGCCCCTCCCTGCACAACAGGACCTTGGAAATAATGCATCCGTTACAGACGTGTACAAAGTGGCCAAATTGAATGGTACAGAACTGGGCTCCATGGGGATTAACATTAATTTTGCCCCTGTTCTTGATCTATCGAAAACGGATAAGCGTTCATTGGGACAAGATCCGGAAAAGGTGTATCAATACGGAAAGAAAGCCATTCAAGGCTTGAACGATGTATCGATAACTGGTGCATTGAAGCACTTTCCTGGAAACGGACGCAGCGAAATCGATCCGCATGTCGAAACATCATCCGTGGAGGCAAACCAACTTGATCTGGAAAATTCTGATATTTATCCTTTCAAGCAAATCATAAGTGAACTGGATAACCAAAATTTTTTCGTGATGGTGACCCACATTAAATATCCAGCCTATGATAAAGAAAAACCAGCGAGCCTTTCTAAAATCATCATCGAAGACCTGCTTCGGGGGAAACTCAAATATGAAGGACTTGTCGTTACAGATGATTTGGAAATGGGTGCTGTGAACAAGTATTTCTCTTATGAAGAGATGGGGAAGCAGGCAATTCTTGCAGGAGCTGACTTATTACTTGTCTGTCATGAATATGCCCATGAGCTTGAAGTATATAACGGATTACTGCGAGCAGTAAAAGCAGGGGAAGTTCCAATGGATAGAATTGACGAGTCAGTGAAAAGAGTGCTGACATATAAACTTTACAATATGAAGCTAACGAAAGCTGATCCGGATGAAGCTGAAAAAGTCGTGAAAAATCCCGAAAGCCTAAAGTTTATCGAAAGCCTGAGCAAGGATAAATAAAAGCGAAATCGCTCTCCCAAGTATGCTTTTGTTTAAATCAGTCCATAGAGGGAATACTATATAGGACTAACTTGAAGGAGGAAACTAACATGCCATCAAACAAAATGCTTGGAACCGTCCTGATAGGAGCAGCTGCATTTTTAATGCGCAATAAGAAAACCCGTGAAAAAACGATGAGTCAAATAAAATCCCTAGCTACACCCGAAACCATTGATAAGGTTAAGGGCCAATTCCAATCAATAACCAAAACAAAATCAAGTAACCCATCCGTACGTTAAGGTGAAATGACCCCATTAAGTTATTCTTAATGGGGCTTTATTTATTGCGTATGATCTTTTTAAAATCCAGCAGTGAATTCATCAAGCCGGTGAAAGGAAAAAGGAAAAGCACTTATACTTTCGAAAAACCTTGGACAGGTTTTAAAAAGTACAAGTGCTTTCATGAATGATCAATGATCATTCAGCTTCATCTTCACCATCATTTTCTTTATTGAACCAAAGCGGATCCTCATTATCGACTTCACCATTATAATTAATCAGGATTTCTTCTCCTGCCTTTATGTCGGTGTAAGCAAAGAAATCAAACGTATGATTCTTGAAGTTTATGTCATACGTAGCGTTGGGTGTATAAGAATGATTAAACAGCATGCCATAGCCTAAAAGCATGGCAGTATGGTTTATTCCATATTCAAACGCATAGTCAGCCAGCAATGTCTTCTCTATGAAAACATGCTCCTCGTTTGGATATGCAATGACAGGTGCCTCATGTAAAAGCTCACCTTTTTTAATATCTCGTGTTGCGAATACGCCTCTATTGAACTCACCATCACTGAGTGTGGAAGTTTTAACTTCAATCATGTTCGTCACCTACTTGTTCTATTCAATATAGTCCAGATTATCTAAGCTTGACAGTTAATAAGAAGAAAAGCAACTATTTTACGGAATTAATCATTTTTAGCAAACGACAAGATTGTTTTTATTGAGGTTCTCCCCGTACCAAAGGACGGAATTCCAAACATTAAGGCCGAAAGAAGGCAGCGAACTGCTGAAATGATCGGGGTAGCCAGCATAAGAAAAAACACCTCCGCTAGAGGTGAAGCTAGGGAGGTGTTTATCATAAAGGTAAATCTCTTAATTCACACCGACAGCTGTAAAGGCATTTTTGACGGCCGTGACTTCTGCACTGCTTGAACCGTATAAATCAGAGGCCGATTGTATGACCGCCGCTCTGGCTTGTGAAAAAGTCGATGAGGAAGTTAAATATGTTGTATTTGCCCTGTAAAAGATGGTTCCTAGTTTATCGATGCCGATTCCGGATACACTCACGCCATGGTGGGTTCCGCCTGCAGAGATTAAATAAGCTGCCTTATTAATGATTCCGCTGTTCGTGTGGACTCCGCCATTATCACCCGTTCCTGTATAACGGTTCGAATAATGGTCAGGGTCACCATTCAATGTTGGATTAGCCATCGAGCGGAGTGCATCACCGGAAATGTTAGGTGTGTAAATATCTTCCCCGACCAAATAATCGGCTTTTGCACTTTGATTCTTAAATTCCACAACGGTGCCAAAAATATCAGATATCGCTTCATTCAAAGCACCGGATTCATATTGATAGGTAAGGTTCGATTCCGAGGAAGTGACGGCATGAGTCAGTTCATGCGCAACGACATCGAGCCCGCCGGACAATGGGATGAACGTCGTGCCATCTCCATCACCGTAAACCATTTGGGTGCCATCCCAGAAAGCATTATTGTATCTTGAGCCATAATGGACGGTTGATTTCAGGATGGTTCCATTACCATCATAGGAGTTCCGGCCAAACGTGGATTTGTAATAATCATAGGTTTTACCCGCATAATAATGGGCATCCACCGCAGCTTTATCGGCAGAAGCAGTAAATGCATTTGTTGTGTTTGAAAAGAGCGTACCAGGCAATCTTGAACGGTTATTGGCATTATACGTGTAGATGCCTTTACCGCGTGTATTGTCTTGTAAGTAGTATTGACCGTTGGATAAGGTAGTGTTCAGCGACACCGTATTGTTTAAGACGCCAGTGCCCGTTCCGACGGAGTTGGTCCCCGTTACTTCATCCAGTGTATTATATTTATTCAGGATTTTACCCGTTTTGACTGAAATGAAATAATTATGATTTCCTGGTTCCGGACTTAAGAATTTCAAATTGACTTTATATACATAATCGGCCTTGCCTTCATTTGCATATACATATAGGTCAGATTCAGGTGATTGTTCGTAGGCAGGTGTGAACCCTAGATCCGCTTCAGCTATTTTGATAGCTTCGGATTCACTGATGCCTTTTTTAGCCTTTTTCCCTAATTTCGTGTTTAGATTGGCTTCAACCGTACCGGACACGACGGTCAACACACCTTTAGCATCAATCAATACTGCTTGTGTGGAATTCCATACAGGTACGCCTTTATAGGTTTGTTGCAATCTAAGGACGGTATTGCCCAGTTCATCCTTGCTTTCTTTCTCGATCGTGAAGGAGTCTTTCGCCTTTTGCTTTTCTAGCTTGTAAGACTTTTTGTTTTCATCAAAAAAGGTAAGAATGATATCTTCTGCCGTTTGCTTTGAGGGATCCGTAAGTTTCCCAGACTTGTATTCTAGCGAATCCTTATGCTTATTGTACTTTTCAACACTTAACACATTTTTTGCCGCTAAAGCTTCTTGATTGGGAATAGCAGAAAATAATAGACCGATGGATAGTGCAGTTCCTAAAAATACCTTACCTTTCATAACACTCAACTCCTTCATGAGAATACCTCATTTTTACATCGTTTCATAATTATTATCAAATGGAGAAAACTCGCAAAAAATATGACATTTAAAGGAATAAAATGGAGAAAAATGGATTTTGATAGAAATATTCTTTGAATATATTCTTTTAGTAATATTTGGAATGTGTTTAAATTAAACCAAATGAATAAATGTGCAAAAAAACATGGCATAATGTGCAAAAAAACATGGCGTAAAGTGCAAAAAAATTTGTCTATTTAAGGCGATTTTTTTGATGATTTGTTGAATATTGCGTTTTATAAACTTGGCATGAAAATTGCATATATTCAGAAAAGGAATTCGAATTGTAAATTAGGTCTATTTGAAAGTCTATGAAATAGGAAAATTTATCAAATGGATTTCTCCATATATGAAAGCGCTTATATAGAAAGGGATGAAAATTTATGATACCAAAACAAGAACATGACATCTTGCATCCTCCACAGCAAGAAGGACAAGAACTAAAGCGCGGTTTAAAATCCCGCCATTTAACGATGATTTCCATTGGCGGGGCTATTGGCACCGGGCTGTTCCTCAGCAGCGGGGCAGCCATTCATACAGCTGGACCAGGCGGCGCATTACTTGCTTATGCCTTAGTTGGGGCAATGGTGTACTTTGTGATGACGAGCTTAGGGGAACTGGCAGCATTCATGCCGACAAGCGGCTCATTCAGTACCTATGGATCGAAATTCGTCGATCCGGCATTTGGGTTTGCCTTGGGATGGACTTATTGGTTCAATTGGTCGATGACGATAGCGGCAGAGTTGGCGGCCTCGACAATGATCATGAAATTCTGGTTTCCGAATAGTCCATCATTGTTGTGGAGTTCATCATTCTTGGTGCTCATTTTCCTATTGAACTATTTATCCGTTAAAGGATATGGTGAAGGGGAATACTGGTTTTCCTTCATAAAAGTCACGGCCATCGTTATTTTTATAATCGTCGGGCTGCTAATGATCATCGGCATTATGGGCGGCGAAGCGGTAGGCTTTAAAAACTTCACCGTCGATGAGGCCCCTTTCCCGGGTGGGTTCATGGGTGTTTTCATTGTATTCATAGCTGCTGGCTTTTCTTTTCAAGGTACTGAAATTGTCGGTGTGGCTGCCGGTGAGAGTGAAGATCCAGCAAGGAATATACCGAAGGCCATTAAAAGTGTATTCTGGAGAATCCTGCTCTTTTACGTATTTGCAATCTTCGTAATAGGACTGCTTATCCCTTATACGAATCCAAGTTTACAAGGCGATAACGTCATGGTAAGTCCATTCACGCTCATTTTTGAAAAAGCTGGAGTTGCATTTGCTGCTTCGCTTATGAATGCCGTCATTTTAACAGCAGTATTATCTGCAGGTAACTCCAGTCTATATGCATCTACGCGTATGTTATATTCTATGGCAAAAGATGGGCAAGCACCGCGTATTTTTGCAAAACTTAATAAACGCGGAGTACCGGTTGCAGGCATGATTTTGACATGTTCCATTGGCATGCTTGCCTTTTTAGCCTCCGTATTCGGTGATGGTAAAGTGTATATTTGGTTAATGAATGCCATTGGAATTACAGGATTCATCTTTTGGCTGGGCATATCCATCAGCCATTACCGTTTCCGGAAAGCATTCATCGCTCAAGGCCATTCATTGGAGAAGCTGCCATATAAGGCATTATGGTTCCCGATAGGTCCGATCTTTGCCATATTAATTGGCATGATCGTCATCCTGTCCCAAAATATCCAAGCCTTTTTCTCAGACCAGATCGATTGGGGCAGTGTTATAGCTGCATATCTGGGAATCCCGCTTTTCCTTGGTCTATGGTTTGGCTATAAACTAATAAGAAAAACTAAATTCGTTAAACTTGATGAAGTCGAATTTGACTTTGACAAAAAATATGAATGAACAACCTTAAAGTGAAATCAGCCGGACAATGCAGTATTGAATTGTCCGGCTTTTACTTGTTAGGCTCATTATCAAAAAGCTAGGAAACTGATTCCTAGCTTTTTATTTTTGTTAAATGGAAATTTATACATATCTGATGAGAGGTGTTATATGATAATCGTAATCTCTGCTAAATTGAATTTACAGAGCGACGCGGAAAGCTTTTAATATTTTCAATGGAAAGGGAAGGTGCACGGCTGATGACCTTATTGACTCATTTAAAAGTATTGGACTTTTCAACGTTACTGCCAGGCCCATTTGCCACTTTGATGCTAGCGGATTTAGGAGCGGATGTTTTGAAGGTAGAGAGGCCGGGAGCAAAGGATTCATGGGGTGTGAACCAATATCTTAACAGATCGAAGAAGTCGATTACACTGGATTTAAAACAATCTGAGTCAATCGAATCCGTAAAAAACCTAGTGAAGGAATACGATATCGTCATTGAACAATTCCGTCCAGGTGTAATGGAACGTCTGGGACTGGGGTATGAGGCATTAAAATCGATCAATCCAAAGCTGATTTACTGTTCCATCACGGGCTTCGGCCAGACTGGTCCCTATAAAGACCGACCGGGACATGATATCAATTATATTTCGATTGCAGGCTTATCAGGCTATTCCGGTACGAAAAAGGGCGGACCGGCAAAAAACGGAACCCAAATAGCAGATCTTGCCGGAGGCTCATTGCATGCTGTTATCGGTATATTATCTGCAGTCATTCACAGGGAAAGAACGGGATTCGGCCAAGCCATCGACATCAGCATGACCGATTGCAGCTTTGCCTTGAATGCCATATCCGCACCTTTGAATTTACAAGGGGGCCTCGAGCTTGAACCAGAAAAACTGATGTTGAACGGAGGGTCCTTTTATGACTTTTACGAAACGAAAGATGGACGTCATTTTTCGGTAGGAAGCCTTGAGCCCCCTTTTCGAAAAGCATTATGTGAAGCGATCGGTGCACCCGAATTATATGAACTGAGCATGAATAGCGATGAAGATAGCGGAATCAGGTTTAAAACGGCCATCCGACTTGCTTTCCTTGAAAGAGATTTTCAAGAATGGCAGGGAATATTCGCTGATTTCGAGGCCTGTGCAGAACCAGTGCTGACCTTCACCGAAGCGGCCGAACACCCCCAATTGAAGGAGAGGGGAATGATCGTCGAGGTACCTGACGGAAAAGGAAATGTCCAGAAGCAAATCGCCTGTCCAATCAAAACATCGGTTTTCACCCCTGAATATAAACATGCTGGCTTGAGGCCAGGACAAAACAACGCAGAAATTCTTCGCACCCCCAATCGCTAAATAAAGATGTAAAGGCTATCACTTTTCCGGAATTTTTGGGAAGGAGATAGCCTGTTTTTTTTGAAGGCCGAATAAAGCAGGAGATAGGTCGAATTAATTGATGAAAGGTCGAATAAAGCAGGAGATAGGTCGAATAAAGCAGGAGATAGGTCGAATTAATTGATGGAAGGCCGAATAAAGCAGGAGGAAGGTCGAATTAATTGATGGAAGGCCGAATAAAGCAGGAGATAGGTCGAATTAATGGGTAGAAGGTCGAATAAAGCAGGAGATAGGTCGAATTAATCGATGAAAGGTCGAATAAAGCAGGAGGAAGGTCGAATTAATTGATGAAAGGTCGAATAAAGCAGGAGGAAGGTCGAATTAATTGATGGAAGGCCGAATAAAGCGGAGATAGGTTGAATTAATTGATGAAAGGTCGAATAAAGCAGGAGGAAGGTCGAATTAATTTATGAAAGGTCGAATAAAGCAGGAGATAGGTCGAATTAATCGGTGGAAGGCCGGATTAAGCAGAAGAGGACAAATTATCCTCCTATCAGTTGTGGAAAGCAACATATTACCACTGTGAAAATTTACTAGTTATAACTAGTGTGGGCAGGGTATCAGAGTAGCATCCTGATAATGCTCTGGTAAGGAGGGGTGATAAAACATGTTTGGTCTCTCTGATATCATTAAATTTCTATTTTCCTTTTTTTTGATCATGCCGATCGTTACGCTGATACATTTGAGCGGGCATATTTTCTTTGTTACGATCTTTGGGGGATCAGAAAAGAAAATATTGATCGGTTGTGGTAATAAACTTTTCGCCTTTCGGAACATAGAGGTGAGGAAATATTATTTTTGGAATGGGACTTGCGAGTTCAAGGGATTGAAACATGATAATCGATTGACGAATACGCTTATATATTTAGGCGGGTCTATCTTTAATTTGGTCAGCATGCTGATCATATATAGCTTAGTGTATCAGAATATCCTGGACAGCTCGGTAATCTGGTATCAATTTATCTATTTTTCTTTCTATATTATGTTTTTCTCCTTGTTTCCGATGTATTTCGCGGACGGATCGCCTAGTGACGGGAAGGCTGCGGAATTGGCCTTGAGGAACAAGCTGGAAGATAGGGTGACGGATGATATATTTGTGAAAAAAATGGATGATGATGATAGCTGCAAGTAAAAAGGGGACGTGCTGGTGGCCGTTCTTTTTTTTGTGACCTTTCCTTAGTACGTAATTACTGAAAAAAGGCATCTGTATACATCCTAAAAGGTTGTATCAGATGCCTGATGATTTAATGGTTAAAATGGATATTCACGATATTGTGTTTGAAGGGAAATCCATTTCGTAACAGTGAATTCTTCGACAATCCATGGGCTTCCGAATCTGCCTAAACCACTCATTTTGTTCCCGCCGAATGGTATGTTCGTTCCATCATTAACGGTTTGATCATTGATGTGTGTCATTCCGCTGTCGATTTGCAACCCCAAGCGTTCGCCCTTTTCCAGATCAGAAGTGAAGATAGCCGAGCTTAAACCATAAATGGTGTCATTGGCGATATCAATGGCTTCTTCATCTGTTTCTGTTTGAATGATGGACACGACAGGGGAAAACATTTCTGTTTGTGCGATTTTATCCGAGTTCTGTACATCCCGGAAAATAGTTGGTGTCAGTACATTGCCAATGCGTTCTCCCTCAAGTGCTACATTGACCCCAGCAGCTTTAGTTTCCTCGATGATTTGTTGTACCTTTTCTAATTGACGCTCGTTCACAAGTGGTCCAATGATTGTTTTAGGATCTAATTGGTCACCAAATGGAAGAGCTTTTGCACGTTCAACGAATTTTGCAGTAAATTCTTCGTAAAGGTCTTTATGCACGATTATGCGGTTAATGCACATACAAATCTGTCCTTGGTGAATGTACTTCCCAAAAATTGCAGCATCAACGGCACGGTCCACATCTGCATCAGATAATACAATGAAAGGATTATTACCGCCGAGCTCCAGCGCAACTCGTTTTAGGTTTTTCCCTGCAATGGCCCCGATGTGCTGTCCTACAGGAGTAGAACCTGTGAAGCTGATTAATTTGGGGATCGGGTTTGTCAGCATGCCATCACCGATTTCTTCCAGGTCAGTTAGGATCATATTAAAGACGCCTATTGGAAGACCGGCATATTCAAATGCTGCAGCAATGATGATTCCTCCAGTAAATCCAACTTGAACGTCCGGTTTGTGAACGACTGCATTTCCTAATGCAATGGCTGGTGCGATGGTTCTCATTGACAAGTTCATCGGAAAATTAAACGGAGATATTGAAGAAATAACTCCTAGTGGCAGTCGATGTATATGATTGACTTTATGATCTATAGCTGACGGAACCTCATGCATTTGATATATTTCATCCACCATGTTAGTAGATTCTTCGACTATTTCCATAGTAAGCTGAAATTCAACATTTGCTTTAATAAGCGATCCACCCGTTTCACGGGAAATCATTTCAACGATTTCATTCCGGTTTTCCTGTAGGAATTCACCAACTTTAAGCAGGACCTGACGACGTTTTTCAGCTGATGTTTTTGCCCAACCTTTTTGAGCATTTTTTGCTATTTCAAATGATTCTTCGAGCTGTTTTGATGTAGCCAAGCTCACATTTGAAATCACGGCATTATTGTATGGGTTTAAAATATTATATTTGCGTTGACTTGAGCCTTCCATCCATTCCCCATTGATGAAGCTTTTGTTTAGATCCTTGAATTTCTCCATTTTGAACACCCCTTTATATTGTAAACAAATATATTTTACTGCTGTTTGTATCATATTTAAAATATCTATATAATTAAGTTTATATACGCTTTACATATATATTAGAGGTGCCAAAATGGATATTAGACAATTACGATATTTTCTTATTCTTGCAGAAGAAGGCCAGGTTTCCCGTGCAGCAAAAAAATTGAATATGTCACAGCCGCCATTAAGCCAGCAGCTCCGCCTTATGGAAGAAGAATTAGGGACTACTTTACTTGAGCGAAAAAGGAACGGTAAAAGTATGGAATTGACCGAAGCTGGGAGGGTACTTTACGAGAAGGCTAAGAATATGCTGCAATATTTCGAGGACTCCTTGCTCGAAGTGAAGGAAACGGGTGAGGGAATTAAAGGTACCCTTTCAGTAGGTTCCGTACTTGCCTATATGTCTTATTTACCTGATAAAATTAATGATTTTAAGAAAAAATATCCTTCCGTTTCCTTTAAAATATTCGCAGGAGATCCATATGAAATAAGTAATTATTTGGAGAATCAGGATATTGAACTTGCCATTGTTCATTTACCTGTCGAGATGAAGGGTCTTTCCATTTTGAACATAGGACAAGTGCCGAATGTTTTTGTTGTACCTGAGGTTTGGGACAGTTTCACTTCAAAGAGTAGGGTTCATTTAAAGGATATTGAAAATATCCCATTGCTTTTAGTGCATAGGGAAAAAGGACAAGGGATTTACGAAGAAATTATCGAGGAATTTAAAAAACGGGAAATACAGCCAAATATTTTATGCGAATGCCATGATGTAAATGTTCTGCTCTCTCTGGTTTCAGCTGGAGTTGGGGCGAGTATTGTTCCGAAATCAGCTGTTTCACCTCATATTATAAAAGGAGTGAAAGTGTTGGATATTATCGATTCTTCAATTCAATCGAATATAGCTTTGGTTTTTAGACAAGATCGTTATCTTTCCAAAACGGCAAAACATTTTATTGAGCTGTTTTGAAGAAAAGCTAGGCCTGCCTAATGCCTAGCTTTTACGTTACATTTAAAGATGAATCATTCCCACACTTCTTTTGCTACATCAACGACGAATTTCAGCTTTTCCCATTGCTGTTCTTCGGTTAGCTTGTTGCCGTGATGGGTGGAGGAGAAGCCGCATTGAGGGCTTAAGCATAATTGTTCGAGAGGAACGAAGTGCGAGGCTTCTTTAATGCGTGCCTTAACAGCTTCCTTGTCTTCGATTTCCCCATTTTTTGAAGTGACGACCCCCAGTACAACCTGTGCACCGCCATTTGGAATGTATTCCAATGGTTTGAAATCCCCTGAGCGTTGATCATCATATTCCAAGAAGAATCCATCCACTTTTTCTTTTGCCAATAAAGTTGGAGCGATACGGGCATAGCTTCCTTCAAACGCCCAAGTCGACTGATAGTTTCCGCGACATAGGTGGGTAGTGACGACAAGGTCTTCTGGTTTGCCTTCCAATGCTCCATTAATGACACGAAGTGCAAGATCAATTAACTGTTCCCTCGTATATTTTCCATCTTTGAACTGGAAATCTGGAGCTGAAAGTCTGGCAATATATACATCATCCAATTGAAGATAACGCACACCTGCTTCATAAAAGGCTTTCAAAGCATGCTGATACGCCTTGATGATATCATTTGCATAATCTTCAATATCAGGGTAGATGTCTTCATTATGAATACCTGCAGCAAATAACTGATTCGGACTGGGAATGGTTTGCTTAGCAACGGCACGTCCGTTCACGATTTTGTTCAATTCAATGAAATCACTAATGAAGGGATGTTCAGGATTGAATGAAACCTTCCCGGTATTGCGAACGTTATATCTCTCTGTTTCCACACCATCGAATGTGAGACCTTTTTCAGTCACATATCCCTCGATGCCATTTAATTGTTCGAGGAAGTCAAAGTGCCACCATGTTCGTCTGAACTCGCCGTCCGTAACAGCCTCCAATCCAACTTCAATTTGTTTATCGACAATCCGATTGATTTCTTCGGTTTCAATTTCACGAAGCCGCTCTGCTGAAAGGGTACCCTCCCTAAATTGCTTTCTGGCAATATGTAAACGTTCCGGTCTTAATAAACTTCCGACGTGATCGGCCCTAAATGGTGCTTTCGTTAATGTGATTGACATGTTGCATTCCTTCTTTCCTTTTAAAAATAAAAAACCTCTTCTTAAAAAATAAGAAGAGGTGTTGGCAACAAAGCTATATACTCTTCTTATCTTCAAGTTTTTAAACTTCTGGAATTAGCACAGTACATGAATAGTCTGTTGCTGAGGCATCAAAGGGCCAGTCCCTCCACCTCTCTGGATAAGAGTGTCTATTAAATTAACTATGACTATACAGGTAGTTTTTATAAAGGTCAAGAGTTGGAGGTTGAATATTTCGAATATACCGTTTATTACTCGGTTCCTGGCATGATCATTTTCTGTATTCGGCTTTTTATACCACTTTTTAGATCAGGTTTAGACGTGGTTTTTTAAAACAACGATTAGTAGGGAAGACTGAAAAAAATAAATAAAATAATTAAACCTACTTGATTAATGAGTATTTATGTTTTATTGTTAAATTGCATAAAGAAAAGAGAATAAAATTGGATTATCCAATTGGTCAACCAAAGGATACTGAATTGTTGTTCATTACAACATTTCTGTGTCCTTTTTTGTTCGGAAAAAATTGTGATAATACAGGCATAAGCAGTGCCTAGGAGAAGATTCATTGGAGAGTGGAAACATGAAAACAACAAATATGAAATCATGCTGTACTGTATTAAAAAGACGGAATTTTCTTTCAATTGAAACTGACCTTGATTCGATCCCGACAAAGAAAAACGATTTCTATAATATGTCTTTGATACAAGCAGGTGAATTTTTACTAGGATCAAGTGATGAAGATAGTTCAAGAGAAGATGGTGAATATCCACCACGAACAGTAAAGATTGAGTCCTTTTACATGGACCGATACGCCGTAACAAATGAACAATTCTATTGTTTTATAAAGGATACCGGTTATGTAACAGATGCGGAGAAATATGGATGGTCTTTTGTTTTTAACTTGTTTGTCAACAAACGAATGGAACGGGATATGGTGGGGGCAGCCGAAAAAACACCTTGGTGGATAGCTGTTCGAAATGCTTGCTGGAAGCATCCGGAAGGGACGGATTCCTCAATCGTGAATCGCTTTCACCACCCGGTCGTCCATGTGTCATGGAATGATGCCAAAGCGTTTTGTAGATGGGCTGGAAAAAGACTTCCGACAGAAGCGGAATGGGAATATGCTGCTGCCAGTGGAGTGGTAAATCGTAAATATCCTTGGGGGGATGAGTTGCACCAAGGGGGAAAGCATCACTGTAATATTTGGCAAGGCAATTTTCCAAACGAAAATTTGGTAGAAGACGGATTTTTAGGAACGGCTCCTGTTGATACCTTTGAACCGAATGATTTTGGCCTTTATAACATGTCGGGGAATGTGTGGGAATGGTGCGAGGATACATTTTCAATTCAACATGGAAGTGAAGTCCTCGATCCCGATCCTTTTGCAAAACTGATAAAAGGCGGATCCTATCTATGCCATCGATCATATTGTAATCGTTATAGGATTTCAGCCCGTACTTATAATATGATTGACAGCTCTACAGGGCATATGGGTTTTAGATGTGTTGCCAACTTAAAAAAATAAGTGCCATAGGGGATATGAACATGAAAAATTTGAGGTCTTTATTGGTTGTTATTTCGATGTTAAACATTTTATTTATCGCTGGATGTTCCTCATCTCCTTCAGAAGATGCTGGTGCACCTAACAGTGACGTTATAAGGATGGCTATTGATACTGCAGCAGGTGGTTCACTTCAATTCAGGGCGGCAGAGATACAGGGATACTTCTCAAATTACGGCGTAGAAGCAAAGCTTACCAATTTTGCCATGGGAATTGACACGGTTAATGCTGTATTAACAGAACAAGCTGATACTGGAATAGCTGCAGATTACGCCTTGTTAAACTCGTTAGGTAAAGGGGATATGGTGATTTTAGGAACACTGACAAGAGGGAAAGAGGATTCCTCCAAGGAAACCCAGCTACTTGTTAAAGGGGATATTGAATCGGCAAGTGATTTAAAAGGGAAAAAGTTAGGAGTTTCAAAAGGAACTGTCTATGAATATGTGTGGGCTAAATACTTAGAAGCTAATAAAATCAATGAAAAAGATATCACATATGTTCCATACAGTACGCCTGACGAAGCGATTATTGGAATGAAAAAAGGCGATATTGATGCTGTTTGGGTTAGTGGTGCACTTACAGATACATTTAAGGAAATTGATGAAGTAAATCAACTTGATAATTTGGTTGGTGCAGGAGTGACGATTGATAGCTATCTTCTTGCAAAAAGATCATTTGTTGAAAAAAATCCAAAATCTCTTGAACATGCATTGAAAGCCTTATCTGAAGGAGTTGACTATGTGGATGGCCATAAAGGGGAAACTGCAAAACTGGCATTCGAACAGCTGAAAATACCAGAAGAAGATGCACTTAAGGATCTAGAAAGAACAAATTATGTTTTAGGATTTACAAAGGAAGATGCCGTTCACCTCGAGGATATGAGAGTATGGCTTGAAGAAAAAGGAATATTACAAGATTCGTATGAATTGAAAGAAAAATTAGCTCTTGAGCCATTAAAAAAAGCATTGCCTGAATCCGTCACTTACTAGAAAAATGCAGCCATATCTGTCGTTGATATTCTCGTTTATGACATGGTTCAGGATGTGCTGCATCAAAGTTTTTTCTGTCAATTAAAAGGAGTGAAGTGATATGAGTACAGTAATTGACGAAGTAATGAAGTCACCTATTGCGATTTCAATTTCCGATTTATCGAAATCCTTCAATGAAAATAGTCATTACGTCCTTGAGAATATAGATTTGACGATAAAAAGCGGTGAGTTCTTTATCTTACTTGGGCCAAGCGGATGCGGAAAGTCCACTTTATTGAGCATGATTGCTGGATTCATTGAAAAAACTTCCGGGAAACTTATCGTGGACCGAGAGGAGGTAAACAAGACCGGAAGCAATCGAGGTGTTGTTTTCCAACAAGCAGATGCAGCTCTATTTCCATGGCTGACTGTTAAGGAAAATGTCGAATTCGGATTGAAAATGAAGAAAACACCTAAATCGAATCGTGAAGAGAAATCTTCTTATTTCATTGAACTTGTTGGCTTAAAGGGTCATGAAGGGAAGTTCCCTAAAGAGCTTTCTGGAGGGATGAAACAGCGCGTGCAATTAGCAAGGGTATTAGCTAATGATCCTGACATCTTATTAATGGATGAACCTTTCGGGGCACTCGATGCAATGACCCGAAGAACGATGCAAAAAGAATTGATTCGAATTTGGAAAGAAACAAATAAAACGGTCATCTTTGTAACACATGATATTCAGGAAGCATTATTACTAGGTAATCGCATTGGTGTCATGTCTGTTGGTCCATCCTCCCGAATTACGGATATATATGATATTCCCTTGCCATATCCAAGAATGTTCACCGATAAAGAATTCAATCTTTTTTATCAAAACATTCAAGCACATTTTGATTGATAGGAGATAAAAACATGAGTGTATTGGGACAGGAAATCATAAAAAAAGAGGCATCTCAACCTCGAAAAAAGAAGAAGGTTCCTGCCTTCTTTAAGAAATTAGTGAAAAGTGGAATGATCGCCTGGGCTATCGTTCTTTTGATTTGGAGCATGGCTGCAAGCTTCTCTGACCCTCAATTTTTACCGAGTCCCCTAGCCGTTTGGCAAGGTGCCATCGATCTTAGTAAGGATGGTTCCCTGTTTTTATATATGTGGGTAAGTTTTTTAAGGGTCATTACAGGTTGGACGTTAGGTAATATCGT
Organism: Peribacillus sp. NPDC101480; assembly: GCF_050277335.1. NCBI lineage: Bacteria > Bacillati > Bacillota > Bacilli > Caryophanales > Bacillaceae > Peribacillus > Peribacillus sp. NPDC101480. The sequence continues at coordinate 582,416 of NZ_JBNNSB010000003.1, forward strand.
GGCAATCCCGATTGGGTTATTAGTAGGGCGCGTTCAGGTTATCCGAGCACTATTTGACCCCATAATCAATTTTGTTCGCTTTATCCCCCCCCTGGCATTTATTACGTTATTCATGCTTTGGTTTGGAATTGGTGAGCAATCGAAAATCTTTCTGATTATGTATGCAACTTTCTTTATTGTCGTAATCAATACAATGACTGGTGTATTGGCGATAGAAGAAGATAAACTTCGTTCAGCGAGAAGTATGGGGGCATCGGAATTACAGATCATGTTCCATGTCATTATACCTGCGTCCCTCCCATATATCTTCACTGGAGCAAAATTGGCGATGGGATCCTCATTTATGGCCATTGTTGGTGCAGAGATGGTTGCGGCAAATGAAGGAATCGGGTACATGATCTGGAATGCACGATTGTACTTTAAAACGGATTGGATTTTCGTTGGTCTAGTCATACTTGGCTTGATGGGATTCATTATGGACCGAGTGTTTACCCAATTTGGAAAAATCGTATTGAAGAGATATGACGTTGTAAAAAAATAAGGGATGAGGTATGAAAATGAGTACGTATCAAGATGAAACATTTCTAGGTAAAATAGCTAAAACAGTAGAAGAATCGACTCCATGGTGGCCTGATACTTCAAAGACCTCAGATAAGAAACCAAACGTTGTGGTCATTCTCTTGGATGATCTTGGATTTTCGCAATTAGGATGCTATGGGTCTTCTATTTCAACACCCAATATTGATCGTTTGGCTTCAGAAGGGCTTGCCTATAACAACTTTCATACAACCGCGATTTGCTCTCCGACCAGGGCGGCCTTATTAACAGGAAGGAATCCCCATTCTGCAGGTGTATCCTTTGTAGCTGAATATGATAGCGGCTTTCCGCACAGCCGTGGGAAGGTTAGAAAAGATAGTGCCTTACTAAGTGAAGTGCTTGTGGAAAACGGTTATAACACATTTGCCGTGGGGAAATGGCATCTAACTCCCGGAAAAGAGCATACGAATACGGGCCCCTTCGATAACTGGCCGCTCGGACGGGGATTCGAAAGATTTTACGGTTTTTTACCAGGAGCTACGAATCAATGGAACCCGGATTTAGTGGAAGACAACCATCGGATCCGCCAACCCAAAAAGGCAGAGGATGGATACCATATTACAGAGGATTTAACGGAGAAAGCAATCTCGTATATTAAAGATCAAACATCTGAAACTCCAAATAAACCATTCTTCACTTATTTGGCATATGGGGCACCTCATGCACCACACCATGCGCCTAAAGAATTTATCGATCATTATAAAGGTAAATTCGATGAGGGGTGGGATGCGATTCGTGAGCAATGGTTCGAACGTCAAAAAGAGTTGGGTATTGTCCCTGAAAATGCAATATTACCAGAACGGAATCACGATGTTAAAGCATGGGATGCGCTATCTGCAGATGAGAGGAAACTGTATGCACGTCTTCAAGAAGCATTTGCCGGCTTTTTGGAACATACTGATTATCACATCGGTCGCTTCGTTTCATTTCTGAAAGAAATCAATCGCTTGGATGACACTATATTCATTTTGCTTTCCGATAATGGTGCATGTGCTATGGGTGGAGAGGAAGGTACTGTTAATTCCTGGCATGGTGCAACGGAAACGTTAGAATCCAAACTGACCCGTCTGGACGAAATCGGCGGACCGATGGCGAATAATCATTATCCGAAAGGTTGGGCTTTTGCGGGCAACACGCCTCTTAAATGGTATAAATCATATGTCCATGAAGGCGGGATAAGAGATCCTCTAATTATCAGATATCCACGGAAAATCAAACATCCTGGAACGATTCGTACACAATATCATCATGTAACGGATATCGTCCCTACCATTTTAGAGTTACTGGAAATCGATATGCCTGAACAGGTCAAAGGAGTCAAACAGCAGCCTGTTCATGGAACAAGCATGCTTTACACATTAGATAGTGAAGAAAGAACCCATAAGGAAACCCAATATTACGAAATGATAGGGAATCGTGGGATTTGGCATAATGGCTGGAAAGCCGTTGCCGCCCATACTCCTAATGGTGACTTTGAGAATGACGAGTGGGAATTATATCATTCAGACGAAGACTTCACGGAATTGAACAATTTAGCTTCGATTTATCCCCAGAAGCTTAAAGAGCTAATTGACCTATGGTGGAAAGAAGCAAAAAAATATGGTGTGCTGCCTTTAGATGGCCGCTCATTAGATAAGAAACTTGAAGGCATGACCAAGCTGAAACCTCAATCTTCTGAGCCTGCTTTCAAAGTGTTTTATCCATCAAGTGTCCCTTTTCGGGGTTCGGTTGCACCGGATTTAAGAAACAAAAACTTTGAAATCACAGCAGAAGTACTTATGGATTCAGGAACGGAAGGCGTCATTTTTGCACACGGTGAAAATAGCGGAGGGATCAGCATCTTCATTAAGGAAGGGAAACTGCATTTTTATTTTAACCATAAAAATGTTAAAAAGTATCTCGTTCGTTCTGAGGGAAGGCTGGAAGCAGGATATCAACAACTTAAGGTCGAACATGAAATATTGAAAAGCAATCAAGGAGAAATCCGCTTATATTCAAATGATATACATATTGGAAAGGGAATTATTGGAGATATTGATTCCATTGGATTCTTTGATGGGCTACTTCATATTGGACATAATGAATCAAGCTATATTACCCCTCATTATAAAGAGCCATTTTCACTAGTTGATCGACTCAAAAAGGTGAGTATCCATACCGAAAAATATCAAAGAAACCTAAAGGAAATCATTAAAAAAGAATTAGCGATCGAATAACCTATAGGGAAAAGAGCCGGCCATTCATTTTGAGTGACTGGCTCTTTGTTTTGTTTTATTCGTCAACCTGTTATGAATAAGTATTGGCAACCTCTCCGTTTGGTAAAAATTTATTATATGATCAGGAAGATGAATGTTAACTGCATCGGGAAACCCGGCATATGCTATAACCGACGTTTTATATGCATGGCAGGAGGGGAATGCGAGGATGAGTACATTCAGTCCATTCAAAAGTGGCATACCGATATCGGTAACTGAAGCCATGGTAGAGAGAATCATAAAAATGAAATCATCTTGTCAGGATATTAAAGTCGAGATTACGCCGAAGCAAATTGTGCTTTCCGGAACGATGGAAGTGAAAAAAATGATGTTTAAGAAAAATGTAGCTTTCCGGATTACATTAAAACCGGTTCATGTGGAAAAAAGAACGATTTCATTTGAATTAGTGGAAATGGAACCAGTTGACAGGAATTTCATCAACCAAAGGATATTTAACAGACCGCCATTTTTTGAATTTGAAAAAAGAACGATCAAAATGAATGTTAATGCTTGGAACATCGTGAGAAAAATTCCGGTGGGCACAATTAAATCGTATGAACTTGTCGAAGGTGCATTGATAATGAAACTTTCTTTATGAGTTAAGGGATATTTTACATACAACCTTATCCGCAATCTATAAAGGGAGTGCCAGGTATGTTAGTGTTATTGTGAGATTGTCATGAAAAAAATGTGATTGATAAATCAAGCTCTTTAAAATATACTAAATAACTTGAAGTTTTGAGTTTTTCTGGGAATGAGGAGGATAATGATGGATCAAAAGATTTTGCCTGCTTCAGCAAGCATGAAGGATTTTGAAAGATTTCTAGAAAGTTCCTATGAAATAGGTGTGTTTCTTGATTTGCATATATCACAATTGAAAAATGTAAGTATGATGGCAAAACAACATAATAAGAAAATGATTTATCATGTCGATTTGATCCATGGCATAAGAAGTGATGAGTACGCGACAGAATTCATTTGTCAGGAATATAATCCCTATGGGCTGATTTCGACTAAATCAAGCGTTATATTGAAGGCGAAGCAAAAGGGGGTCATTGCCATCCAGCGAATCTTTTTAATAGACTCACATGCGCTTGAGAAAAGTTATAAGCTGGTGCAGAAAACCAAGCCGGATTATATCGAAGTATTGCCGGGCGCCATGCCATGGATGATAAAAGAAGTGAAGGAACGATTGCAGACACCGATTTTTGCAGGCGGCCTCATACGTACTTCGGATGAAGTCCTGAATGCCCTTGATGCTGGAGCTTCGTCGATCACCACATCCAAAACTGAATTATGGGATATCGTCTAATAGGGGAAAATTGAAAAAAATTACAGAAAAATAGATTAATTTTTCACAAAATATTGACAGCGTTTTCATAACCTAGTATATTTTACAGTACAAGTTAATATATGTGACGGAGACTAGGAGATTCACAACAGATCTATTCATAATTTATTTATGAAGATAGTTCTGCTGTGGATCTCCTTTTATTTGTTGGCAAGGTTTAATAATTTAACAGGGGAGGGGTTTTATCATGACTCCATTTTGGGGAGAAGTGTTAGGCACGATGATATTAGTTGTATTCGGAGCAGGTATTGGGGCTGGTTCATCCTTAAAGGGTTCCTATGCAAAGGATGCCGGATGGATTGTTGTCACGATTGCGTGGGGGTTGGCCGTTACCATGGGGGTTTTTGCAGTAGGGTCCATAAGCGGGGCACATTTAAACCCGGCGGTCACAGTAGGTTTTGCCATTATTGGAGAATTTCCTTGGAGTGATGTGCCCGGTTACATCGTTGCCCAAATGATTGGCGCAATCCTGGGCGCGACTCTAGTATTCCTGCACTATTTGCCACACTGGAAAGCTACGGATGATCCAGGAGCGAAGCTTGGTGTGTTCGCGACTTCACCTGCGATCCCGCACACATTTTCAAATCTATTAAGTGAGATGATTGGAACTTTCATCCTTGTTCTTGGATTATTATTTATAGGTGCCAATGATTTTACAGAGGGCCTAAACCCATTTGCAGTCGGGTTATTGATTGTCGTGATTGGGATGTCTCTTGGCGGAACGACAGGATACGCCATTAACCCGGCCCGCGATCTGGGGCCGCGCATCGCTCACTTTTTGCTGCCGATACCCGGTAAAGGCAATTCCAATTGGGGCTATTCATGGATTCCGGTCATTGGACCGATTGTAGGGGGTTCACTTGGTGCCGTTTGTTATAAAGCATTCTTTATGGGGGAAATAACAGCAGGATTTTGGTCTGTTTTGGGTGCAAGCCTGGTACTATTGATATTAGCCTATGCTTTTGGTAAAAAACAGTCACATGAATTGGAAAGCAGAAATATCGCCAGTTAAATTAAAAGGAGGGGCATACACAATGGAAAAATACATTTTATCATTAGATCAGGGAACAACTAGTTCGCGGGCGATTTTATTTAACGAAAAGGGGGAAATCGTCCATTCCTCCCAAAAGGAATTCACGCAGCATTTCCCTAAACCAGGCTGGGTCGAGCATAACGCCAATGAGATTTGGGGATCGATCTTGGCGGTGATTGCCGGTGTACTATCTGAATCCGGTGTAAAGCCAGAGCAAATTGCCGGTATCGGGATTACTAATCAGCGTGAAACGTCAGTCGTTTGGGATAAGGAAACAGGTAACCCTGTTTATAATGCGATTGTATGGCAGTCCAGGCAAACAAGTGAAATCTGTGATGATTTGAAGGAAAAGGGACTTAATGATCTATTCCGGGATAAAACGGGATTGTTGATAGATGCCTATTTTTCCGGAACGAAAGTGAAATGGATCCTTGATAATGTAGAAGGGGCACGACAAAAGGCGGATGAAGGAAAGCTGTTATTCGGTACCATCGATACTTGGCTGATCTGGAAGCTATCAGGAGGCAAGGCTCATGTAACGGACTATTCCAATGCATCCCGGACATTGATGTACAATATCCATGAACTGAAATGGGATGAAGAACTGCTCGAGATATTGACTGTTCCAAAGTCGATGCTGCCGGAAGTGAGGCCTTCCTCTGAGGAATATGCACGTACGATCGAATATCATTTCTTCGGCCAATCGATTCCGATTGCAGGGGCAGCCGGTGATCAGCAGGCAGCATTATTCGGCCAAGCCTGCTTTAATGAAGGAATGGCTAAAAATACGTATGGAACAGGCTGTTTCATGCTCATGAATACAGGAGCCAAGGCTGTCAGCTCCGAACACGGACTATTGACGACCCTTGCTTGGGGATTGAATGGGAAGGTCGAATATGCACTTGAAGGCAGTATATTCGTAGCTGGCTCCGCCATCCAATGGCTGCGCGATGGACTGCGGATGCTGCATGATGCCAAGGACAGCGAAGCCTATGCAAAACGGGTGGAAAGTACGGATGGAGTATATGTGGTACCGGCTTTTGTAGGACTTGGAACTCCATATTGGGACAGCGAAGTGCGGGGAGCCGTTTTTGGTTTGACGCGCGGCACATCTAAAGAGCATTTCATTCGTGCCACACTTGAATCACTTGCGTATCAAACGAAGGATGTCCTTGATGCAATGGAGGCGGATTCAGGAATCGAGCTGCAGACATTAAGAGTGGATGGCGGGGCAGTCAAGAATGACTTCTTGATGCAATTCCAAAGCGACTTATTACGTGTGCCCGTCGAGAGGCCTACCATAAACGAAACTACAGCATTAGGTGCTGCATACTTAGCTGGCCTTGCTGTCGGGTATTGGAAGGATCAAGAAGAAATCTCCCAGCAATGGGCGGTAGATAAAACCTTTAAACCATCCATGGAAGAGCAAGATAGTGGAAAATTATATGAAGGCTGGAAAAAAGCTGTACATGCCGCTATGGCGTTTAAATAAAAAACAAGATGTATTCTTTCTCAAATGAGATGGAGTATGCTATAATGAAATCAAGTTAATAACTCGGCCGGAGAACAGGAGAGACCATGAATGCGTTATCGTTAATTCGATAATGTGCATTTATGGTCTCTTTTTTTGTTTTTAATGGCAGATTAGGGATATTAATATCTATATAAACTATGCGAACAAATGAATCAATTGAATATATTGACCGAATTCACGAGTAAAACGTGTGAATTCACGAGTGAAAGTGCAAAATTCACGAGTAAAACGTGTGAATTCACGAGTAAAGCGCGAATTCACGAGTAAAAGTGCAGAATTCACGAGTAAATCGTGTGAATTCACGAGTAAACCGCGCGAATTCACGAGTAAATCGTGTGAATTCAGGAGTAAAGCGCGAATTCACGAGTAAATAGTGTGAATTCACGAGTAAACCGCGCGAATTCATGAGTAAAAGTGCAGAATTCACGAGTGAACAGCGCCAATTCATACAAAAAACAATAGAATGCAATACTTAAAGGAGGAGTCAGGCATGAGGTTTTCAAATATATATCGGGAAGAAACGGTCGAAACTCTGAAAAAAGAGAAATTTGATGTGGTTGTCATTGGTGGGGGAATTACCGGTGCAGGGATCGCCCTGGATGCAACGACCCGTGGGATGAAAGTGGCTTTGGTTGAAATGCAGGATTTTGCTGCAGGTACTTCAAGCCGCTCGACAAAGCTTGTTCATGGCGGATTGCGGTATTTGAAGCAATTTGAAATAAAAATGGTTGCCGAGGTTGGTAAAGAGCGAGAAATCGTTTATGAAAATGGACCGCATGTGACCACGCCGGAATGGATGCTGTTACCGATGCACAAAGGTGGCACCTTCGGGAAATTCAGTACCTCGATTGGACTTCGGGTATATGATTTCCTTGCTGGGGTTAAAAAAGCTGAACGCAGGAAAATGCTTTCTGCGGATGAAACACTAAAAAGGGAGCCCCTCGTTAAGAAAGCGGGACTGAAGGGCGGAGGCTATTATGTTGAATATCGGACAGATGATGCACGTCTTACGATTGAAGTCATGAAGGCGGCTGTCGATAAAGGAGCAACACCGATAAATTATACAAAAGTAGAAAAATTGTTATATGAAAATGGTAAGGTGAACGGCGTCCAAGTTGCCGATTTACTTTCAGGTGATGCTTATGAAATATACGCAGACAAAGTCATTAATGCAGCGGGACCGTGGGTGGATTCCATTCGTGAGAAGGACCAATCAAAACAAGGGAAAACGCTGAAGTTATCCAAGGGTGTTCATGTGGTCATCGACCAATCGAAGTTCCCGTTGAAGCAGGCGCTTTATTTTGATACGCCTGATGGCCGGATGATTTTTGCCATCCCGAGAGCCGGTAAAGCTTATGTAGGAACTACGGACACTTTTTATGATGGTGATCCTGCTGTGCCTACCGTTACTTCCGAAGACCGTGCCTATCTATTAAAGTCCATACATTATATGTTTCCGGAAGTGAACATTACGGATGATGATATCGAATCTAGCTGGGCTGGGGTAAGGCCGTTGATTCTTGAAGAAGGAAAAGATCCTTCAGAGATATCAAGGAAAGATGAAATATGGGAGTCCGATTCTGGCCTTATCACGATTGCGGGAGGAAAATTGACCGGTTATCGTAAAATGGCAAAAACGACGGTCGACCTTTTGGCAGGGAAGCTTGCCGAGCAATCCAATAAAACTTACCCAGCCAGCAGCACTAAAGGCATGCCGATTTCCGGAGGGGATGTCGGGGGATCAAGCAACTTCTCCGATTATATCAAGCAACATATTCAAATGGGAGTAGACTCAGGACTCGCTGTAAAGGATTCCGAAGCGATATTGGCCATGTACGGGTCCAACGCACCTGTGTTATTCGATATCGCCAAAAACGAAGGAGACGGAGGAGCGAACAGCGGCCTTCCAAAGAAATTGTTCGTACAGCTGAAATACGCACTAGATCATGAAATGGCCGCAACTCCAGTGGATTTCTTTTTCCGCAGGACGGGGACACTGTTATTCGATATCGATTTAGTCCAAACTCATAAACATGCAGTGATCGATTATATGGCTGGTTATTTTGGATGGACGGAATCAACAAAAATGGAAAGAACCAATCAATTGGAACAGGAAATATTGGGTGCGATTAAAGTATCTTGACCAATATGCAAAAAACATGACGCCGGCGGAATCGCTGGCGTTTTTTTCATTAGCCCTTTTCTTCTTTCTCTCATGGTCCTAGCGGCCAGCCATTTTAATTCTGACTAAACCAGCGCGTATTACTTTAAAGGAAGATAAATAACGTTGATTATTGGGAGAGGTGAATAGAACGGCGACAAGGAAAATGATTCTTGAAGGAAAATGCCCTTATATTTAATATAAGAAGATACATGAGAAAACAGCTTTGTTATAGTTTTGCGATAACCAGGGGGGATTATATGTTAGCCAAATTAGCTCAAGAAATTGTGAACATAACCAGTGAAGTAATCGGTCATGATGTACTTATCACGGATAAAGACGGAATGGTTCTTGGTTCAAGCGATAAGTCGAGAATCGGCACATTGCATCAGGCTTCTCTTGGAGCCATTTTTCGTCGTAAGGAAATGACTCACAATGAAGTGGTATCGAGTACATTGAAGGGAGTGAAACCTGGAATAACCATCCCTATTGAATTATCAGGGGAGTATGTTGGGACATTAGGCATCACGGGATATCCTAATGAAGTATCGAAGTTTGGGATGTTAGCTAAAAAATATGCCGAAATCCTATTGCGAGAGGAAATCGTCAATAAATCTTCCCTGCTGCGTGAACGGGCATTACAGAGTCTCGTTCAGGAAATAGCCGCTTTTGACCATGACCAAACTGATGAAATGTTACTGCTGACTCGCGGCAGGGAATTGGGTTATGATTTAAAACCGCCCCGGATAACGCTTGTTATCGATCTCTTTCAATTTAATCACATTACCAGCGAAATTCATCACCAAGCTTTAAAGATGGATTCACCTGAAATATATATTCAATCTTTAAAGATAAACATAGAATCAAAAATAAAAAAAATCTTCTCGAATAATCAGGATATAACGGTGTCTTTGGGGTCTGATAAATATGTTGTCTTTCATATGCTGAATGGTGAAATCGATGATGAAGCTAGTCCTGAAATGATTAAAAAGAAATGCAAGCTGCTTATTACAGTATTAAAGGAGTTGGGAATTGACGCATCAATCGGCATAGGAACCATTGGAAGTAACTTAACCGATCTGAATGAATCCTACCATGCTGCTTGGAGGGCACTTAGAATCGGAAAGAAAATGACGGATCACCCGGATATTTTTTATATAAAAGATTTTGTTTTGGAAGAGTTGTTATCTTATATACATAAAAGTACTGCACAGCATTTTGTCGAAGAAACCATAACGAAATTAACAGAGTACCCGGATCATGATGAATTATTCCGTACGATTACAGCTTGGTGTGAATCTAGCTTAAGTCCGATTAATTCATCCAAGGAATTGAACATCCATCGTAATACTTTATTTTATAGATTGAACAAAATAGAACAAATAACAGGAAGTAATCTGCGGAACTTCAAAGAGGCGTTGGAGCTTTATCTCGCGGTTAAACTGCTGCAGATACTTGAACCGGAAAGAAAAGCGGATTAGCTTTGTGCTGATAGCACAATCCATCGCCTCATTTATAAAGCGATAATTAGGCGGTCATTACGATGCCTTGAGAGGCACCGAACCTCTATAATTCAAATTAGGGAGAGGGAGAAACTGATTTGAAATAATAGAATTAAGGGGGGAAGGGGTATGGGAATTGTAGATTGGATCTTTGTCGTGGGTTATTTCACAATCATAGGCATTATCGGATACCAAACAAGTAAGCGTATACAAACCGTTAAAGACTATAATGTTGCAGGAGAGAAAGTGACTTGGACCATTCTTTTTGCCAGTTTGGCAGCTTCTGTATTAGGTGGAGGGGCCTCAACTGGAATGGCGGGAAATGTTTATAAAGATGGGTATGTCTTTATGTTCGCTTTTTGTGCGTATGGGATTGCAAGTGTATTAATTGGCTATTTTATTGCACCACGGTTAAAAACCTATAAAGGAGCTCAAACCGTTGGGGATATCATGGAAAGGCATTATGGAAAAAAAGCGAAGTTAGTGACGGGGATTCTCTCGGTGGGATTATGTACGGGGATTATAGGGGGTCAGGCTTTAGCGTTAGGAACCATGCTGAATGTAATTCTAGATATACCTCCGATCGTTGGGATCCTGATCGGGATGGGATCGGTGATTCTCTATACTTCTTTTGGAGGAGTCATGGCGGTCATTCAAACGGATGTCGTTCAATTTGTCCTGCTAGGTGTCATATTACCTCTTTCTCTTATCATTGGATTGTTTGCGGTGGGCGGTACTGAAACTTTAATCGAAAAAATCCCTGATGTTCATTTTACCCTTTTGGGCAATTGGGAACTAGCTACCTTTATTGGATTGTTCGTCACCTTTCTCTTAGGAGAAGCGCTGATTCCTCCTTACACACAACGGGTTTTCTCGTCAAAAGATCCTGAAACGGCCAGGAAAGGCTATATCATTTCGGGTTTCTTCTCTTTTGGATTCTTTTTCATCACAGGTTCACTAGGTTTAATCGCTTATGTGTTATTCCCTGGAATTCAAACCGATAATGCTTTGCCAACGATAGTGAAAGAGCTTTTGCCTGTTGGTGTGACTGGATTGGCAGTTGCTGCATTATTAGCGGTAATCATGTCCACGGCAAGCTCCTTTTTAAATGCAACGACGGTTTCTTTCATGAGGGACATCTATCCTTATCTTAGAAGGAAAAAAATATCGGATAAGCAAGAATTATTCATGGGAAGAGTCTTGACTGTGGTCGTAGGGGTCGCTTCTTTAATTTTTGCTATCAATGTTCCAAGTATAATCGCGGCCTTGGAATATTCTTATTACCTTTGGGCTCCGACCATCGTATGCCCATTGGTGATGGGAATCATGTGGCAGATACGTAGTGCGGCGGCCGGTATATGCTCAATCATCGTTGGGGCAGTCATCACGTTGGTTTGGACCTTTGCCCTGCATGAACCTTTTGGCTTATCTGGGGTCGTTCCGGGATTCATCGGTAATGCAATTGCCTTTTTTATCGCCCTTTCACTAACGAAAAACAACGAAGCGAAAAAAACTGCAAATAAGGTGGATAAGGAGCTGATTGAAAATGATGTTATATAGTTTTCTGCTTTATTTCATTCCATCGTTATTAATCGTAGTCACCATTATGACAGGTATAGTTTGTACAAAACATTATATAGAGGATGTCATAAAGAAGTGAAAAAAGATTTGTACGTAGAGAACAATTTCAAGCATGAAATATGGACAAAAAGATATGGAGGGGTAATGTACATGAAAAGATCTGTGGCTGTTTTAGGTGGAGGTAACGGAGGACATACATTAGCGGCTGATTTAAGTTTGGCTGGACATGAAGTTCGACTATTTGAAGTGGAGAAATTCAGTCATGCCATGAAGCATGTATTTGCAACGAAAAGGATTGAATGCCTTGGTGAGGTGTTAAATGGAACAGCAGAAATAGCGATGGTCACAAGTGACATCGACCAAGCATTAAAAGGGGCAGAAATCATCCTTGTTGCAGTACCAGCTTTTGCGCATAAAGATTATGCGAATTTATTGGCGGATAAAGTGAGTTCAGATCAATTGGTTGTTCTCCTGCCAGGAACGCTGGGATCTTTGGAGTTTGTGAGGATCTGGAATGAATTAGGGGTGAATCAGGATGTTGTGCTGGCTGAATCGGATACCCTTCCGTATGCGACAAGACTTGAGGGACCGGGTAAAGTAAGGGTAAATGTGAAAATCAATGTGCAAATAGGGGTGTTTCCTTCCATCCGTACTGACTGGGCAACGGCTTTGCTTGCTGATATTTTATCCATCACACCTGTCAGCAATGTGCTTGAGGCTGGTTTGAGCAGTATGAACCCAATCGATCATCCGCCTGGAACCATTTTGAATGCTGGTCGAATTGAGCGTTCAAACGGGGAATTCTATATATACGAAGAAGGGATGACCCCATCCGTCATTCGGGTGATGGAGCAGTTGGATCAAGAAAGATTGGAGATTGGTAAGTGGTTTGGTTTGGAACTGAGGACAATCGCTGAACTTCTCCATACATCAGGGTATGGCCCAAAAGGAACAACCTGGGAAGTGTTAAATGGAAGCCGCAGTTTGACACCGATTAAAGGACCGACTTCTTTACAATCACGTTATTTATCCGAAGATATTCCTTTTGGTTTGCGAACATTCGCTTCAATTGCCGACCATATTGGATTAGACACACCAGTGATGGATTCCATGATCACCTTGGGGGAAATTCTTGTTGGGGGCACACCGAATAGTGGAAGAACGATTGAAACTCTGGGTCTTAGCAAACTATCAAAAGAGGAAATCATGGATTTCGTTCGTACTGGGACGCCTAAAGTTTCCGTATAAGGTGAGTCCAGAAAAATCGTACTAACCCTTTAGAAAGACGATAGGTGAAACATGTATAAGGAGAGAAGAATACGGCAGACCTAGCCGCGTTTCTTCTCTCCTTAGCTTATTTAATCTCCCGAACCCAAAAATTGGCGATGCTCTTTAAGATCTCTGCTTTATAAGCTGTAAATCGATGTATAGCTGCATTCTCGAATGAAAGTCATCAAAATCGATGGAGGTGAGATCGGTTATTTGATTCAATCTATATTTCAATGTGTTGGTATGAATATATAGCTGTTCAGCTGTCGGTTTGATCCGGCAATTGTTCAACAGATATATTTCCAGTGTTTGAAGGAGTTTGGTCTGGCTTTCCTGGTCCTTCTTTTGAAGAATCTCTAAATCCGTATTGATATAATTCGTTTTAGTATGATGGTTGGAGATCATTTCGAGGTAACGGAAAATCCCAAGCTTGCTATATTGGAAGGGAAGCTGTCCAGGTTCACCGATGAACTTGGCTGCGTTGATCACTTCCAGGGCTTCGAGATAGGATTTTCTTAATTGAAGAATCGAAGAATACTCATTTCCGATTCCCGGGAATACCTTTTTGTCATTGAATTGGGAAAGAACGGTGTTCGTTAAATCATTGGCGCTATCGGTAAGCAGGTCTTTCCCTTTTCCGTTGCTGCCAATCAAAACGATGATCTTCAATTGGTTTGTGAATACATGGGTAAAATGATTTAATGCATTGGCGAATAGACTTACAGTATCAGCTAATTCATCGAAATGTTCCGCATCGGATTGAGCGATTGTAAAGACATTGACAAGGAAAGTTTCCGGAATGAGAAGACTCATATTAGCGGCTTCCCATTTTATTTGATTTTCCGTTTGATAGACTTCGTCAATGACCTTTTGATAAAATTCATTTTTTTCTTCATCTTTTTTCATGTTTATCTGTTTTTTCTGATAAAGGAGCTTGCCGATATGATGGGAAACTTCATGTAAAAATTCTAAATCGGATTCAGTCATCATTTCCGTTTCTTGGACCCAAATGAATCCGAAGACCTGTCCTTTGTGAACGGCGCTTACAACGACTCTTTGATTTAAACCGATTTCCTCCATTTGTTTCACCCTAAATGGATGCTCCACGGTTTTAAGCTGTTCGACAATGCCCTCATCCATGAATTTTTCCAGAATTGGAATCGGCCAATGCTTTGTGAAGATGGTTTGCCGATTGGCTTGGTCGAAGTGTTCGATATAATATGAACTATATGCCAGCAATAAAAATTGGTCATTTTCGATGACGACTGGTTTTTTTAAATAAGTGCTGACCATATCCGTTATATCGTTGATGTTTGTGATAGTCAGAATTTTTTCTAATGACATATATGGCCCCCTGTTATTTTTTGAAGTATATGACAACTTAGTTTAATAATACTTTTAAACGGATGATGTGTATAGGGGGAAGAAAAAAGAAGGAACGGTATATGAAAAATACCGTTCCTTTTAGGGGTTTTATTTTTGTTTTAAAGTTTTTTCAAATTCTTCGAATTTCTCTTCTACTTCTTTTGATGGTTTCGCTGTTAGAAGACTGACCACGATGATGGCAATCAAGCTTGCGCCAAAACCAGGAATCATTTCATACATCATATCGGATAATCCTGCCATCGACCAGAAAATTACAGTAGCGGCACCAACGATCATCCCGGCTAAAGCGCCCCATCTTGTCATTCGCTTCCAGCAGAGGCTCAGTATGACCAATGGACCGAATGAAGATCCGAATCCAGCCCATGCATACCCGACAAGTCCAAGGATCGTGTCATTCTGTTCCCAAGAGAGAATGAGCGCTATGACGGATATGGTCAGTACGGAAAGCCTGCCCAGGAAAACAAGCTCTTTATCTGAAGCGGAACGACGGAAGAAGGTTTTGTACATATCCTCCGTTAAAGAGCTGGCCGTAACCAAAAGCTGCGAAGAAATCGTGCTCATGATAGCTGCCAGTATCGCTGAAATCAAGAAACCAGTGATAAGCGGGTGGAATAGTATTTCCCCTAACTCTATGAAAATCGTTTCAGGATCAGCTAACTTCAGGTTGTTCTGATGGAAATATGTGATACCGATGAATCCAGTCAGCATGGCACCGATACTGGAGAAAATCATCCAGCCCATTCCGATAGTACGGGCTTTCTTGATTTCTTTAATAGAACTGATCGCCATAAAGCGGACAATGATATGCGGCTGTCCGAAGTAACCCAGTCCCCAAGCAAATAATGAGATGATGCCTAAAAAGCTTGTCCCCGTGAAAATATTCAATAGAGCTGGATCAATGGAACGTGGCGTATCTATGGAAGGACCGAAACCGCCAACATGGAAAAGGGTGACGATCGGTACAAGAACCAAGGCGACAACCATGATGATCCCTTGAACAAAGTCTGTCCAGCTTACTGCCAGGAATCCACCGAATAAAGTATAGGCAACGGTGACGCCTGTTAAGATCCATAGACCTGTATGGTAATCAAGGCCGAATGTACTTTGGAATAAGACTCCGCCGGATACCATTCCGGAAGAAACGTAAAAGGTAAAGAATACGAGGATAACCAAAGCCGAAATGAGCCTTAAGATCTGTGAGCCCTCGCCAAAACGATTTTCCAGGAAAGCGGGGATCGTAATCGAGTTATTGGCGACTTCCGTATAGGTTCTCAATCTAGGTGCAACATACAGCCAGTTCATATAGGCTCCTAATGTGAGACCGATTACAATCCAGATTGAACTTAGTCCTGTTGCGAACATGGCACCAGGCATACCCATTAAAAGCCAACCGCTCATATCAGCGGCACCGGCGCTTAATGCAGTGACGGCAGGTCCAAGACCCCGGTCGCCCAGCATATAATCATTTAAATTGGAAGTCCTTTTGTAAGCGAAGTAACCGATGAGAAGCATGCCAGCCATGTAAATGCTGATCGAAATTATTAATGCGTAATCCATAAAAGACTCCCTTCGTGATGAAATATATAATTTTTTGTTTTAAAAGAGGAAGCAACCTATTTGTCACTTCCTCCATTTAACTTCATTTTGGTTTCCGTATCCAGAATGAAAGATACGAAAACCATAGGGGTTTCAAATCATCTTCAAATAGCTCAATGGAACATTATCAGAATGTTTCGGATGTTGTTTTTGCTTGCATATGAAGCTGCAAGTAGTCCGGTCCGCCAGCCTTGGAATCAGTTCCTGACATGTTGAACCCGCCGAATGGCTGATAACCTACGATTGCACCAGTACAGCCGCGGTTGAAATACAAGTTCCCGACATGGAATTCTTCGCGTGCTTTTTCCATGTTAAGGCGATTTGTCGTAATGACAGCCCCAGTCAAACCATATTCAGTGTTATTGGCAATCTCAAGAGCTTCGTTAAAGTCCTTCGCTTTTGTGAAGGCAACGACTGGTCCGAAGATTTCTTCTTGCATCAAGCGGGCTTGCGGATCGACATCAGCAACGATTGTCGGTTGAACGAAGTAGCCTGTAGAGCTATCTCCTTCTCCTCCAGTCAGAATGCGTCCTTCTTGGTTCCCGATTTCAATATAGCTCATGATTTTGTCAAAAGCAGCTTGATCGATAACTGGACCCATGAAATGGTTTTCTACAGGATTACCAACTGTAAGTTGTTTTGTTAATTCAACAGCGCGATCTAATACTTGATCGTATACATCTTCTACGATGACAGCACGTGAACAAGCAGAACATTTTTGTCCAGAGAAGCCAAATGCAGATTTCACGATCGATTGAGCGGCCAATTCAAGATCTGCCTCTTTGTCGACAACGATAGTATCTTTTCCGCCCATTTCAGCAATGACACGCTTCAGCCAAATTTGGCCTTCGTTCACTTCTGAAGCACGTTTGTAAATACGCAGACCTACATCACGTGAACCTGTAAAGGAAATGAAACGTGTTTTTGGATGATCAACCAGGTAGTCGCCCACTTCGGCTCCGCTTCCTGGAACGAAATTCAACACACCTGCCGGAAGGCCTGCTTCAAGCATCACTTCAACGAATTTAGCTGCAACGATAGGAGTAGTCGAAGCTGGTTTCAACAGGATTGTGTTACCAGTGACGATAGCGGCAACAGCTGTACCTGCCATGATAGCGAATGGGAAGTTCCAAGGAGAAATGATGATGCCTACCCCTAATGGAATATAATCATAGCGGTTAAATTCTCCCGGACGGCTTTGAACAGGCACACCATCTTTAAGAGTCAGCATTTGACGGGCATAGAATTCTAGGAAATCGATTGCTTCCGCTGTATCCGCATCAGCCTCATTCCAAGGTTTTCCCGCTTCTTTTGTCAATAACGCAGAGAATTCATGCTTGCGTCTGCGAATGATGGCAGCCGCTTTGAACAAAACGTCAGCGCGGATTTCAGGTTTCACTTTTTTCCAGCTTTCAAAAGCGGTAACAGCTTCCTGCATGGCTTTTTCAGCAAGATCCCTATTCGCTTTCGATACTCGGCCGATGACCTCTTGCTTATCTGCAGGGTTATATGAAACGATTTTCTCATCAGTCGTCACTTTCTCTGCCCCGATATAAAGAGGGTAGTCTTGCCCTAAGTAGCCCTCAACGGTTTGAAGTGCTTCCTGATAAGCTTTTTTGTTTTCCTCGTTTGTAAAATCGACAAATGGTTCGTGTTTATATGAAATCATTGATAATCACACCTTTTAATAGATTTTTTGTAGCAATTAATAATGTTGAATGTATATTTAGCTTCTGACCATCCCTTTGAAGGCAAAGGCAATATTGGATGGCCTTTCTGCAAGCCTTCTCATGAAGTATCCATACCAATCCAGACCATATGGTACATAGACGCGCATTTTGTAACCTTGCTTGACCAATTCATATTGAGTTTTGTTTCTCATGCCATAAAGCATTTGGAATTCGAATTGTGTATTTGGAATGTTGTGCCTCTTAGCCAACTCTTTTGTATACTCGATGATTTTGTCATCATGTGAGGCGATGGCCGTATAATTACCGTTAAGAAGACTTTGCTTGATCAACTTTTTATAGTTTTCATCTACATCATCCTTTTCGGGAAAAGCAACCTCGGGAGATTCCTTGTAGGCACCCTTTACGAGACGCAGGAATGGCTTATATTGGGCAAGGTCCTCCAAATCTTTCTCTGTGCGGAATAAATATGCTTGCAGAACAGTACTTATGCAGCTGTATTTTTCCTTGAACTGCCTGAAGATATCGATTGTCGCCTGACAGCGAACTTCATCTTCCATATCGATCGTGACCATGACTTTATGTTTTTCGGCTGTATCAAGAATTTTCGTCATATTCTCAATCACGAGTTTATGATCGATATCAAGTCCCAAAGAAGTCATCTTCAGAGAAACCTGTGAATCAAGTTTTTCCCTGCTGATCATTTCGATGGTTTCGATGCATTCTGCCGTACGTTCCAGGGTCACTTCCTTGGAATCAACGAATTCCCCAAGATGGTCGACTGTAACCGACAAGCCGCTATTATTAAGTTGTTTAATGAATTTAATGGAACTTTGGAAATCAGTTCCTCCAATGATCTTTCCAGCAGCAAAATTTCCTCCGCTTTTTTTAGCAATATTATTAAGCAGATTATTTTTAGATAAAAATAAGAAAAAGTCCCTTGTAATGGCTTCCATATAAAGCGCACCCCCTAAGAAGATGTATTTCAATAAATTAAGCTTACGGTTTTTCGACAATATTCTCAATGTTCTTAAAAAACAATAATTCTGTCATTTGTTTGTCGGTTTTGGACAAATGAAAAGGTTTACAATTTTTCTTGAATGTTCGAATGATACGAAGGTTTATTTTTAAACCTATATAGAAACGCTAGAAATAAAGCCTTTATCAGGAAGCGATGATGTGAAAGACATCAATGAATGCGTGTAAAAGTGGCAGCTCGACCATAATCATCCAATGCGTTATAATGAACCTTATTTAACAGAATCGGTCAATGCTCGAAGAAAAAACGATAAATGAAGCTTTCAGAAGTAAAATGGATGTAAAACCGTAAAATTAAGTCGCTTCGGCAAGCCGGGGAGGATAAGGAATGGATGCTGTACTTGAAGAACTTAGAGAAACATCAGGATTGATAATAGGATTAATAATAGCCCTGATAATTATGGGGCTGATCGGTTATGCCCTTACGAATGTACATGAATCCATTGTGTCACCTGTGGTTCAGTTCATAAAGAAAATGGTTAGTCGAAAATAGCACAAGCGCAATACATATTTGTTGCTTTTAAACAATCCCTGCAGGGTTTGTCTAAAAGCGACAAAAGAGCCGCAAGCTAAAAGCATATTATCCGAGAATGATGAAAATCCCCCGCTTCTAATGGAAGCGGGGGATTTTCATGTGTTCAAGAACAAGAAAAAAACCTTGCAGTATAGGGTTTACACGTATAGAGCATAGGGGGGCAAACAATTGGACTTCAGGCTGCTAGAGATGGGTTAGATTAAATCGATGGATCAGTTTCTATTCCGACTTGAAATCCGGATCATCATAATGGTGGGCAACCCAGCCGGAAGCATCAATAAACAAACGAACGGCCACTACTTGACGGTTTTCCAATAAAGTAAAGAAGTGGGGGATGTTAACGGGAACAGAAATCACATCTCCAGCAGATAATTCTACGTCGAAATAACCAGAATCACCCTTGATAGTAAAGATGCCATTTCCTGCAGTGATGGCACGAACTTCATCTTCGGTATGAACATGTACTTGTTCAAATTTCTTTAGAAGCTCGTCTAAATTAGGAGTGGCATCGGATAATGCAACAATATCCCATTCTTTATAGCCACGTCGATTTGCAAGGGATTTAATTTCCGCATCAAAGACGTTAAGAATTTCTTCTTTTTTCTCGTCGGAAAGTATAAATTCATCACAAAGATGCTTGGGTAATTTTTTCATATCCCAATGTTCGTAAAGGACTCCTTGTTCATCCAAAAATCTTTTAACCTCTTGTTCTTCTGTAAATCTTTTATTGGTAGTACGCATGCGAATTGTTGCCATCGTAAAATTCTCCTTTTTGAAAATTTTAAAAAGTTTGGTTGAATTTTTTCAGAAAAAACATTTTAATTTGATATTCAAATAGAAATTCAAATGCCTCTAAATGACGCTTAGCAGTAAACTCACTATCTCCCCATACATAGATTCCATGGTTGCGGATTAATACACCTGGTACCCCGGGTTGGATAACTCCGCCGATTTCTTCTGCTAATTTAGGAATGGAAGCATAGTTTTCTACAATTGGAACTGTTATGGAAGCATCTTCTTTCCAAATATCAAATGCTTTAATGATTTCATGTTTCGTGAAGGTAACTTTTCCTTGATCGCCATAAAGATCTGAAATGAGATTATTGTAAATAGTGTGGACATGGAAAACAGCTTCACAATTAGGGATTAATTGATAAATAGCAGTATGAATCAAGGTCTCGGCAGAAGGTTTTAAGTTGGTAGGAAACACAAGATTCCCATGCGAATCAATTAAAATAAAATCTTCTGGAGTATCAATCGATTTGTCTTTCCCGCTAGATGTTATTGCTATAATAGGTTGATCAAGCTCTAACGAAGAGTTTTTTACACGAATGGACAGGTTCCCGCTGGTTGCCGGAAACCAGCCTCTTTCCGATAGGCTTCCTTTAATTGTTTGTAATGTTTTAAAGGCCTTTTCGATTGATTCGAGAGTGATTTTTTCAAAATCCTTTTTATCTATGGATCTTCACCACACTTATTGGTAATTTGGTTTAAATTTTAATCACATCAAAAAATGATTCAAATTCTTTACAAGGAAGAGACTGCTCTTTACATTTTTGTAAAAGAAAATCTCGTGCAATAACAAGTTCAGCCAATTTGGCAATCGCCAAATCTGTGATACTATCTCCAATTACAACTTTCATATAATCGGTAGTTGAAAGCGAACGAAATATAGTAGGTTTACACATTCCACAGTCTTTGTTGCAGTTTGAATCACAAGAAAAGGGCCATATGATTTTGATTTGTTTGTCATTAAAATCACTGGCATTGCAATAGATATCATATTTGGGGATAGGGTAACGCGATAAAATAAGGAGAACGAAATATCAATTCCGCTTGTATCCTCCTGAATCCATTCCTCTCCGGCAAGAAACACTATTCGACCATATGCCTCTCCATGCTTACCAAATCCAATTCCCGGTCCCAGGACAACTTTTGCATTTTTTCAATAACGTATCAGCAAATTTCTTACTGGCAGCCAGGCAAAGTAGGATCCTTTAGGAGCTGGAGCATGCCGATTGAATTTTTTAGCTCTTCAAAAAGGCAATATCGTAATTCGTAAGTATCCACAAGCTCTTGAACGCCTTCTTGTGAGAAGGTCAGGGATGCCTTGTCCAAAATTAATAACAACATACCCCGCATTAATAAGCCCTTACACTTTTCCGAATAATAGAGAAAAATTGATTTGGCAGGCGATTCTTTAGGTTGGTTGCTTTGATTATAAAATTGTTATTTTGAATAATTAATCACCCCTCTCTTAAAAACAACATATGATGACATAACCCTTTTAGTGAGTAAATACAAAAAAAACAATTGTTTAACTTACTTATACTAGTGTTGTTGCACACACCTAGTTGAATTTACTCAGGAAAAGAGCTCTTAGAAAGGGGAGAGGGGATTAATGACAAATTTAAATTATCATATACTTAGTGAGCTAGAAACAATGCAATATATTAAAAAGATTCCGGGTTTATTTTCGGAGAATGCTCAACTAATTTGCAAGGAAATGGGGGATGGGAATCTAAATTTAGTATTTCGTATAGCGGAACAAGATTCGTCGGAAAAAAGTGTAATTATAAAACAAGCACTTCCTTATGCGCGCGTAGTTGGGGAGTCTTGGCCATTAACATTAGACAGGTCACGTATTGAGAGTGAAGCATTGATGATGCAAAATGGAATTTGTCCTGGTTCAGTTCCAAAAGTTTATCATTATGATAAAGTATTGGCGTTAACTGTCATGGAGGATTTATCTACACATATCATAATGCGTAAAGGCTTAATTGCCCGTAATCGTTATCCTTATTTTGCAAAACACATTGGTGCTTTTCTAGCTAGAACTCTGTTTTTAACTTCCGATTTAGCGTTAGATCCTGAATGTAAAAAGCAAAAAGTAATTCAGTTTATAAATCCTGAAATGTGCAAAATTACAGAAGATCTTGTATTTACTGATCCATATTACGATGCAAAAACGAATCGATTCAACCCGCTAATTAAGGCAGTCGTAGAAGAAATTTGGAGTCATGACCGGCTTAAACTTGAAATCACGAAGTTAAAGGAAGGATTTCTCACTCGTACTCAAGCACTTATCCATGGAGATTTTCATACAGGCAGCATTATGATCACGGAAAAGGACACGAAAGTGATTGATCCAGAGTTCGCCTTTTATGGACCGATGGGTTTTGATGTTGGAGCTGTGATTGCTAATCTATTACTCAACTATTGCTCTCATGAAGGACATACTCTCATTCAAAAGGAACGGATTGAATACCAAGAGTATTTATTAAATACAGTAGAGGAAATTTGGACAACCTTTGAAGAAGAATTTAGAACTTTGTGGAAGGAAAAAGCAAGCGGTTCTTACGTGTCCATACAGGGATATGAAGATGATTATTTGCTGCGTTTGCTTCAGGATTCCTTTGGATACGCGGGGTGTGAAATGATGCGTCGAGTGGTTGGTTTAGCTCATGTTCCTGATTTGGAAAGTATAAATGATCCCAAATTAAGAGCAAAAGGAGAAAGATTAGCCCTCGCCATTGGGCAACAGCTGGTATTGGAACGGGAAACAGCCGGGAAAATTTGCGACCTAACATCCTTAATCAAAAAAGTCAGAAATCGGGAGGTGGATCAGGATTAATAAGTTTATTCAATCCATTCAATGAAAAATGATCAATTTTTTTATCCTGATAAAGCAGGTCAATATATGTGTAAACAAAAATTAAAATGAAGGTTGTTTTTTACAATTAGGATGGCGATTTACTTGTAGGTACAGTAGATCATTTTTTTAATAAGCTTACTCGCATGGAAATTCAAGTGTTTAAATCTTTGATTATGTTTTCCGATGAGAGGCCAATAACAACAGACGAAGTAATGCCTATCACGTTCATCGAACGAGAGGGTACACAGCCCCGGATTGAATTAACGAAGACTGGCGATGTTGGCTGGGTACCTTCCAAAGCAGTACGCAAGATAAGCGGGGAATAAGACAAAGCCCTGACCCTTGATGTTTGGGCTTTATATTCGTTCATAAATCAAAATAATCATCTGCCTTTGCGTCAGCCTCTATACTTCGAACCGCCTTCATGATTTTCTTTAAAACTCCGGCTGACGGCACATACTTAGGGTCGCTGCAAACTCTGCTTATCGTATTGCGTGAGATACCGGACGCACTTACAAACTCCTCTTGTGTATATCCGTGCTTATCTATTAATTTACCGACCTTGCTCCGCGGCTTACTCTTCCCGAATCTAAACATTTTGATAACCTCCTAGAATTATTTACTAGCAGTCTCGTCCAACTTTCACAAAAATATACGCATAGTTTCGCAAATATTTGGTATACAAACGGTTGGTCGGAGCAAACGAGAATTAAAAAGTGGTTCCTGTTGTCTTTCTAAAAAGTTATATAGGATGTATGATGTTCTTTGAATTTATTTCCATTTAAAATATAATGATAAATGGGTTATTGTAAGCGAACACTGACTGAATAATTTAAGGATACGGTTAATTCTTGTGTGAATTAGGAGGAAATCATGGGAAGAATAGTTCATTTTGAAATTCATGTGAATGACATGGAACGGGCAAAGAAGTTTTATGGAGAGGTATTCGGATGGTCTTTTCAAGACTGGAGTGAATATGCAGGAGTGCCTTACTTTGGAGCAGTAACTGGCAATGAGAATGAACATGGGATCGATGGTGCTTTGATGCAGCGTCATAGTGCTCCGCCGGAAACACACCAAACGTTAAATGCATTTGCCTGTACCATGGGAGTGGAAAATTACGATTTAACGGAAGCTAAAATTATTGAGAATGGCGGCAAGGTCGCATTGCCCAAATTTGCCCTGCCCGGAATGGCATGGCAAGGATACTATATTGATACCGAAGGCAATACTTTTGGAATTCACCAACCCGATGTGAATGCAAAATAGAGTTGATAATAGGTGAATTAAAACATGAAATCACAAGAAACGGCAGCCATGCTTGAAAATGTACGCAATATCTGTCTTGCGCTGCCCGAAGCTGTTGAACATATTGACGGATTCGGTCACAACACTTTTAAAATCAATGGGAAATCCTTCGTGATTTCAGGTGAAAGCGAGAAAGGATTCAGCTTGTCGTTCAAGTCAGATAGAGAAACTCAAGAATTATTGCTACAGAAAGAGAATTTTTTCAAAACTCCATATATAGGACATCACGGTTGGGTCTCTATTCAAAGTCCGGATGGGGAAGACTGGGATGAATTGACCTATCTAATTCAAGAAGCCTATTTACGTGCGGCACCGAAGCGATTGGTTAAGAAATGCCATGAGTTGCATAAAAGGTGAAGAAAGGCGAACGATCTGCCTTTCTTTATTTTTTCGTTCTTTAACCAGCTTTACAGATACTGATGACAAAAATCACGACCTCATCCATACACACATAATTTATGATTGCATTGGAGTGACCAAGAAAGTCTTTGTAAAAGGGACTCCAGAATTTGCAAAGAGTGATTATTTTCTCTCATTAGAGAAATTTTAAAATTAATTTAGAGTGTTTCTACAATAGATTTATGCTTATATAAAATAAGGGAGCTTCAAAAATCACGAGTATCAATTAAAATTTCATTGACGGAAAGGTGTATGGTTGAAGTGAATGTTGAATCTTTTTTTTCTGAAAACATTAAAGCGGCACTTAAGAATGATCCGCCCGGTGCATGGATGCCAAATCTGCCGGATGGCTGTATTCGCTTGAGTTCAGGCTATCCTGAGCCTGCACTCGTTCCTGCTGGGGAGCTCAAGGCAGCTGTAGCAAAACTTCTTGATGAGGAGCAGGATTTGCCTCTCCATTATCTTGGAAGTCCACGAATTGCAAAACTGAAGCAGCAAATCCAGAAAAGATTGGCAGAGCGTGGAATTTTGATTTTAGAAGAACAGCTTTTGATTACATCAGGAGCTTGCCAGGGGATTGATCTCATTGCCCGCATTCTCCTTGATGATAAAGCGGTTGTAGCGGTAGAGTCTCCCACCTATATGGAGGCTTTAGAAATTTTTCAAAACTATACGAAGCATATTATCAGTATACCTATAGATGAACAGGGGATCCAAACATACCGATTAAAAGAAATGCTGGATCAAAGGAAGCGTACAGGTCTAACCCTTCCGCGTTTTCTTTATACTATCCCAAGCTTTCAAAATCCAACTGGCACGACTATGACAATTGAGCGCCGAAAGCATTTATTGGAGCTTTCCATCGAGTTTGATTTTCTCATTCTAGAGGATGATGCGTACGGAGAATTATCCTTCGATAAAAATCCGGCGCCAATAAAATCCATTGATGAACGCGGGCGGGTCCTCCACGTTGGGTCCTTATCCAAGGTTGTTGCGCCAGGAATGCGGATTGGATGGATAGCGGGAGAAAGTGAATTCATTAAGGCTTTAGAGTGGTTTAAAAAAGATTTAGACCATCCATTTGCTCAAAGTACAATGGCTGTATACTTAGAAAACGCCGATTTTGATAAACGGCTCGACCTACTAAAAGATGTGTATCGTTCTAAATGTAATGCGTTAATCCGTTCGATGGAACAATTTCTTCCAGAATCCGTTTCATGGTATGTACCAGATGGTGGTTACTTTGTATGGGTGAGAATTCCAGGTGTGGATACGTCGCATTTGTTATCACAGGCTCTTGCTGAGGGTATTTCATATGTTCCAGGGAAATACTTTTTCTTGGATCAAAACGATGGAACCGAGTTTCTCCGGCTTTCGTTCAGTTATGCCAATGAGAAAGAAATAATCGAGGGAGTTCGAAGGCTAGGACAGCTTATCGCATCTTTTTTGAATAGATTGTCCTGAAGGAATGTTAGTTGATTAATCTATAAGTTATTTCGATGCTTTTTTGAAAATGGATTTGAATGAGCCTACTTCCTTAAAGGAGGTAGGCACTTTGTTAATGAAAGGATTCTTTAACTCCTTCGCGATGATTTTATCTCAAATTGTTTAAGCACCGTAGATTAAGCCCACTGCTGAAGCATGCAACCTAAAATGTGTATATGTAGATTCTGATTATTCATATGGTCACAATGAAGTATTTTTTTAAAGCCAAAGAAAAAAACCCTTGCTACGCAAGGGTTTTCGGATATGGAGCATAGCGGGATCGAACCGCTGACCTCTACGCTGCCAGCGTAGCGCTCTCCCAGCTGAGCTAATGCCCCGAGTTGAGGTACAATAACTATTTTATCGGATTTTAGCGAAAAGTCAATATAAAATATGAGATTTTTGCAAAAATGATAAAAAAACCGTTTGAGGGTAATCAAACGGTTTTTTAATTATGCATTTTCGATCTCTACTCTTTCAATCTCCTTAAGGTTGGAAACGGTGTAATACACTTCCGATGTTCTGACTTTATGATCGACCAGCACTTTAAGTGTCAAAAGGTGATTGTCATTTGCGACATCTTTGATTCTAAGGTTTTTGATGAATATTTTTTCGTCTTTGATTTTTTTCAATACGACGGCAATGTCATCTTTATTTTGTACGACCAGCTGCAGAAAGATTTCTTTTTGCCGTAACTTCATCGGTCCTAGCCAGGTGACGATTGCGGGCACCAATTCGACACTTATGATCAATAGGATGACGCCTGCAATGGCCTCGAGGAAAAATCCAGCTCCAACGGCGATTCCGATTCCTGCAGCTCCCCAGATGATGGCGGCTGTCGTTAAACCGGATATGCTGTTGTTGTCCCGCCGGAGAATGACGCCAGCACCGATAAAGCCTACGCCAGAAACGATTTGGGCAGCTAGACGCAAGGGATCCATTGTGATATTTACGTCATCGCTCCCAGGGAACTTATAAGCGGATTCCATGGAAACGATCGTTAATAAACAGCTCACGATTGAAATGACCAGGCTTGTTTTTAATCCTACGGGTTTTCGCTTCATTTCTCGCTCGAGTCCGATAATTAGTCCAAGTAGAGCTGAAATTCCCAATTTGATAAGGATTTGCAGTTCCGATTGAGGGTCGAATGTCCATTCCATTTTTTTCACCACTTCCGAATTATTATCGAAGAATAAGATCGTCTGTTGCCATATACCCGTTTTTGAAAAAAAACTACCCTAATGATTTTAACATAGTAAAATAGAGTTCAATGAAATGTAATTCCATTTGAAAGGAGGAATTTGAGTGCAAATGCCAAAAGTGAATCCCTATGTAGCGTTGGCAATCGGTGTGGCATCCGTATCGTTTTCGGCCATCCTTGTTAAATTGGCCACCGCTCCATCGGGTGTTATCGCTTTTTACCGATTATTATTTACCGTCTTACTTATGTTGCCGTTTTTCTTGATGAAATACCGTCATGAACTTAAATTCATTGAAAAAAAGGATTGGCTATATTCGATTGCGGCAGGAGTGTTTTTGGCTTTTCATTTTATTTTATGGTTTGAATCGCTTAATTACACGTCGGTCGCGAGTTCAACTGTGCTTGTCACCCTCCAGCCTTTATTCGCTTTTGCCGGAGCTTACCTGTTTTTTAAAGAAAGATTTTCAATGAAGGCGATATTGAGCGGCATTATTGCAATAGCAGGTAGCCTCGTCATTAGCTGGGGCGATTTGAGAATTAGTGGTATGGCGCTTTGGGGAGATATTCTTTCGCTTATCGCATGTGCGCTGGTAACCGGTTATTTACTGTTTGGTCAAAATGTTCGAAAACGTATCTCTTCTATAACATATACATTTGTCGTGTATGCAATCAGTGCTGTTGCATTGTTTTTCTATGTGATCTTCAAGGGAGAGGCATTGGCGCCTTACCCTGCTTCCGATTGGGTTTATTTCGTTTTGCTTGCGATTTTCCCGACTTTATTAGGTCATTCTTTATTCAATTGGTCACTAAAGTGGTTAAGCACTTCGACGCTTTCGATGGGAATCTTACTTGAACCGGTGGGGGCTACAATTCTGGCTTACTTCATATTAGATGAACCGATACTCTGGACTCAGGTCCTGGGAGGCACCATCATATTGGGTGGTTTGATGATGTTCTTAAAAGATGAAAAGAAAAGCAAGGTACATGAAGAAGCGCAAGTTTCCGTATAAAAGCAGTAAGTCTCCCGACTTACTGCTTTTATTTAATAGGGGTGAAACAAATAGGTGATCCGTGTGAAAACCAAAGCGAATGTAAAGCTGAATAAAAACGTCGTACCATTCACCTTGCCTTTTTCTCTGCTGAACTTGATGGCTTCATAATAAGCGGTACTGAATAAGTAAAGGGTCATACTGTAGGAAATGAGTAATCCGATTAATGGCAGATTCATTGCTTCACCTCATGGAAAAAGATATCTATATATGACTATTTGTGTTTCTTTGGAAATATGCTTCGTTTATTCATAAACCATTGAGCTTGGTCCAGAAAGCAGGGATAAGGGTGTGTTGGTGTAAAGGATATATAGAAGAAAATAGGTGAAACGGTTTTTTTTGAAAAAGTTTTAAAAAACGTATTGCAAACATTTTTTGTACATGGTATATTATTTCTTGTCGCTAAGACAGCAACTTAAACAGCTAACAAGCTGTGAAAAACATTTTAAAAAAAGTTGTTGACGAAACGTGACAGAATGTGTTACATTATAGAGGTCGCTTCTGAGAGAAACGACAACAAATTGCTCTTTGAAAACTGAACAAAACAAAGCGCCAACGTTAAATTTTAAGTGAGCACACACTATCAAAAAAGTAAATGAGCAAGTCAAGCATTTCTTCGGAGAGTTTGATCCTGGCTCAGGACGAACGCTGGCGGCGTGCCTAATACATGCAAGTCGAGCGAATCGATGGGAGCTTGCTCCCTG
>NZ_JBNNSB010000004.1:0-589443 GCF_050277335.1 Peribacillus sp. NPDC101480
CAAAATCGTTGACCGGACGAAAGATTTGATAAAAAGCGGCGGTGAGTGGATTTCTTCCGTAGATATAGAGAATGCATTAATGGCCCATGAAGGAATCTTTGAGGCGGCGGTAATTGCAGTGCCTCACGAAAAATGGCAGGAACGGCCGATCGCTTGTGTTGTCTTGAAGGGCGCATATAAGGGGCTAGTGTCCCAGGAAGACATCATCGAATTCTTAATGCCGCAGTTTGCAAAATGGTGGCTGCCGGATGAAGTGGTCTTTTTGGATGAAATTCCGAAAACGGGTGTTGGGAAGTTCTTGAAAAGGGCATTGCGTGATCAGCTTCAGGATAAATATATCAATAAATAATGCTGGATCTGTATAATTGTAACTTTTCCCCCTATTCTGATAATGGTGAGGAATATATAATAGAGTCATAGAACGAAAGAGGAGGAAATAAATTGAGTATTGAATCGACATCACCTGCAGGCACTGTTTTAGTCACATATTCGGACAGGACGGCCACTGTTGCAATGAACCGTCCAGAGGCCATGAATGCTTTAAATCCGAAAATGCTGCATGAATTTATTCATGCCCTGAAGGAAGTAAGTGAGAATGATGATGTGGATGTCGTCATTTTAAAAGGGAATGGGAAAGCATTTTCCGCAGGTGGTGACATTAAGATGATGCTATCGCCTGGAAAAGAAAACGCTTTCGATGAACTGATGGATGGAATCAGTGAATTGGTGACCACTCTATACTTCATGCCTAAATTGACCATCAGTGCCATTCATGGCGCAGCTGCAGGGCTTGGGTTAAGTATAGCTCTTGCAACCGATCATCTTATTGCCGATTCGGAAAGTAAGGTTGCGATGAATTTTATCGGGATTGGATTAATCCCCGATGGCGGGGGACACTTCTTCCTTGAACGCCGTCTTGGAGAAGTGGGTGCAAAAGAACTAATCTGGGAAGGTAAAGTGCTTACTGCGCTTGAAGCAAAAGAAAAGGGCCTCATTCATGAAGTGGCTGACGGAACCTTGGAACATGCGGTAGAGAAGAAAGTGCAATCATGGCTGCAAAGCCCGGTTCAGGCCATGATTAAAACGAAAAAAATTCTTAGTGAAAAAAATCGCCCGCTATTGATTAAGATCCTTGAGATTGAAAAAGCTGCCCAGATGAAAATGCGCCAAACAGCGGACCATCAAGAGGGAATAAAAGCATTCGTGGAAAAAAGGAAACCGAACTTCATCGGAAAATGAATGAAAAAGGCCGTCACGTTATTGTGACGGCCTTTTTTATATAAGGAATGTGTCTGAAACCTGATCATGTTTTAGTGATTGCGCTTCCATTTTCGATCAGCGATGAAAAAGCAATAAAGCGCCTGACGGTGATGTACAGCGATGTGTTCGATCCTGATAGTTTTTTTCCTTCAACAGATCTTGTCCCAATTCTTTAGCTTGTTCATCATTCTCGGCTGTAAATGATTCATCCAATAGTTTTTCCCCTGACGGTTCAAAAACGGTTAATTTGTATATTCTGCTCATTTCAAAAACTCCCTTATCAAAAATGTTATTGTCTTAGTAACTGTTATCAAAATTTTATCATTATCTGTCAATTTTGACTATTGTTATGTGAGGGAAATGTATTAAGATAGGGAATATTGATATGTAGCTGAATATCTTGAAAAACGATGGAAAATAACTATACCGAACTAACTTCAAAACAAAACCTATTTATACTAGAGGAATTCTCTCTTTAAAATGAAAAATCATAAATGATATAATGAACCTGAGTAAAAGTGCATCTAGGAAGTGTATGGATCGAAGGGGGATTTTTTGAATGACGGTAAAAATCGTTAATAATATCACTGAATTGATAGGAGATACACCTGTTGTAAGGATTAATCATTTAACGGCGGAGGGTGATGCTGAAGTATTTGTGAAACTTGAATATTTCAATCCGAGCCGCAGTGTAAAGGATCGGGCTGCCTTCAACTTAATTAGGCAGGCTGAACTGGACGGCATCATTCAATCCGGGGCCACGATCATAGAACCAACATCAGGTAATACAGGTATTGGGCTTGCTATGAATGCCGCGGCAAAGGGGTATCGGGCGATTATGGTCATGCCGGATAATATGTCGAAAGAAAGAATCAATATCTTAAAGGCATACGGAGCGGAAGTTGTCCTCACCCCTGCATCAGAGCGGATGCCGGGAGCCATCCGTAAAGCTGAGGAACTAGCCGCAGAAATTCCTAATAGCTTTATTCCGCAGCAATTCGAAAACCAAGCCAATCCTGATATTCACAGAGTGACGACAGCAGTCGAGATTTTGGATCAGATGGATGGTAAACTGGATGTGTTTGTCGCTACTGCTGGAACGGGAGGAACGATAACCGGTACAGGTGAAGCCTTAAAAGAACATCTGCCGGATTTAAGGGTTGTAGTTGTCGAACCTAAGGGTTCCCCAGTTCTTTCGGGCGGAAAGCCTGGTCCTCATAAGTTAGTGGGTACGAGCCCTGGATTTATCCCCAGCATCTTAAATACAGAGGTATTTGATGAAATCGTTCAAGCGGCTGATGAAGATGCGATATCCACCATGAAGGATCTGGCTTCGAAGGAAGGTATATTGATTGGACCTTCAGGAGGTGCCTCTGTCTGGACTGCCCTGCAGGAAGCCCGTCGTCTTGGAAGTGGAAAACGAGTATTATGCATTGCACCGGATAATGGTGAACGCTATTTAAGTATGGATATTTTTGAATGATGAAAAAGACCGAATGCCGTGCATGAAACAATGTTCACGCCATTCGGTCTTTTTCCTGTTGAATTTGCCCATACTGCATGATGACATATTAAAATAATAATGTATGGGAAAGTATGTTCTGTTCATGTTAAAATTAAATGTGAAACGTTGATAGAAATCGAGGTGACACTATTGAGCGGTGTGAGGTTCATTCATGCGGCGGATCTCCATCTGGATAGTCCCTTTTCAGGGTTGAAGGATATGCCGTCATCTATATTAAAGGAATTAAGGGAAGCTCCTTTTAAAGCTTTTCAAACCATCATTAATGAAGCAATTTTCCTTCAGGTTGACTTTATCGTGTTATCGGGGGATTTATTTGATGGGGAGAATCGGAGTCTCCGGACACAGGTCCGCTTTCGGACTGAAATGGAAAAACTCCAGCAGCATCAGATCCCTGCCTATATCATTCATGGTAACCATGATCATCTCAGCGGCTCATGGATTACTGTGGAGCTGCCGGATAATGTCTACATATTTTCAGGGCAAACCGAAGTGAAACGGTTTGAAAAAATCGATGGGACGACTGTCCACCTTTATGGGTTCAGTTATCCGCGCCGTCACGTAAGGGAAAGAATGATCGAAACCTACATAAAAGCTGAAGGGGCCGATTATCATATAGGGCTGCTTCATGGGAATTTGGAAGGTAATTCCGAACATAGCCCATACGCCCCTTTTTCATTGAAGGAACTAGCTGCCAAAGATTTCGATTACTGGGCATTAGGCCATATTCATAAGCATCAGGTAGTTTCAGAAGATCCGCTAGTGATATACCCAGGAAATATTCAAGGCAGGAACAGAAAGGAGTCTGGCGTTAAAGGGTGCCTGCTCGTCGAATTCGACGGGGACATGAAGCGTCATTCCTTTATTGAAACTTCTGAAGTGATATGGGAAAGCGAAACAATTGAAATAACCGCGGATGGTGGATTTGATGCCCTGTTCAAGCAATGCAGGGAAGTAATTGAACGGAAGGGCTTCGATGGGAGAAGCTTTCTTTTGGAATTGAAGCTGGATGCAGGTGACGCAGCAGGGGCTTCCGGGGAATATCTTGAAGAATTGACCCGGATCTTGCAGGAAGAGGACCAGGGGGAATCGTTTGTCTGGGTGTATAAAATCAAAATCATCCAATCGATGCCGATGACTAAGTCAAATGAAACATTATTGCCATTTATGGCTGAGGTATCAATGCTTGCATCTGAATTTGATGATACGGATGCTGCTCTGGCCCCGCTTTATATTCATCCGGGTGCAAGAAGGTTTCTTGATACAATAGAGCCAAAGGAGCAGAGGGAACTTGTGGATGAAGCGGAAAGATGGCTATTGCAAGTTTTTGATGCGAATAAATGAGTGTAGGGAGGAGGAACGGATTTGATTATTAAAGACCTCCATGTTTATGGTTACGGCAAACTGGAAAATCAGCGTTTTCCTGAATTGGGACAGCTGCAGATTTTCTTTGGGGAAAATGAATCGGGCAAGTCAACCATCATGTCCTTCATTCATAGTATGCTGTTTGGTTTTCCGACAAAGGTTCAAAACGAACCGCGTTACGAGCCCAAAATGCATGCCAAATATGGGGGAAGGCTCAGTCTCATAACAAAAAAAGATGGGGAAATCGTTATTGAACGTGTGAAGGGAAAAGCTACTGGCGATGTAAAATTGACCTTCGAGGATGGAAGGGTCGGCGGTGAGGAAGAATTGAATGAGATTCTCCATGGAGTTGATAAAAACTATTACCAAGCCATTTTTTCTTTCGACCTTCAAGGGCTGCAGGGATTACATACACTAAGTGAAGGGACCATGAGTAAATATCTGCTTTCAGCTGGGCTGATCGGGAATGATAAACTTCTTGAAGCCGAAACGAAATTGCAAAAAGAGCTCGATTCGAGGTTCAAGCCATCAGGCCAAAAACCTTTACTGAATGTGAAATTGAAAGAACTTAAGGAATTGCAGAAAAAGGTGAAAGCTTCAGAAGAAGAACAGCAGTCGTATACGGCATTACTTCAGGAGGAAGCAAAACTTAAGGAGGAGCTCTACAAAGTCACGGAAGATATTCAAGAGATAGAAGAAAACCTTGTTAACGTGAGTACTTTTTTGCGAATTAAACCATTGGTTGAAGAACAGGGGGAACTTGAGGCCGAAATAAGTAAAATTCCGGATGTGAGTTTTCCTGTTGATGGCTTAAAAAGACTTGAACAGCTACAGGCAGTTGGAATGCCCATGAAAGCCCAACTTGCGGCATTGACTGAGAAAAAGGACAAACTTGAGGGGAAACTCACGGAAATCGAAATCAATCCGTTCATCAAGGAGCATAAAGAGCAAATTGAACATGCAATCGATCAAGGAACATTGCTGGAGAAGCTCGAGCTGGATATGAGAAAAGCGGAACACGAAAGGCTGTTGGAAGAAAAGAATATCGAAAAGGTGAAGCAGGAATTATTCTTGGATGTTTCTGATGATGAAATAAGAAAACTGGATATCAGTACATTCATGAAGGAAAAGGTGAAAAGGGCTGAGAGGGAAAAGCATCAACTCCAAAAAGATAAAAAGCAGCTTGATGAGAAATATGAACTGCAAAAGGGAAGTTTGGAAACGACAGAAGCCCGCTTGAAGGAGATAAAGGCCCAGTTAATGCCAGATGAAAAAAGAATCGAGCTGGAGTCCATATACAACAAGCAGAATAACATCGAATTTGAAGCAGCACAATCGCTTATACTTGATGAACAAATACTTGAACTTGAAAAGCAATTGGCATTACAGAGGAAGAAGGAAGCGGATAATCGCAAACGTTCACATATCATGAATGGCAGTTTAATAGCACTTCTTTGTTTAGGTGCTATTGGAAGTTATTTCAGTGAACAGATTTTGTTGGGGATGATACTACTAGCCGTGGCTGTTCTGTTTGCGGTTTCCAGGTATCTTTTTAAAGGTGTTGATGTATTGTCCGGGTATATCAGGCAATTGGATGAGATGAAAAGGAAAAGGGCAGCAATTGGGAGTGAGACCAATAGGGGGAGTGAAGGAGAGTCGATGGGTCGGCTGCTTGAAATGGACCAACGTCTCCAAAGGCGTTTTGAAAGTGAAAGTTTCAAATATGAAGAAAGGGAGGAAGCGTTTGAATCGACCATTCAGGAGTATGCCGATTGGGAAGCTAGAAGGGACCGGTTGGATAAAGAATTGAGGAGCATCTTAAGCGGTTGGGGTCTGTCTTATTCCGGAATGGAAATCAATCTTGAATCTGTATTTGAACTTCTTGAGAAATGGAAGGAAGCCGTTGATAGGAAATATGAATCAATCAAGAGGCATAATTTTCTGCAGGCAGAATTTGAGGGTAAATCAAAGGCTTTATTTCATTTTGCACACAGCCTTGATTTTGAACCATCCACATGGCGGGAAGCGATTGGCCTATTGAAGCGGGAATTGAATAAAGCGGTTGAATTCTCGGTTCAACTAACGCAATGGATGCAGGAACGAAGTCGTTTGACGAACGAAATCGAGCAGCTGAAGATGGAAAATGGCTATCTTGATGCAGAAATGGAAATGCTTTTTAAGTTAGCGAAGGCCAAGGACGAGGAAGAATTCAGGCATGACGCCGCATTGTCCGAAAAGAAAATCACTTTACACAAACAGCTTGATTTGATTGCCATTCAAATTGGGCAATCCAGAATGCTGCCTGATCAAATCCGAACTTACTTAAAACAGGAGATCAATACTTATACATTTGAAAATTTGGAACGGAAGCGGAAGGATTCTGTAAAGGTGAAATCCCACTTATTAGAGAAGCAGGCGGATGCGAGGCATAAGATAAAACAGCTTGAAGTTTCAGGGATTTATGATGATTTACTTCATCGTTTTCATGAAGAAAAAGCTGCTTTTAACGAAGAGGCGAAGGAATGGGCGAAATTGGCAATAGCCAAAAGCTTATTGAATAAAACATTGGACCGATATAAAAGGGAACGCCTACCTAAGGTCATCGCTGATGCCGAGCGGCACTTTTCCTTTTTAACGAATGGGAGCTATCGTAAGATCATACTTGATCAGTCGGGTGAAGGAATTTGGGTACAGCGCAATGATGGTTTGAGTTTCAGGGTTGAAGAGGTCAGTCGCGGGACAGCAGAGCAAATTTATGTTTCCCTAAGGCTTGCACTTGCTGACCATACTTTTGAAAATGATTCATTCCCTCTCATCATTGATGATAGTTTCGTCAATTTTGATGCGGAAAGGACAAAACGGATGCTCGAGTTATTGAAAAAAATTTCGGAAAAGCGGCAAATTTTATTTTTTACTTGTCACCGATATATAATGGAGCACTTTAGCGAAAATCAAGTGATCCGTCTATCCAGCCCCGTATTGCGCCAGGATATGAATGATTTGATCATCCCTGAAATATAATGGGTTTTAAACTATAGATAAAGAGAGTGAAGTCATTGAATATGAATGAGTTTGTAAGCCACCATGATTCTTCTTTGAAGTTAATCATCGAAAAGGAGTTTCCTGGTAAACGGTGTGTTGGGGGAAAATATTCCGCCAAAGGACATAGCATCACTTTATATGAGAGAGATATCGAAATTCAGTGTGAGCGCTCCCTAGGCTCGCTTGCAAGGCTTGAGGAATATACATGGGTGATCCTTACACATGAGATGGGCCACGCATCAGACCCTGATCTCGCTGTGCTTAGTGAGGAGCTACACAGTACAGGAAAATCAGAAATCCTTTATCAAATAGAGGTCAATGCATGGAATATTGCAGAAGGATTAATTCCTTTTATCGATCAGGATTTATTTACCTTCATTAGGGATGAATCCTTGGCACATTGTACAAAACGCCTGCTGGTAGGTTAAAAAGCTCTCCATATGGAGGGCTTTTTTTTTCCCTAAATGGAGAAGAGGCTAGTCCAGCGGAGAAGCACGCACTGATGAATCGGGAAGCTGCATGCATGGTATGGGAAAATGGCATTAATGTTTCCAAAGGAAGCTTCATATCTTTAAAAGAGCATTCACTTTAATGAATCAAACAGGAATGGGACATGGAGTTTTTGGTTTATATTCTTTTTTAAGATTGACAGTGAGAATCATTTTCATTAAACTGGTATTATTAGACTAAAAGGGGAGTATTTTAATGCGACCAGCTATTAACACACAGTCTTTATCGCTCGGTTATGGTGATAAATTAATTATAAATGATATGAATATAGAAATACCCAAAGGGGAAATCACCGTATTCATCGGTGCTAATGGATGTGGAAAATCAACACTTCTAAGGTCTGTTGCCCGATTGTTAAAACCTCAATCCGGATCAGTTTTGCTCGAAGGCAAAGCGATTTCGACCATGTCATCGAAGGATGTAGCAAGAAAGATGGCGATTCTTCCACAATCCCCGGTTGCCCCTGAAGGGCTTACAGTATATCAGCTTGTTAAACAAGGAAGATATCCTTATCAAAGTTGGTTGAAACAGTGGAGTTCCGTGGATGAAGAAAAAGTTCAAAAGGCGATCGAAGCAACGAACCTGACCGATTTAAAGGATCAGGCAGTCGATGAATTATCGGGAGGCCAGAAGCAACGGGCATGGATAGCCATGACGCTGGCTCAGGATACGGACATCATATTATTGGATGAGCCGACTACATATCTTGATATGACCCATCAAATCGAGATTTTGGACTTATTGTTCGACTTGAATGAGTTTGAGAACAGAACGATCGTGATGGTGCTTCATGATTTGAATTTAGCTTGCCGTTATGCGGATAATCTGGTGGCACTTAAAGATGGGGCGATACACGCTCAAGGCCGGCCAGAGGATATCATCACCCCTGAATTGGTACAGCATGTATTCAGCATGGACTGCCAAATATCCTTTGATCCAATTTTCGGCAGTCCCATGTGCGTCCCGTTTGGTAAAGGCCGCTACGCCCAAAGTCAGGTAAAAGCGCTGGCCAATGCATAAACTCACACCATCCATGGAAAAAGAGCTGCAAGGATATCGCATATCCTTCCGAGATGAGGCCAAAGTTTCCAAGACCTTCAATCATGCAGATGAACTTATTCAGTATGCACAAGCCCGGACTGGGGCGGAAGCGTCAGGGGTAGCCATTTCAATGTGGTTCAGACGCTATGCTTTTTTTGTCACGGCACAATTTTACATGTTAAGCAAACATCGGCTTATCTGGGAAGGCAGACTTCTGGATATTGGTGTTTTGGATGATCAGGAAGATGAACATTGGCTCCCGAACTTTTTACTGAAAACTAACAGTTGGAGCAATGTCTCGGAAAAGGAAAGCCCTTCTGCCCTCCATTCCATATTGAGCAGCTTTGGTGCTGATGCCATTCGCTTCTTTTCCGGAACTGCTAAAATATCAAAACTAGTACTCTGGGAAAATATTTGGAGCTATACGGTATGGATGTATAGTGAGTTATTGAAGCAGACTGATATAAAGACGCGAGTTGAAAAGGACATTGAAAAACTGCTTGAAGATGAAGTATGGCTGAATATTGAACCGCGTTCCCCCTTTAAACGATTCATTGGGGAAAAAAGTGTTCCGGAGTCCATGAATCCTTATAAACGGGTGACATGCTGTTTATATTACCGAATTGACGGCCAGGACAAGTGCGCGTATTGTCCGAACAAAAACTGTTGAAATAGATTTGATTGGAGAGCCAGGCTTGGGGTCAAGCCTGGTTTTTTTGTGGAGTGATAAGAGGGAAGGTCAGCCTGTCCATTGTCCATCACTTATTATCGAAAACTAAACGCATTAACGAGATTGGTATGTTATAATGTTGATATTTAATTGAACGGAGGCAGTCGCATGGGAAATGGGATCATACACTACGGAATTGGTGAAGTAGTAGACATATATATGTACATTAAAACGAGCACAAAAGCGGTGGCAAGTAATGGAAAGCCGTTTTTAACATTGATTTTGTGCGATAAAACCGGGGAGATCGAGGCAAAGCTATGGGATGTTTCCGAGGTTGATGAGAAAACATACAGTGCGGAAGCTACGGTGAAAGTTCAAGGGGAAGTCCAGAATTATCGAGGACGCAGCCAATTGAAAATCCGTAACATTAGAATTACTTCAGATACTGATGGGGTCACGAAAGCCGATTTAATTCAAACGGCGCCTTTAAGTCAGGAAGAAATGATGGAAACCATCACTCAATTCATTTTTGAAATGAGGAATCCGAATATCCAAAGGGTGACTAGGCACCTCATTAAAAAATATCAGAATGAATTCCTGACGTTTCCTGCTGCTACCAAGAACCATCATGAGTATATGTCGGGACTGGCCTATCACGTTGTATCGATGCTAGGGTTGGCTAAGGCCATTTCAACCCTATATCCTTCGCTCAATAAGGATCTTTTGTATGCAGGAGTCATTCTGCATGACCTTGGAAAGGTACATGAGCTATCTGGACCTGTTTCGACTGTTTATACAGTGGAAGGGAACTTGTTGGGGCACATCACCATCATGGTGAATGAAGTCGGTAAAGCTGCAGAGGAATTGGGCATTGAAGCGGAAGAAATCATGATTCTTAAGCACCTGATACTAAGCCACCATGGTAAAGCTGAGTGGGGCAGTCCCAAGCCGCCAATGGTTAGGGAAGCGGAAGTGCTGCATTATATTGATAATATGGATGCCAAGATAAATATGATGGACCGGGCCTTGGAAAAAGTGAAACCGGGTGAATTTACGGAAAGAGTTTTCGCACTCGATAATCGTTCATTCTATAAACCAACATTTTAATGAAATATGCTTCTTTCTCGATGGAGAAAGAAGCATATTTTATTTGTTCGCGCATATTCTCTAGTAAATGAATAGTAGATTTTTGGGGAGGGAATGGACATGCCAATTTGGATCTGGTTCGTGTTTATTGGGATAATCGTCAGTGCAGTCATGTCAATTTGGACAGCTAGGCAGGAACGCCTCATAGATGATGCTTGGATTGAGAAGGAAGGTCAGAAGTACATTGAACGCATGGAAGAAGAGCGCGAGAGGCGTAAAAAGGATATAAATCAGGGAGCATAGCTCGAACCATGATAAAAAAGCGACAGGCAAAGTCCTGTCGCTTTTTACTATTCAATTATTTTTCAGCATTGGCTGCGTCACCGGAAGTGATTGCATCTTTTAGATCTTCGTCTTTAATCTTCACGTCCGCTTTTTTGACTTCTGAATTCAAAATGTCCTGAACTTTAGTTTGGTCAATTTGAGCGACTTTCAAATCATATTCAAGATCTTTTTTCATATCTTCGTATGATTCTTTTTCTTTTGTATCAAGAAGTTGGATGATGTGGTAGCCATAATCGGATTTAATCGGCTTGCTGATTTCATCTTTCTTCATTTTGTAAGCTTGCTCTTCAAATGCAGGAACCATTTCACCTTGTCCGAACCAGCCTAGCTCCCCGCCTTTTTCAGCTGTGCCTGTGTCTGTTGAATATTCTTTTGCAAGTTTAGCGAAGTCTTCGCCTTTGTCCAATTTAGCTTTAACTTCGTTGGCTGTTTTTTGGTCTTCCACTAGAATATGTCTCGCTTTGATTTGCGGTTTATAGTCTTCATAAGCTTTTTTCACATCAGCTTCTTTAACTTTTATATCGGCAACGGCTGCTTTTTCTTGAAGCATGCCGATTTTAAGTGCACGTTTAAGATCATCTTCGCTCTTATATCCGGAAGAGGCAAGGGCCGTTTCGAAGTTTTCACCCATTTGCTCTTTAAGTTCGTCCGTTTTAGCTTTAACTTCTTTATCCGTTACTGTATATTTTTCAGAAAGAACTTTTTCATAAACAAGTTCTTGAAGAACGGTTTCACCATAACGGTCTTTCATTACATTGTAAAATTCTTCTTTAGTTATATCCCCCGCTTTAGTTTCAACGACTGCTTCCTTGTCGCTGTTGCATGCTGTAAGTCCGATCAGCCCTGCAGTAACAGCAATCGATAATGCCCACTTCTTCATAAAAACAACTCCTAGTTATAAGTTTCTTGTTTGCTATTTTTTCGTATTTCCACAAAATTAACTATAACATATTCTGGTTACTTTACAAAAAATAATATATTGGTGCATGAATAAGAATTTTTTGAAAAATGGGTGTTCGCCTACCCAGATATTAATCCATTACATATGATAAATCGAGGACAACAAAAGGGGGTAGCATAATGGGTAATGGATTTAACGGGGGCTTCGCTTTGTTAGTGGTGTTATTCATTTTATTAATAATTGTAGGAGCAGCCTTTTGCTAATCGGCTGCAAAATTAATAATGGAAAGAGCCCACTCCTTTTGCCATGGAGTTGAATAGGATAGGGTAGCCGCTCAACAAAAAAGATTGAAGTGATTCTCAAGCTAGGAAAGGAATGGATTCCTTTTGGCGGATATAAGAGTGTGCATGAAGATACTATT
Organism: Peribacillus sp. NPDC101480; assembly: GCF_050277335.1. NCBI lineage: Bacteria > Bacillati > Bacillota > Bacilli > Caryophanales > Bacillaceae > Peribacillus > Peribacillus sp. NPDC101480. The sequence goes on from NZ_JBNNSB010000004.1 coordinate 12,164, forward strand.
ACTTAAGAATGGAAAGGAGGAAGATCAATGTCTGGAGGAATAGGTGGAGGCTTTGCTCTAATTGTCGTTCTTTTCATCCTGTTAATCATCATTGGAGCTTCTTGGTTATAAGCGCCCATAAACAAAAGGCGAAGCTGTTGCTTCGCCCTTTTTCTTTATGTGGATAATGCTCCGGGTATCACCAATGTATGTAACAAATGATGGTCATCATTTGTTGCTCATCTCTACGTATACAAAATTTCAATATAGGAGGATAATAACATAATAGTAATTAATACATTAATGGTCCTGAATACTTTAGGCTGCCGGTCTTCAGCAATTTCCTTTTGAATGCATAAAGAGTTTGTCATTCTATTAATATTATAAAGGATCAAAATAGCAAAAATAATAAACCAGAACGAGATCAAAACCTAAAATCCCTCCTTGCAAAACATCATGTATAAATACGATACCAAATTATAATGAAAAAAGATACCTAAAAATCTTATCAGGTATCTTTATGGATAAATAAGAAATCACTTTTGAATAAGTATATCGTATCCTTCGAGATGTTCCTCGATAAAAGAATGCCTTGGGGAACCAACCAGATTTTTTATATAAATAAAATCCGATACGCATAATCCGGTGTGCAGAGATAATAAAATAGTGAAATAATGGATGTAATGCGGAAAGCTAAGGGCACAACCAATCAATATGACCGACATAATGAAGAAAGGCAACACAAGGGTCAAGAGATAAAGATGCTTTCGAATCGGATCATGCACATTGACTCTGCATGTAAGCACAACGTTCCACTTCAAGGACCAAGAAGTTTTTACTTTTTTACATAATAATCGTAACGGTAAATAGTGTAATAGTTTGTGAACAGGATATAATAAGAGCAATAGGCTAAAAAATACCATTGTTTGATCGCCATACAAAATAACATGGGTTGAAAAGACACTAAATAATGTATAGATCAGAACAAAAGACATCAATATAGTAAAAACTGAAAAAAAGAGCAGACGGCAATTCCCATATTGTTTTGCCACGTCAATTGTTTTCCACGAATTCATTTCGAAATCAGCCCTCCAAAGCTGTTGAATTTACTTACATACATTACGATGAATGGGTGGAAAAAGCAATGAAATTCTTGGATTAAATTTAAGATAAAATCACTTTAGTGTGTAAGCATGGCTAAGGGCAATTCATGCCAGGTTCTGAACCAGGGATAAGAAGGATTACTGAGTGTGAAAAATCAAAAATTGGTTATAAGCTTTTATGTTAAATTGAATGATCGATTGGGGATTAGTGATGTATGAAAAATATAAATGAAGAAATAGAAATACTCCGTTTTCATCAACGGCTTTTGTTGAACCTTATACGCAATCCGGAGGCCAAGTTGGACTATCTATTTGTGGAAAAAAATTTCACGAAGAAGGAAGCGGAAGAATTATTGGAAACATGTGATATCTTGAGCAAACGCTATGAAATAGAAAAAGCGGAAGGGTATATGAACTTTCGACCGCTTTTTAATCAATTTGAAAGAAAGGTTAATCCAAAAATAACCACAAAGGAATGCATTGATGCATGCCTCGCACAGGGGTTATATGTATCATTCATGAAGGAAATGGATAGAGTATGAGATTAAACTGGCTCAGTTTCTTTCTCTATCTTTTTTTTTGTGATTTTACCCTCCACGTCAGTAAACTCCTGATCGATGTTATCGAAGGATCGTTCAAAGATTTGCATGAAGTCTTCACCGTATATATTTCGGATGATGGCCATCATTTCAATCATATCCGGAAACTTGCCATAAAGCTCACGCAGTGGGAGTGCACCCGAGAAAGCAGAGTTCTTACTTGGGTCATATGTCTCCATTAAGTCAAGTAGGATTTTTTCACCTTCCGCTGTGATCTCTATATAGGTATTCCTTTTGTCATTTTCTTTTTTTGAAAATGTTAAGTACCCGCGTTCCTCTAATTTTTTTGAAAAATTAAATGCCGTAGAAACATGCATGACCCCAAATTTTGCAACATCTGAAATGGAAGAGCCATTAAGATGGTAGGCAATCCAAAGGATATGGTGCTCATTGATATTTAAATCATAGGGCTTGATCCATTGCTGCCAATCTTTTTCAATTGATTTCCATAATGCTTTGCTTAATTGTGCAATTCGTTGACTAAAAATCATTGCTTCTTTCATAGAATAATTTTTATTCTGCATATTATGGGCTCACCTACTTATAAGATTCTATATATTTATTATGACAATAAAATAAAAATTAATAAAGATAAATATTTGCAAAATTTTTAGAAAATTTTAGTTTTTTTAATGAATTCTCCATTCTTCTCCAATAAACCATGTAATTTATTGGGAAAAATGGAGAATCAAGCTTGTGTGTCGATGCCAGCTATTAATTTTTAGAAGTAGGTGCTGCCGCTTCCAATTCTTTCAATGAATTTTCAATTTCCTGAACGTTCTTCAATAATTCATTCTTATTGGGCTCGATTTCCCGCTTCCAGCTCTCGATGACCACCTGAACATCCGAAATGAACGTTTTTACCGTTTCTTTGCTGATTTGTGAAGCTTCCATCGTGTCATCTTTAATATTTAGCATTTTTACCTTTAACTCATCAATTGTATTCTTAATTTCGTCGGTATTCGTTTTGATGCGGGTCCGTAGGTCTTTACCTGAACTCGGTGTTGAAAGTAAGGTTGCCGCACCAGCTACTACTGTTCCGGTCAAAAAGCCAATTAGTAATGATTTTGCTTTCATTAGGATCACCTCATTTTATAATATGTTTTCGCTTTCCATGGTCTGAATCCCTGCTGCATCAATTGGAAATTATGATAAATAGGGAGAGAAATACTATTGATATCAAAATACCATAATTTTCATCCTTATGGAAGAGAATCGACCATTTTATCTTTATATCACAAAAATATTTTTTTAAACTTAGAGAGTAAATATATAATATTTAAAAATAACTTGAAGCTTTATTAATAATGCTACATATAAAGGGAAGAGCAGCATATAGATAATAAAAACAAGCTGTCGGAACATGGATGGCACTGGTGGGTTAATAATGAAAATCATTTTTTTATTAGGCCTGATATGCCTGTGCGGAATGGGGTATTTTCTAAGGCAAGCAAAAACTCCTGGCATCTATCCGCCCAAGAGGGTGCTCCAGGCTAGAGCCTTCGCAATGGGTCTCCCTGGGGCTTTACTGCTTTTCATTTGGTTTATGTGGATATTGATTCATTGATCATTGGAGGATGATTGTGACTAGAATTCCAGATTCATAAGATTGGAAAAAAAGCACCGGACATTCCGGTGCTTTTTAAGGTATGATGATCCCGCTTTATGCATTAATGGGTATATTTGATTTTCTAACGATGCCGTTCACAATTGGATAAATGATGACCATCGCAACTGTATTTAACAGTACGGCAGGAAGTACAACAGCGCCGAAAAGTGCAACGAAAGGCCCTGGAAGGGATACGATATAATAAGCCGAACCAAGGAAGACAGCGCCGGAAATCATTGTTCCTACGGCAGTCAAGATACTAACGGTGACAACGGATGTTGAAAACTTCTTAAGACTGATGAATAAAAGGTAAAACAGAAAGGCTGTTGCCAATTTGTCTATGATATTTGGAATCTGTCCTCCAGGAAATGTAGTTGTCATGGCAGAGATGGCTCCAGCAGCCAGGGCGACAATGAATACATTCTTCTTCGCGGGAAACAGGGTAATCGCCAAAAACATCATCAACAGCATCATATCCGGTTTCATTCCAAGGAAGAATCCAGGTACGATAAAATGCAGGGCAGCCCCAATCCCGATTAATAGGGACAGTGACACAAGGGTTTTCGTTTTCATTTACTCATCTCTCCTATTCTCATCTCAACTAACATTTTTTCTTCAACAATGCACTATTGCCTGTTGCAAGAAGTTTAACATAGTATATCATAAGACCTATTTTTTAAGAAGTCATATTTGTTTGATTTATAGGGTTTGAGCTTCCTTCGCTTTATACGACTCCTGGAACTTCTTCATGAAATCAGCAAGGTCCTGGCAATGGGATAGAGGGACCGCATTATAGATGGAAGCTCTGCAGCCACCGATGGAACGGTGACCATTCAGTCCTACGAATCCAGCTTGCTTCACTTCTTTAAGGAATTGTGCTTCAGCTTCTTCTGACGGAAGCGTGAACGTTACATTCATCAATGAACGGCTGTCCGGTAGGGCATGGCCTTTATAAAAACCATCACTGCCGTCAATGGCATCGTAAATGACTTTTGCTTTTTCTTCATTGATCTCAGCAATCTTTTCCACGCCGCCCTGTTCTTTTGCCCAATCCAACACAAGGGACAATAAGTAAATGGCCAATGTCGGAGGAGTGTTGTATAAAGATTTATTTTTTGAATGGATGGAATAGTTCATCATGGACGGGATTTTGTCATTATCCGTTATTAAGTCTTTACGGATGATTACGACAGTGATTCCAGACGGACCTAGATTCTTTTGTGCACCTGCATAGATGATGCCGAATTTACTAATATCAATCTTTTTGCTGAGAATATCACTTGACATATCGGCTACTAAAGGAATGTTGCCTGTTTCCGGGAAATCTTTCCACTGTGTTCCGTAAATCGTATTATTGCTTGTGATATGAAGATATGCAGCATCATCATTCAATTTGATATCTTCGACTTTAGGGATGAACGTATATTTTTCATCTTTGGATGAAGCGACTACGGCCGTTTCACCAACCTTTTTGGCTTCTTTTAATGCTTTTTCCGACCAAGAACCAGTGAGGACATAATCTGCCCTTTTTCCATCATTCAAAATGTTCATGGGAATCATGGAGAATTGCAGACTTGCTCCTCCTTGCAGCAGGAGAACTTCATAATTCTCAGGAATTCCCATAAGGTCTTTTAATGATTGGATGGCATGGTTATGAATTTTTTCGAATTCCGAACTTCTATGGCTTAATTCCATGACGGACATACCGGAATCCTCAATATTCAACCATTCGTTTTGGGCTCTTTGTAAAACTTCTAATGGAAGGGCGGCTGGCCCAGCGTTAAAATTGCGTGCACGTTTCAATTTTTTTCCTCCTATGCGACTATGTGATAAAGTATTTGAGACTATTCATATATCCTACCAGAAAACTAAATTCAATAGGAGGAAAATTTAGAATTTTAAGTGACAATCCATTTTAATGATAGGCCAAAGTAAAAAAGGTCCTGCACTTTAAAGTGAGGACCAAATTAGGATCATTGTTTTTTCATGCAACAAGCGTGCTTAAGTTCGATTCTTTTAAAAAGATATTAAGAAAGGAGAAAGAAACCTTCATGTGCCAGCAGTTCATTTTAAATGCTGTGCAATGGAGTCAGCGATTTGTTTCAGGTCATCTGGTGTATAGTCGCTGGTATTCGTTTTCCAAACTGCCCCAAAGCCGTCACCTTCCCCATGTCGTGGAATTAAATGCATGTGAAAATGGAAAACGGACTGTCCTGCAGCTTCCCCGTTATTGTTTAAAAGGTTCAGGCCTACAGGTTGGAATTCCTGTTTCATGGCGCGGGCAATTTCCGGTACCACTTCAAAAAGATTCTTGGCAATCTCAGGTGTCAACTCATAAAGGTTTTCCTTATGTACTTTAGGTATTACCAGTGTATGGCCTTTTGTTACTTGACTGATATCGAGAAAGGCCAATACATGTTCATTTTCGAAAACTTTACTGCTTGGAATTTCCCCGTCGATTATTTTGCAAAATATGCAATCACTCATTAAAAACGCTCCTTTAAAAGTTAATGTATTTGGTTAATCGTACCATAGCTTGAATCCTTGAGAAAAGGAAAAATCATAAAAACAGGATGCAACATTAAGTTGCACCCTGCCTGTCGAAAAAGGGGGTTTTGCTTCAAAATTCGCATTAGCATAAATTCTCTGCGACAAACACCTCATCTACATTTTAGTAAAATACGGTTATTATCTGATTAGAGATTTTCCATTCAAAGCAACCATCTCCTATATCTTTAAAGTTTCATCAACTTTCAAAGCATAATTGATAATTATTGAATGATTTTTCTGCTTTTACGTGCAAGAGAACCATCTCCTTGCTCGAAACGATTTTTTTTATGAAGCTTCTGGTTTAATTCAGTTATACGTCTTTAACTGACACCTCATTTACAATATGATGTGAATCATTTGTAATAAATCTTATGGGTATTTCAGTGTAATACGTCTTTAACTGACACCTCATTTACAATATGATGTGAATCACACGTAATGACTAACCCCTTCTTCCTTAATTATGATGACCACAAAGGAGGAGAAATATAATTAGTTATTTATGGAAATTTAGTTCCGGGAACACTCGACTATATAAAAGCAGGAGAATTTGATAAAATGGAAATAAGAACCTCTATATAGAAAGGATCGTTTATATGTCCTTATTGGAAATAAAGCAATTAGTGGGCGGATACACGAAAACGCCCGTTTTAAAAGGAATAAGTTTTGAAATTCAGCCAAATGAGCTAGTAGGGTTAATTGGGCTCAACGGGGCTGGGAAAAGTACGACAATCAAACATATCATCGGACTCATGGAGCCGAAAGGCGGAAGTGTCTCGATTCATGGTAAAACACTTGCCCAGGACCCGGATACATATCGTAAACAATTCACTTATGTTCCAGAAACGCCAATTCTGTATGATGAGCTTACACTTGAGGAGCATTTAAAGCTTACGGCCATGGCACATGGTTTGGCGGAAGCCACATATAAAGAAAGGATGGACGTTCTGTTAAAGGAATTCCATATGGAGAAAAGGCTTAAATGGTTCCCGGCACATTTTTCAAAGGGAATGAAGCAAAAGGTCATGATCATGTGCGCCTTTTTAGTGCAACCGTCTTTATATATCGTCGACGAACCATTCGTGGGTCTTGATCCATTAGGCATTCAATCCTTGCTTGACTTGATGAGGAAGATGAAAGAGAGCGGTGCGGGAATTTTAATGTCTACACATATACTGGCGACAGCCGAGAGGTATTGTGATTCTTTCATCATATTGCATAATGGAGAAATTCGGGCAAAAGGCAATCTTGAGCAGCTTCGTGAACAATTTTCGATGCCGGGGGCAACTCTGGACGATTTATATATCCAATTGACGAAAGAAGAAATCGGTCATGAATAGTCAAAATCTCTGGAAGGAAAGATATTTAGGCTATATAAATGAAACGCAAAAATATCTTCGTTATATTTTTAATGGCCATCTTGTTTTTGTCATGGTATTGGTTCTAGGTGGTTTGGCATATTATTACAGTGATTGGGTGAAGACGTTAAACAGTGATTTCCCTGCTGAATTGATCATGGCCTTAGTTTTATCGATCATTGTAACCAGAAGCCCGATAAATACTTTCTTGAAAGAACCCGATACGGTATTCCTGCTTCCGCTTGAAACGAAGTTGAGAAGCTATTTCAAGAATTCACTGATATTAAGCTGGGTCATGCAAGGCTTTATTCTTCTTGTTGTCCTGATTGCATCGATACCGATGTATTCGAAAGTTACGGGGGCAGGAGGTAAGGACCTTGGAATTATCCTGGTCGTATTGCTTATTTTGAAGTTTTTGAATTTAACCATGCGCTGGCTGGTATTGAAATATCAGGATACATCAGTGAGCCATTGGGATTCTCTCATCCGTTTTTTACTTAATGGAGTGATTCTTTATTTCATCTGTTCAAGGGCAAATATACTGTTTGCACTTATAACCTTCTTATTATTGTTAGGTCTTTACATGTATTACCGAAGCGCAACTAAAGGTTTTGTGCTGAAGTGGGAACGGCTGGTGGAACTGGAGAACAAACGGATGAATTCTTTCTATCGAATAGCGAACATGTTTACAGATGTTCCTCATTTGAAAGGGAAGGTAGCGAGAAGGAAATGGATGGACTGGCTATTATCACTCATTCCGTATGGTGATAAATCAACTTATACCTATCTTTACGCCCGTACTCTGCTGCGATCCAATGATTATGTGGGCCTTTGTTTGCGTTTAACTATCATTGGATCCGTGATTTTAAGTGTATTCACTAACATATGGGCACATTTGATTGTAACGTTCATGTTCCTATTCATGACAGCCCTGCAACTGCTGCCGGTTTGGAAGGCTCATGAATGGAAAGTATGGGTCTCACTATATCCATTGCCAGCAAAAATGAGAGAATCTGCGGTCATAAAGCTAATTTCCTATTTCCTATTATTTGAGGACCTTGTCTTCATTTTAGTCCTGCTAGTGAAAGGGGAATGGATGTCCGCTTTAGCCGCCTTGGCAATGGGGCTTGTTTTCATATTCGGTTTTAAAATCTATGCAGCAAAGAAAATTAAAAACTTTTAAGCAGAAGCTGATTTTCAAAAAATCAGCTTTTTCTTTATTAATGTTTCAGTTGATTTCAGAAATCTTCTCCCTTTGCGCCGACTGCTTTCCAAGCCTCCTCGGCGCAAGCCTGGAGTGGAAAACAACGTTCGAATTTTACAAACCCTCAAAAAAAACGTTTCAGTTGATTTTATGAAAATTGAAAATAAAAGCCTCGTAGGGGGTATATACATATTTAACGGAGGTGTTAAATGAATGGATGAATATGAACAAAAGGCATTTTCGAAACTAATATCATGGAAAAAGAAAGTAGCCAAGAAATCTGGCAGGCTTGAGCGGATGTCCAAAAAAGCGCAGATCAAATTGAATAGTTATATTCCAGACCGAGTGCACAAAATGATTACTGATAGTATTAAAGGGATGATAGAGGCCGTATTATCAGGTTCTAAATATATGTCTAAAGAAAAAAATGTAGTGCTACTATCCTTGCAGCAAAAAGAAGAGTGGGTTGCGGAAACTGTAACGGCATATCGGAAAACGGCCGTTATAGAAGGAGTGGGAACCGGAGCGGCAGGGCTTTTAATTGGATTGGCTGATTTCCCATTACTGCTTAGCATCAAGATGAAATTATTATTCGAACTATCCCGTATATACGGTTTCGATCCAAATAAATATGAGGAACGATTATTCATTCTCCATATCTTCCAGATGGCATTTTCAAGCGAGGAGAAGAAATTGGAAACTTTACAGGTAATAGAGGAATGGGATTCAGGGAAATGGCCGGAAATAGACTGGCAAGAATTTCAGCAGGAATATCGCGATCACATCGATGTCATCAAAATGTTCCAGCTCGTTCCAGGTATTGGGGCAGCTGTCGGTGGATATGCCAACCATCATTTGTTGGAACATCTTGGGGAAACGGCTGTCAATTGTTACCGAATCAGACTTCTTAAAGAGTAAGGGACGGGGGTAACCCGTCCCTTCACCATTACCGCAATAAAGATTCATTCACCATTTGGGATGATTGTTTCTTATTGTGATAAGTTACCGCTGTAGTGCCTAATATTTTGGCTGCAATGAGCATCGCATTTTCATCAATATCAAACAAAGGATGATGATGCGGATATGTATGTTCATTTTTTGGCCTGGCTCCCGTAAAGAAGAATGTACCTTTTACATTTTGTAAATAATAAGAAAAATCTTCACCTGTCATATCCGGGTCAATTTCCTCTGTAATCAAAACTTCCTTGACCGACTCAGTGCTTTCGATGAGGAATTTAGTTTCCTCAACATGTGGAATAACAGCTGGATAACCTTGAAAGTATTGATATTCATAGGTGCAGTCCGCAGCTATGCAGGTTCCTTTAACAATCCGCTCTATTTCTTCGCTAATGAATGAACGGACATCTTCCTTGAATGTGCGGACGGTCCCGATTATTTTAGCCTTATCTGCAATGACGTTAAAGGCATTATCTGCTACAAAGGAACCGACGGTAATGACTGCAGAATCTATTGGGTTTAGGCGGCGGCTCACGATTTGCTGCAGGGCCATGACGAGCTGAGAGCCGACTACGATTGCATCACGGGTTTTATGCGGCTGGGCTCCATGCCCGCCCTGCCCTTGAATGGTGATTTCAAAACGGTCAGCAGCGGCCATAAGGGGTCCATAAGCGTATTGGACTGTTCCGGTTGGGGCCGTTGCCCATAAATGGGTGCCGAAAATTACATCCACTCCTTCAAGGCAGCCAGCCTCAATCATCGGTTTGGCACCCCCTGGAGCATATTCTTCAGCATGTTGGTGGATAAATATATATTCACCTTCGAGCTCATCCTTCAGTTCATTCAGATTTTTTGCAAGGACAAGGAGTGTCGCTGTATGGCCATCGTGTCCACACGCATGCATTACCCCGGGTACGGAAGATTTATAGGGAACTTCTTTTTCATCTTGAATGGGTAAGGCGTCGAAATCAGCGCGCAATGCTACGGTTTTACCAGGCTTACTGCCTGTGACCTTGGCAATAACACCATTACCGCCTACATTTGTTCGGTGTTCGATTCCAAGTTTTTCATAATATCCGGCGATGAAGGCCGCCGTTTGGGTTTCTTGAAAAGAAAGCTCGGGGTTTTGATGAAGATAACGCCGGATGGATACCATTTCTTCATATGAACCATCTAGAAGATCGTGTAATCGCTGTATCATTTTGCACCTCCCATTGATTGGATTAATTGTAAATAGTATATCATATTCTGAATAATCCAAAGTATATTAAATACCTCGAGGAGAGATATATAATGATTAAATATTTCTGGATTGCTTTGGTTTTGCTTTGCATGTTGCTATTCTTTTTTTTGATGCATGAAGTCCAAAGTGAGGAGGCTTTAGCGTTCGATACATATGTTGCGGAACTTTTTTCGGTAGGTGAAAATACTTTTTCGTTCACTTTCTTCAAAACCATTACCTATCTTGGGAAATCCAAGTTCATTGGTTTTGGAAGCTTATTATGTGTTCTCTATTTGTGGATAATAAAGAAGGATTATTGGACCATGGCCGTCTTCTCTATCGGAATTGCTGGGGGTGATGTGTTAAACGGGTGGATAAAAAATCATGTAAAAAGAGTGCGCCCTGAAAATCATTTGATGGATACGGCTGGCTTCAGTTTTCCAAGTGGCCACGCAATGGTGGGCCTTATTTTCTTCAGTATGGTTGCTTATTTAATCATGAAAGAAATTAAAGGGAACTCATTGAAATGGGCATTAGGAATCGGTTTCTTTTGTCTCATTCTGCTAATTGGTGTCAGCAGGATTGCTATGAAGGTTCATTTTCCAACTGATATCTTTGCAGGTTATGCATTAGGCGCGGCATATAGTTTAACCTTGTTTAAATTGCATAAATTCCTGGGGCCTAGAGTACTTTGAAAAAAGGATTCAGATAAAATATATGTAAATATCCGTTGTATTTCCCCGGAAATAAAGAAGGAATTTGTCGGATTGTTATAGGTCTTTATGATTTTTTAGCGTCCAAATAACGATCTGCATTACTATGAAAAGGCCCATCCTTAAGGGGATGGGCCTTTTATTGACAAGAATGGATTATTCTTCGGAATCTTTCACCAATGTATACTGCGTTACAAAGGCTTCACCTGAAAACATCTTCTGGCTGGAATTCGTAACAGGAGGTTTGGAGTCACTGTTATGCGCCTGCTGAAATGAACTGGATTTCTTCCAGTTCATAAAGTCCGATTGTTTTTCCCAAATCGTTAAGATTACATATGTTTCAGAGTTGATTGGACGCAGGATACGAAGGGCAACGAAGCCTGGTTCATTTTCAATGAATCCGGCCCTGTTTTTAAAACGGTGTTCAAATACCGGCCGTCCTTCCTCACTGACAGGAATATTGTTCATGACCACATATCCATGATCTTGAAGAGTTCCCTTCCCATCGACTACCTCATATTTACGTGGCGAGCTGAAGAGCGTTTTACCTGTTGTTTCATGTAAAAGTACTGTGTTTTGAGCATTCTGCATAAGTAATATTTTTTCATTCGGGTGCTTATCTTTTTTTAATTTCAAAAAATCATAAGTACCTGATGTGATGAATACATTCATAAATTCCCCTCCAATTCTTATATAGTATCTGTATACCCATTTTACCCAATGAATAATGCTTTTACCATTTCCAAACTAACCATTGGGCTTGTAAACCGGTAAGGTATTTATAAAAACGTCGATTTTCTGACAAATATATAGGTTGGCTATACTTCTATTATAGAAAAAGCTATAGTTTAAGGAGATTCGATTTGAAATTCAACATCCTTCTGATATTCTATGTAGGTAATGAATAAAAATAGAAACGTGATTGCTTGAAAGGTGGATATTAATGTCTAAGGAAATTACGAATGATACATTCTTAAAAGCTGCGAGAGGAGAGAAAACGGATCATGTGCCTGTTTGGTATATGCGTCAGGCCGGCCGTTCACAGCCGGAATACCGTAAATTGAAAGAGAAGTACTCTCTTTTTGAAATTACTCATCAGCCGGAATTATGCGCTTATGTAACTAGATTGCCAGTCGAGCAATATGATGTAGACGCTGCGATTTTATATAAAGATATAATGACACCGCTACCAGCCATTGGTGTCGATGTTGAGATTAAGTCCGGAATCGGTCCGGTCATATCCAATCCGATCCAATCGGTATCAGATGTTGAAAAATTAGGTGAATTGAATCCAGAGAAAGACATCCCATATGTGTTGGACACGATTAAATTATTGACCACGGAGCAATTGTCCGTTCCTTTGATCGGTTTCTCCGGGGCTCCGTTCACCATTGCTTCATACATGATTGAAGGCGGCCCCTCCAAAAACTACAATAAGACGAAAGCTTTCATGTATACAGAGCCAAAGGCATGGTTTGCATTAATGGATAAGTTAGCGGATATGATCATCATCTATGTCAAGTCGCAAATCAAAGCCGGCGTTAAAGCCATCCAAATCTTTGATTCCTGGGTGGGTGCTTTGAATGTTGAAGATTACCGCGTATTCATCAAGCCGATCATGACTCGTATCTTTTCATCATTGCGTGAAGAAAATGTACCGCTAATCATGTTCGGGGTCGGCGCAAGTCACTTGGCACTTGAGTGGAATGATCTTCCGATTGATGTAGTCGGGCTTGATTGGAGACTGCCAATTACAGAAGCAAGACAAATGGGAATCCAGAAAACGGTACAAGGTAATCTAGATCCTGCCCTGCTATTATCTTCATGGGATGTTATAGAAGAACGGACGAAAAGGATCCTGGATCAGGGCATGGAGCAGGACGGCTACATCTTTAATCTTGGTCATGGGGTTTTCCCGTCCGTAAATCCGGATACACTGAAGAGGCTGACCGCTTTCATTCATGAATATTCATCAAAAATGAAGTAAGGTGAGCGAACCATTTGCTAAAACTCCTTAATTGGATGCACAATAAAAGAACGAATCTTTAAAAGAGGTGTAACTTCATGTCAAGAAAAAAAATGGGCCTTTTAGTCATGGCTTATGGTACTCCATACACTGAAGAGGATATTGAAAGGTATTATACACATATTCGTCATGGGAGACGGCCAAGCGACGAATTGATTGCCGACCTAAAGGGCAGATATGAAGCGATCGGTGGATTATCCCCGCTTGCAAAAATAACGGCAGGACAAGCTGAAGCGCTTGAAAAGAAATTGAATTCCGTTCAGGAGGAAGTTGAATTCAAGGCATATCTTGGACTGAAACATATTGAACCTTTTGTTGAAGACGCAGTGAAACAAATGCATGAAGATGGAATCAAAGAAGCGGTCAGTATAGTATTGGCTCCGCATTTTTCCACATTCAGCGTGAAGTCTTATAATGGACGTGCCCAGGATGAAGCAGCTAAATTGGGGAACCTCACCATCACTTCCGTTGAAAGCTGGTATGATGAGCCAAAATTCATCCAATATTGGGTAGACCAAGTAAAAGAAGTAATCGGGAAAATGACCTCGGAAGAACGCGATAATTTCGCTTTGATTGTGTCGGCACATAGCCTCCCTGAAAAAATCCTGCAATCGGGAGATCCGTATCCAAATCAACTGAAGGAAACGGCAGACATGATTGCTGAAGGCGCAGGGGTTAGCAATTATGCAGTAGGCTGGCAAAGCGCTGGACAAACACCTGAACCATGGTTGGGACCTGATGTACAGGATTTAACCAGAGATCTTCATCAAGCAAAAGGTTATAAAGCTTTCATTTATATTCCTGTCGGCTTTGTTGCCGAGCACCTTGAAGTCCTTTATGATAACGATTATGAATGTAAGGTTGTGACGGAAGAGATTGGTGCAGGCTACTATAGGCCGGATATGCCCAATGTTAAACCTGAATTCATCGATGCTTTGGCAACAATCATTTTAAACAGATTACAGGAAAAGTGATCAGTCAATAGGAGAAAGTAGTTTAACAATGTTTGCAATGTGCTCTACATATTTACATGTGAAGTTGAAAGATGTTGTAACTGGAAAAGCACCGCTTTCTTTTTACTTGACCTTGGTGATTTAAATGAATACTCGAAAAAGTGGCTGTCCAGTAATGAGGATGGCCATTGTTTCTATAAGTAATTGAAAATATAATTGAAAAGACTGAAAATTTTTGGTATGATATCGTTGAACATAATGACTGTTTTGTCCGTTTGGTCAGGATTGAGGTGGGAAATGTCTGTTGATCGTAAAAAATTAATTTTAGAAGCTGCGACCAAGTCGTTTTCACTTTTTGGATATAAGGCAACGACGATGGATCAAGTCGCTAAAATTGCCAATGTGGGAAAAGGGACCATTTATACCTTTTATAAAAATAAAGAAGAGCTGTTTAAAGAAATCGTTCAGCGGTTGATAGAGGAAATGAAATATGAGGCGGAACAATCTTTGGATGACCAACTTTCCTTTTTTGAAAACCTGCATCGGGCCGTTTATCGAATTCTGGAGTTCAGGCAGGAACATCAATTATCTTTGAAACTTCTTCAGGAAGAGCGCGAAATTGGGACGCCGGCCGTTCAGGAAATGGTTAATGAAATGGAAGAAGCCATTGTCTCCTACATTAAGGAAAAACTAAAAATAGCGATTGATAAGGGCTATATACAGCCTTGCGATCCAGAGATAACAGCATTCCTGATGCTAAAGATGTACCTAGCCCTGATTTTTGATTGGGAAAGGAACCATGCCCCATTAGAGAAAGAGGAAATTGCTGAACTATTTAAAATATATTTATTTAAAGGATTATCCGTTAAGTGATAATTCTATTTTTTTTGCTCAAATGCAATGAACCCGAAATAAAAAGAAGAGATACCGTTCGGTACCTCTTCTTTTTATTTCGGGTTTTCAGCTGCGAAACCGAAACCATATATGAATTCATCCTGCTATTTGGGAAGCGGATGGTGAAACACAGGACAACTACTCTCCAGAAAGGCAATGATCACAGTGGTTTCCATAACATTCGTGCTGTTCTTCAATTTTTTTTCCGCATTCCGTGCATTGTTTCGGTGGCAGGTTTTTAAAGAACTCAACGCTACTTTGAAGCATGAAATCATCTCCTGAATTTTTTTATTATTCGCTTTTCTATGGTTTTATTGTATTATAACAGATTTTAAATGTCAATGAATGTTTTATAACATAAGTAAAAAAGGTGAAATAAGGGCAAGAATAGTTTATATTAATGGGGAAGTCATTGAGAGAAAAAAAGGAGTGCCTAAGCATGAAAATCACCGTAATTGGCTGCTGGGGCGGTTATCCAGCTAAAAATGAGGCAAGTTCCGGCTATTTGCTTGAATATGAAGATTTTCGCATTCTGCTTGATTGTGGCAGCGGTGTTCTATCACAGCTGCAAAACCATATGAAGCCGGAGGATCTTGGTGCAGTTGTATTATCCCACTATCATCCGGATCATGTAGCGGATATTGGTGTACTGCAGCACGCTGCGTTCATACAGCAGATATTGGGCAGCGAAAAAAGGACCATTCCTATTTATGGTCATGATTTGGACGAAGTCGAATTTGGTAAGTTAACTTATAAAGACGTGACAAAGGGGATAGCTTTCTCTGCTGATCAACCCTTAACCATTGGACCGTGTAAATTTACGTTCATGAAAACGAAACATCCAGTCCCTTGTTTTGCAATGAGGATTGAAGCTGAAAATCATTCGATAGTTTACACAGGTGACAGTTCATATATGGATGAGCTTGCAGATTTCGCTAAAGACGCAAATGTTTTATTATGTGAAAGTAACTTTTACAGTGATATGGATGGGTCAAAGGCGGGGCATATGACGGCAAGGGAAGCGGGCATGCTGGCAGAAAAGGCTGACGTCCAGCTTTTGCTGTTAACTCACCTCCCGCATTATGGGAATCTTGATCAACTGAAAAAAGAAGCATCCGAGGTATTCAAAAGAGAAATAGCTGTAGCCAAAACCAATCTTGAATTTCAACTATAAATGAAACATCGGGGATATGAAGTCTACAAGGAGGAACAACTGTGCTTTTTATTGATAATAAGGGAATTACAGATCCAAGAATTAATCTGGCCATCGAAGAATATGCGCTTAAACATTTAAATATAGATGAAACCTATCTTCTATTTTACATTAATCGTCCTTCAATCATCATAGGAAGGAATCAAAATACGATTGAAGAAATCAATTCCGATTATGTAGATGGAAATGGCATTACAGTTGTTCGCCGCCTTTCCGGGGGTGGAGCGGTTTATCATGACCTAGGGAATCTCAATTTCAGCTTCATTACGAGAGATGATGGGGATAGTTTCCATAACTTTAAGAAATTCACCCAGCCTGTCGTGGAAACGCTCGAGAAACTAGGAATACATGCTGAATTGAGTGGTCGTAACGATATTCTGGCTGAAGGAAAGAAGATTTCGGGAAACGCGATGTTCTCAACTAAGGGCAGGATGTTCAGTCATGGGACATTGCTGTTTCAATCAGAAATGGATCACATTGTATCCGCTTTAAAAGTGAAAAAAGATAAAATCGAGTCCAAAGGGATTAAATCGATAAGAAGCCGTGTCGGTAATATTGCCGATTTCCTAAAAGAACCGATGTCTGTTGAAGAATTCCGTTCATTCCTTCTGCAAAATATTTTCAAAGAGAGCGGAAAGGTAACAGAGTATGTTTTAACCGAGACGGATTGGGAGAAAATTCACGAAATCTCGGAAGAAAGATATCAAAACTGGGAGTGGAATTACGGGAAATCACCTAAATTCAACTTGCAAAACTCACATAGATTCCCTGTGGGATCTGTTGATATCCGCCTTGAAGTGAACAGGGGAATCATTGAAAATTGTAAAATCTACGGCGATTTCTTCGGGGTCGGAGAGGTTACGGATATTGAACAAAAGCTTACTGGAATACGCTATGAAAAGGAAGCAATCAGCAGGGTACTAGATGAGATTGATGTTCGTCATTATTTTGGCAATGTAACGAAAGAAGAAATATTGGCTTTAATATATTAAGCCTGAAAAGCCGTCCCGACTTAATGGGATGGCTTTTGTTCCTGATAATGACAGTAATTGCTGGAATATGGATAAAATTGTTGCTGCAATCGCATTCTTTTAATATAATAAAAATGTATTTAGTTTACCATAAAAATGAATGACTATTCATTCATGCTATTTGCAGGGGAGGGAGAAAGATGAATTTATCTGAACAGCTTCATCAAATGGCTTTAAAAAAGGCAGGTAAGCCAGCATATTACTTTATGGATCAATCCACTTCATATGGGGAATTGGATAAAGCCGTTACGAAGTTCGCAGACGAATTACATAGGCTTGGTGTTTCAAAGGGTGATAACATTGCGCTGCTATTAGGCAACTCTCCACATTTCATCATTTCGTTGTATGGAGCTATGCGAGCAGGGGCGACCGTAATTCCCGTCAATCCAATTTACACACCTGACGAGATTGGTTATATCCTGAATAATGGCGATGTAAAGGTTGTTGTGGCATTAGATAAGCTTTTACCCTTACTTGAGAAAATGAACCCGATTCTCTCAAGCGTAGAACAATATGTGATTTGTGAAACGCAGCCTGATAATGGGGATATTAGCAAATTTAACATCTACCCAAAAATGAAATCGTTTACAAAAATGATCGAATCGGGGGATGAAGGCTTTAAAGGTCCAGAACTGGATCCTGAAGATACGGCAATCATACTCTATACTTCGGGAACAACGGGGAAACCAAAGGGGGCCATGCTCACACATACCAATATCTACTCCAATGCACATGATATTGGTGAATATTTAAGAATCACGGAAAGTGACCGTGTCATTACGACATTGCCAATGTTCCATGTTTTCAGTTTAACGGTAGTTGTGAATGCCCCATTGATAAGCGGAGGTACGCTTTTAATTGTCCCGCAATTCAGTCCAAAGGAAATATTCAGGCAAATCAAAAAATATGATGCGACCGTTTTTGCTGGAGTGCCTACGATGTATAACTTTCTTTTCCAATATCCAGATGCGAAAGAAGATGCTTTAAAGTCGTTACGCATTTGCATATCGGGCGGATCCGCCATGCCGGTGTCCTTGCTTGAATCATTCGAGCGGAAATTTAATGTCAGGGTTTCAGAAGGATATGGCCTATCCGAAGCTTCTCCTGTAACCTGCTTCAATCCTTTGGATCGTCCAAGGAAGGCGGGATCCATCGGAACCTCCATCCTTAGGGTGGAAAACAAAGTGGTCAATGAGCTTGGAGAAGAAGTGCCGATCAATGGGGTAGGGGAATTGATTGTCAGAGGTCCGAATGTAATGAAAGGGTATTATAAAATGCCTGAAGAATCAGCCGCTGTCTTGAAAGATGGCTGGTTATATACAGGCGATTTAGCCAGGATGGATGATGAAGGCTATTTTTTCATTGTAGATCGTAAAAAGGAGCTTATTATCGTCGGTGGCTATAATGTCTATCCACGTGAAGTGGAGGAGGTTCTGTATGCCCATCCTGAAGTAGTTGAGGCGGCTGCCATAGGCGTTCCCGATCCCAATCAGGGGGAAGTGGTTAAATGCTTTGTGGTAAAGAAAAACAATGCATTGACCGAGGAAGAACTGCTTTCCTATTGCATGGAACACTTGGCCAAATATAAGGTACCGGCAAAAATTGAATTTTTGGATGAACTTCCAAAAAACGCGACAGGTAAAATTTTACGACGCTCTTTGAAAAACCATGTACTGCAAAACTGAATTCATTGATCGATCATTGCCTATAACCGGCAATGGTCCTTTTTTTGTACAACCAAAGTGTATCAAGCTGCATAAAATATATCGGAGAAACTTAAAACCTTGATTCTTGTTTAGAAAAGAGTTATGATAGTCATTAAAAATTTCCACATAATTGTAAGGAGGGGTTAGATGAGAGATGTAAAGCTTTTGGATATTTTTACACATCCCATTGCTCAAAAATACTTGAACCGTTCAGGGCTGTCACATGCGATTGCGGTAGCATACCATGCTTTTCACTTAGCAAACGAATATAATGTCGACCCTGATATTGCTGCTAAAGCTGGACTTTTGCATGATATGGGTCATTTCACCTGGTATCGCAATGGTAAATGGGATTATGATCTGTATAAACAAAATGATATTCACCCCATAAAAGGTGCAGAACGAGCACATAAACTGTTAATCCGCTTGGGAGAAAACCCGATTAAGGCAAAGACCATTTCCCTCGCCATCTTATTTCACACCGATTCGTTCTTACCTTCAAATGATATTATTCGTACACCGCTTCAGCAAGTCGTCAAATGGGCCGACGAAAAAGATGAAGAAGAAGGTGGAAAACACCATTATCGCAAAATTGATTTTCCACGGGCAAAGGAGAGCATCATGAAACTTGATACGCTCATAGATGAGGAACAAAGAAAAAGGCTATCATCCTGAAGGCAAACGGGTTGATAGCCTTTTTATGTCAGGAGGAGCATATTTAATTAAAGTATTTTACAGTTTAAATTTGTTATCAGGTGAATTAATGATGTAAAATATAGACCATTAGAACTATTTCGCTGCGGGAAATTATAAAAACGATCGGATTAATAACAAATAATGAAAAGAACAGGTGAAGTTATGAAGTCGATTAAGCTAATGATATATGGTGGTCAGGGAGGACTTGAGGGAATCATCGAAAATGAAGAAGACATTAAGGTCATAGGGATAACCGGAAATGAAATGGACCTTCTTGATTCTGATCATAGACCATCAGTCATGCCAGATGCCATTCTTATTGATGCCCGGTCATCAGGGAAGTATGGACAGGAAGTCATGCCAATTCTAAAGGAAAAACACCCATTTACTCCTTTCGTCATTTTTACTGCCTATTCAGAAGATCATTATCTTATCGAAGCGATATGCCATGGTGCCGCAGGTTATGTGTTACAGGGTGGCGGAATGAAACAAGTGCTGTCGGCAATCCGTCAATGTGCCAATGGTCAAATAGTCTATCCTGCCTCAATAAAATCAATATTAATGAAGAAACTGCAGCAGAATGTTGAAAGATCACCAGTAACTTTGGATAAGGCAATCGAAAAATTGGGGGCCTTTTCCAAACGCGAGTATGAACTGCTTATCCTGATAACCCAAGGGGAAACGAATCAGCAAATTTCAAAAAAACTTTTTCTATCCATCGGCACGGTAAAAAACTATATAAGCCGGATTTACAGAAAACTGAATGTTAATAATCGACCTGAGCTTATTGCGCTTTTGTATAGCTTTCAAAATAGCGGGATGAAGGGATGACTTACTCATGTCCGTCCGCCCGTTAATCGTTTTCACGGATTCTTTATCGGAGTCACATTCCAAAACAATTAGGTAGCGGCAGAGAGACAAAATCGTTTAACCCACCCAGCCCTCAGCTTTTTAAAAATGCCTCTGCATATGCATCATTCCGCCTGGTGGATAATAAAGAATCAAGAAAATGATGGAGATTGAAAAGAATAAATATATAGAAGGTAAATGCGGTTCTAACCTGTCCATTTTGGATTAAACTATTAAGAGGGAGATTCGGTTTAAGGAGGGGCATCATGGTCAGAAAATGGGCTGGCAGAGCGATTCTATTATATATCCTTTATGCAGCAGCGATGTATTGGTATATTTTTTATGGAGCTGATACCTCCATTCCCGAAGCTTTGCGTGGAACTGCAGCAGATCCTGCAACATTCCTGAATGCAAGGGAACTAAAGCTTAGCGAAGAATATTCAGGGCTGCGGAATTTCATTTTTTTCGTATCCACGCCATATGAATGGCTGCTGTATTTCTTCATTTTACTATTTGGTTTATCAAAAGCATTTGAAAAGTCGTCAAAGGCGGTCTCGAGAAGGAAAGCGATCAGAACGGGCATTTACTTATTCTGGCTTTCCGTTATTTCTTACGTGGCACTGTTTCCAATCAGTTTCATTGGATATCGGATGAGCAAAAGTTACCATATAAGTACACAAAGTTTTACCTCGTGGATGAAGGATGGAGTTATTGAATTCTGGGTGAATTTTGGGATGATGTTCATTATCGTTTCCGTTTTATATTGGTTAATGAAGAAAAGTGTGAAGAAGTGGTGGCTCTATGCCTGGATGTTGTCCATTCCATTTACCTTGTTCCTGATGTTTGTTCAGCCTGTAGTGATTGATCCGCTGTACAATGAATTCTACCCGCTAAAAAATAAAGAGCTGGAAACGGAAATATTGGCACTTGCGTCACAGGCTGAAATTCCGGCTGAACATGTGTATGAAGTAAATATGGCGGAAAAGACAAATGCCTTGAATGCATACGTGACCGGCATAGGTTCCAACTCAAGAATAGTTCTTTGGGATACGACTCTGAACAAACTGAAGGAAGATGAAATCCTTTTTATCATGGCACATGAAATGGCTCATTATGTGGAAAAGCACATTTATATAGGGATTGCAGGTTATTTAGGACTGACTTTAATCGGTTTGTGGCTGACATCGAAAATAATGAATTTTATCATTAGACGCTGGGGCCAACTGTTAAAGGTCCGTTCGGTTGACAGCATATCATCTCTTCCATTATTTCTCTTAATAACGTCTGTGCTGCTCTTTGCTTCGAGTCCGCTGTCCAATTATGTTTCCAGATATCAAGAAACAAGGGCTGACCGTTACGCCATTGAAATGACCGGGGATAAAGAATCAGCAATCACGACTTTCCAGGAACTCACGAGGTCGGGTTTGAGTCAGGTCAACCCGCCATTCCTGGTTAAATGGCTGAGGTATTCCCATCCAACCATGCTCGAACGGATTTCAACTGTTGAAAATGCAGATACAAAGGGTGATTGAAAGCCAGCTGAATACCAGCTGGCTTTTTTTCTTCGGAAAATGGAAGTTTGTAGTTGTTTTCAGAAAAAACTATTATTTTTAAAAATCTTAGGTTCTCTACTATAATAAATTAAATTCCCAGTTCGTTTTAAGGAGATCGGATATGTATAATGTACTTTTCATCACTATAGGCTCAGTGCTTGTGGCAGTAGCCTACAACTTATTTTTGATACCACATTTAATTTTAAGCAGCGGACTTAGTGGGCTTGCGATTATGTTCGGAATCATCACCCCGGTCAACACAGGGATATTGAATTTTCTGATGAACCTGCCATTGCTGATTCTTGGATACCTGAAATTAGGGAGACGCTTTATCACCTATACGATATTATCAGTTGTAGTGATTTCCGTCAGTTTATATCTCATTCCAGTTCACGGAATTTCCACTGAACCGATTTTGTCTTCTTTATTTGGCGGAATCATATCGGGAATCGGTATAGGCATCGTCTTTCGCGCTTCGGGGTCTTCGGGCGGCTTTGACATCATTGCCATGCTATTGGCTAAGAAGAGCGACTTTCCGCTTGGTACATTGCTTTCGGTGATGAATGCAGTTGTGGTGGTTATCTCAGGCTTCATCTTCGGTTGGGATGCCGCATTATATACGCTGATTTCCATTTATGCAGCAGGAAAGGTGATCGATACGATCCATTCCAATCACATTAAATTAACATTGATGATCGTGACCAAAAAGAGTGACGAAATGAAAACGAAGCTCCTGACCAACCTATATCGTGGTATTACAGTCATGGATGGTGAAGGTGCATATTCAGGAGAAAAGAGTAAAGTAATGATGACAGTCATTACACGTTATCAGTTAACCGATGTAAAAACGATGATAAAAGAAGTTGATCCGAATGCTTTTGTCAATATTACCGAAACATCCGAGGTCATGGGGATGTTTCATAAAGAGTGATGATAATTAGAAAAGCCTCCCAACATTATGGGAGGCTTTTTTGATCATTAGGCTTTTTTTAAATCATGCATTTTAATTTCCAAACTGTTTTAGTAAAACGTTCATTTCAGAACTTAGTTTTAAGAATAAAGGTTTGTTTTTCTTATCCAAGGCTTCATCGATCTGTTTTGCAAGGATATTCTTTTTGGTAGTAAGGACGGCTTCCTGAATAATCATATCAATTAACATTTCCTGAACCACGGCATCGTTTTTCATTTCGCTCATTGATAAGGACTTCACTGACTCTGAATAAGATTTTTCATTTTTCAAAGTTACCACCCCTGACCCTTTTTATTATTATATGGATTTGAGCGGATAAAATCAACTGAAAATTTAAAAAATTTAAATATTAATAGAGAATGTGTCGTTTATATGAAGAAAAAGCCACTATATAAAAGAATTTTTAATTCTTTGTGAACTTACTTTTTATGATCAAGGGTTGTGCTATTATAGTGAGTAATTTAACATACATTTACTATCTCCATTCACTTTTCTTCGGCAATGGGGAATGGAAGGGTACAAGCAATTAAGGGCATAAGCTTTGGTAAAGTAAAAGCGATGTTTAGCAATGAGGAAGAGGTGGATTAAAAATGAAGGAAAACAATCAGGGAATCATCGAGGAATATGAAATCACGCCACATACATTGATGGTTTCGCCAATCAATTACGGCAGTAAAATATATGCCCGTATAGTTGAAATGGAGGACGAGTTCATATCCCCGTTTAAACCTTTGGAAATAATAAAGAAAAGCTGTGAGTTTTTCGGATCAAGTTATGAAGGACGCAAGCAAGGCACAAAACAGCTTATAAACATCACACATAAAGCACCTATTGCGATCGATCCGACCAGTTCGATTTTCTTCTTTCCCACTACATCTCCGTTGCGTCCTCAATGCATCTGGTTATCACATGAGCATGTGGTATCCTATGATCGCCTGGATTCCAAACATACTACCATCACATTCAGGAATAGACAAACCATCGATATAGCAGTATCATGCAGTTCTTTCGAAAACCAGCTGCACCGGACTTCGTTTTTAAAAACGAAATTGATCCAGAGGATTGAGGAAACAAAGAGGAAATCATTCTATCTGTTCACGGAAGCAAACGGGGTCAAGGCTTCAGAGGTAATGTCAAAGTATATACCGCGTTAGACATTCAAAATTAAAGCAAGCCCTTCTTATTAAAGAAGGGCCCAGGAATTAATCTTCAAATAATTCATCCATTAGATCGTCAATTTCTTTTCTTAACTTCTCAGTGCCCTCTTTGGAAATGGTGATGGTATCTCCATCGATAATCAGCATATCTCCTACTTTTGCTCCCTTGGGGAGAGCGCTTTTAGGAAAATCCTTCATGTCACCACCATCGATTTCAACGACCGCGATCTTTCCTTCGAAGCGGTCAATAATACCTTGTACCATTTATTTCACCGTCTTTACAGTAATTTTCTGACCTGTAGAAGTAAAAATAATGTTACCTGATTTATCTGTGCGATAAGTTTTGGCCTTCACTGAATTCAACCGTTTTATAACAGTGGAAGTAGGATGCCCATAGCCATTTTTTCCTACACTGATTACAGCGTATTTCGGTTTTGTTTTGTTAATGAATGCGGAACTAGTTGATGTTTTTGCACCATGATGGCCGACTTTAAGTACATCCACACTTGGTACCAGTTTTTTAGCCAGCATATCTGTCTCTGATTTTTCTTCAGCATCACCTGTAAACAAGAATGTTTTTTTGTCGTGTTTAAGTAAAAGGACTGCACTCCAATTATTTAAGTCAGACTTGGCATATTCTTTAACAGGTGCAATGAATTTAAGGGAATTATCCTTAGCTTTAGTGTTGATTTCCACGCCAGTCTGCGCTTTTTTTATTGTAAGCTTCTTCTGCTTAACAGCCGTTAAAAAGTCTTTATATGCCTGGGTAGTATGAGAAACTTTAGGGGCATACACAGATTTTACATTAAGCGATTTAATCACATAAGCCAGACCGCCCACATGATCCGCATCTGGGTGAGTGGATACTAATGCATTAAGTGTTTTCACCTTTTGCTTTTTTAGGTAGGCTACAACTTCGTCGCCCTTTCCTTTACCGCCGCCATCAATTAAAACGTTTTCGTTACCGGTTTGAATAAGGATGGCATCTCCTTGTCCAACATTGATGAAATGTACCTTCACATTTGAGGCTGCCTCAGTTGTTTTAAGTCCAGTGAATAAAGACAAAACAAGAACAGCAACCAGTAGAATATTTATTTTCTTCATTTTTCCCCTCCAAATAATAATTTAACATGTGTAATTCGAAAAATGGGGATTTGGACATAATTTTCTTGTGATAAAAAAAGGAAGCGGGCATCAGAATCGTGGTTAGGTAAAATGATCCTGGGTATTTATGATGGATTTTCGCTGGTGAAGAAGGGGAATGTATCTGAGTTTTTAATATGGTGGAGGAGATGATATTCTACAGGCGGATAATGGAATGATTCTTTCATACGATCAATCATATCAATGTTTGCTTTAGCAAAAGTCACAACCAAAAGCCCTTCTCATATGAGAAGGGCATCAGAATTAATCTTCAAATAGCTCATCCATTAAATCTTGAATTTCTTTTTTTTATGTTTCAGAGCCTTCTTTGAAAAAACATCGATATACAAACATTTCCTCTTTTGCTTCCTTAGGATAAAGCATTTTTACTGTAATTTTCTAATTTGTGGAAGTTAGCTGAACACAGTTTAAGTATAGGTATCATAATATGTATAGTTACTGGAAATGTGTACAGCCTTCTTCTCTCAAATGGTTCAGAAATAGAGGTGAGAGAATGCTGAATTTCAAATCACTTCTAAAATGAAACTACCTATTAAAGTGATAAAAAAACATGCTCTCCCAATAAAAAGTGCCTTTTGGGGGACCTTTAATTGCTTCTCAAGGTAATATATATATCCAAAAATGAAAGACGTTCCTAATGTAAGAATAATGTAATCTGCTTCATATAAGGGTATAAAGATTTATATGTTATGAAATTTTTCTCTTTTTTTGACCCCATTGTATAATTTCTGTCTCTATGTAACCCTTATTATCTCTTTCCGCTAACTATTCGGGAGGTCTGTACTTTCCGTCTTCTTTGTTATGTGTTTCTTCTGGATAAATCTCTTTAACAAAAGTTTTCAAAATGAAAATTGGTGCAATATACTGTGTTTAGACAAAATACTTTCTGCTATTCCAATTAGATCTAATAGATTGTACACCATATATTAGTAAAATGTTGCTATGATTGGATATAATTAAATACGTTAGCAATTAATCAAGAAGCATTTACAGAGTGTAGTTAAAATCAGAAAATCAAATTTACTCGATGGAATATCATTTGCTGATAAAGTTCCAAATAAAAAACATTATAGCTTATTCTTAATCGAAACATTCCGTTACGTTAATTCATATATTGACTGATTAAGCTTAACCTTCTCATATAAGATACTGGATGATCTAAGGCCCCAAACATCCACATACATGGATGCCTGCACCCGCTAATTCCTTGAACGGTGGTTTTTTTCGAAAAAGTAATAACATAACAAGTCTTCAGTTTTGTTGCGAAGGCGGGGATTGAAATAATTATGATGTTCCTCGTATCCTTTATATATAAAACAATACATCGTGAAGGATTCATCGCGTTTGATTTCACTAACCTTAATATTCTCCTTGCGCAAATAGCGCCGCACCTCGGCAAGTTCGTCTTGAACCACTTTTAAAATATGTTCGACTAGCTCCGAATAGGGCCTTTTTAATTTAAACGGACTAATTTCGATGACCTTGAGATCCCGGTTTAAGACTGTAATAACCATAGGGAGGTAGATGGCTTTTTCAATCATATTTCGGTCATCTTCTGGAATGCGGGTCATCATGACCGCCCCTTTCTAAAATAGCGCGTTTTTAATAATAGTATGTATATTCTGCAAAACAAGAACATCCGTTCTGTTTTTTTATCCTAATGTATTTTCAGTGTATATGCAAGCAGTTTTGATAAATCAAGAAATATTCGTTAACAAGATTATGTTTTCCGGAGATAGGGAAAGTATGAAGATATATGGATAATAATTCTTGCAATTTCAGGGGAAAGTGATATATCTAAAATAAACAGTTTTTAATAAGTTTATGCTGCAATGATGGCAGCATGTCGAGGGAGATAATTATGGATTTGGATACTATACGTGAGTGGTTTACACTTGATCATATATCGGCACTAATTCAGCAATATCGCTCATTCGGTCCAATTCCTGGGATCTTGCTGCCGATGCTGGAAGCATTTTTGCCTTTTTTGCCCTTAGTGGTGTTCGTGCTTGCTAATGCAACGGCTTTTGGTCTCTGGTGGGGATTTTTATTTTCTTGGATTGGTGCGGTAGCGGGGTCTTTTTTGATCTTTTGGATTATTAGAAGATATGGTCAAATGAGGTTTTTCCGATTTTTGCAAAAGCATAAACAGGTGCAGAGGTTGATGGTTTGGGTTGAGAGCCATGGATTCGGTCCTTTGTTCATATTACTCTGCTTCCCTTTTACACCTTCGGCTATCGTTAATATCGTGGCAGGACTTTCAAAAGTCAGTACCCTGCAATATGGACTTGCAGTAGTGGGTGGGAAAGCGGTGATGATTTTTACGATCAGCTTCGTAGGTTACGATTTAGTATCATTAATTCATAAGCCTGTGCGAACGATCATTATCGGAATCGTCATCTTTATCCTATGGTATGTGGGAAAAAGACTGGAAGTCAGGCTAAATAAAAGCATGAAGAGAGAAGAAGGACAATAAATTAATATATAAATGCAGTAGGGGTTGAACTAGATGGAAAAAACAAACAAGAATTCTTTATCCGATTGGATAAAACCAGCGATGATAGCTTTTGTTATTTACATCTTAATCCGTACATTTCTCTTTTCAAGCTATGATGTTGAAGGGAAGTCGATGCAGCCGACCCTTGAAGATGGAAATAAACTTGTCGTGAATAAAATCAATTACCGGATTCATGATATCAACCGTTTTGACATTATTGTTTTTCATGCTAATTCACAAGAAGATTATGTTAAGCGAGTCATAGGGATTGCAGGTGACCGAATTCGTTATAAAGATGATTGGCTTTACGTAAATGGTGAAAAAGTGGATGAGCCTTATCTTGAGAAATTCAAGGAAGGTTTCCCGGAACAGGATTTTACAGGTGATTTTACATTAAAAGAATTGACGGACATGACCAAAGTTCCGGAGGGTAAGCTTTTTGTCATGGGTGATAACCGTCTTGAAAGTGCTGACAGCCGTCATTTTGGTTATATACCGGTTGAAAATGTTGTCGGTAAAGTGGATGTTCGATATTGGCCGGTCAATGATTTCAATTTTAAATTTACAGGTGAATGATTGTGGAAGCCCCAAAATTATGTGGGCTTTTTCTTTTGGGGGAAAACGCGAACGTACGATTGGTGTTTTTTAAAGGGAAACGGTAAAATAATAGAAAGTAAATCTAATTGGAAACAGAAACCTAGTCATAAAGACGAAAGTATTTCTGGTATGATGGGTCTAGATATTATGTTGTAAGGGGGAAAAAGAGATGTCACTCCGTTTTTTACTGGGAAGATCGGGTGCAGGGAAAACTTCGAATATATTGGACGAAATCCGCTCCAAATTGGCAGAAGATCCCGAAGGAAATCCAATTATCTACCTCGTTCCTGATCAGATGACGTTTCTATCTGAATATAAATTAATTAAAACACCAGGCCTTGCCGGAATGATCCGGACACAGGTTTTCAGTTTTAGCAGGCTTGCATGGCGCGTCCTTCAGGAAACCGGGGGGATGAGCCGGCTGCATTTGGACAGTGTCGGCGTCAATATGTTGATACGGAAGATCATGGAAGATAAAAAGGAAGAGTTAAAGATGTTTCGTCGATCTGCTGATAAGCAGGGGTTCATTGCACAGATGGAGCTAATGCTGGCCGAGTTCAAGCAGTATTGCATCCAACCTGATGACATTCAAAACTATTTGCAAGAAACCTCACAGGCAGGCAGCGGCATTCAGGATAAACTGCATGATCTTGAATTGGTCTATCAGGCTTTTGAGGATGAAATGGTCAACAAATATTTAGATTCCGAAGACTATTTCACCTTGCTGATCGAGAAAATGCCAGAGTCTTCATATATAAGGAATGCGGATATATACATCGATGGTTTTTATAGCTTGACTCCACAGGAATTATTGATTGTGGAAGAAATGATGAAGCTGTGCAGGAGTGTAACGATCTCACTGACGTTAGATCAGCCCTACAGGCAATATGCCCCGGATGATTTGCAGTTGTTCAGGCAAACGGGTAATCTTTATCATCACCTTTATCAGTCTGGATTGAGGAATGGCATACCGATTTCAGAAGATCGAATCTTAAAAGGGACGGAAAGGTTTGGAAAGAGTCCAGGGCTGAATCACCTGGAAACTCATTTTGCCATTCGTCCTGCACAAACGTTTGAGCAGTCACCTGATGTAACGATCGCCCAGGCAGTTAACCGCAGAGCTGAGATTGAAGGAGTTGCCCGGGACATCTTGTCGCTGGTCAGACAGAAACAGCACCGTTTTCGTGATATTGCGATTTTAGTCCGTAATGGGGAAGCATACGCAGATATTTTACAAACCGTTTTTCGGGATTATCAAATACCCTTGTTCGTCGATTCCAAACGGACGATGCTGAATCATCCTCTGATTGAACTGATTCGTTCCACTTTGGAGATCATCAATGGCTATTGGCGTTATGAGCCGGTATTTCGTGCAATCAAGACGGAGCTTCTATTTCCGCTGCAAAAAAATCATGATAGGATGCGCGAACAGGTAGATAAGCTGGAGAACTATGTGCTGGCCCGCGGCATTAAAGGAAGCAGGTGGACGTCCAAAGAACGTTGGACCTACAGGCGCTTCCGCGGCCTGGAACTCGAGGACCGGAACCAAACGGATAAGGAAATGAAGCTTGAGCAAGAGTTGAATGAGATGAAGCAATTATTTACCGAGCCCATCTTGAAGCTCTCAAAACGTGTTAAAAAGGCTGCTAATGGCAGGGAATTGTGTGAAGCCCTTTATCTATATCTTGAAGAATTGCATGTGCCGGAAAAATTGGAAAAGCTAAAACTAGAGGCAGAAGAAGCAGGTGATTTGGTATCGGCAAGAGAGCATGAGCAAACTTGGAATGCGGTTGTCGACCTATTGGACCAATTCGTTGAACTGCTGAGCGGGGAAGAGCTCTCCATGAAACAGTTTGCAGTAATTATTGAAGCTGGTCTGGAATCTCTTGAATTTTCTTTGGTACCGCCGGCAATTGACCAAGTGTTGGTCGCTAATCTAGGTTTATCCCGCCTGGATGATGTGAAGACAGCTTTTGTTATCGGCCTGAACGAAGGGGTTTTGCCAGGAAAAGCTGTATCTGACGGAATTTTTTCAGATAGTGATCGTGATGTGCTGCTGGCTGGCGGACTTGATGTTGCCCCAAGTTCAAAAGTGCGCCTGCTGGATGAGGAGTTCACAGCGTACAAAGCATTCACTACGCCTGCTGAGGCACTTTATTTATCATATCCGCTTGCCGATGAGGAAGGAAAGGCTCTTTTACCCTCATCCTATTTAAAACGGGTAAGGGACGTATTGCCTAACGTTTCCGAAGTGTATTATATGAACGATCCGTCCGATCTGCCTGCTGAGGAACAGGTGAAATATGCTGCGAATCATGATGTGGCACTATCGTACCTGGCTGCCCAATTGCAGCTGAAAAAAAGAAACTATCCAATCCATTCACTATGGTGGGATGTGTATAATGCCATTATTGATGATGAAAGGGCCGGTCCTTCAGCAACTAAGGTTTTATCGAGCCTTTTTTATCAAAATAGGACAAAGAAATTATCTGAGGAAACTAGTAAGCAATTATACGGTGAGAGCATTCTTACGAGTGTATCCAGGATGGAAATGTTCAATAGCTGCCCGTTTTCCCATTATGCCGCTCATGGCTTGAAATTGAGGGAACGGCAAATTTTCCGTTTGGATGCACCGGATATAGGCGAGATGTTCCATGGAGCGTTGAAAATGATTTCCGATTACTTGAAGGAACATAATATACCTTGGTCTACATTGACTTCGGAACAATGCTTGGAGCTGGCCAGAATTGCCGTTGAGAGACTTGCTCCTAAACTCCAAAATCAAATCTTGTTAAGTACGAACCGCCATCACTATTTACGCAGGAAACTGGAACACGTGATTGGACGGGCCTCGATCGTATTAAGTGAACATGCAAAGGTGAGCGGTTTTGCTCCAATCGGATTAGAACTCGGATTCGGAAAAAATGGCGAGCTGCCGCCACTATCTTTCACATTGAAAAACGGTACGAAGATGGAATTGGTCGGGCGAATAGACCGCGTGGATAAAGCGGAAGAAGATGAGGGTGTCTATTTGCGTGTGCTCGATTATAAGTCGAGTGAAAAGGAACTGAACATGAGTGAAGTATATTATGGACTCGCGCTGCAGATGTTGACATACCTTGATATCGTCGTCACCCATTCCAAGTCGCTTATTGGAAAAGAAGCGATCCCTGCCGGGGTTTTATATTTTCATGTGCATAATCCCGTTGTCAAATCAAAGGGAATGCTCAGCTTGGATAAAATTGAAGAAGAAATCTATAAAAGTTTTAAAATGAATGGACTTGTACTGGATCATTCAAATGTCATTCAAATGATGGATACCTCACTTGATATTGAAAATCCTGGTAAGTCGGATATCATTCCAGCTGGATTTAAAAAGGACGGATCGCTCCTTGCGGCTTCCAAAGTTGCCAGCAGGGAAGAGTTTTCGCTCCTTAATCATCATGTGCGCCGTATTTATCAGGAGGCTGGTGATCGAATTGTCGATGGTGATGTGGATATAACACCATACAAATTAAAGGAAAAAACGCCGTGTACCTTCTGTTCCTTTAAATCTGTATGCCAATTCGACCAGTCACTGGAGGAGAACCAATTCAGGAATTTGGCACAGAAAAAACAAAATGACGTTCTTGAGCTATTAAGGGGGGAGGGGGAGAGCGATGAGTAAAACGAAAATTCCTGCTCTGCCAGGAGACGTGACTTGGACGGAAGATCAATGGAAGGCGATATGGGCTAAAGATCAGGACATTCTGGTTGCGGCCGCAGCAGGCTCAGGGAAAACAGCGGTGCTGGTCAACCGGATCATTCAAAAAGTCATTTCAGAAGAAGAACCAATCGATGTTGATGAACTGCTCGTCGTTACATTCACAAATGCCTCGGCTGCCGAAATGCGTCATCGGATAAGTGAGGCATTAGAAAAAGCGATCAATGATAATCCGCATTCACAGCATTTGCGTAAGCAGTTGAGCTTGATTAATCGTGCTTCGATTTCCACACTTCATTCTTTTTGTTTAGAGGTGATCAGGAAGTATTATTATCTGACGGATATCGACCCGGGCTTCCGGATTGCAGATTCTACGGAAATCCAGCTGCTTCGTGATGAAGTGATGGAAGAGCTTTTCGAGGAGCAGTATGGCCAAAGTGATAATGAAGAGTTCTTTAATTTGGTTGATGCTTTCACTAGCGATCGAAACGATGATGCACTTCAGAATATCGTTCGATCGCTGCATGATTTTTCGCAATCGAATCCAGACCCGGACCGATGGCTTGATGGTGCCGCCAGTATGTATAAGCTGGCAGATGATGATGGGATTGATGATCTTTCGTTTATCGATTCATTGAAGTTCGATATTGGTTTACAATTGGACACCTCCAGAGATTTATTGGAACGCTCGCTTGCGTTGACAAAAATCCCTGGGGGACCGGCACCAAGGGCTGAAAACTATTTAGCCGATCTTGCCGTGGTTGCTAAACTTTCGGAAGTGAAGGACCAATCCTGGAATGCTCTTTATGAAGAAATCCAAAATGTGAAGTTTGGGACGGCGAAACGCCTTTCTGGTGCGGAGTTTATCAAAGAAATTACGGATGAGGCTACCAAGTATCGGGATAAGGCGAAGAAAATCATCAAATCGTTACAGGAAGAGTTATTTTCCCGTAAACCGGAAAGCTACTTGAGGGATATAAGGGAGCTCAAGGGATATGTCGATACACTTGTAATGCTTGTTAAACGGTTTGATGAAAGGTTCTTTGCTGCAAAAGCAGAAAAGAACTTGGTGGATTTCGCCGATTTGGAACATTATTGTCTACAAATTTTGACAGGGGAAACGGTGGATGGTGAACGAAAGCCCTCAGCGGCAGCCATTGAATACAGGAACCAGTTCAAAGAGGTACTAGTGGATGAATATCAGGATACTAACCTGGTTCAGGAATCCATTTTAAAACTTGTGACGGCCGACGGCGAATATGATGGGAATCTTTTCATGGTAGGCGATGTCAAGCAGTCCATTTACCGGTTCAGGCTTGCGGAACCGAATCTCTTCCTTGGAAAATACACACGTTTTACCCATGATGGTGTTGATTCCGGACTGAAAATTGATTTAAACCGCAATTTCCGGAGCCGAAAGGAAGTTCTCGATGGGACCAATTTCTTGTTTCAACAGTTGATGGGCATTACTGTCGGTGAGATTGATTATGATGAAGATGCCCAATTGAAAAAAGGCGCCCCATATCCCGAAGACGATCCAAACCCGATCGAACTCCATTTAATTGACGGAACAGCCGATCCGGAAGCTCATTCTGAAATGGAAGGATCGGAAGGCGGGTTTGAGGCCGAGGAGCTTGAAAAAGCGCAGCTCGAAGCAAGGCAGATGGCAAAGCTCATTAAAAAGGCTATAAGCGAAAAGCATCGGATATATGATACGAAAACCCAAAAGTACCGATCTGCCACTTATCGGGACATGGTCATTCTTCTTCGTTCGATGCCATGGGCACCGCAAATCATGGAGGAATTTAAAAAACAAGGAATTCCAGTCTATGCCAATTTATCGACAGGGTATTTTGAAGCGACCGAAGTGGCCATCATGATTTCCCTATTGAAGGTGATTGATAATCCGCAACAGGATATCCCATTGGCATCCGTTCTCCGTTCACCCATCGTCGGATTGGATGAAGAAGAGATGTCACAGGTGCGTTTATTCCATACAGGAAGCTACTATGAAGCGCTAGCTGATTTTTACAGAAAGAGTGACCCGGAAGAACATCCGGGGCTTTATGAAAAGGCCACTGCTTTTTATAAAAAACTAGTGACGTGGAGAAAGCTTGCCAGGCAGGAGGCATTATCAGACTTGATCTGGCTGCTATACCGCGAAACGCAGTTTTATGATTTTGCAGGTGGGATGCCGGGCGGAAAACAGCGTCAGGCCAATTTAAGAGCGCTGTATGACAGGGCAAGGCAATATGAAGCAAGTTCTTTCCGCGGTCTGTTCCGTTTCTTGCGTTTCATAGAAAGGATGCAAGAACGTGGAGATGATCTAGG
This sequence comes from Peribacillus sp. NPDC101480, assembly GCF_050277335.1. Lineage (NCBI taxonomy): Bacteria > Bacillati > Bacillota > Bacilli > Caryophanales > Bacillaceae > Peribacillus > Peribacillus sp. NPDC101480. The sequence goes on from NZ_JBNNSB010000004.1 coordinate 46,798, forward strand.
GGCAGCTCGTGCTTTAGGGGAACAGGAAGATGTAGTCAGGCTGATGACGATTCACTCGTCAAAGGGGCTTGAGTTCCCGATCGTGTTCATTGCCGGTCTTTCCAAGCAATTCAATATGATGGATTTACGCAAGCCCTATTTACTTGATAAGGATTATGGCTTTGCGGCAAAGTATGTGAATTCCGAATTACGGATAACTTATCCATCCCTCCCTCAATTGGCTTTTAAGAAAAAAAAGCAGCTTGAATTAATTGCCGAGGAGATGCGTGTCCTCTACGTGGCTCTAACGAGGGCTAAGGAAAAGCTTTATTTGATTGCCAGTATCAATGATGCAGAAAAGATGCAGCAAAACTGGGAAAGTAATGCGGCACATGGAGATTGGCTATTGAAGGACTATGTACGGGCAGGTGCAAAAAGTTATCTTGATTGGATTGGTCCATCCCTTGTCCGGCATCGGGATTCTCTTGGGGCTGCAGGTCTTGGCTTGGAAATGGAGTCGCACCCATCGAATTGGTCCATTTCCGTCATTCCAAGTGAAGAGCTTGCTGTTCTGGATGAGGAAGAGGCACTGGTTCAAGAGCGAATGCTTGAACATGTCCAGAAATCGGAGAAGGTTGATATCGTTTCTGAGTTTTATGATGATATCAAGGGACAGCTCGAGTGGGAGTACCCCGAGCATGAGGCAACGGTGTATCGTTCCAAGCAATCCGTTTCTGAATTAAAACGTCAATATGAACTCAAGGACGAGCAAAGCTCCACAGAGCTGTTGCGTAAATTTAAGCGGCCTATCACGAAGCGGCCGACTTTCATGCAAGAAAAGTCACTGACTCCTGCTGAAAGGGGTACGATTACACATTTAGTCATGCAGCATATTGATTTATCAAAAGAGGTTACCATTCAGTCGATTCAGGAACTGATGGTTGACTTGATTCAACGTGAACTGTTGACGGAGGAACAGAAAGAAGCTGTGGACCCTGAGACGATCGTCGATTTCTTTGACAGTGAAATCGGGCAAAGAATGCTAGAGGCCGTGAACCTTCGCCGTGAAGTGCCATTTACGATGTCGCTGCCTGCAAAGGAAGCTTACAGCGATTGGGCAGCTGGAGATGAAGAGATCCTAATCCAAGGTGTAATTGATTGTATCTTTGAGGATGAACAAGGTCTTGTGCTTCTCGATTATAAAACGGATACAATCACCGGCCGTTTTGCCAGCGGGTATGAAGGGGCTAAAGAGATTCTTGCCGATCGATACCGGATGCAGCTTCAGCTTTATACGCGGGCTGTTGAAGGGATAATGAATAAGAAGGTAACCGGCCGTTACTTGTTTTTCTTTGACGGCTCGCATTTATTGGAAGTATAAGAGAGAAGGAGTGTCCCATTGATGTGGGACGCTTCTTTTTGGATAAATAAACAGAATAGTTTGAAAAGGTATAAATGCTTACTATATACTAGTGGAGAAAAATACCTTTTTAAAGGAGTAGAGAAGAGTATGACGAGTGAGATTAAGAACAAGGGATACTTTGGTGAGTTCGGCGGAAGCTTTGTACCGGGTGAACTTCAGGAAGTAATGGATATTTTAGAAACGGAATTCCTGAAATATAAGGATGACCCCGAATTCATTGAGGAGTTTAAATATTATCTGAAAGAATATGTAGGACGCGAAAACCCGTTAACACTTGCAAAGAATTTAACGAAAAAGGTTGGCGGGGCAAAAATATACTTGAAGCGTGAAGATCTGAACCATACAGGTGCTCACAAAATTAATAACGCGATCGGCCAAATCCTGCTCGCTAAACGGATGGGTTCTAAACGAATCATCGCAGAAACTGGCGCTGGGCAGCATGGTGTGGCGACTGCGACTGCATGTGCGATGTTTGGCATGGAGTGTGTGATTTATATGGGTAAGCTGGATACGGAGAGGCAGGCATTGAATGTCTTTCGGATGGAATTGCTGGGGGCAAAAGTCGTAGCGGTCGAAAAGGGACAGGGTCGCTTGAAGGATGCCGTTGATGAGGCATTGAATGATTTGGTGCAAAACTATGAAAATACTTTTTACTTGCTTGGTTCAGCAGTGGGACCACACCCATATCCAACGATCGTTAAACATTTCCAATCAATCATAAGTGAAGAATCAAAGCGCCAAATTCTTGAAAAGGAAGGGAAACTGCCAACTGCCATCATTGCTTGTGCAGGAGGGGGAAGCAATGCGATCGGTGCTTTTGCTCATTATATTGATGAAGACAATGTCCGTTTAATTGGTGTAGAGCCAATTGAAGCCCCAAGTATTTCGCAAGGTGTCCCGGCAGTATTGCACGGATTCAAAAGTTTGACGTTAGTGGACGAACAAGGGGAACCAAAACCGACATTCTCCATAGCTGCCGGTTTGGATTACCCGAGCGTGGGACCCGAGCATAGTTTTTTGAAAGAAAGCGGACGAGCGGAGTATGTGACGGTAAAAGGGGAAGAAGCGCTTGAGGCTTTTCAGGTATTATCCAAAACAGAGGGAATCATTCCTGCTCTCGAAAGCTCACATGCCCTAGCTCACGCCATGAAGCTCGCAAAAGAGTTAACAAAAGATGATATACTGATCGTTAATTTATCAGGCAGGGGAGACAAAGATGTCGAACAAGTATTCAACATGTTAGAAAAATAAGCCGAATATAAAAGCCTCCCTGGAAATGGGAGGCTTTTTCTGTGACTAATTATTCCCTGTAATGGGCTGGTCGACCCCATTGACATCAAGGACATTGCTGCCGTTCAGGCCATTGGCCGTAAAAACGATTGCAGCCGTGTTCCCTGAGCCGGATCCGCTAACCGATTTGGAGGAAGACTTAGGGGAAATGACGGCGCAATCACCGAATAACAGGTTTCCTTGAGCGACATTAAATACTTGAACTGGGCCGATAATGGCGGGCATATGAACCCCTCCTTTAAAAGTTTAAGTGTTGTTGGTCGAATCCTCGATTGGCGTCTCTTCGGGTTTTTTAGGAACCTCCCGAATATGTTTCACTCTTGATTCCATACGTGCATGGCCTACGTTCCCCACACCAACCACAGATGAGGAAGATATCCCGATTATATTGATATTGCCGACCCGTATGAAGGGATTCGGATTTGAAAAACTTGATATCACGGGTTCATTCAATCTCGGGATATAAAGTGGTTTCTTAAAAATGTCATAGTCTTCGAAATGAATATCGACTGAATGGAAAGTTTCACTTTTCTTCTGAACGGCTATAGCCAGGGCATTTCCATCTATATATGAAGTATCCCCGATTTGCAGGGTGGAGCTGAATGATACCGTGTCGGATAATAAAGATTTTACTTTTGATATTCTAGAAAACATGTTATTTATCCTTCTGGAGAAAGCGGCACGAATGACCCGATGATAAGGGATTCCGGCGGGGTATCGAATGCTGAAGAAAGTTGGACCGTTTGTACATCCCCAATTAGAAATAAGGCAGAGCTTGCTACACCGGTAATTTTAATATCTCCTACACAAAGCTGGTGATTGGTTACATTAAACTCCATTTGGATTTCCTCCTGTCTCGGCTTGTGAATGGGTAATGAATTGTAATAATGCAGTTTGAATATCGGATTTCACCTTCTCCCTGATCTTTTCCTTGACATTATCCCGTTGCTGCGGTGCACGTTCGGCGTAAGAAAGATTATCGAAATACATATTGATCCGTTGATGAAGCTGGCGCTCGACGTCTTGCTTAATGAAGTCATGATAAGAGGGTTCCAATGATATTTTCAGCTGGGTTTCCGCATCGTTGATCATATTTTCCAAGTCTGAAAGTATATCGTTATGAATTTCCTGGACGACGATTTCCCTGCCTGGAAATAGGTTAGGTGCTGGTTGGACGGGTTGGTTGTTGACGGCAAATTCATCAATGTTGTTAAGGTCAGTTGGATTTAAACCGATATTCAATGTTCCATCTAAAGATTCGACCTTTAGCTGATCGAATTTATATTCAATTTTATCCACATGGATTGGCGGTTTATTTTTCAGCTCGGCAATTTCATCTGTCAGGCGTTTGAGTTCGTGTTCAAGTTTCATGATCCGTTTATCCTGGGCTTCAAGGAAACGCTGCATTTGTATGGAATATGAATAGAGATCCTGATTCACGATTCAACACCCCACCTTCACAATAAGTAAATTTCATATATGACAGTATATGAAAAAGTTGGATGTAGGTGAATGCCTATCAACCAGGGGTAAATGGGACGAAACTGGCTGATGGGGTAACATCAGCTTCAATTTGTGGAGCAGGCTCAGTGAATCCACCGGTATTGGCCAATGTGGAATATGGTTTGATCACCCCGGCACTTCCTATTTGAAAAACGGATGAATTGGCGATGCTTTCAATTTTTATCATATTGATTTGTATGGTCTGGTGAATATTGAAGATCATGCTGACTCCTTTCTTAAAACATTAGAGATTTAAGACCAGTGGCTGATCAACACCATCTGTATCATTTGTATTCGTGGTGCTATAGGCATTATAGAGGGATATGGATTCACCCGTATTAAACGAGCCAGCACCTGCAAACGTTTTTGAGGTGGAATAGGGACTAATTTTAAAGACGTCACCAATATGGACAATTCCACTGCTACCGACGTTGATGACTTGAACGACTCCTACGATGGCCGGCAAGAAAATCACCCTTTTTTTATTCTGGTTTTTCCCTGAATCTCAGGCATGAGCCTAGCGCTGAAGGGAGTTTCAATGTATTGTATGTTGACTGAAGATTGATGTGATTCATCTGCCTATCAATATATTGTTATATAACACTGGTGGATATTATTGAAATGTTATAAACAGATATGGTAATATTATGCTAATTCAGAATTTTCAAATAAAAACAGAGGTGAGGAAATGAATGTACCATTAGTATTATCGCAGTTCTTAGATCGAGCAGCCTTACTATATGGCGATAAGAGAGCCATCATTGGAGATGACAGGGTATTAACCTACGCAGAATTGAACGGCCGTGTAAACCAGCTTTCAAATGGTTTAAGGAATCTTGGAGTCAAAAAGGGTGAAAAGGTGGCATATTTGGCACCTAACTCAATTGAAATGCTTGAAGGCTTTTATGGGGTGTTTCAGCTTGGGGCCGTAATCGTTCCCTTGAATATCCGCTTGAAACCTGCAGATTATGTATTCATTTTGAACCACAGCGAGTCAAAGGTCCTTTTCGTAGATCAGGAATTGTATCATCTTATTTCCCCTGTTAAGGATGAACTTGAATCGGTGGAGCACATAATCGTTCATTATAAAGGTGAAGAAATAAATGAAACCGATTACAACCGTTGGCTGGAACGTTATGATGACAAGTGCTTTAACCGGGAAACCGTGGATGAAAATGATGTTTCGAGTCTCCTTTATACTAGCGGGACCACTGGGAATCCTAAAGGGGTGATGCTGACTCACCGCAACAACTATTTACATGCCCTGGGTGCGATGCATCATTTCAGGGTCAATGACCGCGATACATATTTGCATGTACTGCCGATGTTCCACGTGAATGGGTGGGGTGCCCCATTTTATTATACGGCAAATGGTGCCACTCAAGTTTGTTTGAGGAAAACCAGCCCCGAAACGATATTTGATGCATTACAAAAGCATAAGGTTTCCATCATGCATATGGCACCAACGGTTCTGAATTCATTGTTTCAGTATTATGAACGGAATGTTCCGAATCTCGAGCAGGATATTCGAATTGTTGTTGCGGGTTCCGCTCCGCCTCCTGCATTCGTTACAAGGGTGGAAAAAGAGTTGGGCTGGGAATTCATTCAAATTTACGGAATGACTGAATCGACACCGGTTAGTCTGATATCGCTGATTCGTTCTGAATTCGATGATCTTTCGGAAAAAGAAAAATACAGAATGAAGGCGAAAGCCGGATATCCCATCATAGGCAGTGAGGTACGGGTCATCCATGATAATGGTGAGGAAGTGGCCCATGATGGCGTGGATATCGGGGAGCTCATCGTCCGCAGTCATGGAGTGATGTTAGGTTATTGGAAAAATGAAGAAGCGACCAGCCAGACATTGAGAAATGGATGGCTGCATACAGGGGATATGGCCACGATTGATGAAAAGGGCAATGTGGATATCGTTGACCGCAAAAAGGATATCATCATTAGTGGCGGAGAAAATATCTCTTCCATAGAAGTGGAAGGAGTGCTCTACGAACATCCGGACATTCTTGAAGCGGCAGTCATTGCCGTTCCCCATGAAAAGTGGGGGGAGACGCCGCATGCCTTCATTGTGCCAAAAAGGGGCGTGGAATTAACGGAGGATGATGTAAGGACCTTCACACGGGAAAAACTAGCTCATTTCAAATCAGTTACCAGTGTGTCGTTCGTCGATGAGCTTCCGAAAACGGCATCGGGGAAAATACAAAAAATCCATCTCCGTAATGATTACTGGGAATCTAAGGGAAAAACAGGCAGGTTCGTCAATTGAAGCTCGCTAACGCTGTTCAGAAATGATCAGCGTTTTTTTCCGTTCACCCGTTCGAGGGGTTTCATATTAAGCTAGGAAGATATCGGACTTGATAAATGAAGATTGCGGGGGCGATATGTTTCCATTCGTAAATAAGCCGCAGTAACTCATGCCATTGTTGGATAAGGATGGTCATTCAAGAGCATTGGAATTTGTTTCGATAAAAAGCTTCCTGTTTAACGAGAAAGTGTTACTATTATAAAATATTTCAAATTATAATAATTTTCATTTTTTTATCATGTTTATTTTAAGAGAATTGGATTGTGGGGGAGAGCATTGAAACGTATTCATTATAGCTGGGTTATTTTAATCATAACATTCTTCTCGATTATTGTAGCCGGAATCGTTAGGTCATCATCGGGAGTATTCATCGTTCCATTTGAAAATGAGTTCGGGTGGGATCGGTCCGTCATTTCTTTAGCCTTCGCCATAAGTTTGTTTCTTTATGGATTATCGGGTCCATTCATGGCCGCTTTAATTGAAGTGCTTGGATTGAAGAAAATGATGGTATTGGCCATGTCCACTTTATTGGCAGGGATTTTACTCACTTTTTTCATGGAGCATGAATGGCAGCTCATTCTTATCTGGGGAATTATCATTGGATTGGGTTCTGGAGTGTTTTTAACGGTATTGAGCCCATATGTGGCAAATCGTTGGTTCGAAAAGAGGCGGGGACTGGCGGTCGGGATACTCACGGCAAGTACGGCCACAGGTCAGCTCATTTTACTTCCGGTTTTAGCCATCATCATTGAGAATTACTCGTGGAGATGGGCGATTGGATTAATTTTGGTCCTTAGCTTGATCATGCTGGCAATCATCCTTTTGTTCATGAAAAACAATCCGAAGGAAGTGGGCACTCTTCCATATGGATTAGAAGAGGAAAATCAGGAGGCTGTTACAGTCCAAAAGAAGAACCCCATCGCCATGGCCTTTCAGTCGTTGATTGAAGCAGTGAGAGTGAAGGAGTTCTGGTTATTGGCAGGAAGCTTTTTTATATGCGGACTTTCGACAAGCGGGTTGATCGGCACACATTTCATTTCTTACTGCATTAGTTTTGGTTTACCGGTTGTGACGGCAGCATCAATGCTGTCTTTCATGGGAATCTTTGATTTGATTGGTACGACTGTATCCGGGTGGTTATCAGATCGTTTTGATAACCGTTGGCTATTGTTTTGGTATTACGCTCTAAGGGGTGCTTCCCTCGTATTACTTCCTTTTGCGCTAAATGAAGGCTCAATTGGCCTATTGATCATCTTTTCCGTTTTTTATGGCTTGGATTGGATTGCCACCGTTCCTCCGACCATAAGCATTTCAAGGCAAGTCTTTGGCATGGAGAAAAGCGGGATCGTATACGGGTGGATATTCGCGGCCCATCAGGTCGGTGCAGCAGTGGCGGCGTACGGTGGAGGGCTTATCTTCAAAATATTCAACTCCTATACATGGGCATTCTTCCTTGCAGGAATCTTTTGCTTATTGGGCAGCTTGTTTGTCATACTGATAAAAAAGCAAAAAGCGGTCACGAAAGTTAAAGATGGTGCAATGGAGTTATAGAAAAATCTGTATGGATGGAAGAGGGTGTACCTATGAAGGGCACGATGGTACCAATGCAGGAAAGTAAGAGGATCGTAAGCATCGATATTTTACGCGGATTAGCCATTTTAGGGATTTTTTTAGTGAATATGCCTTCTTTCCACTCGCCTCTCTTGTACATAGATGGTGCCGAGCGGTGGGCTGGAGGATGGGACAGGATTTTGTATATATTCAGTGATATTGTCGCACAGGCCAGCTTTTATCCGTTATTTGCCTTTCTGTTCGGTTTCGGGGCGATCATACTGGCTGTAAGGAGTGAAGAAAAGGGTACTTCATTTCCTTTGCTATATATGAAAAGGCTAAGTTTCCTGCTGATACTTGGATGCATTCATGCTTTTTTCATCTGGCATGGGGACATCCTGATTAATTATGCTGTATTGGGGTTTGCCTTTTTGTTTTTTTATAAGATGAAGGGAAGGAATTTAATTCTGCTAGGCTCGGTTTGTTATGTCCTGCCTTTTGCGATATTGAGTTCACTATTTCTTATAATGGGCATTTTTGAAGGAGATGCGATGGCAATCACGACTGATTCGGCGATGATGAAACAGTCATTGGAAGTTTATCAATCTGGTACATTTACGGAAATAATGAGTCAAAGGGCGTTGGATTGGTATATGGTGAACAACCCCTTTAATGCCATTATCCTTTTTTTATCGATTTTTCCGTTTTTTTTAATGGGAGCAGGCGTTGCAAAACAAGGCTTTCTCCAAAATCCAACCCAATATAAACGACAATTGAAAACGATATCGATTGTAAGCTTGCTATTGGGGATGTCAATTAAGATTCTGCCATATGTGACGGTATACCATTTTGGTACGATATTCGTGCAGGATTATTTGGGAGGACCGTTACTTACGGTTTTTTATATCACGGCAATCGCGCTTTTGGCGGAGCGGGCAGGGGCTTCCCGCCTATTACAACCGTTTTCGTATATCGGAAGGATGTCGATGAGCAATTACTTGTTCCAATCGATGGTATGTACGGCCATTTTTTATTCATATGGGCTTGGTTTATATGGATCAGTCTCCTATACGGCAGGATTTGTTTTCCTAATAGCCCTGTTTTGCCTGCAAATTCTGCTTTCCTTATTGTGGATGGGTCTGTTTTATTACGGACCTGTTGAATATATATGGCGTTTTTTTACATATGGTAAAAAGCCGGTTATGCGCAAGTAGGGACCAGTTAAGAAGAAATGTAAATGATGTTCATTAAATTGTTGGTTTTACCCATTAGGTGGGTCCTTAGTTTTGTTTTTTTGTAAAAGCCTATGATATGATGAAATGGAAACTGAACGAGGGGGCAAAAAAATGACACATATGCATATTACAGCTTGGGTTATCGGAATCATTCTTTTCTTTGTCACATATTCGATGCTTAAAGGTGAAAACCCGAAAGCGAAAATGCTACATATGATAACACGGTTGTTCTATCTATTGATTTTCCTTACTGGCGGCATGCTGATCACTGATTTTGGTGCTTACGCAGTAAAAATGATTGTTGGAATCATCGTGATTGCGGCGATGGAAATGGTGCTGGTCCGTACGAAAAAAGGAAAAAGCACAAGTGCCATGTGGACATTGTTTATCGTAGCGCTTGTATTCGTCCTTTATTTAGGACTTTCGCTGCCACAAGGAATGGACTTTTTTTAATACAGAATTATAAACGGGTAAATGAGGAAATCTCATTTACCCGTTTTCTTTTACCCGTTATTGTGAATTCACTTTCTCAATGACGATCCTTTTTCCGGTGTTCAGGGTGAATTCAAAACGATCATGATCCTTTTTCCCGTAAGAAAAGTGGTGCTGAACGAGACAAATTTGGCTCTCGTTATCAAAGGTGAAGAAATTCACGCCGGACTGGTTTGGGACTGCCCTTAAAAAGGTGAGCTGGTTATAGCTATATATACAATCATAAATAGAAAAATCAAGTGAATTCAATGTCGTTACAAATTGGAAAAAAGAATCGTCGTTCAATTCTTCCAATAAACGTTCAAAAGAGTAGAGCAGTTTTTTGCGTATCCGAATGGGCTCATTTTCCCTTAAGAAGGTGATTTCCCGATGAAGCAGGATTTTCCCCTCTTCTTCAATTACTCCTTGCTGCCAGCGCCCACCCCTGTAGACTTCGATGATGCTGTCAACGTGGTCTTCAATGGAGCAGGCCTCATCTGTTTCATCATCGAAAAAAATCCATTGTTGATTGATATTTTCCACTGTTCCTTCGGTAAAAGCTCTTGTTTGCCTGTTCATTAACTTAGTTCGTTGTTGCTGACTCATACATATACCTCCAATAGTGGAATCCTCACCTACTTTTTAGTCAAAATCCAATGAAAATATAACTGTATATTTTAAAATATTATGGACAAATAACCATCTTTCCGTCTTTGCATAGGCTATGTTTAAACACGGGATGCTTTGCTCAACAATTCATTAACGACGCCGGGCGTTGTGGGCAGGGGGTTCCTACGGAATGATGCTGAGCGATACTTAGGGACTGTAAATCTTTTTAAGACAGGGAGCCAATATATTTTTGATAGTCCGGATAGAAAGGATGAAGTGTAAAATGTGTGGGATAACAGGCTGGGTGCATTTTCAAAAAGATTTACGGACAAAAACGAAAACGCTGGAAAACATGACAAAAACGTTGGCAAAGCGGGGGCCAGACGAAGAAAATGTTTGGAGCGAAGCCCATGTTGCCTTTGGTCATAAACGGTTAACGGTTGTCGATGCGGAAGGCGGAAAACAGCCGATGACGAAAAATCACGAAAACGGCAGATATACGCTTTGTTATAATGGTGAGCTATATAACACCGAGGATATTCGTAAACAGCTATTATTAAAAGGATATTCCTTTAACGGTCATTCTGATACAGAAGTTTTGCTAACTTCTTATATAGAATGGAAAGAAAAATGCATTGACTTGTTCAATGGGATTTTTGCGTTTGCGATTTGGGATGAAAAGGAACAGAAATTATTCGTTGGAAGAGATCGCATGGGGGTAAAACCATTCTTTTACGCGGAAAGGGACGGCGGGTTCATTTTCGGATCGGAGCTGAAGGCGATTCTGGCCCATCCGGATGTTAAAACGGAGATTGACCGCGAAGGGCTGTCTGAGGTTTTTGGTGTTGGTCCATCCCGAAAGCCAGGTTCGGGCATATTTCATAATATCCAGGAATTAAGGCCTGCCCATGCGCTTACCTTATCAAGGAAAGGCCTCCGGATTTGGAGATACTGGAATGTGAAAAGCGAAGAACACCGGGATACTCTTGATGAGACGGCCGAGAAGGTTCGCTTTCTTGTCGAAGATGCAGTGACGCGGCAACTCGTATCAGATGTTCCGCTGTGTACCTTCTTATCAGGAGGGCTTGACTCAAGCGCGATAACGGCCATTGCTGCAAACGCCTATCAAAAAGAAGGGAAAGGGCCGCTTCATACGTATTCCATTGATTATGAGGATAATGAGCGTTATTTTAAAGCAAATGATTTTCAGCCAAACTCTGATGGGTATTGGATTAAAAAGATGTCGGATAGTTTTAACACGGTACACCATTCATCGATCATCACCCAAGAGCAGTTGACAAATTATTTAACGGAAGCAGTCCTTGTAAGGGACCTCCCAGGCATGGCGGATGTCGATTCTTCCTTACTTTGGTTTTGTAAAGAAATCAAGCGAGATTTTGTCGTAGGCCTGTCCGGTGAATGTGCGGACGAAATTTTTGGCGGTTATCCTTGGTTTCATCGTGAGGATGATTTGAATCGTGCTGGTTTTCCATGGATGAGATCTACGGATGAGCGGGTATCTTTATTGAAAAAGGGATGGCGCGAGAAATTGAAGCTTGAGGAATATGCGCAGGAAGCTTATTTGACCACCCTTGCCGAAACGCCTAAATTGGAAGGCGAAAGCGGTGTAGCAGCAAAGCGACGAGAGCTTTTCTATGTGAATTTATTATGGTTCATGACGACGCTCCTTGACAGGAAGGACCGGATGAGTATGGGGGCAAGTCTAGAGGTGCGCGTGCCATTTGCCGATCATCGCCTTGTTGAATATGCATGGAACATTCCTTGGGAAATGAAAATGGAAGGCAACCGTGAAAAGGGTATTCTAAGGAAGGCTTTGGAGGGGCTGCTACCGGATGAAGTATTGTATCGTAAAAAAAGTCCATATCCAAAAACCCATAACCCTATATATACAGACCGTGTGCAGGCGTGGTTGAAAGACTTACTGATGGATAAAAGTTCGGTGCTGCATGAGTTTTTCGATAAGCAGAAGCTAACCGATATAGTAGATTCCAGGGGTGCCGCTTTTAAAGTGCCGTGGTTCGGGCAATTGATGTCAGGTCCACAGCTGCTCGCTCACTTGGCACAAACCCATGTATGGTTCAAAGAATATGATATCCAGATAATCGAATGAAAAAAACGGGGCGATTTTCATTGCCCCGTTTTTTTCAATGCCTCAATGATTGATTGCGAGAATTTTATATTGATAACCGCTCAATTCAAATTTGCCAACTTGTGTGGTTTCCTTTGTTCTTAAATCCGTTAGTGTACGTCCTTCCAAATCAAAAGGGAGGGTAAAGGATTGCTGGACATCCGTCGGATTGATGAGGACCACGACAGAACGTTTTTCATTATACTTTTGGTAGGCCACGATATTTTCGTTTCCGGCTGTATCAAGGAATTTGAACTTCCCGTCATTGGCAAGTAATCGTTCTTCTTTTCGCAAGTGGATCAATGCCTTAATTTCATTGAGCAGCTCGGTGTTTTGTTTTTCCTCTTCCCAGACCATGCATTTTCGGCACCCTGGATCCATGCCACCGGTTAATCCGATTTCATCGCCATAGTATATACAAGGGCTGCCATTGAATGTCAGCAGGATTGCGTGGATGAGCTTGGCTCGAGCTAGATCTTCCCCGCAATCCGTGTAAATCCGCGGTGTATCATGACTTCCAAGAAGATTGAATGTAACGTCAAAAACATTGGTCGGATAACTGTGATAGATGGCTGTCATTTCTTCTGTGAACTCGCGTGCTTTGATGGTTTGTGAGGCGACCAGGCGAAAAACTTGGTTGGTGAAAGGGTAATTCATGACGGCATCGAACTGATCGCCGCGAAGCCATGGCATTGAGTCATGCCAAATTTCCCCAAGAATATAAAGGTCAGGCTTTATTTTTTTCACCGTTGTTCGAAATTCACGCCAGAATGGCTGGTCGACTTCATTTGCCACATCGAGCCGCCAGGCGTCTATATCGAACTCCTTGATCCAATAAGCCGAGACTTCGAGCAGATATTCTTTCACCTCCGGATTTGCCGTATTCAATTTTGGCATCGATTCAAAAAAACCGAATGTTTCATAATTGGGCCTTTCCCCTCCCTTAAGAGGGAAGCTGTGTGGGTGGAACCAATCCTTATATTTCGATTTCTCTCCCTTTTCGAGTAAATCCTGAAAAGGGGGGAAATAGTAGCCGCTATGGTTAAAAACGGCATCGAGCATGACCCGGATATTCCGTTTGTGGCATTCGGCTATTAGCGTTTTCAATGTTTCCTTCGTTCCGAATTGCGGATCGATACTCCGATAATCAATCGTATCGTATTTATGATTGGAGTGGGCATGGAAAATCGGCGTGAAATAGATTCCGTTGATGCCGAGATTCTCTAGGTAATCCAAATGTTCAATGATTCCTTCAAAGTCCCCGCCAAAAAAATTATCCACCGCCGGATCTTCACTTCCCCAGGGTTTCACACCTTCCGGATCGTTATCGGGGTTTCCGTTCGCAAAACGTTCAGGGAAAATTTGGTACCAAATTGTATCCTTGACCCATTCCGGTGCCCCGAAAACTTCATTTTGATGTAGATAGGGAATCGCGAAATAGCATCCTGGATCTCGGGGGGCTTCTTTAAAGAAGCCCTTTTCCGTGTAAAATGCACTTTCTTCTTCTGAGGTTACCTTGAACCCATATCGTATTCTTCGGTAAGGAGGTTTCACATAAATATGCCAATAATCATAACGGTTATCGCTGCCTGACAAGCTCATGGGAAGTTCTTCATACTGCCATTGACCATTATCTGATATGTATGGATCACCAAAAATCAATCCAACTGAGGAGATATCTTGTTTTTTCGTACGTAGGCGGATATGTAGGGTTTCAGTGTTGATGGGATAGCCGTAATTGTCATTAGGTCTATGGTGTATGGATGAAAATTCCATTTAAAACCACTCCAATTCTATAAGTATTTGAGGATGTGAAAAAGGAAACTTTCCAGCTGTTTATGAGGGGGGATCTCTATGAAGCTGCACTAGCCAGGTTAAGTGCTTTTTCAATATGGTTATATACCCTATTTCAATTGAAAGAAGCACTTATTAACTAAAAAATAACAAAAAGTGTTCATCACTACAAGGAAATAAATACACCAAGGAAAATGTTGTAAAAACCAAAGCCGTTCATATAATGATAACAATAGCTTTGGCATCGCTTTCATTAAGTGGCTTTATTTGAAGTACTGAACTGAAAAAACAGTATTATTTGGTGCTTTTGGACATGATAGAATAAACATTTTAAAAAGGAGAATCAAAGTGAAGAAGCTGATTTTTCATTTGTTCATGTCCATGTTTTTGATCGTTAGTGTAAGTGCTTGTGGTTCCAGTTCAGATTTGGAAAATGAAGCAGTGAAAGAAGAAAATAAGGAAAAGGAAGACGAAGCCAGCAATGAAGCGAAGCCGGAAAAATTGATCATTTGGGAGGAAAAAGGTAGAGCGGAGGCCCTAAAGCCGGTGATTGAAGCTTTTGAAAAAGAATATGGAATCAACGTTGAGCATGAAGAGCTTGAAATAGCTACCGAGATGTATGAACGGCTTCGTCGTGATGGGCCAATCGGAAACGGAAAGGCCCCGGATGTCGTAACTTTTTCTCATGAAAGAGTCGGGCAAATCGTGAAGGAAGGCTTAATTCAGGAAGTTAAGGTGGAAGATGAGGTATTGAATGCCTTCATTGAACCTTCAATTAGGGGGGAAATGTATCAAGATAAGGTATTTGGATTGCCGAAATCCGTAAACACATCCGTTTTCTTTTATAATAAAAATTTGATGGCTAAGGCTCCTGAGACGATGAATGGCCTTTATAAAATGGCGAAGGAATTAAGAAAGGGTGACGTTCATGGTTACTACGCCAAATGGAATGGTTTCCATGATTCGTATGGAGTAATCGTTGGAATGGGAGGTTATATATTTAAAGATAAGAATGGGAAACTAGACCCTTCCGACATTGGTTTGAATAATAAGGGTGCCATAAAAGGGGCTGCATACATCCAAAAATGGTATAGGGCGGGTTTGATTCCCAAAGGCGACAAGGCAGCGATCGAAAAGTTGTTCATGCAAGGGAATTTGGCTTCTATCATGAGTGACGGGAACTCATTTACCGAGCGGAAGGATACAGGAATTGCCCCCATGCCTGAATTGCCCAATGGCAAGCCAATGAAAACGTTCATGGAAATCAAAGGCTGGCATGTAACAGCATTCACAAAACATCCTTATTGGTCTACGAAGTTAGTTGAATATTTGACTAATGATGATAATGCAATGCAGCGTTATGATTTAACAGGGGAAATCCCTCCGAATAAATCAATCAAACACAATGCCGCAATCAATGAAAATGAAAGGGCACAAGCCTTAAGCATACAATTACAATACGCTGAACCAGTACCGAATATTCCGGAAATGAATAGGGTATGGGGACCGATGAATTCAGCCATGGATGAAATGACCACTCAAAAAGTAAAACCAAAAAGGGCTTTGGATAAAGCGGTCAAGACGATAAATAAAGAACGTTAATCATGTTCTGCCTTTTTTAATTCAGAAACCATAACCAGTTTCCCCAATTTGTCCCTTTAGTGTAAAGTTTTTTATAAATTGGATTTGACGTTAAGGGGTCAAAAGGCTAATCTTAAAGGCGTAAAGAGATAGCTAGGAGGAGAGCGGATATGAGAAAAAGAGTGTTATCACTCGCTTTAATTCCGTTGCTTCTTTTTTACGCCATTCCAGTAGGAGCAGCTGAAAAAGAACAACGAACTTGGAAGGATGAAATCGTATATTCATTATTGGTCGACAGATTTTTCGATGGGAATACTCAAAATAATGGAGATGCGAACGTGAATGACCCTTCCGCGTTTAATGGTGGGGATTTCGAAGGTGTCACGAAGAAACTTAATTATTTAAAAGATATGGGTTATACCGCTATCATTCTTTCACCGATTTTCGCTAACGATGAAAAAGGCTATCATGGCGATTGGGTGGCCGATTTTTATAAAACGGATAAACACTATGGAACAATGAAAGAGTTTAAAAAACTCGTGAATGAGGCACATAAACGTGATATGAAGGTGATTATTGATTTTCAAGCAAATAATGTGGGGCCTGACTCCACTTGGCTGACCGATCAAAAAAAACAAGATTGGTTCCATGAAGAAAAAAAGATTTCCAAGGACGGTAGCCAAACGGATTTGGAAACAGGCTGGGTCGATGGTCTTCCCGATTTGAATCAAGATAATGAGGAAACAAGAAAATATTTACTGGATGCTGCCAAATGGTGGATAACGGAAACCGATATTGATGGATACCGTATAAATAAAGTCCAATACGTAGCGAAGGATTTTTGGAAGGAATTTGTGGATGCAGTTAAATCTGAAAAATCAAATTTCTATACAATCGGCGATGTGCAAGGTGATGCCGAATTGATTTCAAGCTACAAGGAGACGGGTATCGATGCTTTTATGGCTTATCCGCAAAATTCAGAGCTACGGAAAGCATTTGCTGCACCCGATAAAGAATTGAAACCTGTTTTTGATGCGTTTGCGAAAAGCGAAGATAAATTAGGGGGCAATGCCCATCAGGCATTGTTCATGGATACAGAGGGAATGCCCCGGTTTACAAAGGATGCAGCCGACCATAACGAAAATCCAGGTTCCAGATGGAGAATGGCGCTGTCGTATCTTTATACTATGCCAGGGGTGCCAATCGTATTTTATGGTTCGGAAATTGCCTTGAACGGCGATATTGCCCCGGATAATCATAAATTGATGAATTTTAAGACAGAACAGGAATTGGTGGAATATATAACAAAGCTTTCTGACCTCAGAGACATGTACCCAGCATTGAAAAAAGGGGATATGGAGCTTTTATATGAAAAAGGTGGGGCTTCGGTATTCAAGCGTGTATATGGTGAAGAAACGATTGTCGTCGCCATGAACAATACGACTGAAACTCAAACGATAAACCTTACTGATAAGGAGCTTGAAAGCAATAAAGAGTTGAGAGGTATGCTGAATGGGGATCTGGTCCGCAGTAAGGACAACAGCTACTCTATCGTAATTGACAGGGAGACGACAGAAGTCTACACGCTGTCACCTAAGTCGATTATTAATATTCCTTACCTGTTAGTTATAGGATTGGTTCTTCTTATTTTTGGTATATTCATTGCTTTGGTTATTAAGCGTTCAAAACGAAACCAACCAAAATAATCATATGCCTCTCGATTGTCGGTAGCCGCCAAACATTGTCCCTAAGGCTTTGTGGAAAACAGGATCGGGAGGTTACAGCATGAATAAGACCTGGTGGAAAGAAGCGGTTTGCTATCAAATATACCCGCGCAGTTTCATGGATAGTAATGGTGATGGAATCGGGGATATAAAAGGATTGATATCTAAGCTTGACTACCTGCAGGATTTGGGGATAGATGTTATTTGGATTTGTCCATTTTATAAATCTCCCAATGCGGATAATGGCTATGATATTAGTGATTATCAAGCAGTTTCCGATGAATTCGGTTCAATTGAAGATATTGATCTATTATTGAAAGATGTTCATGGACGTGGGATGAAGGTGATACTCGATCTTGTTTTGAATCATACAAGTGATGAGCACCCCTGGTTCGTCGAGTCACGTTCTTCCCGCGATAATCCGAAACGGGATTGGTATATATGGAGGGATGGGCAGGACGGCCGTGAGCCTAATAATTGGGAAAGCATCTTTTCCGGAAGTGCCTGGAAATTCGATGAAAGGACCAATCAATACTATTTACATTTATTTGCCGAAAAGCAGCCAGACTTAAACTGGAAAAATACTGATGTGCGAAAGGCATTATATGAAATGGTCAATTGGTGGCTCGATAAGGGAATCGATGGCTTCCGGATTGATGCGATCACGCATATTCATAAGCGTGAAGGCCTTCCGGATATGACCAATCCTTATTGGCATCAGTATGTACCTGCGTTTGAAATGCATACCAATCAGGACGGAATTCTGGATTACCTTCAGGAGTTGAAAGAAGAGACTTTCTCTAAGTATGATATCATGACGGTCGGTGAGGCCAATGGCGTCAGGATTGAGCAGGCGGAAGAATGGGTCGGGGAATCGAAGGGGAAGTTCAATATGATCTTTCAATTTGAACATCTAGGGCTTTGGAATAGGGGACAGAATCACGATGTTGATGTTCAAGGGTTAAAGCGCACAATGACCAAATGGCAAAAGGGGCTGAAAAACAAAGGATGGAATGCTTTGTTTTTTGAAAATCATGACCAGCCGAGAAGTGTATCCACCTGGGGAAATGATCAACAATTTTGGTTGGAAAGCGCAAAGATGATAGGGGCCCTATACTTTTTTATGCAAGGGACACCTTTTATTTATCAAGGTCAGGAAATTGGCATGACGAATGTCCAATTTGATTCGATTGATGATTATGATGATGTCGGTATGAAAAACTTCTACCGGATAGAGACCTCGAAAGGTCGTCCTCATGATGAAATCATGAACATTATATGGCATAGCGGCCGTGATAATTCACGAACACCGATGCAATGGAACGATATTGAAAATGGCGGATTCACCCATGGAACACCTTGGATGAGGGTTAATCCAAATTATCGCGCCATTAATGTAGAACAGCAGAAAAATGACCCGTCATCCATTTATCATTTTTATAAAAGGATGATTGAACTTCGAAAAAAACATCAGGTCCTCGTTTATGGGGAATATGAATTGTTATGGGAAGATCATCCTGAACTTTATATTTATACAAGAAACATGAATGATAATTCAGTCATGGTAATATGTAACTTTAGTATGAATCACCATCAAATCGACCTTTCCTATTGGGGGAAAATGGAACTTTTACTAGCTAATTATGATGATTGCCCTGAGGTATCCCTTATTGATTTACGTCCATATGAAACGAGGATTTATCGTTATTGATTGCTATGGACTTGATTGGAAATTAGCTTAAAACCTATGTAGTTAGTCGTCTGACTTCTTATTTTCCAATACACCTGTCGTTTTTGAAGAAGCTGATCATACATCAGCTTCTTTTTGGATTTTAAAACATAGATGAAAAAAACGGAAAAGTAAGTATTTTCTGAAAAATTGAACAAACATTAAAAAAAGTATGGATATAACTATTGAACTGAGTGTATTATGAATACATACAAAATGTATAAATATAAAACAAATATTAAAGAAGTGTTTATTGGTATTCACCTTTTTTAAAAATGAAGTCAATAAAGGCTAAGAGGGGAGAGGGGAAATGCATGGCCATCACAATAAAAGATGTGGCACAGCTAGCGAATGTTGCTCCTTCAACAGTTTCTCGAGTGATTGCAAACAATCCTCGGATAAGTGAAAAAACAAAGGTACGGGTACGTAAGGCGATGACTAAATTAGGATACCATCCAAACTTCATTGCACGTAGTCTTGCCAATCAATCGACCAGGATCATTGGTTTGGTAATGCCAAGTTCGTCAAATGATTATTATCAAAATCCCTTTTTTCCGACGATCCTCCAGGGTCTAAGTGAGGGAGCCCAGGAAAACCACTATTCCTTGTTGCTAAGCACGGGAAAAACCGAAGATGAAATCTACGAAGGAGTAGTGAATATGGTGCAGGGGGGTATGGTGGATGGAATAATCCTGATGTATTCAAGGATGAACGATCACATTCTGACCTATTTGAGAGAAAGGGCTTTTCCATTTGTAATCATTGGGAAGCCCTATGATTACATCGAGGAGATAACATATGTTGATAATGATAATGTCTTGGCAGCCGAACAGGCAACGGATTACCTCATACAGCTAGGGCATGAAAGGGTTGGATTCATCGGAGGTGATGAATCCCTTGTGATGACCCTTGATCGCTTATCAGGATATGAACGGGCATTGGAGAGGGCTGGAATTGATCGAAGGATGGAATATACCCTGCATGAAGATTTTTTGCATGAAGGGGGACAAGCTGCTGCAAAAAGGTTACTATCCATCGATGAACCACCTACCGCTTTGGTGGTCAGTGATGATCTCATGGCACTTGGCATCGTGCATTCACTTCGCGAGATGGGCGTGCGCACTCCTGAAGAAATGTCAATCGTCAGCTTCAATAACGTTCTTTTCTCTGAACTGTCATTACCGGCCCTGACTTCCGTAGATATTAATATTTTTGATTTGGGATATCAGGCCGCTAAAGGCATCATTCACATGCTGCAGACTGGGGATGCTCCTGCCGGGACCATCATTCCACATCATTTCGTGGAAAGGCACTCCTGCAGATCGATCAAGCAAGGTGCAATGGCCATGACTTATTAAAGAAAAGGGCATTGCAAAAGCAATGCCTTTTTTTGCTAGAAATGTACGCTAAAACTTTTGAATGCATGTACACCCGTTCCATGTCTGACTAATTTATTCCCTTTAAGATATTTAATGGCTGCTAGAACTTCCTCAAGAATCCTTGGTTCGAGGCCGAGTTGGTTGTGTCCGCCATAGATTTTGGAGACTGCCTTGATCTTTGCGATTTTTTCTAACGAATTAACAAGGTCTTCAGGGCTCGTAGAGGGATAAAATGCATAAACGGGGGTATCTGAATAGAGCAGGTCGCCAGTGAATAAATAACCTGTTTCATTATCCAAAATTGAGATGTGGCCAGGTGAATGCCCAGGCGTGTGATAAATGATTAAACTACGGTTCCCGAGATCGATCGTGTCCCCATCAGATAAGAGCCTATCAGGGTACCCCTGGTATGGCTTGTATGTGAAAGGGTCGAATGATTCAGGTATGGGTAATGTTATATCCCGGGCCATGTTCTTTCTTATTTGTTCCAAGGACAAACCATCAATGCCGTTGATTAGCCAATTGGCATCATCACCATGAACATAAATGGTATCAAAATCACCGTGACCCCCAATATGATCCGCATGAACGTGTGTAGTCAGGACGGTAATAGGAAGATCGGTAAGCCGGTCTGTAATCCCCTTAATCGAACCGATGCCTAACCCTGTGTCTATTAACGCAGCTCGGGTCTCCCCAAGTAATAAATAGGAATGAACTTTCTCCCAATGACCATATTCACTGATTGCAAACGTATTTGGGTCCAATTCCTGAACGGTAAACCATGGATCTGCAATTTTTTTCAAAAATGACTCCACTCCTTCCAATCATATATTCCGCGCTAACCGGTAATATCCTGCTTGAAAGAGCAAAAGCAGCGGATTTGTGAAATCCACTGCTTTTGGAAAGGTAAGGCTTATCCGTTTACAACGGTCCCGCCGTTTACATGGATGACTTGTCCGCTGACATAGGATGAATCATCACTTGCCAAATATACATAGGCTGGTGCCAATTCCTCTGGCTGCCCTGCACGGCCCATTGGAGTATCCTGTCCGAATTTGGCAACATCCTCTTCGCCGAATGAGGCAGGAATCAGCGGTGTCCAGATCGGGCCTGGAGCCACACCGTTCACTCTGATGCCATCTTTTGAAATGGAGTTCGACAGGGCTCTTGTAAATGCAAGTATTGCACCTTTTGTTGAAGAGTAATCGATTAGTTTTGGGTTGCCCTGATAGGCTGTGATAGAGGTTGTATTAATGATGCTGCTTCCTTTTTTAAGGTGCTTCAATGCAGCTTTAGTTAAGTGGAACATCGAGAAAATATTCGTGCGGAACGTTTTTTCCAATTGTTCAGCTGAAATGTCCAGGATACTTGTCTGCACATGCTGTTCTCCGGCGTTGTTGACTAGAATGTCCAAACCGCCAAATTCATCAACCGTTTTTTTGACGACTTCCTGGCAGAAGGCTTCATCACCGATATCACCGGAAATGAGTAAACATTTCTGGCCTTCTTTTTCGATCAATTCTTTTGTCGTTTTGGCATCCTCGTGTTCATCCAAGTAAGCAACTGTCACATTAGCTCCTTCTTTAGCGTAGTAAATGGCAACCGATTTACCGATTCCGCTGTCTCCTCCTGTTATGATTGCCGTTTTACCTTTTAATTTGCCGCTTCCTTTGTAGGCAGCTTTAACTGAATCAGGGTTCGGTTCCATTTTTGTTTCCAGTCCAGGTTGATGCTGCTGATGTTGAGGTGGAAATCCTTGTTTGTTCTGATTTTGGTTTTGAGTAGTCAAGATATAAACGCCTCCCATTTAATTAGCTATGCTTTTTCTATTCCTTCTTTTAGGAAAAAGAAAACATGGAAAAAATACCCAATTTAAGTCTTGTTTAATGTTTTAACTGTAGGGAACATGACTAGTCTTTCCATGTTCCATGAAGGCGATTCATTTGAAGAAAAAGGGGGGATGAACTCTTATGGAGGCCGTTGCAACAAATAAAAAAAGACCCACCCAAAGCAGGTGAGCCCTTAATACTTAGCGGTAATTTAGGAACTGTACATCAATGGACAGATCAGCGCCCCGGATCGCGGAAATGATTCCTTGTAAATCATCCCGGTTCTTACCGGTAACCCGGATTTGATCATCCTGGATTTGGCTTTTCACTTTAAGACCGCTATTTTTAATGATGGTATTGATTTTTTTTGCTTGCTCCTTATCGATGCCTTGAATTAACTTAGCCCGTTGGCGAACGGTTCCGCCAGAAGCTCCTTCTAATTTGCCATAATCCAGGTTCTTGACGGGTACGTCACGTTTAATGAGCTTACTGATGAGAACATCCTTCAGCTGATCGAGCTTATATTCATCGTCGGATACTAGAACCAGGTCTTCTTTTTCAATTGAGATGCTGCTTATGCTCCCTTTAAAATCATAGCGAGTCTGTATTTCCTTCATAGCCATGGTAACTGCATTCGTTACCTCTGAAAAGTCTACTTTCGAAACAATATCAAATGAATTTTCCTTTGCCATCACTTACCTCCAGCAGGGTTTATTTCCTTTATTATAGAGAAAGTGTGATAGGAAGACAACTATATAAACGATATTAAAAAAGCGAGGGGACTAGCCCCGCGCTTCATTTATGGTCCGTTTTCTTCGAATAGGAGTGCTTACCTGCAGTAAGGTTTTCCTGATAAGCGATATTTTTTTCAGCATTTCTTGCTTGGTTATCTTTGGGCCTTTTATTGTCATCGGTTGTTTTGGACATAGTGAAAACTCCCTTCCATTATCTGATCAATATATATTGTTCACAATTATGGAAGGGAGTATGTATGTTTATGATTTCTCAGGGGTATCGTTTAAGAAGAAGAGGGCAATTGTGCCAGGACCGGCATGTGCACCGATGACGGAGCCAATTGTATGGATCATGAAGTCGGTTGTCCCGAATTCATTTTGGATGGCTTCCTTCCATTCCAGTGCCGTTTCTTCATCATCGCCATGACTGATGGCAATCGTTTGGGTTGTTAAATTTTTGCCTCTTTCGTGCATTAATTCGATTACACGTTTAATCAATTTCTTTTTGCCGCGTATCTTTTCGAGCGGAACAAGCTTCCCATCTTCAACATGCAATAACGGTTTAATGTTTAATAAACCGCCAACAAGGGCAGATGTCTTGGAGATGCGGCCGCCACGGGCCAGATATTCTAGGTTATCTACAGTGAATAGATGCTCCATATGCCGCGTTTGGAATTCGATGGCAGCCAGGATTTCTTCTTTAGTGGCACCGTTTGCTGCCAGATCGGCCGCTTTCTTTACAATTAAACCGACGCCCATTGAAGCACATTTCGTATTGACGATTTCAATGTCAAGTTCAGGGTACTCTTCCTTCACCTGATTAAGAATCATCACTGCCGTTTGATATGTTCCTGATAACTCAGAAGAAAAGGCTATATATATCCCTTGTTTTTTCTCCTTGGCAAACTGTGTGAAAAGTTCTATAAAGTATTCTGGGGAAGCTTGCGATGTTTTCGGGGCTTTTCCTTCAAGCATCGCCTGATAGACTTCGTGAGAATTAATAGTAAGTAAATCTTCATAATTTTCCCCGTCAAGATGGACTTGTAAAGGGATTAATGAAACATTGTTTTCCTTATAGAAAGACAACGGCAAATCACATGCACTATCTGCAAGAATTGTGATAGCCATAATACACCTGCTTTCTTTTTACAATTTTTAGAAAAATGAGTGGTCACTCTACTTTTTAGTGTAGCACGTAACGGTGAAAATTCAATCTCTACGTAAATAGAATAAATAATTAAGGGTAAAAAGATAATAGAATAAGGGTGAAATGGAGGTTTTTAGGATGTTTAGTGGTGAAATGAAGAAAATTATCATAGTTGTGGTCGGAGCATTGCTTAATGCCATTGCAATGAACTTTTTTCTAATACCGGCAAACGTATATGCAAGCGGCTTTACGGGAGTTGCCCAGCTTCTATCAAGGATGATTGGTTCTTTTGCTCCTTTTAATGTATCGACAGGTATTCTATTGCTTTTATTGAACATTCCAGTAACGATCATTGCTTGGCGAAAGGTTGGAAAGTCTTTCACTTTTTATAGTTTCCTCAGTGTTGCCTTGATGTCCTTCTTTATGGAAATCATTCCGATTACACGCTGGTCACCTGACATATTGTTGAATGCGGTATTTGGCGGAGTCATTGCTGCAGTAGGTGTGGGGATCACATTGAAATACGGTGCATCGACTGGAGGAATGGATATTATCGCCATGCTTCTTTCACGTAAGAAAGATAAACCTGTAGGTACTTATTTATTTCTGCTGAATGGCGTGATCATTGTAACGGCAGGTGCTGTTTATGGACCGGAAAAAGCTTTGTATACACTTGTTACCCTTTATACATCGACACGTGTCGTGGACGCGATACATACGCGTCATGAAAAGCTTACGGCCATGATCATTACAAAGAAAAGCGAAGAGCTTAAACAGGCAATCCACGCTAAATTAGTTCGCGGAATTACAAGGGTTCCCGCAAAAGGTGCGTTCACTAACGAAACTAAGGAAATGTTATTGATTGTCATTACAAGGTATGAACTGTATGACCTTGAACGGATCATCAAGGAAGTGGATCCACACGCTTTCACAAACATCATAGAAACGTCAGGCATTGTTGGAACTTTCCGCAGGGAATGATATTAACAAAAAATCTAGGCCATTACACTTCTATTACAAAAGGCAGTATTTGGGCGTAATAAGTTTATTGCCTGTACAAAACGGCTAATTCTTATATTGTAGCGCCAATTTAAAATCTTAGAAGGAGTGATGAAAATGGCCAACGACGAAAAAATGAGCAGACAGGAAGCAGGCCGTAAAGGCGGGGAAGCCACATCTAAAAATCACGACAAGGATTTTTACCGGGAAATTGGGCAAAAGGGCGGAGAAGCCACATCGGATAATCATGATAAGGAATTCTATCAAGAAATTGGACAAAAGGGTGGGGAAGCCACTGCAGATTCCCATGGTAAAGACTTTTATAAAGAGATCGGTGAAAAAGGCGGTAAGGCACGAAATAACAATTGAAACAAGCGAAAGCCTCCAGGATTCCTGGAGGCTTTCACGTTATTTAGAGTGGTTTTCCAGCTCTTCCTGAAGTTCTCGCAGTTGTTCTTTTTCGGCCTCGTTCGTATTGGCAAAGGCTGATGAAAGAGCGTTTTTAGCGATTTCCTCTGTCTTTTGCTGGTCACCGTCATGCTCAGAGTGGAGAGCTTCTTCAACAAATTCCCTTGCCTTTTGAAATAATTTGTTTCCCATTAGAAGCCACCATAGCTTTGTTCAGACATAATTCTTAACCTGTCTTTTTCTGCTTCTTCAAACGTAGTGTGATAAGGGATTTTTTCGGCATGCTTGGCAACACTTTCTTTGCCCTGCTGTACAAATCGTTTAGATTTACTGCTTTTACCCATTCTTATCTCCTCCGATTCTGAGCGTTTCGACAACTGAATGGATCTGTTGTCCATATTAGTTTGGCTTGAAAGGTCGATATTATGAAGGTAAAAAATGACGTATTAGGCTTTTATATTGAATTTTTCTTCGAGGAAGACGGCTATACCATCTTCTTCATTCGTCAATGTAGTCGTATTTGCTACCGTTTTTACTGGTGAGATCGCATTTCCCATGGCCACCCCGGTTCCCGCGTATTCAAGCATTTCCAAATCATTATCTTCATCACCGAAGGCGATTATCCTATTTTGAGGAATTTCCAGATAGTTGGATACCCGTTTAAGCCCTACGGCTTTACTTAACCCGCTTTTTATTATTTCGATGATATGAAAAGGCTCTGCCCAGCGGCGATGATCGACCAATTCTGCATGAACATCGGATAAATGCTGGCGAATCTGTCCTACGAATTCACTATCTGTGTGAATTAGCATCGAAGTTGGGGAATCCTGAAGGTAATTGCGCAAGTCACCTGTCTTCATGATCGGATTTCCTACATTGAACATGTTCATCAATTTTTCATCATGATAATGGACATAAACTTCATCCCGGACTTCTGCGATTATGTTGTGATATTTAAACTGATCACATGCTTCGACAATCTCTTTCGCAACATTTATATCCAGTGGAGAGTGGTATACCCCCCAGCTTGTATGTAATGGGTGATGGACGAAAGCACCATTGAAATTAACGATTGGTGTATTCAACCCCAATTCCCGGTAATAAAGTTCACTTGAGCGAAAGGGACGCCCGGTGGCGATCATAACTTCGTGTCCATCTTCTTTTAATTTCAGGAGTGTTTTTTTAGTCCTTGAAGAAATTGTTTTGTTATCTGTAAGTAAAGTACCATCAAGATCCAATACGATCAAATGTTTCTCAGCCATGTACACACCTTCTGTTCTTTTTGATTTCATTATATGTGAATATTGTTAAGCCTATTTTAAAGTAAATGTAAATCTTTTTCATTCTTTATGCATTCCTGTATGATATTACTATATCCAGGATTAAGATAATTAAAGCGAAGCTCAGGTTTAAAGGAATGAAATGATGAATGCCAATGCCATTTTGATAATGGTATTGGAAAGACCGGAACAAATTATTCGGAGGGGTTAACTTGATAATAATTGAAAAAGAACTAATTGGAAATATTCCTGTCTTGCACCTAGGTGAAGAAACCACTTTCAAACAGGAATTGCCGCTTATTATTTTTATACATGGTTTTCAAAGTGCAAAAGAGCACAATCTACACTATGCTTATTTATTGGCTGAAAAGGGGTTTCGGGTGCTTCTACCCGATGTGATTCATCATGGGGAAAGGGAAGCCGGTTTAAGTGATTCTCAAATGATGCCCCGTTTTTGGGAAATGGTTTTACAGACAATCCAGGATTTATCTTTGCTGAAGGATGATTTATTATCCCGAAAATTAATTGATCCCGACAGAATTGGCGTAGCGGGTACCTCCATGGGGGGAATAGTGACTAATGGGGCCCTGGCTGCTTATGAATGGATTTCCGCCGGAGTCAGTTTAATGGGTAACCCATCATATGTCGCGTATGCAGAGCTCCAAATGGAGGAGATTAAGAAAAGGAAAGTTAATTTCCCAGCTACTGATGAGGAAGTTGCCAAGGTGATTGAACAGCTCAAGCCATTTGATTTGAGTCTTAATCAGGATAAGCTTTGCAACCGTCCGCTTCTTTTTTGGCATGGTGCCAAAGATCCGGTTGTGCCTTATCAACATGCATACCGTTTTTATGAAGGGGTCAAACCAGGGTATGATAAGGCAGATGAAAAAATTGATTTTATCCTTGACCCCAAGGCTGGACATAAGGTCAGTAGAGAAGGAGTGCTAAAGACAGCAGACTGGTTCGCGAAACATTTACTGTCAGCTGTGCAAAATGCTTAAGTACTTACACAAAATCTGTTATGATGCTTATACGGACATAATGATGAAACCGATAATCTAAAAACGAAGAGATTATCCATAAAAGGAGTGATCGAAGTGGATCAAGATACAAAAGACATTATTTTGGGAGCTTTGGAGCAGGTCATTGACCCTGAGCTTGGTATAGATATCGTTAATTTAGGCTTGGTATATGATGTGGATATGGATGAGGAAGGTCTGACTACGGTGACGATGACATTGACAGCAATGGGCTGTCCGATGGCTGGGACGATCGTAGATCAAGTTAAATTGGTTCTGGAAGATATCCCCGAGGTCAAGGAAACGGATGTGAAGATTGTCTGGAGTCCGCCATGGACGAAAGACAAAATGTCCAGATATGCTAAAATTGCATTAGGTATCAAATGATAACTCTGTAATAGAAATAAAAAGCCAGTCAAAAAAAGTGAATCCATTCAAGGAGCCACTTTTTTATGGTCTGGTTTTTTCTAATACTTTCGGCTAGGAGTGGTTAATTGAACAGTCAAATTAAAGATTCATTGGACAGGCCACTAAGGGATTTAAGGATTTCAGTCATAGATCGCTGTAACTTTCGCTGCCAGTATTGCATGCCTGCTGAAATTTTTCACGATAATTTTCAGTTCCTGCCTAAAAGTGAGCTATTATCTTATGAGGAAATTGTAAGGCTTTCTAAAATATTCGCAGGCTTAGGGGTAAAAAAACTAAGGTTGACTGGCGGGGAACCATTACTACGGAGAGATCTTACCACTCTGATTTCAAATCTCGTTAAAATTGAAGGCATTGAAGATATTGGACTGACCACGAATGGGGTCTTCTTGAAAAAACATGCCGTGAATTTGAGGGAAGCTGGTTTGCAAAGGGTGAATATCAGCTTGGACAGCCTCGATGACGACCTTTTCAAGAAGATGAACGGCAGGGATATCGGCATAAAGCCAGTTATTGAAGGCATCGCTGCTGCCAAGGAAGCAGGGCTTGGCGTAAAAGTGAATATGGTTGTGAAAAAAGAAACCAATGAATCTCAAATCCTGCCGATGGCCCGATTTTGTAAAGATGAGGGCATTCAATTACGCTATATAGAATTCATGGATGTCGGACATACAAATGGCTGGCAGTTGAAGAATGTCATTACGAAAAAAGAACTGCTTGCGATGCTCCAAACCGAATTCGATCTTGAACCGGTTGAAGAAGATTATTTTGGAGAGGTGGCAAAACGCTACCGCTATAAAGGCACTAATGCAGAAGTGGGCTTCATAACCTCGGTATCCGAGTCTTTTTGTTCAAGTTGTACACGTGCACGTCTTTCTGCTAATGGAAGTTTATATACATGCCTGTTTAATGGAAAGGGAAATGACTTGAAGTCATTGCTCCGTTCCGACATGACAGATGAAGAATTGACCGGGTTCATCATTTCACTTTGGAACCGTAGGGACGACCGCTATTCGGATGAGCGGGCAGCGGGAACGGTGAAGAAACAGGAAAAAATCGAAATGTCATTCATTGGCGGGTAATCCGTCCGAATGAGTAAAAAAAGGGATGGCAGTTATGCCATCCCTTTTTTTGAATAGTTGTCAGGAACTGATGTCAGTCATTTTATACTTTTTTTATGCATTTTTATATAGGACACAAGGCAATGAAAATAATTCAATGGTCCTAGGGATGGATTTAGCGTGAAATAAACTCCAATCATCTTAAGAACAGTAAGGCATTATGTATTGCTGCTTTTTTATGGTAAGGATTCAATCGATGGTACAGATTTCTATTGGACAGTTTTCACAGTCGATTTCCTGTTTCAAATAGTCAAAGTCAAGAATCGTAATGCGTCCCTTTTTAATGGAGATGACATTGTTTTTCCTTAATTGAGCAAGCATTCGATTGACCACCTCGCGGGATGTGCCGCAAAAATTGGCGAGTTCTTGGTTTGTAAAGGGAAGGTTGATAACTTTACCGTCTTCTGCTTCAGTGCCATAGCTATTTGATAAACGGATGAGGGTTGAGTAAAATGCACCTTTCTTACCGTGCAGGAGCATATCGCGGAATTTAGCCTGGTTTTTACGGTTTTGAGCGGATAACCATGTCATCATCTCGACTGCAAGATGGCTATCGGAGGCGATTTTATCTTCTAATGCTTCTTTGGAGATAACCGCAACAGTTCCATCTTCCATCATTTTTGCATTCATCATATATTTAGGATTTTGAGAAAATAAGACGGTTTCCCCAACCAAATCATTCTCCGAACTAATGCGTATAGTCAATTCCCGACCGTCGGGAACAACCTTGCTCACTTCCACTTTCCCTTTAATAATGTAATACAAATCACTTGCTGGGGTGCTCTCCTGAAAAAGGTAGCGCCCTTTTTCCATATGTTTAACTTGTTGTTTATTATCTAAAATTGCATGCATCCGATTAGATAACGATAATTCATTCATGCATATGACCACCTTTCAGATAGCGTCATTACTCAATTACTACCTTTGATTTAAACGGAAAAAACCCTAGTAGTCAACAAGTTTGGATAATTCTAGGATTTTCGTTGGATAATTTTTCATGTAAAATTTATGTTTTAAATTTTATAAAAATACATTTGATTTTATTTTTATTCAGTCATATAATAATAGAATCAAAGAA
The DNA here is from genome assembly GCF_050277335.1 of Peribacillus sp. NPDC101480. Lineage (NCBI taxonomy): Bacteria > Bacillati > Bacillota > Bacilli > Caryophanales > Bacillaceae > Peribacillus > Peribacillus sp. NPDC101480. Next base: position 77,576 of record NZ_JBNNSB010000004.1, read on the forward strand.
TGACAGGGACCTGAAATTATAGGAGATGGTTTTATGAACGTATCAATAGTAGGTGCAACGGGTTATGGAGGAATGGAACTAATAAGATTTTTGAATAATCACCCGCAATTTAAAATAAAATCATTGCATACTTCATCCCAATTTGGTCGAAGTTTATATGAAGATAATGCACATTTAATGCATATGAAAGATACATTAGAAAAAATTGATCCGGAAGCGATTGCAAAAAAATCCGATATTGTATTTCTTGCAACTCCTTCCGGTGTTTCCTCGCAATTGATTTCGGAATTTTCTGACCTTGACATTAAAGTGATCGACCTATCAGGAGACCTCAGGCTTCAAACTCCAGGTGAATACGAGCACTGGTATAAAAAGCCGGCCGCGCCTCAGCATATTATTGAAGAGGCCGTATACGGGTTGGCTGAATGGAATGCCGAAGCAATCAAAAAAGCGACGATTATTGCAAATCCTGGGTGCTACCCAACCGCTTCACTATTAGGTCTTGCCCCTTTATTCACTGAAGGATTGGCGGGAGCAGCTGCCGATGTGATCATCGATGCAAAATCCGGGGTTTCAGGGGCGGGTAAATCACCTTCGGCAGTTACCCATTATAGTGAAATGAATGAGAACTTTAAAATATATAAGGTAAATCAACATCAACACATACCTGAAATCGAACAACAGCTTGGGCGATGGTCAACAGGTATACAACCTATTACCTTTAATACACATCTTGTTCCAATGACGAGAGGGATTATGGCAACGATGTATATTAAGGTAAATCGGGAAACCTCAAATGTTGAATTAAAGGATTTATACGAAACCGTATACGAGAACCACCCATTTGTCCGGGTACAGCCCCTTGATCGCTTTCCATCCACGAAACAGGTATATGGATCGAACTTTTGCGATATTGGCGTCGATTATGATGAAAGGACAGGTAAGGTAACGGTGGTTTCGGTAATTGATAATTTAGTGAAGGGTGCTGCAGGGCAGGCCATTCAAAATGCAAATATATTAATGGGACTAGAAGAAACGGCAGGACTATGGAACAGTCCGATATATCCGTAAACTTTGGAGGGAAACAATGAATACACTACAGCAAGTTGAAGAAATCAAACATATTCAAGAAGGAAACATTTTAATGCCCCAAGGGTTCAAAGCGTCAGGTGTCCATGCAGGATTACGCTATTCTAAAAAGGACGTTGGCATCATTTTTACCGATGTCCCAGCATCAGCCGCTGCCGTTTATACACAAAATATAGTTCAAGCAGCTCCAATCAATGTAACGAAAGACAGCATTGCCGTTACTGGGAAACTACACGGCATTGTAGTGAATAGTGCTTGTGCGAATGCTTGTACAGGTGAACAGGGTTTAAAAGATGCAAAGGAAATGAGGAAGCTTGCTGCTCAAAAGTTCGGTTTGGAGGACCATTCATTTGCAGTGGCTTCAACAGGAGTCATAGGGGAATTCATGGAAATGGAAAAGGTAAGGAAAGGCATAGCGTCATTGCAGCCAGAAAATACAACTGAAGCTGCTGAAGCTTTTGGTACAGCCATTTTAACAACGGATATCGTAACGAAGAGCTGTGGTTATGAAACAATCATTGATGGCAAAACCGTGAAAATGGGCGGTGCTGCAAAGGGCTCGGGAATGATTCATCCAAACATGGCCACAATGCTCGGCTTCATTACGACGGATGCTGTAATTGAACCGGCTGATTTACAGCAGGCACTATCCTCGATTACCAATGATACATTCAATCAAATCACGGTTGATGGCGACTGTTCAACGAACGACATGGTGTTGGTGCTCGCGAATGGAGAAGCGAACAATGAACCTTTGACACCTGACCATCCGGAATGGTCCATCTTCCTGGAATTATTAAAGCAAACTTCGGAAAATCTCGCAAAACAAATTGCGAAAGACGGAGAAGGTGCCACAAAACTGATAGAAGTGAATGTTCATGGCATGAATACGAAGCAAGATTCACAGATGATGGCGAAGACGATCGTTGGGTCAAATCTAGTGAAAACGGCAGCTTTTGGAGCGGATGCAAACTGGGGACGAATCATTGCTGCGATGGGAAGAAGCGGAGTGGTATTCAATCCCGATCAAACAACGATCGTTTTTGGTGACATTGTCGTACTTAAAGATGGTGAGCCAATAATGTTTTCTGAGGAAGATGCCAAAGCATACTTGGAAAATGAAAGTATCATCATTAATGTTTATTTGAAAGATGGTAATGAATCAGGCACGGCATGGGGCTGCGATTTAACCTATGATTATGTGAAAATAAACGGAAGCTATCGTTCGTAAGAGGTGAAAAGTATGGACATATTAGTCATTAAGTGCGGCGGCAGCATCATTAACGAGTTATCGGAGTCGTTTTTCAATAGTGTTAAAGAGTTACAAAACCGCGGCTACCATATCGTCTTTGTGCATGGAGGCGGCCCTGATATAAATTCAATGCTTGAAAAATTTGAAATTGAACCTGTATTTGAAGATGGGTTAAGAAAAACGACCACTGAAGTGTTGGAAATTGTGGAACTTATGCTGGCAGGCAAATCAAACCGAAGCCTCGTTCATAAATTGGAGGCTCATGGCATCAAGGCAGTCGGGTTAAATGGCTCAGACGGCGGAATTCTCACAGGTGATTATATCGATGAAAAGAAACTTGGAGCTGTTGGTGAAATACAACAAGTCAATACGGAATTATTCGGGCTTTTATTCGAAAAAGGTTATTGTCCGGTATTGACGCCCATTTCAACTACCGAAGATGGCACTAAATTAAATGTGAATGCCGATATGGCTGCAGGATCTGTAGCGAAGGCACTATCGGCCGATATGTGTTTATTTGTAACCGATGTTAAAGGGGTCTTGAAGAACGGGAAGATCATCGAGAAATTGAATGAAACGGAAACGAAGAATATGATCATGGATGGAAGTATCCATGGGGGAATGATCCCGAAGGTCAATACAGCGTTGTCGGTGCTGAATAAAGGGATTGATGAAGTTATGATCGTTAGTGGGAAAGATCATTTTTATCAAGGCGGTCAATTCATCGGTACGAAATTTCTTCAGGAGGAAGGGGTATTACAATGAGTTCTTTATTTCCAACATATGCAAGGTGGAACATCGAGCCAAGAAAAGCGTCAGGATTGAAGATTACGAGTGTAACAGGTAAAGAGTATTTGGATTTCACATCCGGAATCGGGGTAGTGAATCTTGGACATTGTCATGAGAAGGTAAAAACGGCCGTCACGGAACAGCTTGATAAATATTGGCATGTATCGAATATGTTTCAAAGTTCCATACAGGAACGGACAGCAAAAATGCTGGCTGATGCCTCTGGTTTAAGTCAGGTATTCTTTGCCAACAGCGGTGCCGAGGCGAATGAGGCAGCTATCAAACTAGCACGTAAAGCTACCGGGAAAAGCAAAATTGTCACATGTCAGCAGTCTTTCCATGGCCGTACGTTTGCAACGATGGCTGCAACGGGGCAGGAAAAAATCAAGACTGGTTTCGGACCGATGCTAGCTTCGTTCGAATATGTTCCATTTAATGATAATGAAGCGATGACAGCAGCCATTGATGAAAATACGGCAGCTGTAATGATTGAAATCGTTCAGGGAGAAGGCGGCATACATGTTGTACAGCAATCATATCTGGACGCGATTCAAACTAAATGCCAAGAACACGGAGTTCTCATCATCATAGATGAAATTCAGACGGGGATAGGGCGTACAGGGAAGCCATTCGCATTCCAGCATTTCAATATCCAACCGGACATCATCACTTCTGCAAAAGGGCTGGGAAATGGCCTGCCAATCGGGGCGATGATTGGGAAGGAAGCGCTGTCTGAGTTTTTTAACCCTGGAAGTCATGGATCCACTTTTGGAGGTAATCCCGTCAGTGTCTCAGCAGCTGAAGCCGTGTTAAAGGAAATTTTCCATTCAGGGTTTTTAAAAGAAACCGTTTCAAAGGCTGAATACCTTAAAAGCCAATTGGCAAAAGCATTGAAGGGCATGGAAGAAGTGAAAGAGATTCGCGGTCTGGGAATGATGGTTGGAATTGAGTGTAAACAAGATGTTCAGGTGTTTTTAATGGAACTGCAAGAAGAGGGCTTACTTGTATTGAGTGCAGGTCCTAGAGTACTTCGTTTACTCCCATCCCTGACAGTTACCGAATCGGAGATCGATAAGGCGATAAATAAAATTAAAAAAGTATTGGCAATAAAACAAACTGTCTAAATTTATTGAATTTTTATAGAACAAAATGAATAATTATGCTATTGTATATATAAATATACATCATCTAAAGAGGTGAAGATCATGAAAAGCTATCTATATTTAGAGAATGGTTCCGTCTTTGAAGGGGAACTGCTGACTAAATCTACTGAAAAAACGATCACTGGAGAGATTGTCTTTTTCACAGGAATGACCGGATATCAAGAAGTGTTGACAGATCCTTCATATAAGGACCAGATTGTCATCTTCACATACCCGCTAATCGGAAATTACGGAATCAATGAACATGATTTTGAAAGTAAGAAGCCGCATGTTGCCGGTGTGATTGTATATGAAGGGAATATGAGCCATTCCCATTATCAGGCTGAATATTCACTTGGTGAATATTTAGACAAGTGGAACATCCCTCTTTTAAGCCATGTTGACACAAGAGCGGTCGTTAAGAATATAAGACAGGAAGGTTCCATGCAGGCAGTCATCACAGCAGAAGAAAAATATACTGTCGCACCCGGCCTGATTGGTTTATCAGCCCATGTAGCTGAGGTATCCACAAAGGTTATCGAGAGCTTTGGGGAAGGCGACAAGCACGTTGTGATGATGGATTTCGGTTATAAAAAATCCATATTGGATTCATTGGTCGAGCAAGGCTGCCGAGTCTCTGTCGTACCATTCGATACGGAATTCGAGCAAATCAAGGACTTGAAGCCAGATGGCATTTTGCTTTCAAATGGGCCTGGGGATCCAAAACAGCTTGAATACCTCTTAGGAAACATTAAAAAGATCATTACGAATTTTCCAACGATGGGCATCTGCCTCGGTCATCAATTAACGGCCCTTGCCTTAGGCGGAAATACAAAAAAAATGCTGTTTGGACATCGCGGTGCGAATCAGCCCGTGGTCGATTTGAAAACGAAAAAGGTGTATATGAGTTCTCAGAATCATAGTTATGAGGTTGATGAACCGAGCCTGCAAGGAACATCACTGCAGGTGAGGTTCAGAAACGTGAATGATAACACGGTTGAGGGGCTCATGCATGAAGACTTGCCAATCTTCACTACCCAGTACCACCCAGAGGCTAATCCAGGACCTATCGAGAGTTCATTACTATTCAACGACTTTTTACAAATGATAAATGATTATAGCGGGAGAGAAAAAGCTTATGCCTAAGGACGACACGATACAGACCATTTTAGTGATTGGTTCGGGGCCGATTGTCATCGGGCAGGCCGCCGAATTCGATTATGCAGGTACACAGGCCTGCCTTGCTTTAAAGGAAGAAGGATATAAAGTCATACTGGTCAACAACAATCCAGCAACGATCATGACTGATGATATGAATGCGGATGCTGTCTATTTCGAACCTTTAACAGTTGATGTACTGGAAAAGATCATTTCCAAAGAAAAGCCGGATGGCCTGCTCGCTACATTAGGCGGTCAAACAGGATTGAATCTTGCTTATCAATTGGATGATGCTGGAGTACTTGAAAAATATAATGTCAAATTATTGGGAACCCCGATCGATTCCATCAAAAAAGGGGAGGATCGTGAACTGTTCCGTGAGTTGATGTTTGAAATAGGTGAACCCGTTCCCGACAGTACGATTGTCCATACACTTGAAGAAGCGCTGGCTTTTGCCGACAAAATCGGTTTCCCCATCATCGTTCGTCCCGCTTATACACTCGGCGGAACTGGCGGTGGTATTGCCGATTCACTGGACATCTTTAAGGAACTTGTACGGGGCGGACTTCAAGAAAGCCCGATTACACAATGCTTGATTGAAAGAAGCATAGCTGGTTATAAGGAAGTCGAATATGAGGTTATGCGAGATGGAAACAATACGTGCATTACCATCTGTAATATGGAAAATATCGATCCGGTAGGGATCCATACAGGTGATTCGATCGTCGTGGCACCATCACAGACTTTATCGGACGATGAGTTTCAGATGCTGCGTGCCGCATCCATTAAAATCATTTCTGCTTTAGGTATCATAGGCGGCTGTAACATTCAATTTGCCCTTGATCCGAATAGCAAGCAATATTATTTAATAGAAGTAAACCCGCGCGTCAGCCGTTCATCGGCACTGGCTTCCAAAGCAACAGGCTATCCGATAGCACGCATTGCCGCAAAGCTCGCTGTCGGCTACGATTTATCGGAACTCATCAATCCAGTAACTAAAAGCACATACTCAAGCTTCGAACCTGCTCTTGACTACGTAGCGGTGAAGTTTCCGAGGTGGCCATTCGATAAATTCACGACCGCCAACCGCAAATTGGGAACACAGATGAAGGCGACTGGTGAAGTGATGGCTTTACACCGCAGCTTTGAAGGGGGAGTTCAAAAGGCCGTCGATTCTTTGGAATTGAAAACGATTGGGCTGCAGCTATCATCGCTGAAAAATAAATCGGTTCCTGAACTTTGGGAAAAGCTTGCCGAAAAATCCGATGAACGAATATTTGTCATTTTTGAAATGCTTAGAAAAGGCGTGACGATTGAAGAAATCCATGAAGCGACAGCCATAGATTATTTCTTCCTTAAATCCTTTGCGTCATTGATCCATTACGAATTTGAGATTGAATCTAAGGCAATCGATCAGGTAACAAAGGATGAACTGCAGACATACAAGGAAAAGGGCTTTTCCGACCGCTATCTTGCTTCCGTATGGAAAGTAAGTGAGATGGAAGTGAGAGCACACCGCAAATCACTGGGCCTTACGGCTGTCTACAAAACAGTTGATACATGTGCAGCCGAGTTCGAATCACATACGAACTATCACTATTCAACATATTTTGGTGAGAACGAACAGAAAAAAACTGATAAAAAGAAAGTCTTGATGATTGGCAGCGGTCCGATCCGCATCGGGCAGGGAATAGAATTTGATTACTGTTCGGTTCACGGTGTTTATGCACTCCAGGATGAAAATGTTGAAACGATCATGATCAATAATAATCCGGAAACGGTAAGCACGGATTTTGCGACGGCAGATCGCCTTTATTTCGAACCGTTGACTCTTGAATATGTTCTTAATGTAATAGAAGCGGAAGATATTAAAGATGTTATCGTCCAATTTGGTGGGCAGACTGCGATAAACCTGGCAAAAGGCCTGGAAGAATACGGTGTCAATTTGTTGGGGACCTCCTTCGATACACTTGATCAATTAGAAGATCGTGATCGTTTTTATCAGCTTCTTCAAAAACTGGATATCCCGCATGTACCGGGTTCTATGGCTAATGGTGATGAACAATTAATTGCAAGTGCAGAGGCAATCGGCTTTCCGGTGCTTTTACGCCCATCCTATGTAATTGGCGGCCAGGGAATGGAAATCATCCGCTCCAAGGAAAGCTTGTTGAATAGAATGGCAAATGGAACGGCACTTGTCTATCCAGTGTTGATCGATTCCTATATTCCAGGAAAGGAAGCCGAAATCGATTTGATTGCGGATGGAAATGATGTATACATTCCCATCATTGCCGAACATATAGAGAAAGCAGGCGTCCATTCAGGGGATAGCATGGCATTATTGCCAGCTCAATCCTTAACGGATGATATCAAAGATAAAATGACCCTTTATGCTAAAAAACTAGTTAGTGAACTTGGTTATAAAGGACTTATGAACATCCAATTCGTGATTGAGGGAAATAGTGTTTATGTATTGGAAGTGAATCCTCGTGCAAGTCGGACAATTCCAATCATCAGTAAAGTGACCGATGTTTCCTTGGTGCAAATAGCGACAAAAATATTGCTTGGGAAATATTCATTGTCGAACGCGTTCGAAAAAACGGGCTTAATGGATGAAATTCCATATGCAGTCGTCAAATATCCCGTATTCTCTACATTTGCCCTAAGCGGACTTGATTCGAAAGTAGGTCCGGAAATGAAATCAACGGGTGAAGGGATCGCCATCGGGGAAACGGTAAATGAAGCTTTGACAAAAGTATTCCATGCTCAAAAAGCTAAACATACTACTGGTGTTTATCAATCAGAATCTGTCCAATTAAGTGAAGATTTGTTAGACCAAATCAAAGAAGCAGGTTTGATATTGGGGAATTCGGATTTTGATAAATGGTTAAATGAAGGAAATGCGGCGGTAGTTTTGGCATATGGAACGACAGAGGAAGATAAGAAGCTAAGGTTACTTGCAGCGAAATACCGACTGCTTGCATTTACGGAAGAAGAGACGTTCAAGGCCTATCTACAATCGGTAGAAAATGCTGATCCAGGGGTGAACTCACTTCAGGAATGGCTTGTACCATATTCGAAAGGAGTGTCACACGTATGAGTTCAATGACGGCACCGACACAAGCGAAGATTTTAAATGGAAAAGATTTTTTGACAATGAAGGAGTCTACACCAACGGCAATTGCAGATTTGTTAAAACTGGCGCAGACCATTAAAGGCAAATTGCAAGCTGGTGAAGAATATACGCCTTTAAAAGGCAAAACGCTGGGGATGATCTTTGAAAAATCGTCTACCCGTACCCGTGTTTCTTTTGAAGTGGGCATGATGCAGCTTGGCGGACATGCTTTGTTCCTGAGTGGCAATGACTTGCAAATTGGACGTGGTGAAACTATTTCCGATACTGCAAAAGTCCTTTCTGAATATATTGATGGCATCATGATTCGTACCTTTGAGCATGAGAAAATCCTGGAATTGTCAGAAAATGCTTCTATCCCAGTCATCAATGGGTTAACAGATCTTGCCCATCCTTGTCAGGTGCTTGCTGACTTCTTGACGATCATCGAGATAAAAGGGCAGCTAAAAGGCTTGAAGATGAGTTATATCGGTGATGGCAATAATGTCGCCAATTCATTAATGGTAGGCTGTGCAAAAATGGGAATGGATTTTTCCATTGGATGTCCTGACGCCTACAAACCTGATGAAAAGGTCGTCGCATATGCTAAAAAAGTGGCAGAAGAGACTGGCAGTGAAATTTTGGTGACAACCTCAGCTTCGGAAGCAATAAAAGATGCAGATATCGTCTATTCCGATGTTTGGACCTCCATGGGGCAGGAAATAGAGAATGGTATTCGCTTGGAAGCTTTTAAAGATTATCAAATAAATGGTGAGCTAGTTAAACTTGCTAAAGAAGATTACTTATTCATGCATTGCCTGCCTGCACATCGGGAGGAAGAGGTTACGGCTGAAGTCATCGATGGACCTAATTCCGTCGTTTTTCACCAAGCCGGAAATCGTCTCCATGCCCAAAAGGCGGTCCTAGTGGACTTAATGTCTTAACCAAAAAAACGCGTCTGCTCTCTGAGCGGACGCTTTTTTGATTCAAGCCGCTTTCCTAATTTTTCTGACATGAAAGGAAGGAACCTGGTAATAATAACAGGGAAAGCATGTAAAGGGGTGAGATCTATGGGGCAAAATCGTCAATTTAAGCCAGGTCAGAAGGCTCCGAATAATGGGACCTACGTAGAAATCGGTGAAACGGGCAGTACGGTAGTGAATCCGAAAATGGTAAAGCTTGATGCAGGGGATTCTTTTCCTGAAACATCCAATCATAACCGGATATGGACATATAAGCGGAAGCCATGAAACATCTAAAAGCAGGAAAAAGGAATGATCGCAATCCTTCTTCCTGCTTTTTTCTATTCAGCGGAATAACCGAATATATTCGAGATTTCCAAACAGCACTTCCTTAAATAATGGCTTAAAGGATCTTCATAATGATCAGGAATGCTCTCAGTGAACCCAACGGCAGTGATCGCCCCCAATAATTCCGAATTATAATTAAAAACCGGAATGGACATGGATGAAACGGATGGTACAAGTGGCTCTTTGGCAAAAGCTATTTTGTATTTCCGAATTTCATCATATTCATTTGTTTCTTTAAGGAACGAGCCTGTAACATTACGATCCTTTTCAATCCATTCCGCTGTCAATGAAGGATCCTGAAATACAGTGAATACCTTTCCGGAAGAGGATGATGGCGGGAGTCGCGTACCTAACTGTGCCCCGATGTTTAAGTTTTGGTTGGAATTCCATATTTTTGCAGTTATTGGTCCGTCGTATGTCCAAACGGAAAAAAGGACCGTGCAAGAAGTATGGTGACTGATTTCCTGTAAATAAGGAGTTATTCTGCTCGTTACATCCTCATTTCCTATCGCTGCCATTCCGTATTGAATCAATTTGCTCCCAAGATGATACATACCGGTTGTCTTATCGCGATATAGTAGCTCCAGTTGAGTCAAAGTATTCAAATACTTATAGAGGTTACTTTTCGTTATTTCCGTTAATTCCTGTATATCAGAGAATCTTAAAGGAGTTCTTTGGGAAGCAAGTAAATCTATGATGCTCATCCCTATTTGTAATGATTGAATCGTCGAACCGGATTTTACGATTTCCATAAATCAATCTCCCTAATCTGTTTTAATTTAGGTCTAGTATATCAGAATCTGTAAAATTTAAATGAAAATTAGCAGAAAAACCGCCGGCTGCTTGAATCTATCAATATCCTTTTCTATTAAAAAAATAACTTTAGCGCAGTTTTTATTGATTCCGAAGTGCTGATAATGGTGTAGATGATAACATTTGTACAAAAATTTGCAATACTTTCTTGACAATATTCCGAAAATTGAGTTATTATTTATATAAATAGTGAACAATGTTATCTATAAGTGAAATTAAGAAGATGTACAGTCATTCAAATACTGGTATTCGAAGCGAATCCAGCTGAATCAGGATGGTGGCATCAAAAAGAGGTATTAAAAAAATCCAGATAAATAAAGGAGAATGAAATATGAAATTAGTAACTTTCAGCAGTCAAGGCTTTAAACGTATTGGTGCAATTTACCCGAATAATGTAGTAGTTGACTTGAACTATGCTTATCAAGCGCTTCTTGAAAGCGAAGGGAAACTTCGCAGTGAACAAATTGCTGACGCGTATGTCCCTGCAACAATGGAGGAGTTTTTACAGGGAGGGAATGAAAGCCTTTCCATAGCGCGAAAGGCTGCGGACTACGCTATTAACAATCGTGATTCCTTCAGACATAAATTGGTACATGAAATTGAAAATATAAAGCTTGAGGCCCCTGTCCAAAAGCCAAGCAAAATTATTTGTGTCGGACATAACTACCGTGAGCACATTGCTGAAATGGGGCGTGAACTGCCGCCATTCCCTGTGGTATTCGCAAAGTTCGCCAATACAGTAATCGGTCCCCAGGATGATATACCGTTTTTCCCAATCTCTGAACAACTGGATTATGAAGCGGAATTCGCTTTTGTAGTCGGACAAAGGGCACGTAATGTTTCTAAAGAAGATGCTCTTGATTATGTAGCTGGTTATACAATTGCGAATGATGTCACTTACCGTGATATCCAGCGGCGCACACTTGAGTGGCTACAAGGGAAAACGGTTGAAGGAAGCGCTCCGATGGGGCCTTGGTTAGTCACTTCCGATGAACTTTCCGATCCATCTGGCTTAAATGTCCGATTAACGGTAAATGGTGAAGAACGCCAAAAAACGAATACATCCAACTTCGTATTCGATGTGAAGTATCTAGTTGAATTCTTATCGAACTTAATGACTCTTGAACCAGGTGACATCGTCCTCACAGGAACACCGGGTGGGGTAGGAGTAGCACGTGATCCACAAGTGTTCTTAAAAGATGGTGACGTTGTCAAAATCGAAATAGACAAAATAGGTTATCTTGAAAACCGTGTGCGACGTGTCGGGGAGGGAAAATAAAATGGCTTATCAGGAAATCGGGACATCAATCCAATCGGTTCAACAATCAATCGACCACATTCTTGAGACAGCGGCAAACCTACCGGAAGAAACGATTCGATTTAAACCAGCAGAGGATGAATGGTCAATCATGCAGATACTTTCCCATTTAGCTGAAGCCATTCCTTATTGGTTAGGTGAAGTGGAAACTGTAATAGCGATGCCAGGAGCCGAATGGGGGCGTGGATTGCAAGATCCAGCCCGTTTGGCAGCAGTCACCGATACAGACAAACTTGCTGTCGAAGATGTCATGAAGCAAGTGGAGGAGCTTAAATATAAAGTGGAGAGCAGTCTCGGGAATTTAGATGAAGAAACACTATCCAAAGAATCGCCACACCGGAATTTCGCTAAATTCGGAAACAAACCAGTTTCTTATATTGTCGATCACTTCATCGATGAGCATGTTTCAGGACACTATGATCAAATAAAGCGAAATCTTTCTAAAATCCAGTGAGGCAAGATAAAAAAGAAAGTAGGGATTAATATGGCTGAAAAATCGGAATACATGAATAGTACAATCGTAAAAGATTTTACAAAGGATATTCAGCAGTATAACCTTGGGCCGCTGTGGGAAGCCATTCCCGCTCTGATGGACCATGAACCTAAACCTCATGCGCATGCTTATTTATGGAAAGAAGAGCTTTTGACAAAAAAATTGATGGAAGCAGCTGAAATATTCACACCTGACCGAGGTGGCGAGCGCAGGGCCATTTATTTTCAGAATCCTGGACTCACTTATCGTCAGCCTTGGGGATGGGCTTCGACAACACAAACGCTATATGCAGCGGTCCAGCTATTGCTGCCAGGTGAAGTGGCCCCTTCCCACCGTCACTCCCAAAGTGCACTTCGTTTCATCACGAATGGTGAAGGTGCCTACTCCATCGTGCAGGGAGAAAGGATCTTCATGGAAGAAGGAGATTTCTTGATCACGCCTAAAAACCTATGGCATGGTCATGGACATGTTGGCGATAAACCGATGATTTGGATGGATGCCCTTGATATCCCAACCATCTACTCCATAGGCGGCACCTTCTTTGAACCATATCCTGATCGGATTGAAACGCCTAAACGGCCCGATAATTTTTCAGAGCTCCGTTATCAAGGCGGAATGGTTCGTCCAGTATCCGACCGTTATTCACAAGTGGCACCGCTTGCCAACTACAAGTGGAAAGGGACCAAAGCAGCGATAGAAGGATTAATGAATTTCGAACCGGACCCATATGATGGTTTCGCCGTTGAATATATCAATCCATCAAATGGCCAAACGGCCAATCCGACGATGGGGGCATGGATGCAGAAGCTTCCGAAAGGTTTCCATACGAAAGCACATCGCCATACCCATTCCACAATATATCAAGTGCACCAAGGATCAGGCTATACGGTCATTAATGGAGTGCGCTTTGACTGGTCCAAGGGAGATTATTTCGTCGTTCCAAATTGGGCATGGCATGAGCACGTTGCAGAAGCGGATTCTTACTTATTCTCGGTAAACGACCTACCAATAATGGAGAGATTCGATTTGGAGCAGCAACAGGCATTAGACGCAAACAATGGTTACCAAAAGGTTGAAAGTGAATTCAAGCCTGTTTTGGTTTGAAAATAATCTGTATGGAATCTTCAGCTTAGGTCCTGATGAATATATGGAATGCCAGTCGAATGAAAACGCTTACTGTGTGTGGTCCGCAACATTGGCTAATAGCAACTAATATAGGGGGAATTTATGATGTACACAGAAAATAAACCATTCATCGTTATCGGTGGGGGAATTGGCGGATTGGCAACTGCTTTAGGAATCGCAGAAACAAAACAGTATGTAAAAGTCCTTGAACAAGCTCCCGAGTTTGGCGAAATCGGTGCAGGCATTCAGCTCGCAGCAAATGCCACCAACGTCTTGCAGCGTTTAGGCGTCATGGATAAAATCAATGAAATTGCAGTATTTCCAAAAAGGTTGGTGCTGATGGATGCATTTTCCGGAAAAGAGCTTTCCGCTTTGGATTTAGGTGATGTTTATAAAGAAAGATATGGAGCTCCATATGTTGTTTTGCATCGGTCCGATTTGCATAAAGTACTGGCTGAAGCATGTGAAAAGAACCCGTATATCGAACTGGTTACGAATCAAACCATTATTGAGACAGTAGAAAATGAAGGTGAAGTGACGGTTACTTCTGCCAACGGGTCCCAACATTCAGGAACTGCTGTCATTGGAGCCGATGGATTATGGTCCAAGGCACGGAAACTTTTTGTGGAAGATCAGCCGGTCTGCTCACAATATGTTGCATACAGGGGAGCGATCCCGATGGAAGAGGTTACGAGCCATGGAGATTTAGATGATGTTTATATGTGGATTGGCCCAGACCTTCATCTTGTTCAATATCCGGTTAGAAGGGGAGAACTGTACAACCAAGTAGTGGTCTTCAAAAGTTCTCAATATACGGAAGAAAACGAAAAAACAGATCAATGGGGAACCCCGGAAGAAATGGACCGTGTGTTTGCCGGAACTTGTGAGCTTGTTCAGAATGCGATTTCATTCATTCAAAGGCAACGCCGTTGGCCAATGTATGACCGTTTACCAATTGATAATTGGACAAAAGGAAGAATTACGCTTATGGGAGATGCGGCACATCCGATGCTTCAATACTTGGCACAAGGAGCTTGCCAGGCTTTAGAAGATGCAGCTTATTTGTCGGATATGCTTCATAAGCATGGGAATGACATTGAACAGGCATTTTTGGAATATCAAGAGGAACGCATACCGCGCACGGCTAATGTTCAATCGAGCGCAAGAATGTGGGGGGAAATCATCCACAACACGACCGATGCAGGCATTCTGCTCCGAGATACGATCCTTGCAGGTCGGACGGATAAGGATTTCCAATTCATCGATGAATTTCATGGTTATAATAAAACGGCCGTGAAAGCATAATCCGTTTTGTTTCATCCATGCATCTAAAAGTTAAAACAAAGATGATTGGAGCGGGTTTACTAGCCCTCGCAGGCGTAAAGGCGCCAAGGGGGCTCCCGGACCGCCCGCGGAAAGCGAGTGCCTGGATAGGAAATCAACCAAATTGTACAAACGGAAAAAGCCTTTCTTCTATATGAAGAAGGGTTTTTTCCGTTTGTCTTCCATACTCCTGCATTTTTAGTAACTTTTCTTTACATGGGGAAAATTAGAAGTATAATGAAAATATAAAGGTCAAATTTGGTCAAACTGAGTGGGGATTCGTTCATGATATAGATGAATGGGAGGTTTTAAGATGGATATTAATAAAATGACGGAGAGAACCCAACAGGCGTTCATCGGCGGCCAGGAGCTAGCCAAAGATAGAGGGAATCCCGAGCTGACGGAGCTTCATTTATTAAAAACATTAATGGAACAGGATGAAAGTTTATTAATCAGGATTTTATCGGAATCTGGTAAACCGATGAATCTATTTGATATAGAGCTAAATAAGGAACTGGATCGATTACCGGAAGTGAGCGGGAGTGTTTCCCAGGTTTACATGTCATCCTCCCTGCAGCAAATGTTGACGGCTGCCGAAAAGGAAATGCAGATGTGGGAGGATGAATACTTATCTGTCGAACATATACTCCTTGCGTCGCTGCAGGACAATAAAACGAATGTGAACAGGCTTTTTTCATCATATGGAATTGATTATGATAAAGCAAAACAGGTAATAAACGATATAAGGGGGAATCAGCGAGTGACTAGTCAATATCCTGAAAGCACTTATGAAGTACTGAAAAAATACGGGAGAGATCTCGTTGCTGAGGTTAAATCGGGGAATGTCGACCCCGTAATCGGCCGTGATACGGAAATCCGTAACGTCATCCGGATCCTTTCACGTAAAACGAAAAATAATCCTGTATTAATAGGAGAACCCGGAGTAGGTAAAACAGCCATCGTCGAGGGGCTGGCACAAAGGATAGTCAGGAAGGATGTGCCTGAGGGATTAAAGGACAAGACCGTTTTTTCACTGGATATGAGTGCGCTTGTCGCTGGCGCCAAATTCCGCGGTGAATTTGAGGAACGCCTAAAAGCGGTCTTGAATGAGATCAAGAAGAGTGACGGTAAAATTCTATTATTCATTGATGAATTGCACACAATTGTCGGTGCAGGAAGAACGGATGGCGCCCTTGATGCCGGAAATATGTTAAAGCCGATGCTTGCACGCGGTGAGCTGCATTGTATCGGTGCAACGACCCTTGATGAATATCGGCAATATATTGAAAAGGATCCGGCTCTGGAACGCCGTTTCCAACAGGTTCTGGTTCCCGAACCGGATGTTGAAGATACGATTTCAATTTTGCGGGGATTAAAGGAACGGTTTGAAATTCACCATGGCGTCAGGATACACGATCGGGCGATCGTTGCGGCCTCTGTCCTTTCGAACCGATATATAACGGAGCGATTTTTACCGGATAAAGCAATAGATCTTGTGGATGAAGCATGTGCGATGATCCGAATGGAAATAGACTCAATGCCATCCGAGTTGGATGAAATCACGAGAAAAGTCATGCAACTTGAAATTGAAGAGGCCGCCTTGAAGAATGAGGAGGACCCTCAAAGCAGGGCGAGACTGGAAGTGCTTCAAAAAGAACTATCAGAACTTCAGGATCAAGCGAATAGCATGAAATCGAAGTGGCAAATGGAGAAATCAGCGCTTCAAAAGGTGCAGGATCAACGTGAAGAGCTTGAGAAATTGCGTCATGAACTGGAACAAGCAGAGAATGACTATGACCTTAACCGGGCAGCTGAACTTCGGCATGGAAGGATTCCGCAGCTTCAAAAAGAATTGGACGCAATGGAAGACGAATTGGAAAAGGAAAAACAGGAATCACGATTGCTTCGCCAGGAAGTGACGGAGGAGGAAATTGCCTCGATTGTTGCAAGGTGGACGGGGATTCCGATTAGCAAGCTGGTGGAAAGTGAAAGGGAGAAGCTGCTTCGCCTATCTGATATCCTTCATGAACGCGTAATAGGTCAAGGAGAAGCGGTGGAACTCGTATCCGATGCTGTTTTAAGAGCAAGGGCTGGAATTAAAGATCCAAACAGACCAATCGGCTCATTCATTTTTCTTGGGCCAACGGGTGTAGGTAAAACCGAATTGGTAAAAGCTTTGGCAGAAACGTTATTCGATAGTGAGGAACATATGATTCGAATCGATATGTCGGAATATATGGAGAAACATTCCGTGTCCCGCCTTGTTGGTGCACCTCCTGGATATGTTGGATTTGAGGAAGGCGGCCAACTTACGGAGGCTGTTAGGAGAAACCCATATTCAGTCATATTATTGGATGAGATTGAAAAGGCGCATCCGGAAGTCTTCAATATTTTGCTGCAAATGCTGGATGATGGAAGGATAACAGACTCCCAAGGAAGAACAATCAACTGTAAAAATACGGTGATCATCATGACTTCCAATATCGGTTCCCATTTCTTATTGCAGTCCAACCGGGTGGATGGCGGCATTGAAGAAGAAATAAAAGATCAGGTCTTTAAAGAGTTAAGAGGGCATTTCCGTCCGGAATTTTTAAATCGCGTTGATGACATTGTTTTATTCAAACCTCTGACGAAACAAGAAATCGTTGAAATCGTAGATAAAATGGTTCATCAATTACAAGTAAGGTTAACTGAACAAAATATAGTCCTTAACGTCACTGAAGCGGCTAAGGAATTCATTGCGGACCAGGGATATGATCCGGTATATGGGGCAAGACCGCTGAAGCGATTCATCCAAAAGCATCTGGAAACGAAAATCGCCCGTAAAATCATTGCCGGGACTGTTGAGATTAAAGAAGGAATAACAATTGATCATGATCATGATGAATTGGTTCTCATATAAAAACGTTGAAATGTAGTTTACCAGTAAGCAAAGTACGGTATAACAAAAAGGACATCCTATAAAGGATGTCCTCTTTTGCTTCTTAATGTTGATGAGAGTCTTTAGCTGGCCCAGCAGGCAAGATAGCAGGGATGATAAGAATCAGGATAGCAGCAGCTAATCCTAAAATAGTTCCCTGCGCAGCATCGTATGAAACTCCGATCATGGAAGAAACAACATATACAGTCATATGCACTAATAAGAATGTCCAAAAAATTGACCAAGCATAACGCATCGAATTTCACCTCATTCCACTACATTCATTTTTATCTTACCATAATTAATATACAGTTAAAACGTGTTTTTAATAATAACCTTTAAATAATCCAATACATTAAATAATAAGAGAACTTTTTCAGGCAGACTAGTTGGTTTCAAACTTCAAAAGGGAAATCATACGGAAAAAATAAAAGCAAAAACTCCGTGCTTGGTTAATTTAAGATAAGAAGTTAGGCGTTTCCACTGACCCTTTCTATTTTTCGTCATAAATTAATATAGTAGTAGTAATATTCCTTAAAGGAGTTTGAACGATGGAACAACGAACTTTTCAAATTGATGACCAATGGAATATCATCTATTATCCAGAGCGGCCCAGTGGTTTTTCCGTAATGGTAATTGGAGACCGTAGTCATTTTGTCGAAAAAGACAGCAGCTTTTGGCTGCAGCATCCTGGCAGGCTGCAGATATTGGAATATTTAAAGGAATACGGATACACCCTATTTTCATCCAATTTTTACGGAGCCAACTGGGGCAGTCCTAAAGCACTCGAGCTTTCCCTTAACCTATATATTCTGTTCATGAAAAAAGAAATAGTCAATCAAAGGGTTCATATATTGGCAGAGGGGACAGGCGCGCTCCTTGCCTTAAAGTTAATGAATGAACTTGGAAATAAAATACGGTCCGTCGTGTTGATAGACCCGGTTTTTTCCTTGAAAGCACAACTGGAGAAAGAAAAGGAAAATAAGTTCTTCTATAAAAAGTGGCTGTCCGAGGTCGCTGCTGCATATGAGCTCGATCCGGCAGAATGTGCACAGCATATACAGGACACTGAAGATTCAATGATCGCAGAGAATATCCCCATGAAAGTGATTCAGGTTTTTGGAAGCTTACGGAAAGAGCAAGCCTCCCTTTATCGGCAAATCCAGCTGGCTAGAAAAGCGGACTTGCAGCTGACGTATATATTGCCCGAAAAACGTTATAAAATCCCCTATCAAATACAGAAGTTTTTCAATGAGAATGAAGAGACTTTATGAGAAGAGATATATTTTTACAATAGTTTGCATACGATACAGCATCTAAAAAAACTAGACGTGCCGGGTGAAGTGGGCTTGATGGCATACGAGGAGGCTGTATTTATGCAAACAAACATTGTCATTGGCACTTATCGATTCGTGGGATTCTATGTGACTCAATTCTTTTTGAACCAAGGTGAAGAAGTAATCGGAATCGATTGGGATGATTCCGAAGCAAGTCAATATATTAAGGAAGAAAAGGAACTTGAAATAGGCAGGAATTCAAATTATTTATACTTTCCGATAAATAAACTTAAATTATTGAATATTTCACAGCAGGACACGGTGTTCATATCTTGTTACGATATTAAAAGCGGAAAAATGGACAAAATCGATTTTGTAATAGGAGAAATCGTTTCCTTCATCGAGAAATGCAAAAAAAATGGCAAGAATGAAACGCCAAATTTCGTTCTTTTCATGCCCATTGAAAAAGAGGTCGGTATATTTCAGTCGATATTAAGCTCGATTCGTGAAATGGATTCTGCAAAAATCATATTTTTACCGACGATTTATGGACCTTGGCAATCGGAAGGCATGAGCTTTGAAGCTGGAATCAATCAGCTTGGACAGTCTGATATCAAAGCGGCAATTGCTGCCGAATATAACGGAGATGCTCTCTACATCACTGATTTTGTAAATGCTTTGGAAGCGGTGCTTGCCACAAGTTCCGATAGGGACATCCAATTGTGCAGCAGTATCGACGATCATTGGGATAAATGTGCCAAGTTAATATTTGGTGAAAGTATGGATTCATTCACTTCAACAACAAAAATCAATAAAGGAACAATATTTGAAGTGCAATGCAAAATGGAACCGGAAGAAGGCATTGCATTACAGAGAAAACATAATAAACGATTAAACTTACTTAAAACGTGGAGAAAGCGTGATTGACATTTTTGTTATTCGGGAAGGACAAAACTGTATATTTGCCTCTAATCTATATGTCTTGTACTATAATGTTCAAGGATAGGAATTACATCAAAAGATATTCATGATTTTATATGTACGCCCTTTACGAAAGGGTTCAGTGGAATTATGATAATATTGAGCTTATTTTGGCATCAAAATGATCAATTGATGAATATTCAAAAGATAGGGGGAAATGCGAATGAGTTCAGATAAAACTCTTGAATTTATGGGAATCGCCATGAAATACTTCCCAGAGGCTAAAGCGAAGCTTGAAGCAAGCGGGATTCCATTCTCAATGGAGATGGCAGAGCCATTCATGGAGCTCTTTAAAAGCGTTATGCAAGAAGCTTATGAGCTTGGTAAACAAGATGCTCAGCGTTAATTAAAGGCAGGCTGTCCGTTAAAAGGGCAGCCTTTGAATTTTTTTATTCTTTTTTCAAGAACTTGGCGATCAAGGGGCTCAGATTGATTTTATCAATGGTCGGTTTGTATTGACTGTATAAGCCCATCAATGTTTCAAAGCTCGCCATCAATTGCATGTAATCAACCTGCGCTTCCTCTTGCTCCAGTTCATTTTTCCTGCCAAACATCAAATTAGAAAAATGATCATCCGTGTTTCTTTCCCGGTTGCGATTGAAGATGTCCAAAATGAATTCCTCCTATTCTCCTTTTATTTATAATGTATGTCCCAAATTTCCCTTGGCATAGGCGCTTGTCCGACTTCCGAAAGAGATTTCTTTAGCTTTTCAAATTGTTAACTCTTGCAAGGAAGTCTTTTTTTATATAAAATTAGTACCAGGTAATAATAGATGATTATAATAACTCATTAAAATATAAGGGGATGGCAAGATGAATGCTGGAATACTAGGGCTTGGCCGCTACTTACCCGACAAAATCGTTACAAATGCGGACCTAGAGAAAATTATGGACACTTCCGATGAGTGGATTCGGACTAGGACGGGTATTGAGGAAAGAAGAATTGCCAAAGATGATATTGATACATCAGATATGGCCTATGAAGCCGCAAAAGCTGCATTGAAAAATGCGGAAATTTTGGCTGAAGAGATAGATTTAATTCTTGTAGCCACTGTTACACCGGATCAGTCGTTTCCTTCAGTCGCTTGCATGATTCAAGAGAAATTGGGAGCGATGAAGGCAGCAGCAATGGATGTAAGTGCTGCATGCGCCGGTTTTATGTATGCAATGATCACGGCACAGCAATTTATTAAGACAGGTGCATATAAGCATGTGCTGATTGTCGGTGTTGAAAAACTTTCGAAAGTAACCAATTGGGAAGACCGCAATACTGCTGTACTTTTTGGTGACGGAGCTGGTGCAGTTGTACTTGGACCTGTATCTGAAGGCAAAGGAGTCCTTTCCTTTGAATTAGGCGCAGATGGAACCGGTGGGAAGCACTTATTACAAGAAGGAGATTTCATTCATATGAATGGCCGTGAAGTATTTAAATTTGCTGTCCGTCAGATGGGTGAATCCAGCCTGGGTGTCTTGGACAAAGCTGGTTTGACTAAAGAAGATGTGGATCTGCTTGTCCCGCATCAAGCTAATATACGAATTATGGAAGCCTCTAGGGAACGCTTGGATCTCCCGCTTGAAAAAATGACAAAAACGATCCATAAATATGGAAATACTTCTTCAGCGTCCATTCCAATGGCCCTTGTGGAAGAAATGGAAGCAGGAAGAATCAAGGATAATGACTTAATCGTCATGGTCGGTTTTGGTGGTGGCCTTACATGGGGAGCGATCGCTCTTAGGTGGGGTAAATAAAAGAAGAAGCAAAACGTAAGAGCTTTAAAAATAGGAAGGAGCCATTTTTAAATGACTAATCGCCGTGTAGTTGTAACTGGTATTGGAGCAATCTCTCCAGTTGGTAATGATGCAGAAACTGGATGGAAAAATATAATCGAGGGGAAATCGGGGATAGGACCTTTAACTCGTTTGAATGCTGAAGAATATCCCGTTAAAGTGGCTGCTGAAATCAAGGATTTTGATATAGAAACATATATAAATCGTAAAGAAGCACGCAAAATGGACCGTTTTACCCATTATGCAATTGCAGCTTCCGTTATGGCATATAATGATAGCAAGCTGGAAATAACCGATGAAAATGCTGCACGTGTCGGGGTCTGGATCGGTTCGGGTATCGGCGGGCTGGAGACACTTGAGACACAGCATGAAAACTTTTTAAACAGAGGATACAAACGTGTAAGCCCATTTTTCGTACCAATGATGATTCCGGATATGGCAGCTGGCCAGGTTTCTATCTTACTGGGTGCAAAAGGAATCAATTCATGTACGGTAACAGCCTGTGCTACAGGAACTAATTCAATTGGTGATGCGTTTAAAGCCATTCAGCGGGGCGATGCCGATGTGATGATTACAGGCGGGGCCGAAGCGCCAATCACAAAAATGTCGGTTGCAGGCTTCTGTGCAAATACGGCTTTATCGACAAACCCTGATCCACAAACGGCTAGCCGTCCTTTTGACCTTAACCGTGATGGTTTCGTAATAGGCGAAGGAGCTGGAATCATCGTTCTGGAAGATCTTGAACATGCATTGAATAGAGGAGCCAAGATTTATGCTGAAATAGCTGGCTATGGCTCAACTGGAGATGCCTTCCATATTACCGCTCCGGCACCAGGTGGAGAAGGCGGGGCAAGAGCGATGAAAATTGCAATCGAGGATGCAGGTTTGAATCCGGAAGACATCCAATATGTGAATGCCCACGGAACGAGTACGCCTTACAATGACAAATACGAAACGATGGCAGTCAAAGAAGTCTTTGGCGACCATGCTAATAAACTTGCAATAAGTTCCACTAAATCGATGACGGGCCATATGTTAGGGGCAGCAGGCGGTGTGGAAGCGATTTTCACGATTCAGGCAATCAGGGACAGCATTTTGCCTCCAACCATCAATATTGAAACACCAGACCCTGAGTGTGATTTGGACTATGTCCCGAATCAAGCAAGGAAGGGCGAAATCAGTGCAGCCATCAGTAATTCACTTGGATTCGGTGGGCATAACGCAACTATTCTTTTCAAAAAATATCAATAAGTTTGAAGGAAGAGCAGATCTTTAGGGATTTGCTCTTTTTATGTTGAAGGGAAAATTGCAAATACAAGGGATATAAAATGTGTCAACTGCCTTCATTAAATCATACGATAGTCAATAGAAGCGGAGGTGTATGGGAAATGGGAGTCATTTCAACCAATGAATGGATGAAGAAGGATTTCAACCGCCCGGTCCAGATGATGGAAAGAGTTAAAAGTACATTCAACAATACCCTTGATGCGGACATGATTTATCACCATTTATTGAAGCATGGCATGTATTCGCCGAATCAAAAAACAAAACAAACATGGGAAGACTTAAACGAAAATAATGTCTGGGAAAAAACACAAAGCTTGTTTACAGCTTATAAGAAGCTATGGGGTGGGCCTGATGTTCCCATATATATTTTTCCGCTGATGTCTTCAGGGATATGGAATAAAAAAGTTGAAACGAAGTCAGGGCTGGCATTTAAAGATAAACTATTCCTTTTTTACGGAAAGGGGATAGCAGAAAAGGAAATGGAAGCGCTGTTGATTCATGAATATCATCATGTTTGCCGTCTGCATCATTTGAAAAAGGACCAAAAAGAATTCACTCTCCTGGATACGATGATCATGGAAGGACTGGCGGAAAGAACGGTGGGGAAATATTTAGGAACAAAATTTTTAGCAAATTGGACTAAGTTATATCAGGAAGATAAACTAAGAGAATTTTGGAGCAAGCATTTAGAGGAAAAGCACACGATAAAACGTACAGATCCTCTTCATGATACACTTCTGCTCGGGATGAAAGGATATCCATATATGCTTGGATACTGTAGTGGCTATTACCTGGTGAAAAATTCTGAGAAACTCTCTGTGAAAAAATCGTTCATTATTCAATCTGAAGAATTCCTATCTAAAAAGAGTTAATATATACGTTCTTTTTTTCTTAATCTGTTTTCTAGAATAGGAATAAATTGTATGGTTCCTGCCTATACTGATTGACAAACAGAAATTTGTTTAAGTGAGGGATGAATGATGCTATATCTTCATGATGTATGGGTTAACTGGTTTGAAGGAGAAGAAAACGGCTATAATATTTGTCATTTTCATGAATGGAGGAAGGATGACGGGATCGAACTACTAGATCAAGTTCCTTTGTTGAAAGTGTCATCAACATTGTTCCACTACATAGAAAACGACTTGTCAGAATTACCTAAGCCACTGCTGAATGATGTATATCAAAAAGCATATGCAAGGAAAAATCATGAACGAATTCAGCTCGACTATTGTTTTATCGTGACTGACGGAAATGGAATCTTAGCTGTTGATACGATAGGGTATCATATTCCGATTAGGAAAAGCAGAATAATTCCTCGGCAGGAACAAATTGTTTATGACATGATAGAAAACCATGATGAGATGGATTACACCTTTACTGAAAAACCTACATCTGAGAAAGAATATCATATTTTGTCGCCGTCTCCCTTATTCATGAACGGTTTGACAAGAAAAGAAAGACAGCTTAAGCAATTGCTATTCATGGCCATGGACCAATTATTCACGGCGAAAAACACTGCTGAAATCCGCTATTGGTATACAGAATGGGCTCCTGAGAAATATGAAAGCATTCAAGAAATGGATTTTCAGATAGCTTGGCTTGAATTATATGAAGAAATGAAGGAAGGCTGGTCAGAGAAGCATCTTCAACTTTGTGAAAACCTTGTGAAGGGGCAGCCTTTTTTTGAAAAGCTGTGGCAAGTGGAGGCTGGCGATAGCCCATCGATATTATGAAAAAAAGACGATCCGTTGAGGATCGTCTTTTTTTTATCTCTTTCTGCCAAGTCCCATGCCATTATACATTTTTCTGATCATTTTATTGGCTTCAATGTTCGCCTTTTCTGCACCGCGGTCCAGAATTTCATCCAATTCAGGCGAATCGATCAATTCATTATAGCGTTCCTGAATTGGCAGGATTTCTCCAAGAACCACCTCAGCCAAATCACTTTTAAAGTCACCATAACCTTTGCCCTCATACATCTCTTCAATTTCTGTATAGGTTTTTCCACTGAAGATGGAATATATGGACATAAGGTTGGAAACACCCGCTTTGTTTTCCTTATCGTAACGGACAATTCCTTCCGAATCGGTAACTGCGCTCTTGATGTTTTTTTCGATTTGCTTAGGATCATCCAATAAGGCTATCGTTGCCTTTTTATTAGGATCGGATTTGCTCATTTTCTTGGTTGGTTCTTGAAGGGACATGATACGGGCCCCTTCTGTAGGGAGGCTGATTTCCGGGATTTTAAATATATCATTATGCTTTTTATTGAACCGTTCAGCCAAATCGCGTGTCAATTCAAGATGCTGTCTTTGATCTTCCCCGACAGGAACCACATCTGTACCATAAAGGAGGATATCGGCAGCCATCAACGGCGGGTAAGTAAGCAGTGCTGCGGAAACCCCTTCTTTGCCAGTTGATTTGTCTTTAAATTGCGTCATTCTCTCAAGTTCCCCAATATAGGATATACTCTGTAAAATCCAGCCTGCCTGGGCATGTGCTGGTACTTCTGATTGAATGAAGATGGTATTCTTTTCAGGATCTAAGCCAATGGCCAAATATAAAGCGGCCAATGTTTTAATGTTCTTCCTTAACTTAATGCGATCCTGTGGAACTGTAATTGCATGCTGGTCAACAATACAAAAGAAACATTCATATTCATTTTGTAAGTTAACGAATTGTTTCATTGCTCCGATGTAATTTCCTAAAGTAACGGAACCGGATGGCTGAATGCCGGAGAAAATCCTTTTCAACTGCTAGTCACTCCTCTAAATGCGTTTATTGATAAATGGATATTCGCTCTTCATTATTGTAAGGATAAATAGAAAATGAATCCACTTTCTTTGAAAGAAATGTGCATATTCCTGTGATGGGGAAATGCTCATTTAAATCTTGTGGAGGGCCGTTTTGTCCTGTATCGATGCCATTTTTAAGAATACGAAATGTCCACTATACTGTATTTTAGCATTTATTCATATTAAATGTATAATCGAAACGGCAAACAAGCCAATAGAACGGATTTTCCGCTTCTTTTTTTAGATATGGAAGAAATGAAGGGTTCAAGGAAAATCAATCCGTTTAACATATTTCACAATGAGTGGACCATTTTAGGGAAGGATACTCACAAGGGAATAACCGCGTTGTTGAACGTATTCTCATTTTGTAAGTCAGTTTTTTTAATTATTTATAATATATAGGAGTAAAGTTTATTGTTTGTGGTATTAAAGAAAGGGGTTTATTATATTTGTTGAATATTGATGACTGATGGCGAATGAGGTGGAGAAAATGAAACCAATGTGTAAATGGTTGATGACAGGAATGTGCATATTCCTGATTCAACAGCCAGTTCATGCAGAAGGCATGAACGAAACCAGGCAGGTGGCATTAGAAAATAAAGAATTGCCTGCGAGCGTACCGCGTTTTGTTTTTGATTCGGGGTTGAAATTCGACTATCCGGATGCTGTGCGCGGAATATATGTGACAGGGCCTGCAGCGGGCGGCAATAAATTGAATGAACTTATTAGATATGTAGATGAAACCGACTTGAATGCAATGGTCATTGACATTAAGGATGACAAGGGGAACGTTACGTTTAAAACCGAAGATCCAGATTCTCCATATGCTGGGATTGGTAAAGACTACATAAAAAATCCAAGGGCAATGCTGAAAAAAATGGAGGATAAACAGATTTATCCGATTGCGAGGGTAGTCGTCTTTAAAGATTCACTTTTGGCCAAAGAGAAGCCTGAATTATCTTTTTTAGATGGCGAAAAGGTTTGGAGGAATGGTCGAGGGGAAGCCTTCGTTAACCCATTCTTAAAAGAGGTGTGGGATTATAATGTCGGTATTGCCATTGAAGCGGCAAAGATGGGGTTTAAAGAAATTCAATTTGACTATGTCCGTTTTCCCGAAGGATTCGAAAATAAAGAAGATGATTTGAAATATGATGTCGGTGAATATGATGAAGCGAAAGTGAGTCATACAGCCAAAAGGGTTCAGGCAGTGACAGATTTCGTAAGTTATGCGAGGAAACAACTGGAGCCATATGATGTGGAAGTATCTGTGGATATTTTTGGATATGCAGCTACATTGCCTGAAGCTCCCGGAATAGGGCAAAACTTCACAAAAATCTCTGAGAATGTCGATGTAATTTCCTCGATGATCTATCCGAGTCACTGGACATCTTATTTTGGTATCGATAAGCCTGATTTGGAGCCTTATAATCTCGTTAAGGAATATGCGAAATTGGAGAACGGGAAGCTGAAGGAATTAAAAACCCCACCTACTTCAAGACCTTGGCTACAAGATTTTACTGCCTCATATTTAGGTGAAGGGAATTACCAAAGGTACGGAAAGGAAGAAGTGGAAGCCCAAATAAAAGCATTGAACGATAATGGTATTGATGAATACTTATTATGGAATGCGGCAAATCGATATACAAAGGGAGTAGACTATACCCCGTGAAAAAAAGGATGACCTTGGAAGAACTTCCGGTCATCCAATTTCTCTCTGAATTACCGCTTTTTATTCCCGCCAACTTTACTCCACCCTGACTGAATTCGTTTGGATTGATCGAAAATATGAGAGTGACGTTTCCCGCCAAACCATTTTTCGCCGATGCCATTCGTCACAACGCCATTCACAGCTGTAATGCCAATAACGCAAGCAGCGACTAAAAAAAAGTCCAAAAAGTAACTGATCATCAAAACCCTCCTAATATTTTCAAGCTATTCAAGTTCCATTGTAGTGGATAAGAAAAAATCTGGAAAGTATAATCTAGCAAATGAGGAGATTAATTTATGAATTGGTATGATAAGCTGAACCAGTATTTCCCTATTGAAGAAATGAAGTCCAAAGAACATATAGAAGTTCTTTTAGAAGATAAGCAGGAAATATATAAAAAGGATGAAGGTCCCGATCATGTTTTATTATATGTGGAAGGAGAAGAGTTTATATTCGTTGATTACCTTTTTGTATCAAAGAATTCAAGGGGGCAGGGACTAGGAAGGAAATTAATTCAAAAATTGCAAAAAAAGCAGAAAACGATCTTGCTGGAAGTAGAACCAGTACAAGAAAATGATGACGATACATTGAAAAGGCTGAAATTTTATAAAAGGGAAGGATTCCAGCATGCCTCTTCAATTACCTACAGCAGAAAATCCCTTGCCACCAAGGAGAATACGCCTATGGAAATCCTATATTGGCCAGCAAACCCATCGGTTGATGAAGAAGACGTATTTGATTTCATGAAAGAGATTTATTCTGAAATCCATACCTACAAAGATGATGACCTATATGGGAAATCTTATCAAGATGTAGAGGATGTACTAAGCTTGAATGCAAGTCAGGAAACGGATATTTTTAAAGAGATGGAAATTTAGAAAAAAGGGGCCGGGCGCTTAACCGGCCCTTTTTAGTTTGTCGGAAAAAGTACGGTATAGAGGTCGAATAAAGTATGGTGTAGGTCGAATAATTCGTGGAAGGTCGAATAAATTGCGGTGTAGGTCGAATAAAGTGCGGTGTAGGTCGAATAAATAGTGGTGTAGGTCGAATAAATTCGTGAACGGCTGAAAAAAGTGCAGTGATGGAAGAAAAAACTGCGTGAACAGCTGAAAAAACAGCTCAGTACGTCGAAAAAGAACAGTAAGGACCGAAAAAAGTGCTCCAGCAGAAAACATCTGGAACGTTTTTTAAAGAAAAATTGAGGCAAACTGTTCTTTCTTAAAATTTGTCCATAAAGGAGGTTCGGAATGGTCTCACCCCAACCTCGATTATAAAAGGTTATCGTTTAGGGCTTTTTACTATTCTATGAAAACCCTCAATAGATTGAAGGAAATTGCGACACTTCTGCCGAAAAACTGGCTAGCCGGGACCCCGGAGTCGCGTGCTTTGATGCGGCTTGCAGACAGTCGGCGGGAAAGGGAGCGGATTTCTGAAAACAACTGTTATGGTTTTTTCGAGTGCAGCCAAACTGTCTTTTTTTATTGTGCATTTTTTACAGGCAAATGAATATCTATAACTTCTCGAATGGTAGATTACTCACTTATCGCCGATTTTTTCGAATTGCTTTTTTAGTTTTGGAAATATATGTGCTAAAAGAATGGTTTTTCTTGTAAAAGGAGGAATTTGCTTTTTATTAAAGAAAATATATTAACATGTACTTGTTTATTGACAAAGATAGGGGGTAAATAAAAGTAACGAGTTAATAAAAAAATCATGAGGGCCGAATTGAGAGTTAACTGAGAATGGCAGGTAGGTATTTTCAATTAGAAAAAGCGGTTTTAATGTATTACATAAAAAACAGAAAAAGCTATAGTACAGGCTAAACTAGAAGTTTATAAGGATTTTTCCAAATATCAAAAAGGGTATTCATTTTAAATAATTTAGTGTATAATAAAGAAAATGAAATACTTAATTAAAATTATTTCAAATTAGAGTGGTACTTATGAATACTAATAGTAGATTTCCCCTCATAGATCACCGATTCTATATTTAGGGAGTGTGAGTAAACATGGTAACATTATATACATCACCTAGTTGTACTTCATGCAGGAAAGCAAAAGCATGGTTAGAGGAACATGAGATTGGATATAAAGAAAGAAACATTTTTTCAGAACCGTTAACGATTGATGAGATTAAAGAAATTCTTCGAATGACTGAAGATGGAACCGATGAAATCATTTCAACACGGTCAAAAACTTTCCAAAAGTTAAACGTAAATTTAGAGAGCCTGCCTCTTCAAGAACTATATAAATTGATCAAGGAAAATCCAGGTCTGTTGAGACGTCCAATTATCCTTGACGAGAAACGGCTTCAAGTTGGTTATAACGAAGATGAGATAAGACGCTTTTTACCACGTAAAGTTCGTACCTTCCAGTTACGGGAAGCACAACGTATGGTCAACTAATAAGGTCTTTCAAGCTCTGCCAGGAAATGTGCAGGGCTTTTTCTTTATACATAACCGATTTTCCGCTGATTTTTTTTACTTAATGACGGGTAACATAACAGGATTCATAGGGGACAGCAGACGTTTCGGATTTGCAGCAGGTTCCTTGAACCGGTCATCATTTAAAGAAAAAATAAGAATGCACACCATCATGCCGTGTATATAATAAGGCATAAATGGCAGGAAGTTTAAAATTGAAGAAAGCATTAGGATAGTTGCATGCGGATGAATTTTTTTATAGAATGAATGGAATATTAGGCAAACAATTGTTTTTTAGATAAGTAATGTTTTTTATTTCCCTTCTTCAAGGTTTTGTCATAAAATGATGTAAAATAGTCTGTTTTAATGGCTATCATGATTTACAGTATTCACTTACGGGTAAAGAGCTTTTAAGAGCAATTTTCGCTTGGGGGTTATTATCCCTTCAAAATGAGATAGGAAGGGAGAGGGGAATCATGGAAATCGAACGCATTAATGATGATACAGTTAAATTTTATATTTCCTATATAGATATTGAGGAAAGAGGCTTTGATCGCGAAGAAATTTGGTACAGCCGTGAGCGAAGTGAGGAACTTTTTTGGGAAATGATGGATGAAGTGCATCAAGAAGAAGAATTCATGATTGAAGGACCTTTATGGATTCAAGTTCAAGCCCTTGAAAAAGGCTTGGAAGTTTTGGTCACAAAAGCCCAGCTTGCCAAAGATGGTCAAAAACTCGAGCTGCCTCTTTCAGATGATAAGTTAAGGGATTTGAATGTATCAGACAAGATGGATACGCTTCTTGATCAACATTTTCATGGGAAAGATGAAGAAAGCGGTATGACATTCGAAGATGGTATGATTGAATTCATCACGACTTTCGAGGATTTTGAAGATGTCATTTCATTAAGCAAGCGTCATGGCTTGGATGACTGGACGACTAAACTTTATGTTTATCAGAATAAATATTATCTTTATATCGAATTTTCCGAAGCAGAAATTGATGAGGAAGAAATCGATAATGTTCTAAGTCTTTTATTGGAATATAGTCAGGAGTCACCTATAACGGTGCATATGCTTGAAGAGTACGGGAAGATAGTTATCGAAAATGATGTATTCACAACGGTCGATAAATATTTCGCATAGACTGTTGAGGCCGATTTCAGTAGAAATCGGCCTTTTCGTCCAAGAATGAGTGTTTTACCTCAGCAGGGAGGTTTTTATCATGTGCCTGTGTTTGTTAATTGGAGGTAGTCTAGGTGAAGAATATAGTTGGCATCGGTCTGCTAATTCTCTTGTTGGTCGGCTCTTGGTATTTTCTAATAAATGGTGTCGATGGCAGGGTGATTTTTTATTCCAGCCTTGTATTGACCCTTTTCTTGGTAATAATTGGATTCAACATTTTCCTGGAAAACAGAGATCCCATCGAGACCATAACATGGCTGGTTATTTTTTGCGCTTTCCCATTCATCGGTTTCATTTTTTACTTTTTGTTTGGCCGTCATTTTCGGAAAGAAAGGATATTTCGCAAGAAGTACTTTTTGGATAAACAGAGTTTCGTTAAAATAGGCGGTGAGGCGGAGTATAATGACCGAATTAAGGAAATGGGCGAGAACCCTCAGCAGTTAATCACTCTTGCAAATAGGCTGGGTAATAGCCCTATTTCATTTACGACTGAAACCCGGGTTTTAAGGAATGGTGATGAGACATTTTCCAATATCATCGAAGAATTAAAAAAAGCCACACATCATATTCATTTGGAATATTATATTGTTAGGGATGACCGCATTGGCGGTCTGCTAAAGGACATCTTGATACAGAAAGTAAAAGAAGGGGTAGAGGTCAGATTTCTCTATGATGCGGTTGGTTCCTGGAAGTTAGCTCGTTCATATATCGATGAACTGAGGAGTGCGGGAGCTGAAATGGTTGCTTTTGGTCCGTTGCATCTCCCTTTATTAAATAATACATTCAACTTTCGCAACCATCGTAAAATAATTGTGATAGATGGCTCTGTCGGATTCATCGGCGGCCTCAATATTGGGGATGAATATTTGGGACAAGATCAGAAATTCGGTTCTTGGCGGGATACACATCTTATCATAAAGGGGGAAGCGGTCAGGACTTTACAGCTCATATTTCTGCAGGATTGGTATTATAGCACCAATAATAGTTTTTTAAGTGATGAATATCTCATGGTTGGCCTGCCGAACCATCATGGACCTGGCGGAGTTCAATTGATTGGCGGCGGGCCGGATAGTGAGTGGACGATTATTAAAAGCATTTTTTTTAAAATGATCGCTTCGGCAGAAAAGTCAGTCTGGATTGCCTCTCCGTATTTCGTTCCTGATGACGATATCTTTCAAGCGTTGAAGGTAGCTGCCTTAAGTGGTTTGGATGTCAGGCTGCTCGTACCGAAGAACCCCGATAAACGTATCGTATTTCATGCTTCGAGAACTTATTTTCCCGAATTGCTCGCTTCCGGAGTTCGTATATTCCAATATAATGAAGGCTTCATGCATAGTAAAATCATCATCGTTGATGACCAACTGGCGTCAATTGGGACAACCAATATGGATATGAGAAGCTTTCACCTGAATTTCGAAGTCAATGCTTTTCTCTACAGGACGGAAAGTACTCGGCAGTTGGTGAATGATTTTTTGGAAGATATAAAGGTATCTCAAGAAGTGGAGTTTGATGCGTTTTCCAAACGGAATTTCGGTTTGAAAGTATTGGAGTCCACATGCCGATTGCTTTCACCCCTTCTTTAGATAGCAACTTTACTTTATGCCGATGAGGCATTTTTTTTTTGCGGATTAAAAGGAATCCTAAGCGAAGCAGGCGAATGTAGTGGATGAGGAGGAGATGTATGCTAACCGCGATAAAGAAAGATGGAACTTGGATTACCCTCCCTGAAAAGATATCGGCAAACGAGATTGATGAATGGAGAAAATCGGCAGATTATTACTGTCCATGCTGCAAGATGGAAATGACCATCAAAGCGGGAAACGTCAGGATTCCTCATTTCGCACATAAAAATAGTTCTTCATGCCGTGCTTCTTCAGAACCGGAATCCGCCTATCATTTAATGGGAAAAAGAAAATTGTTTCAGTGGTTATTATCACATGGTTACCAAGTGGATCTAGAAGCCTATCTTCCTGAAATTAAGAAAAGGGCTGATATTTTAGCTGTGATAGGAGGCAATCGCTATGCAATAGAATTTCAATGCTCAGTTATCCCCGAGGTGGAATTCATGGAAAGGACAAGAGCCTACCAAAGCATAGGCATCAAGCCAATCTGGATCCTCGCTGCAAAACGCTTAAAAAGGAAAAGCTTGTATGAATTCAGTTTAACCCGCTTCCAATGGCTCTTCGTCACCGGCAGCTTCCATCATCCGTTTCTTTGGATGTATTGTCCGGAAACTGATCATTTATCAGTATTGAAGAACCTCACTCCGTTTACCTCTAGAACCGTCTTAGCCGAATTGACAACAGCTTCTTTAAAGCTCCTTCCCCCTAGTCGGGCATTGCCCCGAAATTGCTTTGTTTTCCCTTTTCTGCCTGCGTGGAGATTTAAACGAAATGGCTGGTCCCTGCATCGAGTGAAAACAGCACGCAGATGCGATCCTTTTTTCGAAGAGCTTTATTCACATCATATTACACCAGCGACACTTCCCGTTGAAGTGGGTGTTCCCGTCAGGGGGATGCTGTTGATCGATACTGCCTCGATCGAATGGCAGGCATGGTTATACATGGATGTGTTTCAAGAGAAACGAACAGGGGAAAAGATTTCTATGGCTGATATTATCTGCATTTTTAGAAAGCGCTCAAAAAAAGGGGAAATAAAGTTCAGACCATTGCCATTGCTTCATGAAAAACCAATCGAGTATCCTGTAGGTCAATATATCAGGATTTTGGAGCAATTGGGTTATCTATCAAAGCTGGAAAAAGGGGTTTTTAAAGTTGAAAGGGAATTTACCCTGCCCTTCACCAGTGATCAAGCTCAAATTTTGGAAAAAAATTTCTATGATAAGCATAAATTGATGATGGAAAAAGGGAATATCCAGTATAATCAGTGATAACATCTCTATTTATCTTGAATTCAGATGAAATGGCAGGATTATTTTTGTTAATGGAGAAATAGTAATAAGAACTGGGAATTAAAAGCTTTAAAAAGAATGAACGCCGAATGAAGCATTGCGGCGTCTATCCGGTTTACGAGTAAGCCCAATGGCAAGTTTCTATAGAATGAGGAGGAATTTTTTTATGGCACAGGAAACAAAAACGAATACATTACCCTCAAGAAGTGAAATAGCTCCTGAAGATACTTGGAGACTGGAAGATATCTTCGCAACCGAGGAAGATTGGGAAGCTGCCTTCAAAGCGGTAAAGGAAGACCTCAAGAAGGCGGAGGCACATAAAGGCACGTTGGGTGAAAGCGCAGAGAAATTATTCGCGGCGCTTCAACTCCAAGATGAAGTATTCGAGAAGCTAGGGAAAGTTTATTCTTATTCACATATGCGCAATGATCAAGATACAACCAATCCTTTTTATCAAGGGATGGAGGATCGGGCAAAAGCTTTATATGCCCAGGCAGCGGCTGCGTTTTCATTTATGGTTCCTGAACTATTGAGTATTGACGAAAGCAAAGTGGAAGGGTTTTTGGAAGAAAAAGAAGAATTGAAATTGTACAAGCATTCTTTAGAGGAAATCAATCTTCAGAGACCACATATCTTATCTGCAGAGCAGGAAGAATTATTGGCGCAGGCATCAGAAGTACTCGATGCATCGGGCAATACTTTCGGTATGCTTAACAATGCCGATTTGAAATTCCCGACCATCAAGGATGAAAAGGGAGATGAAGTGGAAATAACTCACGGAAGATATATCAGTTTTCTTGAGAGTGAAGATCGCCGTGTACGTGAGGAGGCATTTAAGGGGGTATACAGCAAGTATGGGGAGTTCCGCAATACATTTGCTTCAACCCTGTCTGGTGAGGTGAAAAACCATAACTTCAATGCCACTGTTCGAAAATATGATTCAGCACGCCAAGCGGCATTAAGTAATAACAACATTCCGGAGACTGTATACGATAATCTCGTTAAAACGGTCAATGACAATTTGCCTTTACTTCACCGTTATCTTGACTTACGTAAAAAAGTACTGCAATTAGATGAACTTCATATGTATGATCTATTCACTCCTCTTGTTAAAGAAGTGAAGATGGAAGTGACTTATGACGAGGCCAAGGATTATGTCCTTAAAGGACTTGCTCCGCTTGGGGAGGATTATTTGAATGTTTTGAAAGAGGGGTTTGAAAACCGGTGGGTCGATGTGCATGAAAACAAAGGGAAACGAAGCGGTGCCTATTCTTCTGGTACATACGGGACGAATCCTTATATTTTAATGAACTGGCAAAATAACGTCAATAACTTATTCACGCTCGTTCATGAGTTTGGACATTCGGTCCATAGCTACTATACACGTAAATATCAGCCATATCCATACGGAAATTATTCAATATTTGTAGCGGAAGTTGCATCGACTTGTAATGAAAACCTGTTGAATGATTATTTACTGAATTCAATCGAAGATGAAAAGAAACGCATTTATTTATTGAATCATTACCTGGAAGGTTTCCGTGGCACATTGTTCCGGCAAACGATGTTTGCAGAGTTTGAACATACCATACATTTAAAGGCTCAAAATGGGGAAGCGTTAACAGCGGATATGCTTACTAAGGAATATTATGAGCTGAACAAGAAATACTTTGGCGAGAACGTGACCATCGATGAGGAAATCGGTTTGGAATGGGCGCGTATTCCACACTTCTACTATAATTACTATGTTTATCAATATGCGACTGGAATCAGTGCAGCAACAGCATTGAGCAAGCAAATCCTTGAAGAAGGAGAGCCTGCTGTCAAAAGGTATCTGGAGTTCTTGAAGTCAGGAAGTTCCGATTATCCGATTGAAGTACTCAAAAAGGCTGGT
The DNA here is from genome assembly GCF_050277335.1 of Peribacillus sp. NPDC101480. Taxonomy (NCBI): domain Bacteria; kingdom Bacillati; phylum Bacillota; class Bacilli; order Caryophanales; family Bacillaceae; genus Peribacillus; species Peribacillus sp. NPDC101480. Next base: position 113,670 of record NZ_JBNNSB010000004.1, read on the forward strand.
GTCGATATGACAAAAGCCGAGCCTGTACAAGAAGCCATGAATGTATTCGAAGAAAAATTAAATGAGTTGGAAGAGCTTTTGAATAAATAGGATGTGAAAAGGGACCCGAGCACTGCCGGGTCCTTTTCATCATATATGATGTCCGTCATAATCCTTTAAAACGATTTCTCTGATTTAAGCTATGAAGAATTATAAAGAAAACAAAAAATAAAATAGGGGAGGTAAAATACAGAGGAATGAGGTTCATGATACCGAGTAGCTGGACAAATAGCGACCCTATCAAGAGTATGAGAAGAATAAAGACTTTCAATTTGGTCACCTCCAACCTGGTAGCAGAAAAAGCTCATCTGCTCTTTATTAGATAGTATGTTTTAGAATAAGCAGTATTCTAAGAATATGACAATAATGTGAAGTTGCGCACAAAGTTCTTGCAATTAAGGTATGTAATCTGCTATAGTACAGATATAGAAGTTATCACATCCCAAACATATACCCCTTTGTTTGTTCGTCGTGAAATTTCTCCCATCCCCTTATTCGTATAAATAGATGAAAACCCCAGCAAATTTAGCGGTTTGCCGGGGTTTTTCATTTGCATGCAAAGTAAAAAGAATTAAATGATCGGCTTTAACGGAAGTTAAAAAAGGCAATACAAAAAAGATAATGTGATTTGTTTCACAAATGGATTTATTCCATTTTAAATCAGATATTAAGAGGATATCTAAAACTCTTATAGCTTTAAATAAAAAGGGCTTATATTTAGCTATATATGGGAATGGATAATAAAAAATGACCAAAATATATATTGTGAACAATTTGTGAAAAGTTACACATATAGTTGAAACGCAAATGGGTTATCTGTTATATTATTTATTGTGAAGTGAATCACAAACAAACTTATACCCCTTTGTTTGATCGTGAAAAATTTCTCCCATCCCCTTATTTTCTTATAAAAAACCATGCAATCTTTTGATTGCATGGTTTTTCCTTTAAAATAACAAAGAAGCAGTCAAATTCATGACTGCTTCTTTGTATATCTCCAAAACGTTCCGTATTTAGCAGGTATCTTCTCTGCAACCTGTTTTAAAACAAGCTTTTTCATTTCCAACTCGACGTTATTCTTATTCATATTATAAACGGTTTCAATTTCCTTCGTGGCCACTAGTTTGAAACAGCTTAAAAACTCTTCGAGAGAGGGGGGGGTTGCAGGGGCTGGAAGACCATTCAGCATATCTTCTAAAATTTGAACATATACCTCGTAAGAATAGACACCTGAAACCTTTATTCCCTCTTCTTCAATATTTTGATTGAAAAAGACAAGGGAAGGTATTTCAGTCACTTCCATTTCGCTCGTGATTTTCATGTCACATTGAAAGCCTTTGGCTGCACTGGAGGAATTGATGTCATAAAGGAATTCTTCCACATCCAATCCAACCATCTTGGCACATTCGGTCAAGACTTCGATATTGGATATATCCTTTTTTCCTATGAATAAATATTCTTGAAGCTGCCTTAAAAAGCGAATGGCCAATTTACGGCCCTGCAATTCCGCTGCTTTTATTGCGATGGAAGCTGTATATGGAGAAGAGATTGGGTTTTCAGACCAAAGGCTTCCGTCGCAGGACATTCCCGAGCGGCTGGCTGTCTTTTCCCAAACTTGAGCAATGTTTTCATAATTTTTATTTTTCCCCATATTAAGAGAATCGATTTTACCGCTTAAAACATGGCGTAAACTGAACAATTGGCCATATTCTATCTGTAATTTCCTAATAATTGGTTCTAAGCCCCAGCATTCGGGACAAAGCGGATCAACAAAAACATAAATTTCAATTGGCTTTTTTCCTATATCATAGCAATGCTGCGTCTTGATCCAATCGGAAATATTGAAAACTGGTTTTTGTGCGCTCAACTGCCTTCTCCTTTCCCGTCAGTTCCGGATGTATTGATCATATGCTGCGCCGTCAAATAGAGGCGGTGATAGAAAAACTCCCTAATCTCACCCTCAAGGCCAACTTCGTCCATAGCTTGATACATGCATGTGAGCCATGCTTTCGCACGTTCTGGTGTAATTTCGAAAGGTATATGTCGAGCCCGCAACATAGGATGGCCATGCTCTTCTGTATATAAAGAGGGACCGCCTAAATATTGAGTCATAAATTGTTTTTGTTTACGGACCGTTTCTGTTAAATCGTCAGGGAATATTGGGTGCAGATCCGGGTGTTGACTAACGTTGGAGTAAAACACATCAATTAACTTGTGTAATTGCCCTTCTCCAATTAATTCATATGGTGTAGGGTTCCCTTGCATCATGTTGATTACTCCTTTTAAAGAAAGATGGTTGATATTTATTCATATTTTATCAATGACGTCATGATATAACAAATATATAGCTTAAAGAAAATTTTACATCTGTAGTATGACACATGCGAATGATCCGGAAATGACAGGTTTTTGGGGAGCTTTACGATTTGTTAACAATTCGTGGAAAAAGAATATAGACATGAAAAGACTGACCCTTCACAAATAAACAGGGTCAGCTTGCTTTAGCTTGAAAATGTGCCATAAACTTTCTGAACATAGTTCTGAGTTTCTTTAAAGGGAGGGATGCCGTTATATTTATCTACATTTCCAGGCCCTGCATTATAAGCAGCAAGGGCAATCTGGATGTCCCCGTCATAACGTGCCATCATTTGACTTAAATATTTACTCCCGCCCATGATGTTTTGTTGCGGATCGGTTGCATCATCCACCCCAAGGCTTTTTGCAGTTGCTGGCATTAACTGCATAAGGCCAGTTGCACCCGCATAACTGGTGGCTTCAGGGTTAAAGTTCGATTCTTGTTTAATGACGGACTTAATCAGTTTTTCCGGGAGATTATATAAGCTGGCCGCCTGGCTGATGATATGATCATAGTTTGGTGCTGTTTCACTGCTCTCATTGTCAGCAGGGGCAATGGATACCGGGTTGATGTTCATGGGTGTCATGCCGCCGGGTTGAAGGAAGGACTTCGTTTCCGCTTCCACGCGTGATAAAAGGGAACCCAATGTCTGTGAAGCGCCTTCAAGAGCATCAACCGAAACCAGTTCCGAGAGCATGTCCTGGAAAATGGATCGAGATGAATTTGCATTTGTGTTGTTGCCATTTGTGAATTGCTGGATTGCCTGCAATTCCATGAACGTTTTGAAATCTTGGATCTTCAACTCTCCACCTCCGAATGGGTTCAAACAGGATTATTTTTGGAATTTGGCGCGATAAAACCTCTTCACTTTATTTTCGGTTTCCCTTACTGGAATTTGAAGGGTTTCAAGGAGGGTCAGGAAATTTTTTTTCCCGGCGTTTGCATCCGTCACTTCATATTCAAGCTCAAAGTCTTCCTGATTCAAATACGAACTATGATCTAAAACAAGTAAGCCCTCTTTGTAAGGAAATTCAAAACGGTCCGTCTTTAATGTCCCAAAGCAGGTAAAGTCTTTTGGATCAATTCCGCATTCAAGGATAAGAAGTTGGATCTCGCCATCAGGGAATGTGTTATGATTCAGAAACGCATATGCGGTTTCTTCAGAGATATCTTGATTCGTTTCCAATAATCCTTCTGTAGCGGGCTGTTTTAAAGTCAGCTCGTAACGCCCGTTTTTCTCGCGGATCCTAAGGGCAGAGTCTTGATTTTTTAAAGTGAATCCGAGTGTATCGAAGTAATGATTTTTCTGTGTTTTAAAGTTCGATGCCCCGACATGAAAGTGTTCGATCAGTTGATGAAATTCTTTTTCGCTTAAGAGGTTTTTAAATTCAATTTCAATATGCTGGTTCATGTGTTCCATCCTTTCTGGCTGATTCTTAGGTTAATCATATAAGAACCATTCGAGCTGTCAAATTGAATGCAATAATTTTTTGCTATTGTACTTGAATATTTAGGAATCAATTGCAGGATATGATAAAATATAAACGTTGAGCATGAGAAATGGTATATCGTATATATAGAAATTTAATACATACTTTTTGCTAGAAAGATTTAATAGGATCCAGTGGTGAATGGCATAAGGTCATGTGACTGCTGGATTTAGGAGAGCGTTCTGCCCATACCAGAGTTGAACAGGCGCTTTTTAGATAGATATAGGTGGTGTGGCAATGGAGAGTTGGGACGATTTCTTGGCGCCTTATACTCAGGCTGTCGAAGAATTAAAGGTTAAGCTTAAAGGATTAAGGAAACAGTTTGAGAGAGAGAATATTCACTCACCGATCGAATTTGTAACAGGCAGGGTAAAGCCGATTGTCAGCATTTTGGATAAGGCGAGCCTGAAGGATATTCCCATTGATAAATTGGGAACGGAAATACAGGATATTGCAGGGCTTCGGATGATGTGCCAGTTCGTGGATGATATCGAACAGGTAGTTGAACTATTACGAGGCCGCAATGACTTCGAGATAGTCGAGGAGAGAAATTATATTTCCCATAAAAAAGCAAGCGGCTACCGTTCTTATCATGTTGTAATCCGCTATCCGGTCCAGACGATCCATGGCGAAAAGAATATCCTTGCCGAAATTCAAATCAGGACCCTTGCGATGAATTTTTGGGCGACGATCGAACATTCTTTAAATTATAAATATAAAGGCATTTTCCCGGAAGATATACAACTGCGACTCAAACGTGCAGCTGAAGCTGCCTTCCTGCTTGATGCTGAGATGTCGCAAATCCGTACGGAAATCCAGGAAGCACAGCGTCTTTTTTCCCGGAAGAAAGATTCTTGAAAGCATAAATGGGTAAACGAGAAGAAATCTAAATTGAAGGTGGGATTACATGAAATTTGCGATTACGTCAAAAGGAGATGCGAAATCGAATACTTTAATGCAAAGGATGCGAACGTATCTTCAGGACTTTCATTTGGAATATGACGAAGATCAGCCGGATATTGTCATTTCTGTCGGTGGTGATGGCACTTTATTATATGCTTTTCACCGTTATAAGAATCGATTGGATAAAACCGCCTTTGTTGGTGTACATACAGGACATCTTGGTTTTTATGCAGATTGGACCCCTGATGAAATTGAAAAATTGGTGATTGCTTTAGCAAAAACACCATTTCAAATTGTGGAATATCCACTGCTCGAAACGATTGTCCGTTATCAGCATGGTGGACGGGAAGCCAGATTTTTGGCTTTGAATGAATCGACAGTCAAAAGTGTTGAAGGGACGCTCGTCATGGACGTTGAAATTCGCGGCCAGCATTTTGAGACGTTCCGTGGAGATGGTTTATGCATTGCGACGCCATCTGGAAGCACGGCGTATAATAAGGCGCTTGGAGGGGCCATCGTCCATCCATCAATCGATGCCATCCAGATTACCGAATTGGCATCCATTAATAACCGGGTGTTTAGGACGGTAGGATCCCCACTTCTGCTGCCGGCACATCATACTTGTATGTTCAGGCCGGTCAATGCGGTCAATTTTCAAATTACCGTCGACCATTTGTCCTTGCTTCAGGAAAATGTAAAGTCAATACAGTGCCGAGTGGCAGATGAGAAGATCCGATTTGCCAGATTCCGCCCTTTTCCTTTCTGGAAAAGAGTGCATGATTCATTTATTGCTAATTAAGGAGATAGACTCACCTCATGTCAAATCAAAACTTTTCTTTGACCTGGTCGGTTTTTGAAGAGGATTCTGGCTCTTTATTGCGAGAGTTTCTCAACAAATGCGATATTTCAAAACGAGCATTAACGGATATTAAGTTTAAAGGTGGATATATCCAGCTGAACGGCGAAGAAGTAACCGTAAGGGAACGGATAGAGACAGGCGACATCGTCACCGTCATATTTCCGCCGGAGCAGGCAAGCGAAGGCCTTTTGCCGGAACCCATCCCCCTGAATATCAGGTATGAAGATGAGTTTGTATTGGTTGTGGCAAAGCCCCCTTCCATGAATACCATTCCTTCCCGCGAGCATCCCCACGGCAGTTTGGCGAATGGCTTGGCGGGCTATTATAGGAAGACGGGAATACAGGCAACGATCCATATAGTTACACGTCTTGATCGGGACACATCCGGTCTGGTTTTAATTGCCAAGCACCGGCATATCCATCACCTTTTGAGTGAACAGCAAAAATCAGGACAGGTTAAACGGAGATATCAAGCCATAGCTGAAGGAATCGTTGAAGGTCCTGTAGGAGAGATAGTGGCGCCAATCGGACGAAAATCGACCAGCATCATTGAACGGGAAGTCAGGGAGGATGGCCGGTATGCCAGTACCCTATTTAAGGTATTGGCACACACAGAGTCCCATACATTCCTTAATTTGGAACTCCAGACAGGGCGAACACATCAAATCAGGGTCCATATGGCGCATATAGGTCACCCGCTGGCTGGTGATGATTTATATGGAGGGAAAAGGAACGGTATCCCTCGCCAAGCCCTTCATTGTTTTGAATTGAAATTTTTACATCCTTTCACCAAGAAGATGATGTTGTTTCAAGAGGAGTTACCAGAAGATATGAGCCGTTTGCTCGAGGGAAGTTGACTTTATAACCGGCGCATTAAAACGAATTCAAGCCTATGAAAAATCCATAGACGCAAAAAAACTCACCAAGATGGCGAGTTTTTTTGGTTAATCAAAAGATGTCCTGAATTTTTCCGCAATATAGGGCATAGTTGAAGGCACCTCTTGAAGCTCCATTTCGGGATAACGGACAGCGGTCAGTTTTCCACCGAAGACGCAGCCTGTATCAATATTGTATGTATGATTGACTCGTCTAGCTTCAGGAACTGGTGTATGTCCATATACGATCCATGTTTCCCCTTTATATGTTTGGGCCCAGTCCTTCCTGACCGGAGACCCATCGGGATGTTTGGAGCCATTTATATCACCATAGAGGACAAAGGTTTTTACCTTACTGCTATATTGACCAATATAGTCACTGCGAATTCCTGCATGGGCAATGATCAATCGCCCTTCATCAAGGAGTTGATAAAGTGGGGAACGTTCATACAGATCCATGAATTTTTTTCGGATCTTCTTCTGCTCCCGGATGTTCAGTGATTCATATTCAGCTACAGTAGTCTCTAAACCGTGCGATATTTGAACTTTATTGCCTGAAAAATAACGATACAATTTATTGCAGTGGTTACCTGGGGCATACCTTGCAATATTTTGGTTAATGACTAATTCATGGACAACCTCTATTACTTGTAGGGAATTTGGGCCGCGATCGGTTAAATCCCCTACAAAGCCGAGAATCCTTCCAGAGGGATGTACAGGAAACCCAGTCTCCCACGTATAGCCCATTTTTTCGGTCAGCTGCCTGAATTCAGCGAAACATCCATGAATGTCCCCGATGATATCGATGTTCATTTGACACATCCTTTGTTTGTTTTGTCTATGGTTATGGTATTAGTATAGTATTATTTAAAAAAATAAAATATAAACGAGGAAATGAAAAAATATGTATTAGGAGGTGTATGGTCATGGAGGAGATGAAGGACCGGGAGCAGGAGAGCAGTCAAATGAATAACGAGCTTTTGCTTGAAGCGCTTAAAACGGAAAATCTGGATCAGTTTCGTACGGAGTTCCTTGAAATGCATCCATATGATCAGGCTCAATTTTATACAAGCCTGTCAGATGAATTCAGATCCGTCGTTTACAAATATTTGTCACCGGAAGAAATGGCAGGCCTTTTTGAAAATATAGAAATAGATGAAGATGATTATGAAAGCCTGCTGGCAGAAATGAACCCTTCTTATGCAGCGGATATGCTTTCCAATATGTATGCGGATGATGCGGCTGACGTCCTGAATGAAATCAATGATGAGCAGGCGGTCAGCTATTTGACCATCATGGATGATGAAGCTGCAAGTGAAATCCAAGAGCTTCTGAACTATGAGGAATCTACGGCAGGAAGCATCATGACGACAGAGTTCATTGCCATTGAAGCAAACGAAACAGCTCGATCAGCCATGCAAATCTTAAAAAGGGAAGCTCCGGAAGCGGAAACGATATATTATGTGTTCGTTACCGATCAGGATAAGAAGCTGCTTGGTGTTTTATCGCTCAGGACATTGATCATAGCTGATGAAGATGCCTTGATCGGTGATTTAATGGATGACAGGGTAGTTTCCGTACCTGTATCGGAAGACCAGGAAGAGGTGGCACGAAAAATAAGGGACTATAACTTCCTTGCCGTGCCTGTCGTCGATTTCCAAAACCATTTGTTAGGGATTATTACGGTTGATGATATCATTGATGTCATGGATGAAGAGGCGTCTGATGATTATTCCAAATTGGCGGGTGTATCAAATTTGGACCATGTTGATAAGAGTCCCTTTTCTGCTGCTAAGAAACGGCTGCCATGGTTGATCATCCTTTTGTTTTTAGGTTTATTGACCGCCAGCCTAATTGGCCGTTTTGAGGAGACACTTAGCCAAAAAGCGATTCTTGCTGTATTTATTCCATTAATAGGCGGAATGGCCGGTAACACAGGAACTCAAGCATTGGCTGTTGCAGTACGGGGAATTGCAACAGGGGACTTGGAGCAGGATAGCAAGTGGAAGCTAGTTTTGCGTGAGGCCGGGACAGGCCTCATCACCGGCTTGACATGTGGAATAGCCATCACTTTAATCGTATATATTTGGCAAGGGGATTTAATGCTCGGTTTATTGGTCGGCATATCTATTTTCATTACATTGATAGTCGCCACACTCGCGGGATCGCTTGTACCGCTCCTCATGCATAAAATGAAGATCGACCCGGCGGTAGCTTCCGGACCATTCATCACAACCATCAATGACATTATCAGTATCCTGATTTACTTCGGATTAGCTACATTATTCATGGGCTATTTACTATAAGCTAAAGAAGGCCTTTTTGAAGCGTTATTCCCAGGTGGCTTTAGAAAACGGTGTTTTTATCAAAGGAAATTTGATATACTGTAATTAGTAGCAGGTACTAATAACTTGTATTAAAAATAGGAGGTCATATACGTTGACTTTTTCATTAGAAGGAAAAACGTTTGTCTTAATGGGTGTAGCTAATAAAAGAAGTATTGCATGGGGAGTTGCCCGTTCCTTACATAAAGCAGGTGCAAAGCTGATCTTCACTTACGGAAAAGACCGTACGGAAAAAAGCGTTAGGGAACTATCTTCTACATTGGAAGGGAAGCCCTCCATCATTTTACAATGTGATGTAACGAAGGATGAAAGCATTGAAAAATGTTTCGCGGCGATTAAGGAAGAAACAAGTATCATTCATGGCGTGGTACACAGTGTGGCATTCGCTAACAAGGAAGAGCTGGACGGTGAGTTCGTCAACACGAGCCGTGAAGGGTTTTTGCTTGCCCATAATATCAGTTCATTTTCTTTAACCGCTGTAGCTAAAGCGTCGAAGGATATCATGCCGGAAGGTGGCAGCATTGTCACAATGACTTATCTTGGCGGTGAACGTGTCATGCCTAATTATAATGTAATGGGAGTGGCCAAGGCCTCACTTGAAGCCAATGTCCGTTACCTGTCTAGTGATCTTGGCAAAGATAACATTCGAGTGAATGCAATTTCTGCCGGACCTATCCGTACCTTATCCGCTAAAGGTGTTCGCGACTTCAATACAATTTTAAAGAAGATTGAGGAAGAAGCACCGCTTCGTCGTACAACGACTCCTGAAGAAGTAGGGGATACGGCAGTATTTTTATTAAGTGACATGTCCCGCGGGATTACCGGGGAAAATATCCATGTGGATTCGGGTTATCATATAATTGGATGACAATATAGGAGGGGGGCCGATATCGGTCCCCTTTTTTTGTTGATTCTCCATTCTGCAGGTATATTTAGTGACTGCATCCTCAATTGAAATCTTTCCGATTTTTTCATCTTCGAATGTTTTAGTTTTTTCAGCTAATCCCCAACATCCTTAAGCTTGGTTAGTGTCCTTTTTTGGGGGAGTGTCACATCTCCAGCATAAAGAAGGGTGAATTTCATATAAATGATACATAGAGCGGATATTCATTGTTTGCGTGAATCAGCATAAACCTGCTTTCAACCCTATTCGTGAAAAAGAAGGAGGGGCATCATGGACGTGAAGAAAGTTGGTCTGCCTTGTGCTGATGGAAAAAAAACCATACAAAATACGCTGAAGAGACATATCAATTTACATGAAAAAAATATCAGCACTTCATATACCGCCGAGGAACTGGTGGAGCTATTGTCCCGACTTCCAGCCTTTGCACCTAAGCCTGTTTGTAAGTTCATCATCAATGACCGTACACTATTCGGGAAATTGGAACAAAAAAAAGAATCCAGTTTGTTCATAAGGCATAAATTCGGGAAAAAAGTTGTCCAATACCAAATGGAACAGCTGCAGTCCGTGGATATTCTGAAATATTAAGGAGGGTTTTCATGTCAGGGAAAAATGGCGATAAAGAATCGAAACCACTTATATATGTCGATCAAGCAAAAATATCAGATCTGCGTGGGAATATGCAAAGTGATTTTCGAACGAAAAAAGCTAAACCTCAAGACAGCGTTGAGCTGGAACTTCAGGAAGAAGACGAGAATAAAGAAGAAAAAATCGAACAGGTCAAACGCGAATTTGGTGTTTATGATGCCATGAAGGAAATTGAAAAGGAGATTACGGGTTTAAGGAAAATCACCGAACAATATGTCCCTGAGCAAAAGCCGGTTGAAGAAATGAAACATCCTGAACAAATAATACAGGAAAATGAAAAGCCAGTTAAGAGAAAAAGGAAAAAGGTGGAGAAGAAAGATTCTTCCCGGGACATCATTTCCCGCCTATCCAATCATCAAGGTTTTCCAAAGCCACTATGTGAGGCTGTTATTAACGGAGAAACGCTTCAATTTCATGTGTTGGGAATGAAGGGGGAATCAGTGAAGATTAAAAGAGGGAACCAAATCCGTTTCGTCGGTCTGCCTGATATTATCGATGCCAAAATAATTGAAAAATCCAAGTGAAGGAGCAATATTAAATGTTTCCCCCACAAAATGAATTTACTTTATTTATCATATTAGGCTTGGCTTCCTTCAGGCTGACACGTTTGATCGTCTTCGATAAAATTATGGAGCCGTTGCGCCGCCCCTTTTTTAAAGAGATAGAGGAAAAAAATGAAGCAGGAGAAGTGGAAATATTTTTAATTCCCAAGGAAAAGGGCCTGCTTGGCTGGTTTGGCCAATTGCTAAGCTGTTTTTGGTGCGTGGGTGTCTGGGTCAGCCTTTTTCTGGTTTTTATTTATATCCAACATTGGTTTATAGGTGACGTACTGATATTAATCCTTGCCGTAGCAGCAGTAGGAGCGATTATTGAAGTCATAATCAGCAAAATTATGGACATTTGATTGGAAACAACTTGTCTCTTCGTTCATATAGTATGGTATAGATGTTAAAGGAGGAGTCATAAATTGAATCAGAATCAAAATCCATGGGCTTATGCCAAACCGATCAAAAAAGATCAACCGGTCAAAATCAAGAAAGACTGTGGCTGTAATAATAACAATAAAAATAAAGGATATTGAGTATAAAAAAACCTTTCCATTCGGAAAGGTTTTTTTATTTCCTAATCCTACCATTCATAAAAAAACAGTTAAACAAGAAAATAAAAAGAGAACGATAAATTAGGATGTGATTCTATGTTCAGACAAGGAAGGTTTTTTAAGGCCAGCTTTCTGGTTTTTATAGTTGTTTTGTGTGTGCTTACTGCATGCAGCAATAAGAATGATGGAAAAACGGAGAATTTAGCAATGATAAAACGTACGAATCCTGAACCGATGGATATCATTAATGGGATGGATGAGAAGGATGAAAAAGGACTGATCTCAAAGGTCAAGGAAACAGTTGCTAATGAAGACACCATCTATGACGTGATCGTCGTGAAAAACGACAAAAAGATTATCGTCGCTTATAAAGTTAAGCACTTACAACGTTTTCATATGAAGAAAATTGAAAAGACTGTGACTAAACATCTGGAAGAGAAGTTTCCCAAAAATGATTTTATCGTATCTAGCGATTATAAAATCTTTTTGGAATCGGTAAGATTGAACGAGTTACTTAAGGAAAAAGATGTACCCGAGAAAAAGGCAAGGAAGAAGTTCAAGGAAATTGAAGAACTTCAAAAAGAATTAATTTAGAAGAGAGGTTCAGCACTATGAGCGGCAAGGAGAAAACGACCCCACAGCAGGATGCGTATCAGGAACTCCAAGGGAAGCATGAAATTAAAAGACCGATAGTGAAGAATTGTTTGAAGGCCTTTTTAGTAGGTGGCATTTTCTGCATAGTGGGACAAGCCATTTCCTACTTCTATATTTATTTTTTCAACTTTACGGAACAGACAGCCGGAGGCCCGACCACTGCTACCATGGTGTTCCTGGCTCTTTTGATGACCGGTTTCGGATTTTACGATCGCATTGGCCAGTTTGCTGGGGCAGGAAGTGCCGTCCCTGTCACTGGGTTCGGTAACGCAGTAATTTCGGCAGCCATCGAACATCGGACGGAAGGTTTTGTACTTGGAGTTGGATCCAATATGTTTAAATTGGCCGGATCGGTCATTTTATTTGGAGTATTTTCAGCCTTTGTCGTGGCGTTGATAAAAACGATTTACCTAATGATTGGGGGCTAAGCGGTGTTAAAGGGAAAACAAACATGGATCTTCACAAATAAACCGGTCATCTTGGAAACAGGGGTAACAGGCGGGCCATTTGAAGCTAATGGAGAAATCGCGGGTGATTTCGATATTCTATACGACGATTTGTGGATGGAGCAGGATTCATATGAAAAAGCTCATCGGCATTTGATGGAAAAAGCGGTTGAGCTTGCATTGCAAAAAGGTAAGATCGACAAGGAGCAGGTGCAATTTTTCTTGGCGGGTGATTTAATCAATCAGATTACACCTACAAGCTTTGCAGCCAGAACCAATGGAATTCCATATTTCGGCTTGTTTGGAGCCTGTTCCACATCGATGGAAGGGCTTGCTCTAGCTGCGTTCATCACTAATTATGGCGGGGCTGATTATGTGTTGACAGGCGCCTCGAGCCACAATGCAGCTGTTGAAAAACAATTTCGCTATCCAACTGAATATGGCGGGCAAAAACCACCTACAGCTCAATGGACGATAACGGGAGCGGGGGTGGCGCTTGTTGCTCCTGATGGAAGCAAGCAAGGGGAATTTCCTCATATTGTCTCCGCCACTATCGGTAAGGTCATTGACATGGGATTGAAAGATCCTTTCAATATGGGGGGAGCGATGGCCCCGGCGGCAGTCGATACGATACTTGCCCATTTCAAAGATACTGGTTTGACCCCGGATGATTATGATTTCATCATAACGGGTGATTTAGGTCAAATAGGGAGTGAGACAGCTCTTGACTTATTAAAGCAAAAAGGCTGTGAAATCAATCATGAAAAATTCAAGGATTGCGGATTGATGATTTTCAAAAAGGATCAGCCTGTTTTGGCTGGCGGGAGCGGTGCGGGATGTTCGGCAGTGGTATTATACGGTCATATACTGAATGAAATGATTTCCGGCAAATATAAAAAAATCCTGCTGGTCGCAACAGGAGCATTATTGTCACCACTTTCCGTCCAGCAAAAAGATACGATTCCGTGCATTGCCCATGCTGTAGCCATTGAATATGGGATGAATTCATGAAAAAGGAGAGATTTCGATGTTAGCAATGTTTTTTTGGGCGTTTGTCATCGGTGGCTTGATCTGTGTAGTCGGCCAGCTACTTTTCGATGTTGCTAAGCTGACACCGGCGCATACGTTAAGCTTATTCGTTGTAATAGGAGCTGTTCTAGGCGGATTTGATTTATATGAGCCGCTTGTTGACTTTGCCGGTGCCGGAGCAACCATACCGATCGTTTCGTTCGGGAACTCGCTGGTGAACGGGGCGATGATGGAATCCGAAAAACATGGTCTAGTCGGCGTATTGACAGGCATGTTTGAAATTACAAGTTCCGGTATCTCTGCAGCAATCGTCTTTGGCTTCATCGGAGCTTTGGTTTTCAGACCAAAAGGATGAAACAAGCGGAAATAGGCAGCCTGGACTAGGACATGGCCTATACATATATGTCCAGACCTACATATGTTATCAGTAAGCTTTAGCGAGAGCGAGGTGATATGTATGTTTGGTTATGGTGGCTACGGTTGTTGTGGCGGCAGCGGTTATGGATACGGCGGAGGATACGGTGGCGGCGGTTCCACTTTCGCGATAATCGTTGTATTGTTTATCCTATTGATCATTGTAGGGGCTTCTTTCTGCTAAGGAAAATGGAATAGGCAGAAGAAGCCTATTCCATTTTTTTTTTATTTGTATGGGCCTAGCACCATTTTTCTGATAATGCCATAGGATAGGTACAGAAAAGGGAGGGGCTTAGGTATGGATAATAACTTTTTTAAAAACATAGAAGGTAAAACCGGCGTAAATATGAAAGATGTATTAGAATTGGCAAACTCGCTCCAAGGAGCCAATTTCAAAGATGAAACGACTGTTAGAAATGTCATTAAGCGCGTTTCAAAAATCGCGAATAAACCGGTCAATAAAGAAACGGAAGATAAAATCGTTCATTCCATCGTAGCTGAAGGGAATAAACTCGATTTCGGGACGATATCCAATATGATAAATAAAAAGTGAAAAAAGGCCTGCTATCATGCAGGCCTTCAGACTGCAGACAAACTCGAGGAAAGCGGGTTTGTCTGCAGTTTTTTTATTTAAAAAAAGTTCAAGCTTGATTTCATTCCATAAATTTGTAAGTGATTCGGGATGAGGCCATTCCGAACCCTATTTTGTTTTATCCATCCAATTCCATATATGGTTAGCATCAGCTTTGGTCAAAGCTTCAAGAAACGTGATGGATGGGCGGTCCGTCCGCGTCTAGTTTGCAAGATGGAAAGGTAAAGATCCTTTTTGGCCCTGGTTGCCGCTACATAGAGCAATCGTCTTTCCTCTTCAAGAGGGGTTAGTTCCCCTTTTCGGTAAGATTCAAGTGCGAAATCATGAGGGATGCTGCCATCAACAGCAGCAAGGACATAAACGGTTGGGTATTCAAGCCCTTTGGAACGGTGTATGGTGGTAAGCTGTATGGCATCCTTAAAATGTTTCGATAGCTGTTTGATCTCTTGGATCATCGCAGTCATATGATCTACATGTTCTAGGAAAGCGGCGACGGTAGGAAAACGATTTGCCGCCACCTTTAAGTCACGGATGTCATCGGACCCTTTTTCCAGGTTCGCATCATTTCCGCGTTTTTTTACATATTCCTGGTATCCTAAATCTTTTTCGATGATTTCCAAAGCTACGAGAGGCGACATTATTTTTAAAGAGCGGATCTGTCCTGGAATCGTTTTTAATCTTCGTTCCTGAAAAGCATGTCCTGTCTTAACAAAAGCAAATGCATCAATAAAATCACAATCCTGCAATATTGTCATTGCTTTTAATTCCTGTAATATACTTTGCTTTAAGAATAAGGAGGAAAGGACATCAGCTGCTGCCTTGCTGTCATGCGGGAACAAACTCAAACGCATAAAGGCAAGCATGCCGCGAATGACCTTGCGCTGATAAAACGAATCCGCATCCTTTTCAATGACGAATGGCAGGTTGGAAGCGGCCAGCCGTTCAAAAATGGCCCTGGACATCGTGTGTGTCCTGTACAATACCGCAAAATCCCCAGGGTTTGCTCCCTTGGATATTTTCTCTTGGATATCGGATACGATCATCGTTGCTTCCAATTCCTCATCATAAGGATAAAATAAAACAGGGGGATTTCCTGAATCATGCTGTGCCCTCATCTTTTTCTCCATCCGGTTCTGGTTGCGCTTGATCAATCGGTTCGCTGTAGCGACAATTTCATGGGAAGATCGGTAATTCTCCGTCAGCTTCACAACTTGGGAACGAGGGAAATCATGATTGAAATTCAAAATATACTTCGGATCGCTTCCCCGGAATGAATAGATCGATTGATCATCATCGCCAACTGCACATACATTTTTTGATTCAGCAGAGAGGAGTTTTATCAATTCATATTGAACTTTATTGATATCCTGAAACTCATCTACCAAAAAATAATTAAACCTTTGCTGATATTTCTTTAAAAAATCGGGGTGGTTTTTTAAAAATACATAACAGCCTACAAGCATATCATCAAAATCATACTTCCCTGTTTGCTGTTTATATTCTTCATATTTCTTATATAAAAATAAACACGATTTCTCCCAATCGTCCTTAGGTTGGATATCCTCTGGAAAAGCCAATGAGTTTTTCCAAAGCCCAATTTGTTGAAGGGCTTGATCATATGCAAATTCCTTTTCATCAAGTTCCAATTCCCTGCCAGCCTGTTTCAATACCTTTTCTTTTTCCCACTCCCACTTCAATAGGAAATCACGCTGCCATTTGGCTGGTTCATGGAAAATGAGGATTTTATAAAAGATGCTATGAAAGGTCCCGCTCACGATTTGAGAAACAAGGGAAGGAGTCATATATGGATAACCGAGCAGACGCTGCTGCATTTCCTTTGCTGATTTCGCCGTAAATGTTACAAGCATGATACTTTTAGGATCAATCTTTTTCACTGTAAGCATGTAGGCTGTACGTACCGTCAATACGCGGGTTTTCCCGCTGCCTGCTCCGGATAGGACAAGAATTGGTCCATCGATTGTCGTTACCGCCTTGAGTTGCTCTGCATCGAGAACAACCCCTGATGAGGATAATTCTTGAAAGTATGGTTCTTCTGATTGTGCCAGACAGGATGGTTTATCTGAATATTTCGGGTTGCCGGTTATGGGCCGGCTTTTAAGGAAAGGTTCTGTAATGGTTTTTGTTTCCGTAATGGTTCGTGATGTAGGAATCCTAAATCCATTCTGTTCCATATATTCTAATGGCTTTTCCTCATTTATTGTTTCTGAAATTGGCAAGTCACAGGGTACCTGCGATGGATCACTATGATAAAAATAAGGCGTTTCATGGATTCCAATAAATAATTTCACTGGTTTATGACAAATGATACAAGAAAGCTGATCACGTTTTCCTTTTTCAAAAAGTGTCTGCAGCTCACCAGCTGAAACGGTATGTAAATGTACGATTTCATTGCCAGATTTTGCTTGATTCATATAAATGGATACCTCTAATCTATTAAAAATATCGGCAATACTCATCATACCAGAAGATTAGGAAAAAAGAATGCGGAAAATCGTGTTTAAATATTGTTTCGGACGGGTAATTAAATGACAATACAACTATGTAAATATAAGGAGGGAAAACTATGGGGTACATAGCACCTGTCACACAATTTGATTATATTCAATATGCCAACCGGACGATCGAAGCTGCAGAGAATGTAAGAATTGTTAAAGGGACGACACCCATTCAACCTGTCCGTTTTGATCAGGTGCTTAAAAGTGAAAGGGGAAGCTTTGAAGGATTACATCAAATTAAAGATAATAATCGGGAAAGTACATATGGGGCAGGCACAAATAAATATCAAATGGGCATGAGGGTCAGTGAAGAAATAACGGCGGAAATGACAGGAAAAGGAGGGTTCTTCAACGAAGTTGTCTAGATATGCCACCAAAAACAAAAGAGGACACGCGAAGTGTCCTTTTTGTGTTGATTCCTTAGAGAATGTCAATTTCTACGATTAGAGCTAACAATAGTTGCAATAATAATTGGATGTTTAGAGCGATTTGTGCATCAGTTGTTGTAATGTCGATATCACGGCTGTTTTCAACAATTGTTTTTTGGCGCGTGATTTGTTTAACATTAGAAGATTGGATTAATTCTTGAGTGATCTTTTCAGCATTATCAGAATCTGCGATTGAAATGCTTACGATGACCGCAATTGCAGCTTGTAGAGCAGCTTGAAGAGAAAGGGCCGCTTTAACATCCGTTGAAGTGACATTTACATTACAAGAATCTTTAATGTAAATAAGTTCTTCAGAAAGCTGAACTTGATTATTATCCTGTCTTGCCTCTTGGTCAATGCGTGTGTCATCGTCGTTACAGAACCCTGACAGGGGATGTCTGGAAGCTGAATCTAGAGCCGACCATGATCTTTCAGAGTCTTCATGTGTGTTACAGTTGCTACGATATACATTTTGGTTCATGTTGTTTTTTCCTCCTTAGGTTTTATTCCCTATTAAAATATGCTTTGATGGGTAATCGGGTTGGACGAATAAATCAGTTAATTCGTCTATTTTTTAATACTTAGAGAAAGTATTAGTGTGTGGGGATGAATAATAAAGAAGCTGGAGCTTTAGGAATGAAATGTAAGTGCTGCTATGACTCGGTTTACTTAATTCTCGCCAGCAAGTAAGGTTTGATTAGGTGATATGGTGTGTCATTTATCTTTGGAATCCGTGAATTTGTTGTGAATGGAATTTGTAACTGGATTAACATCATGTTCAGTGATGTTCTTTTCTTGGTTTATGATTTTTTGTGATTGCTCTTGTAAATGGCGAATGGTTTCTTTAAGGTTGTTTTTCTCTCTTTCAGTCAGATCGACTTTTTCCTTTTTGAAACCATGTTTTCTCATAGTCCTCGAAACCAGCAGTTCCATCAGTCTTTTTTGAGACTCCTCCAGGTTAAAATCATTGTTACCCATAAAATTTTCCCTCCTTCTTGCTTTCTATATATAGACTATGTATTTTTGCTGAGATTGCCATTGAACGGAAATGGTTTTTTTTATTAAACGATAATTTAAGTTCATGAACGAACAAAAAAAGCTGTCCAATCAGAGAACTGAAAGGACAGCTTTTGTATATTATAAAACGGTTTTCTTCATCGTTTTATGAGGAATGCCGGCATCCATGAATTCGTCGGAAACGACCTCATACCCTAATTTCGAATAAAAAGGGATGGCATGGACCTGGGAATCAAGCTTCAATTGAGGTACTTTCTGCTGGATGGCGTATTCCTCAATAGCATTCATGATCATGGCACCGGCACCATTCTTACGGCCAGATGATAGTACACAAATGCGCTGGACTTTACCGATGTTGTCGATGACCCTGAAACGGCCGGCACCGATTGGCTGATGCTGATCATCATATAAAACGAAATGTGTAGACTCTTGTTCATATTCATCGATCTCTTCTTCAAGAGGGACGTTTTGTTCTTGGACGAACACTTTTTTTCTGATCATATAAGCATTTTCAAGCTCTTGGCTGTTTTCTGCGATTTTTACAAACACGAAATCATTCAGCTCCTAATCTAAATGTTTCATAAACTGTCCATGCCCCATCTTCAAGTTGATACAGCAAGTGAACTCGTTTCACCTCTTCTTCATGGCTGATGTCAAGCATGCTTAATTGGCCTAAAACATCAGAGTGCTCATTATCGGATAAATCTTGAGCGATGGTAATATGCGGGACAAATGCATGTTCACTTTCACTTTTCATGAAGTCCTCATTGTTAAGTGCATCATGCAGCTCTTGAAGCCCTTCGGATAATTCCACTTTGAAATAAATGGTATTGCTTACAGGTTGGAAAGACTTCGTTTTCGTAACGCTTATCGTAAAAGGCCTGCACTTACGAGCAATGTCTTTTAATTGATCGGCGATTGTTGAAATTTCCATATCCGTCGCTTCGAACGTTGGTTTAAGCGTCAGATGCGGTGGTATGAAAGCATATTTCGTATCATACCGTTTGCGATAGGAGTTAGCTAAATCTTGAAGTTTTTTTGAAGGGAAAATTGCAACACCATATTTCATAAATAAAACCTCCTGATATTTTTTTATCGTTGTATTATAGTTGGCCATGTTTTTCTTTAACCCTTCACAAAAGGAGAGGGTTAGAACATTTCCAATAGTGCTCGTTTTAAATCTGCCTGCCAGTATTTCCAGGTATGATTACCTTCAAATTCTTCATAGAAGTACGGAAATCCTTTTTGATTTATTAATTTATGCAATTCCCTGTTGGGCTCTATGAAGTTTGCCTTCTTGCCATCCGTCGTCGGAACATCCGTTTCCCCAGTCCCGATCACATGGTAAAGTTCGAGAAGATGCGGATCCTCAAAATTACGTACAGCATCCATTACTGCCTCATTGGCAAGTGGCGACTGCATGATGCATTTCCCAAATGTATGCGGATACTTTAGTGCGGCCAATAAAGAAACTGTACCGCCAAGAGAGTCACCGATCAAAGTTCGACCATGTCCCATTTGATAGGTAGGGAATTCATCATCTAAAAACGGGACAAGTTCATGGGCAAGAAAACGTATGTATGCAATGTGCTGTTCCCCGTCGGGATGATATTTGCGCCTGCGGTCAAAGCGGTCTTTATAGGGAATGCCGACAATGATGATATTCTCAATCTCATCGTTCCCTAACAGTTCATCTGCTACCCGACCAATTCGACCCATTTGAAAATAATCACGGCCATCCTGAGCAATCACAAGCGAATATTTATACAGTGGCGAAAAATTAGCAGGTAAGTAAACAAGCAGTTCCAATTCTTCTGCTAAAGCTTCGCTTTTAAACATGTACTCTTTAATTGTGCCTTTGCGTAAACTCATTCTCCCGCACCTCATGATAATTAATAATGAAAAACAACTTACTTGATTATTTTAGCATAGCCTAGCGACTTTTTCCCGTGACAAGATTTTAGAATAGAAAATTTTCATTGTATTTTCTAAAAATTTGAATAATAAGGTGCTATAATAAAAGGATATAGAAAAATAATACAATAAAAAAGGTGGCGAATAAAATGGCAGATGTACAAGTACACAGCAGGGAAGTAACGAAGGCGGCTAAACGAACATTATTAGAGCGTGGTGTCAGTGTGGAGGCAATTGCAAAAATCGTTTATGAATTGCAGTTCCCGTATAAAGCTGATCTAAAGCTGGAGGAATGCATCCACAGCGTTGAGCGTGTCCTGTTGAAAAGGGAAATTCAACATGCCATTTTAGTCGGTGTGGAGCTGGATAAACTGGCCGAGCAAAAAAAACTATCAGAACCCCTGCAATCGATTGTTGAGTCTGATGAAGGGCTATTCGGAGTGGATGAAACGATTGCCTTTGGTGCAGTGCTCGGTTACGGAAGCATTGCTGTAACGACCTTTGGCCATTTGGATAAAAATAAAATAGGCGTCATACACGAACTTGATAAGAAGCAAGAAGGAATCGTGCATACCTTCCTGGATGATATCGTTGCTAGCATTGCCGCGAGTGCCGCCTCAAGGTTAGCTCACCGTCTGAGAGATGAAGAAGAATCGTTAACCGAACAGGAAAAGGACATCCAGGAAGAAGAAGAGTTAATCGGTTGAACCTTGATTAACAATCTTCAGCCAGACCTATCAAACCTAGCCTTAATGAGGCGGGCAGAAAGGATATTGGCCACTTTAAATGTCCGTTTTGTCTGCCTTAGAAAACAGAATGCGTGAATATGGCCTGGATAAATTTCAAGCACCTGTATTTTCCGCTGCGTGATCTTACCTTGTTCGGAGAGATAAATTATCTCCAATGGAGCATTTCCTTCCATATGTTTACGAAGTATATATTTCATTCCCTGTCACTCCTTTGCTGACTTGCTTGCTATCATTATATGCGAACGTACGTTTTATATGCAAGTGAAAAGGGAATGTTTGTTCGTGTTTTGCGGAGCGGGGAAATAAAATAAGAAAAAATTAAAACTTTTTTAATATAATGCGTTGACTTTTTAACAAAAAAACTTATAATAAATTATGTACTTAAGTAACCAGTCAGTCATTACATACGACTTGTTAGCTCAGTGGGAGAGCACTTCCTTGACAGGGAAGGGGTCGTGGGTTCGAATCCCTCACAGGTCATCAACTAACAAAGGCTCAAATCCTTGATATCACAAGGATTTGGGCCTTTTTTTATTTTTAAAAGAATATAGTTCATTTTGTATTATTTACTCAATTGGTGGCGGATGGAGAAGGATTAAAACGCATTACAGGTCAATTATTTGTAATAATTAATATTTCAAGGACTGTAGGTAAAGCCTTTTGCTTATTCAGCTCACGTTGGATGTTAAAAATAAGACCGTATTTTTGGCTTTTCTTTAAAAGGTACAAAATTATATTCTTCGGTAAAACCCACTTTACTATAATGTGTTGGATTACCTTTACTATCAAATACCATGCACGGGAATACTTCTTGGAAGCTCTGAACATGACGCATGAAGACTATGCAAAATATCGGCAAACGATGAAAGACTTCAGAGATGAATTTTCAGCTCACAGAGAGTGTGGTTACAACGAACCTGTCCCCTACTTTGATATTGCGCATAATGTAGCACTTCATTACGTTTCTTGGCTTGAAAAGTATAATACAATCCCTTCACTTGAAATGATGGTAGAAGAATATCAAGAAGAATTACAAGCAATGATAGAAAGTTTTAAAGTGAAATAAATAGAAGGAGGAAAGTATGGAAGAGTAATTAAAAGTAAAATTCCTTTCCAATTAGGGGTTCTATTAGGGGATTAATCATACTTCTCGTATGACTTCCCCTCCACTTCAGTATTATATGGTAAATGTTTCCTGGTTTTAACTGTGTGATTTTAATATCTCAACAGTTTATCATATTGATATAGGAAGAATAACTTAATCTACTACTATAATGAAGTAAGTCTTTAAAAGGGAAGTGATAGTTAAATGCTTTATATAAGCGATATCGAAAAGATAATTAATAACACATTAAATGAGCACAATTTGGATATTATTTATGAATTTGACAATAATCTAAGTGCACCTATGAGTTATAACGTATCGACCAATACTATAAAATTCAATTACCTTCAAGTTAACGGTTATAAAGGGAAAATTAGAATTAAAGAGACAGAGGAAGACTTTGTTAAAATTATTCTTTATCGTATGATTGGTTATTATTTAGATTTTAAGAAAAACAAACATGATTTAAGGATTTTAATGTATGGTCACGAAGAAGAAAAAGAAAAGCTAAAATCTGAAATAGAAACTAATGCTTGGGATTATGGGAGAACATTAATACCTGAACAACTATTGGAGTCATATGATAAGGTTCGTGAATTAGATAAAATGCTAATAAATTAATGTACTCTAAGAAAATGGTGCAGAAATGGATAAACCTTCTTCCTCTGAATGAGGAAAATTGCAGTTTTCCTCGTTATATCATGGCATACTTTTCAACTACACTCGTTATGTTAATAAAATAAAACATTCCTCCTATATCTATTTCTTATTTCAATACTGGGGGCCTATGGAAGTGACTTAGTAATTATAGTAACATTTACTTATCTAAAATAGGGAATTGTTGTATTAAAATGGTATTTGAGAATAAATAGAGAAAAAGTACGTTGACTCAATAATGAGGTGAAAAGATGAATTCGGATAAAGTCAGAGCATTAACAAAAGTGTTTCAGGAATCTTCTGAGGAGTTAAAATTAGATGAATCAAAATTAATGCAGAGTATACATACAAATACGGAGACATGGGCTGGCGAAGCCCGGAAAAAATTTGATTCAATACTAGATGAAGCAGCTGTCCTATTTCAAAGACATTCAGACAATCTTTATCAAATAAGTAGAGAATTAGAAAGCGCAGCAAATGAAGTTGACAGAGTGAGAGAAGAGATTGAAAGACAAAGAGAATTAGAGCGCCTAGCTTGTATGAAGGATGAGTAGAAACAAAATGAATGAAGGATATAAAGAGGTGTCATATGAAACCGAAGAATAGGGATCGTAAAAGTTTGGAAGAGGAAGGCTGGATCCTCCCGGATAAGAATAAGCAAAATAAAGATGGTAGTTTACTCCCCGGCTGCGGTGGTTTTTTTATTTTGTTCATTCAATTTGGTGTTTTGGCACATCAAATAATCACTCTTTTTTAAGTCTACCTTATGTCCGCTAAAGTTATACAACTGTACTTGCCAATATGATAATCGTTTTGAAAGGTTTAAAATGGCTCGTAATAAGTAGAGACAAGGAAAGAAAAAAGAAGATGGCGGTAAGCAAGGAATGGATAAAAATTGGGTACCGGATTGTGTCGACCCATTTATCCTGCCTTTACAGATTATTCTATTAGGACATCACTTTTTTCATAGTATATAGATGAAATAGTTCATAAAGGAAAAGAAAAGAGGATGATACAGTGGGGAATAAAATTTCCGTAGACCCAGATCGTTTAGAATATTTAGCAAATGAGTTTGTCTCGCACTTGTCAAAAATTGAAGAAGAATACAAGAGTCTTCATTTGGAACTAGTGAACCTAATTAGCAGTGCTCCAGCAGAGTATAGTCATTGTTTTTATCAAGTAGGAGATCCGTGGGGAACAGGAAATCAAATAGTTGACCTTCTGAGTGAAATGGAGATCGACCTTCGAATGACCGCCAATAAATTTTCCGATGCTGATAACTTAGTCGGTCAACTTTATAAACTGCATGAGAAATATGGAGCGCTCACTGCAATGGGTGCTTTAGTATCAAAGCAGCTTGCATTTTATGGGCTAGGATTTACACAATTTATCAAAAATAGTGATGATGTCTATATGTATAAACATATGAATGTCCTAAATAAACTAACAGATGTAGTCGATAATTCCAAATTTCGTAATGTAGCAAGAGCCTATTTAAATCCAACCTTTTTATTGAAAAAATATAGAGATGTTCCATTTGCTGATTTAGTTCACAAAAAGGTTGCCAAATATCTTCCTGGTGATGTTGTTAAGTATACAGATAGTTCAAAGGCATTATTTGAAGGGATTAATCATCGAGCATTGGACTCTACAACGTTTAAATCATTTCTACAGACGGGAACGAAATTTGCCAAAACCAACGCTGTTAGTGCAGTACTGGTAACAGGAGTAATGGAAGCAGGCGGAATGGGACTGAAAATTTCCGAAAACTATGCGAAATATGGAAATAATCCAGAGGTCTTAAAGCGAGAAAATGCAAAAGCGGTAGGAAATGCAGTGAATAATACCGTAGCGATTTCTGGAGGTTCCATTGCGGGAGCATTCGTAGGAGGGGCTCTAGGAAGTTTAGTAGGCCCAGTCGGTACGGTTGTAGGAGCCGCTGCAGGTTCATTTGTAGGAGGACTTGTTGGAGAGCAAGCGGCTAAGCTTACGGCAGGTATAGCAGAGAAAGCAGCGATTATCATTAAAGAACCTATACATGATGGGCTTGAACTGATTAAAGGTGGTTTGGAGAAAGCTGGGAAAGTTGTTGAAGGTGTTAATAAAGGTGTTGATTTCTTAAATGATCAAATTAAGGATACTATTGCTGACCCAATAGGGAAGGTGGGGGAAATTGGTAAGGGATTATCTAAAGCAAAAGAAACAGCGAGTTCCCTTGCCGATGGAGCAAAAGATTTTTTTGAGGATAAATTTTCATTTTTTTAAGGAGGATATATGAATACCGTTCAATTAAGTATTGAAGAGTTACTTTTTTCATTTTATAGTGAAGGTTTATTTGAACAAGGAATGTCGATTAAGGAAACCTATTTTCAAACGCTTCAAGATGCCGAGTTGAAATTAATGCTAGAAATTGCCTCTCGCTCTTTGTTAGCAAAAGATATGTTAAAGGAAGTAAATAATCAATATAAGTTAAAAGATGAATTTGCTGCCTATATTCATACATTGAATAATGCAGAAAGTACCGTAACGGCTTCTAAACATCAGCCAGACTTAAATGGAGAAGATAGTATTTCCTTTCATTTTAAAAAAGGAGAGGTTTATTTACATAAAGTATTGTACGATCATCAAGTTCACTCTATTTCTAAGCTGCCGAAAGAAGAAATCCTTTCAGTTATAAGCGGTTTTTTCCATTTCCATACGTTAGAAAAGCAAGGTGAAGTTATTCTTCAGTTAAAAAGTGAAGAATTTGAAGAACTTTTAGAAGATGTAAGTCAATCTCATTCTTTACCGGAGTCAATTGTTCAGAAATGGGTAAGTAAAAAGGGAGAGTCTACTAGTATCTTAGAGTTTTTAAATGATATTTCGAATAGAAACGGTAAAATGGATAGTTTAGTAAGCTTAACGTATGACTCAGAGAATAACCCTGACCTAAAAGATCTTTATTTTATGATTCCAGGAAAGAATGAATGTTGGCTAGCTACAAGGGACAACAACCTTGACCTGAGTATTCAGAGAGCAAATGAGGCATCTATTAATCAACTATTATTAACCAACAAGATTCTTCCAGCTTAAGGAGGTGCATTATTTGGTAAACGTTAAGAAAGAAAATAACGCCATTCAGATAAAAGGGTCAAAGTTCATGTACGGGTGGATGTTTCTTGCGACTGTAGGGTTTTTAATTGCTTGTTTTTTCTTAATCATACATGGTTTGAAATTTGAGTCCAAGTATTCCTTATTTTACCTTGGTGGTGGTCTCATCTTTACTCCTTTTTACCTTTACCTAACGCTTTGGTCACTTCCAGGTTTTATTCCAGGAAAGGTCCTGTTAACGATTGTCCAAGGTGAAAATGGTACGATTAAGACGAAGAAAGGTACAGTTTATATTAAGAATATCCGGAATATCGATTTAGTAAGAAATCCACTGAATTTAATCAATGATATAGTCATTGACACCCTTGATGACAAAACCATAAAAATTCGTACGTATAATTTACTTGATGACCTGGATTATCAGGTGGTCGTTGATCAATATCTTTATCCCTATATTACAGAAAATGCAAAAAAAGTATGGGATCGCAAGGTGGATTTAGATAAATTGCAAAGAGTAGCCAAATACGAGCGCCAAGAGCAGAAAATTGATTAACGATCATTTAAATTAAAAGATCTCAGTCCAAAGCTGGTGATTCGTGTCCAATTGTCTTTTTCATTATAAATCTGTTATAATCCGATTACTTTCACTTCCTGACAGGGAAGGGGTCGTGGGTTCGAATCCCTAACAGGTCATCAACTGACAAAGGCTCAAATTCTTGATATCACAAGGATTTGGGCCTTTTTTGTTTATAAAATATAGTTCGTTTTGTATTATTTACTCAATTGGTGGCGTAACGGTGGCGGATTGAGAAGGATTTAAACGTACTACAGGTCAATTATTTATAATAATTAATATTTCAAGGAACTGTAGGTAAAGCTTTTTGCTTATTCAGCTAATGATGGAGGTTAAAAATAAGACCATCACCGATTCGGTGTTTCGGCTGTTTAACGAAGAGATAGTCCCTTCAACATACATTCAATAAATGCAATCCATTTGTCTTCCTTTTTTGAACGATACATAGGTGAATTTGTGAATTTGTTAAATCAGTATATGTTTATTCGTGTTCAATATTATCAGCTGTACCGAGTGAAATTAATGTTTGATGAAATCAGCCGAATTAGGGTCGATAATACTTACGATGGTTTAATATTGTAAAAATTTAACAGACGAGTTATTCTTAAATCACCTAACAGGCACAATATTAAAGGAGAAAATAGTGAGTTATCTCGGAAAGTATTTGAAAATGCCACCAACAATTGAAAAGCTCCATAAATTAGAGAAGGAAATTGAAAAAGAAGGCCACTCCTTAAGTGATTTATCCCTTTATTTGGAATTTGACTTCTCCCCTTATGAAAATACTCCCTATGATGTCATTACATTTGCTAGTACAGGCGTTGACGGCATACATTTCGGATTTCTAACTGACTTCGGAACAGTATCTGATTTAGAGAATGCTTTTGTTGTATGTATTAGTCCAATGGATTTTGATTCACATATAAAGATTGTAGCAAGGAATATAAGGGAGTTTCTTAACTTGGTTTGTACGATGAAAGATGCCTTAACTATTTCTAACTTTAATATCCTGGAAGAAGAGGGACAGTATATTCGTTTGCTCAAGGAACTAAAACAAGTAGAACCTGAAGATGAGGAATTTGAAGAGGACGCAAACTATGTAGTGGAAAAGATAATAGCCACATTCGATAGCGAACGAATAGAAGATGTCTATCATTATGTGGAAGGAAAAGTAAGGACAGAAAGAGAGCAACAAACTATTTTATCAACCCTTGATGGGTTAGGCATAATACCTGTAGAGAACATTACAAGCAATTTTCTCCCATACAAACTTGAAAAAGATATGACGATTGACATGGAAGAAGTGAAGGCCTTTTTTAATTCTGCAACAACAGAAAGTAAAATGGCTTTTTTCAGAGATGTCCAATTTACATACTTAATTGCAGATGAGATAGCGTTAAAAGAATTGGTCATACATGAAATGATAAAATTAGGTTTACAGGATGAAGTCGATAGATTATACGTGTTTTAGGTCCTCTTTTTCTTGTCTAATTAACACCATAACCCTTAACAGAACCAAAAATTATTAGAAGGTTACTTGTAGGGGTATTTACTTAATCATAAATGATCCAAACGAGGGCTTATTTGGAACATTTATTAAGGAGGCTTTCACCAATTCGTAAATGAAGGTGAAGTCAATGGAAGCCTCCATTTTACGAACCAAATGGTTCGCCGGCACCGGTTGATCTCACTGAATAGAATTATGTTTCGAAAGCATCCTCATCACCTCAAGTTTTAATAGATCTATTTTAAAACAAAAAAGACTGTAGGAAAAAGGAGTTCTATCTAAATTTTTAAACATAGTTGATTGGAGCGAGTGCATGAAATGGAAATCAACGTCCAAATTTGTACAAGCAAAAAAACTGTAGACAAACTCGATGAAAATCGGGTTTGTCTACAGTTTGAGGGGACCTTCATAAATTGAGGTCCCTTTTTCATAATGTATTACGGTAATGAAGTTTTATATTGTTCCATTAAATCACCTGCATATAAGCTTGTTATCATTAAGAAAATGGCAAGCCCAATGTATAATGAGAACCAGATGACTTTTGTTTTGAGACTCGATGAGTAATAGGATTTCTCTTTATCCCTAATTTCAGTTTGTTCTTGCACTTCTTTAAAGAACGTTGCTACTATTCGTTCATACGTGCCTATATTTTCAAAATCGGTCGGTCCGTTCTGGTATTCATTCGAATTAGCAGCATCCATTAAGGATCTATAAATATTTAATTTTATCTCGGTCAGCTGTTTTTCTTTTAGCTTATTATCATCAAATAGCGGGATATGCCAACTCTTCATGTTGTTAAACTTTTCATATAGTTGGCTTAATTCCATATTCCAAATATTAACCAGGCGAATTTTTTCTTCATCTGTTGCACCTGCATATTGTTCGAGTTGCCCTAACCCAAATTGATTCAGTTCGATGATGATGTCTCTTTGATTTCTGGTTGTCTCGCTACGAAATTCTTTCCACCACTTAGAAATACCCAATAATAAGAAAAGAATTAAAAATGGATTTGGATGGAGAAACAAATATACAACCATTCCGATAATCCCTAATACCCAAAGCTTTGTGGAGATGACTCCCACTATACGTCCTCCATCAAGAGGATGCACAGGCATTAGATTTAATAGGTTAATCATGGCTCCAAGTGTAATAACTAAAAGCCAAAATGGATTTTCCGTCATCATAAATAGGGGGATGGCTGGTAGAAATGCTAATGTACCTAATAAAGGACCTCCGAAGGCAAGATAAGCTTCTTGGTTAGCATTCTTGGGCTCTTCTTTAAGGGCAATTAATGCTCCTACAAAAGGGATGAAAATGGCATTGGATGTTTTGATGCCTTTTCTCTTAGCAGCAAGTAAATGCCCCATTTCATGGATGTAAATTAGATAGACTAGGGCCACGGCAAATTTCCAACCGTAAACCAAGGCATACGCTCCTAATGAAACGAAAATAGAAATCAGGGAACCTACTTTTGCTATTTTCAATAGCGCAAACAACCATTTTATTTTTCCCAGAAAAAATAACCCGATTGCCCCCAAACTTAACCATCCTTTATTCAATTTAGATTCTTTCAAAATGTACCTCCTAGAGTAAATGGGAAAATAGATGACCCCAGTGACACTATGTCAACCTGAGCGTCTTCTTGATTTATCATTTTGCTAATATCCTTATTATATCGTATTTTTCTTATCCTTTTAGGAATATTTTTCCTAGAGTATTAACTTTCAAGTATTACATTTTTTTATAATTAAGATTAAGTCCTTTATATTTAGGAATTTCTTTTCCGCCTCTCTTCACGCCAAAGCCATCAATTCAAATGCTTAATTAAAATCGATAGTTTAAAGCGGTACAATCACTATTTTATCAGTAATATACGGTCTGATTGGGGGCGAATTCCAAATAATCGGAAAGTATCAGAGGGTAATTTTATTGTGAAAAAGAGCGATAACCCCTTACGTGTCAGTATTTCTGGGAATAATAAAGAACTAGAGAAAAACAATGAGATAGTTTTGACAGGGAAGGGGTCGTGGGTCGAATCCCACACAGATCATCAACTGCCAAAGGCTCAAATCCTTGATATCACAGGGGTTTGGGCCTTTTTATTTTTTTGATTTCCATTTATTATTCCTGTGTGATTCTGCATTGCACGGAAACTGGATTTGTGACGCCGGCTCGTTCGTTGCATGACGTTAGCCACTTTGGTACACTATGCAGAAGTGCTTTTTTAGTTTGATTGCTAGGATTTACTATGGAATCGCATGGATGAGCTGCAGGATCTTTACATAAATCATGGTCCATGGGGGTGTATCTTAAACGAACCCTTAAAATGGAACTCCTTTTACTCTGTAGACTAGTGCAGCAGTTACAAAACCATTAACAACTTAACAATTTAAATGTTTCTAAGAAAGGACCATCTGTTCCCTCATACAGCAGGAGTTGTATGGGGGCTTGTATTTTATCGAGAATTTTCTGTCTAGATGACTTTACAGGAATAAAATAAGGAGGACGCAATGAACAATTATAAATTGACCATTCAATATGATGGCGGGCGCTATAAGGGCTGGCAACGACTGGGTAATAGTGATGATACGATTCAAGGGAAAATAGAAAATGTATTAACGGAAATGGCAGGGGAAAAAATTGAAATCATCGGATGCAGCAGAACGGATGCAGGTGTACATGCCCTTGCTCAAATCGCCAATTTTAAGCTCGGTGAAAATCTGACTGAAGCTGAAATCATGAATTATTTAAATAGATATTTACCCCGAGATATCAGCATTGTCGATGTTACGCTAGTTCCTGATCGTTTTCATGCCCGTTATAATGCTAAGGATAAAACCTATTTGTATAAGATCTGGAACGAGCCATACACAAATCCTTTCATGAGAAAGTACAGTATGCATGTAGAGGAAAAGCTGGATATCACTAGAATGAAAAAAGCATGTCAATTTTTTATAGGTGAACATGATTTCACTGCTTTTTCAAATGCAAAGTCCAAGAAAAAATCCATGGTGCGTGAGATATATTCCATTGATATAGAAGAAAATGCCGGCTTCATCCAAATTACTGTGCGAGGCGATGGATTTCTTTATAATATGGTTAGGAAGATTGTCGGGACGTTGATAGAAGTAGGGTTAAATGAAATAGATGCTGAAAATATACCGAGTATTTTAGAGTCAAAAGAAAGAATCCAAACGGGCCGTATGGCGGAGGCAGCTGGGTTGTGCTTGGTTAAGGTTGATTTTTAGGTCAAATATTGATGCATCGGTTATTGCATGTAAAGTGTACAGGCAGTAGAAAAAGGGAAGTAATAGGGAAGAATGGTAAAGCAATAGAACGAAAGAAGGAGAGGGTTTCATGAGATTAGCAGGAAAGAAAATAATCAGTCTTGTGCACCATGATTTTGAGGATTTAGAGCTCTGGTATCCGATTTTACGATTAAAAGAAGAAGGAGCGATTGTTCACCTCGCCGGAGAAAATGCGAATGAAACATACATTGGAAAATATGGTGTACCAGCCATATCCGATTATGGGTATGGCAGTATTAAAGCTGAAGAATATGATGCCATTCTTGTACCGGGCGGTTGGGCACCTGACAAAATTCGCCGTTTTCCTGAAGTGATATCACTTATCCAAAGCATGGAAGAAAGTAAAAAACCAATTGGCCAAATTTGTCATGCTGGTTGGGTATTGATCTCCGCTAAAATTTTACAGGGGAAGAATGTAACGAGTACACCGGGCATTAAAGATGATATGGAAAATGCCGGGGCAACTTGGATAGATAAGCCCGTCGTAGTAGATGGAAACCTTGTATCAAGCAGGCGTCCGCCTGATCTACCGGATTATTTAAGGGAATTGATAAACGTGATCGAAAAGAGTTAAATATAATAGGCTGAAAAAGTGGTTTTTCCTTTTGGAAAAACCACTTTTTATTTATGAAATATTAAAATGAAAAGGAGTACCTTCACTCATTTAATCCAGTTTAATTTTATGAAACACGGTCAATCATGATATGGGCGATATTGTTAAGATATTTGATGCTTACTGAAAACCAAAAGATTATTCCGTTGATTGATCCTTAATCAAGTCAATATACAAATTTCCTTTTGTTCCTACGACAGCATACGAGATATCAAAAACAGCAAGGTTTCTTTTTTTGAGTTCTGCCATTAACGATTCGTAATCGTAGGGGTGTTTTGATAAGTTTTCATAAAGAATCTTTCCATCATGGACCAGTTCTATCGGTACTGTTGCTGAGGGCAGTAAAGGTAAATCCTGCTTGGCGGCATTTTGGTATTGTTCTTTCTTTAATACTGAGAGGGAGCCGTTTGTCTCTAAAATGGCACATTCCACTTCTTCAATGTTGAAGATATCTTTTCCTCGCAAACCCTGTTTAAGAGAATCCAGTGAATATCCCATTCGTTCCATTGACTCTTCGAGAATTTGTCCTTTTTGAATTAAGGGAGCAGGTTCTCCAGCGATCCATTTCCCGAAGCGTGGATTTCGAATCGATAGAAGATTCAGCATATATACGATGGTACCCATAACAATAATTGCAATGATAAAATACAGGAATTTGATTTTTATATTGAATGCTAGATTCCCTGCAATTGTCCCCATCGTAATTGAAGCGATATAAAGGTGATAGGTCCTCTGGGCAATCGTCTGTTTACCAAGGAGATGGACAAATACCCATAATAAAATAAAAGACGTCAAGGTTCGAAAGATGATTTCAACAGATTCTGACATGACAATTTCTCCCTTGCAAAACTCCCGACAATTCGTTTGTGATAGTATGTTCTTACACCTTGCCGTTTATTCTGTAACTCAAAAAGGAAAAAGACAAGAAACCGTCCTTGAATTGGGAGCCCATCTTACATAAATTGATAGCTTTATTTTTAAACCAGGTATTCAAGATTCGTGAAATCTCAGGAAGCAAGCAGTTCGTTACTTGCTTCTTTTTATTTGGTCTGAAAAAATCGATGGATATGTTTACTTGTATCGTTAAAGAAATTTCTTCGAATAATAGTATCAAAATACTTTTGCACGGGGGTATGTTTTGAGAAATATTCAGGAAATTTTCAAAGACGATTTAAAAAGCATTTATAAAAATTTCTTTGTATGTATCGTAGTTGTTTTTCTCATGTTCATCCCTTCCATTTATGCGTGGTTCAATATTGTCGCATCTTGGGACCCGTATGCAAATACGGAAGGAATCCTTGTCGGTGTTACCAATAATGATAAAGGTGCGGAGTTAAATGGTGAAGCCGTGAACATAGGCAAGGAAGTAATGGAAGGGTTAAAGGAGAATAAGGATCTAGGCTGGAGATTCACATCGGAAAAAGAAGCGATAGAAAAGGTGGAAAAGGGGGATTACTATGCTTCCATCATCATTCCGGAGAACTTTTCCGAACATATTGCGACGATCATGACCGATGACCCTAAGAAGGCGGAAATTGATTACTATGTTAATGAAAAGATCAATTCCATTGCTCCTAAAATAACGGCAGCGGGTGCCAACAGCATTGTGGACAATGTGAGCAAAACCTTTATCAAATCAGCCAGTGGGAGTATCCTTGCAATCTTTAATGAACTCGGAATCACCTTGCAAAACGAGTTGCCGACGATTCAAAAAATGAAGAATATGGTGTATTTATTAGAGGGTGAACTGCCTGAGCTCGAGCAAAATATCAAAACCGTTCAAACACATGTCAAAAAGGCTGAAGATATCATTAAGAAGGTTAATGATGGCCTGGATTCGATAGAAGGAGTAACATCGCAGAAGGACAAATTGGTATCGGACGTTTCTAGTTATGTAGATTCAACAAGGCAGGCATTCGAAGGAATCAGTCCCCTTTTGAAAAATGATATTGCGAACATCAGGAGCGATAATGAATCCGTTATAGTGCTGGCGAATCGGTTAACGGGTCAGGATTTGCATGGCAATGAGTATGATCAGCTAGTGGAACAAGGGGTAACGAGGATAAATAAAGAGTTGTATCTTTTGGACAGTATGTATAATTTATTGGTGAGGGTCAATCAATTTAATGAGCAAAACTTGCTTCAGCCAGAAATACAGCTGGTTGATGAACTAAGGGATAATGCTTCGAACCAACTTCAAGCGCTGAATAACCGATCCTTCGGCAAACTTATAGAACTTGGCGGGAACAATGATCAAGTCTTGGCAAGATTCCAGGAGAGCTATTCAAAGGAAACAGGACCAAAATTCACTGAAATCTGGACTGAAACAGAAGCAATATTGAATAGTGTCCAGATTACGATGGAGGAGGGAGCGAAGGTTCTTCCTGAGGTTAGGACGCTATTGAATGAGACCAATCGAACATTGGAAACACGTACAGGGGATATCGATAAGTTACAGAATAAGTTTCCGGAAATCGAAACGAAAATAAAGGCTCTAGCTTCTAAAATGAGGGAATTCGATAAGTCTTATAATATGGAAGAAGTGATCGATTTCCTAAGGAATGATATTGAACAAGAAAGTGAATTTTTTTCAGAACCAGTACTGCTCAATAAACACAGTCTCTTTCCGATTCCGAACTATGGATCCGCCATGTCTCCTTTCTTTACGGCACTTTCCCTTTGGGTCGGCGGTACAATATTGATTTCCATGCTTAGCGTGGGTGTTTCTCAAAAGGTCTACAGCCCGTATCAAATTTATATCGGGCGGTATCTTATATTTTTCATCATTGGGGTAATGCAGGCTCTTAGTGTTTCCATTGGGAATATCATCCTGATAGATGTATATGTAGCGGATAAATTTGAGTACATCCTGTTTTCTGTTCTGATAAGTACAGTATTTACACTCATTGTCTACACCTTCGTTTCCGTTCTTGGAAATGTTGGAAAAGGGATAAGCGTCGTATTGATGGTCCTTCAAATATCAAGTTCAGGAGGTACCTTCCCGATTCAGGTCACACCGCCCTTTTTTCAGCATATTAACCCGTACTTGCCGTTCACCTATGCTGTGGGTTTACTTCGTGAATCTGTTGGGGGAATAACTTGGAGCGTAGCTGGCAAGGACATTTTTATCCTGATTCTCTTTTTAATGTTCACACTCATCTTAGGTGTCATTTTGAAAAAGCCTCTGCATGCAAGGACACAAAAGATGAAGGATAAATTGTATGGAAGCAGGATTTTTTAAGGTCATCGAAAGAGTTTAGGTGAAAAAATGGATATTAAAATTAGCCTGAACCCTTACAAAGGGCTCAGGTTTTTATATTTGCTGATTGGGATTTGTTCATTTGTATTTTTGTGTAAGTCTGGAATATTTATCAATACATCGACAATTGAATAGAAAGATACCGATAAATTAGAATTTTTGCATTTTTATAGTTGACAAAAACCATTGGATTAATCATTATTAAGAAATAATGTTTAGTAAATGGATGCGATATAAAAGTGGGGTGACTTTATGTATTTAACAATAGATGGCATTGAAAAAAGTTTTAAAAATGAACAGAAAGAAAGCATAAAGGTGCTCGATAAGATAAACATAGAAGTCGAGAAAGGAAGCTTCGTTTCGATCGTCGGCCCTTCAGGATGTGGGAAATCCACGCTCCTTTATCTGATTGCCGGACTTGATAAGGCAGATACAGGTGAAATACGTGTAGCTGGGAAAAAAGTGGTGAAGCCAGGTCCGGAACGGGTTGTAGTGTTTCAAGAGGCGGGATTATTTCCTTGGTTGACGGTACTTGAAAATGTTACATACGGATTGAAGTTAAAGAAAATTCCCAATGAAGAAGCTAAAGCCAAGGCATTGGACATTTTAAAGATGGTTCACCTCAGCCGATATGTTGACTCCTATCCACATCAACTCTCAGGGGGCATGAAACAGAGGGTAGCCATCGCAAGAGCATTGGTGATGGAACCGGATATCCTGTTGATGGAT
This sequence comes from Peribacillus sp. NPDC101480, assembly GCF_050277335.1. Taxonomy (NCBI): domain Bacteria; kingdom Bacillati; phylum Bacillota; class Bacilli; order Caryophanales; family Bacillaceae; genus Peribacillus; species Peribacillus sp. NPDC101480. Next base: position 149,786 of record NZ_JBNNSB010000004.1, read on the forward strand.
GAGCCATTCTCCGCGCTTGATGAGCAAACGAGGATGGTCTTGCATAAAGAGCTGCTCGAAATCTGGAGAAAAACTAAAGTGACGATCTTTTTCGTTACCCATAATATTCGTGAGGCTGTTCAGCTTTCCGAAAAAATCATCGTCTTTGCAACCCGTCCAGGGAAAATCAAAGAGACGATTTCCGTCCCTTCCATGAAAGATGGAGTTATGCCGGATAGTGTAACTTTGCATACAGAACAAAGGGTTCTATCGATTTTGCAGGAGGAAATTGAAAAAGTGCTGAAGGAGGAAATGGGGAATGATTACAGCTTTAAGACGAATCATATTCATCGCGATGATAGCGGGGATATGGGAAGTCACATCTAGACTTTCCAGTCTTCCGGATTTCATGTTCCCAAGCCTGACTCAGGTTTTGGAAACTCTGTTTAATGGACTGATGAGCGGACAAATAACCGAAGCCATCGGAAAAAGCCTTGGCCGTATCCTGATCGGCTTTATGATTGCCATTATAGTAGGTCTGATATTAGGATATTTCATTTGGCGCTTTAAATTGGTCGAAGACACTTTAGGATTCGTCGTGACGGCTTTACAGTCCATCCCGAGTATCGTGTGGTTCCCTTTAGCGATCATTTGGTTTGGATTGAATGATTTTTCGATCCTCTTCATCGTCACCATCGGCGCAACTTGGACGATGACGGTTAATGCAACGAGTGGCTTCCGGAATGTACCACAGTTGTATCAGCGGGTTGCAAAAACATATGGATCGACTGGGTTTCATTTTCTTCGCACCGTGATTTTACCAGCATCCGTCCCGCAAATAATATCCGGTCTCCGAATCGCATGGGCCTTTTCCTGGCGTGCATTGATGGCCGGTGAATTACTTGGCGGGGGAGGCGGTCTTGGACAATTGCTGGAAATGGGCAGATCACTGGGACAAATGGATTTGGTCATCTCCGTGATGATCATCATCGCTATCATCGGAACAATCGTGGATAATGTCGTCTTCTCCCGTCTTGAACGTAATGTTCAACTGAAATGGGGAGTGAAGTAACGGTAGTTTAATAAAATAATAGTTAAAAAGGAGAGAAAGATATGCTGAAAAAATCATTTTTTGCCCTTATACTGTCTGTATTGTTAATCGGAATAGTAAGCGGATGCACTCAATCCAGCAGTAATGATGAAGAAGGAGAAGGCTCCGGGGGGAAATCCGTGAAAATTGGGTATTTTCCTAACTTAACCCACAGTGCAACGATCCTTGCACTTGAAAAAGGCTTTTTCGAAGAAGAGTTTGGTAAAGATGTTAAGATTGAAACCAAAACAGTGGCAAATGGCGGATTATTCATGGAAGCAATGGCTACAAACGCCATTGATGTCGGAACGGTCGGTCCTGGTCCATTGCTTAACTTTTACGTAAAAAACCCTGAATACCACTTGATCTCCGGGGCTGTTAATGGAGGTGCCGTACTTGTTGCTAGCGAGGGCAGCAAGGTTACGGATTTAAAAGATTTGGGCGGTAAAAAGGTAGCGATTCCCGTCATTGGAAGCACACAGGATGTCATGCTTAGGAAGGCCCTTCAAGATGTTGACTTAAAACCGACTACAAATGGGGGCACAGTTGAGCTGTATGCGGCAGCACCTGCAGACACAACCGTCCTTTTTGTCCAAAAATCAGTCGATGCAGCAGCAACCCAGGAACCATGGGGTTATGTATTGGAAAACCAGGCAAAAGGAAAGTTACTGCTTGACTGGGATCAATTTGCATGGGGGAAAGACTCACCTAACACGGTAGTGGCTGCAAGCCAGAAGTTCTTGGATAGAAAGGGGCTCGCTGCTTCCTATTTGAAAGCGCATGAAAAAGCGGTGAAGTTTATACAAGACAACCCTGAAGAAAGCCAAGAACTGGTTATTAAGCATTTGAAGGAACTGACGGGAAAAGAATTAAGTAAAGAAGAAGTCGCTTCAGCATTTTCACGCCTTGAAGTGACAACCGAAGTTAATGAGCAAGTCATTCAGGAAATGGCCGACATAAGCAAAGAAGCTGGTTATATCCCTAGCAATGATATAAAAGGCATGATCGATTTATCAATTCTTCAAGAAGTGTCCAAATAAATTGAAACAAGCAAGCGCCTCAGCCATCCTGGCTTTGGCGCTTTTTTTGTAATCAGGCGAAGGATGAATTAATCCGTTTTAATTGAACTGGGTAAATATTCCTGAATATAAACATCGCAGGTCATGAACTCCCTGTTATGGACAGACTTGATCCAATGCTTGGATAACATGATCAACCTCTTCCCAGGAATGGATGGTAGCTCCTGAAGCCAGTGAATGTCCTCCTCCATTGAATTGACGTGCGACTGAAGCGATGGGAATATTCCGTGAACGTATCCTGACACGGATTTCAGAAGGATGTTCGATGAAGAAAGCCCAGATTTTATTGCCCCTGACACTTGATAGTGTATTGACTAAATTCGAAGCTTCGAGCCGATCCACGCCATACATATTTAAAAGTTCCTCGGTAATAATGAAGTAAGCTACTCCTTTATCGGTTACCTTGAAGCTCATGAGGATGTCTTTTTGAAGTCTTGAAGCGTTTTTTCCCTTTACATTAAGACTGTTATGAATTCTTTCTGGCTGAATATTATAAGTTCTTAAATGTGAAACCATCTTTAATGTCCGCGGAGTGGTATTCCCATTCATGAAATTCCCTGTATCACTAAGTATTCCTGCATAAAATGATTTAGCCGCTTCTTTATTCATGACGAAGCCCACTGGAAATTCCAAGAATAAATCAACAAGCATTTCACTTGAGGAGCTATAGGAAGGGTCAACCCAAGAAAGGTCACCGAATTGTTCATATTCAGGGTGGTGGTCAATTTTGATAAGCATGTCCCCTAGATCATAGCGGGAATCACTGATCCGTGAAATGTTGGCCGTATCACAAACAATCACTAAGGCACCTTTGTATTTGTTATCGGAAATGACATCCATATCACCAATGAATAGAAGCTTATCCACTTCTTCGCCTACCGCAAAGACTTTTTTAGAAGGGTAGGAATGCTTCAATAGCCTCTTTAAACCGATTTGTGATCCCAATGCATCCGGATCCGGATTAACATGACGATGAATGATGATCGTGTGGTATTTCTTGATCGCTTCGATTATTTCCATTTTTTTATTGTCCATATCGCCATCTCCCTTTCATTTTTCCTAGTCTAGCGAGCGATAATTGATATTTATGTATAATTCAAATATTGACAGCTATGCATATTCAATCATCACATGCCTCACAAATAAAGGCAATTCCGATTACTACTGGAAGTATTATTATATTAACGGGAGGTATGCTACAGAGTATTTCAGAAAACACTGATACAAAATTATTGCAAAATTCAAAAAATAGCACTATACTTAATTTACCAAACCGATGACAACAAGTTACCTTGTTGCATGGCCGGCTTGTTATAAAACTGGAATCTATAAAAATTGACTTGGTTCACTTGATCTTCCTTTGCAGGAAGACAGTTCGTGGATAAGGGTCAGTGAAACATTCAATGTAATGACATTGTTGGTTTTACTGGCTCTTTTTTGTGTATCCCGACAGTTTGAAAGGGGTGATGATATGAATGGAGCTTTGGAGGGAGTCAGGATTATCGATGTATCCCGTGTTTTGGCGGGGCCGTTTTGTTCAATGATTCTCGGTGATTTGGGTGCCGATGTTGTTAAAATCGAGCATCATGAATCAGGTGATGAAACGAGAGGCTGGGGTCCGCCATTCGCCCAAGGAGAAAGCGCTTACTATTTATGTGCCAATCGAAATAAGCAAAGCATGACCTTGAATTTAAAGTCGGAACAAGGGAAAGAGATTTTCCGGAAGTTAGTGGCTTCAGGGGATATAGTGATCCAAAATTTCAAGACGGGCACATTGGAAAAAATGGGGTTAGGTTATGAGGATTTAAAGGAAATGAACCCCAAACTGATCTTGGCCTCGATTACGGGATTTGGCTTAACAGGACCTTATAAGGATTTGCCTGGCTATGACTATATCATTCAAGCGATGAGTGGTTTGATGAGCATCACAGGAGCAAAAGATGGGAGTCCCGTGAAGGTCGGGGTGGCCATAGCTGACATATTGACTGGCTTGTATACATGCATTGGCATTTTATCCGCTTTACATCATAGGGATAAAGCGGGGGAAGGTCAGGAAATTGATATTTCGTTAATGGATTGTCAGGTTTCTTCATTGGTGAATGTCGCCAGCAACTATTTATTCAGTGGCTTGACCCCTGAAAGAATGGGTAACCAGCATCCCAATATCGTTCCATACCAGACATTCCGGACAAGCGATGGAGAGCTTGTCGTTGCAGTAGGAAATGATGATCAGTTCAGAAGGTTTTCAACCGTTATAGGCAGACCTGATTTAGCCCAGCAGGAACAGTTTAAGCATAATGAAAAACGTTTGCAAAACAAGGAAGTCTTAATACCGATAATAGAGGATTTGTTGAAAGGAAAGACAAAGAAGGAATGGAAAAGGCTGTTTGATGATGCAGGGATACCCAATGGTCCAATCAATGATATAGCAGAGATGTTCGAGGATCCGCAAATCATCGCAAGAGGCATGTTGGTGAGCATGGAGCATCCCACAATCGAAGAGCTTAGAGTGACGGGATCGCCCCTGAACCTTTCAAAAACGCCGGTTACGATGAGAAAGCATCCGCCGCTCTATGGTGAGCACACCGATTCCATTTTGGCTGATATTGGATATAGTACAGACCAAATAAGCAAATTCAAAGAAAATAAAATTATTTAGGAGGAATTTTAATGATGAATTTCGAATTAACAGAAGAGCAGCAAAGCGTGAAGAAAGTGGTAAGGAAATTTGTCGATAAGGAAATTATCCCTTACATTCAAGAGTGGGATAGGCAAGGTCAATTCCAGCCACATATTTTAAAAAGATTAGCGGAATTGCAGTTGATGGGCGTTTGTATACCAGAAGAGTATGGCGGGGTCGGAATGGATTATAATACCCTGGCCATCGTTTGTGAGGAGCTGGAGCGAGGCGATACGGCTTACCGTACTGCAGTTTCGGTACATACAGGGTTGAATAGCATGACCCTGCTGCAATGGGGGACGGAAGAACAAAAACAGAAATATTTAGTACCGCAGGCAAAGGGGATCAAGATAGGTGCTTTTGGTCTGACTGAACCGAATGCAGGGTCTGATGTTGCTGCAATGAAATCAACGGCAAAACGTGTTGGGGACCACTATATCTTGAACGGGTCTAAAACATGGATTTCGCTCTGTGATTATGCAGATCATTTCCTTATCTTCGCCAAGACGGATCATGATGCCGGTTCAAGGGGCATCACTGCTTTTATTGTGGAACGGACTTTCGAGGGAGTGGAGTCGAAAGCCATTAAAGGGAAATTGGGAATTCGTGCCGGGAATACAGGCGAAATCTTTTTAACGGATGTAAAAGTTCCAGTGGAGAATAGGCTTGGTGAAGAAGGTGAGGGCTTTAAAATTTCCATGTCGGCATTGGACAGCGGCCGGTTTACAGTGGCCGCAGGTGCTGTAGGGTTAATAGAAGCAAGCCTGGAAGCAAGCTTGAAGTATTGCCATGAAAGAAGCACATTCGGAAAAGAGATTGGCAAGCATCAGCTCGTTCAACAGATGATTGCCAAGATGACCGCAAATTTAGAGATTTCCAGATTGCTCGTTTTTAAAGCGGGTACCTTAAAAAATCAAGGAAAAAGGAATACGAAGGAAACATCGCTTGCCAAGTGGATATCATGTAATGCTGCAAACGAAGCTGCCAATGATGCTGTTCAAATTCATGGTGCCTATGGCTACTCGGATGAATATCCAGTGGAACGTTTTCTGCGGAATTCAAAAGCTCCGGTCATTTATGAAGGAACCCGTGAGATTCATACTGTAATGCAGGGTGAATACGCACTTGGCTACAGACAAGATAAAGAGCTTCGTAAGCAATTGCCTGCATGGCCCTTCGAGCAGGTTTCCGTACATTAACTATAGATATAGGAGATCAGATGATGAACACATACTTTATTGCAGGGCATGCAAAGCTTCCACAAGGGATGGCAGCGAGAAATATATATGATTCCATCACCATCACGGTAGAGCTTGACTTTAAATATGGAGTAATAGTCGAGGCTTCATGTACACTTGCTACAGAACATGGAAGGGAATACATTCGTCAGCTGCTGCGCGGTTATTGCCTGAAAGATGGTATCGAAGAATTGATTGATCGTGTGCAAATGCATTATCGTGGGAAGGCTGGTCAAGCCATTCAAGCAGGGCTGAAGGATGTGTATGCACAGTTCGAATTGGTCTCCGTTAAATAAGCGAAACTTGAAGGATCCTACCGTATGTAAAAGGGTAGGATCCTTTTTTATTGTTTAAGGAAAGGGACATTTGACTGGATTTAACTATCGTGATAATTTTAAAAACACAAAACTCGCCCCTACCTATAGGACGAGTTTGTGTTTTTTTATAGAAATTGGACTTTAAAGTAAAGCTTAATAATCCAGTAAAAAAATATTAGTTGTAATTAAAACGGTACCATGAAACTAGAAGCACCTTTTCCGTTTATTGCGAAAGTTATTGCCGCAAAGCCAACTGCAGTGGTTGGACGAACACCGGTTTCTGTTGGAGCGCCGTTGTCTGCTGCAAGTGGACCTCCTCCTGCTATTGCGCCTTTGCGTACGGCAAGTGGACCTCCTCCTGCTAGTGCGCCTTTGCGTACGGCAAGTGGACCTCCTTCTGCTAGTGCGCCTTTGCGTACGGCAAGTGGACCTCCTTCTGCTAGTGCGCCTTTGTGTGCTGCAAGTGGATCTCCTCCTGCTAGTGCGCCTTTGTGTGCTGCATGTAGATCTCCGTTTCCAGCAAGAGCGTCTTTGCGTGCCGGAAGTGGACCGATTCCTGCTCGTGCAACGTTTAGTGCTTCTACGGGAAGTTCGCCTATTATTGTTGTTTTTACGTGAAGAACGGCCTTTTGAACATGGGTCATTATACATGAAATCGCCTAACCCGAAGGAATTGGCTCTATCCACCGCATTTTGTATATTTCGAATGATGTCAGACATATTTATATATCCTCCTTTCTATTCGTAAACTATGCGTTTGTACGTAATATGCCAGAGATAATAGCACAATTTTTAATAAAAATTTGTTTTGGTGACACCCCTCGCTTTTTTTCATAATTTAATATGAAAGTGAAAGTGAAGGGAAGGGTTATATGAATTCTGACCAGAAGCTGCCTGTGTACCAGCTTTTTATTTCACCAGTTAATTTAATGGAACTTCGCAGAGATATATGGTGCAATGATCCTTTACCGGCAAAGTTAACACTTAACAGAAAAAAACTTGATATTGATATTGTTTACCGTGGCTCTCATATCCGTGGTTTTCGCAAAAAATCCTATAATGTAGTCTTTTATAAACCTAATACTTTTAAGAGTGCCAAGGAAGTTCATTTAAATGCCGAATATAAAGATAAATCTTTACTAAGAAATAAATTATCTTTAGACTTTTTTGCGGATATAGGAACCTTATCACCGAACTCCCAGTTCGTTTTTCTGAACTTGAACGGAAAAGACGAAGGGATATACCTGGAATTGGAATCGGTGGATGAATATTATTTGAAGAAAAGGGGTCTGCCACAGGGGTCCATTTTCTATGCAGTGGATGGTGATGCCAATTTCTCATTGATGAGCGATTTGGATAAAGGAATCAAAAAATCATTGGAGATGGGCTATCAAAAAAAATGCGGAACAGAAAAGGATGAATTATATTTACAAGAGCTAATTCTTCAAATCAATACAATTTCAAGAATGGATTTTGAAAAGGAAATAGTAAAATATGTCGATATCGAAAAATACCTGCGCTGGCTGGCCGGTGTCATATTCACACAAAATTTTGATGGGTTCGTTCATAACTATGCCTTGTATCGAAATGGAGAAACTGGACTCTTTGAAATGATTCCATGGGATTATGATGCGACATGGGGCAGGGATGTTAACGGGAAAGTGATGGAAGAGGATTATGTGGGAATCGAGGGGTTCAATACATTGACTGCTAGAATCCTTGATGTAAGGGGTTTTCGTGTCCGATACCAAGAACTTCTTAAGGAGATTTTGAACAATCAATTTAACGTGGGCTATATGAAACCTATCATTCAGGAAATGCATGATCAAATAAGACCTTATATTTCAAAAGATCCATATATCAAGGGGGATATTGTGAAATTTGATAATGAGCCCGAATTCATCCTGAAATTCATTGAGGCCCGTGCAAAGTATATAAATAGCCGGCTGTATAAATTGGATTAATAATTCCTATCCGCTAGTGATGGAACAATGAAAAATATAACAGCAGGAATGTTGAATGATAAGCATTCCTGCTTTTTACTGCACGATTCCATTTGCTTTTCTATACTATTACAGCTATGTTTGATAGAAAGAGATAATCTAAAGTAATGAAGGATGGGAATGGATTGACTAATCATAGCCGCAAACCGGCATATATATATACGTTTACATGCACCCCTGACGAACGCTCATTATCTAAAATGGAGATGCGCTCGTTCTTTGGCTTTGAGACTTCAGGGGATATTTTGAAAAGTGATATAGCAATTGAACCGAGCAGGAGCCCTTTCATAAAAGGGCGGGTCGAAGTGATGTTTGAAGGGGAGAGCATATCCGAAATCGTTGAGCAAGTGAAGGATATCCATTTGCCTGATTCGACGTTCAAAGTATTATTCGTGAAAATTAACGATTTGAATAAAGAAGCAAAAATAGATTATGATGGACAGCGTGAAATTGAACGGGAGATTGGCTGGCACATTCAGGGAAATGCCGATGTACGCAATCCTGATCAGGTCTTTGGAATCGTGACCCTTGGCGGACGTTGGTATTTCGGGAAGTATGTCAAACCTGAAGCGGTTTGGTTAAAACATATGAAAAAGCCCCGTGAATATTCAACAGCGCTAAGCACAAGAGTGGCGAGGGCCATTGCCAACATAGCCGTTCCGCATCCGGATGGAGTGAAGGCAATTGATCCATGTTGCGGAATTGGAACGGTATTGGTAGAAGCATTGTCGATGGGAATCAATATTGTCGGCCGGGATATCAATCCGCTTGTTACCGACGGTTCCAGGGAGAACATTGCTTATTTCGGACTCGAAGGTGATGTAACTACAGGTCCGATTTCGGAGGTCACAAGTAAATATGATGTAGCGATTATCGATATGCCCTACAATTTATATACACATGCGACGCCGGAAGATCAGCTATCGATCCTTAAACATGCCAGGGGCTTTGCTGACAAGGTCGTCGTCGTAACGATCGACACGATGGATCATATGATTGAAGAAGCAGGATTTGAGATCGCCGATCGCTGTGTTGCCAGGAAAGGCATTTTTTCCAGAGAGATTGTCGTGTGCGTGTGAGTATCTTCAGCAAGAAAAGGCTGAAATCTTTAATTGGATATGGACTTACCCCTGTCAATTAGACAAATAAAAAGGGCTTTGCTGCCATCTGGCTTCGATATTCAACCGGTGCCAGATGGCGGACAAGCCCCCCTTTACAATTAAGTTTCAAAATTGACTAGATTCCGGGTGTAGATGAACTTTCAGGAATTTTTTCATAGTCTGATGGATTAAGATTATGAACTGATCCATCTGTTACACCATTGATAATACCCATTAGCCCCGTTTCAACCGTTTTTACGAGCTGGCCATTCTTTTTTTGCCCAAAGTTTTGTGTTTGACCACTAACTTCAAATAGAACCGTCCCACTTCCGTTTAAAGCAAACGTCCCTAAAGCAGTTCCTGGCAGGTCAATAGATTGATCATATAATGAAATATTTGTAAAAACTGAATTCCCTTTTGCTTGCAGTGCATTATACGCAGTAAGTGTCAACTGACGAGAGAAATCATATTTGAAATTATCTGCATACTCTTCATATTTAGCACCTTCTGGAGTGCTTGGGTTAGGAACGAATTTTCCTGATATTGACATAGTTGCACGCTCATCAGTTCCTTCGATATATGGGAATCCCTGGTGATGAAGATCGATAAAAACATCCACTTTCCCGAATTTCGATTTTAACCCTTTATATGTGTCACGTAGCGTTTGCGCTTCGGGGGTAATAAACCAGCCTGGCTTTTCAGATGCCCCCGGGAAGTCTTGAGGCTTTGGTACATAATTTAGGTCTGGATTGAAGTCACGATTAACATCAAATCCCGGTTTGCTAGCATAGTCGTCTCCTGATCTGGGAGTAGTGTAATAGTTCCAAGTAGGTTTTGCATTAGAAAGTTGGGGGAATTTACCTACAACTTCAGACCATTTCATCTCATTTCCACGACGATCAAGCTCTGAGCCGTCTACGTTCATCATTGGAATGGCAACAATTGTTAGTTCATCAAGTACTTTCTTTACCTCAGGTGAGTTACTTTGACCAAGGTTTTTAAGAATGTTCAATAACGCGACAGTTCCTGTTTTTTCATTTCCATGAATTTCACTTTGAATAAGAACGACTTTGTCACCATGACCGACAGTCACTTTTTGAATGGAACGGCCCTGATTAGTTTTTCCGGCCACTTCGACATTGACTTTCCCTGCACTCGCTTGCTCAAGTTGATTTAATTCTTTTACAAGTTCGTCATAATTAAGGAATGCTTCGGTAGAAAGATTCGTTCCACCTGTCGGATTTGGTCCTCTTTCAGCTAAGCTGAAATTTGGGCCAAGTAAAGTTGCGGCTACTACTGTTGAACTTAAAACCTTTAAAAATTTTCTTTTCACATCAAATCCCCTATTCTGAAAATATTTAATATTCAGATAATAAATTCTTCACATTCTAATCTATTTCCTGTTAGATTAATTAAAACACCCAAAAAGGCCTATGTATTTCAGATTCAATTATTTTGTATATTTTTCCACAAAAAAGTCCCTACTAAGTGGGGACGATTTCAATTTCAGCCTTTTTTAATGTCATTTAGCTTGATAATGAACTACATCTTCAACGAGTTGTTTCGTGACCTTCCCCTGATATTCTAAATAATCCAAATGGCCGATGATTTCAGACATGACGAGCGGGAATTCTGTTATATACTTTTGTTTGTAAAACTCCTTTGCCAATTCATTGCCTGTAGAAATTCCGGATTCTATCAAGGCCAGGATCTTTTGTGATTTTCTTTCTATGCTGTTGAGTCTTTTTTCAATCGTATGACCAGGTTGTTCAATGATGTTACCATGACCAGGAAAGAGGAGATTCACCTGTAATGCTAAACATCGTTTTAATGAATCGATATGATCTACAAGGGTCAGCATTCTATTACCGTTTTCATCAGGTTCGATCAAGGCATTGCTTGATATATGTTCAATCAATAAATCACCGGCAAGAAGCCGTTTTCCTTCTTTGTCAAGGAATGCAATTTGATCCGGGGCATGCCCTGGAAATTCGATCACTTCAAAATTCAGCAATTGTTTTTCCGTGATTGCGATGATGTCACCATTCAGTTTTTGATCTTTATTATTATCGACCGCGTTGAATAGGTAAGCCACTTGTTTATCTCCAAGTTCACCACAGCCCATCTCATGGTAAAGCTGCTTATAAAATTCAATTCTCATACTTAAGAAGGAAGGGTCCCTTTTTAAACGGGGAATGGATTTAGAATGGGCATAAACGGGAATCGGATGGAGTTCGGTAATCCGGTTGACCAAACCAACATGGTCTCCATGGTGATGGGTTAATAAAATTTCCGTTATATCTCCAACGGTAAATCCATTTTCGTTTAATGTTTGCTGCAGTGCATTCCAGCAGACGTCATCATTCATACCTGCATCGACTAATGTTAAAGATTCATCCTGTTTAACTAAATAAAAGTTTATACTTTTTAAAGATAAAGCGCTTGGAGCTATAATTGGATAAATTTTAGATGTTGTATTCGTTTTCATGAACGTCCCATATCCTCCTAAATCGAGATAAACTTCATCTGGAAAATTGCGAAAATTACTAATGACCGAATAGATTTAAAGGGTTATTATTCTATGATTAATTGAATGAACTGAAACTGTCAAGCGGAAGCTTACAGGCAATCGAGAAATTTAATAGTAAGATTGATTGGAAATGAATGGTCTATTTATCTAGTTTATTTTAAAATTGAATAAACAAGCCAGTAATTTAGCCAATATTCTTTTAATTATTTTTGTGTAAAAAAACTGAAGACGACAAAAGGTGCAAAAATGCGTTTCATGGAACGAAACGGTATGGGAGGTTTAGGGTTTGAAGCAAAAAATTTATATTACAAGGAAATTGCCAGGACAAATCATCGAAGGTCTTAGTCAAAATTATGATGTCAGGATGTGGGATCAAGAGGATATACCGGTCCCTAGAGAAGTCCTTGAAGAAGAAATGAAAGAAGTAGAGGGACTGCTTTGCTTATTGACGGAACAAATCGATGAGTCACTGATTGAACAGGCACCTAATCTGAAAATCATCGCGAATATGGCAGTGGGCCATAATAATATTGATGTTCAAAGTGCAACAAAACGGGGCATCATGGTAACGAACACACCGGGGGTTTTAACGGAAACGACAGCTGATTTAACCTTCGGCTTACTGCTTGCAACGGCGAGAAGGATGATGGAGGCTGAAGATTATTTAAGGAGCGGAAAGTGGGAAACCTGGTCGCCGATGCAGTTGACCGGACAAGATGTACACGGTGCAACGCTGGGTATCATCGGGTTAGGCAGGATTGGGGAAGCCCTTGCCAAAAGAGCTAAAGGGTTCGATATGAACTTAGTTTATTTTAATCGAAGCCGTAAATATGAACAGGAAAATACATTAGGAATCGAATATCAGCCTCTTGAGAAATTGCTCCAAATCTCGGATTTCGTTTGTGTCATGCTGCCGCTCACGCCGGAAACCACTTACATGATTGGCAAGGAGCAGCTTGAATTAATGAAAGGGACGGCTGTGCTCATAAATACCGCAAGAGGCGGGATTATCGATGAAAAAGCATTGTACCAGGCGCTGGAGAGTCGAGAGATTTGGGCGGCTGGATTGGATGTATTCGAAGAAGAGCCCGTCCCTGTGGACCACCCGCTGCTAACATTGCCCAATGTGGTTACATTACCGCATATCGGCAGTGCCAGCATTGCCACAAGATTGAAAATGGCTGCTTTAGCTGTACAAAACTTGATGGAGGGTTTATCTGGTGATATTCCCCGTAATTTAGTAGTGTTGAATAAATCAAAATGACTCTTAAAGGGATTTGGAATGGTCACATCCCGAATCCCTTTCATGATTTTAAAACGAGACTTGAATAGACTCCTTGAGTTTTGACTGTTTTATAGGATAAAACCTACTAGATTGATGAACTTGGCAGACGGTCGGCGGAATGGGGAGCGGATTTAATCCGTGAATCTTAAAATAAATGCTTCGGAGTGAGGTAAAGGTCGAAAAAAATCGTGATCGACCGAAAAGTGGGGTGTAGGTCGGATAAATATGAGAACGGCCGAGGAAAAGCTCAGGATAACAAAATACGTCCGGTATAGGTGGTGAAAAGTGGTCCGGCTGAAATCAACTGCAACGTTTTTTTAATAAAAAATGGCAGGCAAACTCGCTTTACTTCGAGTATGTCTACAATAAAAAATGACTCCAAAATGGGGTCATTTTTTATTGGATTCTTTTAACCGAAGCTGAAAATAACGCTCAAATGGAGTTGCATCCGAAGGTGGGAATCGTTTTGTCCGTTAAAAGTTTTCCTTTATCCTCACATTAATGCTTAATTGAATGCAGAATGGAAGAAACGAATTCGAGTGAAGCATTCTTATCGTAAATTGTGCCGATTTTTTGTAAAATAAAGAAAGTCGAGTTTTATTTAGGAAAAACAATTAGTTGAAAGGGATAGGGGTAATAATGATTGAAATGAAGGAAACGATATCATCAGGCAACGAAATGACTAAATCCAAATGGCTGTTGATGGCTCTTATGCTGGGGTCTTTTGCAGCGATTGGACCACTGTCACTTGATATGTATTTACCAGGTCTCCCTACACTGGCAGAGGATCTGAATAGCAGTACGTCTTTAGCGCAGCTGAGCTTGACTGCCTGCTTGTTAGGATTGGCTTTGGGCCAAATTTATTTAGGGCCTCTAAGTGATGCAAAAGGAAGGCGGACACCGTTAGTCATATCTTTATCCATTTATTGCATTTCATCTCTGTTATGCGCTTTTGCTCCAACCATTGAATTGCTTTTATTATTACGTTTTATCCAAGGTATTGCAGGAGCGGGAGGCATTGTCATTTCAAGGGCCATAGTTCGTGACCTTTTTTCAGGAACGGATTTGACCAAGTTCTTCTCCATGTTAATGCTTGTGAATGGGGCGGCACCGATATTGGCTCCGGTTTTTGGCGGTCAACTTTTGCAGTTCACTTCTTGGCGGGGAGTTTTCATTGTCATTTCAGTATTAGGTATCATTATGGTTGCGGCTGCATTTTTTGGGATAAAGGAAACTTTATCGTCTAATCTCAGGAGTGCCGGTGGGGTAAACGATACAGTCAGGACTTTTGGGAACTTATTGAAGGATCGTGTGTTTATGGGCTATGCTTTTGCACAAGGATTCATAAGTGCCGCAATGTTCGCTTATATTTCCGGATCGCCTTTTGTTCTCCAGAACATTTATGGGGTTTCCCCACAGACCTTCAGCCTGATTTTTGCAATAAACGGAATTGGGATCATCATCGCTTCACAAGTTGCCGGGAAGCTTGCTGGGAAGATTAAAGAAGAAAAACTGCTTCAAATGGGATTATGCCTAGCCTTGTTTGGGGGGATATTACTTCTTGCCTCAGTTCTTCTTGAAATGGGGTTGGCAGGAATCTTGGTCGCTTTATTCCTCTCTGTCTCCAGCGTCGGTATTGTCGGTACAACGAGTTTTTCCTTAGCGATGCAAAATCAGAAAAAAACAGCAGGCAGTGCTTCGGCTTTAATAGGCCTGCTTCCCTTCATATTGGGATCACTAATGGCTCCCTTGGTGGGATTAGGTTCAGGTGAGTCACCCTTGCCGATGGGAATTGTGATGGTAAGTTGTCATGTCATCGCCATGTTCGCTTATTTACTCCTTGCCCGTCGCGGATTAAGGCGAGTTGCTTAAAAAGGAAAAAAGCTGAAATCCTGATGTGGATTTCAGCTTTTTCCTTTAAGGGGGTAAGTATGAATCATAAAAGTGATTCTGCTCCATCGATATAAACTTCCGTACCCGTAACATGTGAGGACATGTCTGATGCTAGAAACAATACGAGATCACCGGCTTGTTCGGTAGTTCCCGCTTTCTTCGCCAGGGGCTGGGAGCCTTGCGGATATTCAATGGGAATCGTGATTTTTTTTAAGTTTTCATCTTCCGGGAATGTGTTATCGTGAATGTTCGTATCGATGGAGCCGGGACAAATGGTATTTACCCTGATTTTATATCTTGCCAATTCGAGTGCAGCCATTTTTCCGAAAGCGACTTGACCAGCTTTGGATGAACTATAAGCGGAAAAACCAAAATTCTTGAAATATCGGTTTCCATTGATGGAGCTGTTGATTACGATGCTGCCGCCTGTTTCCTTCATGTAGGGAATGGCGTATTTGATGGTGAGAAAGGTGCCTTTGAGGTTGATGGTATGTGTCTGATCCCAATCTTCTGGCTTTATGTCTTCTATAGGGGCAATCACTCCGTTGATGCCTGCGTTTGCAAATACAAAATCAATTTTTCCAAAATGTTCATAGGCCGTCTTGTAGGCATGTTCAACTTGCTCAGCCTTGGAAACATCCGTTTTAATGATTAAAGCCTCTCGGCCAAGGTTCTCCACTTCTTCCTTCACTTTTTCGGCATTTTCGACTGTACGATCAAAAAAGATGATGTTCGCGCCGTTTTCAGCTAGTTTCAGTGCAGCGCCCCGGCCAATTCCCGATCCTCCACCGGTAATGATGGCAACTTTGTTTTTCATTAATTCTGTCATAAACTTCACACGCTCCTTTTAAGTCTTCTATTCCCAATTTGGGAGTATGTAGAAACATCATGGCAGTGGTAATATAGAAAAATTATAAACGAATATTGCCTAAAAAATCCAATTTAAACAATTGCGGGTGTTCATTATACTTTGTTTTTCAGTGAAATGTCTGTATATTGAGGACATAATTAAGTTAGCTTGAAAGGGGATAGGATGTTGATAAGATTAGGGGTAATAGGTACAAACTGGATCACGGAACGATTTTTGGAGGCTGCTAAGCATGTAGAGGATTTATCTTTAACCGCCGTGTATTCACGTACAGAAGAGAAAGCCAAGGAATTTGCCAATAAATACGAAGTACATACGACTTTTACGAATATAGAAGAAATGGCTGCCAGCGATGAAATCGACGCTGTATATATAGCAAGCCCTAACTCTCATCATTGCCGGCAAGCCGTGTTGTTTTTACAAAATAAAAAACATGTATTATGTGAAAAACCAATGGCCTCGAATGCGACAGAAGTAAGGGATATGATTGAGGCAGCAAAACAAAATGATGTGCTATTGATGGAAGCGATGAAATCGACCATCATGCCGAATTTCGAAAGTATAAAAGGGAATCTGGATAAAATCGGGAAGATTAGGCGTTTCTCGGGAAGCTTTTGCCAATATTCATCACGCTACGATTCATATAAACAAGGAACTGTGCTGAATGCATTCAATCCGGAATTCTCCAGTGGCTCTTTAATGGATTTAGGCATTTACGTCCTCTATCCACTTGTTGTACTGTTCGGTAAACCGAATAAGGTGCAGGCATCAGGAACGATGCTTGAATCAGGAGTTGATGGGCAGGGGACGATTCTGCTTTCCTATGATGAAATGGAGGCAGTCGTCATGTTTTCCAAAATTACTGAATCCAATTTGCCATCGGAAATTCAAGGTGAACTTGGAAGCATCATCATTCAGAAAATTTCAGGACCGCAAGCGGTGGATATTCAGTATCGGGATGGAACCACTGAAAATATTTCTGTTAAACAGGATATGCCTACCATGTATTATGAAGCGAAAGAATTTGTTGATTTGATACAGCAGGGGAAAATGGAATCCGATATTAATTCATATTCGAATTCATTATTGACCATGGAAATCATGGATGAAGCAAGAAAGCAAATCGGCATCGTCTTTCCTTCAGACCGAGGACATGGCCAATCATGAAGGGGAAAAATGGATGTTACTGATAACCCTTAATTGGGTAGAATTCAGTACAGGGATAATTTTATTGTTGGAGGAATGGACATGAATTGCAAAATAAATCGCAATGCAGCAAAGGTCTTACAAAAAATGCTGAGCACTGAAGAAGCCGAAGGGAAAATGATTCGTGTATATATCACCCATATGCATGGTGATCATGCCCATTATGACATGAAGCTGGATACACCGGCAGAGCATGATGAAATCGTCAAAACAGATAAAGAAATCGATATTTTGCTTGATTCACGTGAAGAATTTCTGGATGGTGTCTGGATTAAATATTTTTATGTACCTGAAGAAGGCTTTGAAATCACGAATCCTTCTAAAGAACCGCACGGACATCATCACCACTAAGAGTAAAGGGGGAGGATTGGCATGAATCAAAAATACGAAAAGATTTTTCAACCATATATATTTCCATCAGGGGTAGAAGTGAAAAATCGTATCATGATGGCTCCTATGACCACTTATTCTTCAGATGATCAAGGCGTTGTAACCGATGATGAACTGGCCTATTACGCTGAACGCTCGGCTGGTGTAGGTGCGGTGGTCACGGCATGTGCCTATGTATCTGCTGGAGGCAAGGGATTCCCAGGCCAACTTAGTGCAGATGACGATTTCTTTATCCCTTCCTTGAGAAAACTAGCCGAAACGATTCAGTCAAACGGCTCAAAAGCGATCCTGCAAATATATCATGGAGGCCGGCAAAGTCCGCCGGAATTATTGCCTGATAACCAACCTGTTTCTGCAAGTGCCATCGCTTCCAGCGAGGAAGCACCTGTACCGCGGGAAATGAGTGAAGATGAAATACAAGACATTATTAAGGCATTTGGAGAAGCAACAAGAAGGGCAATCGAAGCAGGATTCGATGGTGTGGAAATCCATGGTGCCAATACGTACTTGCTGCAGCAATTCTTCTCGCCACACTCGAACCGTCGTACGGATAAATGGGGTGGAACACTGGGAAAACGTTTGATTTTCCCGCTTACCATTGTGAATGAAGTCGAGAAAACGGTTGCTGAGCATGCGAAAAAGCCGTTTATCATCGGCTACCGCCTTTCTCCTGAAGAAGGCAGCAATCCTGGAATCACATTAGATGATACGATTCAATTCGTTGATAGATTAGCGAATCAAAACCTGGATTATCTACATATATCGGTAGGCCACTTCTGGAATGGCTCATTCCGCGAGAGTGATAGGACAAAGTCACGCATCGTCAAAATTTACGATAAAGTAGGTAATCGTATCCCTGTTGTCGGTGTAGGCTCACTGCATACACCCGATGAAGTTGCGGAAGCTATGGAAACGGGTGTCCCTTTTATCGCCCTTGGCCGCGAGCTTCTTATGGAACCGCATTGGATTGAAAAAATCAGGTCTGGAAAAGAAGCGGAAATACGGACCACCCTTTCAAAAAAAGATCAGGATGAACTGGTCATTCCAGATTCGCTTTGGGAAAAGTTGATTGGGATAAAAGGATGGCTCCCGGTTGTGGAGTGATTGCCTTGAATAAATGCGTAACCCGTCCTCCTTAGGTGGACGGGTTTTGCATATGTTCATATGAAACTATAAATCAATCATCTTCAGCTAGAAAAAGAGAGGTTGATTCAGCAGAATTCTGGATTTAATCATTCCCTGATAGTAAATACTATCTTTAAGGCTTATGTTTTACGTGAATTAAAAATTAATATTTGTGCCAATGAATTAAATATATTATTATAAATTTAATAAGAGGGTATGAAATGGAGGGTTATAATTGAAGTTTCCACACGATTTTTTATTAGGAGCAGCTTCCGCTTCTTTTCAAATAGAAGGAGCATGGGATGAAGATGGTAAAGGTATAACGAATTGGGATGTCTTCTCGAAGATACCGGGGAAAACATATGAAGGTACAAACGGTGATGTAGCGATAGACCATTATCATCGTTACAAAGAAGATATTAAATTAATGGCAGAGATGGGACTTGAATCATATCGGTTTTCCATTTCATGGGCACGTATTTTGCCAACCGGTGACGGGGAAATCAATGAAAAAGGTTTGGAATTTTATAATAATGTTATTAATGAATGCTTAAAATATGGGATTGTTCCATTTGTTACGCTGTATCATTGGGATTTGCCTTTGACGCTTGAACAAGATGGGGGATGGACGAATAAGCGAACAGCTGAAGCATTCGTCAAGTATGCGGAGATTTGTTTTCGCGCATTCGGAGACCGCGTCAAACATTGGATCACGTTTAATGAAACGGTTATGTTTTGCGGTTTAGGGTATTTAAAAGGAGCGCACCCGCCTGGAATCCAAAACGATGAAAATAAATACTTTCAAGCGACACATTACGTTTTTTATGCACATGCCAAAGCGGTAGAGGTATACAAGGGACTGAATCATTACGGTGAAATTGGGATTACCCATGTATTCCTACCAGCTTATAGTATTGATGACAAACATGAGAATGTATTAGCTGCTAGGCATGCCAATGAATATGAAACTTTTTGGTATTATGACCCAATTTTAAAAGGTGAATATCCAGCTTATGTGGTTGAGCAATTAAAGGAGAAAGGCTGGACACCAAGCTGGACCGAAGAAGAACTGGATACGCTAAAAAGAAATGCGGGGAAAAATGATTTTATCGGACTCAATTATTACCAGCCCATTCGTGTGGGAAAAAATCGGGAAGCGATTTCAAACATGGAGCATTCAAGAGAAACATCTACTCTAGCTCCAGGAAACCCGTCTTTTGATGGCTTTTATCGGACCGTGAAAATGGAAGATAAAACATATACAAAATGGGGCTGGGAAATCTCACCTCAAGGATTCTTAGATGGGCTGCATATGTTAAAAGAGCGTTATGGTGATATTAAAATGTATGTTACAGAAAACGGACTTGGTGATGAGGATCCGATTATCGATGGTGAAATAGTGGATGTTCCCCGTATTAAATATATTGAGGAGCACTTAAAAGTGATTAAGCGGGCAATCAACGAAGGCATACATTTAAAAGGATATTACGCATGGTCTGTCATTGATCTATTAAGTTGGTTAAACGGGTATAAGAAGCAATACGGATTTATTTATGTGGATCATCATGATCAGTTAAACCGGAAAAAGAAGCTGTCGTTTCATTGGTATAAACATATTATCGAGACGAGAGGGGAAGAGCTGTAAACTGAAAGAAAACTTATATAGAGCCTTGAGTTTTTATAGAGCATGTTTTGAGCAATCTTTCTCAAAACATGCTTTTTCTATTGGTCTTTTTTCAAGTTTTCCGGTATGGGAAATTAGACCAAAGTTCAAACCTCCTAATTCATAGTCTGAATCTACGGCTTCAAATTAACTAGACTGGAAACATGGTCCCGGATTGTAATATAAATGTAAAAATATGCAATAAGTTGTAAACAAATGTTAACGTTACTAACAATGTACAGTTTTACGTTTTACTGTATAATGTTGAAGCGTGGTAGAGGCCATGTCAAATAACTTAACATAAGGAGATTACATATGACGATTATTTCTTAGCTTTGAAAAGTCCCCCCCGCATGGTTTGTCCCGTTGAAAAAACCTACAAGTCAGATTAATTTTGATCAAGCAACTCCCTCTAAAATGAAAGAAAGTCATTTTTCCTGATGATGGTAGATCCCAACTAAAAAAACGACTAAGGATGTGAGTTTTAAAAAGATGATAAAAGATTCTAGATTTCAAGGGTATAATATGAAGGGTTTTCAAAAGGACGTAACGGCAGGATTGGTCGTAGGTGTTGTGGCCATCCCTTTAGGATTGGCTTTTGCAATTGCTTCAGGCGTCGAACCGATATACGGGTTATATACGACCATCATCGCAGGAATCCTCATATCGATTTTGGGTGGCTCCAAGTATCAAATTGGAGGGCCAACCGGGGCGTTCGTTCCTTTATTATTTGGAATCGTTATGCAATATGGGTATGAAAGCCTGCTAATTGCCGGGTTTTTAGCGGGGATTATGTTAGTCCTGATGGGTCTGCTTAAGTTAGGCAATTTGATGAAGTTCATTCCCCGTCCCGTCATCATTGGATTTACAACAGGAATTGCGATAATAATCTTTTCAGGGCAAATTGCCAACTTCTTTGGTATGAAAGTGGAAAAACATGAAGCGTTCATGGATAACATGAAGGAACTGGTGATTAAAGCAGACACGATCAATCTATATAGTGTGTTTGTTGCGATTATATGTTTTGTCGTCATACTGCTGGCACCTAGACTTTTGCCACGAGTGCCAGGACCGCTTCTGGGTTTGCTGATTTCCACAATTGCAGCTTACTTTTTATTTCCCGATAAGGTGGCTACGATTGGTTCTACGTATGGAGCGATTCCGAAAGGTTTTCCGCAATTCCAAGTGCCGGAGCTATCAGTGGAAGTCATTATCACACTCCTTCCCGTTGCTTTTACGATTGCCTTGTTAGGCGGTGTCGAGTCATTGTTATCCGCTACCGTGGCCGATAACATGGGGGGAACCAAGCATGATAGTAATAAGGAATTGGTTGGGCAAGGAATCGCGAACATCGCGACCCCATTCTTCGGGGGGATACCTGCGACAGGTGCCATTGCCAGGACAGCTACCAATATAAAAAGCGGGGCAGCCTCCCCGATGTCCGGAGTCATTCACGGAATTGTCGTTTTACTTGTTTTGCTGGTGCTTTCTCCATATGCAGAGCATATACCTTTGGCTAGCATGGCGCCCATATTGATGTTTGTTGCCTGGAATATGAGTGAAAGAAAGGAATTCGCTCATGTATTGAAAACGAAGACGGCGGATTCTGCGGTTTTGCTAGTCACCTTCCTCGTCACAGTCTTCACTGATTTAATCATGGGGGTAGGAATTGGCTTATTGATTGCCTTCATCACCTTCATTGCAAAAATGAGCCACACGTTAAAAGTCAGGGAAAGAAGTCATGAGATTACCGAGATAGTCCCAATTGATAATTCGGATTCAAAGATCAATGTGTATAACTTGGAAGGTCCCCTATTCTTTGGTTCGATAGACGTCCTGGAGTCATCGATATTGGAGAACTTGGATAATAAGACGAAAGTGTTGGTAATAAGCATGCGCCGGGTAACATATATGGACACTTCAGCAGAGGCTGCACTATTGGCGATTGTTAATCGCATCGGAAAATATAAGGGGAAATTAATCATTTCCGGAATTCAGCAGCAACCCAAGGAATTGTTACTCAGCACTGGTCTGTATCATAAAATAGATAAACAGCACTTTTTTAATTCGAAGGAAGATGCCCTGTATTTTGCCAAGAAGCAGTTGAAGGGCAATTCGGATAAAGTAGTCTAATAGTTTCATCCTCGAAGTCACCTTTTTGGATAGTTATGTTATAGTATCGTTAACAGTAGATTTTTAAAAGAAGGTGACTATCTGGGTGAATATATATCGGATTGGCCAGCTTGCTGAACTTGCGAATGTTTCGAGAAGAACCATTGACTATTACACACAATTAGGAATGCTGAACTATGAAAAAACTGGGTCAAGATATCGGTATTACACAGAAGATGCTTTAAATCGTCTTCAAATGATTAATCGGTATAAAGAACAGAATATGCCTTTGACTGAAATCAAGGAACGGTTACAAGTCTGGTCTGAAACCACTGTTGATTCTGAGCAAGTGCTCTTGATGGTGGACAAGCTATCTACAGACCTTAAAGGACTGGAGAATGAATTGCTGGAATTAAAGCCTTTATTGGAACAGCTCGATGAACAGCAATTAACATATGCTGCACAACAGCTTTCCGTTCGGGGCAGCTCTTTATTGAGTATCCTTGCCATGCTCGCCTAAGCTTTTTGCCAAGTTCAACAAAAAAGACCTGATTGGGTCTTTTTTTGTTAACTGGCCATTTAATGAAAACTTCAAACTCATGAGGATAACCTGACTTTATATACGATAGCGGTACTTTATTTTGGAAGAACGGAGTCTATAGATCTTTTTTCAATAAAGATGAAGGATATAAGGGAATGGAAAAAGAAGAACTTAAGTATCTACTACTATATGAAGAGGTGAAAGGGAATGATTGGATCGATAGTTACGACGGTAAAAGGACATCTTCAAGGTACTATGGAAAACGATATATGCGTTTGGCGTGGAGTCAGGTATGCGAAAGCGCCGATTGAGGGTCTGCGTTTCCTCTCGCCGGAGCCAGTTGATAAGTGGAGCGGTGTCCTGGATGCAGTGGATTTTGGTCCGATTCCCCCGCAGCCGATGGATCGGGCGGTAAGGACAGGAATGACGGGAAATGAAAAAATGGATGAGGATTGCTTGTTCCTGAATATTTGGTCGCCTAGGGCAGATGATAAAAAACGCCCGGTCATGGTGTGGATTCCTGGAGGAGCATACATAACGGGAGCTGGATCCCTTGATATGTACAATGGACATTTACTGGCTAAGAATGGAGATGTAGTCGTAGTAAGCATCAACTATAGGCTGGGGGCACTGGGATATCTGGATTTTTCCGAGTTTGCAGTTGATGGGGAAATATTTGAAACCAATTTAGGTTTACGTGATCAAGTTGCGTCTCTGAAATGGGTTAATGAAAATATAGAAGCGTTTGGCGGCGACCCTGATAATGTTACGATATTTGGTGAATCAGCTGGTGGCAATGCGGTGACGACTTTACTTACTGTTCCTTCAGCTAGAGGTCTTTTTAAACAGGCCATTGCGGAAAGTCCCGCTCCGACATCTGTTTACGGAAAAGGATTTGCGCGCCAATTCAGTGAAAGGTTCCTTGAAATATTGGGCATTGGAAAGGATGAAATCCACCGCTTAAAGACGCTTCCAGTTCAAGAGATTGTCACGGCTTCCTACCAACTCTTGCAGGAAAATTCACAGGCCATGCCGGGCTCATTATCATTTGGACCTGTCGTAGATGGTGACTTCCTGCACGATTATCCACTAGATTCGATTCGATCCGGAAAAGCAAAGGGAATACCCTTGCTTATAGGAACAAATAGGGACGAAGCGACGTTATTCGACCAGATGGATCCCCCATTAATTCCAACTAATGCGGCGATGATTCAGAAAATGTTCGATAACACTGATCCAGAGGCGAAAGAGCGAATTACGAATGCTTATTTAAACTACCCAGAAAAGGAAGCTGTGCTTGGCATTGGCCGTGATGCGACTTTCCATATTCCCTCGGTTTGGTATGCGGAGGCATACAGCCGCTTTGAAAAAACATGGATGTATCGTTTTGATTATAAAACGGCGGCAATGCGCATAAGTAAATTAGGGGCGACGCATGGTATGGAAATCCCTTTTGCTTTCCAGACTTTTGACTCGGCATTTGGGAAACGGATTGTTTCATATGGTTCAAGGTCAGCTGCCCTGAAGGTTTCCCATAGAATGCAGGGCCATTGGGTCAACTTTGCGAAAAATGGAAACCCCAATCCCCCGGAAGGAGAAATCTGGCCGAAATATGATGAAAGAAATCACTACACAATGATTTTTGATAAAAAGGATTATATTGAAAAAGATCCTGACAGAATGATAAGGTTGGCATGGGAAGGGGTAGGGATCTACAAGTGAAAAAAAGTGGCTTGGAAGGAAGCGGGGAGAACAAGGATATCAATAATTTCATGTCAACGAAAGAGTATGCGAAAACGTTGGATCAGGAAGATCCATTAGTTTCTTACAGAGAGGAGTTCTACTTGAGCCCCGGGATGATTTATATGGATGGCAACTCATTGGGACTTTTATCGAAGCGGGCTGAGAAAAGTTTAATGAAGTCATTGGAAGATTGGAAAAAGTATGGGGTCGATGGCTGGACGGAGGGTGCCGAGCCCTGGTTTTACTTTTCTGAGAGATTGGGTGAATTGAGTGCCCCGTTGGTAGGAGCTTTAGAGGATGAAGTGATAATGGGAGGGTCGACTACAGCTAATCTGCATCAGCTTGCGGCCACTTTTTTTGAACCGAGAGCTGGCAGGAATAAGATTTTGGCGGATGAACTAACCTTCCCGAGTGATATCTATGCACTTCAAAGCCAGCTCCGATTGCATGGGCTAGATCCTTCGGCACACTTGGTTCAGGTGAAAAGCCGAGATGGTAAATTCCTTGAAGAAGAAGACATCATTGAAGAGATGAACGAGGAAATAGCGTTGATTGTACTTCCGACGGTTTTATATCGAAGCGGACAGATCCTTGATATGGAGAGGTTAACAAAGGAAGCGCATGCGCGTGGAATCATGATAGGATTCGATGCCTGTCATTCCGTGGGGGCCATCCCGCATTTGTTTGACAACTGGGAAGTGGATTTCGCGTTTTGGTGTAATTATAAGCATTTGAATGGCGGACCAGGATGTGTAGCGGGGTTATATGTGAACCGTAAGCATTTTGCAAGGATGCCCGGGTTGGCTGGATGGTTTGGGTCGCGGAAAGATAAGCAGTTCGATATGGAACATACCTTTACCCAGGCAAGTTCGGCAGGTGCCTTTCAAATTGGAACTCCCCATATATTAAGCATGGCCCCCCTTTTAGGCTCGCTTGAAATGTTTGCGGAAGCGGGGATAGAACAAGTCCGGAGGAAATCCTTGAAGCTGACTCAATATCTTATGGATTTAGTACATTCGGAATTGACGGGATATGGATTTGAGATTGGGAGCCCAAGGCATGAAGCAAAAAGGGGCGGTCATATCATCCTTGAACATCCAGAAGCTGCAAGAATATGTAAAGCATTGAAACAAGAGGCCATCATTCCCGATTATCGTGAACCGAATATGATTCGTTTAGCACCTGTTGCTCTTTATACCTCTTTTCAGGAAGTCTATGAAACTGTACAGGTGCTTAAGAAGATCATGGACGGCAGATTATATGAAAACTATGAAAATAAAAGGGGAATCATTGCCTAGAATGGGAGCAACATATGGAGAAAAATAAACTGCATCGTGAATTATCATCGAATCAAATCACCATGATAGCCATGGGATGTGCAATTGGCACCGGGTTATTCTTGGGAAGCGGCCTTGCGATTTCAACGGCAGGTCCAAGTGTACTTATCAGCTATGCAATAGGTGCATTCATTGTCCTTCTGCTGATGGGCTGTTTGGCGGAAATGACTGTAGCCTATCCAACATCGGGATCCTTTGGTACCATTGCTGAAAAATATATAAGTCCATTTGCGGGTTTTGTTGTGAGGTATTCATATTGGATAGCGAATGTTCTTGCCATTGGTGTC
This sequence comes from Peribacillus sp. NPDC101480, assembly GCF_050277335.1. Classification (NCBI taxonomy): domain Bacteria; kingdom Bacillati; phylum Bacillota; class Bacilli; order Caryophanales; family Bacillaceae; genus Peribacillus; species Peribacillus sp. NPDC101480. The sequence goes on from NZ_JBNNSB010000004.1 coordinate 176,252, forward strand.
GAAGTGAGTGCCATCGCTGTTTATATGAAATATTGGTTCCCGGCTGTACCTGGAAGTGTTTGGATTTTCCTTTTTGCTGCACTGCTAATCTATGTAAATGCGACGAGTGTCAATACATTCGGGAATTTTGAGTATGTATTTTCAATGATCAAGATAAGCGCCATTGTCATATTCATTCTACTTGGCGCCTATGTGGTGATTGGCGCAGGGCCTTCAAGCGGGATCGGTGTAGAGAACTATGCCAATGATGGAGGTTTTATGCCTTTCGGCTTTTGGGGGCTCTGGGTCGCCATATTCATTTCGCTCTTCAGCTTTTTAGGAACTGAGTTGATTGCGGTGACGGCGGGAGAAGCAAAGGATCCGGATATAGCCGTCCCTAAAGCTTTGAAGGCTACTGTCTTCAGGCTTGCCACTTTTTATGTACTGACTATCGGGATCATGTTAATGATTGTTCCCTGGCAATCTGCCGGTATTGACAAAAGCCCATTTGTTAAGGTAATGGAAATCCTGAATGTTCCCGGGGCATCGGGAATAATGAATTTCATTATTTTAACCGCTGCTTTATCCGCTATGAATAGTCAATTATATGCCTCCACCAGAATGATATTTTCGTTATCCGAGCAAAAGCAGGCTCCAGCCCTATTTCAAAAAGTGAGCAGGAAAGGTGTCCCGGTAAGGGCACTTCTCATATCCACTTTAGGAATATTTCTTGCTGCAGGAGTAAAGGTCCTGCTTCCGGATACTTCATATGCATTCATGATGGGGATATCAATGTTCGGAGCCATTTTAACCTGGTTCATGGTGTTCATTTCCCATTTATATTTCAGGAAGAGATGGGAGAAATCAGGTGGCCGCAAATTACCGGTTAAAATGTATGGATTTCCATATCTAACGATTCTTGGTGCATTACTTTTGTTTGCTTTGACGGTATCTACCTGGTTCACTGGCCCATTTAAAATCGTGCTCCAGTTCGGGGTTCCATGGCTGATCTTTCTTTGCATCATTTATTTTTTGATGTCGAAATTCAAAAGAAAGTAAAGGGAAAGAGGGATAGTATGGATAAGGGTCCAGGAGATGAACATCGTTTGGAAGAAAGTATGGTAACTGATTTTGAAAAAGATATGTCCTATGGGGACTATCTGCATTTAAATCAAATTTTATCAAGTCAGCATCGACTTTCCGGCCATCACGATGAAATGCTGTTCATCATCATTCACCAAACAAGTGAATTGTGGATGAAATTGATAATCCATGAATTGACTGCGGCAACTGATCATATTGAGGCAGGACATTTGGAGCCTTCCTTTAAGATGCTATCCAGAGTGGCCAGGATCCAACAGCAACTAGTTCAATCTTGGAATGTGCTTTCGACCTTGACGCCATCCGATTATATGGAATTCCGGGAGAAACTAGGAAACTCTTCAGGGTTTCAATCATTTCAGAACAGGTTGATAGAATTTGCGATGGGTCAAAAGAATTCGCAAATATTGGCCGTTTTCCGTCATCAGCCCGAGCTTTATGAGTCGATGATGGCAGCCTTGAATAAACCAAGTATTTATGATGCGGCTTTAGGTGCTTTGGCTGCAAGAGGGCTTCCTATTGATCAATCGGTCCTGAAGAGGGATTGGTCTTTAATTTATCAGGAAAATGCAAGTGTTGAAAAAGCATGGCTGACCGTTTACCGCGATGTGCATAACTACTGGGATTTGTATGAGCTGGCCGAAAAACTCGTTGATATTGGAAGTCAACAACAATTCTGGAGATTCAATCATATGAGTACTGTAGAACGGATCATCGGTAATAAAAAGGGAACTGGCGGATCGTCAGGTGTAAGTTATCTGAAGAAAGTGGTCGAACAGCCATTTTTTCCTGAGCTTTGGACATTAAGGACCAAACTGTAAGCTTTGACTGGGGGGATATCAGGATGGGCAAAATTGGAGTTTATGGATCTTCCTTCGATCCGGTCACGAACGTGCATTTATGGACTGCATCCACCATTGCGCATCGTGCTAAGCTAGACAAGGTGATTTTTTTACCTTGCTCAAATGGCCGTATCGATAAACAGATGAAAACGAGCAATGAACACCGTTGGGAAATGCTCAAGCTGGCAATAGGGGGCAACCCGTTATTCGAAGTCAGTGATTATGAAATTAATGAACGTGCCGGGACGAGTAAACAATATACTTGGTATACGATGGAATATTTTAAATCACGATTTCCAAATGACGAAGTTTACTTCATAATGGGTGCAGATTTACTTGAAGATATTGATAATCAGGAGCTGCCGGTACACTTACGATGGAAATTCAGGGAAAAACTGATTGCAAATCATAAATTCATCGTCATGGCACGGGATGGGATCGATATGCTGAAAATCATATCCAAAAGTCCATTGCTAAGGAATTATGATGATGGAAATACATTTCACCTTATTGATAAAGGCCTTTCCATGGAAATCAGTTCTACATATATAAGGGATGAATTCGCGATGGGCGGGGAACCAAGGTATTTACTGCCTGATCAGTGTTATCAGTATATCTTGGACAATAGGCTGTATCAAAAAGCTTCAGATTCATAATAAGTATTAAAAAGGGCTCGATTCCCCGTTGGATCGAGCCCTTTTCATGTGATGGAATTCTTAAACTTGCAAAATGTGAATGAATTTAAATGATAGGACACGCAATACCTAGTTGACAACTGGGTTAACTTTGCTTTATGGTAATGATATACAAAAAAATACTTGCTGATCAGAGAACTGAAGGCATACTATCTCCTGAATAATTGAAAGGGAAATAGCATGCCTTTTTTGTTGTAAAAAAGGGGGAAGCTCATGAAAAAGGTAATGTTATTAATAAGTTTGATTTTAGCATTCGGTGTACTTGCGGGATGCAACTCGGAAAAAACGGAAGGCGGCGGGACATCAAAGTCAGTCGAGCTTTTGAATGTATCATATGATCCGACAAGGGAATTGTACCAGGAATTCAATGAAGCGTTCGTGAAGCACTGGAAAGAAGAATCCGGTCAGGATGTAACGATTCAGCAATCACATGGCGGATCTGGTAAACAGGGCAGGGCAGTTATTGATGGATTGGAGGCGGATGTCGTTACATTGGCATTGGCTTATGATATTGATGCCATTTATGAAGCTAGTAATTTGTTAGCGAAGGACTGGCAAAAACGTTTACCGGAGAACTCGACACCATACACATCAACCATTGTGTTTTTGGTAAAAAAGGATAATCCTAAAGGCATTAAAGATTGGGATGATCTGATTAAAAAGGATGTATCCGTCATTACTCCAAATCCAAAGACAAGCGGAGGGGCAAGGTGGAATTACCTGGCTGCCTGGGCTTATGCGGAGAAAAATTTCGATAATGACGAAACAAAAGTGAAGGATTTCATGAAAAAACTTTATCAGAATGTTGAAGTCCTGGATTCAGGGGCACGCGGTGCAACGACCACTTTTGTGGAAAGGGGAATTGGTGACGTATTAATCGCTTGGGAGAATGAAGCCTATTTAACCCTGGAAGAATTCGGTGATGACAAATATGAAATCGTCAATCCTTCAATCAGTATATTAGCAGAGCCACCGGTAGCTGTTGTCGATGAAGTGGTCGAGAAAAAAGGAACAAAGGAAGTGGCAGAAGCTTACCTGGAATACCTCTATACGGATGCCGGTCAGGAAATTGCCGCGAAAAATTTCTATCGTCCGAGGGATGAGAAGGTTCTTGCCGAATATGAAGATCAATTTGCCAATATCGATATGGTGACTGTTGATGATACATTTGGCGGCTGGAAAAAAGCCCAGGAAACACATTTTAATGATGGTGGCACATTTGACGAGATTTATCAACAGCAATAAGCATGAAGGAGAAGATGGCTTTAACATCTTCTCCTTCATAAATCAGAAAAAGGGTTGAGGCGAAGCGATGAATATAGTGACTGAAGGTAAACAGACGAAAAAGAGGACCATACCCGGTTTTGGATTGACGATGGGTTTTACGCTGCTGTATCTCTCCATCATCGTTTTGATCCCGTTATCGATGGTTTTTCTAAACACATTTTCAATGGGGTTCCAGGATTTTTGGGCGACCATAACTGAACCAAGGGTTCTCGCTTCTTATAAATTGAGTTTCATGACAGCGTTAACTGCGGCCTTTGTGAACGCAGTTTTTGGTGTGTTAATTGCCTGGGTGCTTACTCGTTATGAGTTTCCCGGCAAACGGATCATCGATGGACTGGTTGATTTGCCTTTTGCCCTCCCGACTGCCGTGGCAGGGATTACGTTGACCACCTTGTATTCACCGAACGGATGGATCGGGCAATTTTTCAGCTTTAAGGTCGCTTTCACTCCCGCAGGGATCATCATCGCCCTAATATTTATCGGTCTTCCATTCGTGGTGCGGATGGTTCAACCGGTGCTTGAAAATATCGAAAAAGGGATGGAGGAAGCATCTGCCTCTTTAGGGGCGAATCGAATGCAGACATTCATTAAAATTATCTTCCCGGAATTGATTCCAGCGATATTGACGGGTTTTGCACTTTCTTTTGCGAGGGCACTTGGAGAGTATGGGTCAGTTGTCTTCATTGCCGGAAATATGCCGTTTAAAACGGAGATTTCCCCGCTGATCATCATGACAAAGCTTGAACAGTATGATTATGAAGGTGCAACAGCTGTTGCAGCCGTCATGCTCATTATTACATTTATAATCTTATTCACCATCAATGTCTTACAATGGTGGACCAGCAAAAGATATTCAGGGAAGTAGGAGGGATATGATGGAACAGGATAATTCAGTTGTTGCAAAAGCGAATCACCCAGTCATTACTACGAGAAACGCAACTAAAGAGCCTAAATCCATACAGTGGATCCTCATATCCATTGTATTGCTATTTCTCACTTTGTTTTTAGTCGTCCCATTAATCGCGATCTTTGTAAAAGCCTTTGAAAAAGGTGCCGAAGCTTATTTTGCGGCCATTGTCCACCCTGATGCCGTGGCTGCGATTAAGTTAACATTGATCGTTGTCCTCATCACCTTGCCACTCAATGCCATATTTGGAGTGGTTGCCGCTTGGACCATAACAAAATATGATTTCAAGGGAAAAAACTTCTTAATAACATTGATAGATTTGCCTTTTTCCGTTTCACCCGTCATTGCCGGGTTGATTTTTGTCCTTCTGTTCGGCTTGCATGGAACACTTGGTCCACTGCTGCAATCTCTTGACATTAAAGTGATCTTTTCAATACCAGGGATTGTCATTGCCTCCATTTTCATTACCTTCCCATTCATTGCGCGCGAATTGATCCCGCTCATGCAAAACCAGGGGACGTCTGAAGAAGAGGCATCACTCACGCTGGGTGCGGGAGGGTTTAAGACATTTTGGTATGTGACGCTTCCCAATATAAAATGGGGACTTCTATATGGGGTCATCCTTTGCAATGCAAGGATAATCGGGGAGTTTGGAGCTGTATCGGTCGTATCGGGCCATATACGTGGCATGACCAATACGATGCCGCTACATATTGAAATCTTATACAATGAATATCAATTTTCGGCCGCTTTTGCCGTTGCATCCCTGATGTCCATTTTTGCAATCATAACCTTGATCATTAAGAGCTTCATAGAGTGGAAAACTGACTTTAAATCAACCAAAGCGAGATAGGAGGAATGAAATGAGTATCATCATTGAAAATGTTACAAAATATTACGGGTCCTATCAAGCACTCCGGAACATCGATCTGGAAATAAAGAGCGGTGAACTTGTAGCCCTGCTTGGCCCTTCAGGATCGGGAAAAACGTCATTACTGCGTATCATCGCGGGTCTTGAACAGGCTGAGAACGGAAAGATCCTTTTTAATGAAGAGAATTACACGCATAAACATGTAAAAGATCGAAATGTGGGTTTCGTCTTTCAGCATTATGCCCTTTTTCGCAATATGACCATTTTTGATAATATTGCCTATGGATTAAAGGTCCGACCTAGAAAAATAAGGCCGAGTAAAGAAGTTATTGCACAAAAGGTTACCGAATTGCTTCAACTCGTCAAGCTGGAAGGATATAAAGATCGTTATCCATCGCAATTATCAGGCGGCCAGCGCCAGCGTGTCGCTTTGGCAAGGGCACTTGCCGTTGAACCGAATATCCTCTTGCTTGATGAACCATTCGGGGCATTGGATGCCAAGGTTCGCAAAGAACTTCGGCGTTGGCTAAGAAGACTTCATGATGAATTCAATGTTACAAGTGTATTCGTGACGCATGATCAGGAAGAGGCGATGGATGTTGCTGATCGAGTCGTTATCATGAATGAAGGGAAAATTGAACAGATTGGAACTCCCGAAGAAGTTTATGATCACCCGGAAAATCCATTCGTTTATGATTTTCTTGGCAGTGTCAATCTTTTCAAGGGCAACGTTCACCAAGGGAAATTGGTAACTGGGAATGTGGAAATGAATGCCCCGGACAGTGAAGATGGAGCGGGAACTGGTTATGTAAGGGCGCATAACTTTATCATGGAAAGAGAACCAACGGAAAAGGATTCGATCGCATCCATAATTGACCACATTCATACAATTGGCCCCATCGTCCGGATAGAAGTCATTCGTCAGGATACAAACGAACCGCTGGAAATCGAACTGACGAAAGAACAATATATGAATCTGGAAATAAGCAAAGGAGAAAGGGTATTCGTCCGACCGAAAGAATTGAAAGTATTTGTCGACTTTATGGCTGGAATTTAAGGATGGGTCGAATCTTGACGGAAAAACCGCTGATGAGCGGTTTTTTTTGGTGAATGCTAGCAGCCCTTCCCGTATGAAGGGTAAATGAGCTGCAATCTGTTCCAAAAGGGCTACCGTGCATTCACAGTTGGTGAGTTTTTGCCTGCCAATAGTCTATGGTCCCTTGGTGCTAAACACTAGATAGAAAGTCTTGCATCAGAATACGAAGGTGATTATGTAAGATATTGGATGTTTTATCTCGTGGAAAAGTCGAATTTTTATGTTTAATGTTAAAATTGAAATATAATTGTAATATTGTTATTACGCATTTGACAAAATCTGATGATATACTACGACTTAGGTGAAAACATAGTAGAGTTTAAGAAATGTATTTAATATTATCTCAACCTTAGAAGATTACATAAAGAGTAAAAAAAATAGAGAAGAGTTCCCAGCAATTTATTTTGACTAATCATTTTTCATAGAGAAAAAGAAGTGGGTCGATGGAAATGCAAGGGGAGGAAAGCAGGGGAAATGAGTTTGAAGAAAAAACTTATCGTATTGAACACGACAATTATGCTTGGATTAGGAAGCGCTTTTGCCATACCGTCTGTAAAAGCTGAATCTATCACGGATATTCAATCGCAACGCACAGGAATACAATCAGATATTTCAGAGGCAGAACAAGTTATTCAACAATTGAAAAAAGAACAATCGAAAATGAATTCCCAAATTGCCCAGATCGAATCGGCAATGAAAGAAAATGATCAAAAAATCAAAGATACTAAACAAGAAATTAAAGACACCGAAAAAGACATAGAATCTTTAAAGAAAGAAATTAAAGCGTTGGAAGAAAGAATCGCAAAACGCGAGGAAGTCTTGAAAGAGCGCGCGCTTTCATTCCAAGAGAGCGGCGGGGACGTTGAGTACCTAGAAGTTGTTTTAGGCTCTAAAAGCTTTGGTGAATTCGTTAATCGTGTTGGAGCGGTAGCCACTATCGTGGAAGCTGACCAACAGATTCTTAGCGAGCAGGAAGCGGATAAAGCTGACTTAGAGAAAAAACAAGCGACCGTTGAGAAAAAATTGCAAAGCCTTAAGGATATGGAAGTAGAGCTTAAAGGCATGCAATCCCAAATTAAAGATCAAAAAGCTGAAACTGTCAACATGAAGGCTAAGATTGTAAAGAAGGAATCGGAAACAGAAGCACTAAAACAATCTTTAGAGAATAAAGATGCCGGTTTAGAAGCACAAATAGCATCCATCCGTGAAAATATCAAAAAAGAGGAAGAACGTAAAGCAGCAGAGAAAGCAGATCTTGACCGTGCTGCTGAAGAAGTGAGTTCTTCAAATTCTTCCAGTGAAGGATCATCAAGCTCTTCTAGGGAAGAATCAACAAGTTCTTCTAAAGGCGAAGTTTCGGCAAAAAGCTCATCTAAAGGTGAATCATCTTCAAATTCATCTGAAAACAGTTCTGCTGCAAAACCTGCAGCCAGTAAAACTGAAACATCAAGCAAACCAAGCAGTGCAAATACAGGCTCTGCCATTACAGCAGGTTATAAATATATCGGTAACTCCACATATAAATTTGGTGGCGGAAGAACGGCATCCGATATTGCTAACGGTCTTTTCGATTGTTCAGGATTCGTTGCATGGGCTTATAAACAAGCTGGTGTGAACCTTCCAGCAAGTACGGATGCATTGAAAGGTGCAGGACGTCAAGTATCTAAGAGTCAAATACAACCTGGAGATTTAGTGTTCTTCAATACCTATAAAACTGATGGACATGTCGGTATTTATGTCGGCGGCGGCAAATTTATCGGTTCCCAAAGTTCAACAGGTGTTGCAATCGCCAGTATGGAAAGCGGATATTGGGCAGGTGTATTCAACGGCCGTGTCGTTCGTGTAAACTAATAGTTCTATAATAAGCAGGGGAGAAAATGCCCCTGCTTATTTTTTTTGAAAAAAAAACGAAAAAAATGAAACTTATTTTGAAATTCAACGTAAATACTATAAGATAAAATAAGGATAGGTGATGTGGACTTCAGTAACTCTGGGAAAACATATAAAGAAACATCATTCCATACTATAAACGGAGGCAAAAAAACATGATGAAAAAATTTATGGCTGCATTACTTACAATTACACTAGCATTCTCGCCAGTCGGCACTTATGTATTCCAGGATCATACGGAATCAGTCGATGCAAGGGGTTACAAGTCAGGAAAAAGAAGCTTTAACAGCAACAACAATAATAATTCGAATTTCCAAAATAAAGAAACGAAGAAGTCAGATGCTACTACTACTAATAAAGCTAAGAGTGGAAACACATTCACAAAAGGCGGCTTAATGAAAGGAATTATGCTAGGTGGATTGGCAGGTTTACTTTTTGGAAGCCTATTCGCCAATATGGGAATGCTTGGTTCTATACTTGGTCTATTAATCAACGTGTTGGCGGTTGTGGTATTAATCGTTGTAATCCGTAAAATATTCACGTATTTCAAAGATAAGAAGAAGAAAGAGGATACAAACCCATGGAGAGGCTAAAGATATCCGAACAAGATATCATCAATGCGGTTTGTGTTTACATTGCCCGTAAAAAGCAGGTACAGCCCAATGAGGTGGAAGTGGAGTTAATGTATGATGATGATTATGGCTTTTCGGCGGAAGCGTTTGTCGATGGCCGAAAACAAGTGTTAATTACCATCAACTTGATAGAAGCGCTTCGCTTATGGCTGGATGAATATATGAATAAAGATCCATACTCGGGTATTGAACTTGTTTTGGATGATGAAGAAGGCATAGTGGCTTTAGTAAGTGAAAGTAATAGATAAATAAAAAAAGGATGCCGTAACGGCATCCTTTTTTTATTTAATAAGGTACAACTTGATCGATGTGAGGGAAAAAGATAATAGAGAAATAGAAAAATAGTAAAGCAAACAAAGCATAATGCTAGATTGCCAACACATATTTTAAACACAGATAGATTATAATGAATTATATTTTCCATTTGTTGCAAAAAATGGTCTGCGGAAGTAGGATGGATATATGTTCAAGTCAAAGGAGGAGAATAAGTGACAGGTTACATGGAAGATATCACTTTTTTAAATGAAAAGGCCATAAAGTTCGGCAATGAAAAAGTGGAAGCGATACTTGCGCCATCTTTAGGAAGCAATCTGCTTTCGTTTAAGTACAAGCAAAAGGATATTGAGGTGCTGCGAACTCCGGTTAGTCTGGAAGAGTATAAAAAGGCTCCCATTTTATACGGAATGCCTATCTTGTTTCCTCCTAATCGAATTGAAGCTGGTCAATTTACATATAAGGGGATTGTGTATAGGTTTCCGGTCAATGAAACGGAAAAATTTAATCATATACATGGTTTTTTACATGACAAGCCTTGGAAAGTCTGCAAAAAGGAAGTGAACGGGAAAGAAATTGTCATTAATACTGAATTTTCAAGCAGTGAGTTTGATTTAAAAGATAGCTTTCCACAAGATATCACTGTGAATATGTCTTTAATTTTAAGGGATGAATCATTGGATATACAATTGGAAATCACCAACAAGGGCAATGATCCCTTTCCGTGGGGGGCAGGTTATCATACAGTATTCAATTTTCCATTTGGACCAGGGGGGAAATTAGAGGATTGCAGAATATCCCTTCCCGTCAATAAACATTGGGAGTTGAATGAAAGGTCATTGCCCACTGGTGCAATTCATGAAACGGCCGATACACTGGAAATCCAAAACGGCTTTAGCTTGGAGGGCCGGCTGTTTGATGACCTATTTGGCTATGATGAGGAAAGAGCCCTCGAGAACGAGTGCATTCTCACTGACCAAGAGGCAGGCATACAGGTCATCTATCATGCTGATCAACACTTTAAGTTTTGGGTATTATTCAACCAGGAGGGGTTCGCCTGTCCTGAACCATATACATGGGTAACGAATGCTCCTAATTTGGATTTGTCAGCAAAATTGACTGGATTGAGGGAGCTAAAATCAGGTGATACGGTTCAGCTGAGAACTAGATTGGCAATAAAGGATATATAAAAAAACACCTTGGCACTTATTAATGCCAAGGTGTTTAAGGTTATGCTTTTTTTCTCATCCAGAGTGGGTATAGGACGATTCCGAATACATATAAGGCAATGCCAAGTATGAATGTATTCATATCGGCTGTACCTGTCTTGATGACCCAGATCGAGTAGATTAAAGCCAGGATGGTGATAATTCCATCACGTACCCTTGAGCCTTTCATGATGTCATAGGTTTCCCCAGTCATGACCAGTTTCAATTGATACAAAACGGATGCAAGATACGGGATCAAGTAAGCGAGTGTAGCGACGATCATCGAAAATTTATAAGCCTCCAAAATCGTACCCGAAATAGTGGAGAATAAGAATATCTGTGTCATGATATTTGTTATTGTCATAGAACGGACGGGTGTGCCATTTTTGTTCGCTTTCGCAAAGTAAGCTGGAAACAAATCCGATTTCGCTGCCTGGTAAGGAACTTCTGAGGCAACGACAATCCATCCGATTGTCGATCCCAATAAGGAAATGACGGCAAGAGCAGCCATTAAATACGTGCCGCTTGAACCAACTACTGCTTGTAGTGCGTCAACAAGCGGTTTTTGTGATATTTTCAACTCGTCTTGTGATATGGCACCCATCGTCAATAAAGTAATGCCGATATAAATGGCAACAGCGATGAGTAAACCAAAAATCGTCGCTTTCTTTACATCATTTTGTGACTTGGCACGGTTTGAAAGCATGACGGCAGCTTCGATACCGATGAAGGCCCATAATGTTGAAATTGCAGCAGCATTCACTTGATCACCTAAAGAGACGGCTGAACCTGCCTTATCATAAAATTCAGCTCCGTTTCCTAGATTGGAAGTATCGAAGATGAATATCGTGATAATGATGAAAAATAAGAATCCAAGCACTTTGGTAACTGTAGCAAAAAGATTCATTTTCCCAGCACTGTTAAAACTTCTTACCAAGATTGCCTGAATCCCCCAAAGGGCAATGGAACATACCGCAAACGTTAATGCTTTACCTAGTTCAAGTTGAAACGAACCTGCAGTATAAATCACTTTCGTACTATGCATCACCGGGAAAAACGTTGATAGGTAACCAGCAAATGAAATGATGACAGAAGCTGTCGCAGCCCAATTCGCAGCCCAATAGCCCCAAGCCATGCTATACCCTGAAACCCTTCCTTTAGCAGGAGATTTAAATAATGATTGAGCATAACTTTGTGGTCCAGCCTTCAAATCCGGTTTTCGGACTGCCAGGTTACCAAACACCAAAGCTATTAGAAAAACTCCCAGTCCAGTAACAATCCATGCCAATGTGGCCCCTAATGGACTGGATACCTGTGCTAATTGAGCAGGGAGCATGAAAATTCCGCCGCCGACCATATTTCCAATTACGAAAGTGGTCAAAATCAATAAACCCCATTTTTTATTTACCATTTATATCGAACCTTTCTTATATACAAAGTGTGTGTTTATACCGACAACTTATACTAAAATAGTATATCTCAAATAGTTTAGTTTGGTAAAGTGGTAAATAAGTAAAATGTAAAACGCAGACTAATCAGAAAATTTAAAAGTATTATTGACAATAGGAGAAAATTGGATTATATTAGTAAATACCAAGTTAATTGGTAAGAATAATATGGTTTGTTGCTTGAATTTTATTTTTCTATAACATAAGCAACTCCCGAATATTGCCGATTAGTCAACTAAAGGCACCCTTACATCTAATCTGTTAGATGGCGGGTGCCTTTTATTTTTTATAGTGAAGGGAGGGGAATATGGAGTTCCTATTAACTGGTTATTCTTATTCGGAAAGTAAAGTGATGAGGATATGATAGGTAAACCAAGTTCCTCAAGAAAACATTGAAAGTGGGAAGCACCTGCGTTTTTCATGGGATCACTTTTAACATTAGGCATGAAACGAAGCTTTATTACCAGTAGTGAAGGGGAGAGATATTATGGAAAAGAAAGAAGAAATGAAAATCAGGCATATCATTTCAAGCTTGGAAGATCTGCAATATGGATCAGTTTTAATAACCGTACATGATGGTAAAATCACACAGGTGGATACAACCGAGAAGAAACGATTCCCATTAGCGAAGAGCCGGGCAGTTAATGCCAGATGAATAATGGTTATTGAGGGAGCTTTCGATATGAAGGCTCTTAAACTGTAGACAAAATCGATAATAATAAGATTGCCTACGTTTTTTTGAGGGAGTGTAAAATATGATCGTTGATTTCCTCTCCAGGCACTCGCTTTCCTCGGGCGGTCCGGGAGCCTCCTCGGCGCTCTTGGCGCCTGTGGGGTCTCCCTTGGACGCGCTTTTCCCGCAGGAGTCTCGCACCCTCCGTTCCAATCAACTAGTTTAAAAATTCAGACGGACCCCCTTTTGTCAATAAACTCGGAGCTTTCGATATGAAGGCTCTTTTTTTATACAAAAAATCATTCGATTTGGAATTTATAAGAAGATTGTACTGCTTTTAACATGGTAGAATAAGTTAGGGTATAAGGATTTTTATAGGGATTATATGATATATAAGGGAGGAACAGGGATAGATGACCTTACAGACTATAGAACATGATATCTTGGCATTAGTTGAAACATTTAATGGGAGAATCGCATATAAAATTGAAAATGGTCTTGGGGACACGATTGGATATCATGAGAATGAATCCTTTCAATCAGCGAGTTTAATCAAAATACCAATGATCATCGAAGGTTATCGTCAAAGTGAACAAAAGAAAATCTATTTGAACCAACCAGTGACCATCCCGCCTAATGAAGTGACTGGGGGATCCGGGGTGCTGCATGTCTTATCGAACAAGGTATTTTTAACCGTAGAGGATTTATTGACATTGATGATAACCGTTTCCGACAATACATCCACGAATATGATGATGAACCTGCTAGGCTTTGAGGAAATCAATCAATGCATCAAGGAACTTGGTTTGAAAAATACTGTCCTCGAACGAAAAATGCAGGATTTTAAGGCACTAAAAGAAGGGCGCGACAATACCATATCGGCGGAAGATACGATCACCTGCTTAAAAGCCATACATACAGGCAACTTTCTAACGAAAGAAAGCCAGGAAAGAATCTTGCGTGTACTTGACAATCAGCAATTAAGGGATAAACTTCCATCACTGATGGGCAGAGGGGTCAAGGTCGCAAGCAAAACGGGCGGAATTCGAGGAGTTGCCCATGATTGCGCAATCATTCGGTCAGAAACACAAACTGTTTATGCTGCAGTTCTTACTGAAGATATGAAATCAGAGGAAGAAAGCCGTCAAGTAATCAGTAAAATTGGAAAATTGATATATGATAACATGGTTACAGAATAAGCTGTTGAATTCAATATTTTTGGGAGAGCGGGAAGTCCTTCATGATTTCCCGCTCTTCGATCTTATTTATGAGGGAGTCAGTGGGAAAGCAAGATATATAAGGAAAGAAAAAAACGGGGAAAAACTTTAAAGAAATTTTGTGTAATTAGCGTTATTGCAGTACTGGAGTATTTTGGTTTTTTGCACATGAAAATTCAAGGTACCATTCACCAGCAAATTCCGGGAAATGCCGATTATCTCATTATTCTTGGAGCAAGGGTCAAGGGTTCGGTGCCATCATTATCCTTACAATACAGGATTGATAAAGCTGCAGAGTATTTATCGGCTAATAAACAGACAGTGGCCATTGTATCTGGCGGCAAAGGGCCGGGAGAAGAAATATCGGAAGCAAAAGCCATGCAACAGGGACTAATCGCCCAGGGAATTGAAGAAGCACGCATCATGATGGAAGACAAATTTACAACAACTCACGAAAATATTGTTTTCTCAAAAGAACTCATTCCAGATACAGCAGCTTCAGGATTGATCGTTAGTAATGACTTTCATATCTACCGGGCAGGAAATAGCAAAAAGAGAAGGCTTGGACATGAAGGGATTGCCGGCAAAGACACCAAAAGTGTCACTATTGAAATCATATACCCGTGAATATCTGGCAATTACCAAATACTATATGACCGGTTTAATTGGGAGGTAAATTGGAATTCTTTTAAAGATGTGGGGTGCCTTCATTATTCGACTTCCACGACAACATTAGGCACTTCCCAAAAATCTTTCTCTTGATATAGCTCCTTAAGTGTTTTATAAACGGGATACCCGGTATAGGAAATCTCGACTCGTTCATCAGCATCCACTTCTTCCACATCTATATCATCAACAAAACCAAGTTGATCATCGATTTCCATTAAATAATATCCGAGTGCCTCATACCCGCTATAGGCTACAATAACCTTAATGTCAAAACCGCTATTAGAAACTTTGTAATATTTCATTGAGTGACCTCCTTGTTGTAATTCTTAAAGTGAAAATCGTACGGTTTGTTATTACTCTGATATACCCATTAATTATTATCTGAATCATTAAATTGGATAAATAAAGAAAATAGGAAGGCAAAAAGAATGTGAAGCCAACTTAAAATATCACTGTATAATTTGCTATCTGCATCAATTCATGTTAATCTAATAAAGAATTGTTTTTGGTTGTGGAAGAGGATACTCGTTATTTTCCAAATGATTAAAAATAGTAATACAATGTGTGTTATGCACTAGGAGGCAACAACAATGGAACAAGGTACAGTTAAATGGTTTAATGCAGAAAAAGGTTTTGGATTTATCGAACGCGAAAACGGAGACGATGTATTCGTACATTTCTCAGCTATCCAAAGCGAAGGCTTCAAATCTTTAGACGAAGGTCAAAAAGTAACTTTCGAAGTTGAGCAAGGTGCACGTGGAGCTCAAGCTGCTAACGTTCAAAAAGCTTAATTTTAAAATTAAATCGTAACCTATATGAACAGACTTCCTCGATGGGAGTCTGTTTTTTATTGTGCTATAAAATGAAAGCAAAAAAAATCCCACTCTGACTGAGTAGGTTTTTAGTGACTTGTCATTAAGCTTTTTTTAATTCTTCTTCAAAGAAAAAAGTAGTCGGATGTTCTTTAACAGTATAAGAATATCTTTTCATGTTTTTTACATATGCCCATTTATTAATGGTTACTGATTCATTAGTATCCTGAATAGTTACTGTTTCACCAGTATTATACTTATTGCTTTTCAATTTAGCCACCCTCTTTAATAATAGTATAACATATTTGGCAATGAAAGATGTGTTCAAGATATTCCAATGATATAAAGAGGCATGCCATGTCATTCAGTTTACTGGACAAAAGCTAAAAGCCTAATGGTGTTTTTTTAAATGTGAATGAAAAAAACAGCCACATGTTCTTAAAGTAATACAGGGGAATCACGTGGCTATGAATTAGAAGGCTTTCAAGAATGTCAGTTAATTAAAACGCCCAATCCCCATTACGGAAGACAGGTTCCGAAGATTAAAAGGATAAAAATAGAAAAAGTAGGAAAAACTACTTTTTGTGATCGCATGTGACCACTGTGTTACCAGAGAAAGTACAGTTATAATAAGCCTAAACAGTTAATAAAATTCCCTTAGAATAAGCCTCTTCCAATCTTAGAGGGAGGCTTATTTGTATTCCCTTTTGTTTATCCAAAGCCATAGTATAAATAAGAAGCAATTGGAAAAGAAATAATCTGGTGAGAATCCTCCATATGGTGAGCGGATTGGGGAGCAGAAAGCGGTAGAGCAAATGTATAAAGAAATGGGTCAAGCTTTCGTTAAGCTTGATAATTGGACCGTTTATTTGATTACGTCCCATCCAGATTTTGAAAGATCATAGAGCAAATTGGCTACGAAAAAACGGAAGCTATTTAATAGGTTTATACGAACTGATTACTTTCAATTTATTGGCTTATTCAAACGACCTTAAAATTCATATAAAAAAGAAGTTCCATTTATTTTTGGAACTTCTTTTTGTATTAAATGAATGGAAACCTTAAATCACGAACTTTCAGACCGATTTTTTAGTATTATTTATTTCGTTACAGGAGCGGTCATTTTTTGGTCACTAAGCTGGTCACAACTCCTTTAATAACGCATGTTTTTGGGTTTCAAAAGCGGTCACTAAGTTAAACATCTTGATAACGTCACATTCTCTTTCACAACCCCTAATTACCTAAACCTTCTTACTAATCCGCTCCACAATCTCCATTAAATCATCAGGGCTATGAAATTCAATCGGCGAAAACCTTTATCGAAATGAATTGTATCAGTTTCTATCATTAATACATACTTCCTGTTAATTCCTTAAATGGAAGCTATTGCTGAAATCGACTAAGAGTCCTTTGACAGATGTACTGCCAAGTTTCATTCGCAGCTCGGCTTCAGATTATTGCTCGACAATCGGGCAGTGGCTTCGACGACTTGGTGGATTTCAAAGTGTTCCTGGATTTCCTTTTTGTCGCTCGTTTCCTTTTGAATAAGTTGCTAGATTTTTTCTTGAATATTCATATAATAAATACGCCTTTTTTTGTGTGTAGCATGACAAAAGAACGAACCATGCTGTATGAAATTGCATTAAATATATTAACAATGAAAAGAGGTGAATTATATGTCTGGTTCTAGATCTGTTGATGTAGTTACGATTCTTTGGGAAAGAGCTACGTTAATACCTTTAGCTCAGCGTACAATTGTACAAGCTACAACGATTGGAAGTGCTGCTCCTTGTGCTGAAAGATTAGAGACTGGTGATTCCTACAGAGCTGCTGTACGTTGTTTACTTGGAAATAGATTTATACAAGTATTGAACCTTGACTTCGGGCGAACCGGAGTTGCCGTGTTCATCCGTTTATTCTAGGATATTAATTGGGGGACAAAGTATTTTTGATTTAAAATACTTTGTCTTTTTTATAAATACACAAAAACCACCAGTCTTTAAGATTGGTGGTTTTATCAATTTTACTAATACAGGAATGTTAAGTAGGAAGCGGAACATTATCTTAGTGAATTTCTAGCTGGAGTTGATCCGATTAAATTACCATTTGATCAATTTATTCAAGACTTGTCGATTCAAATGAAATTGAATGTAGCGGTAGTACATATCAAAACTTATATTAGCTTTAATAAATGTTGTATTAACCCTAGACTTGGTAATATAGAATATTTTCAAAGCGGATTGGTTATACAACTATTCAAAATTACGTTATATCAATAGCTGCGTGCTTCCTAGTATGCAGAAACACGCGGCTGATGAATAGTGACCATTTCTGTTGAACACTCAAGGTTTTAGACGTTCAAAACCCTAATAGATCAAAGCTCTTCTTAAAACGCCCAATCCCCATTACGGAAGACAGGTTCCAAAGTGCCGTCCTGTTTGATGCCGTCGATGTTCATTTTCTCCGATCCAATCATGAAATCGACATGTGTAAGGCTTTCATTGAGTCCATTTTCTGCAAGCTCTTCTGGACTCATGTTTTTTCCGCCTTCAATGCAAAAAGCATAGGAGCTTCCGATAGCGAGATGGTTTGATGCATTTTCATCGAATAATGTATTGAAGAATAAAACATTCGATTGGGAAATCGGTGAGTTGAATGGAACAAGTGCCACTTCCCCAAGGTAGTGTGAACCTTCATCCGTTTCAACCAATTGCTTTAGGATTTCTTCCCCTTCTTCGGCTTTTACTTCAATGATTCGTCCTTCCTTAAACGTCACGGAAAAATTATTGATGATGTTTCCGCCGTAACTAAGTGGTTTCGTACTGGAAACCGTACCGTTAACGCCTGTTTTCAATGGAACTGTAAACACTTCTTCGGTTGGCATATTAGCCATGAATTCATGACCCTGTACGTTAACGCTTCCTGCCCCGACCCAAAGATGTTTGTCGGGTAACTCGATAGTCAAATCGGTTCCAGGAGCCGTGTAATGCAATTTTTGGTAATGCTTATCATTTAAGTAATCAACCTTTTCATGCAGGGTATCATCGTGTTTTTTCCAGGCATCTACAGGATCCTTAACATCAACACGAACTGCTTTGAAAATGGCTTCCCATAGCAGATCAACACGTTTTCCTTCTGCTTCTTCAGGGAATACTTTATCAGCCCAAGCCTTTGAAGGGACGGCAACTATGGACCAGCTCACTTTATCGGATTGCATATACTGACGCCACTTCTTAAGTGCCGTCCCTGATGCTTTTTGGAAGTTGGCAATCCTTTCAGGCTTTACACCTTTTAATAAGTCAGGGCTGGAGGAGATGACGGATAGATAGGCAGCTCCATTTTCTGCAAGTTCGATCGTTTCTTCTGCGCGCCACTTTGGATATTCGTGGAACACCTCATCCGGAGCCAGTTCATATTTGGTGCGTGAAACAATATCATCATTCCAATTAACGATGACATTGCGCGCACCGTTCTCATATGCCTTTTTTACAATGAGACGCACAAGGTCAGCGCCCTCTAATGTTGTATTTACGACCAGGGTTTGATCTTGTTGGATGTTTACGCCGACTTTTACGGCAAGTTCTGCATATTTTTCTAAATTCGTTTGAAAATCACTCATCATTCAAAACTCCTTTTCCATTTTCTACATTTATAATTGTACTTATTGTGATATAAAAAAGAAACTTTTTACTCTGATGTAAAAATTAATAGTATACGAAGGGTTCATTTGCAACATAAGTTCGCTCAGGCTCCAGCAGCTATTTTGTCTATCTTGCATTTTACCAAAACTAAAGAAGGAAAGACTATTGAAAAGGTTTGAATAGTTGAATAATTCAAGGATTCTGTACAGTGGATCATTGGACTGAAAGAAAGAGGGCCTCTTTGAGACCCTCTTTCTTAATAGTCAAAAAATCACTTGCCCAAATTAATCCAGACGCTTTTCACTTCAGAATAGTTGTCCAGTGCATAAGAACCCATTTCACGTCCGATTCCGGATTGTTTGTAGCCGCCGAAAGGGGAAGCTGCGTCGAACGCGTTATAACAGTTCACCCATACTGTACCGGCACGGAGTTTTCCTGCAACATAATGGGCATTGGCTATATCGCTTGTCCATAAGCCGGCAGCCAATCCATATTCACTGGCATTTGCACGGTTAATGACATCATCTAAATCCTCGAATGGCATTGCCGCTATGACAGGTCCGAAAATCTCTTCTTTGGCAATCGTCATATCCTCTTCAACACCAGCGAATATAGTAGGAGAAACAAAGTAGCCTTGTTCACCCGGTTTATTTCCGCCGACAAGAACTTCCGCACCCTCGTTTTTCCCTTTTTCTATATAACCCATTACCCGATTTTGCTGCTCCTCTGAAACAAGCGGTCCAATTTGTGTACTTGGATCCAGACCTATCCCTTGTTTGATGTTTTTTGCATGGCTGGCCATATCGGCAACAACATTATCATAATGTTTCTTTTGAATATAAACCCTTGAACCGGCACAGCATACCTGACCTTGGTTAAACATGACCCCATTCAAAGCTCCAGGGATGGCTTTCGAGAAATCAGCATCAGGCAGGATGATGTTTGGCGATTTCCCTCCAAGTTCCAATGTTACCCGTTTCAATGAATATGAAGCGGAGCGCATGATCAATTTTCCAACTTCGGTCGAACCGGTAAATGCAATTTTATTTACTTGCGGATGGTCGACAAGTGCTTGTCCGGCGGTTTCACCAAAACCGGGAACGATATTGACGACACCATCAGGGAAACCGGCTTCATCTATTAATTCAGCCAGGTAAAGAGCGGAAAGCGGTGTTTGCTCAGCAGGCTTTAATATGACTGTACAACCTGTAGCGAGTGCCGCTCCCAGTTTCCACATCGCCATAAGAAGCGGAAAGTTCCATGGGATGATTTGGCCGACAACACCAACAGCCTCGTGTTTTGTGTAGTTAAAATAATTTCCGCTTACCGGAATGGTCTGCCCGACAATCTTGGTGGACCAGCCAGCAAAATATCTCATATGTTCTATCGCTAAAGGAATGTCGGCATTGGTCGTTTCATTGATTGGTTTCCCATTATCCAACGTTTCCAATTGAGCTAGTTCAGTTTTATTTTCTTCCATTAAATCGGCTAGTTTATACATAAGCCTACTGCGTGCAGCCGCGCTCATCCTTGACCAAGGACCTTCATCGAATGCTTTGCGTGCAGCTTTGACGGCTAAGTCGATATCTTCTTTATCAGCTTCATAAACATCGGCAAGTTTTTGTCCTGTAGCAGGATTAGGAGTGGAGAAGGTTTTTTTTGAAGCACTTTCTACAAACTGGCCATTAATATAGAGCTTTTTTGGTCCTGTTAAAAATTTTTGCAGCTTTCCACTTACTTCTAACGTTAGATTTGTCATTAATTACCCTCCTGAATAAAATGGTTATCTTGGGCAAAACATGATGACTTATTGTTAACGCTATGATCTATGCCAATTTTTATGATAAATGAAAAAAAGGGAATATTCAATCTATAACATTCGACAGAATATCCAAGGTTTCTTCATCATTTTAAAAATGAAGTATTTTTTTGTCATGACATGTGTATTTACTATAGCAAAAATGAAAGTTAATAGTTAAAATGAATAAGGATAAAATAACAAGAAGGTCTAAAGTTCTTCAGGAGGAATATATGGGAAATGATGCGAAAATGATATCGCAGCGTAAGTTACTTGGTGTTGCGGGTCTTGGATGGATGTTCGATGCACTTGATGTCGGTATGCTTTCTTTCATTATAGTAGCTTTAAGACAGGACTGGAACTTAACCAGTGAGCAGGTTGGCTGGATTGGGAGCATAAACTCCATAGGAATGGCTGTTGGAGCCGTATTCTTTGGTGCGATGGCCGACAGGGTCGGACGGAAGAATGTCTTTATCATTACATTATTATTGTTTTCAATCGCAAGTGGCCTGTCTGCAGCAGTCAGTACACTCAGCTTGTTCTTGATATTGCGATTTTTGATTGGAATGGGACTTGGAGGGGAACTTCCGGTTGCCTCGACGTTGGTCTCTGAAAGTGTTGAAGCGAGTAAAAGGGGAAGGGTCGTCGTCCTTCTTGAAAGTTTTTGGGCGGTTGGCTGGATTTTGGCAGCTCTCATATCTTATTTCATCATACCGGCTTATGGTTGGAGGGTTGCATTGTTATTGAGCGCCGTACCCGCTTTATATGCGCTGTATCTGCGCTTGAAACTGCCGGATTCACCGAAGTATACGGAACTTGAAAAAAAGCAGAGACCATCTGTATTAAGCAATATGAAAAGTGTCTGGAAAAAGGAATACTCCCGTCAGACCCTTGTGTTGTGGGTTCTATGGTTTTGCGTGGTCTTTTCTTATTATGGGATGTTTTTATGGCTGCCAAGTGTGATGGTCCTAAAAGGATTCAGCATGATCCAAAGCTTTGAATATGTATTGATCATGACGCTTGCACAGCTTCCGGGCTATTTTTCAGCTGCATGGCTGATAGAGAAGTTTGGACGTAAATTCGTTTTGATTACATACTTAATTGGAACGGCAGTCAGTGCTTTTTTCTTTGGGTCTGCAGAGGGGCTGGCACTGCTGATAGTTTCCGGAATGTTCCTATCTTTCTTCAACCTAGGGGCATGGGGTGCGCTTTATGCGTATACTCCTGAGCAGTATCCCACAGCAGTTCGTGGTACAGGTGCTGGTTTAGCCGCAGGGATCGGCAGGATCGGCGGTGTCCTGGGGCCGTTGCTTGTAGGGTATTTAGTTGCTGCCGGCACCCCGATTTCATCGATTTTCACCATTTTCACAATTGCTATTTTAGTGGGGGCAGTTGCCGTAGCTTTTGGGAAGGAAACAAAGAATACCGTTTTGACATAAACAAAAGGATGGGGGCTGTATTCAGTCCCCATCCTTTTGTTATTTAAAGTCCTTTATGATTTTTAAAAGGGATTCGGAGGCAGTCTTAGGACTTTCTGCATTCATGATGGCTGATACGACTGCGGTACCTGACAGCCCGCTAGCAGAAAGGGAGGAAATGTTATCGGCCGTGATACCCCCGATGGCTACGGCGGGAATTGATACGCTGCGGCAAATTTCCTCCAGATCCCCAATTGCCATTAAGGTTGCATCTTGTTTGGTCTTTGTAGGGAAAACGGAACCGACTCCGATATAATCTGCTCCATTTCGTTCGGCTTCTAGAGCCTCTTCAAGATTGGAAACAGATACACCGACAATCATATCTTCAGGAACCATTTTTTTGACGGCAGGCAGTGGAAGGTCATCTTGCCCAATATGAATTCCATCCGCTGCAACAGCAAGTGCTATATCCACCCGGTCATTGATGATAAGGGGAATGGACAGCTCGTTCAATAACTGTTTTAATGCAGAAGCTTTATTATAAAAGGAGAGGGAGGAATTATTTTTCTCTCTAAGCTGAACGATCGAGACTCCTCCTGAAACCGATTCTGCAATGATTTTGGTCAATTCTTCTATTGCCAGGGACTCTTCCGTAACCAAATACAGGCTTAAATCAATTTGGGATTTCTTCATTTATTTTCACCTCATGCATCCAGATTTCCTTATCCATTCTTGATATTGCATCGATTAATCGCACACGAAACGTTCCTGTTCCTTCATCCTCTTGAAGGTTTTTGGCAGCTAGTTCCCCTGAAATGCTCATGGTTGAGATACCGGCAATCGCCGCAGAATAGAAATCATCGGTGACTCCGGAAAAAGTGCCGATAAGAGCAGTGGACATACAACCGGTACCTGTAACATTAGTTAATAGCAGGTTCCCGTTATCGATGATGGACGTACGTTTTCCATCGCTGACCGCATCCTTCGCTCCGCTGACCACGACGATGCAATTCAATTTATTTGCGGCTCGAGCAGCCAGCTCTGCATTGCTGACCGCAAGCTCCTCCGAATCCACCCCGCGAGTAACGGTATCCCCACCCATCAATGAAAGGATCTCACTTGCATTGCCGCGAATGATGTGGAAAGTAACCTTACTTAGGAGCTCTTTAACTTGCTCTGATCGATAGGCGGTGGCACCAACTCCCACCGGGTCCAAAATGACCGGGATATCCAGGTCATTTGCCGTCTTACCGGCAATCTCCATTGCTTCCAAGGCTTTATCATCGATCGTACCGAAATTCAGGACCAATGCATCCGCTAATTTGACCATATCCGCCACTTCTCTTGGGCTCGATGTCATCACTGGTGAACCACCGATGGCAAGGGTGGCATTTGCACAGTCGTTGACCGTAACAAAGTTGGTGATTTGGTGAACGAGTGGTTTTCTTTCTTTTACCTTCACGAATAAATCGGCTGCGGAAACCTTCATATTAAGTCACTCCGTTCTTTTTTTGAATATGAATGAAAATGATGGACAGGACCATGACCTTTACCGATTGAAAAACTATTGCGTATCGCTTCAGAAATATAAGTCTTGGCCTGTTCGATCGACTCTTGCAAGGGCAGTCCATTTGCCAGGTTTGATGTAATGGCGGATGATAGGGTACAGCCCGTACCATGAGTGTTTTTTGTATGTATGCGCTCTCCCTTGATCCAGTGGAAGTCAGTCCCATCATAATAAAGATCATTTGGATTTCCCGCTGCATGGCCCCCTTTAAGTAAAACGGCTTTGGGACCCATTTCTTGTATTGAAATGCATGCCTTGTAGAAATCTTGTTTCGTCCGAATCGACATGCCAGTAAGCACTTCCGCTTCCGGTACATTTGGTGTTACAAGTGTTGCAAATGGAAGTAAGTCCATTTTTAAGGCGGAGACAGCCTTTTCGTCGAGCAAATGGTGGCCGCTTTTGGAAATCATGACAGGGTCAAGGATAACGATGGCAGGCATGAAGGTTTTAAGGGACGCAGCGACTGTTTCCACGATTTCTTTTGATCCAAGCATGCCTATTTTTACTGCATCGACAGGAATATCTTCAAATATAGCTGCAATTTGGTCCGATATGATAGCTGTTTCAATTGGCTGTACTGAACGGACTTCCATTGTATTTTGTGCGGTTACTGCTGTTATGGCAGACATTCCAAAGACCCCATGTGCAGAAAATGTTTTTAAATCCGCTTGTATTCCAGCACCGCCTCCTGAATCAGAGCCGGCGATGGTTAATGCTGTTTTCATAAAAAAACCCCTTCATATAATTATTTTTTAAAAGTATTTTAAGTAATATGAAAGCTAGAATCGCACCTGCGAATGAACTGAGCATAAAAGCCGGTAAAAAACCAAAAAGAGCAGCTTTTTCTCCTAATAGGAGGATGGCAAGTGGATAACAGGCCATGGAACCGAGAATGCCGGTCCCGATCACTTCACCTAAACAAGCGAATTTTAAGCTTTGTGTTTTTCGATAAAGGATGGCAGCCAAAAGTGCACCGATCATGCTCCCGGGAAAGGCGAATATTGAACCGGTACCAGAAATGTTTCTAATGATGGAAACTAGGAAAGCTTGTGTCACAGCATAAGCAGGCCCCAATAGAACGGCCGTGAGGACATTTGCCAGATGCTGAATAGGAAAGACCTTTGCAAATCCTGCAGGGATGAAAATAAATGAACTGGTCAGTGTCGTTATAGCCGTTATCATGGCAGTCAACGTCAGTTTCTTGATAGGATTCATCATCATGTCTGCGACCTACAGCGGCCAATCCTGCTCATTTTGAACCATATCCCAGAATAAATATTCATATCGGGAAGTAACCAAAAAGTGCTTTTCTAATCTAAGAAGTTCTTTTTCTGGCATGCCTTCCGTCAATTCTTCCAACAATGCGATCAGCCACTTGTGTGCTTCCCCGAATTCAGGTGATGAATAGGACCTTATCCAATCTGCGTAGCGATTGTTTTCCAATGCTGCTCCATTTTGTTCTTTTAATAGCAAACCTATTTCATAGTAATCCCAAGCGCAGGGCAGGAGACAGGCGATCAAGTCTGCCAATGTCCCATGCTGAGCTGCATTTAGCATGTAACCTGTATAGGCTAGAGTGGTGGGAGTAGGTTCTGTTTCTTCCAATTCCTTGGAACTGATCCCGAATTCGGAAGCATACTGCCGATGGATATCCATTTCCACTTGAAGGGTTTCATTTAAAATACTCGCAAACTTTGCCATGGTTTCGATGTTATGGGCTTTGATGACACCTAAAGCAAAGAGCTTGGAATAATCCATGAGATAGATATAGTCCTGCTTCATGTAATAGGCAAATTTCTTTTCAGGAAGCGTACCATTTCCAATTGCCTGGACAAAGGGATGTGAATGATTCCTTTTCCAAATCTCTTTTGCCCGTGCATGAAGTCTATCACTGAATGTTTCTGTTTTAATATTCTCCATTGTTCATCCTCCTTTAGAATGGTTCCCATAGATAATGAAAAACCCCGTTCCTGAATACGGAACGGGGTAGATGGATATAGTCTGTAAATGGACGATATCATCCACTTCCCTCCGCCGGTATGAGCCGGTTCAGGTTCAAAGGGTCCGGAAACTATTTCCATCTCAGTCTTAAAAAAGACTCCCCTAGTGGTGTGAATTGTATGTAATTACTGACATCATATCAGAAAGACAAGAAAATGCAACCCGTATTTGAAGAGGGAGCATGTAATGTCCAGAAAAAAAGGGAGAACCAGGTAATTGACTTTTGATAATTATTAGGGTAGAATCATTTCTACATCATTTATATATCGAATTCTTATCCAGAGAGGTGGAGGGACTTGGCCCAAAGAAACCTCGGCAGCGGACCCATTTTGGGAACTGTGCTAAATCCAACAAGCATATGCTTGGAAGATAAGAAGAGCCGTACGGACACAGTCAGCCTCTTCTTGAATTAGAAGGGGCTTTTATTTTTGGGAAATAACGTTTAGTGACATAATAGAAAAGGTATATATAATTTGGTGAAAATCAAACAAGTTGATAAAGTTAGCTAACTAGAAGCAGGCTCTAGGATGACTAGGAAAGGAGCCATTTACATGGCAGAATTATTTAAGAGGATTGAACAGAGGAAGGCAAAGCTCATTGAAGAGCTATTGGCCAATGGAGTATACAAAACCTCTGATGAAAGGCACCTTTATGATGCCCCATTAAAAGTGCTTGAAGATGAATATAAGATTGTTATAAATAGACCTAATAACGAGTCACCTTCTGAATGGATGACATAGTAAGCGATGGACTATATTTTGGGCTCTTGGATAAGGGATATGATGTAAGCATTCACAGTATACACTAGTGGATGCTTTTTTGCGTTTAATAGAAAATGACATAAAATATACATAATTAAAGAAAAAAGTAGGTGTTTTATCACATTTGACCTATAAAATAACACATTTTATTTCTGTAAAATAGTTGATTTTAACTAGTAGTTTAATTATGATGAAAGTGTAAAAAAATTGAATAAATGGGAGGTGGCATATAATGCCTTGCCGTAAAGTAACTATAGAAAGGGTAGAAGAAAAGAGACAGGAAATGATCAAATTGGCAGCAAGTTACGGCTTAACAAGTCTGCTTACTGTTCAGGCCAGTCAAGAATTGGATACGCTATTAAATGCGTTAGCAAGTAAAAGTGAGTCAGAATATTTTTCCCTCCAAAACGCATATCGGTATTTTTAAATTAGCCAATTCGACCTGTATTAATTTGAAAAAGCTACTGCTCAAGGCAATAGCTCTAAAAAATTATATTAAATATCGACACGTTTACCAAGAATGATCAAATCCCGCTCAATGCCATCCAGCTCGGCAACTTGAGGTAAATGTGCCCATTCTTCAAACCCGAATTTGGAAAAAAGCTTAAGGCTAGGTATATTGTGGGCGAAAATGAAACCCAATATAGTCTTAATACCTAATTTTGGACTCAATTCAATTGCCTTTTGAATCGAAATTTGTCCGATTCCTTTTCCCCGGAAATAATCATCAATATAAATGCTGATTTCGGCAGTGGAATTATATGCCGGTCGGCCATAGAAGGATTGAAAGCTTATCCATCCAGCAGTTTTCCCTTCTATAGTAATGATATATAGCGGTCTACTTTCTGAATGATGTTCCTCAAACCATTTAACCCTCGATTGGACGGATACAGGCTCCGTATCTGCCGTGACCATTCTTGAAGCAATTGTCGAATTATATATTTCAACAATTCTAGGTAAATCAGATAGTTCTGCCTCTCTAAACTCTATGAGCTCTTCCATGATGTAATCTCCTAACTATCATTTATTCAATCTCCAGAATGAAGGGTAATCCCGTTTTTTTGTTTAAGGGACGGTGAATTGACACCCAATCCATTGAAAGTTTTTTATTATCATACACTTTTTACTCTTTATCTGACAATTCCTTTTTTATGTTAAGTCTGCAGATTTTTTGGGTATGTAAAGGATTAAATACTTCTAGTAAAAAGGCAGAGGAGAACCAAATGAAAAAATTGTCAGTTTTTTTGATTATAGTACTGGTTATATGTTTTGTTGCATATGAATTTCAGGCCTCGGAGTCGGAAGATGTGCAAAGGGTGATGGCTTTTGGAGATTCGTTAACCTATGGAAAAGGGGATAAGGACGGAGAAGGATATATAGAAGGCCTGGAGGATGAATTGAATAACCCGGAATCGGAACAAAAAGTGAGTTTTTGGAATTACGGTATAAAAGGGCAGGAAACGGATGGGGTGATGAAACAGCTTGATGATTACCGCATTAAAACGAAACTTGATGAAGCCGATACTTTCATCGTTTATATCGGAACGAATGACTTGATCAATAGTAACGGCGGGGACTTGGAGAAAATAAGTGATCGAAAAATCAATGAGGGTAAACGGGAGTATATCAGCCATCTGAAAAAGATTACGTCAACACTCATAAA
Source organism: Peribacillus sp. NPDC101480 (assembly GCF_050277335.1). Classification (NCBI taxonomy): domain Bacteria; kingdom Bacillati; phylum Bacillota; class Bacilli; order Caryophanales; family Bacillaceae; genus Peribacillus; species Peribacillus sp. NPDC101480. The sequence goes on from NZ_JBNNSB010000004.1 coordinate 204,701, forward strand.
GGCAAACGATAAAGCTGATATTTTGGTAGTGGGACTATATAACCCAATTAAAGGAAATCAAAAACTTGAAAAGCATATTCGCGATTATAACCAGTCAATAAAGGGAATAGCGGATAAAGACAATAGGATGTTATTCATTCCTACGAATGATCTTTTTGAAGATAAAAAGAAATCAGAGTATTTCAGTGATAAGTTACATCCGAATGAAAAAGGGTATCAGCTCATTGCGAATCGGGTTTTGGAAAGTTATGATTTCAAATGAAAGCAAGAATGCACAGAAAGGCATTCTGTGCATTCTTGCTTTCTAGGAATTTAATATGGCTTTTAGTTGAGGGAACTGCAAGTCATGGAGCTGCTTGTATCTGCCATTGTTTTGCAATAACTGTTCATGTGTTCCTTTTTCATGAACCTGCCCTTTTTCCAGAACGATTATTTGATCGGCATCATGAATGGTCGATAAACGATGTGCAATCACAATTGAAGTCCGGTTTATCAATAAACGTGACAAAGCTTCCTGTATCAATTGCTCGGATTCTGTATCCAAGGCCGCCGTTGCTTCATCGAGAATGATGATTTGCGGATTTTTCAAAAGTGCCCTGGCAATGGCAATGCGCTGTTTTTGTCCGCCTGAAAGCTTGACTCCGCGCTCTCCAATTTGAGAATCATAACCATCAGGAAAGGCACTGATAAAGTCATGCGCATTTGCCGCTTTGGCGGATTCGATGATTTCATCATCTGTAGCATCAAGTTTTCCATACATGATGTTATCACGGATGGAACCGTTGAATAAAATGATATCCTGGGAGACAACTCCCATTTGTCCCCTTAATGATTTCAGTGATACATTTTTGATATCATGGCCATCCATTTTGATTGTTCCATCTTGCGGATCATAAAATCGGATCAAAAGGCTCGTGATGGTCGATTTTCCTGCACCAGAGGAGCCGACCAGAGCGGTTACTTGACCAGCTTTCATGGTCAGGTTTAAACTGCTGAGCACAGGAACATTCTCATCATAAGAAAAATTAACACTTTGAAATTCAATTTGCTTTTTTATGGAAGGGAGTTCAATGGCATTTCCCTTGTCACTTATTTCAGGTTGTGTTTCCAATATTTCAGTTATCCGCTCAAAGGCGGCGGCTGATTGCTGGACAATGCTGATGACACGGCTAAAATTGCGAACGGGACTCTGCAGCAACCTCAAATAGGCGAGGAAGGCCACGATTAATCCTATTGTGAATTCACCTTCCATCACTTGCCAAGCACCGAACACAATGACTGCTACAAGGCCGATATTGTTCAATAAATCAATAATCGGACCGAACATGGAACGTAGCCGAACGGACTTAATGTTTGCAGCCATATTTTCCTGATTACGCTCGGCAAACCGCCTTGATTCGAATTCTTCATTCGTAAAAGATTGAATGAGCCGCATTCCTGAAATGGAATCCTGTAACTGGTTGCTGACATCTCCTGCGGAATTTTGCACAGACCTAAATGACATCCTGATGCGTTTCCCGAATACCCTTGTGATATAGAACATGAAAGGGAATATAAAAAGAAGGACAATGGTCAGCTTCCAGTTAATGAAAAGCATATATACCGCCACGGCAATGAAAGTCACCGTGTCCGTCAAGACTTGGAGCATGCTCGAAGAGATGAGCTGCTGCAGTAAATTGACATCATTGGTCAACCGGGACATTAAGTCACCAGTTCGATTTTTGTCAAAGAATTTCATATCCAGTGTTTGAATGTGGTCATACATGCTATTCCGTATATCCATAATAGCTCTTTGACCGACCTTGGAAACGATATAGCTGTTAAAGTAGTTCAGTAACGCCAATAAGATGCTGGCACAAAGAATTCCTGTGCCAATCCAGATCAACAAATCATATCTTTTTTCGGGAATGACTTTATCAATCGTAAACTGCGTCAACTGGGGAATGGAGAACTCAAGCAATGAAATGAAAAGCATGATACATAATATCAAAGTGCAAAACTTCCATTTGAATGGTACCCGATTGAACATTTGTTTGAGCATCAACCATATGCTTCCTTTTGAAGGTATTGCATGCATGGAACTGCGGCCTTTGTGGCTGAATGGAATATGTCCTCCACTCATAGCGATCACTCCTATTTAGACTATCTATGATGAATTTTGAAAGTCATTTGAATTTTACCTTAATGACTATGATAGAGCTTTTCAAAAAATAGACAACTTTTAATCGGTTCGTTTCTGTCAAAAAGTATTATTATTTTACACATTCCTATATGAAATGGAATAATTAAAGGAGATTAGCGAGGCTTATAAGAGGAGATGCTAAAAATGAATGAAAATGAAAAAATCAGGGAAGAGCTTTTAAATGCGGTCAACGGACTATCGGATGAACAGCTGAACGCCCATCCTGAACCTGGACGATGGAGCATCATCCAGGTATTGGATCATTTATATTTAATGGAGAGGGCCATAACAAAGAGCATATCCGATAAATTGAAAAGCAACGATAGCATTCCTGCTGTGGATAAACCGATCGAGCTTACTTTAAATCGTGAAGTGAAGGTCCAGGCGCCGCCATTTGTCATTCCGTCAGAATCATACCAAACTTTGAGTGAAGTTAAGGAAAAGTTGTCCGAATCCCGAAAAGCTTTTGAACAGGTCGTTGATCATGCAAAGGAAATTGATCTCGAACAAAAGTCATTACCACATCCTTTGTTTAAAGATTTAAGCTTGAAGCAATGGATCCCGTTCGTGGGACTTCATGAAAAACGGCATTTATTGCAAATTGAAGAATTGAAAGCAAAGTTATAGAAGAAACTCATCCGTCTTGGTTGAGTTTTTCACTTTCAGACAGATATTCGTAAAGGAAGGATTTTTCAGTGAAAGCCACTTGGGTAAGGACATTTTTGGTATTGGGCTTTTTAGGATTGTTACTGGGGCTCTTGTTCAAGTATATGCTTCCTCCTGATCTGGATGAAATCGAACTGACTGACGAGCTGAATCCGATCGTCGCCGAAAAAAAGGACGAGCTCATTCAATTGGCTAATGACAAAGGCATCCCGGTTATCATTACGGCGGGGTTCCGGTCTTTAGCCGAGCAAAATGAACTCTATGAAAAGGGCAGATCAGACTCGGGCAACATCGTAACGAATGCAAGAGGTGGCGAATCGCTGCATAATTTCGGTTTGGCGATAGATTTTGCCCTCCTTAACAAACAAGGCGAGGCCATTTGGGATATGAGTTATGACGGCAACGATAATGGAAAGTCGGATTGGATGGAAGTCGTAACCATCGCTAAAGGGTTAGGTTTCGATTGGGGAGGGGATTGGGCAGGGTTCAAGGATTATCCGCATTTACAAATGACATTTGGCTTAAGCCTGCGTGAGCTGCAGCAAGGCAAGCAGCCAAAAGGGCAGTGAAAGCGGTTGGCTTCATTATAAGCCGCATAATTTTGACTAATAGCAGGAAAATAAGCATGTGAATTGCTTTACAGGTAAGAATTCGATAAAGTGGACTAGTGAGAATCAGACATAAAGGAGTGCAGTCACCATGGAAGAAACAAAAAATTGCCGGGACTCTTTGGTCATAAAAACAAGCCTTGTCCTCCCGCCGGATACAAATAATATTGGTACGATGTTCGGAGGCAAATTAATGGCATACATTGATGATGTAGCGGCTATATCAGCCATGCGTCATGCTCGAAGCAACGTCGTTACTGCATCAACTGATTCTGTCGATTTCCTGCACCCTATTCACGAAGGAAATGCAGTTTGCCTTGAAAGCTTCGTGACGTATACTGGCAGAACATCAATGGAAATCATCGTAAAGGTGGTTGCAGAGGATTTAGTTACAGGAGCCCGGAATTTATGTGTCATTTCATTCTTGACATTTGTTGCCATTAATGAAGAAGGTAAACCAATTCCGGTTCCGCGTTTGGTTCCTGAAACAGAGATGGAAATGAATTTAAATGAATCAGCAAAACAACGGGCCCAAATTAGGAAAAAACGAAGGGAAGATACACAGTTCATTGCAAGCACTTTCGGTGTGAAACTGCCATGGACCGATCAATCAAATCCAGGATTATATAAATAAGATACGCATCCCTTCTGCCGTTCTTATTAATGATTGAGACCAAATTCATGATTTGGTATTTTATTCATTGCCAGGAGTTTTGGGGAAATCACTACTACCATCTTACAGCTTAACCGTATGGGAAAGAAATGTGAAAAGACGCTTGGATAAGTCCAAGCGTCTTTCTTATGTTATCTTGTTAGGATTTATACTATTAGCACTTTAGTCATCGCTTGCTAAAATACCAAAGAAGCGCAAGATGTTAATGAATAGGTTAATGAAATCAAGATATAGATTCAAGGCCATGAGCGGTACTTCTTCGGCTGTTACCCCGTAATGCTTCATACGATTGAAATCATATAAAATATAACCACTGAAAACTAAAATCCCGATAAAGGAAAAGACCAGCATGGCTGTAGAGCTTAATGGAGAGAAGATGTTGAAAATGCTAATGACAACTAAAGCTAGCAAGGCAGCAAATAACATTCCTCCCAAGAAAGAAAGGTCCCTTTTGGTGGTTGTGGCATAAATCGCCAGCCCTCCAAATACGACTGTCGTCGTAACACCTGCCAGGATCACCACATTTGCCCCTGCAGCAGCTAGGTAGTGTGCGATGATCGGATAGGTCGTAATTCCAGAAATCAACGTGAAACTATACAAAAATGTGTAGCCGATGGCTTTTTTCCTCCGCAATATGAATGCTCCAATCAACATGGCGATCTCAAGTATCGCTAACGGAAGAAACAACGATGGCGGTACAAGAGTGCCGAGAGCCATCCCTAAAACGGAAACGGCAAGTGATAAAGCGAACGTCCGCATGACGGACGGCATATAAGTTTGTACAGTTTGTGAATACATTCAATCACCTCATCATTTATTTTCTACCGTTTTCTACGAATCTGTTTTAAAAAGGTTTCATTGCATTACATGAAAATTTGGTGTTTTTTTTTAAAGTAATGAAATATATATGAAGTAATTACCTTTTTTATGATATTCTTACAAATATACTAATTTTTCTGAAATATTAAAATACTTCAATTGGAACCATTCCGCAGTACGTAAAACGACAAGGTCAATAAATGGGCATAATCTTTAAAAAAGATATCTTGAAATAATAAATTCAAAATTATTTATTCTATATATTTAATCGGACTTCAAAACTTTACTGTATAACAGTTATAAAGGAAATGATTTTTTATTGCAGAAAATTATTCCTAAAGTTATAAAAAATGAAAAAAATGTGATTATTTTCTATAAAAACTATTGTATAAATGTAAAAAATTGATTAAAATTCTAACTAATTATCAGAAGATTAATTATTTTCCCGATAAAATAGTTTAGGGGGAGCAAGGATGAAGAAAGCTATTTTACAAATAGAGAACCTAACTACCTCATTTCGAATCGGTAGCAAATATCATGCGGCGGTGGATGATGTTTCGTTTACGGTGAATGAAAATGAAATTGTAGCAGTTGTTGGAGAATCAGGTTGTGGAAAGAGTGCCTTGGCCTTATCTATCATGCAATTACATAATAAGCAGAGAACGAAATCAGAAGGAAATATCAATTATAAAGGTCAAAATCTACTAAAGTTGAATGATGTGCAAATGAATAAAGTCCGTGGTAAGGAATTGGGTATGATATTTCAGGAACCATTAACGGCTTTGAACCCGCTCATGACCATAGGAAAACAAATCGAGGAGAATCTTGATTACCATACTGAACTCTCCAGTGCTGAAAAAAAGAATAGGACGATTGAACTTTTGACACAAGTGGGAATTCCATATCCTGAACGGACGTACAAGCAATATCCGCATGAGCTCTCGGGCGGAATGCGGCAAAGGGCAATGATATCGATTGCCATTGCTTGCAATCCTGCACTGGTCATTGCAGATGAACCCACGACGGCACTCGATGTTACGATTCAAGCACAAATACTTGATCTGCTGAAGGATATCCAAAGCAGGACAAAAATGGGGATCATCTTAATTACACATGATCTGAGCGTCGTAGCAGAGGTCGCTGACAGGATCGTTGTCATGTATGCAGGTCAGGTAGTGGAAACGGGAAGTGTTAAAGAGATATTCAACAATCCGCTGCATCCATATACAAGGTCGTTATTAAATTCGATTCCTTCGGCTGCAAACGAGAAAAATCGTTTGCACGTTATCGAGGGAATCGTTCCATCGATAGCGAAAATGGATCGGATAGGATGTCGCTTCCAAGATAGGATTCCTTGGATATCTAAGCATGCGCATGAAGAGACACCCCGGCTTCACGAAGTGGGCAATGATCATTTTGTGCGCTGTACGTGCTATAAAGAATTTTATTTTCAAGCTGAAGGAGATGCATCGGCCCATGACATTACTCAAATTAGATAATCTGAAAGTGCATTTTCCAATAAGGGGCGGTTTTTTCAGAAGGGTGGTTGATCACGTAAAGGCCGTGGACGGTGTTTCCTTTGAGTTACAGCAAGGGGAAACATATGGTTTGGTCGGGGAATCCGGAAGCGGCAAGTCCACGACAGGCAAGGCAGTGGTCAAGCTGAATGATGTCACATCCGGACAAATCCTGTTTGAAGGCAGGGATTTAGCATCTTTAAGTAGAAAAGAAATTAAACCATTTAGAAAAGATATCCAAATGATTTTCCAAGACCCGTATTCATCATTGAATCCCAAGAAGAGGGTACTGGACATCATTGCCGAACCGCTGAGGAACTTTGAACGGTTATCACCTTCAGAGGAAAAGAAAATCGTCCAGGACTTCTTGGACAAAGTCGGGCTCAGTCCGGAGTCGATTCACAAGTATCCTCATGAATTTTCAGGGGGGCAGCGCCAGCGTATTGGGATTGCCAGGTCTTTGACATTGAAACCTAAACTGATCATTGCGGATGAACCGGTGTCAGCACTGGATGTTTCCGTTCAGGCACAGGTATTGAATTTCCTTCAGGATCTCCAACAGGAGTTCAATTTGACTTATTTATTTGTCGGTCATGACTTAGGTGTAATCCGGCATATGTGTGACCGGATGGGAGTTATGTATCGCGGTAGATTGGTAGAGGAAGGCAAAAGCGAGGAAATCTATGAAAATCCGCAACATATATACACGAAGCGCCTGATTGCCGCCATTCCGGATTTAGAGCCGGAAGTTCGCGAAGATAAAGTGCAGCTTAGAAAGAAACTCACCTCGGAATATGAGTCTACCTACTCAAAATATTTCGATGAGGATGGACGTGCCTACGATTTGAAGCCAATCTCATCGACACATAGAGTCGCATTACAATAAGGAGGTGTAAGGAATATGTGGAAGTTTATCCTAAGGCGTTTATTAGTTATGATCCCGCAGCTCTTTTTATTGAGCATCATCGTTTTCATGATGGCAAAAGCAATGCCGGGAGATGCACTGTCAGGTCAGGAAATCAATCCTAGGGCCAACCCGGCCGAGCTTGATAGGATCAGGGAAGAACTGGGTTTGAATGACCCTTGGTACCAACAATATATAAGGTGGGCATCCAATGCAGTACAGGGGGATTTCGGTATTTCCTATACACATAAGACGCCCGTCATGGATGTTATAGAAGACAGGCTTTGGAACACGGTGTTCCTGGCGTTGGTCACGCTTATCTTTACATATATGCTTGCGATTCCATTAGGCATACTTAGCGGAAGGTATAACGATACCTGGGTGGATAAAACCGTTACGGGTTATAGCTATGTAGGATTTGGCACGCCGATTTTCATTTTTGCTTTAATCATGTTATTCATTTTCGGATTTGCCCTGGATTGGTTCCCGTCTGGCGGCAGTGTCGATTCAAAAGTGGATGAAGGAACATTCGCCTATGTTGTAAGCAAGATCAATCATTTGATTTTACCAGCTTTAAGTACAGCTTTAATTGCAACAACAAGTACGATCCAATATTTGCGAAATGAAATCATCGATAATAAAATCAAGGATTTCGTAAGGACTGCGCGTTCGAAGGGAGTGCCTGAATCAAAAGTATATTCACGGCATATCCTGAGAAATTCCTTTTTACCGATAGCGGCATTCTTAGGTTATGAAATTACCGGATTGATCGGCGGCGCGGTCATAATCGAGACCATTTTCAGTTATCCGGGTCTGGGGCAGCTTTTCCTTAGTTCAGTCAGCCTGCGGGATTTCAGCGTTGTCACGGCCATCGTCATGATGACGGGATTTGCCACTCTGCTTGGCACTCTTCTTTCGGACATCATACTTAGTGCGGTCGATCCGCGCATACGGATAGAATAGGAGCGGGGTGAGCGTATGGAAATGAAAGTAGAAACGGGAAAGAACATACAAGTGAAAGATGTGAGCCCTTCAGGAATCAAAATCATCTGGCAGGAAATCAAAAAGGATAAGCTTGCCATGGGCTCATTGATCATATTAGCAGCCATATTGATTTTTGTTTACGGTGCGTCGTTCTTCATGGACGCCAAGGAAATAGCCAAGGTCGATTTTCTCTCCATTTATATGGAACCATCTTCAGACTATTGGCTTGGAACCGATTATGGCGGCCGGGACGTATTCGGACAACTGATAATAGGTACCAGAAATTCATTCACGATCAGTTTATTCATTACATTATTCACGGCTATCATCGGTTTATCATTAGGGCTTCTGGCTGGCTACTTCGGCGGGGCAACCGATAATGTGATCATGCGCGTTATCGATTTCGTGATTGCACTGCCGCAATTGATGTTCATCATCGTTGTAGTCACGATTGTACCGATCTTCAATGTATATGTTTTCATTTTAATCATGACGATGTTTTTATGGACAGGCAAGGCCCGGCTGATTCGTTCAAAGGCTTTGTCAGAGCGTGAGCTGGATTATATCCACGCCTCACAGACACTCGGGACGCCACATTGGAAAATAATCCTGTTTCAGCTTCTGCCCAATGTCAGTTCACTGATCATCGTTAACTTCATTTTGAACCTTGCTGGCAATATTGGCTTAGAATCCAGTTTGACTTTCTTAGGGTTCGGTCTTCCGGAGAGCACACCGAGTTTAGGTACGCTCATCAGTTATGCTCGTAATCCAGATGTTCTGGAAAACAAGTGGTGGATATGGGTACCCGCATCACTCATGATTTTAGTGTTGATGCTGAGTATAAATTTCGTTGGTCAAGCGTTAAAACGCGCAGCCGATGCTAGACAAAGAAGAGCATAAAAAAAGGGGAGTGTATGATATGAAAATCAAAAGCTACAGTAAGGTATTAAGTGCATTGGCCATTTCGTCTCTACTGCTTGCTGCATGTTCGGATGATACGGAGAAATCGTCAACGAAAGAGAAAAAAGGGAAAGATGTCGAACAGGTCGATACCTCTAAATTCCCGACAAAGACGACGAATCAAGGAGAGCCGATTAAAGGCGGCCATTTGACATATGGTTTGGTATCCGATACCCCGTTTGAAGGGATATTAAACAAGGTTTTCTATCAAGGCGAACCCGATAACCAAGTTATCACATTCTTTGATGAGGATTTATTGGATACAGACGAAAACTATGTATATACAAATGAAGGTGCCGCTTCCTATGAGATTTCGGATGATCATAAAACGGTCACGCTGACGATTAAGGATAATGTAAAATGGCATGATGGAAAACCAGTGACAGGCGCTGATTTAGAATATGCATACCTTGTCATGGGAAGCAAGGATTACAAGGGTGTACGCTATGATGAACAAATGGCTTTAATTGAGGGTATGGAAGAGTATCATGAAGGGAAAGCGGACAAGATTTCAGGCATTAAAGTCGACGACAAGAAAATCACTTTCACTTTCAAAAAAGCGAATCCTTCCGTCACGACTGGATTATGGACATACCCGCTTCATAAAGAATACTTAAAAGATGTTCCGATTGCAGAGTTGGAATCTTCGGATAAGATCCGTAAAAACCCGATTGGTTTTGGACCATTCAAAGTGAAGAAAATCGTTCAAGGGGAAGCGGTCGAATTCGAAGCTAATAAAGATTATTACCGCGGTGAACCTAAATTAGACAGTGTCACATTAAAAGTCGTGAATCCGTCCGTTGTCGTCAAGTCACTTGAAAATGGTGATCTCGATGTAGCGGAGGTCCTGGCTGAGCAATATGATCAGGCCAAGGAATTGGATAATGTCGAATTATTGGGGAAAGTTGAATTAGCCTATACCTATATTGGTTTCAACTTCGGTCATTATGATAAGGAAAAAGAAGAAAACGTTATGGATGAGAACCCGAAATTCGGTGACAAACGCCTTCGTCAGGCGATGGCTTATGCCATCAATAATGAAGAAGTTGGCGAAAAGATGTTCAAGGGCCTTCGCTTCCCTGCCAACTCTGTCATTACACCGAACTTTAAATATAACAATAAAGATGTAAAACCATATGAATATAATCCTGAAAAAGCTAAAAAACTTTTGGATGAAGCAGGATTTGTAGATACGAATAATGATGGCATTCGTGAAGATGCAGACGGAAAAGAGTTCAAGATCAACTTTGCTTCCATGAGCGGTTCCGATGTTTCTGAGCCACTAGCAAGATATTATATCCAACAATGGGAACAAGTTGGTTTGGACGTAGAATTGCAGGATGGAAGGCTGCATGAGTTCAATTCATTCTACGACCTGCTGAAAAAGGATAATGATAAAGTGGATATTTATCAAGCTGCATGGGGTGTCGCTTCCGATCCGGATCCATCAGGAATATGGTCCAGATCTGCAGAATTTAACTATACCCGCTGGGTGAGTGAAAAAAATGATGAGCTTCTTGCTAAAGGGATTTCAGAGGAAGCCTTCGATGATCAATATCGAATCGATACGTATAATGAGTGGCAGGAATTGATCCATGAAGAGGTTCCGGTCATTCCGACATTATTCCGTTATCAATTGGCGGGAGTGAATGAACGCGTGACAGGTTATGATTATCTCGCTGGCCGCCAATATCAGTGGCATAATGTCGGGGTAACGAAGTAATTTAATTGATGAAAATCGGCTGCCTTTATGGGCGGTCGATTTTTTTGCGTTTCAATGTAGAGGATAAAGGTTATATAGATAATAGTAAGTAATTGGAAGGGTGATATTGATGGAAGTGAGAAATCCTAATGAAACAAAGAGAGAGTTAGAAATATTGTTTACTGAATCGGTTGGCCGTTTACTGAAACCTCTCGAAGAGGAAATCATTGCAGACATTGTAGCCTATCCAGACGAAAAGAGAATTGCCTTCTTGGAATATATGAAGGAAATGTCCAACAAACAAAGACAGTTGAAGTAAGTTGAACTTTCATCATGAAGGAGGTTTTTTTATGAGGAACGAAGATATGGACAGATACAAAGTATGGCGCGATAAGTGGAAAAGAAGAGTGAATATGGAGAACATAGCGTTATATGGAATATCAACATTAGTTATGGCCATGTTGCCTGTCCTGGCTTTTATGAGTTAAATCGATTAAAGGACCGCCTTTTGGCGGTCTTTAAATATGTTAAAAGTTGCCATGAAAAGATATAATGAAGCAAGAGGAAAGGAGAGATGATACGCATGAGTGTGATCGAAGAAAAAGAAATTGTATCTTACATAAAAGAATTGGTGTCCATACCCAGCCCCTCCGGCTATACAGAGCAAGCCATTAAATACGCGGCTGATTTCATGGAGCAGAGGAAGGTTCCTTACAAGATCACGAATAAAGGGGCATTGCTTGCTTCATTGAAAGGCGAAAATGATGGCAAACATCGTTTGCTGACTGCCCATGTCGATACACTGGGGGCCATGGTAAAGGAAATCAAGGCGAATGGCCGTCTTAAATTGACAATGATCGGCGGTTTCCGCTGGAACTCAGTGGAAGGGGAGTATTGTAAAATCCATACAGCTGACGGAACCATTATGACCGGGACCATTTTAATCAATCAGACCTCTGTCCACGTATATAAAAATGCCGGCGATGCCAAGCGTGATGATGAGACAATTGAGGTCCGGATAGATGCTGTCGTGAAGACTAAAGTGGAAACAGAGGCCATTGGCATTTCTGTTGGAGATTTTGTCTCCTTTGAACCAAGAGTGGAAGTGACGGATACAGGCTTTTTGAAATCAAGGCATTTGGATGATAAAGCTAGCGTTGGCATCCTCCTTCATATCATTGACCTCATTTCCGCAGGAAAAATAAAATTGGCATATACGACTCATTTCCTGATTTCCAACAATGAAGAAATCGGCTATGGCGGAAATTCCAATATCCCTGAGAAAACAGTCGAATATCTAGCAGTCGATATGGGCGCGATCGGCGATGGACAATCGACGGATGAATTCAGCGTATCCATTTGCGCAAAAGACTCCTCAGGTCCATATCATTATAAACTGCGTCAGCATTTAGTTTCACTTGCCCAAGCAAATGCCGTCGACTACCGAGTTGATATTTATCCATATTATGGATCGGACGCTTCCGCTGCAATCCGGGCAGGATATGATGTCGTACATGGTCTGATCGGACCGGGAATCGATGCCTCACATGCCTTCGAGCGGACACATGTTTCTTCATTAAAGCATACAGCCAATCTGATTTTGCACTATATCCAATCAGAGCTGGTGTAATCGTGAAAAAAGCCCGCACTCATGTGCGGGCTTTTAACTGTTTTATAGCGCTATTTTTAGTATAGTACTGTGTTAGTGAAATGCACGTGAATTTCGGTCATTTACTCGTGAATTGGAGTAATACTCGTGAATTTCGATTAAATACTCGTGAGTTGTGATGTTTTACTCGTGAATTTCGGTCATTTACTCCTGATTTGGAGTAATACTCGTGAATTTCGATCAAATACTCGTGAGTTTTGGTGTTTTACTCGTGAATTTTGGTCATTTACTCGTGAGTTTGAGCGTAATACTCGTCAATTGGCGTAAGTACAAAAAATAAAGATTTACAATGATAATTCTTGTGGAGGTTCACCGTTGTTGTTCATCAATCGGATGCTTTCCGGCTTAATTTGCAGGATTAAATAATTCGGATCTTTCGGACCTTCGAACCAATCTTCAAAGGATTCATTCCATAATTTATCCTTCAGTTCCTGTGAATCGTTTATTTTCGAGGTACCTGAGATTTCCAGGTAAGAATCGCCCAATCCTTTATTATCATAGCCGATCAGGATATGAACATTAGGATTCTTTTCAATTTCATCAATTTTTTCCGTCTTTCCACTCGTTGGTGTGTATAAAGTTAAATCATCGTTAAAGAATGTCATATAGCGTGAATGTGGTTTGTTGTTTTCAACTGAAGATAAAACTCCTATTTTATGATCACGGATGATGTTCAATACTTTTTCTTTAATTTGGTTTTCGCTCATTTTTGCACACTCCTTTTATTTTTTTACTCTATTACTTTTCCTCTCTTTTCATTAAGTTAAACAAAATTCTACAGTTTCCCATTTTTATGAATGAAGATTGATAGAAGTTGCCATACTAGTCATTATGTGTTCTATTTTGAGCAATTTCATGATGTTAATCCATTTGTAAAGGTGAGTATGATGAATGAATTGTGGTGAATTACTTATCATTGGCGGGGCAGAGGATAAGTGCCTTGAAGGTGAAGTATTAAATAAATTTGTCGAGCTTGCAACCCGTAATAGGGATGGCGGAATAGGAATATTGCCTACAGCGAGTGAAATTCCTGAGGAAGTGAGTACAGAGTATATCAAGATTTTCAGGGATTTAGGCGTGGGCAGGGTGGAAGTGATCAAGCTGGATTCAAGGCAGGATGCAGATGACCCAGCAATTTGTGAACAGCTGACATCTTTTTCCGCCGTCTTCATTTCAGGGGGAAACCAAAGCCGATTGTTTGAGCTGATTGGAAAAACCAAATTCCACGATGCCCTTTCTAAAGCCTGGCATAAAGGAATGGTGATAGCAGGGACAAGTGCTGGTGCTTCCATTTTAGGTAAGCATATGATCATTGCTGCTGACACGATGCTGAATGACAATAAGTTAAAAGTTGAGATTGGGATGGGTTTCGGCTTCCTTGACGATTTGATAATCGATCAACATTTTTCCCAGCGTGGCCGATTTGACCGCCTGTTAAGTGCGATAGCAGGGAAAAAGGAAATTATGGGTATTGGCATTGATGAAAATACAGCAATTTTAGTTAAAGACGGTCATTTTGAAGTAGTTGGCCAACATCAAGTATTGGTGCTTGATGGCAGCACAAGTGACTATATCAATATCACATCTTCTGATAATGGCAGTGAAGAGTTGACCCTTTCGGGATTTAACCTACATGCACTAACCAGAGGATACCGTTTTGATCTGCTTGCAAGGAAATTGTTGATGAAAAAGGGGATCCAACAATGATAATCAATCGAGTCCGTTATTTAAAAGGACCTAATTATTTTGCTTATACACCGACGATTTGCATTGAATTGGATATAGGGGAACTGGAACAGAAACCATCTGATTCAATACCTGGATTCAATGAAAAATTGTTAAAGGCACTCCCGAACCTGGGAAGCCATACATGTTCAAAAGGGTATCGAGGCGGTTTCGCCGAAAGGCTGAGAAAAGGAACATGGATGGGACATATATTGGAGCATATGACGATTGAGCTTCAAAACCTGGCCGGAATCGAAGCCATTCGTGGAAAAACGATAATGATGGAAAAGAAGGGCTTTTATTATGTGACCTTTGACTATCAGGAGCCTCACTCAGGTCTTCAAGCTTTTTTAGCAGCAAAAGATATAGCGGAAGCCATCCTGAATGGTGAAAAGCATATAAATGTGCAATCTTATGTAAAACAAATAGAGCAGTTATATTATAAAAATAAACTGGGGCCAAGTACCGAAGCCATTTTTAAAGCAGCACAAGCAAAAGGTATCCCTGTCGAGCGAATGGGTGATGAAAGCTTACTGCGTTTAGGAACCGGTACAAGGCAGAAGTATGTCCAGGCGACAATTTCCAGCCAGACTTCGAATATTGCCGTTGAGAATTCATGTGACAAATCATTGACCAAATCAATTTTAAGAGGGTGTGGACTCCCTGTACCTGAAGGGGAAGTTGCCCATTCCATCGAAGATATCTTTGCCTCGGCGGACAGGCTGGGTTTTCCGCTGGTCATTAAACCGTACAATGGGAGGCAGGGTCAGGGCGTCATCACCCATATCAAAAATAAGGATGAACTATTCAATGTAATCAATTGTTTGGAGTCGCATGTGGAGATGTACATAGTCGAACGACATATTGAAGGACATGATTATCGGTTACTGATAGTCAACGGTGAACTTATAGCCGCTAGTTTGAGGCTTCCTCCCTTTGTTATTGGCAACGGTAAGGAATCGATACGTAAATTGATAGAAAAGGAAAATTGTAATGATTTGCGGGGAGAAGGACATGAGAAGCCAATGTCAAAGATCCCGCTTACACATACCGTGACGTGTTACTTGGAAAAATCGAATCGGACGCTCGATACCATTCCGAATCAAGGGGAATTGGTTCAAGTTGTCGGCAATGCAAATCTTTCGACTGGTGGAAAGGCAATCGATGTAACGGATCAGGTTCATCCCACCATTAAAAATATGTCAGTTGCTGCCGCGAAAGCGGTTGGTCTGGATATAGCCGGAATCGATTTTATCTGTGAGGATATATCCAAACCAATCGAGCATTCACGGACTGCGATTATTGAAGTGAATGCTGCTCCGGGAATTCGAATGCATCATTATCCGAGCGAAGGGAAAAAAAGGGATGTAGGCAAGGCCATTGTCGATTATTTATTTCCGACTCGGGAAGAGGCAGCTATACCGATCATCGCAGTGACCGGAACAAATGGAAAGACGACAACGACCCGATTGGTTCATTATTTTCTTTCTAATGAAAATACAAAGGTGGGTATGACGAATTCAGATGGAGTATATATCGGCGATGAGGTAATGGATCAAGGTGACTGCAGTGGCCCGGTCAGTGCACGAATGGTATTGGCCCATCCTGAAGTTGATGTAGCCGTATTGGAAACGGCCAGGGGAGGGATTCTTCGTGAAGGTCTTGCATTTCGTAAATGTGATGTGGGGATCATTACCAATGTAAGTGAGGATCACCTCGGCCATGATGGAATCGATACATTGGATGATCTCATTAAATTAAAGAGGCTGGTAGCCGAAGTCGTAATGAAAACAGGCTATTGTGTGCTGAATGCAGATGATCCGAATGTAGCAGCCATGAACGCTCATACAGATGGAGAGGTCATTTACACCTCTACTGATGCCACGCAGCCTCACGTGAAGGCTGCGATAAATGGGGGATGTAAAGTTTGGTACGTCAATGAACAAGGTGTAATCTGTCATTCATCTGATGGTGTCATCCGACAATTTATGGATTGCACCAAGATTCCAATAACGATTTCCGGCATGGCACGTCATAATATCGCCAATTTACTTCAAGCGTTAGCCGCAGCCGAGACTCAAGGCATTTCAATGGAAGAACTACGAAGGAAGGCTGCCACATTTATGCCTGATACGAATTTGTCCAAAGGACGTTTCAATTTAAAAAAGTTGAAAGAGCGCACGATCATCATCGACTATGCCCATAATGAAGCAGGATTGAAGGCCATATTCGAAACGGTCAGTGCCTATAACAAAAATCGTCTTATCACTGTTTTGGCAGGACCTGGGGACCGTATTGATGAAGAGCTAATCAGGCTCTCCAAGGAGGCGGCCATGAATTCTGATCTATTCATCATTAAAGAAGACGATGATTTGCGGGGCAGGGAGCCGTTCGAAGTAGCCAGACTGCTTCAGGAAGCTGCCGTAGAAGCAGGGTTACAAAAAGATCGGACCTTAATCGAACCTAATGAATTGGACGCATTTGTAAAAGCGTGGGAAACATCACAACCGGGTGACCTATTATTGTTCTTTTACACGGATTTCGAATATGTAGAGAAGTTTTTCGAAAAGGTTTCAACAAATCCATTGCCGAAGAAATAAAATAGTGAATTTCGCCCTGAAAATCCACTTCCATCAAGGCTAGCAATTACTTGCGAAAATTTAACTTTATGAAAAAAAAGCTAATCCAATTGGATTAGCTTTTTTTCATAACCGTTTCATTTGCAGCCGGAACAACGGCATGGTCTTTTTTATATATTCGCTGAAGCACGATGGACTGAACAATCATGAAAATACCTCCGATTGACCAGTATAACGGCAAAGCAGCAGGAGCGGAGAAAGAAATGAATAAAATCATTGCTGGTGAGAGCAGGCTCATCATCTTCATTTGTTTCTGCTGTTCCTCCGGCATTTGTCTCATGGAAATGACCGATTGGAAGTAATAAATGACACCAGCAATAATCGCCATGGCAATATTCGGCTGACCAAGGCTGTACCAAAGGAAACTATGGGTCGCAATCTCATGTGAGCCTTGGATCGCATAATAAAAGCCCATTAGAATCGGCATTTGAATTAAGAGCGGCAAACAGCCCATGTTTAAAGGATTGACTCCATGCTTTTGGTAAAGCTGCATCATTTCCTGTTGAAGGGCCTTTTGTTTAGCTGGATCTTTCGTCTCTTTGATTTTCTGCTGGATTGCAGTCATTTCCGGTTTCAGCCCATTCATCTTCGTTTTCATGCTAAGCTGTGTTTTATATTGCTTGGCAGTCAGTGGAAGCAAGACAAGGCGAATCAAAAATGTCATCATGATGATGCTTAAACCATAGTTGCCATTAAATAAATCAGCATTAAATTCCAACATTTTTGTCATAGGGTTAACCAAAGCGGTATGAAATGGACCGCTCGTTGCTGCTGAGCATCCTGTCAATAGGGTCGTTGCCAGAAATAGTACTGCAATTAGAAACATGTTTTTCTTCTTCAATATAATTTCCTCCTCAAATTGTTAGTGATTAAACAAAGAGAAGGAGGCTTGGCTCATCGGAATCATCTGGTGAATCCTTTTGCCGGATAAATGTGAAGAAGCGCTGTGCACCGCGCCAGTCAAAAATGCTGCCCGCATGAACGGGGGATTTACTTTTATCTGTATGAACGGAAGCTTGATATTTGTCGTTCAAGAGCGATTGCTTTTTATTTAAGAAGTAAAACGCAGCCAGTGGAAAGACAAAGGTAAATAAGTAACCTGCCCATACCGCATGGCGAACGGTCTGATAATCGAATTCTAATAATAATTCCCACATAGGAATCCCTCGTTTTTTCTAAGATAAGAAAATTTGGCCTCCACAATGATTCAGGGACTGAAATGACTTTTGACTTTATTGAGTTTAAATCATTAAGAACACTATATCAAATTCTAGTGCAAGAAAGCTAAAAAATACAGGGATTTTTTCAAAAAATAAACAGGGAATATTTTCTGACGCATTATTTTCCGTTTAAAGATTCGATAGAACCACAAAGTAGAGACAGTAATTAGGAATGAAAATGCACATATGGCCGTTCGTCTACATACGGATAAAAGAAAGTTCAATTATGAGGTGAAAAAGTATGAAACCATACAATTCATTCTATCAACACCATAACGGTACTGAAAATATCTATCAAGATGCACATCTCCGAAACATAGATAATGATTTCTTGGCGATTCCATATCCAAAACAAATAATGGATGTAAGGACTCCTCCTGGCCCGCCTGGCCCGTCCTACGGGGACCATCCGCCGCCGCGGCCGCCGCACGGAGGAGGCCCGCCTCATATAGCTCCGCCATTATTCACTCCACAACTTCACGATGGAATGTCTAAGGCAATGGACACTGATTCAATGAAAGGGTGTTTATACAAACATACGTATGTTTGGCTTAAAAATGGCCGCTCATTTTGGTTTTACCCCACATATGTCGGCTATAATTCCGTGGCAGGTTATCGATGGAGACGAAGTCAACAGCGATGGGCATATTATGGAACGGACGCGCATGAGATACAATTCTTTCATTGTTATTAAAATAACAATCCGCATTAGCGGATTGTTCAGTTGTGGACAAAAGGGGGTCGAATAAAATGGGTGTGGGTCGAATAAAATGGGTGTGGGTCGAATAAATGCGTGAACGGTCGAATAAAGTGTGGTGTAGGTCGAATAAAGTGCGTGAACGGCCGATAAAAGTGCGGTGTAGGTCGAATAAAGTGGGGTGTGGGTCGAATGAAATGGTGAACGGTCGAATAAAGTGGGGTGTAGGTCGAATAAAGTGCAGTGTAGGTCGAAAAAATGCGTGAACGGTCGAAAAAAGCGTGGTGTGGGTCGAATAAATGCGTGAACCCCAACAAAAGTGCTCCGGCTGAAAACAACGGGGAAGTTTTTTAAGAAGGAGGTTCGGAATGGTCTCACCCCGAACCATGATTATAAATATTTCTGTAACCCTTATTAGAGTGAAGAAGGCAAATTCATTCAATGATTCAATCAAAAAAATAATCAGGGAAATCAGAAATGATCCCATCTAACTGCATCTTTTTGAACATGCGGATTTGTTTTTTATTGTTGACGGTCCATGTATATACTTTCATCCCGTGCTTTTGGATTCGCATTTGCAGTTTCGTACTCAAAATCGTTTGCTTTGGATTCAAAAATGATGCAAACTCGGCAATCTCCTTTAATTTTTGGTCATTAATTCGCCGTTTTATCAAAACGCCCACTTGTATGTCTGGCATTAATTGATGAAACCTTTTCATGGATTCCATATCGAACGAATGAATCATTATCCTAATTTCACTTGTTGAATATTCTTGGAATTTTCCTAATTCTTCTGCAAGTTTCCGTTCAATGCCGGGATAAGCAGATGGATGTTTTAATTCGATTAAGATTCCGACTTTTGACCCGAAATTTTCCAATACCTCACTTAATAAAGGAATTTTTTCGTTTTTAAAACGGGAATGATACCAGCTTCCTGCATCCAGTTCCTTTAATTCGGCAGCCGTGTAATCACGGATGTTCCCTTTGCCGTTCGTGGTTCGATCCAGAGTTGGGTCATGATGAACCACAAGTACATCATCTTTACTAAGATGGATATCCACTTCCAGGAAATCAGCTCCCAATTCAATAGCTTTATTATAAGATGCCATTGTATTCTCGGGGCAATATCCAGATGCACCGCGATGTCCAATTTTAAGTGGTGAATGCTGCATTTTGAAGTCCTCAGGGAAAACACCCTTTGTTCGATTAGAATAGATGGCGAACAGGACAAGTATGGTTACCAAGATAATAAGAAAAAATGCAATCATCTTTCACACTCCTTTTAGGAATTAAAATTCTTAAATATTCTTTAGATAGAATATAAAGAAGTTTTCAGGACAGCCTCATTTCACAATTTTACATGTTAGCCAAGGAAAAATCATGTTTTACACAATGTTATAATCCCGACTTAAAGGATTTATTGGAAAGGTATGGAATACATATAATTTAAGTATCAATAAGGGGGGAAAGCAGATGGAATTGCAGGTGAAACCGAAGTCTAAAAAATGGAGGGGGAATTTTGGTTTATATTTTTCCCTGCCCATTCTGTCTTGGGCGTTTTACGATTTTGCCAATACGATTTTTTCTTCTAATATCAATACGATTTTCTTTCCATTCTTCCTCCAGGAACAGATTGGGGAAAATGCCGTTCTTGATCAGATTGCCAGTACCTTCATCTCCTACGCAAATGCGATTGCCAGTTTGTTTCTAGTTTTGTTTTCCCCGCTGTTCGGTGTCATGATCGATCGAACGGGAAAAATGAAAAAATACATTATGATTTTCACAATCATTTCCGTTGTATGTACATTTTTAATGGGGGTATTTGGAGGGGCGCCGTTCGATGGGAAGCTTCTTGGCATTCCAATTTCCTTGGCGATCGTCATTCTTTTATTTGTGATAGCAAAGTTTTTCTATCATTCGAGTCTTGTTTTCTATGATACGATGATGAGTGATTTAGGCACGAAACAGCAATTGCCGCTTATATCAGGATTTGGCGTGGCGGTAGGCTACCTTGGAACGTTAGTGGGCCTGTCCATCTATCCATTCATAAGTAAAGGGAGTTCACATGAAGCCTTTATTCCCACGGCCATTTTATTTCTGGTTTTTTCCCTTCCATTGTTCTTTTTTTTAAAAGAGTCTCCAAAACAGCAAAAAGCGAAACAACCTTTTTTATCCGGTTATAAGGAAATTAAATCCACATTTAAAGAGATGAAATCCCATCGATCGGTTTTTACATTCATGATTGCTTATTTCTTTTTAAATGATGCAATTGCGACCACTATCGGCATGATGGCCATATATGCCAAGACTGTTGTTGGATTTTCCTCAAGCGGATTCATTTTGCTTTACTTGGTTTCGACAGTATCGAGTATTGCCGGATCGTTTCTGTTTGGATACATCACGCAGTCGAAGGGGCCGCGGCTAGCTGTGACATATGTGGGGGTTCTGCTTTTGGTTGCTTTATTTATAGCGGTATTTGCACAAACCGCTCTATGGTTCTGGGTTGCCGGAAGTATGTTCGGCATTTCGCTTGGTTCGATGTGGGTGACATCACGGACATATATCATTGAATTGACCCCGGATGAGAAGAGGGGGCAATTTTTTGGACTATTTGCATTCTCAGGAAAAGTCTCTTCAATAATCGGTCCGCTTTTATATGGAACAATAACGTTGGTATTCCATGACCTCGGTACATTGGCGAGCAGGATGGCATTGGGCTCATTGATCATCATGGCGGTAATAGGTCTGGGCTTTCTTTTGAAAATGAAGGGATTGGAAGAAGTGAAATAAGAAAAAAGGGAATGGATCCGGCCTTAATGCCGTATCCATTCCCTTGCATAATCTTATACCAAAATCAAGGTGACATCGACGTTCCCGCGAGTCGCTTTTGAATAGGGGCAGGTCATATGTGCTTTTTTGGCGAAGTCTTCAGCCTCTTCCCTGCTTAGGTCGGGAATAGAAACATCCAATCTTACAGCCAATTTAAAGCCGCCGTCATCCTCATCTTTACCGATCGTGACATTTGCCGTCACGGAAGTATCGACTTTTTTCTTTTCTTTTTGCAGAACAAGATTCAAGGCACTGTCAAAGCAAGCCGCGTAACCGGCTGCGAATAATTGTTCCGGGTTTGTGGCGCGCTCACCGGAACCACCTAATTCCTTCGGTGATCTCACATCGAAGTCCAAAATCCCGTCCTCTGATTTAACATGTCCCTCACGACCGCCTTGTACGGCAACTGTAGCTGTGTATAATGGTTTCAATGAAAACAACTCCTTTGTTTATTCTTACTATCATTAGTTCCCTCCTGTAAGTATTGTTAAACAAAATGAAAGCGAGTTTATGAAGAGTATTGTGTGAAAATGGTTTTAAATTGGTTTTAAATTGGAAGATATTGTTTTATAATTTACTGTATTAGGAGATGTAATACACCCATTTGCAAGGAGGGTTTATGATGTTTGAGCTGGATGTTCAAAATGGAAAGCCGATATATGAGCAATTGATGGATAAGTTAAAGGAACTAATGATCAATGAAGTTTTATAGGAACATAATCAGCTACCATCTATTCGAATATTGGCTCAGGAATTGACCATCAATCCAAATACGATCCAGAAAGCGTACAAGCAGCTTGAATCTGACGGGTTTATATATACATTACCAGGCAAAGGGAATTTCGTGGCTCCTCCTAAATCCTTGAAAAATTCATTGAAAGAAGAAAAAATCAGAAACGAGCTTTCAAGGGTACTCGCTGAAGCTCTTTATATCGGAATCGATAAACATGAAATTTATAGATTGATAAAGGAAATCAGTCCATTGGCAAAGGGGGGAGATTCATGATTGAAATAAAACAGGTGAGTAAATTATATGAAGGAAAAGAAGCGATCAAAAACGTCACCTTGGTCATACAAAAAGGCTCCATATTCGGGTTATTAGGTTCAAATGGGGCGGGGAAAACGACTTTATTAAAAATGCTTTCAGGCAATCTGATACAGGATGCAGGAGAAGTTCTAATTGATCGATCATACGTGTTTGAAAACCGTGAAGTGAAAAATCGTTGTTTCTTCCTTCCTGATACGCCTTATTTCCTGGCTAACTATACGATCATGCAAATGGCAAGTTTTTATAGCCATATTTATAGTGAATGGAATCAAGACCGTTTCTATCAATTACAGGAAGTATTTCCGATACCCGTACAAAATAAAATACATAAACTATCGAAGGGTATGCAAAGACAGGTTGCTTTTTGGCTCGCACTCTCGACGATGCCGGAAGTTCTCATCCTGGATGAACCGTTTGATGGGTTAGATCCGGTCATGCGTAAAAATGTGAGGCAGTTGTTGATTCAGGATGTATCGGAAAGGGATATGACGATTTTACTATCGTCCCATAATCTCCGGGAAATTGAAGATTTAGCCGATCATGTAGGGATTTTACATAGGGGTGAGCTTGTGATCCAAAAGGATTTGAATGACTTAAAAGCTGATGTACACAAAGTGCAAATCGCCTTTAAACATAAAATTCCCCACGGTTTATACCGCGGAATTCAAATTCTCAACAAGGAAAGACGCGGCAGCGTGATCGTTTGCATCGTTAAAGGTAAAGAATCCATGATTAAATCGCACTTTAATCAGTTTCAGCCAGAAATATTAGATATTCTCCCCCTAACTCTAGAGGAGATATTCATTTATGAAATGGGGGATATCGGTTATGTCATCCAGAATAACCTGGTTTAATAGAGAATTGATTATCTATATTTTCAGAAGCTCTGGCTGGGTTGGTTTCCTGTATCTCGTCGGCCTCATATTTGCGCTGCCTTTGGAAATGTTAGCGATTATCTTGAATGAGAACAATGAATATGTGAAATTTGAAAACCTCTTTTCCTGTCAGCAGATGATACAGTTTGTCTTGGTCATCGTTATTCCAGTATTACTAGCCATCTTCCTTTTTCGGTTTTTACAAGTGAAACAAGCCTCTGACTTTATTCATAGTTTACCGATTACTAGACGCAGCATCTACATTCATATGATTGGGACGGGAATTGGCTTCTTGGGTTTGCCGATATTATTTACAGGTTTAATTTTGATACTATTCCACTCGGCAATTGATATAGAAACGCTATATACCATGCCTGATATATGGTCATGGATGGGGACTACATTTATTTTGGAAGCTTTGATCTTTTCTGTTGCCGTTTTAATTGGCATGGTGACGGGATTATCAGCCTTTCAAGGACTGGTGACCTATATTTTTCTTGCTTTGCCGGTGGGGTTGTTTGTACTGTTTGCAGCCAATGTGAAGTTTTTGATAGCAGGATTTTCTGCAGATTATTATCTAAGCTCCAATATGAATGGCATCTCCCCCTTATTAGCAGCAACAGAGATGGAAAAAATAGACTTTTTATCTGTTAATACTTTAATTTATAGTATATTAACCTTACTTTTTCTGATTAGTTCTCTTTTTCTCTATGAGAGGAGAAAGCTGGAGCATGTATCGCAGGCATTTGTTTATCCGAAGATTAAGCCATTATTTAAATTCGGCCTGACATTATGCATGATGCTGTTTACAGGACTGTATTTTAGCGAAACGACAAGCCAACCAGGGTGGATTTTCTTCGGATATACCATCGGTTCTTTACTTGGATATTATTTAGGGGAAATGGTCCTGCAAAAGACTTGGCGAATACGGGTCAACAAGAAAGGTTATGCAGCATTTATAGTGGCTATCATTGTGCTGGCACTCATTATAAAAATAGATCCCCTTCATTATAAGGCCAAGATTCCTGATGAAAAAATGATTAGCCAAATTTATATTGGCAATTCTCCTTTATTTTTTGAAGATGGTGACACATCGGATAACGCTTCCAATTATCTTAAAGAGAAGGAAAATATAGAAGCGATCAGGTTATTGCATCAGGAAATTATCGATAAGGGTAAAAAGGTTTCCATTGGTGAATTGAATGATGGACAATCCGTATTCCTGCTGTATGAACTCAAGAATGGAAAACGGTTAGCAAGGGAGTATCATTTGCAAAACTACGACTCATACAAACCGCTATTGGCGAAAATTTATGAGTCGAATGAATATAAAGAAATGGTTAATGAGTTATTGAATGTTTCTGCTGATGACGTATCTAAAATCAAGATAACTGCGAGCGGACAAGTGGACAAATCAATAACGATCACGGACGGTCAACAGCTGGAAGCGGCCATAAAGGCATTGTCGGAGGATCTGAATAATCAATCGTTCGACCAAATGACATCTTCTTTTGGTGCTTATGCCTCCATCGACATTCTTTTGCATAATGACAAAACCATTTATATGAATTGGGACTCTTCATATACTCAGTTTTCAAAATGGATGGAAAGTACCGGACAATCGGAAAAAGCAAGGTTAATGGTTGATGATGTCTCTTATATACTGGTTGCGAAGACCGATTCGAAAGTTTATCATTCGTTTTCTGAAAGTGAAATCGCACAGCAGATTGAACAACAGCCAAACCGCTTGAAAATTAAGACCGCTTCGGAAATCGAGACGGCCATTGATAATGCCCAAATCGATTGGGGCGGGGAGTACTCAGCTGCCTTTTATTATAAAGAAAGCAGAGATGTGGACATCAAGAGTTTTTCCGGTGAACATGTTCCCGGCTTCATATTGGATCATTTTAATGAAAGATAACGTGAATATGTCGCTTGTACATATAAAGGAAAGGATGCCGCCCAATCTGGGCGGCATCCTTTTCCATTGTCCATCAATATGTTTGTGTATCTATGCTTTAGAGTTTTACGACGTTTTTAGCTTGGGGTCCGCGGTTTCCTTCTTCGATTTCAAATTCAACCTCTTGACCTTCATCAAGGCTCTTGAAACCTTCTCCTTGAATGGCGGAAAAATGTACGAAAACATCGTCTTCGTTTGGTACTTCGATAAATCCAAATCCTTTGTCACTATTGAACCATTTTACTTTACCTGTTACTGTCATTCGATGAATCCTCCTAAAAAGTTAAAAAATATTAATGGTGATGATTTTACCGTGATGGAAAAATCAATTTCACACATTATCCAGCACCCTCATTCAAGTTAAAATCATCATACGAAAATGCTTGATAATATGTGAAAGCCTCTTATGAGGCAATTTCCATTTTTTTAATATATACCCACCTTTATAAAGGATAAAACAAATGGAATTAATTTATACATTCCCATTAGGGAAAATATTATTAGACAGGTTTTATAAGGGGAAGCATAACGGTATTGCCGCACAGGAGTTTCCTGGATTGAAATTTGACCGGGCCAATAGGAAAAGCCTTTAGAGTGGAGAATAGGAAAACAATTTGGCATTAAAGTTTTTCACGAAAATAATCGGGTATAGGATAAGTAAGAAAGAAAGGACTGATGAAAAATGAAGAAATTATTAAAAAGGGCACTCATTTTTGCTGCTCCAATCATATTCAAGGAAGTAAAAAAACGCTGGAAGAACAAGCGGAATCAAAAAGCGATTAAACCTGCAAGGTAAACCATGAATAAATGAACGGTAACCATATGGATTAAGATAAGGGGCGCTGATTAAGCGTCTTTTGTTTTGCCATCTGAACAAAACCCCTTATGGTGATTCATTCACCTCTACATCTTTCCTTCATATCGTGTTAAAATAGAAAGGTTGATTGAAATGAATGCAGAGTAGCCAAGGTTTAAGCCTTATGATATATTTCTTCTTACATATATTGTGTATGATCAGGATTTTTGCATACAAAGAAAGGTTGCCATTCCAATGTAAATAATACAAATGAACCCCCTATAAATTTTTTTATTGATGACTCCAATAATGAAAGGAACATTTTATGACTACTTTAAAAGACGAGGTTCAATCCCGACGGACCTTCGCAATCATCTCCCACCCGGATGCAGGGAAAACGACTTTGACAGAAAAATTATTGCTGTTTGGCGGCGCGATCCGTGATGCCGGAACAGTTAAAGCTAGAAAAACAGGGAAGTATGCAACAAGTGACTGGATGGAGATTGAAAAGCAACGGGGAATTTCCGTTACATCTTCAGTCATGCAATTCGATTATGATGATTTCCGTGTCAATATTCTCGATACACCAGGCCACCAAGATTTCAGTGAAGACACATATCGTACACTGATGGCTGTTGATAGCGCCGTGATGATCATCGACTCGGCAAAAGGTATCGAGGATCAGACGGTTAAATTATTCAAAGTATGCCGGATGAGGGGTATCCCGATTTTCACTTTTATCAATAAAATGGACCGACAAGGTAAAACGCCGCTAGAATTGCTTGCCGAACTCGAAGAGGTTTTAGGTATAGAAACATATCCAATGAACTGGCCGATTGGGATGGGAAAAGACTTCGTGGGCATTTACGACAGGTTCAATAATCGGATTGAACAGTTCAAAACGGAAGGGGAAGAGCGTTTCCTTCCATTGAATGACGAAGGTGAACTCGAAGTGGATCATAAACTTAAGGATTCCCAGTTATATGAGCAAACTTTGGAAGAAATCATGCTGTTGACGGAAGCGGGTAACCAATTCTCTGAAGAAAACATTGCTAATGGAAAACTTAGTCCCGTATTTTTCGGGAGTGCTTTAACGACGTTCGGTGTTCAGACGTTTTTGGATGCTTATCTGAAATTTGCACCAGCTCCACAAGCGCGGATGACAACGTCAGGTGAAATGGACCCTGTCAGTAATGATTTTTCTGGTTTCATTTTCAAGATCCAAGCGAATATGAACCCAAAACACCGTGACCGGATCGCTTTCCTTCGCATTTGCTCCGGTAAATTCGAACGTGGGATGAGCGTCAACCTGAGCAGGACAGGAAAACCAATCAACCTTTCTTCTTCCACTCAATTCATGGCTGATGATCGGAACACCGTAAATGAAGCGGTAAGCGGAGATATCATCGGTTTATATGATACAGGTAACTACCAAATTGGCGATACGATTACAACAAGCAAAGACATGTTTCAGTTTGAAAGGCTGCCTCAGTTTACACCGGAACTATTCATGAGGGTAACAGCTAAAAACGTCATGAAACAGAAACACTTCCATAAAGGAATTAACCAACTTGTGCAAGAAGGGGCAATTCAGCTCTTCAAAACGGTCCGGATGGAAGAATATCTGCTTGGTGCGGTTGGGCAACTTCAATTCGAAGTATTCGAGCATCGAATGAGGAACGAGTACAATGTTGAAGTCGTGATGGAGCGCATGGGCAGCAAGATTACACGCTGGGCTGAAGATGAAAAGCTTGATGAAAATCTTCATAGCTCAAGAAGCATCCTTGTTAAAGATCGGTTTGATAAATATGCATTCTTATTTGAAAATGAGTTTGCTCTTCGTTGGTTCCAAGATAAAAATCCTGATGTGGAATTATATAATCCAATGGATTTGAAATAATGAAGAAGCCCGTGTTATATACACGGGCTTCAGACTGTAGACAAACTCGATGAAAATCGAGTTAGTCTACAGTTTTTTTTGTGTGAAAAACTCGAACGTTGATTTCCACTACAGGCACTCGCTTTCCGCGGGCGGTCCGGGAGCCTCCTCGACGCCTTGCGTCTGTGGGGTCTCCCTTGGACGCGTTTTTCCCGCAGGAGTCTCGCACCTTCCGTTCCAATCTACTTTGTCTTAAATTTTAGATAGCCCCCCTTTGTCTACAGTTTTTTTTGTGTGAAAAACCGAACGTTGGTTTCCACTACAGGCACTCGATTTCCGCGGGCGGTCCGGGAGCCTCCTCGACGCCTTTGCGTCTGTGGGTTCTCCCTTGGACGCGTTTTTCCCGCAGGAGTCTCGCACCTTCCGTTCCAATCTACTTTGTCTTAAATTTTAGATAGCCCCCCATTTGTCTACAAACTCGAACCCCGTGTGTTATGAATACAAGAGATTTTTTCATTATCTGGAGATATTTTAATTCTACTATAACTATCGCTTACCTTACGGGTGACCTTATAGACAGGGAATGACTAGTGCCGAGAGCCTCATGATGGCCTCAGCAGACTTTTCTCGTGGGAATGTGGGGTAATTACTTCTATCATTCTAGTTCGCTTGTCCTACACTTGATTCATGCCAATTAGGAATGGAACCATGAAATCCATCCTGCCACTCCAATTGTCATGATATTTAACATAAAGATCATGGAACCATAGGGAGATACAACCAAGAGCATTACCCCAATTTACACCAATACCATTTATCCTCTATTATTTAACAGAAGATACTAAATTTTCTAAACAATAAGGAGGAATGGAAAAATGAAATTTTCTAAAGGGAAACTTGTTTTATCAGGCACCCTCGCTGCCGGGCTTCTTCTATCTACAACCTTTTCGATTCATCCATTGGCGGAGAAACCAGAAGTGACGATTACCCATAAAAATATTGAAGACATTTTATCGAACTTATCCAAGGAGCAACGACAAGCGATTCAGAAGCTGAACGCTGGTCCTAACTTCACCATTTCTCCAGATATAAAAACAAATAGCCCGGAGCTGGTTTCCATTATTGTTGAGTTCGAACAAGCTCCTGCACAGGTCGCGGTCAAAAAACAAGCGGTGCTTGGGAAAAAAATGACGATTGCTTCTGCAAAAAATAACGTAGATCAGTCACATCAAGAATTTAAAAGCTATATTGAATCTTTGAAAAAGAAAAAAGATTTATCCAAGTATGATTCCAGTAAATTAGCGATAAACAGAGAATATAAACATGCATTTAACGGCGTTTCCATGACGTTGCCAGGAGTTGCGGTAAAAGATTTACTTCAATCAGGGACAGTTAAACGAATCTGGAATAATGCAAAAATCCAATTGGAGCTCCCGGTTCAAGAAAAAGGGATCACTCCAAAAATGGCTGATAGCATTCCTCAAATTGGAGTAGATAAACTTCATGAAGAAAATATAAAGGGAAAAGGGATTAAAGTTGGTGTCCTTGATACTGGCATCGATTACAATCACCCCGATTTAACCAATGCATATAAAGGATACCGAAGTAAAGAAGGTGAGAATCCTAAGGACATTGAGCCTTCATCGGTTAAGGGCTGGGATTTCGTCGATAATGATGCAGATCCGATGGAGACAACCTATGAAAATTGGAAATCATCCGGTCAACCGGAATTCACCAGCAGTGGTTCTGCTTACTATACAGCTCATGGTACACACGTTTCTGGAACGATCGCCGCAACAAAAACAAATGAAGTGGATTATGCAGTGAAAGGTGTTGCTCCTGAAGCTGACCTCTATACATACCGTGTGTTAGGACCGTATGGTTCCGGTTCCAATGAAGGTGTAATAGCAGGAATTGATAAAGCAGTCAGTGATGGTATGGATATCATGAATCTATCACTCGGATCATCTGTCAATGATCCGCTTGATCCTACTTCTGTAGCGATCAACAATGCAATGCTTTCTGGAGTTGTTTCCGTTGTTGCTGCCGGTAATGCGGGGCCAGGTGAGAAAACTTTAGGCTCTCCTGGAACAGCTGCCCTTGGCATTTCAGTTGGGGCAAGTGATTCTGCCATGAAGATCCCTACCATAACTGCTGGTGCTGGAAAATATACATTTGAAAACATGAAACTATTAGGCAAAAACTTTTCGGATCAGATTGAAGACTTAACTAGTCAATCGTTTCCGGTCGTTTATGCCGGCATTGGACAGGAAAGCGATTTTGAAGGAAAAGATGTTCGAGATAAAATCGCTCTTATTGAACGGGGAACCCTTACGTTTGATGTGAAAATAAAGAATGCAAAGGCAGCTGGGGCAAAAGCAATTATAATCTATAACAATGTGGATGGAGAAATCACCTCATATGTTGGGGAAGGAACCGACTTTATCCCTACTTTTCGATTAACCAAAGAAGATGGGGAAAAATTAAAAGCTATCGAAAATGGATCCCTTACATTTAAAGATACAGGGAATACAAAAACAGTCGGAGATAATTTGGCAGACTTCAGTTCCAGAGGTCCAGTTAACGGAAATTACGATATTAAGCCAGATATTGTAGCGCCAGGCGTAGCCATTTTCTCCACTGAGCCGGAATATATCAATAGTCCAGATGAAGGGATTGATTACACATCATCGTATGGACGTATGCAAGGTACATCAATGGCTACACCGCATGTTGCGGGGGTCGCTGCATTAATATTACAAGAACACGGGGATTATGACCCGTTTGATGTGAAAGAAGCTCTCATGAATACATCCGTTGATTTACAAAAAGATCATTCGGTGAATGAAGTTGGAGCCGGCCGTATTGATGCCTATGATGCCGTGCATGTGGATACTTCGATAAAAGTATTGGATAAAACCGAAATTGTCAAAGGTGATGAAACGACAGAAATTAACGAGGAAACGGGCTCACTTGCATTTGGCCGGGAATATATAAGAGACAATGATGAAGCGATTGAACTCACGAAAAAAGTGGAAATTGAAAATAAGGGGAAAAAGAAAAAATATACCATTGATGTTGAATACCATAAAAATATAAAAGGTGTACAAGATGCCAATGCAAATGGCGTAAAGGTAAAAGTGAGTAAGTCGGTTACTGTGGCTAAAGGTAAGTCCAAAGTAATTGAACCAACTATCAGCGTACCGGCAAATGCAAAAGAAGGGGCATATGAAGGGTACCTTCACATCACAAACTCTGAAAATGATGAAGAAACGTATCAAGTTCCATTTTCGATCACAGTAACGGATAAAGGTATTGATTACGTTGAAACGGACAGTCCATCCATTGCTAATGATTTCCCGTTTTGGCAATACTATAACCCATTTATGAATGCTATGTTTCAGCTGAAAAGTCCAATGGAAACAGTGGATGTTATCCTAAAAGATACGAAGTCAGATAAACCATTAGGATACGTAGGGAGCCTAAATGCTTCTAGGTTCGAACCAGATAGACCGTATTATATTCTTTTTGCGTTTACTGGTCATGTATATCCATTTACAAACGATCCAGAGCATCCGATTTCCGATACGTATAAGAAACTTCAAGAAGGGGACTACACTCTAGAGTTCATAGGAAGAGATGAGTCGGGAAAAACTTACTCAGCTGGTACTGCTGCAATAGTCGATAACACCCCTCCAGACGTAAAATGGGACAAAGAACCAGGAGTATATGAAATAAATGACTCGATGTTTACCGAAGAAGATGGTCAGAAG
Organism: Peribacillus sp. NPDC101480; assembly: GCF_050277335.1. NCBI lineage: Bacteria > Bacillati > Bacillota > Bacilli > Caryophanales > Bacillaceae > Peribacillus > Peribacillus sp. NPDC101480. Next base: position 236,826 of record NZ_JBNNSB010000004.1, read on the forward strand.
GCTTTCTATGTACACGGAAATGTCAATGATGCGACAGTAAAAGTACTTCATGAGAAAGGTTTGGACTATGACCAAACTTCCAATACTATGTTTTACGACACGAGCAAATACGCATATTTTGGCAGGGAATTCCCAATCGATCCTGATGGAAATGTGAAATTCGGAATCGAAGAAAGTGATATTGCAAATGATGCACTTTATCTAAGGTTGGCAACTACAGATATGGCAACAGCAATGAATCCTCAAGATTATGTGTTTTTAAAAGAAGGGACTGAATATGTCACATTAAACTATGATAAAGAAGTGCTGAAAAAGGATGATACCTTTACCATGACTTTATCAGTCAATAATGTAAAACAGTTCCTTTCAGGAGAATATACGATCAAGTATGAAGGTGAGCTTTATCAATTTAAAAATGCTAAACTTTCCAGTAAAATAAAAAAATATGCAAAAGAAAAAGGGTTAAATGTTTCTTTAACCAAACCTGTCGTTAATGATGATAATCAATCTAAAGAAGTCAAGGTTGGCGCTGAATTGACAGGAAAGGCATTTAAAGGTTTAAACGGAGATATGCCTCTACTGGATGTATCCTTTAAACTTGTCGACGATACCTTTTATCATTTATATGCGGGAATGGATGTAGGAGAAGCTTCTTATATAAAACAAGGGGGCAATACTGCAACCAATCTTCCATATTACAGTGTTGACCGATATAAAATCATTTCTAAGCACTCAACTTTGAACGGATCGATTTCTCCAGAAGCGTTTTTAAGTGAGGAAGGATATATTAAGCCAGGTAATATCACAAAAATCGGTGTGAAAGTTTATGCGCAATCCAAAGCAGGGAAAAAATACTCGGGAACACTTGATGATTGGGGTCAATTCTCGATCAAAGGGATCCCTGCATCTAACCAGGAATATACGCTTGTCGTTGAAACGCCATCACATCTCAAGAGCCATACAAATTTCGTTCCAGGTAAAGAAAAAGACGGAACTCTATTAGGACAGAATATAAGACTCAGACCAAATCTGAACCTAGCGGGGGATATCAATAAAGATAAAGTCATAGACATAAAAGATATTCAGGAAGTCGTCGATGCATATGGTATCAAGGATAAATCCGTCATCAAGGAAGATATCAACCAGGACGGTACCGTCGATGAATTCGACGTCAGATATGTCGAGAAGAATTTCTTGACGAAAGGTCCGGATGCACCAGAAAATAAAGTACCGAAAGAAAAGATTGGCAATAAAGGTTTGGAATACTTTTTACGCCTGATTGGACTAGAAACGAATCAATAGCATTTGCCCCAGGAAAAATATATTTTCCTGGGGCTTTTACCATTTTGCTATAATTGGAGGAAAAAGTTAGCATGGGGGAATTTTTGGTGGAGGGTAAAATCATTAAGTTTTATCGGGAAAAAGCCCAAATGACACAAAAGGAGCTGGTACAAGGAATTTGTTCCATTACACATTTAAGCAAGATTGAACGAGGGATTACCGAGTATTCCAAAGAGATGATAACCCTGTTATCCGAGAGGCTGCAGATCAATATAAAAGAAGAGGTCAGAAAATATCATCTATTGGGCCAAAAACTTGATGAGTGGCAGAATGCTTTGATTTCACAACAGACGGAAGACTCAGCTAGGTTAAAAAAAGAAATAGAAGATGAGCCGCTTAAAGAGCTTCCTGATTTTCATGCATCCTATAATTTAATCCTCTCAAGGTACCATCTATTCATGAACCTTCCGGAGAAAGCGTTTGAAGGGATACAAATTATCCAAGGGAAAGAGTCACAGCTCTCATCGTACGAACGCAATTATTTAAAACATATCATGGGCATCTATTATTTCCTGACCGGACAATACAAAGATTGCATCAACATCCTTACGAGCATTGATCATTCTGGATACCATCACAATGAATATTATTATCATCTTGCACTGGCACACCATTCAACACATTCAAATATTGCATCATACTATTATGCTGAAAAAGCGCTAGCCTATTTTCATAAAACATTGAATGTACTAAGAATCATCGATACCGAAACGATGATGCTTGTTCAATTGAACGCAAGGGAGCTGCACGACTTTGAGGAAACCAAGAAAAAATACGATTCCTTAATCAAGATGTGTGATGCTTGTCAGGCATATGATCGAAAATCCAAGCTCCTTAACAATCTTGCTTTCGAATGTTATAGAAGGAAAAGGTTTGCTGATGCAAGAAAATTATACGAAAGGGCGCTTCTGCTCGTTGATGAAGATAATCCTTTTTACACGATGTTTTTGGATGGATACATCAACAACGCGATAAAAGGAAAGTTATTGAATGATACAGAAATCACGGACCTAGCTGAAAAAGGATTGAGACTTGCCCGAAAACATAATGGCATGCCACCCTTTTATTTTCAATTGCATCTATATGCAATCCAGGAAGAGGAAGAAAAATTCTACCGTTTAATAGAAGAAGAAGCTTTGCCCTTTTTCAGGAAAACAGGCTACATAGTCCTGATCGATCATTATGAGAAAAAACTGTTTCATTATTTAGTAAAGATCAATGAGACAACCAAGGCATTGCAATTAGCCCAAATAATTATCGAATCACATAAAAGTCATTATGATGGAATGAATTGAACATATATCTATCGGAAGGAGCTTGGTAATGGTTTGCGTTGTATCAGTGGAGAGAAGTATCACTGATAAAATCGAATTATACTAAATTATTCCTTTGACAATCTCCTGAAACTCCTATATATTTAGCTAGTACTTTAGTGCTTAAAAGCGTTTCAGTAATTGTGAGGAGTGAAAAGGTCCTAGCCTTACCTCAGAGAATATACAACATTGAAAGCGGGGAAAAACATCATGCGTCTTGAAGATGCAAAGCTAAAACTCTCCTTACTTGAAGCAATTGGGGTTTTGGCCATTCTATTCTTAATCATTGCAACTGGTATCATACATTATGGACTTGCCCCCCATATTCCAATAATAGCGGCAATCCTTTTCTTATTTGTTTATGGGAAGATCAAGAAGCTGCCATTTTCAATTATGGAGGCGGCTATAGTCAAAGGTGCAGGTACTGGTATGGGAGCCATTTATATATTCTTTTTCATTGGAATGCTGATTTCCATATGGATGGCAAGCGGGACGATCCCTACCATCATGTTCTATGGGTTTGACTGGATTTCTGGTGAATATTTTTATGCAATCACATTTTTGGTGTGTTCGCTAATTGGGCTCTGTATCGGGAGTTCACTTACAACATCAGCCACTATCGGCGTTGCTTTAATAGGTATGGCGGCGGCGATGGATTTATCGTTGGCGATTACAGCCGGTGCAATCATTTCCGGTGCATTTCTTGGGGATAAAATGTCTCCATTATCCGACTCTACCAACCTTGCATCTGGAACGGTTGGAGCACCATTATTTGAACATATTAATAATATGCTTTGGACTACGATTCCAGGTTTTTTAATATCACTTATCATCTTTTACTTCCTTTCACCGAATGTCAAAGTTGCTCGTGTTGAGGAAATCGAAGCCATGACCAAAGCCTTGGAAATGGAAACGAATATAAGCATATGGAGTTTGATTCCGTTTGTCATCGTTCTAATCATGGCTTTGAAAAAGGTGTCAGCCATTCCGACATTGTCGGCAGGAATCATTTCGGCAGCCATCATCGCTTTCATTCAAACGCCTAATTTGACGGTTGCAAAACTGGCAGATATTTTATACGGCGGATTTGTACTCAAGAGTGGAATGGATCAACTTGACTCAATCTTATCGCGGGGAGGAATTGAAAGTATGATGTTCTCCGTTTCGATGGTGTTGTTGGCATTGGCCATGGGCGGACTATTGTTCGAATTGGGAGTCATACCTTCTATTTTAAAAGCGATCCAGGATTCATTGACGAGTGTAGCGAAAGTGATTTCCGCTACTGTATTTGCAGGAATCAGCGTTAATTTCCTGGTGGGTGAACAGTATTTGTCAGTTATACTGCCTGGGAAAGCCTTTCAGCAGAAATATGAAGATTTAGGCTTGCAGCCCAAAACGCTTGCGAGGGTACTTGAAGATGCGGGAACAGTTGTGAATCCTCTGGTTCCTTGGGGTGTCTGCGGTGTATTCCTGACACAGGTATTGGGTGTTTCAACCCTTGAATATGCCCCATTTGCATTCTTCTGCCTGCTTTGTCCTTTACTCAGTCTGATTTCTGGCTTTACGAAAATCGGTATCCATTATAAATAAAAAAAACAGGCGGTCGGGTCTCGACTGCCTGTTTTTTTATGTGAAGTTCCATAACCTTATAGAGAAGGGGACCCCCTGACATGAACAGAAATGTCAGGGGGTATTTGAACGATTATTTTGAGGACGCAATCTCATCTTTTGGGATGGACACGACCTTTTCTTTCTGTTCAAGCAAGTTCATTCGCATAACGACATTTTGGAATATGCCCATTGAAAGCATGAGCAGCAGTAAGGAAGATCCTCCATAACTGATGAATGGAAGGGTGATCCCTGTAATAGGGATAAGTCCAGTCACTCCGCCAACGTTGATGCCGACTTGAATGCCGATCATGGATGAGATGCCGATCAATAAAAGGCTTCCAAATGGATCCTTGCATTTTGCTGAAAGTACATATCCCCTTAAAACGATAAAACCTAGTGTCAATAAAACGAACCCCACTCCGAATATCCCGAGCTCTTCTGCAATGACAGACATGATGAAATCAGTATGTGATTCAGGCAGGTATCCGTATTTTTGTACACTGTCACCAAGACCCACTCCAGTAAGGCCGCCGGATCCTATCGCGAAAAGTGAATTTACGAGTTGATATCCGCTTTCTCCTGCCGTTCCGAAAGGATCTGCAAACCCCGTAAAACGAGACATCTTATTTTCAGAAAGAACGGAAGAAAAATTCCCTGTCACTATTACACCTAGTGCAAATATGGCAACGAAAATCGCAGTAATCAAAGAGAGTTTGAATATACTCTTAAAGGACATACCGGATGAAATGATCATGGTACTTGAAATCAGGAAAATGACCGCTGCCGTTCCATAGTCAGGTTGTATTCCGATTAAAAAGCATATGAATACAAGAAAGAAAATCGGCGGGATGACGGCTTTATCAATACTATTGATTCGATCCTGCCTTTTTCCATAAATGGCTGCCAAATAAATAATCATGGCTAACTTGGAAAATTCAGCGGGTTGAATCGACTTTGTCCCTAATTTGAACCAGCTTGTGGCATTTCCTGCTGTATGGCCGAAGATAAAGAGGAGCAAAAGGATACCGGCCATTCCAAACATCATAGACATCAAGAACATTTTGTTTTTGTACATCTTATAAGGAAGAATCATCGTGACGATCATTGCCACGAATGAAATGAGAAAGGCCGTTTTTTGTTTCTCAAAGAAGAAATCCATAGGCATGCCGTATCGAGCAACAGCAGTAATCATGCTCGAACTGTAAATCATGACTAAACCAAACAAACAGAGTAATACGACAGCGATGAAAATAGGGAAGTCGTATGCTTTAATTATTCTTTTCACTTGTGCGCTCACCTCAAATATGTATGCGCGAAAAAATCGCCTTCTTATATAGTAACGGAAAATCGTTTATATAGATAATAATTTTTATTCGATATATGAATTTATCCTCCATAAACCAATATTAAACACTAAAACCGAGAAACTTGTCTGCCGGATTTCCTTTTTGCTAATAGCCCAATTCGGATTCCTATACATTACCTTCGATAGCAAACGTGAATACTCCTTTTAATAACTGAAAAATTTTTACTATATATTCCATTTGGCGGTTCTTTAAGTCTGGAAGATTACTATTTAAGGTTATTTATGGAAAAACCTGATGTGATGAAGTGGATACTGTAAACAAATTTGTTAGAGTGGCTCATCTTAAAAGGTATACTTATTTTAGCCCCGGTTATGTGGCACGGAATGGTGCAGGGATTTAATGAAGAGAGCGAACCGGTTGTGAACTTGGTTCCAATGGATTATATTATACAGGCTCCTGCGTCTCTGGCATGATATAAAGAGGGGTGGAAAAACCTCGTACGTTACGTTTAGTGAATTAGGGAAGGCCTACCTCCTTGATCGATCTTAATTAAAAGCATAAGAATGATGGGGAGTACCAATAAAAATAAGGTTAAGCAAGGGGAGTAGTTATGGAAGAGATATATGACAAGCTGGAAGTGTTTTCTCCGGCAACAGGTGAGAAGATTGCGGAAATCGTGCCAACGCCATTGAAGTCGATTCCTCATATATATAAGAAATCAAGACATGCGTTCCAAGAATGGTCGAATCTTTCCATCAAGGAACGGCTGCACTATTTAAAACGGCTTCGTTTATTGATGGTAGAAAAAATGGATGAAATAGCTGAAGTCATTTCAAAAGATACGGGAAAAGTGAAAATTGAAGCGCTGGTTGCTGATATCATGCCAACGATTGATGCAATAAAGCATATCGAGAAACATGCATTGAAAACTCTTTCCGTACGAAAGGTCACCACTCCGCTCATGTTAATTGGAAAAAAATCTTATATCCAATATATGCCCCGTGGAACGATACTCGTCATTTCACCATGGAATTATCCGCTGCAGCTTTCAATGGTACCCATTCTTAATGCTCTAGCAGCGGGAAATGCAGTCATCGCCAAGCCCTCAGAGGTAACACCTTTAGTTGGGGTTTGCATCGAAAAGCTGTTTCTTGAAGCTGGTTTCCCGGACGGAATTATACAGTTTGCCCATGGAGGAAAAGAACTGGGTGCGGCATTAACTGAGCAAAAGCCTGATTATATATTTTTTACTGGATCTGTAAGGACTGGGAAAATGATTGGTGAGGTCGCAGCTAGACAACTGATCCCAACGACTTTGGAGCTTGGCGGGAAGGATCCGATGATCGTTCTGCGTGATGCCAACCTGGAACGGGCTGTTAACGGGGCGCTTTGGGGGGCTTTTACAAATAGCGGGCAGGTGTGCATGAGTGTTGAAAGGGTTTATGTGGAACGTCCTGTTTATAAGGAATTCCTCATGCTTCTTAAAGAAAAGACGAAGTCCATGAGGCAGGGGGTGCATTCGCAGGATGACATCGGTTCAATGACCTTCCCGGCACAAGTTGATATTGTGGCTGGACAACTGGAGGATGCACTGAATAAGGGGGCCGTACTTGAAGCCGGAATACCTCCGAAAGAGTGGAAAACGGGACAGACCCATTTCATTCCGCCGACGATTCTGTCCAATGTCGATCATTCCATGAAAATCATGAAAGAAGAAACGTTCGGACCAGTGTTGCCTGTTGTGCCTTTTGATACGGAGGAAGAAGTGATCGCCCTGGCAAATGAAAGTGAATATGGACTCAATTCCAGCGTTTGGACGATGGATAGTGAAAAAGCAAGCAAAATTGCGTCTCGGTTAGTAACAGGAGCGGTGACGATCAATGATGTGCTGATAACGGTTGCTAATCATCATTTACCATTTGGCGGTGCCAAACAAAGCGGGGTTGGCCGCTATCATGGCGAGCATGGATTAAAGATTTTCTGCCATGAAAAAGCGATCATGATCGATAAAGGTAAAAACAATACAGAAATACAATGGTATCCATATGAAGGGAAATACACGAGTTTTTTATCGCTGTTTCAGAACTACTTTTCTGCCAAACCGAACTGGATTCGTTTCGGCAAAGAATATTTGCGATTGATTAAAATTTCCAAAGGGTACAGAAAATGAAATCCATTTATAAAAAAGATTGTTATTTTCATAACGAGCGCGTATACTATGAATATACTTAATAACTGATTTTCCTTTTCAAAGGGGAGTAGCGTTAGGGTTCGCCCTAAAACAAAGTCGTCATTACGTGAATGTTAAACATTCATCGGCTTTGTTGACATGTTTTCATGTTCAGCAAGACCTTTGCCTATATGGCAGAGGTCTTTTTATTTTGCCAATGCCAGTAGGAAGGAAATACTAACTATTGGAGGTTGAATGGATGGAAGCATCAATATTATTGGAATATGGCTGGGTCCTTCTTATCTTGGTTGGATTAGAAGGGATACTTGCTGCGGATAATGCGGTCGTCATGGCTGTCATGGTTAAGCATTTGCCAAAAGAACAACAGCGAAAAGCCTTGTTTTATGGTTTGATGGGAGCTTTTGTTTTCCGCTTTGCAAGCTTATTCCTTATTTCCTTTCTTGTCGAGGTGTGGCAAGTTCAAGCAATCGGTGCGATTTACTTACTTTTCATTGCTTTTCAGCACATTTACAAAAAATACGCTGGTAAAGGTGAGAAGGAAATCACGAAACCTAAAAAGCAATCCGGCTTTTGGATGACCGTGGTAAAGGTTGAAGCGGCTGATATAGCTTTCGCAATCGATTCGATGTTGGCTGCTGTCGCACTGGCTGTTACACTTCCTGAAACAGGCTGGATGAAAGTCGGCGGTATTGACGGAGGGCAATTCGCTATCATGTTCCTCGGCGGCATGATTGGATTGATCATTATGCGATTTGCAGCAAATGGGTTCGTGAAGTTGCTTCATCAGCGTCCTTCCCTAGAAACGGCTGCATTTTTGATAGTGGGTTGGGTAGGAGTGAAGTTGGCGGTACACACACTCGCACACCCTTCACTGGCTATCATCGATCATCATTTCCCTGAATCAACTCTTTGGAAATCGATTTTCTGGGTCGTTTTGATTGGAATTGCAGCAGGTGCATGGATCATTTCAAGCAAAAAAGAAAAAAAAGAAAAAGAAGAGAAAAAAATACAGGAAGCTTAAAAAAACAGGCGTGCTGGTCACGCCTGTTTTTTTTGCTTTTTCATGTATTTTTGGAGATGACCCTCAAAAGCGCAGGGATGTTTACGAATGATATGTTAAAAGATGTGAATATTAAATTCCGGTTATAAAAATGACAAATGTCCCATTGTATTGGACAAAAATCAGGAAAAAGATAACTTACTGTAATTGCACTGTAATAAACGAGAAAAAACTAAGTATTTTATCATGTTGATATATTATGTGATTTAATTTTTAATGCAAAAATAGTTCTTTTGGTACTGTCTTTTAGACTCCCTCCGCTTAAGATAAGTATGTTGATGCGTATTTTATGTTCAACAGGAGCGAGGTGAGCAAATGCTTGGATTGTTGTTTACAGCATTCAAAAAAAAGCGTTCTTTAGAAGAAACCGTATTGAAAATTCAACAAGGCGATATTAGCCTTCGTAATGATACCATAGAGTCATTCAAACCTTTTATTGCGAAAACTGTGTCATCGGTTTGCAAACGTTACATATATGAATCAGATGATGAATTCAGTATTGGACTGATTGCTTTTAACGAGGCAATCGATAAATATTCCCCGGAAAAAGGCCGTTCTTTATTGGCATTTGCCGAAACCCTCGTTAAACGAAGGGTTATAGATTATATAAGAAGCCAGTCCAAACAAAAAGAAGTCCTATTGGATTTATCACTGAATGATGATAATGAGCAGAGCCATATATATATCGATAATGAAAATTCCATCAATGAATACGAGAAGCAGAAGGAATCGGAAAGAAGAAAAGAAGAAATTCTGCTTTATATAAGCCATCTAGAGGATTTTGGTCTGTCATTTGAGGATTTAGTTGAAAACTCTCCCAAACATGCAGATGCCAGGAAGGGAGCTATTATGATCGCTAAATTGTTAATGGAAGATGACGAACTGAAAGAAATCCTGTTTGCAAAAAAGCGGCTGCCCGTAAAACAGCTTGAGGGAAAAGTGGAAGTAAGCAGAAAAACGATTGAACGGAACAGAAAGTACATCATTGCTGTGGCAATCATAATAAACGGAGATTTTTTGTATTTGAATGATTATATAAAAGGGGCTATCGATGAATGAAAAAAGGAGTTATTCTTTCAGTTAATAAGCGATTTGTTACCCTATTGACCCCCGAGGGTGAATTTCTGAAAACCAAAAGGCAGGAACGGGTATATGAAGTGGGTGAGGAAATCACTTTTTCACCTGCTAAACAAAAGTTCACTTTAGCCTTTTCCAATTTTCATTCATCTTTCAAAAAAACGGCCGTGCTAAGCATTGCCTCCACCTTCTTGATTCTGTTTTCGATTCTTCCTTCTTATTTCTCTGGTCCTGTGTCGGCATATATGACGATAGATGTGAATCCAAGCATTGAATTGGAGCTTGACGATGATTTAGAAGTTCTCAAACTTACCGGTTTAAATGAAGACGGCAAGCTTGTGATTGGTCAGCTGAAGGACTGGAAAGGCAAGGATATAAAGACTGTTACAAACCGGATCGTTGAAACGACGAAGCAACTTGGTTATTTGAAAGGAAATAAACAAATTGTGGTTTCCACAACGTTATTGGAAAAAGATAAAGAACTGGATAAGAATTTAAAAGAAGAGATAAAAGAAATTTCTGAGCAGGATAATGTTTCTAACACAAAAATGAAAGTGATCCAGGCAACAAAAAGCGATCGGAAGCAAGCAAGGGAACAAGGCATATCCACTGGAAAGTATCTCGAAAAGAAGTTGAATGAAGATAAAGATAAGGATAAGGTAAAAGTCAATAAGAGGGAGCCTGCTCCAGCACCAGATAAAAAAGTCGAGGATAAGGGTGTTAATCCGAAAGAGAAGAGCGTAACGCTGAGTACGGAAAACAAATCGGATGGAGAAAAGAAAAAAGAGAATAATGAAATTGAAATAAAGCAAAAGCAGGCCAATGAAGACAAACCGACTGAACGGAAAAACGCGGGTATGGAAGTTACCAAAATTAAGAAACAAAATGAACGGGAAGATACAATTGGAAAACGGAAACGGGATGCAGTAAATGGACACAAGGAAAAAAGCAACGAGACAAAAGAAAAATCCGAAAGCGACCACAGCAACCAATCAAAGAACAAGCAGAAAAATGAAAAGAATGATAAAAAGTTCGATGTAAAAAAAGTTTCTTCAGCCAAAGAAAATAATAATGATCATTTAAAGCACGAAAGTAAAAATAAACAAGCTAACCAAGTGAAGCAGGCTAATCGGGATAAGCAAGCAAAACAGCATAAGCAAAATAAACAAGATTGGGATAAGTCGAAAAGGGGTATCGGCAATAATGGAAAAGGAAATGGACATAATGATTAAAAAGAGTCCAGCATGCAGCTGGACTCTTAGCCATGGATATTTAATTGTGTTAGGAATTATTGACCTTTAAGTTGAGATTGTGCTTGTTGTACAAGGCGTTTCGTAATTTCTCCGCCAACTGAACCATTGGCACGTGCTGAAGTATCGGAACCTAATTGTACACCGAATTCAGATGCAATTTCATATTTGATTTGTTCTAATGCTTGTTCGATTCCAGGAACAAGAAGATTGTTACTGCTGTTAGCCATTTTTAAATCTCCCCTTTACTTTTTCAACGGCTTTTGCCGCTGTAATGATAGTATAAGTAGAATGTCGAGTTTTACTTATATGAGCAGTACCAAACTTATTGGTAAACCTGCCTTTTTGTTGTAAGTAAGTCAGTTTTAAAAGAGAATGGAAAAAAGAATGAAAAAAGGGTAAACTAGATATTTAATGGTTATGTGATTCACATAACTATATAGGAGTAAGAAAGGAAACTCTTTATGTTTGCTATCAAAAAAATATTATCAAAGTTAACACCAGCTCAGCTTATTGTCGGTTATTATTTTTTGGCCGTCACTATCTCGACCGTACTGTTGAGCTTGCCGGTTGCTCTGAAGCCAGGCGTGGAATTTAAATTCATGGATGCTTTATTCACAGCCGTAAGTGCAGTTAGTGTGACAGGTCTGACAGTTGTTAGTTTGCCTGAAGTGTATAATGAGGTAGGCTATTTCATTCTAATGTTCGTTCTCCAATTTGGCGGTATTGGCATCATGACACTCGGAACCTTTTTCTGGCTTATAGTGGGAAAGAAAATCGGTTTGAAGGAAAGGCAATTGATCATGACTGATCAAAATCAATCGAATCTTTCGGGCCTTGTTAAATTATTGATCCAAATCATTCAGATATTTGTCGTAATTGAAATGATTGGAGCTCTCGTTTTAGGTATTTACTTTCTGAATTTTTTTCCAGACTGGAAAGAGGCCTTTTTAAATGGCTTATTTTTAGCCGTAAGTGCCACCACGAATGCTGGTTTTGATATTACCGGTATATCGATGATTCCATTTAAAGACGATTATTTTGTACAGTTCATTACGATTATCCTGCTTACCCTTGGCGCCATTGGGTTTCCTGTTTTAATTGAGCTGAAAGAGTTTTTGTCCAATAGGGCCCGTACTTATAAGTTTCATTTTTCTTTGTTCACGAAGCTGACCTCAGTCACCTTCTTTTCCCTTATAATTGGGGGAACGATCCTGATTTACCTCCTGGAAATAAATGGATTCTTCAAAAATAAGAGCTGGCATGAATCGTTCTTCTACTCTTTATTTATGTCCTCCAATACTCGAAGCGGCGGGTTAGCAACAATGAATGTGAGTGACTTTTCGGAACCGACCCTTTTATTGATGAGCATTTTGATGTTCATTGGAGCATCCCCAAGTTCAGTCGGGGGAGGAATCCGGACAACTACATTGGCCATCATGATTCTATTTTTATGGAATTTCATGAGAGGAAGGCGTTCCATTAAAGTGTTCAAACGGGAAATTCACCCCGATGATATCCGAAAAGCGACTGCAGTTATGATCATGGGATCCCTCCTTTGCATAATGGCGGTCTTCATTTTATCAATTACCGAAAATTTCACTTTGATGCAAATCATTTTTGAGGTATGTTCGGCTTTCGGCTCAGTCGGCCTTTCGATGGGAATAACGCCTGACCTCAGCAATACCGGTAAAATTGTCATCATGATCATTATGTTCATTGGCCGTGTCGGGATAACCTCCCTCCTGTATATCATAGGCCATAAAGAAGTTACGGAAAATTTCCATTATCCAAAAGAACGCGTCATCATTGGGTAAATGATTTAAGCTTAACAATGACCTTTCCACCCGTGGAAAGGTTTTTTGTGTTGTTTGCAGGAATCATGGATAAAATGTTGAAATTTACCTATAAGTGAGTTTTCCACCATTTCTATTTAAAAGATATGCTAATTTAATCCCTTACTTGGAATTCGATCAGATGAAGTATAAATCATTTTGGTAAGGAGGTGGAAGAAGTGAAGAAATATACAGGAAGAATCTTTGTCCCTGCCCTTTTCTTCATATTGATACTGCCCTATATAGGGTGGCTGGGTCATGAAGAACGCAGGTTTTCCGCCTTTGCAGGAATATATTTAATCGTAATTTTGACCATAGCCTGGTGTTTGGGTGCCAACTTTGATCATAAACGTAAAACGATTGCTTTATTGCAGGATAGCGAAGGGCGTTATCGCATTATCTCCAATTACTCCAAAGAACTGGTCAATAGCTTCAATGAGGTTATTTTCCAGACGGATGATAAAGGAAATTGGCTGTACTTAAACCCGGCATGGAAATCGATGAGTGGTGCAACCGTGAATGAATCCCTGGGACTTCACTTTTCTAAACATATGGATAAAAATTCTTATCAGGATGTATTAAAGGCCTTTGCGGACACCTTTCATCGAGGGAATAAATACTTTCGCGCGGACATCAAACTAAATGCGAAAAAGGGAACAAGTTGGGTTGAAGCATTCGTTAAACTAATTTATGATGACGCTGGGAAATTCATCGGGACGGCGGGCATATTATCGGAAATCAATGAACGTAAACATGCGGAAGAGAAGCTTGTGAGCCTAAACGAACATTTGGCAATTACATCAAGCAAATTATCAACGGCTGCCCAACTTGCGGCAGGGATTGCACATGAGGTCAGGAACCCGATGACAGCGATAATGGGATTCGTGAAGTTGATTAAAGATGGCGGTGCCGAAAAGCAGGAGTACTATGATATTATTTTTTCGGAAATAAATCGAATTGAGCAAGTGCTGAATGAACTCTTGCTGCTATCGAAACCTGCTGAGGCGGTTTTTCTTGAGAAGGATTTAAAGGAAAGCTGCAACCATGTCGTGACGTTGTTGGAGACAAACGCCGTACTGAACGATATTCAAATTCATAAAAATTATGATTCGGAACCTATTTTTATGTACTTTGATGAAAACCAAATCAAGCAAGTACTAATAAACATGATAAAAAATTCCATAGAATCGATGCCGAATGGCGGAAATATTTTTGTAAGCATAAATGGGGAAAATGGGGAAGTTTTTTTGAGCATTTTGGACGAAGGGGAGGGTATTCCGGAAAACTCCCTGCAAAAAGTAGGAGAACCATTTTTTACTACAAAAACATCAGGAACAGGATTGGGTCTTTCCGTTTGTTTTAGAATCATCGAAAATCATGGCGGAAAAGTTTTCATCACAAGTGAACTGAAAAAAGGTACGAAAATCGTATGTATATTTCCCACCGTCCAAAAAAAGGAATATAGTGGGAAAGAAAAGGTCCAGGTACAGGGCTTTGAATGATAAGAAAATAATGATTTAATTGTTGAAAAAATCTGAATGTTGTGTATATAATTTAAAAGTAATAACATACTAACCGGTCAGTTAGTTTAAAAGGAGGATTCAATTTGAACTTTAAACATACTCAAAAGGTGAAAAACTTGGAAAAGAAGTTAACGGAATTCATGGAAAAGTACGTATACCCAAATGAATCAATATACAAAAAGCAGCTCGAAGCACAGAAGAGCCGCTGGAGTGAAATACCCCCGATATTATCTGAATTGACGGCAAAAGCAAAGGAAGAAGGATTATGGAATTTATTTTTACCTGATAGCGATTACGGTGCGGGTTTAACAAATCTAGAATATGCCCCGCTTTGTGAAATCATGGGTAGGTCGACGATAGGACCTGAAATCTTCAACTGTAATGCGCCGGACACAGGTAATATGGAAGTGTTGGTGCGATACGGTTCGGAGGAACATAAAGAACGCTGGCTGAAGCCCTTGCTTGCTGGGGAAATCCGCTCATGCTTCTCGATGACGGAACCGGAAGTGGCGTCTTCCGATGCGACCAATATCGAATGCAGGATAGAAAAGACGGGTAATGAGTATGTCATAAACGGCCGAAAATGGTGGTCTTCGGGAGCAGGCGATCCTCGATGCAAGATTGCCATCGTCATGGGTAAGACAGATCCTGAGGCGTCCAAGCATGAACAACAGTCAATGATTCTTGTACCGCTGGATACACCGGGTGTCAAAATCGAGAGAATGCTCCCTGTGTTTGGCTATGATCATGCCCCGCATGGCCATGCTGAAATCACTTTTGAAAATGTGAGGGTCCCGGCAACGAATATTCTATGGGGTGAAGGCAAAGGATTTGCAATTGCCCAAGGACGACTCGGACCCGGAAGGATTCATCATTGCATGAGGCTGATCGGCGCTGCTGAAAGAGCACTTGAAGAATTATGTAAGCGCATTCAAAATCGTGTCGCTTTTGGTAAAACATTGGCGAGACAAGGTGTGATCATGGAGTGGGTCGCCGATTCACGGATTGAAATCGAACAAGCGAGACTTCTGACCCTAAAAGCCGCTTATATGATGGATACTGTCGGGAACAAGGAAGCGAAGGCGGAGATTGCCATGATAAAAGTGGTGGCACCAAATATGGCATTGAAAGTGCTGGACAGGGCCATCCAAGGCTTTGGAGCTGCAGGGATCTCCGATGATTTCCCTTTTGCTGCACATTGGGCAAATGCACGGACGTTAAGGCTTGCTGATGGGCCAGATGAAGTTCACCGCTCACAAGTTGCTAAAATAGAACTTCGAAAATACCAACAAAAGCATGAGGTGAAAATATGAAAGTTACCGATTTATTCGATTTGACTGGAAAGACGGCGATCATAACCGGCGGAGGGAGAGGATTGGGAGCACAAATAGCGACTGGCTTTGCCGAAGCTGGGGCGAATGTAGTTCTTTGTTCAAGGAAGAAGGAGGCATGCGACGAAGTTGCTTCACAAATCGAAAAGCTTGGAGTCAAGGCGCTTTCCTTCAAGTGTGATATCACCAATCCGTCAGATGTACAGGAAGTTGTTAACGAAACTTGCCGAGAATTCGGTGCCATCGACATTTTAGTAAACAATAGCGGGGCATCCTGGGGGGCACCGGCCATCGACATGCCCCTTGAAGCATGGCAGAAGGTGATGAATGTCAATGTAACCGGAACCTTTATCATGAGCCAGACAGCAGGCAGGGTCATGATTGAGCAGGGACATGGGAAAATCATAAATATCGCTTCCGTCGCCGGATTAGGGGGGACCGACCCTAGGGTGCTCGATACGGTCGGATATAATACGAGTAAAGGGGCGGTCATTACTTTAACGAAGGATTTAGCTGTTAAATGGGGTCAGCATAATATCAATGTAAATGCAATCGCACCAGGATTCTTTCCGACAAAAATGACGAAAGGGGTTCTTGAGCAAGGAAAGAATCCTATCTTGGATTCCACTCCGCTAAAAAGATTAGGGAGTGATGATGATTTAAAAGGGGCAGCGGTTTTCCTTGCCTCGAAGGCATCTGATTTTGTGACTGGAAATATCCTGATCGTCGATGGGGGTTCACATGCAAAGTAATGAAAGGTAAGTAAATATGGCTGGAGGGTATGAAATGATGAATGAAAAAAAATGGCTGTCCGTTTATCCTGATTCAATATCAAAGGAAATCAAAGTCCCTGAGTTTCCGATGCAAAGAATCCTTCAAAATGCATCTCAGTCCCATCCAAACAATACAGCTATTACTTTTTATGACCGAAAGATATCCTATCAGGAACTTTTTCATGCGTCGCAAGCCTTTGCTTCAGCCCTGCAAAAAAAAGGTGTTCAAAAAGGCGACCGTGTCGCCATCATGCTGCCTAACTGTCCGCAATACGTCATTGCGTATTATGGTTCGTTGACAACAGGAGCCATTATCACACAAATTAACCCAATGCTGGTTGAAAGGGAGCTGCAGCATATTTTACAAGACTCCGGTGCAGAAACGATCGTTGTATTGGACGGATTATACCCGAAAGTGAAAAGTGTACAGCAACATGCAAATTTGAAAAATATTATCGTCGTAAGCCTGCAGACTTCGGATGCAGATTTTCAGCCTGATGCTTCGTTTGACCAATTCATGAAAACAGGAGATGGCAAAATCAATCCAGTATCAATCGATCCGGAAAATGATATAGCCGTTCTTCAGTATACAGGAGGAACGACTGGCCGTTCAAAAGGAGCGATGCTGACACACAGCAATATTCTGGCCAATGTCGTTCAAACGTATGAATTCTTCAAGCATGAATTAAAAATAGGTACTGAAAGAACGCTGTCGGTCATCCCGCTTTTTCATGTTTTTGGAATGTCGTCCGCAATGAATTTATCCGTGTATATCGCGGGTGACTCGATCATGCTGCCCCGATTTGAAATAGAAGAAGTGCTGGAAACGATAAAGCGTGAACAGCCGACCACTTTTCCTGGTGTTCCCACCATGTATGTAGCGTTGACGAATCACCCGAGGGCAGAAGAATATGGAATGGGCTCAATTCAGGTCTGTAACAGCGGAAGTGCACCGATGCCCGTGGAACTGCTGCGTGAGTTCGAACGAAAATCAGGTGCAAAGATATTGGAAGGCTACGGTCTTACGGAAGCTTCGCCAACAACTCATTGTAATCCGGTATTTGCAAAAAGGAAGCCGGGGAGCGTCGGGATCGGAATCCCTTCGACTGAATATAAAGTGATGGACCTGGGTGACGGGACAAAAGAAGTGGCCACTGGCGAAATGGGGGAATTGGTCGTCAAGGGACCACAAGTGATGAAAGGGTACTGGAATATGCCAGAGGAAACGGCGGTAACCCTTAGAGATGGTTGGCTTTATACGGGTGATATCGCCAAAGTTGATGATGACGGGTATCTCTATATTGTCGATAGGAAAAAAGATTTGATCATCGCAAGTGGTTATAATATATATCCGCGAGATGTGGAGGAAGTGCTTTATGAACATCCTGCTGTCCAGGAAGCGGTTGTCATCGGCGTTCCGGATGCGTACCGAGGAGAGTCGGTAAAAGCGGTGCTTGTACTTAAAAATAATAAAACGGCAAATGAGCGGGAAATCATCGACTACTGCCGTGCCAACCTATCGGCCTATAAAGTTCCGCATTTCGTTGAATTTCGTGAAGAGTTACCGAAAACAAATGTCGGAAAGATTTTAAGGCGGGCTTTAAGAGAAGAACTTTCCAGGAAATAAGAGGGCTTTGATAGTACGAAAGCGTATGATATCAATTCAGCTGAAATTTTAACAGATTGCGAGGGTGCTTACATGAAAGAAAAAATGACAGAACATAGCATACGCTTATTTGAAAAGAAGGGCTTTAGTGAAACGTCGATTTCTGATATCGTCGAATCGGTCGGGGTGACGAAGGGAACGTTTTATTATTACTTTACGAGCAAAGAGCAATTGCTTATGGATATTCATCTCGCTTATATAGACGAGTTGCTTAGTGAGCAGGAAATGATCATTTCGGAACCTGGGAAAAGCTGTAAGGATAAGCTTTTCGATATGGTATATATGCTTATAAAAAGCATCAAAACCAAAAAATCCAGCGCAACGGTCTTTTTCCGTGAAATGAAAAATCTAAGTGACGAAAAACTTGCACAAATCCTTCCTAAGCGGGATGAGTTCCGTAATAAAATCGAGCAAGTGCTGATTAGCGGCATCGAGAGCGGAGAACTACGTTCCAATCTCGATGCATCCATCATCTCTTTCGCTATTTTGGGTGTAGCCAATTGGAGCTATCATTGGTTCGACCCAGAAGGTGAAAAAAACGAACAGGAAGTTGCCTCCATTTTTATGGGGATGATTCTGCAGGGAATTGAAGCGTGACCAGGTAACATACTAACCAGTTAGTTGAAGGGAGATAGAAGGCATGGCCAACAAGCAAATTCAATCGATAACCGTAATTGGGGCCGGGCAGATGGGGCATCAAATTGCGATGCTTGCTGCACTTGGAGGGTACGAAACGATTCTTCAGGATGTTCAGGAATTAGCGTTGAATACAGCCAAAGAAAAACTGGACGCCATTTTGACTAAATGGGTTCAAAAAGGAAAATTGTCTGAAGATCGTAAATTGGCTGCTTTTAGCCGTCTTCAATATACTACCGATCTTGAGAAAGCGGCGAGTGGAGCTGATCTGATCATTGAAGCGGTAGTTGAAAAACTTGATGTGAAACAGGAGGTCTTCGCTAAACTTGAAGAATTCGCCTCCGCAGAAACCATTTTTGCTACGAATAGTTCAACGATCGTCAATAGCCTGCTTGCGAGTGTGACGAAGCGCCCGGATAAGTTTATTAATATGCATTTCTTTTTTCCGCCTCTAGTTATGGATTGTGTTGAGGTTGTCATGAGTGATCAAACATCGGAGGAAACAGCCGAGCTTGCGATGGAAGTGACAGAGAAAATGAATAGGACAGGAGTTTTGTTGAGAAAAGAGATATCGGGATTCGTAGCCAATAGAATTTTGGGAGCGTTGCAGCGTGAGGCCCTATATTTGTATGAAGAAGGAATTGTGGATTATAAGGATATCGATTTAATTTGCAGGAAAGCTTTAGGCCATCCCATCGGCCCTTTTGAACTGATGGATCTATCAGGTATTGATGTAGGATATTTTGTCATGCAGCAGCGATACAATGAAACTGGAAATCCAGAAGACAAGCCGAATGCTTGTATAGCAGAAAAGGTGAAAAAAGGGGATTTAGGAAGGAAAACAGGAAAAGGCTGGTATGATTATCCAAATCAAGGGGTGAAGAATCGATGACAAAATTAATTAGAGTGGTTAAGGAAAATAAGCTTGCGATCATCACCATCGATAATCCTCCATTAAACGTAATCAGTAAACAAGTATTCAGGGAGTTGGGAGAAACATTCGATGAACTTTCAAAAGATAATGAAACAGTTGCGGTACTCATAACAGGTGCAGGCAATATCGCATTTGCGGCTGGTGCTGATATAAAAGAATTCCCTAGCATGATGGGGAACCCGAATATGAAGGAAATTGTAAAGGAGGGTCATGCCGTCCTAACCAAAATAGACCAGTTTCCTAAACCTACAATAGCTGTATTAAATGGCCTGACTTTGGGCGGTGGATGTGAACTGGCTCTGGCCTGTGATTTGCGAGTGGCTGAAACACAGGTTCAAATTGGTCTGCCGGAAGTGAAATTAGGCTTATTTCCTGGAGCTGGCGGTACACAGCGTTTGTCCAGACTTGTCGGAAACGCAAAGGCAAAAGAGATTATATTTACCGGTGATCCGCTAGGTGCCATGGAAGCGGAAAAGATCGGGCTTGTCAATAAAGTCGTCGAGCAAGGCTGCGGCTTATCGGAAGCGAAAATCTTGGCCTCACGAATGACAAGGCACTCACTTCAGGCACTTTCGAGAATCAAAAAGGCGATTAATGAAGGCAGTGAAGCCACGCTTGAACAAGGTCTGGAGATTGAAACGAATCTTTTTGAAGAAATCTTCCAAACTGAAGATGTTAAAGAAGGGGTTTCCGCTTTCTTGGATAAACGTAAATCTGCTTTTGTGCATCGTTAATTCAAGGAGGGGTCTTATGCATGAATTGGAAGTCGACGTCCGTTTTTCCGAAACGGATGCTTTGGGCCACATCAATAACACAAGCTATTTCATTTACCTTGAAGAAGCGCGAATGAAATTTTTTGAAGCGTTGGGCTTGGCTACGAATGTCGAGTCATGGAACTTTTTGTTAGCCTCCACTAAATGCGACTTTATTGCTCAGGGATATTTCAATCAACTCTTGACCATTCGTTCATCTATAAAAAAGGTAGGGACGAAAAGTTGTGAAATGGCCCATGATATCCTTTGCTCACAAACTGGGGAAATCATTGCTAAGGGAAGTGCAGTTTTAGTTTGTTTTAATTTTTTGAATCAAAAAAGTGAACCTATTCCTGAAATGATTAAAGAAAAACTCATTTCACATCTTGTTCATAATTAGAATGAAGGAGTGGAAGAACATGGTTGGCGATACGATTCCTGTTCGGCCCGGCGAGGAACTGAATATTGGTGCATTAGAAGGTTTCCTAAGAAAAAATGTATTGGGCCTTCCAAATGAACCGTTAGAATTGCAACAATTTTCAACGGGCTATTCCAATTTGACTTATCAGCTGAAAATTGGTGAGTGGGAGGCTGTTCTAAGAAGGCCACCGCTTGGCCCTGTTGCGCCAAAGGCACATGATATGAAGCGTGAACATCATATCCTTTCCTCAATCAACCCATATTTTCAAGCGGCTCCCGAGCCTATTCTGTTCTCGGATGATGAATCGATTGCGGGGGCCCCTTTTTTCCTAATGGAAAGGAAACATGGAATCGTAATAGATACCGAATTTCCCAAGGGAATCGAGCCTACTGTTGAAAAGTGCCGACAGCTTTCTCATGTCATGGTCGATCGGCTTGCTGATCTTCACTCGATTTCCTATGAGAAAACTGCGTTGGTGGAAATCTCCAAACCTGAAGGGTTCATTGAAAGACAAGTGCGCGGATGGATTTCCCGCTATGAGAGAGCAAAGACAGATGAAATCAAGGAAATTCGACCGCTCATCGATTATTTTCAACAGTATATCCCGAAACATAGCCAGACTTCCATTATCCATTATGACTATAAGATCAATAATGCCATGTTTAACCAGGACCTTACAGAGATGGTTGGTTTATTTGATTGGGAAATGTCCACCGTTGGTGATCCGTTAGCCGATCTAGGAGTGGCTTTAAGCTACTGGACGGAAAGCGGTGATCCGGAACTTATCAAAATCGGTGTGGGTAAAGGATCCGTCACCACTTTACCTGGTTTCCCGACACGAAGGGAATTTATCGAGATGTATGCAGCTAGAAGCGGCAGGGATGTTTCCAACGTCGATTTTTATTTAACATTTGGTTACTTTAAGTTGGCTGTCATTCTTCAGCAAATTTATTATCGATATAAAAAAGGCCAGACTAATGATCCCCGTTTTTCCAATCTCGGAAAAATGGTTAAAAGCTTACTCACTCATGCAGCAAATGTAGCTGCGAAGGAAGTTTAATATATGGAATATATACAAAACATTCATTTGCTGCTAAAAAAAGAAGAGATAGATGGAAAAAAGCTTCAAGAAGGGGAAAAAGTTGCGGTCGTACTTGATGTATTATTAGCGACCACTACGATTATTTCAGCACTTCATGAGGGAGCACGCCAGGTGATACCTGTCATGGATCCAGTGGATGCCTTGGTGAAAAGCCAGGAATTGGACCATGGGGATGTTGTAGTTGCAGGGGAACTAAAAGCTAAGCCGGTTGATGATTTAATGTATCCGAGTCCGACGCTATTGAGTAAGTTGGTACGCGGCAAAACATTAATACTTTCCACGACTAATGGAACGGTTGCGCTGAGAAATTCTGCAGCTGCCAAAAAGGTTTATATCGCATCTTTGTTGAATAATCCGTCTGTTGCAGAAAAAATAAGAAAACATCATAAAACAGAAACGATCATCATCGTTTGCTCGGGAAATTCAGGTGAATTCAGTCTGGAAGACTTTTACGGTGCAGGTCATTTGATAGATTGCCTGATTGCTGGTTCGCAAGGCTCTTTCATACTCAACGATGCAGCAAAGGCTGCCAATGCGCTTTATCGCACGAATAGCGAAAATGCCTTTGATATCCTGAAATCATCATATGTCGGACAGCTGTTTGACAAACATAGTTTGATTGCCGATTTGGAATTGGTGGCGCAAAAAGGTTCGTTGGATCTTGTCCCGGAGTTGGTGGATGGAAGGATCGAAGCTGAATTGAAAAGGCAGGAAACGTAGTTCAAAATCCAGATAAGGAGTGAAGGGGATGAGGTTTTCACAATCAATAGCGGTGGTGACAGGTGCAGGCTCCGGTATTGGGAAAGCTACAGCGATGCGCCTATCGGACGAAGGGGCAAAAGTGTTATTGGTAGGGCGGACGAAAGGAAAGCTGGAGGAGGCAGCTGCAGAAATCAATGCGAGGCATACGATTCCCGTGGCCGACATTTTCCCTGCAGATGTTACCGTCGAGGAGGATGTAATAGAACTGGCCATGTTTGTGAAGGAACAATATCGTGACCTTCACATTTTAATCAATAACGCAGGTGGATCAAAGTCCTCGAAGCTTTTGGATACATCTGCTGCTGATTGGGATATGATTCAGCATGTCAATTTGAAAAGTGTCTTTCTTGTTTCCAAGTACTTGGGGAAAGTGATGGAAGAAGGAGCGGGCAGTGGTAATGAAGGCTCCGCCAATCGGGCAATCGTGAATGTGGCTTCACTGTCAGGGCATCAGGCAGGTGCATTCATCCCGCATTACAGCTCTGCTAAAGCAGGTGTCATCAGTTTAACTAAATCATTGGCACTGGAACTCGCTGCAGTCGGCATTCGGGTCAATTCCGTATCACCTGGATTCATTGAAACTCCATTGACGGAGGATGGATTGCAAAATGAAAAATTCGTAAAGTCCATTCAACGGAACACGGCACTGGAAAGAGTGGGGAGAGCGGAGGAAATAAGTAATGTCATTACCTTTGCTGCTTCCCCGGAGGCTTCCTATATGACTGGGACGGATTTATTGGTGGATGGCGGCTGGTTGATCAAATAGAAAAAGGGGATGGGTAAATGTTAAAAGAACACTTATTGACAGAAGTAATCGATAATGTAATGATCCTTACTTTGAATCGTCCTGAAAGTTTGAATGCGTTTAGTCCTGATATGATCGCAAGCTTAACGAAAGCGATTAAGGATGTAAAACATACACCACATATAAGGGCCGTCGTCATTAAAGGGGCGGGAAGGTCGTTCACTGCAGGAGGAGACGTAAAGTCGATGGGGAAGGCCTCTGCAGGTCAATTGTATGATCATGTCGGCAGAATGAACGAATGCATAATGGCTCTCGATGCCTCTGAGGTTCCCGTAATCGCTGCCGTCCATGGATTTGCGGCAGGGGCAGGATTCAATTTGGCACTCGCTTGTGATTTGATCGTGGCTTCCGATGATAGTCAATTTGCCATGAGTTTTTCACAGGTAGGCCTGATTTCTGATGGAGGGGGCTCGTATTTTTTACCTAAGTTAGTAGGGCCCCACCTTGCAAAGCAGCTCTTCTTTTCTGCCGAACCGATTTCTGCGGAGCGCTTATACCAGTTAGGTGTCATTAATTATTTATACCCACTCAATCAACTTGAAGAAGAATCATTGAAACTTGCGGAAAAGCTGGCAAATGGACCGACAAAGGCTTATGGAATGATGAAAAAGCTCGTAAGTCATTCATTTACAGCTACACTTGATGAAATACTCGAACAAGAGCGCATCACGCAAACCTTGATGGCTTCAACAGAAGATCATCTGGAGGGAGTTGCAGCATTCAAAGAAAAGAGAAAACCGGAATTTACAGGGAATTAATGAGGGAGGGATATAGATGAGAGCCATTCATTTTGAAGAATACGGCGGACCGGAAGTACTGAAATTGACTGAAATGGAAAGACCCGTGCCAACTGGGCATGAAGTTCTGATTGAAATCGATTGTGTCGGCGTCAATTATGCAGATACAGCCAGAAGGGAAGGGCAATATGTAGTACCTACGCCGCTTCCTTTCATTCCAGGTGCGGAAGTGGCTGGCGTTGTGGTGGAAGTTGGTGGAAAGGTGACTAAAATCAAACCTGGTACAAGGGTCGTGAGTTTAATTGAATCAGGTGGGTATTCGGAATACGCCCTATCTGATGAGTTCTCGGCCATTCCGCTTCCTGATGCCATTCAGTTCCATGAAGCTGTTGCCCTGCCCCTTCAAGGTCTGAGCGCCTATCATATTTTAAAGACAATGGGTCGCATGCAACAGGGGGATACGGTATTGGTCCATGCTGCTGCAGGTGGAGTAGGAACGATTGCTGTCCAGCTAGCCAAAATCTTCGGGGCTGGAAAAGTGATTGCCACAGCCAGCACAGTGGAAAAGTTGAAACTGGCTAAAGAGATGGGGGCAGATGAACTCATCGATTACACGAAAGAAGGATGGGAAATGGAAGTCCGTGAGGTCACGGGAGGAAAGGGAGTCGACGTGGCGCTGGAAATGGCTGGAGGGGATATTTTCAATAAAACATTGAAATGTTTGGCACCATTCGGACGTCTAGTTGTTTTTGGTAATGCCAGCCGTAAGCCATATACGATGAATCCGCAGCAATTAATGAGGCGCAATCAATCCGTTGTAGGTTTTTTCTTGCCACAGATCATGAAACACTCAGATTTACTGTTGCCCAGCATTCAAGAACTTTTTGCATACGTCGCGTCTGGGGAACTTAAGCTAACCATCGGCGGCATCTATCCAATTGAAAAGGCAGCAGCCGTCCATGAGGAAATGAACGCACGTCAAACAAAAGGGAAGTTGATTTTGCAGGTTAAATGAGAAGAAGGGGTGTGATGCACCCCTTGTATGATAATGGGATTCTTGCCCTTCTAGAACGACTCAATCCGCATCGGTGCTGACATCCTTATCGGGATGCATGAAAGGCGGCTGCGGTGCTCTTTTAGCCTCTAACAATTCACGGTTTTCAGTTGTATTCCAGCCTATATCATTGGTGGGGTGTATCCATTCGTCTCCAGCCATGATTTCCGGATCTGTATCTTCACTCCAATTTTCAAGTGGTGAGTTTTCGGATGCATATTTACTGTCGCCGATGACGACTCCATAATCATTAACGAATGGAGCCTTTGGTTTTATGCCGGTTCCTTTAAAGCTTGGTGCGTTAATTTGGTGCGGTTGTGTATCGTCGATAATTGGTGAATCCAATTTTTTTTTCATATAGCGACTCCCTTTCCGTTTTACGGTTATTTTTCTCGTCTGTCCCTATATTATCCCTGAATAATTTCCGGCATTTTTACCCCACTCTAAAGAAGTAAACTATATTAAAAAGGGTGGATGAAAATGAAACGGAAAGCCAATGTGGATGGTGCTGTCAAAGCAAGTAAAACGCCAAAAAGAAACCAAGCTGAAAATGAATTTTCCAATGAGTTCGCAATGGAGGAAAACGCGATGAAAGGTGCCAACCGCAATTCAAAGCAGGGCAGAAAAGGAAGAAGTTAATGGATAAAGAAAAACGGGACAGCGGGGAAAAGATGGGGAACATGTACGGACGGAATTTGGAATCGAATTCAGCGGCGATATGAACGCAACAAAAATTTATGAGATTTTGGCAAAAGAAAATAAAAAACGTGAAAGTGATAAGTAAATAAGGACGGACCCAATTCTTGGGTCCGTCCTTATTCTTAAAGTATGATGCTGCCAGATTTTGATTGAGGGAAAATCGTTGATCCTTTACCACTCGGATCAAAATAGGCAAGCATGAACGATGGTTTATCGACGATTGTTCCCTCAGCTAAATACGTTTCCAAATCAAAGGGAAGTGCCTCGAGCAATGTGTGTTTGTGTATTTCCTTTTCATTAAGGGCCAAAGCTGTGAAAGAGGAACCAAGCTGTCCAGGGTTATTCAGAATATCTTCATATATCTCTTTCCGCCCGTTTTTATCTAATGAAGCTTCCCACCAAGGTTTACGTGGTTTGTATTTTTGATTGATGAAATAATCCAATTTCATGAGTCCGATAATGTTTTTCAGTTCGGCAGATTCCCGGGAAGCCAAAAACTGCTGTAAACGTCTGAACAAGTCTTCAAGCTGATGTCCGATTCGTGACCACCCTTGTTCATCCCAATAGGTACCGAAATCTTGAAAGAAGTCGAACGGTGATTGAAATACCGTTTGAACAAGATATTCAGTGGTATGATCCATTCTATGATCGTTCCAGTATTTTTCAAGGACATCTTCAACTTGTTTAATGCGGACAATGTCATCGAAGGATAAAACATTATTCCCCAGGATTTCATAGGGAGCATGTTCGCTGTATATATATTGGTGTTCATCGGCACGTATCCGTAAGCCAGTGCCACGAAGCATCTTTAAGAAACCAAGCTGCATCTCTTCGGGTCTGAGCTCGAAAACATCATTGAAGGTCTTTCTGAAAGAATGATAATCTTCTTCAGGCAAACCTGCAATAAGGTCTAAATGCTGATCAATTTTCTGCCCTTCTTTTACCATGGTTACGGTCCTTGTCAGTTTTTCGAAGTTCTGCCTTCTCATTACTAGATCATTCGTATGATCATTCGTCGACTGTACTCCTATTTCAAAGCGGAACAATCCTGCAGGGGCATTATCATTCAAGAACTGGATAACTTCCGGACGCATGATGTCTGCCGTGATCTCGAATTGGAAAACCACACCGGGAAGATGTTCATCGATTAGGAATTGAAACATTTCCATGGCATAGCTTCGGCTGATATTGAACGTTCTGTCAACGAACTTAATTGTCTTGGCACCATTAGCCATAAGGTACCTGATATCTTCTTTAATCTTTTCCCGATCAAAATATCTGACACCCACTTCAATCGATGAAAGGCAAAATTGGCAGCTGAACGGGCACCCTCGGCTAGTTTCGATATAGGTGACACGTTTAGATAGATCTCCGCGGTCTTCCTCCAAACGATATGGAGTAGGGAGGGATTTTAAATCAACCTTGCCGTTCTGAGGCTGGATGATTTTTCTCCCATCCTGCCGATACGCAATGCCGCCGACCTTCTTATAGTCATTCGAACCTTCGATTTCAGATAAAAGGGCCTTGAAGGTAACTTCACCTTCGCCAATTACGATGAAATCAGCCCCGGGAATCTGATCAAGCCATTCCCCAACATCATAGGTGACTTCAGGTCCGCCCAGGATGATAACCAATTCTGGATTGATCTTCTTCAGCATGGCTACGACCTTCATTGTTTCCTCGATGTTCCAAATATAGCAGCTGAACCCGATTACGTCAGGTTTTTTGGAATGAAGGTCACCAACTATGTTCATAATCGGATCTTTTATTGTATATTCCGCCAGCTGTACATCATAATCTGGCTGGGCATAAGCTTTTAAATATCGGATGGATAGCGATGTATGGATATATTTTGCATTAAGAGTACTGATTATTATATTCATGTTAAAGGGCGTAAAGTAAACGCCTGACTCCTTTCGTGTACATGTCTTTTTAAGCCAACAAGCACTAACGAGTAATTTTACCATAGCGTGCTTCATTTGAAAAATGAGTTATTGTATTGAAGGGGAATCTTTTCCCTTGAAGGTCGATATGAAATAAAAACGGATAAAGCAGAAAATGCTTCATCCGTTTTATTTAAAAAGCTTGTTTAAAATATTCTTTTGTTTTAGTCATGAAACGTTTTGTTTTGGTCGCCTTCAATTCGATGATCGGCTGTGCCATCGTAGCGATCATTTCACTTGATAATAACACCGTAATCAAGAAAGAGAGACCGGCGAGCATGATGAAGCTCTCGGTATTGCTGAAGTATTCCTGTAAGGTGCTTTCACGGAAGAACCGAATGAAGAAACCATGCAGCAGATAGACATAAAGGGTTTGTTTACCCCAATTCGTAAAGAAATATTGTCCGCGTGGGATGAATGAAAGGAAGCTGAACACTGAAATTATGCTCAATCCATAAAAACCCAGACGTTTGAACATGGACACGATTGTCGCATCTTCAAGTTCGGCATATGGTTTCGAACCGAGCAGCCATTTATAATTGATATCGGTATTTAAATAAAATCCGATAAAAATCACTAACATGACACTAAGTGAAGCCAAACGAATTTTGGGAGTGAAAAGTTTTTTTAAATGGTCCTTGCTTAAATGGTATCCGATCAAGAACATCGGGAAAAAAACGAATGTCCTGGAAAGACTAAGGTAATTGGAGATATTGTCAATATATCCAATCAATAATGCGATTAAGATTGATAAACCTATGCCTACTGATGGCTTTAGCTTTGAAAAACCAAGCAGCATGATGTTCCAGCAGAATAAACTGATCAAGAACCATAGCGACCATTGGGGATCAAGCAGGTCTACGGTGATGGCAGAGCGTTCATATAAAAAATAATAGTAAACGGTATATATCAATTGGAAAATGATGTAGGGTAAAATCAGTTTTTTAGTAATTTTACCTAAATACCCTTTTTGATAAAAACCTTTTGCAAAGAAGCCTGAAACCAGGATAAAGGCAGGCATGTGAAAGGAATAAATGGTTTTATATAAAGCATAAATCGTTTCACTGTCATGTATATACGTATTCAGCAAATGTCCAAAGACGACAAAGGCCATGAGAATGAACTTGGCGTTATCGAAGAAAAAATCACGTTGTTTCATTGTTGCCTCCATTTAATAAATTTTTAAGGTAGCTAGAAAGAAAGCATTGTTATCTCTTATACCCTAAATACCTTGTACGAAATCAATATTTATTAAATTTATTATAAAAATCTTAAATTAAGCTTAACGCGAAGTTTTATAGTATTCAATATACTATCATTTGATATATAGTGAAATTTTGTAATTTTATCGTTTTTCGAAAATACCGAGGAAAATCAAGATGGATGTCGAATAAAGTTTGGTAAGTTGGGGTTTTGATGAGGGGGGTTAATATGAATATCGGTTATGAGAATGAAACGGGATATAAACAGGAAATTATAAAGTTGAATAAACAAATCGAAGGGTTTTTGAATATTTTCAATTCAATGTCAGAGCCTTATATTAGGGTTGATGAGGAACTGCGTATCACTTTTGCCAATGATGCCTCATGTGCCCTGCTGGAATCATCGAAAAATCAGCTGGAGTCCATGAAGATAACTGATTTTCTCGATGTCATCCCTTTAAATAATCAGGAAGTGTCAAGTTCCCTAAAAACCTCGAATGAACCTGAAAGGCAAATTATCCAGCTTCATACCGGAGCCCTTAAGCAAATAGAGTTTATTCGTATAGGCGAGCTTTCCGAAGGACAGCAGTTCTATCGTTTGAGGGATGTGACATTGGATGTTTCTTCGTCAAGGGAAACAAGGATGTCAAGGCAGATGTTTTTGGACATTTTTGATACAGCCATAGAAAGTATCGTTCTATTCGACAGTTCAGGAATAATCATGGAAGTGAACCATGCCTTTATCCATGTCATGGGCATCCCGAAAAAAGAGATTGTCGGTAAGAATATGAGGGACCTCATATCCCTTGATTATCGGGGATATTGGGATGAGAGCATACAAAGAGCCTTTTATGAGTCGAACTTCAAAGGAGAGGTAGAGATTAAGGTTGGGGATGAACTGCATCACTTTACTTTTTCCATAAGTTCAACGGTAGGAAATGAATTATATATGTCGGTGCTTCGAAAAATTACAGAATCAAATATAATAGAAAAAAAGTTAGAAACGAGCGAACGGATTTTTGCTGAATTATTCGACCAGTCGATGGATGCGATCATATTCTGGAATGATGATGGAATCATTTTTCGGGTCAATCATTCAGCATGTAAAATATTCGAATCCAGCAGAGAGGATTTGATAGGCAGTTATATCTGGAAATACGTGTACAGCAATAATCACCATTTTGGTCAGATGATGGAAACGTTTGAAAGAGACACCCAAGTTCGGGGTGAGCTGATTTATAAAATGCCTAATAACCAAATTAAATTGCTTGAATTGACTGCCAAAAAACATGAAGGTGACGGGTATAACGTAACGATATTTCGAAATGTCAGTGAGCGCTGGTTGATTGAGAAGGAATTAAGGGATAGTGAGAAGAAGTTCAGGAAGATTTTTGAGGGAACATTAGACGGCTTGATTCTCTGGAATCATGAAGGGTTCACGGATATTAATGAAGCAGGTCAAAAAATATTGGAGATTTCAAAGCGTAAACTGCTTTCTTTATCTGTTAAGGGATTCATCAAAAAAATTCCTGAAAATGCTCCTGTCTTGAACGCTCACATTGAAAATGTTTATAAGCATGAGGTCTACTCATCCATCATTCCAATAACATTCGAAGATGGAAGAGTAAAGCATATTGAATTTTTGACAAGGAAAAATTTATATTCGAACCTGAATTTAAGCATTTTCCGAGATGTGAGTAAAAATCTCGAAATGCAGGAACAGATCAGGAAATCGGATACTTTGAATGTCGTTGGTGAACTGGCGGCCGGAATTGCTCACGAAATCAGGAATCCAATGACAGCCTTAAAAGGTTTTATCCAGTTACTTGAGGATGGTGTCAAGGGGGAGTTTTCCACATATTTTCATGTGATAACATCCGAAATTAAGCGAATCGAATCCATTATCACGGAATTTTTGGTGTTGGCAAAGCCGCAGGCGCTAAAAATTTTTAAACAGGATGTTCATACAATTTTGAGAGAGACACTAGAATTACTGGCCGCTCAGGCACTGTTGGAAAATATTCAATTCGAGACAGACTTTGAAGAAGAGGAATTTAAGGTTTTATGTGAAGCGAACCAGTTAAAGCAAGTGTTCATTAACATCATCAAAAATGCATTGGAAGTCATGCCGGATGGCGGATCTGTTCAAATTAAAACAAGCCGGTTTTCAGAGAAATACGGCTGCATCTCAATTACCGATAAAGGTATGGGGATTTCAACGGAAATGCTAAAAAAATTGGGCGAACCTTTTTATACGACGAAGGATAGGGGAACCGGACTGGGGCTCATGGTCAGCTATAAAATCATTGAAGAGCACAATGGCTATATAGAGGTGGAAAGCGAAGTGGGAAAAGGGACGAGCTTTCATATTTATTTGCCTTTCGAGTAAAAGATATTTGCGACATTACTGCCGAATAACTGGCTATGCCTGCTTTGATGTGGCTTGGAAGGCAGTAGGCGGAAAGGGAGTGGATTCTGAGAATAACTAGGACGTTTTTCGTGAAAAAAGGTTCTAGCTAATTTATTAAAGGGATTGGAACGGAAAGCGTGTGCCTGGAGTGGACAAATAGTACTTATCCTAAAAAACTGCAGGCAGACTGGCATTTCTTCGAATTTTCTACAGTCTGGGGAATCCTTTATTGGATTCCTTTTTTTGTTCCATCATTATTATCTTGGAATCACAATTAAGCTCATAAAAAATGTTGTGCTTTCATAAAAGGGAACTGTGCCGAATTAATTAAGCGGAAACAAATAATCCCCTCAAATTGGGTGACTTTCGAATCATTTCTCGGAGCTGGCTTCATATGATTCTTCCTGATCATTATCAGGGTTTTATGGTTAGAAATTTCCGTCATATCCTGTCTGCTGGTGGGTAAAGCTTTATCGCAATTTAAGAAGTTTTGTCTTTTTTTGCGAATCTATTTACATATAAGGCATATTTTGTAATACTTCTTTATTATAATGTAACTTTAAAAGGGCAGGAGTAGTGAATGTTGTTATGAATTCTAGGTGTGCAATGGAAATTTGTTCTGAGATTCGAATGAAGCGTTGGGAAATGATGGAGTTAGCCAAAATGTATGGACTAGGTCATGAGTATACCCTTCGCCAAAGCGAGCAGCTTGATAAACTAATAAATGAGTATTTGATCCTTCAACATCATTCATCGGAAGTGAGAAATAAGCGGGAAGAAATGGTTGTTATAGTGCAGCAGCCCTTTAATGATGACATAACCTTTTAAGGGAACTGAATGCGTGAATGACCTTTTAAATTGGCAGGCAGGGAGACAATCCCCTTTTTGCGATTTCTCATGAAGGAACCTTTACGAACATATCATTTAAAACAATTAAAGAAAGACTCATATACACAAGAAATATCTTTGGAATTTCATGGGCTTGGGATATATATCGGGAGAGGTCACCAGAAGGTGTCCTTCATGCATCGGGATTGGTTTAGAGGCCTTATTTTTCTGAATGGATTACACTGATAAATGAAAAGTAAGGGCTGACTCACTTGATGGAGCCAGCCATGGCAGGTGGGGGAAATTACAAAACTTCCAATAAAATTACCATGAACAAAAGGCCGACGATGAAGGAATAGGTTGATGTGCGTTCATTACCATCCCCATGGCTTTCAGGAATCAATTCCTTATAAACGATGAAAAGCATGGCCCCGGCGGCGAAGGCTAGGCCGTATGGAACCAGGAACCCAATGTAAGAGGTTAAATAATAACCCAATAATCCTGTAATTATTTCTATGGTACCGGTTAAGGTTGCTATCAGGAACGCTGTGATTTTACCAATTTTTTGATTAATTAAAAACAAAGCCACCAGCAAGCCTTCCGGAGCATTTTGCAGGCCGATGGCAAAAGCGATCAAGTTACCTGTATCAGCTGTATCAGACGCATAACTGACCCCGACGGAAAGACCCTCAGGAATATTATGAAGTGTAATGGCAGTGATGATGAGCAAAGCCTTTTCATCGAACTGAATGCCACTTTTCGTATGGCTGAGATCGATATGAGGAATGTTTTTTTCCATGATCGTTAATGTCAATACCCCGAGAAACACTCCAATGACTAGCTGAATATACCCTCCGGTGGCCAGAGACTCCGGGATCAGGCTCAATAACGAAGCAGCCATCATGATTCCAGCGGTGAATGCCAGAAGAGTGTCTCTGAATCGATGTGTGATTGAACCTTGAATGAACAAGATCGGTAACGCACCAAACCCTGTAGACATAGCAGATAGGATGCTGCCTAATAAAACTCCACTCATAAATTTCTCCTTTGTATGGTACTTATCGTTACTTAGTTTAAATTTTTGGGTGAAACAATAATTTATTGTATTTAGACATAAAAAATATGTTCCAGGAAATAACAATTTTGCAGTTACTCTTCTGCATACCATTTTTTCAATGTTTGATCAGTCGGCAGCGACATGCTGATGATTCCCAGCAATGGCAGGAATCCCACTAGCTTAATCATGGATTCGATTCCAATTATATCGGCAATGGCTCCTAATGAAACGGATCCAATGGCACCCATTCCAAAGGCTAACCCTACAGTCAACCCTGCCATCGTTCCGACTTTCCCCGGGACCAATTCCTGTGCGTATATTACAGTGACGGAAAAACTGCTCATTATAATGAAACCCGCCATCAATAATAAGATAAAAGCGGCTGTAGGAGGTACGAATGGTAAAAGTGCTGTTAGTGGCATGCTGGCAGCGAATGAAAAGAAAATGACATTTTTGCGCCCGAATCTATCAGCAAGCGGACCTCCGAAAAACGTACCTACAGCACCAGCGGCCAAAAAGGCAAATAGGAAAAATTGTGCGGATTTTATCGTGAAAGAATACTGCTCGATCAAATGAAAACTATAAAAGTTCGTCATGCAAGATACATACCATGAACGTGCAAAAATAATGAATAATATCAATACCAGGGCCTTTGCCACTTTATGGGACCGCTCTTTATTGATTACTTTCGCAGCAAGCTTTTTAGGCTGGAAGTGAACTAACTTTTGGGAATACCACTTCGCAATATACAGCAATAGGATAACGGCCATTAAGGCAACCAGGGCAAACCAGAGTGCGCCTTTTTGTCCAAAAGGAACAAGTACGATGGCTGTGATGAGCGGGGCAAGTGCTTGCCCGCTATTCCCTCCGACTTGATAAATTGATTGTGCCAGGCCTCTCTTTGATCCGCCTGCCATGTAGGCAACCCTGGAGCCTTCCGGATGGAATATGGCTGACCCTAAGCCCATCAAGATGACTGCACCAAGGATAATGGTATAGTTTGGGGCAAGTGCAAGAATGATGACCCCGATTAAAGTACTGGTCAACCCGATGGGCAATGCATATGGAAATGGCTTTTTATCAGTATAGAACCCAACTGCCGGTTGCAGAAGCGATGAGACGATATTCAGGCAGAATGCAATCATCCCCAGCTGTGTATACGTTAACGACATTGATTTTTCGAGGATTGGGAACATGGCCGGTACGACGGCCTGTAGAGAATCATTCATTAAATGGCATATGCCTATGATGATCATGATTTTAAGAGTCATATCCTGTTTTTGCGGTTTTGTTTTAATGGCAGCGATACTTCCCATCTGTTTATTTCCTTCTTCCTGATTGAGATTTTTACCTATTCAATAAATAGATTCAAGAGGCATGCACCGTATGCATGACATCTTAAAATAAATCGGAATCGTTACTAGTCTTCATAAAAAAATGAAACCCTTCAATGTATTGCTATGAATGTTTTATCAGCGGTAAGCTGATTGTAACGGTTGTACCGATTTGAGATTTACTTGAAAACTCGATGGTACCGTTAAAAGATTCAATAATTCGTTTACACACAAATAGCCCTAATCCGGTTCCTTCCTTTTTCGATGTATAGAAGGGATCGAACACTTTATCTATATCTTTTTCATTCAGTCCTTGCCCGGTGTCGATGATCATGATTTTAGCCCATTCATTTTCATGGTGAATTTGAATCTTTAACTTTTTCCCAACTTCCATGGCCTCGAAACCGTTTTTGGCAATGTTAAGAATGACTTGTTTGAGTTGGTCCTTTGTACAATGAACCCGGATCGGCTCCTTTATGATATTCCATTCCACTTCAATATTGAAGTGACGTGCTTCTGATTCTATTATTGGTCTCAATTCAGCAATGATACTGCGAATATCATATAAGGATAAAGTCTGGGCCATTGGCTTCCCTAAAATTAAAAATTCGCTGACGATGCTATTGATCCGTTCAATTTCCTTCATGATGACAGAGTAATAGAACTGATCTTGTTCTTCAGGGTGTTTTTCAACCAATAATTGCACTAGCCCCTTTATGCCGGTAAGTGGGTTTTTTATTTCATGTGCAGTACTGGCAGCTAAAGTACCGACAAAATCTATTTTTTGGCTTTCGTTTAGTAACTTTTGTTTTTTGGTATTCCTGCGAACGATCAGTTCCTCCACGATGATATAGATCATGTGAGTAAAAAAGAAGGTGAAAAAGACAAGCATTAAAAAAACATTCATGTTATTTGTGTTAATCTTATCGGGCACTTTGACCGACAGTGTCCAATCGACTTCGGTCAAAGGGAAATCCACCCATTTTGAATGTCCAGTGAATCCTTCGGCATTCATATCTATAATTCGGGTTTTGTCCTTTGTTTCCAATTTAAAGGTATGACCGGGGTTAAGGATCTTTAATCTTTTTTCCATATGATCCAGTCTGATTTGTGCTAATAAAAATCCTTGCACTTTTCTATCTTGATCCAGAATGGGAGCAAAAATGGAAAAATAATTAAAATCATGGCTATGTAGCTCATTTGTTTCTGCAACAACCGCTTTTTGAGTTTTTAAGGCACGCTCAATATCATTCTGTTCAATTAAATAGTTATGATGGAAATTCTTATTCGTCCCTGAAATGGACACACCGTCGCGATTTAGCCAATACACTCCTGCATACCTGGAATCTGTATCTTTGATCCATTTCAAAAGAAGTTCTGTTTTTTTGTCATCCATATAAAGCATGGAACTGCTAAGGCTAAGCAGCTCAAGGCTTTCCTTCGTTTCACTGATAACTTGATCTATGTATTCTTGATAAACCGTTCCCGCCCATTTAGCTTGTTCCTGTCTTTCTTTTTGAATGGAACGATCTAAATGCATCCAATAAATGATAGAGAGAAAAATTAATGGTAAAATAACAATAAGTAGATATGTGGTGAATTTATGCCTTGTTTTCATGTTTGTCACTACTTTAGCTTTTTTTTCAAGTATATCAAAATGATTGATTAAACAATAGTGCATACTAACAGGGCAGATTGACAAAGAAGTCTTTATGTCATATAATAACTTTTAATTCAAGATATTTTAATTAAAAATTTTTAAGGTTGTGAAGTTATGGAGAATAATAACATCCAACAGTCTTTGAAACTGTTTATCGTGATGTCTAGAGCTCATCGATCCATTAATGATGTAGTAAATAAACATATAGCTGAAGAGGGTTTGAATCCAACAGAGTTTGCAGTACTGGAATTACTTTATCATAAAGGGGATCAGCCTCTTCAGCAAATAGGCGGAAAGATCCTGCTGGCGAGCGGCAGCATTACCTATGTTGTGGATAAACTTGAACAGAAGGAATATCTACAGCGAATTGCATGTAAAGAGGATCGCCGTGTAACCTTTGCAAAAATAACGGATAAAGGAAAGGCCTTCATTGAAGGAGTATTTCCTGAGCATGAAAAAAGAATCGATGATATCATGAGTGTACTTACGCAAGATGAAAAGGCCACCGTGATCGAATTGCTTAAAAAGATTGGGTATTCCGCCCAAAATTAGCTAAAGAACCAGCACCCGGATTGACTGCAGGTGCTGGTTTTTTTATGTCTGATAAAACCTGAATTTGTTTCGGGGACATAGAGGTTTTTAATAACGCTGTGGCGAATTTTTATATTACGATAACCGTGACAATGATGAATGTGACCTGGATTGGAAACTGTTACTCTGGATTATACAGGAAAAAAATGTTTTTATATCGTGAAAAGGAGCGTAC
This sequence comes from Peribacillus sp. NPDC101480, assembly GCF_050277335.1. Taxonomy (NCBI): domain Bacteria; kingdom Bacillati; phylum Bacillota; class Bacilli; order Caryophanales; family Bacillaceae; genus Peribacillus; species Peribacillus sp. NPDC101480. Next base: position 274,206 of record NZ_JBNNSB010000004.1, read on the forward strand.
ATATGAAATTTAATGAGTATGAATATAAACGTCCTGAAATGGATGAAATTAAAACACGGTTCATGAAAGCTTTGGAAAAGTTTACTGACGCTGCTAATGCCGATGCACAAATAAAAGCCATGGAAGAAATAAATGAAATTCGAAATTATGTAGGTACGATGTTTAATTTGGTCTATATACGGCATTCCATTGATACCAATGATGATTTTTATAAAGCGGAGAATGATTATTTAGATGACTTCTCCCCTGAAATGGAAGAGTTAACCTCCAAATTTTACAATGAACTCGTTCGCTCGAAATATCGCAAGGAGCTTGAGTTGAAATGGGGAACTCAACTATTTGACCTGGCAGATGCCCAACTCAAAACTTTTTCGCCCGAAATCATACCACAGCTGCAAAAAGAAAATAAATTATCAAGCGAATATTCACAATTGATTGCCTCTGCAAAAATCCCCTTTGATGGAAAAGAATTAACACTAGCGCAGCTTCAGCCTTTTATGGAGTCCTCGGATCGTGAATTAAGGAAAAATGCAAGTGAGGCATATTACGGTTTCTTTGAAGAAAAGCAGGAGGAATTGGATCGTATATTCGACGACCTTGTCAAGGTGAGGCATGGAATTTCGACAGCCCTCGGTTATGGGAATTTCGTGGAACTTGGGTATTATCGAATGACAAGGACTGATTATGATGCTGAAATGGTTGCTTCATTCCGCAAGCAGGTGAAAGAGGAAGTGGTACCGCTTGTCACCCGGCTGAAGGAACGTCAGCGCGAACGTCTTGGATTGGAGAACCTGAACTATTATGATGAGAATTTTCATTTCAGAACGGGTAATGCCACTCCAAAAGGCGATGCCGGGTGGATCATCGAAAACGGGAAAAAGATGTACAAGGAGCTTTCGCCTGAAACGAATCAGTTTTTCAACTATATGATAGATAATGACCTGATGGACCTTGTGGCGAAGAAAGGAAAAGAGAGCGGAGGCTATTGTACTTTTATAGAAGACTATAAAGCTCCATTCATCTTTTCCAATTTCAACGGAACTTCCGGGGATATAGATGTTTTGACACATGAGGCAGGTCATGCATTCCAAGTGTTTCGCAGCCGTGATCTTGACATTCCTGAGTATTATTGGCCCACATATGAAGCATGTGAAATCCATTCGATGAGCATGGAATTTTTAACTTGGCCATGGATGGAGCTATTTTTCAAGGAAGATACGGAAAAGTATAAGTTTTCCCATTTAAGCGGTGCCCTCATATTCCTTCCGTATGGGGTGGCTGTTGATGAATTTCAGCATTTTGTCTATGAAAATCCTGATGCTTCACCAGTTGAAAGAAAGCAGGCTTGGCGTAAGATCGAGATGGAATATTTGCCGCATCGCGATTATGAAGAAAATGAATTCTTGGAGAATGGCGGGTATTGGCAGCGGCAAAGCCACATTTATCAATCACCTTTTTATTATATCGACTATACATTGGCCCAGATTTGTGCTTTCCAATTCTGGAAAAGGTCGACTGAAAAAGATGAAACGGCTTGGGAGGATTATTTGAATCTGTGCCAACTTGGAGGCAGCAAGTCTTTTCTTGATCTCGTTGAATCTGCGAATCTGAAATCCCCATTTGTTGACGGGACTGTAGAGTCCGTTGTGAAGGTGATAGACGAATGGCTCTCCACTGTAGATGATAAGGCATTATGAAATATAAGGCTTGATGATACGAACTGGATACTTGAAGGAATGGTCTAACTCCGAACCATGATTATAAAAGAAGACTTGGTTATCCTTCATGAACACTTTTTTATATAGAAAGAAACCTTATTATTGGATTGAAGAAATTTTGCGACACTCCTGCCGAATTACTGACTAGCCGAGACCCCACAGGCGCCTGCTTTGATGCGGCATGGCAGACAGTCGGCGGCAAAGGGAGCGTATTTCTGAAATCAATTGGAACTTTTATTAATTTGTTTACAGTCTGAACGCTTGGAGATTATTCCAAGCGTTTTTTAAAATCTTTCATACGTTCGGAATGATGATTCACAGTGAAATGCATGAGGAGTTTCAGACTGCACAATGAGAGGAAGTAACCCAGGAAAAAAACAGCCGACGAAAGGAATATTACTCGGCTTGTCTTAAATGTCTCTTCCTTACATATAAATGTAGGGAGGAGGGGAGAGTATGCTGTCAAGGTGGTCAGGGAGTTTTCAGATTGCAGCGGTTTATGTAGGCACAGTCGTCGGTGCAGGATTTGCAACTGGAAAAGAGATTGTCGAGTTTTTTACCCGTTATGGCTTTTATGGTTTTATCGGGATTTTAATAGCAGGTTATATTTTCATTTTCACTGGAACGAAAATCATGCTCATTTCCGCAAGGATCAGAGCATCTTCTTATGAGGAGTTCAATCAATTTCTTTTTGGCAGGAAAATAGCAGGAATCATCAACATCTTCTTCCTTATCATGCTTTTAGGGGTGACAGCTGTCATGATTTCGGGCTCTGGAGCCGTTTTCGAAGAACAACTTGGCGTGTCTAAAAGTATAGGAAGTTGGTCTACGATCATACTGGCATCCTTGGTCCTGATGATGGGCATGCGCGGTGTTTTCACTGTGAACTCGTTTGTTGTACCAATCATGATCTGTTTTAGTTTGATCCTTTTTTTCTCGACTTTGGGTAATGGGGATTTCTTTAAGACCCTTACAAAAGTTCCAGATGAAGTGATCACCGTGAAAATGCTTTTATCACCATTTGCCTATACAGCCTTTAACCTTGCTTTGGCACAGGCTGTGCTGGTTCCGGTTGCTTATGAAGTTCGAGATGAGAAGGTCATTAAACATGGAGCAATCCTTGGAGGGATATTCCTTACGATCATTTTATTGACGGGGCATTTTTCACTTATGACACTTCCTGACGTGAATGGTTATGAAATTCCTTCAGCAGTTATTATGAGAACGGCAGCCAGTCAGTTATATTGGATGTTCATTTTGGTGATTTACGGGGAGATATTCACTTCGGTCATCGGAAACATATATGGATTACAGAGGCAAATCAGCAGTTATATTAAATTGCCAAGCATGCTGATCATAGCGGTGATTTTTTTAATAGCTTTGATCATTAGTGAATTCGGCTATGGAAGGTTACTAGGATATATTTATCCGGTTTTTGGATACATAAGCCTCCTTTTTTTAATTCTGGTCTGGAAAAGCAAGGCGGGGAAGGAGTGATGAAGAACGGGGGGCCTGAACTTAGCCCTCCGCATCAGGGGGGAATCAATGTTCATCCTTTCATCAGCGTCTTAGCCATCTCTAGAAAAGCATCCCGGTAATCTCGATCTTTTTTTGTGAACATAGTTAAGCGGACGGGTGCTTTTTCATCCTTGAGCAATATGGAAGTGATCACATCATCCCCACTTTCCACTTCAAATCCCGTGCCGCCCTCGATTTCAAGTGAAGGATCCCTAATCGTTTCTGAAATGCTTTCCAGCTGGGATTGAACATTTTTTTCCACCTCATCCCAATTGACATCCGTCTTCAATAGTTCTATTCTCATATAAATGGAGTCATCTTCAGTCAGGAACACAATATCCTTTCCAGGTTCTTCGGCACTTAATCTGAATTGTTGCAAAACATAAAGGCTGAACGGTTGATTATCACTTTTTTTTAAGAACGCTGTTTTTTCCTTTGCTTCCCCGTTAATTGAATATTGCAGGTTTTGCTCCATCAGTCTTATTTTGTTATTACGATTATCTCCTTGAGAGGTATTGCCTTCGTTCCCCTCTTTTACTGAACCTTCTTGTGGCTCATCTGCATTTTCGTCTGTGGTCGTACCGCAGCCAGTCAGCAGAATAGCGGCGAATGTGACACAGCCAATATAACGTGTCCAACGAGTCATTTGTTTCCCTCATCTTTCTGATAGAAATTCCAATCTGAATTTGGATATGTTGCACCACATACAAGTGTTTTGCCCTTTAATGAATTAGACGGAGTAAAATGGAAATGGTTACAAAAAACTGAAGAATCAATTCATACGCTTGCTAAAAAGTAAAAACGGAATGGTATAGAGAAACCATCCCGTTTTGTATTAACCTATGATTTTATAATTTTTATGGTTGACGACGGTTTTCTGTTCGAGTTCCAAATCACGATAATTTTCCATATACGTGACGTCCACGATTACTGAGTTCTCGTTCACTTTCTCGACGATTCCTTTTAAGCCTTCTCTAAATTCAATGATATTTCCAACTTCCGCTTTCTTCATGGTAATCATCCTTTCCCATTTTGTTTCCAATGATCAAAAAGTAACTATGGAGTAATTGGATTATTCGAACATCTTGCCGTTTAGATTTTGACGTGGGAAGTGCCAGTAAGAGAATTAGTTATCTCTCATGTCGGTACAGTAAGCTAAACTTTTAAAGGGAGGTGCGATTCTTGAAATGGACCAGCTGTAATGATGTGGCATAATTTGGTATATATTGCAAACGCAGTTATACGTACCAGTATGTAATTCTATGTACAAAATATGCCAATCATTTTACATTATGATATTTTACTATACAGTTTGCACTATTTTAAAGCATACGTAAAGAATAATGTAGCAAGAGGGCCTCAAAAAATTCTGATTTATATTTAGTGGCATGCTTATGTTAAAATGAAAACGGAATTTCTCCTGTCTGAATATGATGGAACATTTGATAATTAAGGAGGATAATATGATGAATGCAGATGAAGCAAAAGAAGTACTCGATAAACTGGCGAACCGGGAAATGGATGAATTCAGGATAACAAAAGAAGAATTTTTAGCTTTTCGTGAGATTCTTGTTAAAAGGGAAGACTTTAAACATTTTCGGGGGAATGCCCAACATAACGGTGTGATAATTTATACGTATTTAGAAGAAGCGAGAAGTTAATCGATGTAAATAATTTGGGGTGGCTCATGATTGAGCCACCCCAAATTATTTACAATAGAAAAATCACTTGTTCCTTAATTTATTTAAAGCGGACCTTCTCCATGATTTGACGGCTGCTGCAGTGACTTGATAGACCTCAGCGATTTCAGACACTGTTTTATTTTCGAGGTATGTCTGTAAAAGCCAGCGTTGCTGATTGAGTGTCAATCCTTCCGTGTAGGTTAAGATATTATCGATGGCAAAGGCCTCTTCATGCATCGTAAAAGGATCCTTAATCTCTAATATGAAGGAATCAAAGGGCTCAGTGCGGATCTCATATTTATGATGATGCTTTAATTCGTTCAGAATTTTGCCTTTGATTACCGTATAGGCATAGTTGGAGAATTTTCCGTATTCCTCATTGAAATTCCCCAATGACTCCCATAAAGCAATCAAGCCTACTTGAAAATATTCTTCCTTATTTTTATAGATGGAAAGTGAGCGGATAATATGATGGATCATCGGGGTGAATTCCTTCGTTAGTGCTGAGAAATCTTCCATTAAGCAAGTCACCTTTAGAAAGTGCACTTTTCTGTATTCCCGGGTGCTTCTACCATAAATAAAACGATCATATATAGCCAAAATGCGTAACGGAAAAATGGAGGGGGAAAAAGTGGGTTTTAAGGGAGCTGAAAAGAACCTTATTGAAGGGAAAAACTAGATTCAGATAATCTTGAAAAAGGTGACCAAATGAAAAAAACACATCCTGATATTGGATGTGCCGAAACAATTCACTACTATTTCTTTTAGTTTTTCCTCTTCATTCAATGTAAAGCCATACACATGAATGCTCCGTTTGTCGAGAAAAGGGTGTTTGGAAAGGTCTCATTCCGAATTGTGAATATAAAACTTTTTTTGGGGGGGTGTAAAATTTGGTAGGGCACTCGCTTTTCCCGCAGGAGTCTCACGCCTTCCGGTCCAATCAAATATGTTTTAAAAGATAGAACACCTTTTGTCTACAAACTAGATAATAACGAAGGTTCGAAAGGCTCTCACCCCGACCATTATTTTAAAGGAAAATAGGTTCCTACTTGTTTTTTTGCTTATTATACATATGATGGAAACTATCTGGATGGAGGCAGGCAGACGGCGGAAAGGGAGCGGATTTCTGAAATCCGCTGGATCTTTTTAAAATAAAAAACTGCAGGCAAACGGATCTTCTTTTAATTTGCCTGCAGTCTGTACATTTAAAGATGTGTAATTTTCCAAATCATCATTTAGTTTTTAAAAATAAGGAAGCGGGGGAGAAAAGCAGTAACGAAATATTTTTGGTTGTATTTCATTTTGTATTACCCCTAAAAATTTCCAAATGCGAGTTCGGAAGCGGGCATATTGATAAACCGTTGAATTTGTTAACTTTGCGATTTTCGGAAACCGGCATCCTGTGCGTCCTGTTCGGTACAAAACATTTCTTCTGGTTTAGTTATTTCGTAATATTGGCCCGAAGGAATGTGATATATTTTATTGCCTTTAGAGTTTATATTCCCTTTAATTTGCGGGTTACTGCAAGATCCAGTCGGATTTTCCACTGTTACTTCTTTTGACTGGGAATCATCAAACCCCTTTGAAGTTGCATAGTTTTCAATAGACCAAATACCGATTTCGTCTCTTTGGGCTTGTTTCTGAGTATCTTCCAATTCTTCAAGATATTTCGTGTTCGGTGCATAAACATAAGCTACCCTTGCCAGTCCTTTTTCCAGCAGGAGTTTATTCACCATTTTGCCATCAACATAAAAATAGGCCAGCAGCCGGCCGTATTTATCCCTTTCACCTATGCCGGTTTCTACTTCCACTTCAGAGCCCGCAGGCATGAGTTCCTTGGCGAACTTGCTTGCTTCAGGTCCAAAAGGCTGAACGGGCTTGGATGGGTGCACGGTTTCTGGAGTATCTACCAAAAGGAGCCTGACCGTTTCTTCATTTCCATTATCCATTTTGATTTTTACTGTATCTCCGTCAACAACTTTGATGATCTCGGCTGTGAATGTCTTGCCTTTTTCTTCATTTGAAATTGAATCTTCCTGTTTGGATTGATTAATCTGATCATCTGATGCTGCCTGGCAGCCAGACAACGTAATCAGGCAAAGTGCAGTCAGGAGAAAAACATTCAGATAAGAATGTAACAAGGAATTTCCGTTCATGATAAGTCCCCCCATTTATTAAGGTGTTTTCCACGTCCGTCATGGATATATTCGGCAGGACTAATACTAACCCATAAAAAAGCGAAAGAAAATGAAAAATTTTACATGCATCGCTACCCCGTATCATGATAGTTTCTTATAATGATATGGTGGAGTAAGGGAGGCAGGCGTGCAAAATGATATTTAGGCTTGAAAATATTAGGTATAAAGGGATTTTGAAAATTGATGATTTGAAAATACCCGCTTGTATGGTTACTTGCTTGACTGGCGAAAGCGGTGCAGGAAAAACCTCACTGCTCCGATTATTGAACAGGATGGATGACCCGGATAGCGGTTCGATCTATTATCAGGATCAGCTGCTGGATAAATTCAACCCGATAGAGCTCCGGCGTAAAGTCACAATGCTTTCCCAGGCACCGTTCACTTTACCTGGTACGATTGAAGAAAATCTTCAGATTGGCCTGGAATTGACAGAAAAGGAAAAAAAGGATAAAGCCGAATTGGTTAAAGCACTTGAAACCGTCCAGTTGCAGAAGTCTTTAGACGAGGGGGCGGAGAATCTTTCTGGCGGGGAGAAACAGAGGCTGGCACTGGCGAGGCTACTTTTATTGAAACCCGAGGTGTATTTACTGGATGAGCCGACCTCGGCTCTCGATGAGGAAGCCGAGCTGACGGTCATGAGCCGTTTTTTAGAAGAAGTAAAGCGGGAAAAAGGAACGGTCATCATGATAACCCATTCAAAACAGCTTGCGGACATCTGTGCTGAAAAGAGGATCGTTCTGAAAAAGGCGAAGGAGGGTGACTATTAATGGAGGCGAATGGGATAATAGATATTGAGTTCTGGCGTCTTTGTGCGGCCTACGTGTTTGTAGTAATCCTGCTCATAATCGTGAAATGGCGCGGGATTTCACGGGAAAAGCAAATCGTGCTCGCTACGGTACGGATGACGGTCCAACTCGTTCTCGCCGGTTATGTTTTGACATATATCTTTGAAAATCCCCACCCTTTACTTTCTTTGGGATTTCTATGTGCGATGTCCCTGTTTTCCATCCATAATATTTTTAAGCAAGTGTCCCATACACTTAATAAGAAAATCAAAAGGATGGTTATCCTAAGTATGTTATCAGGTCCCATGGCTGCCTTGTTTTATTTTAATGTGGTCGTGATCCATTTCACCCCATGGTATGAGCCGAGGTATTTCATTCCAATTGCTGGAATGATCGTGGGAAATGCGATGACAGGAGTGACATTGGCGCTTAAAAACCTCCATGATGGGATTAGCAGTAATCGTGAAAAGGTAGAAGCGATGCTGATGCTTGGAGCGACTCCAGCGAGGGCTGTTAAGAAATATGTGGATGCTGCATTCGACTCGGCAGTGCTCCCGACTTTGAACAATATGCTCGGGATGGGGATTATCTTCCTCCCAGGAATGATGACAGGGCAAATCCTGTCGGGGATAAGCCCGCTAATCGCTATTGAGTACCAGATTGCGATACTAATCGGGATTCTCGGAAGTGTTTCATTAACGGTGGTCCTTTTCATTATGCTGAGTTTCAGGGCTTTTTTTACCAAAAATGCACAGCTGTCCATTTAAACATTGAAGAATCTGAAAAGTAATAGTTGCAGTTCCTTCTATATTTTTGTACTATTTTGTAGGTACCAATAGTTTTGGTTTGTTTGTTGGGAATGATAATGCTATCCTGATAAGGAAAAGGGCATTTCTTTTTTTCGTTTCTTTCCTGATGGATGGAGAAAACCCCTTACATAACCTATTTTTGTTAATTTATCTTAAAGGAGATTGATTTATATGGTAGAAAAAACATTTACAGTAACTGCAGAAACAGGAATTCACGCTCGTCCGGCTACATTGCTTGTACAAGCTGCAGGAAAATTTGATTCAGAAATAAACCTTGCTTATAAAGAGAAAAAAGTGAACCTTAAGTCCATTATGGGTGTAATGTCTCTAGGTATTGGCAAAGGGGCGGAAATTACGATTTCTGCTGAAGGAAGCGATGAAAATGATGCACTAAACACACTTGCTGAAACGTTAAACAGAGAAGGATTAGCAGAATAATGTCCACTTTGATTAGTGGAATAGCAGCTTCAAACGGAATAGCCATCGCTAAAGCCTATCGACTGACTGAGCCAGATTTATCGATTGAAAAAAGAAGCATAGAAGATGTCGGGGCTGAAATATCCCGTTTTAAGGAAGCTATTCAAAAATCAACAAATGAATTGGAGATAATCAGGGATAAAGCCGAAAAAGATTTAGGGGCCGATAAAGCCGCAATCTTTGACGCGCACCTGCTTGTTTTGGCTGATCCGGAACTTATCACTCCAATTCAGGATAAAATACAATCAGAAGGCGTCAACGCTGAGTTTTCCTTAAATGAAACCGCAAGCATGTTCATTAATATGTTTGAACAAATGGATAATGAATACATGAAGGAACGTGCGGCGGATATCCGTGACGTCACGAAACGGGTTCTGTCACATCTTTTAGGTGTTCATATTCCTAATCCGAGCATGATTGCTGAAGAAGTGATCATCATTGCGGAGGATTTGACTCCATCCGATACAGCACAGTTGAATCCGGCATATGTTAAAGGATTTACGACAGATATTGGTGGACGTACATCCCATTCAGCCATAATGGCACGTTCATTGGAAATTCCAGCAGTCGTTGGAGCGAAGTCAGTGACCTCGTCCATTGAAAATGGTGACTTGGTCATAATTGACGGGCTAAAGGGTGAAGTTCACATCAATCCTACTCCTGAACTCGTGAAACGCTACGAAGAGGAGCACTCAGCCTATGCCATGCAAAAGGCTGAGTGGGCTAAGCTGGTTAATGAAAAAACCGTTACAAATGATGGCCATCATGTGGAATTGGCAGCCAATATTGGTACGCCGAAAGATCTTGAGGGCGTTCATCAAAATGGCGGTGAAGGCATCGGGTTATATCGTACGGAATTTCTTTATATGGGCAGAAATGACTTTCCAAGTGAAGAAGAACAGTTCGAGGCATACAAAGCGGTGCTGGAAGGAATGTCAGGTAAGCCTGTAGTCGTCAGAACGCTTGATATTGGCGGGGACAAGGAGCTGCCATATTTAGAGCTTCCTAAGGAAATGAATCCTTTCCTTGGATACCGTGCTATACGCCTATGCTTAAATGAGCAGGAGATTTTCCGGACTCAGCTCCGTGCCCTGCTTCGTGCAAGCATTTACGGAGATTTGAAAATCATGTTCCCGATGATTGCCACGCTTGCTGAATTCCGCGAAGCTAAAGCCGTTTTGGCTGAAGTTAGGCAGGAATTGCTTGATAATGGCATTCAAGTTGCCGAAAAAATTGAAGTCGGAATCATGGTTGAAATCCCTTCAACTGCAGTGATGGCGGATATTTTTGCTAAGGAAGTCGATTTCTTCAGCATTGGCACTAATGACTTGATTCAATATACGATGGCCGCTGACCGAATGAATGAGAGAGTATCCTATTTATATCAACCATACAATCCAGCGATTTTACGCCTGGTTAAAATGGTAATAGATGCAGCTCATAAAGAAGGGAAATGGGCCGGAATGTGCGGGGAAATGGCTGGAGATGAAATTGCCATACCGATATTGATCGGATTGGGCCTTGATGAATTCTCAATGAGTGCCACTTCGATTTTAAAAGCACGTTCTCTAATTAGCCAACTTTCACTTGAAGAGATGAAAAAACTATCTCAGGAAGTTTTAGGGCTGGATACGAATGATAATGTGAAAGAAGCGGTAGTTAACGCTTTGAAGAAATAAATATATCAGGAAAAACGCACCCCATCCACAGAACCTTCGGATGGGGTGCTGTCCTGTAATTCTTGCTTGATTATTTGAGAATAAATGTTTATTGCTTCAAAATGGGGGTAAATAAAAAGCAAGCACAGTTGTTTAGCTCTATTAGGGCAGCTGACATTCTCATTTCCCCCTTTGACGCCGGTTGGTTTATCCAACCGGCTATTTTTTGTAAATAAAAATCACAATAATGATTATTCAGATTTTTCACTTTACGGTTATGACGATATAATGGAATTATGATTTTAAGAAAATGGAGGTTAAATATTATATGGAATTACATTTGGAAAAGAAAAATGCATTGATTTTAGCTTCAAGTCAAGGTTTGGGGAAGGCTATGGCAGCTGAATTGGTTAAGGAAGGGGCAAATGTCATGCTGGCAAGCCGTGATGGAGAAAAGCTTGCAGCCGTACAAAGGGAATTATCGCAGCTTGGGACGGGGAAAGTTTCTTATAAGGTAACGGATATAACAAAAGCTGAAGATATTAAAAGCCTGGTTGGGCAAACTGCTGAGGAATTCGGCGGTATCGACATTCTTATTAATAACGCTGGAGGTCCTCCAGGGGGTTCATTTACGGATTTCAATGATGAAGAATGGCAACAATCCTTCGAACTTAATTTACTAAGTTTCATCAGGACGATCCGTGAAAGCTTGCCACATTTAAAAAAACAGGGCGGGAAAATCGTTAATATTGCTTCTTCATCCATTAAGGAACCAATTCCAGGATTGATATTATCGAATACATTCCGGACGGCAATCGTTGGATTGTCAAAGACGTTAGCTTCAGAATTAGCACCGGACCGGATTTTGATCAATACAGTCGGTCCAGGAAGAATCGCAACAGACCGCGTTCAGCACCTTGATGAAATGAATGCGGAGAAACAAGGCGTCACTCCTGAGGAGGTGACTGAACAATCGATTAACAAAATCCCTCTTGGCCGTTATGGGGAACCCGAGGAATTTGCAAGGTTCGTTACTTTCCTTGTTTCAGGTGCTAATACATATTTAACGGGCCAGTCGTATTTAGTTGACGGAGGAATGATAAAGTCCATTTAAGACTTTTTGAAACAAAATGATTGGGAGGAATCTGCAATATGCAATCGAACAAAGTGATCGGCTTCATAGGTTTAGGAGTTATGGGAAAAAGCATGGCCGCAAATCTTCTTAAGGCGGGATTTGAGGTGTTTGTTTATACAAGGACGAAAGATAAGGCAAGTGAGCTGCTCTCACAGGGAGCGAAGTGGGCATCTGCACCAAAGGAAATTGCGCAGAGAGCCAATGTGATCATTTCCATGGTGGGATACCCTAATGATGTGGAAGAAATCTATCTGGGGGAAAATGGGCTTATCGAGAACGGGAAACAAGGAACCCATTTAATCGATATGACGACATCCACTCCATCTTTGGCAGTGAAAATTGCAGAAGAAGCCAAGAAAAGGGGCATGGAATCATTGGATGCACCGGTTTCCGGAGGAGATATCGGTGCTCGTGATGCGAAGCTTACGATCATGGTCGGCGGGTCTAGTGAGGCATTTGAAGCTGTCCTGCCCATTTTTGATATCATTGGCAGCAATGTTGTCCATCAAGGCCCGGCTGGCTCAGGACAGCATACGAAAATGTGCAATCAAATCGCCATTGCATCCAATATGATCGGAGTGACTGAAGCGATTTCCTATGCCAAAAAGGCCGGGTTGGATCCGGACCGGGTTTTAAGGAGCATATCATCGGGTTCCGCCGGAAGCTGGTCACTGTCCAATCTTGTGCCGCGAATGGTTGAAGGGGATTTTGAACCTGGTTTTTATATCAAGCACTTTATCAAGGATATGATGATTGCACTTGATGAAGCGGAAAGAATGGGAATGGACGCTCCTGGATTAAGCCTAAGCAAATCCCTATATGAGGGGCTTGCAGAAGCTGGCGAGGAAAATAGCGGTACACAAGCATTATATAAACATTATAATTAGTGCTAGCATTTCTATATCATGAATAAGCTGATAGCGACAGCCTTTACAAAAAGGAGTGAAAGCTATGGGCGAATTCGATGATATCAATATGAAATTCCAGGAATTGGAAGATGGTCGATATATTGTAAGGATTGAAGGTTTTAAGCGAGAAAAAACCATTCACCAAACAAAGCCCATTCGTTGGGATCTGAAATTAATGAATGAAAGTCCGCTGATACTGCCGGTGAAATTCAGTCATATCGAAACGAATGCCGGTTTTCAGATCCTGATGCGCGAATTGAAGAGTTTAGGTTTTTCAAAGCCGCGCTCCGCAAAGGAATTTGAAGAAGTGATGGCTGATTTACTTGGGTCAATCGTTGAAGTGAGCCTTACCACGACAAATAAGGAAGAGGGATATCGGGAAATTCGTTTCTTACGGAGGTTGTATTAATTGACTGACTTGGTGAAAAACCTTCGGTAGCATACAACTTTGAAAATAGGAAAACGGCCTTCAATTGTTCATTCAATTGAAGGCCGCTTTATTTTCGGTTACTTTATGGCTAAAAAAGCCTCAATACGATCCAAAGCCTTTTCAAGGGTTTCCATGGAATATGCATAAGATATCCTGAAGTACCCTTCACCAAGGGGAGAGAATGCATCTCCAGGGACCACTGCCACTTTTTCCTGTTGAACAAGCTTAAGGCAAAAATCAAGCGAAGAGGCATAGCCTTCAGGCAGCTTTATAAAAAAGTAAAAGGCACCATTTGGTTTGACTACTTCCAGATTCATCGCTTGTAAGCGGCTGAATACGTATTCCCGTCTCCGTGCATACTCAGTCTTCATGGGGATTGCATCATCTCTGCCTGCCGTCAATGCTGCCAAGGCAGCTCTCTGCGATATGGAGGTGGCACAGGTCACATTGTATTGGTGAACCTTCAGGAGATGCTGAGAGATGGCTGCAGGCGCAAACAGAAGGCCGATTCTCCACCCGGTCATGGAATGGGACTTGGACAGTCCGTTCAGGACGATGGTTTGTTCTTTTAAGAAAGTGCCAATCGAAACATGCTCCTGATCGAATACCAGTTCACTGTATATCTCGTCAGCCAATATGAAGATGTCCTTGCCCCTGACAAGTTCGGCAATGTCCAATAATTCTTCGGCAGATAATGTAACCCCGGTCGGATTAGATGGATAGGGCAGAACGATGCACCGGGTATGCTCAGTTATGTATTTTTCAAGTATATCAGCAGTCAAACGAAATCCATTTTTTGTTGTATCGGCATAAACAGGTGTTGCCCCGCACATCTTTATGATGGGTTCGTATCCCGGATATACCGGACCCGGTAATATTACTTCGTTCCCTGGGGTGAGGATCGTCCGGAACGTAATGTCTATGCCTTCGCTGGCACCAGAGGTCACTATCACTTCATTCTCCGGATCATAGTTAAGCTTGTATTTATCCTTTACATAATTTGAAGCGGCTTCCCGTAATTCCAAATAGCCCGCATTGTGTGTATAAACGGTATAGTCATTATCGATGGCATGTTTTGCAGCTTGTTTAATATGCATCGGAGTTGGAAAGTCAGGCTGTCCTATCGTTAAGGAAATGGTGCCTTCGATATCAGCTACCATATTGTAGAATTTACGGATTCCTGATATTTTAACGTCTTTTACTAGAGGGTTTATTAAATGTTCCATCTATGAATATCCTCCCTTTTCTTACTACATGAATTATGTACAATGTTTGACTCATTCATTCTATTTTATCATTTAGTTTGGAGGGGGAGAAAACTTTTTGAGATTAATGAATTAAAGGTATAATGTATGATAAGAAAATTTTGAGGGTTGATACATATGATAAGGACTTGCGCAATAACTTCTAATCATGAAGTCAGTTTTGGTTTACCGCTAACCGAAATGAATAATTCGGATATCGAGTGGTACTGGGTGGATTTTTCCAACCCCACAAACAAGGAAATCGAACTTTTAACCAAGCATTTTCACTTTCATCCGCTGGCAATCGAAGACTGCCTGGATGATTTTAACCAACGTCCCAAAATGGATTTTTATGAGGGCTACCAATTTCTTGTGATACATGCTCTAAGGGAGAAGGTATTTAAAGCAGTGGAATTGGATATGTTTGTTGGTGAAAAATGGATAGTCAGTTTTCATAAGGAAGACATGCTTGAACTGGAAAAAGTATGGGAAGAAATTGCTGGTAATAAAATGTTGAAGCAAAGTCCCTTTTTCTTGATGCATAGGATAATTGACAGGATCGTCGATGAATTTTTCCCGCCTGTTTATAAAATAGAAAGCGAATTGGGCAGCATTGAGGAAAATACTGAAAATGACACGATTAACGAATTGATGGATCAGCTTTTCGATTTACGTACAGATATGTCCAAGCTCCGTCGGACCATATTGCCGATGCGTGATTTATTGTACAGAATGATCTCATCAGAGCGTCTGAATTACTTGAAGGATCAGCACCTTTATTTTAATGATGTGTACGATCATCTTCTTAAATTGACTGAAATGCTTGAATCGTATCGAGATTTTTCGTCAGATATCCGAGATAGCTATTTGTCTGTGAACTCTAATAATATGAATTCAACGATGATGACATTGACTGTCATCACTACCATTTTCATGCCGCTGACCTTCATAGTGGGCGTATACGGGATGAATTTTGAATATATGCCGGAATTAAATTGGCATTATGGCTATTTCCTCATTCTTGGAATGATGGGCGGAATTGCCTTGATGATGTTTTTATTCTTTGTTAAAAAAGGATGGCTCAATCCAAAGAAAAGGTCGCGAAGGAGATGAAAAGACCCAACTGACCTGCTATTTTAAGTGGGTTTAGAAGGGCTGCAAGGAGTTATTGCTGATCCACCCAATATGGAGGTTTTTATCGAAGAGACAGCCTTACGATCGATATGATGGCCGGTATGGCAGTGGTGAATAATGAGAATGGAAAAAGGGACTCTGATGGGTCCCTTTTTAGTTTGGTATTAATAAATAATCACTTCTTGATTCTTTTTTTAGCTGTGCCCTAAACAAAAGAAATATTTAACCGAATTATTAGGTATGAGTTCATTGATGAAACCAAGGTATTTTTCCTAGCGGTTAAATGATTTATGGATTATGAAATGAATAAGTAGAAGGGCGGGATGAAACAATGGAAGCAAATAAAGGAATATTACTTGAAAGTGGAACGAATGAACTTGAGATAGTGGAATTCGGTCTCGGAAATAATAAATTCGGCATTAACGTAATTAAGGTGAAGGAAATCATCAATCCTGTCCCCATTACGCTAGTCCCGCATTCGCATCCAAATGTGGAGGGGATCATTGAGCTTCGCGGAGAAGTCCTGCCGGTTGTGAATGTGGCGGATGCTTTAGGATTTCCGCCATCTGAAACTCCTGAGCAGGATAAATTCATAGTGGCTGAATTCAATCAGCAAAAAGTGGTTTTCCATGTCCATACCGTAACACAGATCCACCGTATTTCCTGGTCACAAATCGAAAAGCCTTCAGATATGTATCAAGGCCTTGAAAGTCAGATTATCGGAGTAATAAAATTAAATAGTGACATGTTACTGTTACTCGATTTTGAAAAAATAATGGTCGAAATCAATCCAGAATCAGGAATAAACATCCAACAGGTTAAAAAGCTTGGTATCCGGCAAAATTCAGACAAGAGAATCCTGATTGCAGAAGATTCTCCATTACTGAGGAAGCTGCTGATTGATACATTGTCAGAAGCTGGGTTCAAGTACTTGGAGTTTTATGAAAATGGACTTGATGCATTTAATTATCTGGAGAATTTAATTGATTCAGGAAAAGTGGTTGAAGAAGAAGTGCAACTGGTGATTACCGATATTGAGATGCCTCAAATGGATGGGCATCATTTGACTAGAAGAATAAAGGAAAACGGGGAACTCGCTGGATTGCCGGTGATTATTTTCTCTTCTTTGATTACGGACAGCCTGCGTCATAAAGGGCAGGTCGTAGGGGCTGACGCACAGATCAGCAAGCCAGAAATTGCAGAGCTAATAAAGTTGATAGACAGATTGGTATTATGAATGTGAAACGGGCCTGTGAGGCATTTCCTCACGGCCCGTTTGGTTTATCAATGATTAATACTTGGAACCTTTTCCTAAAAAGGAGGATGGAAATGGATTGTGGAAAGGTTGCTTGACCGACCCACGCCCGTGAGCCCTTTTCTCGGTGTTGGTAGGGTTAGGTTGTTTTTCACCTGCTTGTCCAACGTAAGATTGCAGGATCTGTTTTGCCTTGGATAAAGACAATGCGGCTTTAGGGTTCCGTATGGAGGCTGCCCGGCTGCCGAGGTGGGGTAGTTTTTTCAAATCTTCCTTAGTTGGAGGTAAATGAAAAACATATGATCCGCATTCGACGATGACGTCGGATTGTTGTGCTGCAAAGCGAGGGTTATCAGAGAAATGAAGTCCAATCTTCTTCGCTTTTCCTTCTTGCATAAGCTTGCTTAATGCGAGCCGTTTTAAATTATATAAATTTTTGGGCTCCAATGCAGTCTTTGCATGTTTATTGACAATAAACACGGCTTGGGCAATGGAGTTAATCGAAAACTCATCCCTTTCAGAATGTCCTTTCGTTTGGTTCATCATGGAAACTCCTTTTCTTAATAAGGTTAGAAGGACGTTACAAACAGACGTCCTTCAATCAAAACCTGTTCTTATATATTGGTTGAAATAGAGACGTGTGCGCAACCAGGCAGAAATAGTGAAAAAACAATGCATGTACATCTCTAAGGTATGACCATCATTTCCTAACACTTTACCTTCTATTCATTTTCATATTATACCACTTCAAAATATATAGTGAAGTAAAATTCAATCTGACGGCTTTTGGTCCAAGAAAAAGAAGGCGTTCAATGTCGCCTTCTGTGCAATCCTTATTGAGTGTATATATTGATATTTTCGGATACCCCAGCCTGTGCGCCGAATTGTTGTTGCTGGTAACCCTGAAAGCCTTGATAAGCAGGATAAGCTGGATAAGCAGGGTAAGGAGGGTAAGCGGGCGGGTATGGAGGAGGATATGGAGGATAGACAGGTGGACGGTTATTGAATAGCAACGGTCCAATTGCCAATCCTGCAACAAAAGCTACAGGCGCCAATAGAGGAAAGAAAGGAAAGAAGCGCTCGTCATTCCAATATTCAGGTCCATATTCATTCCCATATGAATTTCTGTATTCGTTCTGTAGCATCATGGTCTGTGGATAGTGGTAGTAAGGAAAATACTGTGTTTGCATAATTAGCCTCCTTTTCTCAAATTCTTTACATAGTATGGTTTATTTTAAGAAAAGAGCCTGTTTCATCTTAATCTGTTATAATGAGTCTACTTATGAGAAAAAAATTCGGGGGGACCTAAATGGATCGATTAAAAAGCATCTTTGCAGTCGGTTTTGGAGGAGCGGCAGGAGCAATATTGCGTTATTGCGTAATCTTGACTGCTGGCCATTCCTTCTTCCCGTTTGGAACCCTATTGATAAATATAGTAGGCAGCTTTTTGCTTGGAATGATCAATGGCTATTTCGCCGCGAAAAAGAAGTCGCTTGTTTTTTTAGTGCTGGGCAGCGGGTTTTGCGGCGGCTTCACCACGATGTCCACATTTTCCCAAGAAGTGGTTAATCTACTGCAGACTTCTCTGCCATTGGCGGGACTGTATCTTGGAGCTACGCTTTTATTTGGTTTGGTCGCTGGTTTCCTCGGACTGGGCCTTTTTAATAGACAAAGAGGTGACTCGCTTTGATTGAGTTTCTTTCTGTTTTTATAGGAGGTTTTTTTGGGGCGGCCTCCCGATATGTCTTGCAGATTATTTTTAATAGGCTTTTGCCAGCGGTCTCTATACCCATTAGCATTTTACTGATTAACCTTTTAGGTTCCTTTGGGCTGGGATTGGTGTTTCCGCAAAAAGAGAGCTGGGCTTTATCTTTGCAGGTTTTTCTGACGATAGGTTTTCTGGGTGCTTTTACGACCTTTTCGACATTCAGTATGGAAACGCTTGAACTTATTAGAAAACACCGTTATATAGATAGCCTTATCTATATAACGGTGTCTGTTTTAGGGTGTATCGGCACTTTCCTGTGTGGCTATTTAAGTATGGTATAACCTTTATGGCATTACCGTTGATTCTGGTAAAAAAGACCTGGTTTTCTCGATATACTTCTAATGCTATAATTCATAGGAGTCCATTATAAATGATACATGGCAACAAGTTGTTTTATCCGCACAGGTTTTGTTAATAAGTCTGGCGGTTTTCCCCTGTTTTCGTTTTCTATCATTTTTCGGCTTGTAATTCGTAAACAGTCAACTCCGGACGTGAAAGAAAACGATAGGGGAGACGGGTAGTGCCAAGCCCTCTATTAACATGTAACGTTAATGAATCGATTTCATATGTGCCTTCCCGGTACTTTTCAGCGTATGGAGGAGTTACAAGGGCACCGGCAAACGGAATTTGTACTTGGCCTCCGTGACTGTGACCGCTTATTTGATATTGGATGTCGTAAGTCCTTGATATGTCGGCAAGATCAGGGGCATGTGAAAGCATAATGGTGAACACTTCTTCCGGGATGCCGGAAAGGGCTTTTTCAAAATCCGGCTTTCCTAGCATGGCATCATCAACCCCGGCAATGATTATTTCTTCAGCCGTTAATAAGGTTATCTTAGCTGAGGTATTCTGCAACATGGTAAAATGGGATTTTTCCATGATATCACTGTAAATTTCTGAGCCATATCCCCCATGATCATGGTTGCCATAGATGCTGAACTTTCCAAGCGGCGCTTTGAGCTGATTCAAAACGAGAGGGATTTTCTGGTGAGCCTTGTATTTATTAGGCTGGTCCATTAAATCTCCGGTAAAAAAAATAATATCAGGGTCCAGTTGATTTATCTTATTGACAATTGCTTGTAAATCTTTAAGCTGAAATTGAAAGCCTAAATGCGTATCACTGAATTGGACCATTTTCATGCCATGAAAACTTTTTGGGATAAGCGGGTGTCTGATGATTTTGTGCTTGATTTCTAACCATTTCGGCTCCAAATTATGGGCATAATAGTTTCCGCCAATACCTAAACCGGTTATGGTAGCCAATGTACCAAGACTTTTCTTTAAGAATGTTCTTCTTGATATGGGTTTATTCAAATTAATCAACCTATCTAATATAAAAATGTTACTTCCTCATACTAACAAACAATATACATAAATTGAAGAAAATATCTTCTATAAGCCTATGAAAAACATGTAAACTGGGGTTTGATGAAACCGTATCCGGTTTGAAATTGAACATCTATACGGAGGTAACATGATGACCGAACCAATGTTTATTACACTGATTATACTTCTATGCGCCATTGCGCTTTTTATACAAGGAAAATTTCGAGCTGATTTAATTGCACTTAGTGCACTTTCCATACTGGGTTTATTGGGGATTCTTACATTGGATGAACTGGTGGCCGGGTTTGCGAATCAAGTGGTCATCATGCTGGCTGGGCTATTTATCGTCGGTGCCGGCCTGTTAAATTCAGGAATCGTGGAAAAGGCAGGAAATAAGTTGTTGGGTTTATGTGGGGGCAGTGAATGGAAATCGCTGCTTATCGTCATGCTGACTGCAGGAATATTAAGTGCATTCCTAAGCGGAACAGGAATTGTTTCCATACTGCTTCCGCTCGTTATGAGCATGGCCTTACAACAAAAAACAAGTCCGACAAGGTATTTATTGCCCCTTGCCTATGCCAGCAGTATTGGGGGGCTATTAACACTTACCGGTACTCCCTCCAATATGATCGTCGCTGATGTATTACGGCAAAACGGAATAGGGACTTTAGAATTTTTCGACTTTACACCTGTTGGCTTAATCGCCTTTGCAGCAGGGTTATTCTTCATGTTGACACTCGGGCGCCTGTTGCTTCCCGAGAAAACGATTGCCGCGAATAACAGTGTCAAGGGACTGTCTGCAGGGGAGCTTGCCGGCATGTACAAAGTGTATGACCGATTGCATTATCTGCACATACCCGCTACTTCCGATATTGTTGGAGAAAGGCTGTCAGACCTCCAGCTTCCTATTCAGTATGAATTGACTTTGATTGAAATCCAGCGGAAGCCAAAGGACAAACAATTGCCGCTGCTGCAAAGACAGCTGACGATTTCAGCCAGGGCGGATGAAGTTCTTCATCCTGAAGATGTCATTTTGGTGTTTGGAGAAGAAGAAGCAGTCGAGAGGTTGGCACTTAACTATGAACTGGAGTTTAAACATTTCAATACAGAACAAATAAAGAAACATTTTCTTAGCAGTAGATTTGGATTGACAGAAATATTGATCGTCCCGAATTCGGATTATGAAAATCAAACCTTGATAGATGTGCATTTTCGCGAGAAATACCAATGTAATGTGCTGGCAATCAATCGGAATGGCGAATATATTCAAGCGGATGTCGGAACGGAACGCTTGAAACCGGGAGATGCAATCCTGATACATGGAGAATGGGAGAACATTGAGAGGATTTCCTCGGATTTACAGGATGTCATCGTTATTGGAAGTACTTCAGAAGATGGCTCTCCGGTCAACTCCAGGGGGAAAGCATGGATCGCTTTGGGAATCACTGCATTGATGGTCATTCTTTTATCGATGGAGTCCGTCCCTGCTGTATTATCGGTACTGACTGCAGCATTGTTGATGGTGATCACTGGCTGTGTCCGTTCGATGGAGGATGCTTACCAAAAGATTAACTGGGAACCTGTTCTCTTGATTGCTGCCATGTTCGGAATAACGGCTGCTTTGGATAATACGGGTGGAGTGAGAATGATAAGTGATTGGCTGGCCGTTTTATTCAGTAATATCGGGGCACACGGCATATTGGCGGTCTTTTACCTCCTGACACTGATACTGAGCCAATTCATCCCATATGGAGCCGCGACGGTAATCATGACGCCCATTGCCCTGACATCTGCGGTGAATCAAGGAATCGATCCGCTTCCTGTGTTTCTATGCCTTGCCGTTGCTGGAAGTTTGGCGTTATCCACTCCAAGGGTTGCCACTACCAACGCGCTTGTCATGACTGCGGGTGATTACAAGCATAAAGATTTTATCATGATCGGGATATCCATACAGATCTTCATTGGTGTTATCATGGTGATCACAATTCCGTGGTTCTTCCCTTTTTGATCAGACTGAAGGCATTGTTCCATTTATGGACAATGCCTTTTCAATGTATTTCTTTTCAAAACGATAGGATGAACGGGTATTTTAATGTTCTGAAAAAAGAGTTGTTCAGTAGGAATTAAAATTATTTATTATCAATGCCGGAAACTAATGGTATAATTTTGGCATATTGGTGTTTTCGTAATTAGGGGGAAGATGCATCATGGATACAGAAAAGATATTAAAGAATTTAGACAAGGTGACACCATTCTTTCAACCGATTTTCAGTGCAGATCAACATCAGGTAATCGGGTATGAAATTCTAGGGCGCTATGAGGAACAGGCGGAATATAAAAGTCTTGGCCCTTTTTTTCACGATTCTGCAGTGCCGGAAGAGTATAGGGTGGAAGTGGATAATTACGTACTTGAAATTGCCTTGGAGAGAATAAAAGACTATGGTGAAGATTTTCTTATCTTTATCAACAGAGATCCTAATTTGCTTATGCTGGATCATGGCGAAGAATTCATGGAGATATTACATCGTCATTTTCAACCGGAGGAAATGCACCGGATCGTGCTGGAATTATCAGACACGATCAGTCCGGAAAACTTAGATCCTTTGCAGCATGTGCTTGCTTACTTTAAAACATATGGGATTAAGATAGCTTTAGATCATTTAGGGGAAGATACGCAATTGGACCGAATCGCACAGATTTCTCCGAATATTTTAAAAGTTAACCTGGACCAGCTTCGCATTTCAGGTGGAGATGCCTATCAGGTCATCCTGTTTTCTCTAAGCATGCTTGCACGAAAAATCGGCGCCAATTTACTATTTGAAAACATTGAGTCCGAATACCAGCTTCGCTTTGCATGGAAGAATGGGGGACGATATTATCAAGGGTATTTTTTGGCGAAACCGGAAGGCGAGTTCATTAATAAAGATTTACTTCGTGAAAAATTCCATCAAGAATGTCAGTCTTTCATTTCTTTAGAGACCAAGAAGCTTGAAGCCGTTTATCAAAAGACTTTGCAATTCAACGAGAATATGCAAAACTTCTTAAAGCAGCATAAACGGGCCGGCTCCCATGAAGAGTTTCTCGGAGTTTTGGCGAAAAAGTTGGATTCCGTATGTTTCCGGCTTTATATTTGTGATGAAGAAGGGTATCAAAAATCTCCCAATATCCTCCATAAGGACGGGCAATGGTTAGTCCAACCGAGCTATATGAATAAAAATTGGAGCTGGAGACCTTACTTTCTCGAAAATATCGTAAAGATGCGTAATCGGAAAACAGGAATACTATCCGATTTATACAGTGATATCGAAACGGGAGAAACCATTCGGACCTTTTCATATCCCCTGAATAATAAGGAATACATTTTCTGTGATCTTTCTTATAGTTATTTATATGAAAATGAAGCATTGTTATAAAAAACGATTCATGAATATAATCGCTTTAAATGTGTAACGATAAGCAGAAATGATGCGCTTGGAGGAGACATATTTTGAGCACGTACATCTGGATTCTAATCATAATCGTTACAGTCATGGCGTTATATCTGCTCTTTTATACTTATTCTGTGGCAAGGGCACAGAAAGTGAAAGCCAGATATGATTCGACTATCGATGATACAGTTAAAGAACATCCTTATTTAAAGAACCCGATATTAGTTTCTCTTTTAGTTGGGACGATTTTGGTTGCCGGTTTTATTTTTTACTATGCTTTTCGATAGGTGTAAGAAGAAGATTTCAATATCATGAAATCTTCTTTTTTATTGTGAAGAATGGGCAATGGTTTCAAGGTCTAACGGAGAAATTAATTTTTGTAGTTTGGCTTTGATCTTGACGGGTATTGAAAGACATGGGCAAAAATCCGAATCATTAGGAGAAATTCTATAATTAGGAGATGATTGTAATGAGTAAATATTTAGTTGCATGTCTTGCCAGCGTCCTTTTATTTTTAAGTGGAGGGTTCACTGCTTCAGCGGAGGGCTTACATAGAGAGGAAGTATTATCCTTAGTACAGGATGCCATGGAGAATCAAGGCTCGATCAGTGAGGAAGTACGTACTAAGGAAGCGATTGAAGGGAAGTTGGATAAACATTTCACAGATGACTTCATCGAGAAGTTCGTCCAAGCGAATGTAGTGAAAGTCGATGGCGGTTATACCGCATTTGGATCAGATTTCGCACCATATTATATCCCATTTTTCAGCTACGACAAAAATACGGAAATTATATATGGGAAAAACGGTGACTTCATTTATGTTCAAGAGGAATTCCAGGACACAGGGGACGGACCTGTATCGATGGAAAAACATGTTGAATCAGTTACTTTGAAAAAGGAAAATGGGGTTTGGAAGATAATGGACGTAAAGTATGGAAGTGAAAAAATGGAATAAGGGATTTAGAAGAAAGTCCTTCAAAGTGAAAGGTATAGAGGCTGAAATGAAAAAGTCCAGGGAAGGTTACAGCCTTCCCTGGACTTTTTGTTATATATTCAGTTCTTTCTTTATTTCGTCCAATTCAAAACCAATAATGGCTTTCCCATCGATGACGACCGTCGGTGTGGAATAGGCGCCATATTTATTCGTTAGTTCTTTTCGTGCATGCCCATCCGCTTTAATATCTTTTTCTTTGTATACGACATTATTATCATCAAAGAACATTTTCATGATTTTGCAGGGAGGGCAATCAGGTTGGGTATAGAGCGTAACGTCTTTCATTTCATTCCTCCATGTATGCTTTAGGTAAGGTTTACTTTTTCATTATAGAGAATACCAAGACATTTGAATAGGAAAAAACCTTAAGGACCATTCTACCGATCTTTATCCTGTTTTATCAGGTAGTCTATCAATCCCATGGAACAAACGTTAAGGTCCATGGCAATGATATCAAAAACAGGATGATCAGCGGTGATTCCCTTTTCGCTTAAATGAACAGCGACCTCCGTGAAAATATTTTTACTGGTAGCTGCCACTTGTTCCTCGAAGCCAGCATATTCCCTATATGCCGATTTGGCAGTCTCCACGAATTTAGGCAGCCAGTAATGAAGTTGTTTATAGACTTCCTTAGGATTTTCCGATACCCCGTAATGACCAAAATATATACGTTCGACGCCGATGCTTTCATACAATTCCGCTGCAGCAAGCATCGCATCGGGATTAAATTGGCTTGGCGATGTGGACGGTAAGTAAAATTCCAAACCTTCTTCATCGAGTTCACGATAATAGATGCCTACGGTGTCACCTGAAAACATCCCTTTTGAAACTGAATCGAAAATGCTTAAATGATGGTTAGCGTGTCCTGGCGTGTCATAAAAGGTCAACTTGGAATTTTCACTTGTTTTTAGCGATTCCCTATCATGTTTAGTCAGGATTCTATCTATTGGAATAGGTAATATCGGATTGAAAAGCTTGTTGAATTCTTCACCATAGACCGCTTTAGCCCCAGCGATCAAACGTGTTGGATCTTCTAGATGCCGTGCGCCTTTTGGGTGGACGATCACTTTCGCATTCGGACAATGTTGTAAAAAAAGTCCAGCTCCGCCTGCATGGTCCAAATGAATATGGGTAAGAATGATATATGTAATATCTTCGAGGGCGATACCCAAATGTTCGAGCCCCTTCATTAAGTGGGGGATGGAAGGGCTGGCAGAAGTTTCGACTAAGGTGATGTCTTCATCGGCAATTACATATGTTCCTGTACGATTTCTTCTATCCAAATCAAAACCATCAATCAATGAAATGCGATATCCAAGCTCACTAATGTTTTGCAACAGAATCTACCCCCAGAAAATTTTTCATGTACAAAATCCATTCCTTATTTTATTCTGTTAATAGTGCCATGTAAAGAATGAAGTTTTAAATTATTCTGAATTTATTTCAGCGTGGCTACTGGATAGAAAAGTATGGTATAGTGAAACCTATCGAAAAGGTTTTATTCAGAAAGGAGAGGGAGTATGTCTCAATTACAGGGCATCCTTACCAGATTGAAAAGTCTTCAAGAGCAAGCGAAGGAATCTGAATCTGCTCAACGTTTTTTTGAAATAGATGGTGTGAAAAAGTGCCAGGTTACATATTTCAGCAAAACAGAAATGTTCGAGCTTGAAGTATACAGTGATAAAGGGAAATCATCTAAATATCAATTCGATAATATTGATATGATTACCATTGAAATCTTTGATCTTCTTCAATCTTAAAAAAATCACAAAAAGCCGCCTTCCATTGGAAGCGGCTTTTTTATTTTTAACCGGTCAATTTTTACTTGAATGAAGTAGTGATTTTTACGACATCTTATTAATTGGAGGGATGTAAATGAAAAATCCAATGGTAATATGCCCGGCATGCGGTGAGGAAAGGGAAATGGAAAATGTATTAACCGCACAATCCAACCAAAATGTGATTTACCAATGCCCGGAATGCGGTTTTAAACAGGTTAACATCAAAACTAGTAAGGGCTAAGGGTCTATTGCGGAAATCCCGCCGATTGGGATTTTATTGGTCTAGGAATGAGCCTTTTCCGCTTACATATGTTAAACTATAGAAAGAGCTGTATATAAAAACATATGGTAAGGGGTTTTAACATGATCGGTACTCATGATGGGGATTTATTGGAAACCAGCGTTAAAGACTTAATGATTTCTTCTGAACGCGTGGCCCACGTGCAGGTAACCAATAATTTAGAACATGCACTATTGGTATTAACAAAGAGCGGTTATACGGCCATTCCTGTGTTAGATCCGATGTATAAACTGCATGGTTTAATTAGCACACCAGTCATTCTTGATTCAATCTTGGGACTGGAGCGAATTGAATTTGATAATCTTGAGAATAAAAAAGTTTCCGAAATAATGAATATAGAAATACCTCGCCTGCATATTGAAGATACATTGACCAAGGGTGTGGAATTGTTGATTGATCATCCGTTTGTCTGTGTAGAGAATGACGAACATGTATTTGAAGGTATCTTAACGAGAAGGGCAATCATGAAAAAGGTATTTAAACAAAATACACCTGATAAATAAGCAGGGCATAAAATGATGGTTAACCTCAAGACTCGCCAGTTGGCGAGTTTTCTTGTTTTTTTACATATTCTAACCAGCTAGTGGTAAAGTCTATAAAAACAATTAAGGTCTAAGGGGAGGATGCGGGAATTGGGCCAAGCAGTGGATAGTGCAAAAGTGCAGAATAAAAAATTGAAACGTCCCTTCATACTAGCTGCCATCATGTTGGCTATGTTTATGAATGCTATTGAAGGAACGATCGTTTCGACGGCAATGCCAGCCATTGTAAGTGATTTAGGTGGTTTTTCACTTTACAGCTGGGTGTTTTCAAGTTATTTGCTAATGAACGCCGTAACAGTCTTGATTTATGGTAAGCTATCGGATATTCTCGGAAGAAAACCTGTCTTATTGTTTGGAATCGTTGTCTTTTTAATTGGCTCCATTCTTTGCGGCTTTGCCGAATCCATGACGGAACTCATCATTTATCGCTTTGTACAAGGATTCGGGGCGGGAGCTGTAGCTCCTGTAGCTTCGACGATTGTTGGTGATATTTATAAAAATGAAGAGAGGGCCCGCGTTCAAGGGTATCTATCGAGCGTTTGGGGCATTTCAGCGGTCATGGGACCCGCTTTGGGCGGCGTGCTCGTTGAATCCCTGACATGGAAGCTTGTCTTTTGGGTTAATGTTCCTTTGGGCTTATTATCTTTTATTGGGATTTGGATTTTCCTTCATGAAAAAATCGAAAAGAAAAAACGTGATATCGATTACCTGGGTGCAGCGCTATTGACGTTATCCATATCCACTCTCATGGTGATACTCGTAGAAGGAGGAGTGAAATGGTCATGGGCTTCAGCTCCGGTCATTTCCTTGGCATTAGTGGCCATCATCACCTTCATCTTATTCATCCTTCAGGAAAAGAAAGCGGCCGAACCGATGATGCCATTTGAAATTTGGCAGGAGCGTTCGATTCTGATTGCGAACCTTGTATCCCTGACGACAGGGGTGATGATGATTGGATTATCAAGTTTCCTCCCGACATTCGTTCAGGGCGTGATGGAGCGCTCACCCACGGTAGCTGGTTTTACATTGACAGCCATGTCGATTGGCTGGCCGATCGCATCAATGATCTCAGGCAGGTTATTGATGAAAATAGGATTCAAATCAACCTCCCTCCTTGGAGGGTGCTCATTGGTCCTTGGGAGTTTGATCCTAGTATGGATGAAGCCGGAGGCCGGGCCACTGATTGCTGCCATGGGATCATTCTTTGTCGGTGTAGGCATGGGGTTGACTTCTACCTCATTCATTGTCGTCATTCAAAAAACAGTTAGCTGGGAACGCAGGGGCATTGCGACAGCTTCCAATATGTTTATGCGTAATTTAGGTAATACGGTAGGTGCCGCATTGCTTGGAGGAATCATGAATATGAGACTTCAAGCCTATTTGAACGAGCATGCGCCTTCCGGCTCGGGAGTGACGATAAATACGGCTAACAAACTGTTGAACAGTGAAGAACGCATGTCGCTTCCTGAAAATGTGGTGAAGGTTTTACAGGAAGGACTTACATTGTCACTGCAGACGATTTATCTCATTGTTCTAGTCTTCTCTATAATCAGCTTCCTGTTACTTACGAGATTAAGAAAAAATAAGAAGGCATAGGAAAAAAAAGGCAGACTCTTTAAATGGAGTTTGCCTTTTTTTAAGGAAACGCGACTCTGATGATCAATTGAATCAATAATGCGATCGTGACCGAATGTAAAATGAATTTCAATTGTCGAGTGGAGATTTTTTGAGCCACCCGCAGGGCCAGCTGTGATCCGATCAGGGAACCTATCGTGTAATAAATGGCGATCTCCCAGGCAATGTTACCGGCAAGGAAATAGGTGATGAATGCAGCTGTACAGCTAATGAAAGTTTGGAATCTAGTAAAAGCCAGGGATTGAAGGTAGGTGGCCCCATTTCTTAAAAAGGTATACATGAGCATGGTTGCCTGTCCCGGTCCGAACATACCGTCATAAACACTGATTCCGAATAGGGATGGGTAAACCTTTTTTGGGAGATGCCAATCCGCTTCACCGGAAGGTTTCGGTTTTTTTATGAAATTCATGATCAAAGCGACAGTCAAAAGACAGATGGCCAATAGATTCATCGCCTTTTCAGAGAATGAATTAGCAAGCAGCCCGCCAAAGAAGCCACCGAAAAGGGCAAATGGGATTAACTGGAGGGCATCCTTCAGTTTTAACTGTTTCTGCTTGAATAAAATATAAAAACTGGAAAAAGAAGAAAACATATTGGAAAACTTGACTGAACCAATAACCTGGTGGATGGGTAAACCTATCAACAAAAGGGATGGCATGCCGATAAGACCGCCACTCCCGGCCAATGTGCCGACAAAGGATGCTGCAAAACTGATGACAAGCAATAAAATGATCGTCAAAGGATATCCACTCCGTTTCTTTTCACTTGTATTATAAGCCGACTTTGTTGATAATAAAATTTAAATAAATTAATTCATCATGATAAGATTTGATTATCAAGAGGTTGGTGTGTATGTCATTTTCAGAATTTCATTTATTATCCGTGCTTGCTCAGGAAATGAATATGAGAAAAGCGGCTGAGCGGCTGTTCGTTTCCCAGCCTGCTTTATCTCAGCGTTTACAATCAATAGAAAAGGATTGGGGCTCGAAACTGTTTTTGCGTTCACAAAAAGGGCTGTCACTGACGCCAGCAGGCGAAGCGGTAATTCGTTTGGCCAATGAAGTCATAGAAAAAGAAGAAAAGGTCAGGGAAAGTATCCAAGCTATGGACCATGAAGTATATGGGACCTTGAAGATAGCCTGCGCCTCGATTGTCGGTCAAAATTGGCTGCCGCAAGTATTGAAAAAGTTCGTCCAAAAATACCCGTATGCCAAAATTTCCTTGATCACTGGCTGGAGCAGTGAGATTTTAAAGTCTTTGTATGAAGGGCAAGTGCATATTGGCATCATAAGGGGAGCCCCGGATTGGAAAGGGGTAAAACAGCATTTATTCACGGATATGCTTTATTTGGTGGATACTGAAATGAAGGAACTGAATCAAGTGTTCGAAACGGACCGGCCATTCATTCAGTTTAAAAGCGATTCTAATTATTACCAGGAAATCCAGGACTGGTGGCATCGGCAATTTAAAACGACACCAAAAAACACCATAGTCGTGGATCAAATCGAAACATGCAAACAAATGGTGTTTAATGGTATAGGATATGCGATCCTGCCAGCCATCACTTTACATGATAAAGATACGAATGTTTTTAAAATCCCTCTACTGGATGGGCATAACCACTCAATCGAACGTGATACATGGCTTTGCGGCTATGAATCTGCCTTTCAGTTAAAGCAAGTCCAGGCATTCACGGAAGTGGTGAAAGAGCATATTCGTGACCAAGGAATGTTATAGGTCCGCCTACGAAAATGTCAATAGGGCAGAATAATATATAAGAGTGACATTCAACTTGTCTTGCCGGCTGTTGTCTGGTAAATTTAAAACGAGTAATGATACATATTTAGGAGGTTTACCCGGAATGAATAAAATGGATGCACACGAAATTATTTCTTTTATCTCAAATAGTAAAAAATCTACACCTGTAAAGGTATATGTGAAAGGCGATTTAGAAGGCATGGATTTTGGTCCAGCTTCTAAAACTTTCATTACAGGAAATACAGGGGTTGTATTCGGTGAGTGGTCTGAAGTCGAAGAAGCAATCAAGGCAGCAGGAACAAAAATCGAGGATTATGTAGTTGAAAATGATCGTCGTAACTCTGCCATTCCTTTATTGGACCTAAAAGGCATCAAAGCCCGTATCGAGCCTGGTGCAATAATCCGTGACCAAGTATCCATTGGAGACAACGCAGTCATCATGATGGGTGCATCAATCAATATTGGTTCTGTTATCGGTGAAGGTACAATGATCGACATGAACGCAATACTGGGCGGACGTGCAACAGTGGGCAAAAACTGTCACGTAGGTGCAGGTGCCGTTTTAGCAGGTGTGATCGAGCCGCCTTCCGCACAACCGGTCATTTTGGAAGATGATGTGTTAATCGGAGCCAATGCGGTCGTACTGGAAGGTGTCAAAATCGGTGAAGGTTCCGTTGTGGCTGCTGGTGCAGTTGTAACGAAAGACGTTCCTCCATATTCCGTGGCTGCTGGTATCCCGGCGAGGGTCATTAAACAAATTGACGAAAAAACAAAATCAAAAACAGAAATCATGCAAGAACTTCGTCAACTTTAATTTCTTTAGTGAATATTGCCTGAAGCGTGGATAACTATATCCACGCTTTCTGTATAGGGAGGGAATAACGTGAAAATAAATCCGTTTGCCGAGATCCGGCGTGATTTGCATCAAATACCGGAGATAGGATTCAAGGAATTCAAAACGCAGCAATACCTACTGAATTACATAACGAACCTTGCCCAGGAGCGAATGGAAATCGAAACTTGGCGGACTGGGATATTCGTGAAAGTGAAGGGAAGGAATCCGCGAAAAACTATTGGCTACCGGGCTGATATTGACGGTCTGCCGATAAAAGAGGAAACCGGATTGCCGTTCACATCCAACCACGAGGAATATATGCATGCCTGCGGTCATGATTTTCATATGAGCATAGGTTTGGGGTTATTGACATATTTCACTGAAAATCCGATTGATGATGACTTGCTATTCATTTTCCAGCCTGCAGAAGAGGGGCCTGGAGGAGCTGAACCAATGCTTAAATCGGAAACCATGAAAAAATGGAAGCCGGACATGATCCTTGCTTTACATATTGCTCCAGAGTATCCAGTTGGTACGATTGCCGTTAAAGAAGGGCTTCTATTTGCCAATACATCTGAATTATTCATCGATTTGAGGGGAAAAGGGGGGCATGCAGCCTATCCGCATGAAACAAATGACATGGTCATTGCGGCCTGCTCGCTTGTAGGGCAGCTGCAAACAATCGTTTCAAGGAATGTCAATCCACTTGATTCAGCTGTCATTACAGTTGGGAAGATTACTGGAGGCACCGTTCAAAACATTATTGCGGAGACAGCACGGTTAGAAGGCACAATACGCACCCTTAACCCCGAATCGATGGTAAAGGTCAAGTCAAGAATAAAAGCGCTTGTGGATGGTATACAAGTGGGATATGAGTGCTTGGCTGATATCGACTATGGAGCAATGTATCACCAGGTATATAATGAAGAACGGTTGACCAGGGAATTCATGGAATTTACAGAGAAGTCAAACGCTGTCCATTTGCATTGTTGTACTGAAGCGATGACCGGTGAAGATTTTGGATATATGTTAAAGGAGATTCCAGGATTCATGTTCTGGCTGGGGGTTGCATCGGAATACGGATTGCACCACGCCAAGTTAAGTCCTGATGAAAAAGCGATTGAACTCGCGATCAATCACTTGACGGAATATATAACGTTTAAAGGAAGCGAAGCGTAAAAATGCTTTTCAGTACAGAACATGCTCTAAAGAGAGAACGAATCACGTTGGAGGGCTTATTGTGAAAAAAGAATTTGCGGTGATTGGACTTGGCCGTTTTGGAGGCAGCATAGTCAGGACATTAGCTGAAGAAGGATTAGGGGTTCTGGCCATCGATGCTGACGAAGATCGAGTGAATGAATTTGCCAGGATAGCTTCACATGCCGTTGTAGGGGATACTACAGATGAAAATGTGCTGAGAAACATAGGTATTCGTAATTTTGATCACGTCATTGTAGC
The DNA here is from genome assembly GCF_050277335.1 of Peribacillus sp. NPDC101480. Lineage (NCBI taxonomy): Bacteria > Bacillati > Bacillota > Bacilli > Caryophanales > Bacillaceae > Peribacillus > Peribacillus sp. NPDC101480. The sequence continues at coordinate 306,983 of NZ_JBNNSB010000004.1, forward strand.
GATTGGCGAGAATATTCAAGCTAGTATATTGACGACCCTCATGCTTAAGGAATTGGGTGTCGGAAATGTAACGGTTAAAGCGCAAAATGATTATCATGAGAAGGTTCTCCGGAAAATCGGGGCCGATTTTGTCGTGCATCCCGAACGAGATATGGGGAGAAGGATTGCCCATAATATCGTCTCCAATAATATTCTCGATTATTTGGAGCTTTCTGATGAACACTCCATCGTCGAAATTGTTGCCAGCCAAAAGATGAATGGAAACTCGATATTTGACCTTGATATCCGTGCTCACTATGGGCTGAATATCGTCGCGATCAAAAGAGGGAACGAAATAAATGTCTCCCCGCAGGCGAGCGATTTAATTCATAAGGGTGATATATTGATCGTCATCGGCGCGGATTCGGACATCAATCGCTTTGAAAAAAAAATTGTGGAATAAGCAAGCGTCCTGATAAAATCGAGCAGCGCTTTTATCAAAGGAAAACAAAAAGGTTTCGGAATAGTCTCATACCGAACCTTTTTTGTTTTTTAAATTGGATTTGAAGTAGTTATAGAGAAATAGACTGCATGACAATTTTTTAATTCCCTTAAGCAGTCCTACGAAAACCATTCTTTTCTTTTACATCTGCAATTACACGCAATATTGTTTCTTTGCGTTTCGCATATATAGATTTTACATCGACATAATGATCTTTACTTTCTGTACACTGTGATAAAAGTGAACAAGTCGTACAAATGGGTTTGGATGATTTATACTCTCTATTTTGGTTTATTTCTTCTTGAAGGCGTACTGATAGGCTCGTGTTTCCGGCACTGGCTTTCCACAGTGTGGAATCAACAAATACATGCTTCTTATCAGTTTACTTTCGGAAGCTTTCCATTAAGATGGGATAGAAAATCTATTCAAGCATCCTTATCACCACAAGTTTTAATACTCCTTTTATAAAATAAAAAAGACTGTAGGCAAAAAGAGTTCTATCTACTGTTAAAACAAAGTTGATTGGTGCGAGTGTTCTCTAGACTCCTGCGGAGTACCGCGGCCAAGGTGAGACCCCACAGGCGCCGAGGAGGCTCCCGGAAGCCCGTGGAAAGCGAGTGCCTGGAGTGAATTCAACGTTCGAGATTTACAAACCCAAACAAAAAAAGCCCAGCCAAATGATGGCTGGGCTTCTTCTATTATTTATTGCACTTCCATGATGATTGGTAGGATCATCGGACGGCGTTTAGTTTTTTCATATAGGAATGGAGATAGAGTGTCTGTAATTTCATTTTTGATTTCAGACCATTGTGTAGTTTTGCGATCCATCACCTTATTTAGATGCTTGGTGATCAAGGATTGAGCATCGCTGATCAGGTCTCCAGATTCTCTCATATAAACAAATCCGCGTGAAATGATGTCAGGACCCGATGCGATTTTGAATTCCTTCATATTGATGCTGACAACGACGACGACAAGACCTTCCTCGGAAAGAATCCGACGATCTCGGAGAACGATATTACCGATATCCCCGATGCCGCTTCCATCGATATAAACCGAACCTGAAGGGATTTTACCAGCGATTTGTGCTGTGTTTTCACTTAAGGAAAGAACTTCACCATTATCCATGATAAAGCAATTTTCTTCCGGAACTCCGCAATCGACTGCATGGCGGGCATGAAGTTTTTGCATACGGTATTCACCATGGATTGGCATGAAGAATTTTGGTTTTATCAAGCGAAGCATTAGCTTTTGTTCCTGCTGTCCTCCATGCCCCGATGTATGAATGTCATTCAAAGGACCTGAAATGACGTCTGCTCCTGCACGATATAATTGATTGATCGTTCTGGAAACACTGATTGTGTTACCTGGGATAGGTGAAGAAGAAAATACGACAGTATCACCAGGGATGATTTGAATTTGGCGGTGAGTGCCATTCGCTATGCGCGACAGCGCTGCCATTGGTTCGCCTTGGCTGCCTGTACAAAGGATGGTTACTTTATTCGCAGGCATGCGATTCAATTGCTGTACATCAATAAATGTATCTTTAGGCGCTACGATATAACCAAGATCTTGTCCAATTGATATGGCTGAATCCATGCTCCGGCCAAAAACGGCTATTTTACGTCCGTTAGCCACGGCTGCTTCCACAACTTGCTGAAGGCGATGGATGTTCGATGCAAACGTTGCAAAAATGATCCGGCCGTCAACCTTACGGAAAATGTCTTGAATGGTATCGCCGACACGGCTTTCGGACATAGTAAAGTTCTGCACTTCACTATTTGTGCTATCCGAGAGTAAGCACAATACGCCTTCTTTACCGATTTCCGCCATCTTGGTCAGGTTAGCAGGCTCGCCCACTGGTGTGAAGTCGAATTTAAAATCACCAGTATGGACAATTTGTCCAGGTGGCGTTTTAACGACGATCCCATAAGAATCAGGGATACTGTGAGTTGTGCGGAAGAAAGAAACGGACGTCTTCCGGAACTTGATCACTTCATCTTCACTGATTTCAATCATGGTTGTCTGACGTAAAAGGCCGTGTTCTTCCAATTTATTACGAAGCAGTCCAAGTGCCAGCTTCCCGCCGTATACAGGGACATTCACTTTTCTAAGTAAATAAGGAATCCCGCCAATATGGTCTTCATGACCATGGGTAATGAAAACACCTTTAATTTTATCTACATTTTTCTCTAAATAGCTGTAATCTGGAATCACATAGTCAATACCGAGAAGTTCATCTTCAGGAAATTTAATTCCAGCATCAATGATGATGATTTCATCTTGAAACTGAACAGCATATGTGTTCTTACCGATTTCGCCTAAACCGCCCAGGGCGAATACAGCTGTTTGATCGTTTTTTACAAATTTCATAAATTATAGCTCCAATACTTTGTAATCTTCATTTTGTTTTTCATATTCTAAATATGCTCCGGTTACGGGTAGTACGATTTCTACGTTATAAGGTTCTTTTTTTAGTTTTAAACGGACGTCACGAACGGATTCACCTTCGACAAACATTGTTTTAGTATTCTCCCTGATGGGAACCTCTGATATGGTTACTTGATAGTATACCTTAAAAACCATTTTAATCTCTCCTCACTTGTTTGCATTGCTTTTTTCATTATATATAAAAACAACAATTTTTTCATGTTTTTCAACATCATGTAAAAATAAACCCAGCTCCGCCATAAAAACGGAAGGGGTTTGATGAATTAAATATACCAATGTCTAAAAGTATATAAAAAAATAGATGGCAGATTTGGTATCAACCCGATTGTAGCTTCCTCTATCTTATATCCTATCCGTTTTTGCCATGTGTAAAACTTAAATCATCTGATCTTTTTTTCGCAAACGATTTCTTTCTAAATTAATATAGTATCACTGTGTACAGCGTTTCATGAAAAGACAACGACTCATATTTTGATTGAAATATGTATTCACCTGACCATATAAAAGCCAAGAAAGAATGCTTAACAAGAACTTTACAACAAGGAAGAAGCCCTCCGCAAGTTTTTGAAGGGCTGTCCGAAAAAAATTCGCATATGGATGACGGCCAAGGCAGGAATGAGTGGCAAATCATGCGATAGATTTTTTTCTTAAAAGATCATTCCACTGTTTAACAAGCTTTTTACGAAGCTTTTTTAACATGGCGATCACGCTCCCTTAGTTATTATTGTATAGGATTATTCAATAATGTAAATACGTCTTTACAGGTACTTGGCCCATTTTTGAAAAAAAAGGCTCATTCAAACAAGCAACTGGGATTTTAGAGGCAAGAAGGGTGGGAGAAGTGTAATCTGGAAAGCCTTAGCTGGTTTCTAATTAAGAATAGTATATGCCCATTCCTGAATAAAAAACGTAACTTTGAGTTGGATACGGTAGAGTTACTTGACTTATCTTGATGACAATTATTAAATGGGTACATATTAAAAAAGGAAAAAATGAATGAATTGGAAGTGAATCGTTAGTGAAAATCGTATTCTTTGATATTGACGGAACATTGCTTGATCATGAAAAAAAGTTACCTGCTTCAACAAAAAAAGCCATAAAGCAACTGCAGGATAGCGGGGTTTTTGTAGCGATTGCCACAGGAAGGGCTCCCTTCATGTTCGAGTCCTTAAGGGAAGAGCTTGGCATCGATACATTCGTAAGTTTCAATGGACAATATGTTGTTTTTGAAGGGAAAGTCGTTTATAAAAACCCTTTGAGCATACCTGAAATAAAACGGCTCCACGAACATGCTGAAAAAAATGAAATCCCGATCGTTTTCATGAATGAGGAGACAATGAAATCGAGTGTTCCTCATCATAGCCGAATTGAAGAGGCATTAAGCAGCCTGAAGTTTCCCCATCCTGAACATGTGGCAGATTTTTATGAGGACCATGATATATACCAAGCGTTATTATTCTGCTCGGAAGATGAAGAAGGGAACTTTGTTGGGAATTATGATGACTTTCACTTCATTAGATGGCATGAGTATTCGACGGATGTACTTCCATTCGGGGGTTCGAAAGCTGAAGGCATTAAAATATTAATGGAAAAAGTCGGGTTTGCTCTGGAGGATGTTTACGCTTTTGGAGATGGCTTAAATGATATAGAGATGTTAAAAGTAGCGGGATATGGCGTGGCAATGGGGAATGCCGGTCAACTTGTGAAGCAAGAGGCCGACTTTGTAACGAAGGATGTCGATGATGATGGCATACTTTTTGGTTTGAAGGAGCTTGAATTGATATAAAAAAACAAAACCCCCGTCCACCAACAGGCGGGGGTTTTGCTTATTACGTTACCTTTCCACCGCAATGGAATTTTCCGGAATGGCATAAGGGTCTTCCGGGTTGATATGATCATAGAACATGATTCCATTAAGGTGGTCGATTTCATGTTGAAAACAAATTGCTGCGATGCCTTTCAGGCGGAGTTGAACCGATTTTCCTTCCAGGTCCGTACCCACAACCGTTATTCGAGCATAACGTGGCACGTAGCCAGAAACGGGACGATTTACGGAAAGGCAGCCTTCTCCGGATGTCAAGTATGCTTTTTCCACTGAATGGCTAATGAGTTTAGGGTTGAAAAGTGCATAGCTATACAGTTGATCATCTTTTTCTTTCAAATGTACTGCAATCATCCTTTTTGAAACATTCACTTGAGGTGCAGCCAGGCCAATTCCTGCCCTTAACCCATATATAGCAGCAATATCGGGCTTCTGGCTGTTTTGGACATATTCCATCAGGCTGGCTAAAAGTTGTTTATCTTCAAATGATGCCGGAAGCGGAACCTCTACCGCTACTTGCCTTAAGATTGGGTCGTCTTCATTAACAAAATCATCCATGGTTAGCATAATCTCTCACCCCATAAAAATTCTAATAATATGTATAGGGTTATTTTAACAAAAAAAATGCTGAAAGTTAATGGATGGCCTAATTAAAGAAAAATGGAAGGAATGGAATCAAATCGATTAATTCCTATTCCAACCATTATTTTATTGCCTGTTGAGGTCTATTTAAAAAAATAAATCATTTTTTGTGAATCAGGGTAAATAGTTAACATTTTCGGGTAAAGGTAATAGTAATTACCTGCTTAGCATAAACACGCGCCGACAATGATTAGCAGAATGAACAGGACAATGATTATGGCGAAGCCGCTTCCAAAGCCGCAGCCTCCACCATCACCATAACCATAGCTGGGTGCAACGGAAACCGGATAACAACATTCCTGGTTGGAACCTCCATACATAATTTCATACCTCCGTTTTTGTATTATTAAAATGCTGACCACTCTGATTTGAAACGGTCCCTACAGCCTATGCAGTATGGTTTAAAGGGTGTAGGCTAGCGCCCAGTAATGAAAAAAACCTGTTCGGAATATTATTGTAACAAGTGTCAGCGGCTTATAAGGGAATTTAGGGAAATATGAATCTTCGAAGAATTATCAGAAGGAGCTGTCTATTTTGAATCGTTTTGGCCCATATGTTATTTTACTTCTTGCTTTAGTGGTCTTGACTGGTTGTTTCAATGGTTCGCCGGAAGAAAGAATCCACAAAATCCTTGAGAAAACTGCAGAAAAGGAAAGTGATTTCACCGAGAATCAAGAGCCTCTTAATGATTTGGAGAAAAAAGAAAAAGAAAAATATGAGAAAATCATTAAACTTGGATTGGATGATTATGAACAGATCGTCGAGCTATCAGATGAAGCAACCAAGAATATCGACCAAAGGGAAGAAATAATTGAAAAAGAACAAAGCAGTATGCAATCCTCAAAAGAACAATTCAATCAGATTGACGAACAAATCGGGAAAATAGATGATGAAAAGATAAAAAAAGAAGCGACTGAAATGAAAAAGGTCATGAGTGAGCGCTATAGCACCTACGATGATTTATATGATGCCTATCAACAAAGTCTGGCTTATGATCGTGAATTATATGAACTGTTTAAAAAAGAGGATTTGAAAATGGATGAATTACAAGTGCAAATCGAGAAAATCAATACTTCTTATACAAAAGTTTTGAAAGCGAATGAGGAATTTAATACATTAACGGAAAAATCAAATCAAAAAAAAGAAAGTTTTTATGATAGTTCCGGCATAGAAATGGCTGATTCAACAAAATAATATAAATAATGATGGGCTGTGATCCTCAATCACAGCCCATTTTTTATTCCATCCACTCCGATTATGGACTGAAAATTTCTAGAATGATCTTTTTTTGTGTAACCGGATTGATGTGAGCTTTTATACCTGTACTAAAAAAAATCGATATTTAAAAATCTAACAGCAGCGTTATATGAAAGCGTTTGAATATTTTTTTGGAATATTATTCCGATGCCTCAAATGCCTTTAGTTAAAGCGGTTTTGGAATCGATGGGATATGCGGGGGAATTGAAATGTTATCCTTCGCCAACCTTAAATCGATAAAGACGTGAATTTTAATAGTACAGTTGTAAAGTGAAAACTAATACAGAGAAGAAGTGTGAGTGCTGGAAATTGTATTAAATCAAAATTATAAGGAACTCCAAGTGATTGACTTGATGTTAATTCATCTTGTAAACTTAATCTATAAAAATTCTTGTATCATTTTCCTTGATTTTTTTTATGGTACAGAATAAGATTGAGACATATTAAGCATATCCACGTTTGAGGGATTGGTCTTAAGGGGAAAATAAAAGAATGCATTGTGGAAGAAACTAAAAAGCAAACTTTTTTTGCTTTATAGAATAATAATAGCAAACCTTTTTAATGAAAGGATGAGGTGCCAAATGGCTCAAAAAACTAAGCAAGCTAAAATTAATGTTCAAGATCAGCTTAAAAAAGTAGAAGAACAATTTGAAACTTTTCAAATTTTAAATGAAGAGGGAGAAGTCGTTAATGAAGCGGCTATGCCTGAATTAAGTGATGAACAATTGCAAGAATTAATGCGTCGTATGGTTTATACACGTATCTTGGATCAACGTTCCATATCACTGAACCGCCAAGGCAGATTAGGTTTCTATGCACCGACTGCCGGTCAAGAAGCTTCTCAAATCGCTTCCCAGTATGCTTTGGAAAAAGAAGATTTCATTCTGCCTGGTTACCGTGATGTTCCGCAAATCGTTTGGCATGGTCTGCCGCTTTGGCAAGCATTCTTATTCTCCCGGGGACACTTTAAAGGAAATCAAATTCCTGAAGACGTCAATGTCATTTCCCCTCAAATCATTATCGGCGCTCAATATATCCAAGCTGCCGGAGTGGCTCTTGGGTTGAAGAAACGCGGGAAAAAAGCTGTTGCCGTTACATATACGGGTGACGGTGGAACCTCACAAGGTGACTTCTATGAGGGAATTAACTTTGCAGGTGCATTTAAAGCGCCAGCTATCTTCATCGTGCAAAATAACCGTTTCGCAATCTCGACACCGGTTGATTTGCAATCAGCAGCTAAAACATTGGCTCAAAAGGGTGTGGCTGCAGGTATTCCTGGAATCCAGGTTGATGGTATGGATGCGTTGGCCGTTTATACAGCCGTTAAAGAAGCACGTGAACGTGCAATCAATGGTGAAGGCCCTACATTGATTGAAACATTAACTTACCGTTATGGTCCGCATACGATGGCTGGGGATGACCCGACACGTTACCGTACTTCCGAAATGGATAACGAGTGGGAACTGAAAGATCCATTGGTTCGTTTCCGCAAGTTCTTGGAAAACAAAAAGCTTTGGAATGAAGAATTAGAAAACGAAACGATAGAAAAAGCAAAAGACGATATTAAAGAAGCAATCAAATTGGCTGATGCAGAACCTAAACAAAAGGTTACAGACCTAATTGAAATCATGTATGAAGAAATGCCTTATAACTTAAAAGAACAATATGAAATTTATAAAGAGAAGGAGTCGAAGTAAGCCATGGCTCAATTGACGATGATTCAAGCAATTACAGAAGCATTACGTACAGAACTTAAAAATGACGAGAATGTACTCGTTTTTGGGGAAGATGTTGGTCTTAATGGAGGGGTTTTCCGTGCAACGGAAAATCTTCAAAAAGAATTCGGTGAAGATCGTGTATTCGATACACCTCTTGCTGAATCTGGAATCGGTGGATTAGCGGTCGGTCTTTCTTTACAAGGTTTCCGTCCTGTTCCTGAAATTCAATTCTTCGGATTTGTATATGAAGTAATGGATTCCGTAAGCGGTCAGCTTGCTCGTATGCGCTACCGTTCAGGCGGACGTTACAGTGCACCTGTTACAATTCGCTCACCTTTTGGAGGAGGAGTGCATACACCGGAAATGCATGCTGATAGCTTAGAAGGTTTAATGGCTCAGCAACCAGGGTTAAAAGTAGTTATCCCTTCCACTCCTTACGATGCAAAAGGCTTATTGATTTCTGCGATTCGTGATAATGACCCTGTCATTTTCCTTGAGCACATGAAATTGTACCGCTCTTTCCGTCAGGAAGTTCCTGAAGAAGAATATACAATTCCATTAGGAAAAGCGGATGTGAAAAGAGAAGGAACGGATTTATCCATTATTACGTATGGTGCGATGGTGCAGGAATCCATCAAGGCAGCTGAGGAATTGGCTAAGGATGGTCATTCCGTCGAAGTGGTCGACTTACGTACTGTATCTCCATTGGATATCGAAACAATCATTGCTTCTGTAGAAAAAACAGGACGCGCTATCGTTGTTCAAGAAGCACAAAAGCAAGCTGGTATAGCAGCGAATGTTGTAGCGGAAATTAACGAACGTGCCATTTTGAGCTTGGATGCTCCAGTACTGCGAGTGGCGGCAGCTGATACGGTATTCCCGTTTTCACAAGCTGAAACAGTATGGCTCCCTAATTATAAAGACATTATTGAAACGGCGACTAAAGTCTTGAAGTTTTAACAATCTTAAGTAATGGAATGAATGTCCTGCTTGGGAAAGTAGTTTTGCATTAACGGTAATGCAAGATAAAGGACTTTATTCAAAGCACTAAGTATGATTTAATATAGGAGGTTGAACTCAGTGGCATTCCAATTTAGACTCCCTGATATCGGAGAAGGTATACACGAAGGTGAAATAGTGAAATGGTTTGTAAAACCAGGAGATAAGATTCAAGAGGATGACGTGCTTTGCGAGGTTCAAAACGATAAGGCCGTCGTTGAAATCCCATCACCGGTGGAAGGTACCGTTGAAGAAATCCTTGTACAAGAAGGAACGGTTGCCGTTGTTGGCGATGTACTTGTAACATTCGATGCTCCAGGTTATGAAAATCTTCAGTTTAAAGGGGATCATGGAGAAGAAGCGAAGGCAGAAGGCGAGAAGAATACGGAGGCCCAGGTGCAAGCAACTGCTGAAGCTGGACAGGAAGTCAAGAAAGAGGCTGCTCCGGTTCAAGAAAATAGCGGAGTAACGGGCGCAGGAGCACAACCACAGGTTGAGGCAGATCCTTCACGACGTATTATCGCCATGCCTTCTGTCAGGAAATATGCACGCGAACAAGGGGTAAACATTCGCGAGATCTCTGGTTCTGGGGATAACGGCCGCATCATGAAAGAAGACATAGATGCTTTCAAAAACGGCAAAACAGCTCCACAGCAACCAGCAGCTCAAAGTGAAGCTTCACAACAAAATGATACGGAAACAACCGAAAAACAAAAAGTTTCAATTCCAGAAGGGCAATATCCTGAAACTCGCGAGAAAATGAGCGGTATGAGAAAAGCGATCGCAAAAGCAATGGTTAAATCCAAGCAGACAGCTCCGCATGTAACATTAATGGATGAAGTCGATGTGACGCTATTGGTTGCTCACCGTAAGAAATTCAAGGAAATTGCTGCAGAAAAAGGAATCAAGCTTACATTCCTACCTTATGTTGTTAAAGCGTTAACAAGTGCATTACGTGAATTCCCTATGCTTAACACATCATTTGATGATGAAGCTAGTGAGATTATCCATAAACACTATTACAATATCGGAATTGCGGCAGACACAGATAAAGGACTGCTCGTTCCAGTTGTAAAAGATGCAGATCGTAAATCAACTTTTGCTATTTCACAAGAAATTAACGAATTAGCGACAAAAGCCCGTGACGGCAAATTGGCTCCTAACGAAATGAAAGGTGCTTCTTGCTCCATTACGAATATCGGTTCCGCAGGCGGTCAATGGTTCACACCTGTAATCAATCATCCAGAAGTTGCCATTCTAGGGATTGGACGCATTGCCGAAAAAGCAATTGTACGCGACGGGGAAATTATCGCCGCTCCAGTTCTGGCATTATCACTGAGCTTTGATCACCGCATGATTGATGGAGCAACAGCTCAACATGCATTGAATCATATCAAAAAGTTATTGAACGACCCAGAATTATTGTTAATGGAGGCGTAAACAATGGTAGTAGGAGATTTTCCAATCGAAACAGATACTTTAGTAATCGGTTCAGGCCCAGGGGGATATGTTGCCGCAATTCGCGCAGCGCAGCTTGGACAGAAAGTAACGGTCGTTGAAAAAGGAACAATCGGCGGAGTTTGTTTGAATGTAGGCTGTATCCCATCGAAAGCTTTGATTTCGGCTGGACACCGTTTCCATGAAGCTCAGCATTCAGAAGATATGGGTATCTTTGCAGAAAAGGTTACTGTTGATTTTTCTAAAGTACAAGCTTGGAAAGGTTCTGTTGTAAAAAAATTAACAGGCGGTGTAAGCAGCCTGTTAAAAGGTAATAATGTTGATGTTGTAACTGGCGAAGCTTATTTCGTTGATGAAAACAGCATCCGTGTTATGAATGAAGACTCAGCCCAAACATATACATTTAAAAACGCAATCATCGCCACTGGTTCATCGCCAATCGAGATTCCGTCATTTAAATATACGAAACGTGTACTTAATTCAACTGGCGCTCTTGCTTTGGAAGAAGTTCCAAGTTCGATCGTTGTAATCGGCGGAGGTTACATTGGAACTGAGCTAGGCGGAGCATTCGCTAGCTTTGGCACTAAAGTGACCATCCTTGAAGGTACGGAAGAAATCCTTTCTGCAGGTTTTGAAAAACAAATGGCAGCACTTGTTAAGCGTAACCTTAAAAACAAAGGTGCTGAAATTGTAACTAAAGCTAATGCTAAAGGCGTGGAAGAAACTGAAACAGGCGTAACAGTTACTTATGAAGTAAAAGGCGAAGAGAAAAAAGTTGAAGCCGATTACGTTTTAGTAACAGTTGGACGTCGTCCAAATACTGCAGAAATCGGCCTGGAACAAGTCGGAATCAAAATGACTGACCGCGGTTTGATCGAAACGGATAAACAATGCCGTACAAGCGTGAAAAACATTTACGCAATCGGTGATATCGTTTCTGGACCTCAGTTGGCTCATAAAGCTTCTTATGAAGGTAAAATTGCAGCTGAAGCCATTGCAGGACATTCATCTGAAATCGACTATCTTGCTATTCCGGCTGTTGTATTCTCTGAACCGGAACTTGCTTCTGTCGGTTACAATGAAAAAGAAGCGAAGGAAGCTGGAATCGAAGCGCTTGCTTCCAAATTCCCATTCGCTGCAAATGGACGTGCTCTTTCCTTAAATAATACGGACGGATTTGTGAAGCTTATCACTCGCAAAGAAGACGGATTGGTTATTGGAGCACAAATTGCAGGACCAAACGCTTCTGATATGATTGCAGAACTTGGTTTGGCTATCGAAGCAGGAATGACTGCCGAAGATATTGCAATGACAATCCATGCACATCCAACTTTAGGGGAAATCACAATGGAAGCTGCTGAAGTTGCCCTTGGAACTCCTATTCACATCATTAAATAATTGCTTTATAAAAGCGTACTGCTAATGCAGTACGCTTTTTTTTGTATTGATTTGATATACAAAAATGAAGGTTTACTGGCCATTCATGATTTTCTTCACACTTGTTAAATGAAAAGGACAAAAAGGGCATAAGCTATAAAAAGGACTTCTTACTTTTTTCCTTGAAAGGGTTTGAAAAAGTTAATAGAGGATAAAAAATAAGATGAGCGATTTGCTATACGAATATTTTTTGCCAATAAAAAGATCATGGCTGATATATTCATATTAAAATGAGGTGGATCACTTGAAAAACTATCTGGTAATCCTCTTTCAACTAATCGTTTGGAGCGGGTATACATTAGTTGAATGGCTGTCTGTTAACGATCGATTCGTTTTTAAAGTATTCATGTTTCTGGTCTTTTCCTATTTAGCCATCTATATTGGAAAGATGATTTTAAAATCCAATAGACGAACCATGCTTGTTACCGTGATAAGTCTATTATGTTACGGGATTTTACAAATCCTTTTAGAAACGCTGGTACCCGTTTATTGAATTTTTAAGTAAGCCGCAATGACACAAGCAACCACGGAGGAGTCATGATTAACAAAGTAGTAGCAATATTTACATTTGTATCATTTTTGTTGATGGCTTGTAATGATCCGAGTTCCGGTCAAACTGAAAATGAGAATCAAAAAAGTGTTGAAACGGCAACAACGATCCAAGATGAAAGCCATCAAGAGAAAGATTTGAAAAAAGAAACGTCAAAAACAATTGGCGAAAGGAATGTAAAGGCAAAATATCGGGTGGATAAAGAGAATTGGTCATTTAAACCCATTGGGGATCCAAATCCGAAAGTTGTGTTGTTAACATTTGATGATGCACCTGATAAATATTCCCTGGCAATCGCCCAAACCCTGAAGCGACTTAAAGTACCTGCAATATTTTTCGTGAACGGTCACTTTCTTGAAAATGATAAAAATAAAGCGATGTTAAAAGAAATTCATGAAATGGGTTTTTCTATCGGCAATCATACTTATTCCCATGTGAATTTAAAAGAGTTGACCGAAAAGGAACAGGAGCGGGAAATCATAAAATTGAACAATTTGGTTGAGGGCATTACAGGGGTACGCCCTAAGTACTTCAGGGCGCCATTTGGATCGAATACCGAGCATTCAAAAAAAGTCGCTGAGAAAGAAAAAATGTTGGTCATGAACTGGACATACGGATATGACTGGGAAAAAGAGTATCAGGATAAAAAAGCTTTAACGGAAATCATGTTGAACAGCCCTTATTTAGGAAATGGCGCGAACTTACTGATGCATGACCGGAACTGGACGAGTGAAGCGATAGAGGATATCGTGAAAGGTTTTCAAAAGAAAGGTTATGAGATCCTTGATCCAAAATTAATTGAAACGCCTGCATGAGCCAATTTCGGCATCTGCAGGTTTTTTTTATTTCCTTGGATAATAATACATCACCCGTTTATTGAAGAGGTGAAGCTGTGCCCGTAATTTCTTTGCAAGGAACTTGCACAATTCATTTGCTTTTCCCTTATCACCGAAAGTGGCTGTTTCAGGGAGGGTGAATTGGATATAGGATTGAATCCGCTCAGATCCATCTTCATCCTTAACGACCTCTTGGTCGACGCCTATCAATATCATGTGATATCGATCTTCTTTGGATTGGAGGTATATTGCCTTATCTTTCATTCTTTCCGGTTCTTTCATTTCATAAGGAAATGCCTTCTTATCGTAGTCCCAATCCAACTGCTTTCCGGTTTTCGCTGTGATCATTCGATAATAGTTCAGTAATTCTTTCACGTCTTCGATGGTTACAGTCCCTTTCGCGGACTCAGGAACAAGTTTGATATAGGCATTTTCAGTCATGTGGATCCCCCTTAAATAGATAGAATGTAAGAATATATTAACATTTTATGGATGTATTATATACTTATCTATATGTAAATGAAAAGGCGAAATTCCTTTTTCACCTTGCTATGCTGAAGCAAGGCGTGTGATGAAATATGTAAAAGCAGCTACAGGGGGCCCTTCGTTTATAAAAAAATCTCGTGTATTAATAAAAAGAATATGTCTAACGAACGATTGAAATCGATTTAATCCAACATGAGGTTTCATTAAATGGGAAAAAGTATATATGTTATACTTTTTAACTTGAAATAATAAATGTGTTATATTATAATTCATGTAAAGCGGTTACATTACGTCATTGATGCATACAATATAGGGGAAGGGGTTGTAAAAATGGGAACTATCGTATGTCAAACTTGCAATAGCACGATTGAACATTTTGAAGATGAAAAAGTAAGTGTACTATATACACATAATCACAACTGCCAAAGCTGTGATACAGCTGCCTCTGAAAAATAAATCGAAAAAAGGTTTTCAAGATTAATAGAATTTAAGGGTGTTTCAGGATTGTAACCTGGAGCACCCTTTTTATAGAAGCCAGTGCTTAATAATAAAAGGTTCAAAAAAACCAGAGCAGTACTCTGCCCTGGTTTGATGGAATCGATCAATTCTTAATAATGCGTAAATATTTTATTTCTGGGTCTTCTGGGCCTTGAACAGGAAGGCCGGCCTCGATGTTTTTCCGGATGTAATTGATATTATCTTCAGTAATCAATTCACCTGGAATGAAGATCGGGATTCCAGGCGGGTAAACCATGATGAATTCAGCGCTGATTTTGCCGACCGATTCCTCAATGGGCACCACTTCGGTTTCTGCATAAAATGCCTCCCTGGGTGATAAAGCCAGTGGTGGTGTATCAGGAAGCAGGACTTCAATTTTTTCATGTTCAGCAGCCATTTCCTTAAACTCATCCGATAAGTCTCTAAGTGCAGCGATCAGCAGATCCGCTTCTGTTTTTGAGTCTCCAGGTGTTATCAGGCAAAGGATATTGTACAAGTCAGAAAGTTCCACTTCGATATTATGCTTTTCACGAAGCCATTTCTCAACGTCGTATCCGGTGATATTCAATTCCTTAATGGATATGATCAATTTAGTCGGATCATAACTATATGCTGCCTTACTCTCAAGAATTTCGCTGCCAACACAGTATAGATAAGGAATCTCATTAACGGCCTCACGGATATACCCTGCGAGATTGATCGCTTCATCGACCATTTTCCTTCCTACCGTCGCAAGTTGTCTTCTAGCCGTATCCAGTGAAGCCAGAAGGATATAGGAGGTTGAGGTGGTTGTGAGCATGCTCAATATGGCTTGAACACGATTCGCGGAAACCAATCCAGTCTTAACATTTAATATGGAACTTCCCGTCAGTGAACCTCCCAGTTTATGAACACTGGTTGCAGCCATATCTGCTCCAGCTTGCATGGCTGACATCGGCAAGTCTTCGTGGAAGTGAATATGGACACCATGCGCTTCATCTACGAGTACTGGGATTTGGTGGGAATGAGCCACTTCCACTATTTTCTGCAAATCAGCCGAAATGCCGAAATAAGTGGGGTTGATGACAAGCAATCCTTTTGCATCGCTATGTTCGCTTAAAGTTTTTTCAACGGCCTCGACGGTGATACCGTGTGATATGCCCAAATCTTTGTCTATTTCAGGAGTGATGAAAATGGGAACGGCCCCAGAAAATACAATGGCAGACATTACGGATTTATGTACATTCCTTGGAACGATGATTTTGTCCCCAGGTCCGCATACTGTCATGACCATCGTCATGATTGCTCCACTTGTTCCTTGAACGGAAAAGAAGGTGTGATCTGCCCCAAAAGCTTCAGCGGCAAGATCCTGAGCTTGTTTAATGATCCCTTTTGGCTGATGGAGATCATCGAGTGGAGCGATATTGATTAAATCTATGGACAATGCATTTTCTCCAATGAAATTACGGAAATCAGCGTCCATTCCTTTTCCTTTTTTATGACCTGGAATATGAAATTGAACGGGATTTCTTTTTGCATGCTGCAATAAGGCAGTGTATAAGGGTGTTTCATTCTGTGACAATTCTTTGTGGCCCCTTTTCAATAAAATAGGTACGAAATATTTGGGAGCATATACTCCCTTTCTATTAACGATCGTATGTTTCTCCGATTCCATTTAAATGGTTTGTAGGCTTGTGGATAGACATAAAACATATGAATTATAGCACGTCTTATAATAAATGCCTAGAGTGACTTTAATGTCCTGACTTAATCAATTTATATATGACTTTGTTGTTAAGGGCTCAATAAAATTATCTGCAGTTTATAAATGTCCATTTTCCTAGTATTTACTGGATTTACTCAAGAATTCTTCTTTTATTAATTTGTATGTGTGAGTTTAAAAATTGAACGGGTAAACAATATTTGCCATAATGAAGCTAATGATCATTCAGCTAAATAAAAAAACGACCAGAATGAAAAGGGAGATGAGGAGTTTGAAGTGGAAAACGCGTGTGACCGATTTATTAGGCATTCAATACCCAATCGTACAAGGGGGATTGGCTCATTTGGCATATGCAGACCTGGCTGCGGCAGTATCGAATGCAGGGGGGCTAGGGCAGGTAACGGCCATGTCCTTGGACAACCCGGAGCAATTGGTAGATGAAATTAGAAAAACGAAATCATTGACGGATAAACCATTTGGTGTGAACTTTGCAATCGGTCAGCATGGAAGGCCTTATGAACACATGCTGGAAGCAGCCTTGAAAGAGGATATAGCAGCTGTTTCCGTAACCGGCGGCAATCCTGGCCCATTTCTTGATTACGTCAATGGCACCCAGGTTAAAAAACTCGTGCTTGTTGCTGCAAGAAGGCAGGCAATGAAGGCTGAACAGCTTGGGGCAGATGCAGTGATGGTGGTTGGTCAGGAGGGAGGAGGACATTTAGGTCGTGATGATATTGGAACTTCTGTGTTAATTCCTCAAGTTGTGGACTCCGTTAAAATTCCAGTCATCGCCTCGGGTGGTTTTGGAGATGGACGAGGTTTGATGGCAGCAATGGCACTTGGTGCAGAAGGAATCGAGATGGGGACAAGATTCATAGCAGTCAAGGAATGTGTTCATGCACATGAATTATATAAAAATGCCTTGGTTTCCGGCACGGAAAATGATACCGTTATCATCAAGCGGTCCATTGGTGCACCAGCAAGGGTAATTGCTAACAGCTGGACCGATAAGATCCTTGATATAGAAAAAGAAAACGGCGGATATGAACAATTGAAGGATTACATAAGTGGAAAAGCGAACCAGCGTTATATCCATGACGGTATTGAGGCTGAAGGCTTTGCCTGGGCTGGACAAGTAATGGGGCTGATACATGATGTACCATCGACTGCTGAACTATTCAGTCGGATTATCGACCAGGCGGAAGCAATTCGTTCAAAATGGGCAGACTGATATTAATGGTCTGCCGGACAACATGAAAAACTATCCAGAAGGAGCGTGTTTAGGGTATGGATTATCAATATCCAATGGATCTTGATTGGTCTACCGACGAAATCGTAGATGTGATTAAATTCTTTGAAGCGGTAGAAAAGGCTTATGAAAATAAAATACAAAAGGAAGAATTCATGAAGGCTTACCGCAGGTTCAAGGAAATAGTCCCCGGTAAGGCGGATGAAAAAAAGTATACGGATGAGTTCGAGTCAGTCAGCACCTATTCAGCCTATCTTGTTATAAAGAAGGCAAAAGGAATCGATGACGGAGAATGGATAAAAATGAAAAATTAAAAATATAATTTTTAGAAAACTCCATTGACTTACTGAAAAGATTGTTTTAACATAATAAACAAGAAAATGATAAAGGCAGTGACGAAGAAGAGTACCTTAATGATGTTCTGCAGAGAGCCAGTGGTTGCTGAAAACTGGTGAACGAATTTAAGCGAATGGACTTCCGAGCCCCAAACCGAAACGGATGAACGGAGTAGGCTTTGGCGATTATCTCATCGTTAATGGAGATAGGCATGTTAATGCCGTAAAGTGAGCTAATTTAGCTAATTAAGGTGGTACCACGGGTTCCTCGTCCTTTGGATGAGGGCCCTTTTTGCGTTTTTTTGGAAATGATAATTAAATCTATGAATGAGAGTAGTAATCTTTTTAGATGCGTCACAGAGAGCCGGAAAAGGTGGAAACCGGTACGATATAAGAAGATGAATGGACTTATGAGTGGTTTCTTGAAATAAGTAGGGAAACTCGGCTGCCACCGTTAAAGGGTAATCGCAAGAATTTTTCATTCTTGCTTGAGAGGGAAAAATGATGCATTTTTCCAACTTGAGGTGGCACCGCGGTATACCGTCCTCTGCAGACACATATTTGTGTTTGCGGGGGATTTTTTTATTGGAATTTCAATATATATACCTTTTAGAGAAGCATCAAAAAATATCCAGAGGAACTGAAAACTCCGGCACTTGGCCAAAAGGGTTTTCCCTTCGGAGGTTTACAAAAAACGTATAAGAATCGGGAGGGAATTGAGATGAATAATTTGGATGAAAAAAAAATACTCCGTTTTAAAATGGACACAATTGAAGGGGATATCCACACACCCATTGCCATATTTCAGAAATTGGATGGTGACCAGAAGTTTTTATTGGAAAGTTCAAATTCGCATCATGACAACGGCCGCTACTCTTATCTAGGTTCAAAACCGTACTTGGAGGTGACATCACTTGCTGACCAAGTATATGTGAAAGACACCGAAACAGGTGACCAAATCGTAAAGAACATCAATATCATCGAGTTTCTAAAAAACGAATTATTAGTCGAAATAGGAGAGGCTCCCATAAATCTTCCTCCTTTTAACGGCGGCGCAATCGGATATATGGGCTATGATATCATTCGTCTATATGAAAATATAGGTCCGGTACCTCCTGATTCTCTGCAAATGCCTGATGCTCATTTTCTTTTTTATAAAGAATTGTATATATTCGATCATGTTCTGCAGAAAATCCATCTATTGACTGCGGAAGAAGATAGTGAAAAAAGTTTATTGGAGATGAAGGGAAAAATCAATCAGGCAAGCAAGTCGTCAAAGGAAATATCGTCGGAATATTTGGAATTCGATTCGAATTTTAGTCAGGATGAATTCGAGAAAATGGTCCTTGAAGTCAAAGCGGCGATTGTAGCTGGTGAAGTGTTCCAAGTCGTTTTATCACAAAGGTTTAAAGCGGACTTCGATGGGGAGCCCTTCGATGCTTACCGACGTTTGCGATTAGCCAACCCGTCTCCGTATATGTTTTATATAGAATTTGGCGATTATACTATCATTGGGTCGTCTCCAGAAAGTTTAATCAGTGTTTCATCAGGAATGGTTCATGTTAATCCCATCGCCGGCACACGGCCGAGAGGGAAAACGGATGAAGAAGATAAGGGCTTCGAAAAAAGCCTGCTGATGGATGAAAAGGAACTTGCCGAGCATAAGATGCTTGTTGATTTAGGTAGAAATGATCTTGGCAGGGTTTGCGAAATCGGTTCAATCCACCTTACTGAGGAAATGGAAATTCAAAGATATCAGCACGTCATGCATATTGCTTCGAAGGTTAGCGGAAAGCTTAGGGAAGGGTACACGAGTTTAGATGCCCTTACGGTCTGCCTCCCTGCCGGAACAGTTTCAGGTGCTCCTAAAATCAGGGCAATGGAGCTGATCAATGAACTTGAAAATTGTAAACGGGGGATGTATTCGGGCTCGATAGGCTACATAGGTTTTGGAGGGGATCTTGATATGGCTTTAGCCATTCGGACGATGATCATTAAAGATGGCAAGGCCTATGTACAGGCAGGGGCTGGAATTGTATATGATTCAGATCCCAAAACGGAATATGAAGAAACACAAAATAAAGCACGCGCTTTAATGGAGGTTCACACTAAATGATTTTATTAATTGATAATTATGACTCGTTCACTTACAACCTTTATCAATATTTAGGGGAAGTGGAAAAAGAAATCGTAGTGAAAAGGAATGACGAAATCACCCTTGCGGAAATTGAGGAACTGAATCCAATGGCAATCGTCATTTCCCCGGGACCCGGCAGGCCGGAAGATGCTGGTATCAGTATGGAGATCATCCGCAATTTCTATGAGAAGGTTCCGCTTTTAGGCATTTGTCTGGGGCATCAGGCCATTGGTGCAGTTTTTGGTGCGAATGTGGTTGGAGCGAAACAAATCATGCATGGGAAAACATCGGTAATCGAACATGATGGAACAGGTGTATTTGCTAAACAGGACTTACAATTCCCGGTAATGCGTTACCATTCCCTTGTTGTTGAAAGGGCGAGTTTACCAGACGAACTGACTGTGACGGCAGTAGCACTGGATGATGGGGAAATCATGGCCCTGAAACATCAGGAATTCCCGCTCTACGGTTTACAGTTCCACCCTGAATCTATAGGGACGAAAATCGGCAAGGAATTATTACATCAATTTTATGAGATTGCCGGAACCTTTCAATCAGAGAAGCAACAATCCATTTTATAAAACAAAAAACGACTGGGGGAGTTAGTGGTGAAGGAATATTTAGCGAAGTTAGCAGAGCGTCAAACATTGACGGAAGAAGAGATGAGCAGAGCAGCCCAATCGTTATTTTCTAAAGATATCACCGAAAGCGAAATGGCAGCATTCATCATTGCCCTAAAATCCAAAGGGGAAACGGCAGGTGAAATAGCCAGCCTTGTCAGGGTCATGAGAAAAGAAGCAAGAAGTGTACAAACAAGCTCCCTTAATGTAATGGATAATTGCGGAACGGGAGGAGATGGATCACAAAGCTTCAATATAAGTACAGCATCGGCCTTCGTGCTGGCAGGTGCCGGTGTCAAGGTTGCAAAACATGGGAACCGTAGCATTTCAAGCAAAACGGGCAGTGCGGATGTATTGGAAGAGCTAGGTGTTAATTTGTACTTGGAGCCAGACATGTTAAAAGAACTGTTGGAGGTAAATGGGATCGCATTCTTATTTGCCCCATCGGTCCACCCTAATATTGCACGGATAATGAAAGTGAGAAAAGAACTGAAAATCCCGACGATATTTAATCTCATCGGACCTTTAACGAATCCAGTCCAACTCGATACGCAATTAATGGGAATCAATCGACGCGATATGCTCGAGCTTTTTGCGGAAGTCCTGCATAAATTAGGCAGGAAACGCGCGGTAGTGATAAATGGTGCCGGATTCATGGATGAAGCGAGCCTGCAGGGTGAAAATTCACTCGTGCTATTGGAGCAGGGGGATATTATCCCATTTACGCTGCATCCTGAAGAAGTGGATCTGCCGGTTTATGGAAATGATGCCATTCGCGGCGGTGACGCCAAACAAAATGCCGATATCATGCTCAGGCTTCTCAAGGGGGAAAAAGGGGCCTATCGTGATACCGTTTTATTGAATGCTGGATTGGGATTATTCGCACATGGAACGGCAGCAACGATCAAAAAAGGAATCTCCATGGCCGAGGAAAGCCTTGATAGCGGATCGGCTCTTGCAAAGTTAGAAAATCTGATTGCTTATGGCAATAGAAATAAGGTGGTCATGTAATGGAAAATATTTTAACGAAAATCATCGAACAGAAAAAGGTGGAAGTCGCAAATTTAAAAGAAAGGGGCTTAGGTGATTCGGTCATGGTCAACATAGTCAGACCATCTTTGGTGGATCATTTGAAAACGGCGAAATCGATGGCTGTTATCGCGGAAATAAAACGGGCTTCCCCTTCAAAAGGGGACATTAAAATCAATGTTAATCCGATCGAGCAGGCCCTTTCATATGAAAGCGGCGGAGCGGCAGCGATATCCGTATTGACGGATGAGGTTTTCTTTAAAGGATCAATTGCAGATTTGAGGAACGTAAGCGAGGCCATACGGATTCCCAGGCTGTGCAAAGATTTCATCATCGATGAAATCCAAATCGATCGTGCCCATCAAGCTGGTGCAACTATCATTCTATTGATTGTGGCAGCACTTTCTAAAGAACGACTTCATGAATTATATCAATATGCAAAAAAGAGTGGGCTTGAAGTATTGACGGAAGTCCATGATGAAGCCGAACTAAAACAGGCTCTCGAGCTGAATGCAGAGCTCATAGGAATCAATAATCGGAATTTAAAGACTTTCAAAGTGGACTTGGCTGTAACTGAACGACTGGCAAAGTTACTTGATCTAACACGCCATATCATTATCAGTGAAAGTGGGATCAAGACAAAAGAAGACGTGATGCGTGTGAAGGAAGCTGGTGCAAAAGCGATTTTAGTCGGGGAGACGCTGATGACTGCATCAAATCTTCCGCACACGATGGCTGAACTGCAAATGAGTATATAAGGAGATTAATATGTTAGTGAAAATCTGTGGGATAAAGACATTGGCTGCCGCTCAGACTGCTGTTGAATCAGGGGCAGACTTCATTGGTTTCATTTTTGCCGAGAGCAGCAGGAAGGTTGAGCCAGAGATAGTGGGAGAATTCGGAGCCAAACTAGCTGGACATGTAAAAAAAGTCGGAGTGTTTGCCAATCAAACTGAACAAGAAGTGATAAAAAATGCCGAAATTGCAGGATTGGATTATATTCAGCTTCATGGTAACGAGTCTGCCAGCTTCGCCCGCAGAATGCCCTTACCGGTGATCAAGGCCTTTGCCGTCAATTCAGAGAAAGACCTTGAAAACCTTCATGAATACCCAGCAGATTATCTATTAGTTGATCTTCCTAAGAGTTCATCTGGAAAGGGATTGACTTTGGATTGGGAAATGATACGAAAAGCGGAACTGCCACTGGGGAAGGTGATTCTAGCGGGTGGGCTGACTCCGGAAAATGTCGGAAAAGCGATTGATGCCGTATCACCGTTCGCAGTTGACGTAGCCAGTGGTGTTGAAACAAACGGATTAAAAGATGCTGCAAAAATAAAAGCATTTATTAATGAGGCAAAATATACAGCCGGAAAAGAGGAATGAATAGATGAACACTTATACACAGCCTGATAAAACTGGACATTTTGGAGCATATGGAGGCCGTTTCGTTCCGGAAACTTTAATGGCGGCGATTACGGAGCTTGAAGAAGTATATGAACAATCTAAAAATGATCCTGAATTCCAAAGTCAGCTAAGCTATTACCTGAAACAATATATCGGTCGGGAAACACCACTTTATTTTGCGGAGAACTTAACGAGACTGGCTGGTGGTGCAAATATTTACCTGAAGCGCGAAGACCTGAATCATACTGGGGCCCACAAAATAAATAATACGATCGGTCAAGCTTTGCTGACTCAGAAAATGGGCAAGAAAAAGGTGATTGCCGAAACGGGTGCAGGACAGCATGGGGTAGCAACGGCGACTGTGTGTGCATTGCTGAAGTTGGAATGCATCATCTTTATGGGAGAAGAAGATATCAGGAGACAGAAATTAAATGTATTCAGGATGGAGCTTTTGGGAGCCAAGGTCATATCTGTATCACAAGGAAGCGGGACACTGAAGGATGCTGTGAATGAGGCGTTACGATATTGGGTGGCGCATGTGGATGACACCCATTATATAATGGGATCGGTTCTTGGACCGCATCCATTCCCCGTTATAGTTCGTGATTTTCAAAGCGTGATAGGAAATGAAACAAAGCGTCAATATTCGGAGGCGGTACATTCCCTGCCGGATGCAGTAGTCGCTTGCATAGGCGGAGGAAGTAATGCAATGGGAATGTTTTATCCCTTCATTGAGGATGAAACGGTAAAATTATACGGAGTGGAAGCGGCAGGGCATGGACTTGAAACGCCATTGCATGCTTCAAGTTTGACGAAGGGGAAACCTGGGGTGCTCCACGGGGCATTCATGTATGTGTTGCAGAACGAGGACGGTCAGATCCAAGAGGCGCATTCAATTTCGGCAGGGCTGGATTATCCAGGGGTAGGGCCTGAACATAGTTACTTAAAAGATACAAATCGGGTGGAATATACTTCGGTAACCGATGCGGAAGCCTTAGAAGCTCTAACGTTGCTTTCAAGGGAGGAAGGGATCATCCCTGCTTTAGAAAGTTCACATGCGATTTCCTACGGTTTAAAGCTTGCTAAAGAAATGGAGAAAGGAACAGGACTGGTGATTTGCCTGTCCGGCCGTGGTGATAAGGATGTTGAAACGGTCCAATCGTTGATGGGAGGTAGTAAACATGAATAAATTAACAAACGCGCTTCAAGAATGTCAAACAAAACAGGAAAAAGCATTCATCCCATATATTATGGCAGGAGATGGAGGTCTTGAACGGTTAAAGAGCCAGCTTCTTTTCCTTGAAAACAGCGGGGCGACTGCTGTTGAACTAGGTATCCCATTCTCTGACCCTGTCGCAGATGGACCTGTTATCCAACAAGCTGGCATCCGTTCTTTGGAAAATGGAACAACTTTAAAAGATGTCCTGAAAAAAGTAATGGAAATCAAAAATGATGTGACCATCCCAATTATTTTAATGGGATATACGAATTCAATCCTTGCATATGGACTTAAAGAGTTTACCAATGATTGTCTACAAGCAGGGATTTCCGGGTGCATCATCCCCGATTTACCGATTGAAGAAGAAGCTATCTTCTCATCAATCAAAACTGCAGGAATCGTTCTTATCCGCCTTGTGACACTCACGTCATCGAAAGAGCGTATCACTGAGATTACCGCAGGGGCGGAGGGTTTTATCTACGCAGTTACAGTCAAAGGGATTACAGGTGCCCGTGACGCCTTTGGGGAAGAACTTGGAGGCTATTTAAAGAAGGTAAAAGAGATAAGTCCGGTTCCCGTTCTTGCTGGGTTCGGCATATCAACGCCAAATCATGTACGTGATGCTATACAATACTGCGATGGTGTCATAGTCGGCAGCAAGATCATCGATTGCTTCGAAACAGGTAAGGAAGATCAAATTAGTGACTTGATACAAGCAAGTAAAGGGGTAGTGCAAAAATAGGAATGGAGAGACTCCCAGGCTGCCCGCTGCTGAAAGAGAGTGTCTGGAGGCAACGGGCATATTTTAAAAACCTAAAAAAAACTGTAGACAAACTCTATAATGATCGAGTTTGCCTACAGTCTGAGGAGAGCCTTAAGGCTCTCCTTTTATCTTAACCGGTTTTTTGTTGGATCCGAATACAAATCAAATGTGTTTAATTTAATTTATATAAGGGTAAAAGATGTTCAAACGCATCTTGAATGGTTTTAATGAAATCATCATCTTTTAACTTTATGGCGTCATCACGGGAAATTTTTATACCGCATAGAATTTCGGCTTTCTTTACCGTTTGCAAACGAGTGAACATTGAATTCAAATCATCTACTCCAAGACCTTCATGATGGATGACATCAGGTTTTGTATGGTCCATTGACCAAACATAATGGGAGGGAATGCTATTCACCAATCGGTCTGCCTGCTGCTCCAGATGCTTTCCGATTTCCGTTTTATTAGGGGCTTCATAAATGACGGCATACCAGATGAACATATGCGTTTCCCATAACCCGATTTGGAAATGCGGCATCATTTTATATCCTCTGCTGTTGGCAGCGAAGGCAACCCATGTATCATTAGGTGGATTCACTGTCCGTCTAGCATGCTTTGCAACGTGAGGGTACATTTCATCGCCGGTCATAACTGACAGTTTTTGAGAAAAGTGCTCTCCTAGGGCTTGTAATTTGGGCTGGATCCGTTCTTTTAAAGCATCCATGCGGGATTCCAATCCATCAATTTTAAAAACATCAAAATCACTTGCTGTAAAACTTGCTATATTCATTTTCATCTCTCCTACCGTAATATCTGCACATATTGTAGCATAAGTAAAAGTAAAATTTAAAAAATACGATTTGGGTTGGCGATGTAAAATTACTTATAGGTTAAAGCACAAATTAGTTGCTATTTGTTGTAGGAAATCATATGATAATATAAATTCAGAAAATTACGTTAATTGATGAAGGGAGAATGTTAATTATGAAACAAGTCATGAACCAAGCATTAAAAGCTAAAGAAGTTGAAAGACATAGAGCTGCAGTGTTAAGAATGGAAATGGACTATGAATTAGCAACCCTTTTTGAAGCAATTGGTGAAGAGAATGACCAAAAGAGGTCACAATGCAAGCAAAGGCTTGAACGCATCCGCTTGGAATTGTTAAAACTGAAAGCCTTGTAAATGATTGGCTGCAGAGATCTTGAAGGAGAATGAATAAAGGAAATGAATCAATTTCAAAACAAGGAATTTTATTATAGATGAACGGACACTTTATTTTATAAAAAATATTGTGTCCGTTTTTCATTAAATGTCCAAAATATATAAGGTGGGTATATTATTTTGGTTCGGTCCCATTTAATAAGGAAGGGAGACGTTAAGGTAAAGTGGTTTGAAAAGTATTTCCGCGGGCTAACTCTTGATTGCGAAACCGATTAATGGATGAATGGTCAAGGAACCTTCTTTCCACATATGTTTTTAAAAAATGGAAAATTTAAGATGTTAAAAACTTGAAGGCAAGCTATATTTGCTTTAATCTTTAGAAGTGGATCATTTTAATGTAGTTTCTGATCATAAAGGACGGGGATATTATAATGGCATCGGTCAAGGAAATGGATACATATGCGAAGTTATGGATGAAAGAAGCGGGTACTAGGCTTAGGGCGTCCTTTAAAACCAAGTTGAATATTGAAATGAAAACGAATCCGAATGATTTGGTCACTAATATGGATAAGGGGATAGAAAAGTTTTTTTGCGAAAAAATCGGCGAAGTCTTTCCTGAACACCGCATTTTTGGCGAAGAGGGAATGGGCCATGATATTAAAGACCTAAAAGGTACGGTGTGGATCATCGATCCAATTGATGGAACTTTGAATTTCATTCATCAACAGCGGAATTTTGCAATTTCTCTAGGGGTTTATGTGGATGGCATTGGAAAGATTGGCATGGTTTATGATGTCTTCAGTGATGAATTATATCATGCGGTCAAGGGGCAGGGAGCATTTCTGAATGATCAAAGGCTCCCATCACTTGAAGAGGCATCAGTAAGCAAAGCGATCATTTCCATTAATGCTAGCTGGGTAACGGAAAACCGGAGGATTGACCCGAGTCTTTTGGCACCGCTGGTTCGGGATGCAAGAGGGACACGTTCTTATGGCTCGGCAGCATTGGAGCTGGCATTCGTGGCAGCTGGAAGGATTGATGCATACATTACCATGAGACTCATGCCTTGGGACTTTGCCGGGGGAGTTTTGCTGGTTGAGGAAGTGGGCGGGGAAGTTAGTAATATTAAAGGTGACAAATTGAATTATTTAGAAGGCGACTCACTTTTCGTATCTAAACCCGGGCTTCACAAAGAAGTATTCGATAAATACTTGTCAGGAAACTCCAGCCGTTAGCATCAAGGGCCTTATTGCATACAGGATAAATATCTTGCACGGATGGAATCAAATACTCATTTTGAAATAATTAACAAAAAAACTCGCTGTATGTCAGCGAGTTTTTTTTATATTATAATTTCCCGGCTTCGCGTAATTTCTTCTTCTGAGTGAAACCGAACCCCATTATTCCGCAAAGAATAACGATTGCAGCCAATATTCCAATCAAGCTTTTTTCAGCAATGAAGATGCCAATGGAGCCAATGCTGGATGTTGCCAATACCGCTAATATTAAGAAATTCCATTTAATGTTCATTAATATCACCCCTAATATATCTATTGTACATAATTTCTGTATTTGTTTCTAGTATGTTTGTGATATAATATGTAAGTTAATACTAGTGATACGTTATACACAAACTTTTTTAGGAGTGAATTTTTTGAAATTAAGAGAAAATATTCGTAATATAGCCATCATTGCCCACGTTGACCATGGTAAAACAACGTTAGTGGATCAGTTGCTTAAGCAATCTGGTACTTTCCGTGAAAATGAACATGTGGAAGAACGTGCGATGGATTCTAATGCGATTGAAAAAGAACGCGGAATTACGATTCTTGCGAAAAATACAGCAGTTCAATACCAAGATACAAGGATCAATATTTTGGATACACCTGGTCATGCCGACTTTGGTGGTGAAGTGGAACGGATCATGAAAATGGTTGATGGCGTTCTTCTTGTTGTTGATGCATATGAAGGCTGTATGCCGCAAACTCGCTTCGTGTTGAAAAAAGCATTGGAACAAAAGATCACGCCAATCGTTGTCGTGAACAAAATCGATAAAGATTCTGCTCGTCCAAATGAAGTGGTTGATGAAGTAATTGACTTATTCATCGAGCTAGGAGCTGAAGAAGAACAATTAGACTTCCCAGTTGTCTTCACTTCAGGTATTGCTGGTACTGCAAGCTTGGATTCAGATCCTGCTAAACAAGAAGAAGACATGACCCCACTTTTCGAAACAATCGTTGAAACGATCCCTGCACCAATCGATAACTCAGATGAACCGCTTCAATTCCAAGTGGCTTTACTTGACTATAATGATTATGTAGGACGTATTGGCGTTGGCCGTGTATTCCGCGGTAAAATGCATGTAGGTCAACAAGTTTCATTAATGAAACTTGATGGGAAGGTTAAACAATTCCGTGTAACGAAAATCTTTGGTTATATCGGCTTGAAGAAAGTTGAAATCCAAGAAGCCGTTGCCGGTGATTTGATTGCCGTTTCTGGTATGGAGGATATTAACGTAGGGGAAACAGTTTGTCCGACTGAACACCCTGAAGCTCTACCTATCCTGCGTATTGACGAGCCAACATTACAAATGACTTTCCTTGTAAATAACAGCCCATTCGCAGGCCGTGAAGGTAAATTCGTTACAGCTCGTAAAATTGAAGAGCGTTTGAGAAACCAATTGCAGACTGATGTCAGCTTAAGAGTCGAAAATACTGATTCTCCGGATGTCTGGATTGTTTCAGGTCGTGGGGAGCTTCACCTTTCCATCCTGATCGAAAACATGAGACGTGAAGGTTATGAACTGCAAGTTTCTAAACCGGAAGTTATCGTTCGTTTGATTGATGGTGTCCGTTGTGAGCCGGTTGAACGTGTACAAATCGACGTACCTGAGGAGCACACTGGTTCGATCATGGAATCAATGGGAGCCCGTAAAGGTGAATTATTGGATATGATCAACAGCGGAAGCGGTCAAGTTCGTTTACTGTTCACGATCCCAGCTCGCGGACTTATTGGCTATTCAACTGAGTTCTTAACGATTACACGCGGATATGGTATCATGAACCATTCATTTGACAGCTACCAACCAATGGCCCAAGGTCAAGTCGGCGGAAGACGTCAAGGTGTACTTGTATCCATGGAATCAGGAAAAACTACACAATATGGTATTATGCAAGTAGAAGACCGCGGTGTTATTTTCGTTGAGCCAGGTACGGATATTTACGAAGGCATGATCGTCGGGGAACATAACCGTGATAGCGATTTGACAGTTAATATCGTTAAAGCGAAACAAATGACAAATATGCGTTCAGCAAATAAAGACCAAACTTCTTCCATGAAAAAACCAAGAATCATGTCCCTTGAAGAAGCTCTGGAATATTTGAACGATGACGAGTACTGTGAAGTAACTCCGGATTCAATCCGTCTTCGTAAAAAAATTCTAGATAAAAACGAGCGTGAAAGAGCAGCTAAAAGAAAAAAAGTTGCTGTTGAAGAAAAATAAATAGCAAGCGGAGGAGAAAAGATTGGATATCCAAGAGCGATTATCATTTTTTGCAGCATTGTACAGAGTGGATGAAAATCCTGAAGCAGGAATGTGGTATTTATATTTGACGGTCTTTGGATTATGCATCCTTGTCTATCAGTTAGGTTTTGCCAAAAAGTTACCATTGCTAAAAAATGTGGTCATTTATTTGGTAATGGCACTTGGATGTACCCTTCTTTCTTTCTTTGCGGTGTTTCTTCCTATGGGGGAAGCATTAGTCATCGCTTCGCTTGTTCTGGGGATTTATAGGATCCGTCTTCATAATTCGAGAAAAGAAGAACAGGCTTAAGATGATGAAATCATTACAGGATGCTTTATACAATTGGTTGACGATCAAAGTTGTCTGTGATGCAAGGCCTGATGATACAGCTGCACGCGATACAGAAATGTTTTTCATGCAGATGCTGAAAGACGATCATCAGGTGATAATCGATTCGGTTATAAAGACAGAACCTTTTTATTTCGTCGAGTACCTTTTGGGAGACGAAATGAAAAAGCAACGTTATCCGATTGAATTGATTGATATCATGTTAGACCAAATTCAGTTAGAGCCAGAAAAGTATAAAAATATCGAGTAATGATAAAAAGAACCGTGCGATTTACGCACGGTTCTTTTTTTTATATGGCTTTAGGGAGGAAAAGTCCGTAAAAAAGATGTAAGATTGTCCACAAAAAGAAAGCTGTCAAATCAGAAGGAAGGACAACTTCTGTTTTCGACAGCGCCGATAGTGGGAAGTAAAGCATGATGGCGGGAATGATCGTGATAAAAGCAAGTGCGTATTCGTTCCATCTCCTGAAAATTTTCAAAGGATGAAGAATATAAGCGTAAATAAACGTAATGGCAAGTGAAAAAAGGAGATGGAAAAAGAACAATGATGTCTCACTCCAGGAAACAGCTCCAATTAGAGGAAGGAAATCCACATTCAATAAAAGCTTATACACTTGCTTGCCGGAAAACATTTCTACCCACTTCATTATCAATCCAAGCAGAACTCCATTGATGAGACCAATCAGGCAAACTTTATAAAATATTCTACCATTCATCTTCATTTTTGATCGTCCGGTACAGACGGAAATTTCCGGTTGCAATCCGTTCGTTCGTACGCTCTTCTATGCGTTGGTTGCATGTATTGCACATATAGGTATGTATAGGACGGTTTCGAAGTTTCTTTGCTTCTGGGCTATCGTCAGGTATAGATTCAATTTGATCGCATATTACACATTTAACCTTCATATTAGTTGAACCTCACTTCAATTCGAATATGCTTTTAAGTATACCAATATTTTTATGGTAAAACGAGGATAAAGTGAAACTGACATTTGAAAGTTAATGTTACTTGGTGCATGGCGGGTATAGACAAAAAACCCGAAGATTCACTTCGGGTCAGGAAAATTCATTCTTTAAAGTGATTGGATTGATCATTTTGCTCTTTATCGAGTTCTTTTCTTTCCGTTTCATCATCAAGTTTATTTTTTTCATTTTCAATGTTCTTGGACGGCGTTGGGGTTAAAATATCACCAGGAACCTCAGGAATAACTCGACTTGTGATGTCAGCCAGTTCATTTAGTATCCCGGTTACCGGTTTACCGTCTTTAATGTCTCTGGCCACCTCCCTTATCCGCTCATTTATATCCGGGTCAGCGACGATGAGGGCATTTGCACCTTCAGGATCATGTTTTAAAGTTTCTCCAACAGAGTACTTTATCGTTCCGACCTGTGAACGCTCAATATCTTGGTCAATATCTATTCCGACGATAGCATATTTGCCAAGTACGACTGCGGTGGCATCGTTCACCTCCGGAATGGATTTAGCCAAACCGGTGAGTCTTTCCGCTGTTTGCTGGCCGGTATTTCTGTCTGCCTCCTTAATGGTCGTATTATTGACTTTCGTTATATTGTTTTTCGAGTTATTTTCAGACACTTCGTTATTATTATCCATTGTGCAACCTGACATCAACAGAACCGCAGCGAGCGGCAATATGATTTTTCGCAATGTAAAGCCTCCTTAATGCTCTTTTTTTGTTCCAGCCTGTCCATCACTACCAAGTCTGATGCATATAAGTATAAAATGCAGTGAAACATGGTGTTATCAATGTTGGGGATTGCATTCTTTGCTGGAAGTTTTCTTTATAGTCTGTAAATGTTCTTCTATCTTTATGCAAAGGAACATATATTTTATCAACAGTCTCGTCCGCTACATAAATGCTGAGTGTAGTAAATGGTAAGGCATATCCTATAGAGCAGGCAGGAGGCGTCATATTGGGGAAAAAAATCTATGTTTTAGATACGAATGTCCTGTTGCAGGATCCGTATTCGATTTATTCATTCGAAGATAATGAAGTTGTCATTCCAGCAGTCGTATTAGAAGAATTGGATTCGAAAAAAAGGTACATGGATGAAATCGGAAGGAATGCCAGGCAAGTATCGAAATTGATCGATGGCTTTCGGGAAAAAGGGAAGCTTCATCAGAGCATTCCGCTTCATAATGGAGGCAGCATAAGGATTGAACTCAACCACCGTTCATTTCATAAGCTTCAGGAAATTTTTGTGGAGAAAACGAATGATAACAGGATATTGGCAGTCGCGAAAAATTTATCATTGGAAGAAGAGACGAAGGAAGCTGGAAAAACGGTCATTTTGGTTAGTAAAGATACACTCGTCAGGGTCAAGGCTGATGCGATCGGTCTTGAGGCAGAAGACTTTTTAAATGACCGTGTCGTAGAACTGGACCATATTTACGCTGGGCACAAAGAAGTGTTTGTACCGATTGATAATCTGAATAAGTTTTATGAAAAAAGTTTTCTGGCACTGGAAGAACTGACAAAAGATTCATATTATCCAAATCAATTCCTGTTGATGAAGGACACGCTGGGCAGTTCAGCTTCTGCGATAGGGATTGTGGATGAGAATTGCAGGTTCGTTAAGAAATTGATGTATGAAGGGGAACATATTTGGGGAATTAAACCGAGAAATGTCCAGCAGACGATGGCCCTAGATTTGTTGCTCCGTTCGGACATCAAGCTTGTGACGCTCATTGGTAAGGCTGGGACAGGTAAGACTTTATTGGCATTGGCAACAGGATTGATGCAAACTGAAGATTTGTCACAATATAAGAAACTTTTGGTTGCCAGGCCCATTGTTCCGGTTGGTAAAGATATTGGTTATCTGCCAGGGGAAAAAGAAGAAAAATTAAGACCATGGATGCAGCCTATTTTTGATAATCTCGAATTTTTGTTCAATACGAAAAAACCTGGGGAATTGGATGCCATTTTAGCAGGCATGAGTTCGATCGAAGTGGAAGCCCTCACCTATATCAGGGGAAGGAGCATCCCGGATCAGTTCATCATCATCGATGAAGCGCAGAACTTAACGAAACATGAGGTCAAGACCATTTTGACGAGGGTCGGGGAGCGAAGCAAAATTGTGTTAATGGGAGATCCGGAACAAATAGATCATCCGTATTTAGATGAATATAATAATGGTTTGACATATGTGGTGGAAAAATTCAAGACCGAGCGTATTGCAGGCCATGTTAAATTGATAAAAGGGGAAAGATCTGGATTGGCCCAGCTGGCAGCTACGCTTTTATAATGCAATCGGCAAGGGATATCCCTTGCCGATTGCTCTAAAGTTTTTGGCGAGAATGGACTAATTCTTATTTAACAGTGAAAGACCGTACATTTTTTATCGGATCATTGATGTTGGAAGCGTCTCCGAAATAAATTTCCAAAGGACCGCCCTCGGATATTTTAAGCGGCTTTCCTTTCTTGGAAAAGCCCAGGAAAAATTCAAGTGCCGTTTCCAATGGGAATGTAAGCTCCTCATCATCGGTTGTAACGATGACTTCAGTTACCCCATTTTCAGGTTCGGCATTTTTTAAAAAAGGTTCAAAAGGGATGCCGAAAGTCCCTTCCAGCAATCTTTGCTTCTCGAACTTTCGTTCCGTTTTTAATGTGGGTGGCATTATTGCGCCTTCCTGTATTTCTTTTTGCCAATGTTTGGAGGCAGCAATCGTATATTCTTCTAATTCATTGACTTGGACTCTTTCTGCGTGGAAATATGTATTTATTTCAACTTTACGGTCATCAAAAATCCATACTCCGGGATCTAGTGTAATTGGATATTTCACTTTTCCATTTATAAATACGATGGGTTCCAAATATCTCATTCCTTTCTGTTGCTCTTTAATGATTATAATCAATTATAATTGAATTGTCACATCTTCACGATGGTGAACAATTTTCATGGCTGGGTATATTCATTTGAGAGGTGATTGTGTTATCTCAATGGCAAATTGTTTGTCAATGTCCTTGCTTTTTCACAAAACTAAAGGTAGAATTTAAAGATAAGATTTAATCGCTCTGAGCGGGGGGATTTCACATGGCATCTGATATGCTTGTCAATCATCGAGAAAAAGCTTATGCTTTATTAAAAGCAGATGCTGACAAGATTCTAAAACTGATAAAAGTTCAAATGGAAAATCTCACTATGCCTCAATGTCCTTTATATGAAGAGGTCCTTGATACACAAATGTTCGGTCTATCAAGAGAAATTGATTTTGCCGTACGCTTAGGTTTGGTAGAGGAAACCGAGGGTAAATCCCTTTTGGAAACCCTTGAACAGGAATTGTCAGTTTTGCATGAAGCATCATTAAAAAAATAATAGATAAAACATACTAACTCAAACAAATCTCGATGATTGTTTGAGTTTTTTATTTATGTACATAATTAATCAATAGTGTTATACTATATCCAATAGTGACATACTAATTGGTCCTCGGAATCTCAATTTGAGTTTTTTAATTATTTTGAATTTTTATTTTGATATTGGCAATTTATGGTCCTGTTCCTTTGCGGCGGCATTGGAGTCTTGGTGGGAAATCAGATTTAATTCCTTGTTTTTATATACGAATATATGCAATTTTTTATTTTTTTATTGTATTCAGTTAATTTTAGTATTATTGTTATATTAATTGAATGTTAAATTAAATTGATAATATATTATTATAGCTAAATTTTCATTTGTTAATGGTATAGGGCTCTTTTTAAACTTTATCGAATGTAAAAATTGAAAATATAAAATATATCGAAATAATTACATCAGCGATAAAATGAGCTTAATCAGATTGGACTCCTTATTTGGGAAATCAATTCATGAATAAAAAGTGGTGGAAATCTTTCACGCTTTTTTTCTATATATTCAATAAAAATACATATTGATTAGGGTGGTAGCAATGGCGAAACGTATAGAAAAAGTACTTGCGGCAAATCGTGGGGAAATAGCGATAAGGATTTTTCGTGCATGTACGGAATTAGACATTCACACAGTTGCAATCTATTCAAAGGAAGATTATGGTTCTTACCACAGATATAAAGCGGATGAGGCATATTTGGTCGGGGAAGGCAAAAAGCCGATTGATGCATATCTGGATATTGAAGGCATAATTGCGATTGCCAAAATGAGCGGAGTCGATGCGATTCATCCAGGTTATGGTTTCCTTTCAGAAAATATTGAATTTGCGAAACGTTGTGAGGAAGAGGGCATAATCTTCATCGGACCAGAATCAAGACACCTAGATATGTTTGGTGACAAAGTGAAAGCCAGAACACAAGCTGAACTGGCGGATATTCCGGTTATCCCTGGTAGCGATGGACCGGTGACCAGTGTTGAAGAAGTCAAGGAATTTGGTGAACAATATGGTTTTCCAATTATTATAAAAGCCTCTTTAGGCGGCGGCGGACGCGGAATGCGGATTGTCGAAAAAATCGAAGAAGTTGAAGAGGCTTATGATCGCGCAAAATCAGAAGCTAAAGCAGCTTTTGGTAATGATGAAGTCTATGTAGAGAGATTCATACAAAATCCGAAGCATATCGAAGTTCAGATTTTGGCTGATACTCATGGGAATATCGTCCATTTATATGAACGTGACTGTTCCGTTCAGAGACGGCATCAAAAAGTTGTGGAAGTGGCACCTTCCGTTTCCCTTTCCGAAGATTTAAGGGAAAGGATTTGTGAGGCAGCCGTCAAGTTGGCGAAAAATATTGATTATGTGAACGCTGGTACGGTCGAGTTCCTTGTCGCAAATGGCGAATTTTACTTTATTGAAGTCAATCCACGGGTACAGGTTGAGCATACCATTACTGAAATGATTACGGGCATTGACATCGTTCAATCTCAAATCATGGTAGCTGAAGGGCATGAGCTCCATGGCAAAAAGATCGGGATTCCCGAACAAGCGGGAATTAAAACTCATGGATATGCGATTCAATCAAGGGTGACGACTGAGGACCCATTGAATAATTTCATGCCCGATACCGGGAAAATGATGGTTTACCGTTCCGGTGGGGGATTCGGTGTTCGTCTGGACGCAGGGAATGGGTTCCAAGGTGCGGTCATCACACCATATTATGATTCCCTTCTCGTTAAACTTTCGACTCATGCGCTTTCATTTGAGCAGGCAGCTTCCAAAATGGTTCGTAACCTTAAGGAATTCAGGATTCGTGGAATTAAAACTAATATCCCCTTCCTTGAAAATGTTGTTAAACATGAAAAATTCATAAATGGGGAATATGATACATCATTCATTGATACAACACCGGAATTATTTAGCTTCCCAATCAGGAAAGACCGTGGGACAAAAATGCTTTCATATATCGGAAATGTGACCGTGAATGGATTCCCGGGAGTCGAGAAAAAGAAAAAGCCGGTTTTTGATCCAGCTCCGATTCCGAATGTTGGTGGTCTGCCGCTTATCTCTGGTACAAAAAATATACTTGAAGAGCAAGGTGCAGAGGGACTGGTCAAATGGATTAAAGAACAGAAAGAGGTATTGATCACCGATACGACTTTCCGTGATGCACATCAATCTTTACTGGCGACGAGAATCAGGTCGAAAGATATCCTTGATATCGCTGAGCCTACAGCAAAACTCCTTCCTGATTTATTTTCAATGGAAATGTGGGGCGGGGCAACTTTTGATGTCGCATATCGCTTCTTGAAAGAAGATCCATGGGACAGGCTGTTAAGTTTCAGGAAAAAAGCTCCGAATGTCCTTTTGCAAATGCTATTAAGGGCTTCAAATGCGGTTGGTTACAAAAATTACCCTGATAATGTCATTCGTGAATTCGTAGAGAAATCAGCGGATGCAGGCATTGACGTTTTCCGTATCTTCGATAGTTTAAACTGGGTTAAAGGAATGGAATTGGCTATTGATGCAGTTCGTCAATCAGGCAAAATTGCGGAAGCTGCCATTTGTTATACAGGGGATTTGAATGACCCATCACGGAGCAAGTATAATATCCAATACTATAAAAATATGGCGGTGGAATTAGAACAAGCCGGTGCCCATATTTTAGCGATCAAGGATATGGCCGGCCTCTTGAAACCTGAAGCTGCTTACCGCCTTGTATCGGAATTGAAAGAATCGACATCCCTTCCGATCCATCTGCATACTCATGATACAAGCGGAAATGGCATTTACATGTATTCTAAAGCGATCGAAGCTGGTGTGGATATCGTTGATACGGCGATAGGTTCTTTGGCTGGACTGACTTCGCAGCCAAGTGTACAAACACTTCTTTATGCATTGGAGGGGTCAAGCAGACAGCCTAAATTGGAAGTCGATTCTCTAGAGCGTTTAGGAGAATACTGGGGAGAGGTCAGGAAATTCTATCATGACTTCGAAAGCGGCATGAATGCACCTCATATCGAGGTTTACAAGCACGAGATGCCAGGCGGTCAATATAGTAATCTGCAGCAGCAAGCCAAAGCAGTGGGGCTGGGAGACCGCTGGCATGAAGTGAAAGAGATGTACCAGCGCGTCAATGTAATGTTCGGCGATATCGTTAAAGTAACTCCTTCATCCAAAGTTGTTGGGGATATGGCTTTATTCATGGTACAAAATAACCTGTCTGAAGAAGATGTTCTGACAAAAGGAAATTCCATCGATTTCCCTGATTCAGTCATAGAGTTATTCGAAGGCTATCTAGGTCAGCCAGTTGGGGGATTCCCTAAAGAGCTTCAGGAAGTTATCCTGAAAGGGAAGAAACCTATAACAGTAAGACCGGGTGAATTATTGGAAGAAGTGGACTTTGCAGCACTTAAAGAAGAACTATTCAAGGAACTGGGACGGGCAGTCACTGATTTCGATGTGCTTGCATATGCCCTATATCCAAAAGTATTCCTGGATTACAATAAAACGATTGAGCTGTTTGGAGATGTTTCCAACCTCGATACCGCTACTTTCTTATATGGCTTGAGGCTAGGGGAAGAAATCGAAGTTGAAATTGAAAAGGGTAAAACGCTCATCGTAAAATTGGTTTCAATCGGTCAGCCATTGGCTGATGGAACAAGGGTCGTTTATTTTGAGTTGAATGGTCAATCACGTGAAGTGATCATCAAGGATGAAAACATTAAATCTTCCGTTGTATCAAAAATGAAAGCAGACCCAAAAAATAAAGAACAACTCGGTGCGACAATGCCAGGTACGGTTATTCGCGTAGTGGTCGAGAAAGGCGATCAGGTCAAGCAGGGTGATCACCTAATCATTACGGAAGCGATGAAAATGGAAACTACCGTGCAAGCACCATTCTCCGGGACCATTAAAGATATTTATGTTAAAGATGGAGAAGCGATCAGTACTGGAGACTTATTGATTGAAATAACTAAGTAATCTAGCTAACTGTGACCTTGTAATGATTTGGGGTATTATGGGGTATGCTTGAGAATTCAAGCTGCTCTGTACCCTCTTTTTAGGCAATGTACGGGCATCTTGAGACAAAACAAAAACCACCATTCCCGGGAATGGTGGTTTTTGTTTTGTCTTTTTGAATTATTGATTGAACAATCAGACATTAACGGGCGGGTACCGTTGGTGTTATATCCTGTTCATCCTGTCCTTTGACTGCGTGCGTGGAGTTCCCTTTTTGCTGAGCTAGGGCATTTTTTTTACTTCTTGATGTCAATAGCATCAAATAGCTCATTACACCAAAAAAGCAGGCAATGAACAATGCGTGTGTCAATGCGATATATAAGTTTTGCCTTGAGAAAATGATAAAGGCTCCAGCGGTGACCTGTAAAAATACGAGAATGAATGCAGCAATCCAACCGCCATATAAAACTTTTTGATTTTTGTAATGTTTTTTGGCGATATAAGCCACATATGATACCCAAATGAAAATAGCGCCTGCCATTGCACGGTGCCCCATTTGAATCCATTCATAAAGGTTGGAGGGGAGTGCAGCGCTGTCATTTACACATAAAGGCCAATCCTTACAGATAAGACTGGATTCTGTATGCCTTACAAGAGCACCCGTATAGACGACTGCCAGACAAAAAATCAATACGCCAATAATATGGAATTTCATACGTTTGTCAACTATAAGTTTTTCGGCTTCGAACTTCTTGTCTACTTCAAAAATCAACAATGTCAGTAAAAAGACGGATGCAAAGGAAATGAGCGATATGCCAAAATGAAGGGCAAGGACGAAATCGGATTGTGACCAAATGACGGCAGCGGCTCCAATCAACCCTTGCAGTAACAGAAAACCAAAAGAAAGGACGGATAAGAAACGCGCTTCACGGATATGGCCGATTTTTTTCCAAGACATATAAGATAAAATTAAAACCAAGAATCCTCCAGC
Organism: Peribacillus sp. NPDC101480; assembly: GCF_050277335.1. NCBI lineage: Bacteria > Bacillati > Bacillota > Bacilli > Caryophanales > Bacillaceae > Peribacillus > Peribacillus sp. NPDC101480. The sequence goes on from NZ_JBNNSB010000004.1 coordinate 346,426, forward strand.
ACCTGAAACGAGCCGATGGGAAAGCTCAATGACCAATTCAATCGTGATTTTGTCCGGGATCAATTGGCCATTGCACAATGGCCAGGACCTGCCGCAACCCATGCCGGAATCCGTCTTCGTGACTAAAGCTCCACCAAGTAAGATGAAAAGCATTACAATCGTTGTTAAAACAGCAAACCATTTAAGAGACGATTTCACTAGTAGTCCCACCTTTTTCTCTGTAGCAAATAGGATTGTTCTTAAAATTAATAATAGCATAAGGTTTTTCATAATATTTGTCGAACTTCCTCGATATTACACAAAATAGAATGATTTTACAAGTTCAGTTTATATTATAGCTATTAATTAAAATGCCTGAAATAGTTGAAAGTTGCAAAAGACTTTGATAGAAATAAAGGGAGTGTAAACCTTCAAGTAGGAGCAAAATAGGGATAGAGCCTAGGGGATGATGATAACAGCATACTATTCATGTTCTTGATGAACATCTAATTAACAGCAGTAAATTATTGAGACACAAATTGGTCAAAAATTATCCGAAAAATTTTCACAAAAGCTTCCAAAAATGTGTTTTAATATATTGAAGAAATGATTTTACTAAATTTTACTGTTATTAAGCATGATATTAAGAATGATAGCTCTCGATGGATTCCATTGACAACGGTCATTGGTAAATAATTTACTTTTTGTTTACGCTTCCTTGGTTACAAATATCGAAAAGTATGAAATAATGTTCTATAGCATATGTAAGTATTTTTTTGCATTTGCGTCTGTGCTGAATGATTTAAAGGAGGAAAACAAATGTCAGAAACAAGGGGTTTGTCAGAAGCTGTCATGGAGGACAGTAAAGCCGCCCTTCAATCGGATATACCTGAAACAACAGCTTGGAAGGATTTTCTCGCACTTATAAAAGTGGGGATTGTCAATTCAAATATAATTACAGCTTTTACCGGCGTGTGGTTAGCTCTTCATTTTTCGGGGCTTAGCTTCTTAAACAATCTAGATGTAGTGTTTTATACACTTGCAGGTTCGGCGCTCATTATGGCTGGATCTTGCAGTTTCAATAATTATTATGACCGAGATATCGATCATTTAATGGAAAGAACGAAAAACCGTCCAACGGTAACTGGAAAAGTACAGCCTTCAAAGGTATTGGCGTTAAGTTTCGGCTTAATTGCTGCAGGGCTGATTTTACTTGCATTGACTAATATGACAACTGCCATACTAGGTGCATTCGGCGTCTTCGCCTATGTTGTTTTATATACCATGGTTTTCAAGCGTAGATTTGTATCGAATACGATTATAGGCAGTATATCCGGAGCCGTGCCTCCACTTATCGGGTGGGCTGCAGTCGACCCGGGCCTTGATAAGATCGCCTGGGTCCTGTTCGCGATCATGTTCTTGTGGCAGCCGCCTCATTTTTATGCACTAGCAATGAGGCGTGTCGAAGAATATCGTGCAGCCGGGGTACCTATGCTTCCGGTCGTAAAAGGCTTCAAGGCCGCAAAAAGGTCGATCATGCTATGGATCGTCTGTTTAATGTTCGTTCCTTTCTTTTTAACTCCATTAGGAACTCCGCTAGTTATTCTTGCTGCATTATTGAGCACGGGGTGGCTTATTTTGGGAATTAAGGGGTATAAAAAGAAAGATGATGTTAAATGGGCAACATCCATGTTTGTATATTCTTTAAATTATATGACCATTTTATTTGTAGCGATGGTTATTGTCACTCTCATCTAGTTTTGGTTAAAATAAGCTGGCGGCCTGTTCTTATACAGGCTCCAGCTTACTGATATATATTGCACTGACCGCCACTCATACATATTAACGGAACCAACGGAGTCATACATAAGAGCGGTTACATGGATCATCTTAATAATTCCTTAGTTTAGGGATTCTTTCTTTTTTAGAAATTGACATAGAGAGAATATTCGCAATTGCGCCCATTTTTATTTTTGTGAGAAAATTTTGACGAAAGAGGGGTTTCTGAAGCTATGAAAAAAAGGCTGCACAAATGGCGCCTAATTGCTCTGCTGGGTATTGTAGGACTTGTCCTTTCGGGCTGCGGCGAACCATTTCTATCCGCACTGAAGCCAGCTGGCGATGTTGCGCAATCTCAGTATGACTTACTGATATTGAGTACACTAATCATGGTACTGGTTATTATTGTTGTGATTATTTTGTTCGTTGTAGTTTTACTACGCTTCCGTCGGAAGGAAGGCGACGAAACAATACCGAAACAAATTGAAGGAAGTCATAAACTCGAAATTATCTGGACTGTTATTCCTATCCTTCTTTTAATTGTTCTGGCTGTTCCAACCGTCGTCACGACTTTCGACTTAGCCGACACAAAGGCAATGGATAAGAAAGATAAGGATGGAAAAACGAAGAATGCACTTGTCGTGAATGTCAGGGCGAACCTTTATTGGTGGGAGTTTGAATATCCGGACCTTGGCGTTGTAACTAGTCAGGATTTGGTTGTGCCAACCGATCAAAAAGTGTACTTCAATCTAACTGCTTCAGATGTTAAGCATTCATTCTGGGTACCGTCTGTCGGAGGAAAGATGGATACCAATACAGAAGGGGTCAACCAGTTTTTCTTAGAATTCGATAGTAAAAAGGCAGAAGATTCGAACAACTTGTTTTACGGAAAATGTGCTGAACTTTGCGGTCCTTCACATGCTTTGATGGATTTTAAGGTCGTACCGAAGACCAAAAGCGATTTTGAAGCTTGGACTAAAGATATGAAAGCCGCGAAGGAACCTGTCGTTGAAGGTGATCTAGCCAAACAGGGTGAAGATGTCTTTAATCAAAGTTGTATAGGCTGCCATGCGGTGACACCAAATGACAGCAGGCCTGAAGCTGCTCGTCAGGCTCCGAACCTTGCTACATTCGGTGAACGTCAAAAAGTGGCTGGCGTATTGGATCATACGGAAGAAAATGTGAAAAAATGGATCAAGGATCCTGAGAAGTATAAACCGGGCAACACGATGACCGGTACTTACGGCGAACTTTCGGATTCAGATATTAATGCACTGGCAGCTTATTTATTAGAGCTTAAGGTGGAAGACAAATAGAGCATTGATTAAGGAGGTTAAATCGTGAGTACGTACGCTAATAAAAAAGGATTTGGCGCTACGCTTTGGGATTATCTTACGACGGTAGACCATAAGAAAATCGCCATTTTATATCTTATCTCTGGCGGGTTATTCTTTGTAATCGGCGGTTTGGAAGCGATGTTTATCCGTATCCAGCTTGCAATCCCAAATAATGACTTCGTAAGTGCCGGATTTTATAATGAAATATTGACCATGCACGGTACGACAATGATATTTCTGGCGGCCATGCCATTGGTATTTGCTGTTATGAATGCGGTTGTACCATTACAGATAGGGGCACGTGATGTTGCGTTCCCATTTTTGAACTCATTAGGTTTTTGGTTGTTTTTCTTTGGAGGAGTCTTTCTGAATCTTTCATGGTTTTTAGGGGGGGCTCCAGATGCAGGCTGGACATCGTATGCATCACTTTCCCTGCACTCCGAAGGCCATGGCATTGATTTTTACGTCCTCGGACTACAAATTTCAGGTTTTGGAACACTAATTGCAGGGATCAATTTCCTTGTTACCATTATTAATATGCGTACGCCTGGTATGACATATATGCGTATGCCGCTGTTTACCTGGTCAACTTTCGTTGTTTCTGCATTGATATTATTCGCTTTTCCTCCGCTTACCGTGGGATTGGTGTTAATGATGTTCGATCGGATGTTTGGAGCGAATTTCTTTGATGTAGCAGCAGGCGGGAATACGATCATTTGGGAGCATTTATTCTGGATATTCGGTCACCCGGAAGTTTATATCCTGATTCTTCCGGCGTTCGGTATTTTTTCCGAAATTTTCGCTACATTCTCCAGAAAAAGATTGTTTGGTTATTCATCGATGGTATTTGCAACCGTTTTAATCGGTTTCTTAGGTTTCATGGTTTGGGCGCATCATATGTTTACCACTGGTCTAGGTCCGATCGCAAATGCAATCTTTGCCGTGGCGACCATGGCTATCGCCGTACCGACGGGTATTAAGATATTCAACTGGATTTTTACGATGTGGGGAGGAAGCGTCAAGTTCACGGTTCCGATGCTTTATGCAGTTGCCTTTATTCCTACATTTACAATGGGTGGCGTGACAGGTATCATGCTCGCATCTGCACCTGCTGATTATCAATACCATGACAGTTATTTCGTTGTTGCTCATTTCCACTATGTAATCGTCGGTGGGGTTGTATTAGGTTTACTGGCTGGAATCAATTTCTATTGGCCGAAGATGTTTGGAACAATGTTAAGCGAAAAATTGGGGCAAATCACATTTTGGACGTTCTTGATTGGTTTCCATTTAACATTCTTCATTCAACATTTCTTAGGTTTGATGGGGATGCCTCGCCGCGTATTTACATTCTTGGACGATCAAGGGTTCAATACAGGTAATATGATTAGTACTGTTGGAGCCTTTTTGATGGCATTTGGAGTCTTGGTTATGGTCATCAATATCATCATTACATCTGTGAAGAATGAAAAAGTCGGCAATGATCCTTGGGGAGATGGCCGTACACTGGAATGGGCCATTCCATCACCACCGCCGTTTTATAATTTTAAACAACTGCCGCTTGTCCGCGGATTAGATCCTTACTGGGTTGAAAAAATGGAAGGGAAAAAGGAAATGACTCCTGCAGAACCACTTGGGGATATCCATATGCCCAATTCATCCATTCTTCCTTTAACGATTGCATCCGGTTTATTTATCGCCGCATTCGGTGCTTTATACCATATGGATGATAAGACATGGACCCTGCCTATAATGATTGTTGGACTTTTGGTAACATTTGGTTCAATGTTTATCCGTTCCGTTAAGGACGATCATGGATACCATATTCATAAAGAAGACCTTATGGACGATAAAGACAAGGGAGGTAAGGCATAATGCAAGCAGATGAAAGATTCACGGATGCTACTTGGCCTGCTTCTCCCGAGAAAGCGACTTTAGAAGGTAAAAATAAGTATTTGGGATTCTGGTTGTTTCTTGGTGGAGAGACGGTATTATTCGCCTCACTATTTGCAACTTACCTAGCATTGAAGGATAAAGTTCCAAATGGTGATGCAGCCCTAGCTAAAGATTTATTCGAATTACCGCTTACTTTTGTTGCAACCATGCTGTTATTGACCAGTTCATTGACTAGTGTGTATGCGATGTACCATATGAAAAATAACCATTTCAAACAAATGCAGGCTTGGCTTGTGATTACGGTTGCACTTGGATTTGGTTTTCTTGGACTCGAGATTTATGAATTTAATCACTATGTTCATGAATTCCATCATACATTTACGAGCAGTGCCTTCGGCTCCGCGTTTTATACGTTAGTTGGTTTTCACGGAGGACACGTTGCTTTCGGTTTGGTTTGGATCATATGTCTTATGGTGCGTAATGCAGGAAGGGGCTTGAATTTGTATAACGCTCCTAAATTTTTTGTTGCAAGTCTTTATTGGCATTTCATTGACGTAGTCTGGGTGTTTATCTTTACTGTCGTATACTTAATGGGAATGGTGGGATAACTGATGGCGAATGAACAATCAAATTCAGCGAACCCGAATGTCGATTTAAAATATCGCCGTAAGAAAAATGCTGAAGAGATGAAACACCAAGTGATATCATTTACACTTATGATTTTCTTTACATTACTTGCTTTTGCTGCTGTAGGAATCGAGGGTTTTTCACATTGGTTCATTAAACCAGTCATTTTGCTGCTGGCAGTTGTACAAGTGATTTTCCAATTGTATTATTTCATGCACATGAAACATAAAGGGCATGGCACCATTGCATTGTTCTTATTTTCGGGCCTTGCAGTCGGTTTGATAACTGTCCTTGTGTTCACAACGATTGTTTGGCTATAGACCATAAAGGAAATCGGCTATTGAATGATAGCCGGTTTTCTTTATGTGTTGATTAGCTAGAAAAAGAATCCAAGTTTATCTATATTTGTTACCATGTTTCATTTTAGGTATAATGAAAGTAAGAAAAAGTTTATGAACGAGGTGATTTTTTTGTCTATTGATATTTTCGGATTTCGCGCTTTGTGGAGTCCTTATTATTTTGCCGTCCTCGTACTTATAACCGTTGGCTATTTTTGGCTGGTGACAAAAAAAGGGGAGAAGTTTTCGGGCAGTTCAGTGCTATCCGTTAAACAGGCAACTTATTTTTTGATAGCCATGTTCCTTCTATATGCAGTAAAAGGATCACCACTGGATTTATTGAGCCATATCATGTTCAGTGCCCACATGTTTCAAATGGCACTGCTCTATCTCGTGATTCCGCCTTTATTTATCATAGCGATTCCAGATTGGCTTATGAGAACTTTCATAAACTCAAGGGGAGTGAAGCCGTTATTTCAATTTTTCACTAGACCTCTTGTCGCCCTTTTACTGTTTAATGTTCTTTTCTCGTTGTACCATATCCCGTTAGTGTTCGACTTTATCAAAACGGGGATGTGGTTTCATGCCGGATACACGGTCCTTTTATTTACCACTGCCGTTTTGATGTGGTTCCCGCTTGTCAATCAACTTCCGGAACGTGAAAGTCTGTCAGGTGTGAAAAAAGTAGCTTATATTTTCGGAAGTGGCATTCTAATGACCCCTGCTTGCGCTTTGATCATTTTTGCTAATGATCCGATGTATGATACATTTACCAATGCGGAATCTTGGGCGAGTGCCATGGAACTTTGCGTTCCGGCTTCAGCACTGTCAGGCTTAACGCTCAGTGGCCCGGAAATGTTCAATGGACTGCCATTGCTTGAGGATCAACAGCTTGGCGGGGTTCTGATGAAGGTGATCCAAGAAATCGTTTTAGGCTATGTATTAGGTGTCATTTTCTTTGCTTGGTTCAAAAAGGAGAATGGCGGCCAAAATGATATCGATCCGATACCTTCGGATTTTCAGACTGTAGAATAATTGTACGATAAAAGACTTGTCTTGGGACGGACAAGTCTTTTATCTGCCTTGCCTGTTTTTTGATTTAAAGAAAATAGCCAGTGATTCGACTTGGCTATTCTATAAAAGTGAGCATTCTGTTAATAATCCTTGATTTTATTGAATTTTATGATTGCCTCTTATAAAATGGTAGTTGATTAATAAATATAGAGAGGACTACAATACATATGTCTTTACCAATCCTTCCAACGATAAGTACAGCTTTCATTGTATTAAGTGCAATCACTGTTGCAATAGGCTGGTATCAAATTAAACAACGCAAAATCGAGACCCATAAAAAAACCATGATGGCGGCTGCGGTTTTTGCGGTAATCTTTTTCACTATATATCTTTCCCGGACGGTCTTCATTGGCAGTACGTCATTTGGCGGACCTGATGACATTAAAATTTATTATACAATTTTTTTGATCTTCCATATAACGCTTGCGACAACTGGAGCAGTTTTGGGAATCATCATGCTTACCACTGGTTTTAAAGGTAAATTCGCCATTCATAAAAAAATCGGACCTGCTACAAGCATCATTTGGTTTTTCACTGGGATTACTGGTGTAGCTGTTTACATCCTGCTTTATGTCATTTATCATGGCGGCGAAACAACATCTTTAATAAAGGCGATCCTGGGATTTTAAAATAACGAAAAAGCCTGGTGCAAAAAAGCATCAGGCTTTTGTAATGGATACGAAAAAAAGAGAGCATCACACATGATCTCTCTTTTTACCTCACTTTTAACTTACGGCTTTTACAGGCCGTTGAATTGTGTAAGTTCTTCTTTGATTTGAGAGAGGATTTTTTCACTTTGTTTAACTAGTGATGCAGGGAAATCCTCTCCTTCACCATATTCAACTCCGTGTGGATAATAGTGTTTTCCTAATAGAGGGACCATAAGTTTAATGACGGCCCTGTGAGAGCCTACATCGCCCTCTGTAGCATAGCCAAGTATTCTCAGGTAAAACGTGCCTTCTTTTAATTCGAACTTACGATCGTAACTGACTCTTTCGTAATCCCATTGTTCTGCACGTATTAAACCATATTGCGGCATTAGGTCATCTAATCGGTTTAAGTCGGCTGTGATGTTTTCGATTCCAAAGCTTTCAAATTTCACGAGTAGTACCTCCTATGTTTACTATTGGGAATTAAAATGACATACCGGGAAAATATTATGTACATGAATATATTAAAAATCTCCAAGTATGTTTATAATATACCATTTTATCCTATATTTTATAATAGTACGAAATGGTGGAAGTTGCAATGAACTCAACCATGGTATTTCAATCATTCACAAAAGTTCCATTTTAAAAATAAATTTAATGAAGGGGCAGTCTATCGTAAATTAGAAAATTATGATTGAACAGTGATATAATCAGGAAAGAAAGGTTTTTTGCATTGGATACATAAATTAGATAGAGAGAGGGAGTGTTCCTCTGCGCAATTTAGGTAAGGTGTTGGTGTTGATCGTTATTTTTTTCGTAATCGGTATTTATCTTAATATCGGCGATGAAGATGAAGGGAACCCTCTTATTGATGGTAACAAAGGTGTTAACCCCAATGGACATATAAATGAAAAAAGCCCTTCCTCTGAAAAGGATGGGGTTACTAAAGTGACAGAAGGTCTGGCAGTAACAATCGGGAAAAATGCAAAAGAGATAGAAAAGGAATACGGTAAGCCAGATCGAATTGATATGTCCGCATATGGATATGAATGGTGGGTATATAAAAAGAATTATAATAATTATTTTCAATTAGCCGTTGAAAATGGAAAAGTGGTATCTGCTTATGGGATCGGTGATGAGGTCAATGTCGCTCCTTTTAAAATTGGACAATCGATTGATGCCATCTATTCCAGCTTATATGTGGAACCTACTGTTGATATTGAAGTGGGTGACAGTTCCTATCGTTTCGAATTGTCGGAGGAAGACATGAACATGAGACCGTTGATTGATTTAGGGAATATCAATGTTCAGCTTTATTTGGATAAATTCACAGGGACTGTTTCAAGCATCCGATTTTTGAATGATTCGGCCCTATTGAAACAACAGCCGTATGAGTTGACCTATCATGGTGAGCTTGTGACAATTAAGGATCTTTCTGAGGAAGACATGGCGAAAGTGGAAGATGGCAATGAGCAGCAAATATTCGATATTACGAATATAATGCGCAGCCGGTTTGATTTGGAGCCTTTAGAATGGGATGCTCCAACAGCAAGGGTTGCCTACCTTCATAGCCGTGAAATGACGGACACACCTGAAGGAACCCATGTTTCTGAAACAAATGGGGATTTGGAAAAGCGTCTCGATGCAGGTCATGTAAAATACAGGGCAGCAGGTGAAAATATAGCGGCTAATTATGTGGACGCAGCTGCAGTCATGGAAGGCTGGCTAAATAGCAAAGGTCATCGGGATGCGATGCTGAACGAGGAATTTACAGGTCTGGGCGTCGGGGTATATAAAAAGTATTACACTCAGAATTTCATAAAGAGATAAAAAAAACGGATCCGTTTGGGTCCGTTTTCTTGTTCTGGATATAGCGCAAAGTTCCCCATCCATCCTCGCGCTGGACCTTCCCCTCTATGATAAGTTTGCCTACGTCAATTTGCATTTGCACGCAAACGGCAATGGAAGGTATTACGTAACGAACTTGGATATCCGCAGTAACGGAAGGTGGCCATCATGCCTTCATGAGTCATGTTCAATCAAGAGGTGTGTCAGGCATGGACACATCGTGAGTGTCGTCCCCTGTTCGCTTACATCCTTATTTAATTGCAGCGGGATTGAAAAATAAGAGCGGTTCCCTTGCTCTACTTTGGCTTTTAACCCTGAAACAATTCCCGATGAATCAGATAACTCTATTTCATCTGCAGCTTCAGCTAGGTTCTGGATGTCATTGATTAAGTCACATTCACGCGCATGAAAATACATCCTTTTTTGCTTTGGAACACATCCAATGGGATTTAAAATGGAATGTGATGCACTTTTTATTTACCTTTAGCATATGGTGCAATAGGCGATGTCTAAGTGTGAGGTGAGAGTAATGGCAAAAAGAAAACGGCCCTCCGTGGATCGATTTCGGGAGTTTGTAAAGGAGCATCCTCATTTAGTGAATGAAGTGAGAAGCAAACAAGCAACATGGCAGGAACTTTTTGAAGAGTGGTATTTACTCGGGGATGATCATCCACGCTGGCAGGCTGAAGGCAGTGTGGGTGAGACCAAAGTGAATACAGAATCCCCATCACCGCCGGACGAAAAGGGGGACCAAAGCACTGAGTTGATCGGTTCGTTAATGAGTGCAGTTAAAAATATGGATATGGGGCAGATTCAACAATATATTACGAATGCCAATCAGGCCATCGGTGCAATCCAAGGAGTGCTATCTGCTTTCCAAGGGAATAAATCAGGTGATACAAGTCCTCCCCCAAAAGAAAAAGAGCAGAGAGCTAACCCTTTTTTATTCACAAAAGATTAAGGAGGGTTTTTCATGCGTCAGAATATATATGAATTCATCCAAACAAACGAAGATATGCGAAATTACTTGAGGGTTCAGCCTGGATGGTACAGAAGGTTAATGCGTAATCCCCATGAAGTGGATGTGTTTGAAACCGAGGCGAAATATTATTTTGAAAAGTCGATTCCGCATCGGGTCTCTAAATTTTCGGAAAGCGTTCAGGTCGCCTCCATGATGCTTCATATGTTTCAAGCGATGAATGTTTCAGGTGAATGAAGAAAAAAAGAGTAAATTACTCCTTTTGGCGAACAATAAAGGCAAAAGGGGGACGATGGAATGAGAAAGTTGATATTGGCTCTAACAGTGTTGATGGCAGCGTCGGGTTGTGGGAAGAAAATACCGGAACCTGAGAATTCAGGAGTAGCCATACAGAGTGTTTCTACACTTAAAGCTGCCACCACTGTATCGGGCATCCGAAATTCAGATGAGGACTTTCGGGTAAAAACTTTTGTAAAAGGCAACTCTGTCTATGTAGAGTGCTACTTGAAAAACTATGGTTTTTCTGAATCAAATCCAGAACAGTTGGCAACTGTGTCCGTATTTATTGATAATCAAAAGAAAGTCGATATGAAAACGGCAGCATTTATCTTAAAGGAAGTCCCGAATGGCAAGCATAAAATCAAGCTGGAGATTTTGAATGGTTCAGGTGAAAAAACAGGGCTGCAAAAAGAGATTGAGGTACATATCACTTCTTCGATTTAATCAAACCATTAGCATCTAACAGGGAGAAATGGTAAAATGGTTGTGGAGGTGAGCTTGTTAATGCTTGCTACTATGGAAATCATCGACATTTTACAACAGGCTGATGGATTAGCTGAAATGATCCTTCATTCTGAAATAGGGGAAGAATACCTCCTTAGTTTATATAAATTACAAAGCGACAAAGAGGCCCAGCGGAAAATTTCCAAGTTTACTTCGCTAAAGGATCTATTTGAAGATGTTCAAAGGTTCGGTAAATATCATCCGGATTATAAACGCATCAATTTAGAAACCAGGCAAGCTAAACGAGACATGGATATGCATCCTGCCGTTGCTGAGTTTAAGCGGGCTGAGACCGAATTGCAATCCGTTCTTGATGAAATAAGCGGAAGGATTGGCCGAGCTGTTTCTGAACAGGTCAAAACTCCAGCGGGGAATCCATTTTTTGTTTCATCCGGTGGATGTTCAACGGGAAGCTGCGGAACCGGCGGAAGCTGCGGATGCTCTGCTTAAGGTAATGGCCATATTGTGAACAATATTGAATGCAGCCATCGAAATTCGAAATTACTACGGAGTTCGGTGGCTGTGTCATGTAAGGAACCTTCGTCGAGACATTGTTCAATGAACCGATGAATGTATAAAGATTTTCTTGTTATTTATATTCCGGATACGTGACAAAGGGATTAACTGCGATATAAAATACAATCCGGACATAGGTTGCCGCAGCAAAACATCTTTTGCTGCGGCACATAAAAACGGTGCCGGAATACATATAAATGTTCTTCCTGCCGTACGAAAATGGTTTCACAATGAAGCTGCTTGCCACGCATTGAAAGGCTTGCGGCTTTTTTTATTAACAAAGAAAGCTTACTATTATTATTTTGAGCCGGATGATAATGGATATATAAAAATGGTATACCTGTGAACTTTTTTATCGAAGCTTGTGTAATTTCTTCATTATCTAATAGATGATCAATAAATTTATGCCAAATTTGGTTTAAATCCATCGTTTGTTAGGCTCCCTTCACAGTGTTTATATTCATAATAGTGAGAGAATTTCGTTTATAATCTTTTTTCTTGGTTGAAAGTAAAGATTCTGCTATGCTACACTTAGTTAAAACCTTTATAAAAGGGAGTTATTGATATGCTTGGAGCGAGACAGGGAATCATCGTCTATTTACATACATTAAAACAAGCCAAAATGCTTAGGAAATTTGGAAATATCCATTATGTTTCAAAAAAGTTGAAATATGTGGTGCTTTATACGAATATGGATGAAGTGGAGCCACTAGTGGAAAAGCTGAATAATTATTCGTTCGTTAAAAAAGTGGACCTTTCTTACAAGCCTTTTTTGAAGGTGGAGTTCGAAAACTCCAAACCGGATAAAGCGAAAGAATATGATTATAAAATGGGAATTTAAAAAAAGCTGACTCATGCGGAGTCAGCCTTTTTCATTTCAGGGCATCAACATTTCTCAACCTAATGGGGGCAGATATCTATTCATTCGCAAAATGCCGATTAAGTGTTGGTAGTACAACTCGATTTCTGCATAGAGCACCGAAGGTTTCACGTCGATTTCAATAATCGGTCTATCCAGTTCCTCCGCCAAGCTCTCAAAAAGCTCATAGCGTTTGTTTTTGGTGGCATGAGGGTTCGGTATACCTTCGCGGCAAATGTAAAGCGGCTGGAATTTCCCGGGATCCGTTGGGTGCATGACGATTACCAATGACGTTACCTTTTTATCATTTATAGTAGTATGCATGGCCAAAAGCCTTGCAACTCGATGTTTCTGATTGCGTCCTACTTCCAGCAACTCATATATATCGGAATATCCTTGTCCAATTTCAATAAAACGTTGAATCAATTAAACCTCTCCTAACTAACTTATTATTCATTACTTTATCATTATCCCTCATAAAAGAGAAGGACAACTTCATTGATGAAGCATGACAAAGACACTTAGATATCAGAGATTTAACAAAAAAAAGCCCTGCAAAAATATGCAGGGTCCTTCTATGTCTAACTAAGGACCAGAAGGCAAAGGGAGAGGAGAAACCGGAGGAAGAGCTTATGGGGAAACGTAAGCCTTCTCCGCGGTTGGCAACAACACCTAAAAAGGAATGTTGTTATTCACATTATTGCCAAAAACCACATTATTATTCAAAATGTAAAAGATTTATAAAAAGAATCCATGGTCCGAAATGATACTTTGATTTTCATCTTGGAAATGAAGCCAAATGGGTTTAAATATTGGCTAGCTTTTTCTAATATGTTAGGATAGGAAAGTAACAGAAATTTGTCATAAAATGTGGTGAGGATTATGAGGGTCGTTTCCGGAATTTGCAAAGGAAGACCACTTAAGGCTGTACCGGGTACAGGAACCCGGCCGACTACTGATAAAGTCAAGGAATCCATTTTCAATATGATTGGTCCTTATTTCGAAGGAGGGCTGGTCCTCGACTTGTTTGCCGGGAGCGGTGGACTGGGAATTGAAGCGTTAAGCAGAGGCATGGATAAAGCCATATTTGTCGACCGGGATTTTAAAGCAAATCAAACGGTTAAGGCCAATTTGGAACTATGCAAGTTTTCAGACCGTGCAGAAGTTTATAAAAATGATTCAGAGCGTGCACTGAAGGCTTTGGTGAAAAGGGAAATGACTTTTGAATTGATTTTTCTTGATCCACCTTATAAGAAACAAAAGCTAGTCGAGATTCTTGAAGAAATACATAAATACCGATTGCTGAACGATATGGGATACATTGTTTGTGAGCATGGCCATGATGTTACATTGCCAGAAAAAGTTGGTGACTTTACCGTTAAGAGAAAAGAAGTTTATGGCGTCATTGCCGTTACGATTTATCAATGGGGAAATGTACACGAACAGGGGGAACTATGAATGTCCAAAATAGCGATTTGTCCGGGGAGTTTTGATCCAATAACTTTTGGTCATCTTGATATCATTCAAAGGGGAGCGAATGTTTTTGATGAGGTATATGTGGTCATCGTGAACAATTCAGCGAAAAATTCACTTTTTACAGTGGAGGAGAGACTGGAATTGATTACTGAGGCGACTGCCCATATGCCGAATGTTAAAGTGGATTTCTATCAGGGATTGACGGTCGACTATGCTGAAAGCGTTTCCGCGAATGCCATTATCAGGGGATTGAGGGCGACTTCCGACTTTGAATATGAAATGCAGGGAACTTCGATGAACCGATTCCTAAACAATAAAATAGAGTCATTCTTTATCATGACGAAAAATCAATATTCTTTCTTGAGTTCAAGTATCGTGAAAGAGGTAGCGAAGTATGGCGGAGATATCTCCGAACTAGTGCCAAACGTCGTCCAGAAAGCCCTGGCCAAAAAGTACGAGGAACTGAAAGGATAGAAAAAAGAGCATTGCCTACGCGCAATGCTCTTTTTTTCGGTTTAAGAAAGGCCTTTGAATAGCCTTTTGGTAAATATGATGATGTATAGGATCAAGAACAAGAGTGTTAAAATGGGGCCGAAATCAAGCATGTTCTGATATAGGGAATTCACGTGTTCACCGGATCCGCTGACTGGGAATGCGTTTAACGGGCTGCCGCTGTACATATTGCCTTTATAGAATGGCTCCCAAAGCAAGATGGTAATAATGGATGCCAAAAGGCCATGTGCTATCCTAGCAAGAAAAAAGGGAGTGAAACGAATGTCTGTTGCGGCTATGATGCTGGCAACCTGCGCTTGAATGCTGAAACCGTTGAAAGCTAAGATGAAACTAGTCATCACAGTTTGCTGAAAGAGTGTCGCATCTTCGACCGTACTGGTTAATTTTGAACCAAGAGTCATTTCAAACATGCCTGATATGAAGGGGAGGCTTAAGGAATCCGGGAAATTAAAAATATGTAAAATTCCTCCGACCCACGATGCTAGCAATCCGGTAATGTTCATGTGAAATAAAAGCTTGTTCACCACCGAAAAGAGAATGATGAATCCCCCGATCATTAATAGGGTTTGGATGGATGAGAGTACCGCATCTCCAAGTAAACTGCCAAATGGTCTTGTTTCTTTTATTCTGGTTCGATGCATTTGGCTAAAAGCTTGTCTTATGGAGGGGAGCTTGGTCATTACTTTAGTATGCGATTTTTCTTCTTTCCAACGGTAAAAACGCATGATGATGCCTACACAAAAATTTCCTAGGTAGTGGGAAAGTGCAAGGATGATCCCTAAATGAGGATTGTGGAAAAACCCTACGGCAACGGCAACGAACAAGAACAATGGATTAGATGAATTAGTAAAACAAACGAGTCTTTCGGCTTCAATGCGGGTCAATTGTTCTTCCTGACGAAGCCTCACGGTGTATTTCGCTCCAGCTGGAAATCCTGATGCAAGTCCCATCGCCCAAACGAAACCGCCCACTCCTGGTACACGGAATAAGGGACGCATAAATGGTTCTAGCATGACACCAATGAACCTGACAACCCCAAAACTGATTAATAACTCCGAGAAAATCAAGAAAGGTAGAAGCGAAGGAAACACAATTGTCCACCAAATATTGAGTCCGCCTTTGGAAGCTTCAAAGGATTCTTGGGGGAAGATGATCAAGCCAACTGCCATCATCGTGACGGAGGTAGCTAACAGTACTGTTTTAGATTTTGATTTTAGCAAAATTCAGCCTCCTCTTGAAGGTTACTAAATAAGGGCAGTTCGTTTCGTATATAATAAAATATGAACTTCCTTTTCTCGAAAAGTAAGCGCATGATGAAATGTGGATTGTTCCGACATGTATAAATGAGGATGTTCCTCACAATGGAATTTCAATGAAACCCTGCACTTTATTTGCTGGCATAGTTTATATCTGCCATGCTTGTTTCACTGTCAATATAAATAATATGCTTCTATAAATCCGTTTAAGACCATAACTTTGAATGAGTGTTATTTCAATATTTTGAACTAGTTATAGCGGGAGGGATATCTTTGTCGAAACCAAAAGTCGGGCTTGCACTTGGGTCAGGAGGAGCTAGGGGGTTTGCACATATTGGCGTGATAAAGGTATTACAGCAAGAAGGCATTCCGATAGATATGATTGCTGGAAGCAGCATGGGAGCTATGGTTGCAGCCTTTTATGGAGCGGGTTCGGATATCGAGAGGCTGTATAAGTTGTCCCGTGCATTTAAGCGAAAGTATTATTTAGACTTCACCATACCTAAAATGGGCTTCATTTCGGGTAAACGGACAAAGGATTTAATCAGGGTATTTACATATGGCAAGAAATTTGAAGAACTTGATATTCCTGTGGCGGTCGTCGCCACTGATATAAAAACTGGGGAAAAAGTCATTTTTCAGGAAGGCCCAATCGCATCGGCTGTAAGGGCAAGCATTTCCATTCCCGGCATTTTCATTCCCGAAAAAATCGGAAACAGACTGCTTGTTGATGGCGGCGTTGTTGACAGGGTTCCTGTTTCAGTCGTGAAGGATATGGGAGCAGACATCATAATTGGTGTGGATGTAGCCCACGTGAAACAGGATATGGAGATAAACTCCATCTATGATGTCATCATGCAAAGCCTCGATATCCTGCAAATGGAACTTGTTAAAAGCAGGGAGTTTGCTTCAGACGTCATGATACGCCCCAGGGTTGAGAAATACAGCTCTAAATCATTTACAAACGTTCAGGAAATAATTAGTATTGGAGAAGAAGCTGCAAGAGGTAAGATAGATCAAATTAAGCAGTGTATTGTTACTTGGAAGGAGTCCTTTGAAGATGAGCCGTAAAATATATGTACGCACTTTCCTGGTGGTGGCTATACTTCTCATAGCATCAGCCCTTTATTCCCTACCTTTTTATGTATCAAAACCAGGAATGGCTAAAGAATTGGAGCCAATCATTGAGGTGTCCGGAGGAGATGAAGCAAAAGGAAGCTTTATGTTAACCACTGTAAGGATGGGCCGGGCGAATATATATTCCTACATGCTGGCGAAATGGAGCAAATATCAGGAGCTTTATCCGGAAACCTCCATTCGAAGCGAAGATGAAACAGATGAAGAATATAATATCAGGCAGCTGCACTTAATGGATGGTTCTAAAAATAATGCCATTCAGATCGCATATGAAAAAGCAGGGAAAGAAGTCGATTACGAGTACCTGGGTGTATATGTCTTGGACGTGCTAAAAGGAATGCCGGCAGCTAAAGAACTGAAAGCGGGCGATCAAATCATACAGGTCGATGACGTTAAATTCAAGTCTGCACAGGAATTCATGGACTACATTAACGGAAAAAAGGCTGGAGATGAAGTGAAAATAGTGTATAAGCGGGAAGAGACGGAGAAAACGGCCGTTCTTTCATTGCAGCCTTTTAAAAATGACCCAAATAGGGTCGGAATAGGCATTTCGCTGGATGACAATCGAAAAGTGATCACAAAACCGGCGATTGCCATAGATTCAGAACAAATAGGCGGTCCTTCGGCTGGTTTAATGTTTTCATTGGAGATTTATAATCAATTAACAAAAGGCGATCTTACAAGTGGCTATGACATAGCGGGTACGGGAACGATGTCTGATGATGGGACAGTCGGTCCAATTGGCGGAATTCAACAGAAAATAGTTGCAGCCGATAAATCTGGAGCGGAAATATTCTTTGCCCCAAATGAAAACGGAGCAGCAGGTTCGAATTATGAAGATGCACTCATTGCAGCAAAGGATATCGACACGGATATGAAGATCGTACCGGTTGACAACTTTGATGATGCAATAGCCTATTTAACGAAGCTGAAAGGAAAGGAAAAATGAAAAAAGCGCAGGCAGTCAACTACTGTTTGCGCTTTTTTTTTACTATTAAGGATGGAAGGGCCAAGCTTAAACCTTTCTTCATTTGAAAATGATGGGGGATTCATATTCCCGTTTCATCAAGGCAGCCTGATACGGTTCGGACAAGCCAAGTGCATACACCTGTGCCGCTCGCAAGTCCGTATCGATGTCCTGCTTCTGATAGGACGAAAGTTTAGAGATGAGCGGGAGGGGTAAGCCTTTTTTTACATTGCGAAGGTATTCTTGTCCCCGGCCATTCATGCCAAGAAGTCTGATATAGGCTGGTTGTTCATTGTGAATCATCTGTTCTTTTAATGTATGGGTCAGTATGTGGACGCACATCCGCTGTAGTCGTGTCCATGTGTAGCGTTTTGTCTTCAGATCTGCCATGAATCCAGAAAAGCTCGAAGATTGTTTGGCCATCTCCTTTATTCGGTGTTCTATGCCTTCCTCGATTTCGTATATCCCTGCCAATTCGATTAAAGAGGAAGAAAGGATTCGGTATTTCAAAAGGGGCCAATACATTTCCCAGTCATGCAAGGCTTGGTAGCGCGTTAAATATTGCTCAAGACCATTCATTGTCGGCTGAGGAATATAACTGGAAACAGGATTTAATTCCCTGTGTTCATGAATGGCTTTACGTATCCCCGTTGCGCTGGCAATAGGGTCTTTGGACAACTTTGTTTCATGGTATCCGGCAGCGACCCTTTGAATCGTATAAGGGCGAATGGAGTAGCCATTTGATAGGGCAGCACTTACATATTCCTTTCCAAGAATATTATTTGGCTTCGTCAAATCCAATGCCGCCTCATCATTGATGATCGAACGATAAGCCTGGGCAGCACTGGCCGGATAACTATTACCGGCATCCATAGCCGATTTAATTGCAGTATTGAATTCATCGGAATTATCCGAAAGAATTCTGTGTGCGGTGATGAATGGTTCAATTCGGCCATCTTCGCTTCCGAAGCAAAAGGAGTCACAGCCAAGGGATTCCAAAAGGGAAATAGATCCTTTTGCAAATATCTCCGCCTTCTGTGTCGCGAAAGCATAGGGAAGTTCAATGACAAGATCTATGCCGCCATTCAAGGCCATTTCGGCACGGGTCCACTTGCTGACGATAGCGGGCTCGCCGCGCTGTAAAAAGGGCCCGCTCATGACAGCCACCACTACATCTGCCCCTGTTTTTTCTCTACTTTCTCTTGCATGTAAAACATGTCCATTATGAAAAGGGTTATATTCGACTACTAAACCGCAAGCTTTCATTTGATCACCTCAGAGAAAAACTTTGTATTTTATCAACTTAGTGCTAAAATAGTATTTCAAGTAAAATAACTATAAGTATTCGTCCGGATTTTTTTGTTTGTAATGATTCTTAAACCTAGACAATCAGTTAGGATGACTACATTATAGTGTAAAGAAAAAATATTGACAAACTTATAATTGAAAGCTATAATTATTTTTGTTGCCTTGAGGTGATTTCAATTGAAATGGACGATTAGTCAACTTCAAAAAATTCGGGACAAAGATTTACGGTTTGATGAACTGGTGGATGTCTTGGACATTAGAGAAAGAGACCCGCAAATTCGCGATGTTTCTCCGATCAGAGTAGCAGGAAGAGCTGATATCAGCTCGACCGAGATTACTTTTCACTTGCATCTTTCAGGTGAATTAACATTACCTTGCTCCCGTACACTGGTAGACGTTAAATATCCGATTGATATTGATACAAAGGAAACCTTTCTTTTAAAGGCAGATGGCGCCGATTTCTACGGAGACGATGTCACTGTTGTGGAAGGTGACGTTGTAGACTTAATACCGGTAATTAAAGAAAATTTATTGCTAGAAATTCCGATGCAGGTTTTTTGTGAGGATGTCGATTCGAATGAAGCTGCTCCTCAATCCGGCAAAGACTGGGCTGTTATTTCTGAAGAGGAAAATGAGCATAAGGTTGATCCGAGATTTGCAAAGCTTGCCGACTTTTTTGACAACAATAAAGAATCTTGATTGGAACGAAAAATCGTTAATCCGATTTTTCCAGCTTTTTTATATTTTTTAAGGAGGTGGGAATAATGGCTGTACCTTTTAGAAGAACGTCGAAAACTGTAAAAAGAAAACGTCGTACACACTTCAAGCTTCAAGTACCTGGTATGGTAGAATGCCCGAGCTGTGGTGGAATGACTCTTTCACATCACGTTTGTAAAGAATGTGGAACATATAAAGGAAAAGAAGTTGTCGCAAAATAATTTCTTGACCTACTTGAGAGCTTTGCTTTCTTGATGCAACACACTAATCAAAGCGCAGGGATTTTTCTCTGTGCTTTTTTTACAAATATATTTGGCAGAATATTTTGAATCATCTATGTTTGCCGATGGTTTCGGAGATGGTGTTTACGTGGATCAAGTAATTAATGTTGAAAAGGATGAACGCGGTTTCATGAAGCTCCTGTTTAATAGACCGGAGAAAAGGAACGCCGTGAATTATCAATTGATGGACGAACTCGAGTCGATATTGTCAGAAGCTGCATGCGATGATGAAGTTAAGTTGTTGGTCCTGACAGGGGCGGGCTCCGAGGCATTCTGTTCAGGCGGGGATCTAAGGGAATTTCAGGATTTGCGTACAGAAGAAGAGGCCTTTGCTATGCTATCGAAAATGGGTGAAATTCTGTATAAACTAGCAGTTTTCCCAAAACCAACAATAGCGCTCATCAATGGAAGTGCTTTAGGCGGTGGATGCGAAATTGCGACAGCTTGTGATTTCAGATTAGCAAAGAGGGAAGTTAAGCTGGGGTTTGTACAAGGTACTCTGGGAATAACGACAGGCTGGGGCGGAGCTTCACTTTTACTTGAAAAAATATCAGGGCAAAAAGCGCTAAAGCTATTATTGGATGCGAAAATACATAAAGCCGAGGAAGCAAAGGAATTGGGTTTCGTAGATGAGATAGTCGGAGAAGGTGCGGATGGATGGGAAAGGTTCGCAGAAGATTTTCTTCGCCATGAGACAGGGGTATTGATGGCCTATAAGCGATTGCTGGTCCATAAATGGCAGGGTAGCGGGCTTAGAGGAAGAATGGATGCGGAAATCCGGGAATGTTCTAAACTGTGGGCGAGTGATGAGCATCACGCTGCAGTCGATCGTTTTTTAAATAAGAAAAAATAAATATTACACGCTCTATATATCTTCTATCTTCCCTAGCATGTGCATATTATGAATTAAAACTTGCTAAGGAGGTAGAGAGATGACGATTGCGAGACAAGATGCATGGACTCATGATGAGGATCTGTTGTTGGCTGAAGTGGTGCTAAGGCATATACGAGAAGGCAGTACACAATTAAAGGCGTTTGAAGAAGTGGGGAAACAGCTATCGAGAACATCTGCTGCTTGTGGGTTCCGTTGGAACTCATTTGTAAGGAAGCAATATAAATCAGGGATAGAGCTGGCGAAAAAACAAAGGAAAGAACAGGTGGTCAATAATCCTGAAATGGAAAGGGATTCGGTTGCGGCGGTGGAAAATGTCACGATTGAAGAAAAGCCCCCCCGGCATGAAGATAAAGAATCTATCACCCTTCAGGAAGTTATATTATATTTAACCAAAATGGATGAATTCTTTCAGGTTGATAATAAGGAAAAAGAACGGATTTCTGAGCGGTCCCTATTTCTTGAACAGGAAAATGTCCGATTGCTGGAAGAGAATGCTTTGCTTCAAGAAAACCTGAAAGCTGTTGAGGAAGATTATCGTGCGTTAATGCAGATCATGGAGCGTGCAAGAAAGCTTAGTGTACAAGAGGACGAAAAGACGAATCCGAAGGTAAGTTTCCAAATGGATAAGAATGGTAATTTGGAAAGGGTCAATAAATGAAAAATGCGGGTGGGAAAATCCGCCCGCATTTTTCTTGGTATTCCTATTCCTGCGTATCTATTTCTTTTTTATCTTGTATGTCAAATGGGCTCCAAATCAGCGGGTTTTCTCCAAGGTCCCTGTCCAAATCATAGGAAACAGCAGAAAAGCCCATCTTTTTCCAAAAGTCTTGTGAATGAACTCTTGGGTTGGTTTTGATAGGCATGTTCAGGCTTTTGGCGAATTCAACCAAAGCTCTTCCATAACCTTTTTTCTGATAGTTAGGCAGGACTTCAAGTTTCCAGAGAACAAGGAAGTCCCTAGAATTGTCAAAGTACCGGTCAAATTTAGCGCTTCTTTTATACAGGCTCATGCGGGCTACAAGTTTGTCGCCATAAAAGATTCCGTAAAAAGGTGATTGGCTGTCATTTTCAATGATGTTAGCCTCTAAATCATCGAGCATGGACAGTTCCTGTATCCCGTATTCTTTGAATTTTTTGAATTCCTCAAGCGTTTTAAAATTTACAAGTAATCGTTCAACCTTGTATTCCATAAAAAAGCTCCCCCTTAATTCTGATAAACCTCTTCCGATAGTACCCTTTGAAAGTCATCCCACTGACCTTTACCATGTGGAATTCCAGCTTAGGTTATATCTAGTATGACATCATCGATTTATCCTAGCTGATTAAATGCTTATAGCCTTTTATCCCCCGCCCTTTTCCCTTCAAAATTCGTGGGTAGAGATTGGAGTTATCTTTTGTTCCTATAAAGTCTTCAAAATGGCTAAGCTTTTCGTATCTAATATACCATTAAATTAACGCTTAAAGAAGAGAATATATCTTCAATGGCTTATTAATAATTCTTTCCATTGATATTTTATGGCGAGCCTTGTTGATGGCAGGTAAACTCCATGCAATCAGGTTGACGGCGTTTCCAAAGTTGTTGATGTGAAATTGATGCAGGATAAAAAAGATAATGTGATAAAATAGTTAATATATTTCAAAAAGTAAGGAAGGGTATTATGAGAATTGGAATCATTGGGGGAGGGGCCATCGGGCTGCTGTTTGCGTCTCATTTAAGTGAGAAACATAGTGTGACTCTCTATACTCATACTGCGGATCAGGCGTCCATCATCCAACGTGATGGAATCCGCCTTATTGCGGGTGGTGAAAGCCGGCTGCTGACAAGCATCATTTCTATGGGGCTGGATGAAGGGATATCGGATGTGGATTTTCTTATATTGGCCGTCAAGCAATATCACCTGCCGCAAATATTGCCTAGAATCAAAGGTATTCAGGTTCCATTGCTATTCTTGCAGAATGGTTATGGCCATATTTCTTATTTAAAGCAGCTTCAATCCCCGAGCATATATGTGGGGGTAGTGGAGCATGGGGCATTGAAACATGACGGGAATACCGTCGAGCATACAGGGCTCGGCATAACAAGGGTCGCTTCCTTTAAAGGGGAACTTGAGCAACTATCGTTAGTGGATGAAAGGATCGATCATTTTCCTTTTACGAAGAGTGAGGATTTTCACTCGATGCTGATGGATAAGCTTGTCGTCAATGCAGTGATAAATCCATTAACAGCGATACTTGGCGTGGAAAATGGAGGTTTGATCACCAATCCTTTTTATTACCAATTGTTTCAAGACCTTTTTGAAGAAGTCTCCGGTATTTTGGAAGTTCAAAATAAGGATGAGTCATTCGGAAATTTGAGGTCCGTTTGTATGGCAACAGCTGGAAATCGATCATCGATGCTAAAAGATTTGGAAAATGGCCGTCAAACGGAAATTGATGCCATTTTGGGTCATATCCTCTCGGAGGCAAAGAGCAAAGGGAAAAGTTATTGCCTGACGTCTTCTCTATATAAGATGGTCAAAGGAAAAGAGTCTCAGGGGGGATGAGGATGTGCCGTACGTAGTTTCAAATCTTGCCGCGATATTTATTACCTTGCCTTTCGCAGGGTATATACTTTTTTTTATTAGTGCCAAACAATTCACTGGGAACCATAGGCGCTCCGTTCAATTTGCAATGGACATGAGTACGCTGCTGTTCGTATTATCCGTCCATTATTTGATCATTACGATTTGGGATAAGCAAATTCTTTGGGTGATCATGCTCATCATGATCGTTAACGCATTCTTGGTGGTCCTTGTCCATTACAAGGTAAAAGAAGAAATCGTTTTCCATAAGGTATTAAAGGGTTTTTGGAGAGTGAACTTCGCCTTCTTTTTTGTGGCTTACCTTCTATTATTTTCCATTGGTATAATAACAAGTATTACGAAGATATTGACTACATAACATAGAACATCGCATCAATTTTCTGCTGCTGGGCAACTTCTTTTGTTTTCTTAAACCGGAATGTTATACTCTAAAAAGAATTGTAGTTGCAGAGAAAGGGAGAACAGAAATGGAGATGAAAGATCTCGCGTTACCATCTTTAAACCGTTTTGCATCGGACTATTTACAAAACCGTCTTGAAACGGAGGATTATTTTCACTATGACTTAGCAAAGCCTGACATTTATCACAATAGATATAGTGAATTGATGAACCGCTCTTTTTCACGTGATGAATTGTCGGATTACATACAACAATACATGTCTCGTCTTTCATTCAGTGAGGCAGTTAATGGGAATATTGAAAGGTTGCGCAGGGATGATTCCGTGGTTGTGATTGGAGGACAGCAGGCTGGGTTATTATCAGGGCCGCTGTATACCATTCATAAAGTGATTTCGATCATTAAGCTTGCTGAAGAACAGGAAAAAGAATTGGGGCAGCCAGTCATTCCAGTTTTTTGGATAGCTGGAGAAGATCATGATTTAGCTGAAGTCAATCATGTTTATGTCATGAAAAATGGTAAACCCGATAAAAAATCCTATCCTTCCTATCAACCGTATAAAACAATGGTTTCTGACGTGGAGCTGGAAACGGAAAAGGCAGAGAAATGGCTTGAGGAAATCATTGAAACATATGGAGAAACGGCCTTTACGAATAAACTCCTGATTGATATGAAGGAAACCATTAAGCAATCGAATACCTTCGTCGAATTCTTCGCCAGGCTGATTCATGAATGGTTCAAAGAATATGGACTTTTACTAGTCGATGCCGGAGATCCGGAATTAAGGCGAATTGAGAAGGCATATTTTGAATCGATGGTCAATGAAAGTGGACGGATTGCTGAAATGGTCGGGGAACAGCAATCATTCATGCATGCGAAAGGGTATGCAAAAATGATTGAAATGGATAAACAGGCTGCTAATTTATTTTATTATGATCCAGAAAAAAAAGATCGATGTTTACTCGAGCGTGTAGAAGGCGGTTTCAGCGGAAAAAACGGTGAGGTATCATTTACCGAGCTGGAACTCTTGCAGATAGCCAAAAACCATCCGGAACGATTAAGCAACAATGTCATTACACGCCCGCTTATGCAGGAAATGCTTTTCCCTGTATTGGCTTTCGTTTCGGGGCCAGGGGAAATAGCTTATTGGGCCGAATTGAAAAAGGTATTTGAGTTGTTTTCCATGAAGATGCCGCTAATCATTCCTAGGTTAAACATCACGCTGGTGGAGCGCAGTATCCATAGCGATCTTGAAGAAATGGAACTCAGTTTGGAAACTGTTCTGACTGAAGGAACCGCTAATGCGGTGAAAAGTTACCTTGATTCCGTAAAGGATGAGACGATTGACAATCTGTTTGGGACGCTGAAATCGCAGCTTGAAGAGAACCATGAAAAGCTATTTGTCCATGCTGTCTCTTTAGATAGAGGACTTGAGCCGATGTTGAACAAAAACATCGAATTCATCCAAAAGCAATTGAATTTCATGTATGGCAAAATCGGTGACCGTACAAAGGAACGGCATTCGGTCATATTGAAGAAATATGAACGGATAGCAAATTCACTTTACCCTCTTGAATCACCCCAGGAGCGGATTTGGAATGTGTTTTATTACTTGAATCAATATGGACCAGAGTTCGTTCGGGATATGATGAAACTGGAATACCGGTTCAATAATCAGCATAAATTGATTTTCATTTAGAAAATCATCCGTTTTGGGGAAAAGTGGCGGACTAATCATTTTTTTAATGGGTTGCGACTTACCAATCCTGACGGAGGGATTAAAAAGTAAAAAAAAAAGACAGGTGCTAAAGCCTGTCTTTTTTTTGTTTCCTGGGCACTTGTCCGGTAGTCCTTCGACAGTAATAGAGGGTCTGCGTCTTAGTCTGAGTCCATTCGAGGGAAACGCGCGGTTCTTTGAATAATTTGCCTAAATAAACTTAAGAAGAAAAGAAGGGAATTTTTACTTGGAAGGAGAAAGTAAAAACAAGTGGAGAAAGGTGGGGGAATGTGGTACATTGAGATTAGAATGTGGGGGTAGTGGGTATGTTCATGGGAGAGTACCATCATAACATCGATATTAAGGGCCGTTTGATAGTCCCGGTGAAATTCAGGGAAAATCTCGGGGAGCAATTTGTTCTTACCCGCGGACTCGATCAATGTTTATTTGGTTATCCTATGGAAGAGTGGAAGCTGCTTGAAGAAAAGCTGAAAGCCCTGCCCTTAACAAAAAAAGATGCCCGAGCCTTTACCCGTTTTTTCTTTTCTGCAGCTACAGAATGCGAAATTGATAAACAAGGGCGAATTAATATCCCCACGCCGCTTACTTCATATGGCCAATTGGAAAAAGAATGTGTAATTCTTGGTGTTACCAATCGTATTGAGATTTGGAGCAAATCCCTTTGGGAAAACTATTTTTCAGCTTCGGAGGATTCTTTCGCTGAGATAGCAGAAAATATGATTGGCTTTGATATTTAAGGCTGCCCTCAGAAATAGAGTCACTCAATAACCGATTGGAAGGATGTCTAGCATGTTTCAACATACAACAGTGTTATTAAAAGAGACGGTTGATGGATTGAACATCAAACCTGATGGAATTTATGTGGATTGTACTTTAGGAGGAGCCGGTCACAGCGAATACTTGCTTTCACAGCTCTCTGATAAAGGCAGGCTTTATGCTTTTGATCAGGACGAAACGGCAATTCGGAATGCTAAGGAAAAATTGGAAAGCTATGGCGAACGTATTGTTCTTGTTCCTAATAATTTTAAATACTTAAAAGAAGAGTTGAATGCCCGGGGAATCGAGAAAGTGGACGGGATCCTTTATGATTTAGGCGTGTCATCCCCACAATTGGATACACCAGAGCGTGGTTTCAGCTATAACCATGATGCACCCTTGGATATGAGGATGGACCAAAGTGCTGCCATTTCTGCCTATGATGTCGTGAATACTTGGTCATTCCATGATTTGCTGAGAATTTTCTTCCAATATGGAGAAGAAAAGTTTTCGAAACAAATTGCCAGGAAAATTGAAGCGGCACGTGAAATAAAGCCGATTGAAACGACGTTCGAGCTTGTGGAGTTAATAAAGGATGGGATACCGGCACCGGCCAGACGTAAAGGCGGACACCCTGCGAAACGAGTGTTCCAAGCAATAAGGATCGCTGTGAATGACGAACTTGGTGTCTTTGAAGATTCCTTGGAGCAGGCCATATCGCTTTTGGATAAAGAGGGAAGAATATCTGTCATTACATTTCATTCTCTTGAAGATAGAATTTGTAAAACGGTATTTAAAAAGGCCAGTAGCATTCCTGACCTTCCGCCTGGACTTCCAGTTATCCCGGATGAATTCAAGCCAACCATGAAAATAATTACGAGAAAACCGATTTTACCTTCGGAAGAAGAATTGGAAGGGAATAATCGTTCCCGGTCGGCCAAGCTAAGAATCGCCGAAAAGCAATAATTACAGAAAAAAACAGTAAGGGGGAACATGAATGAGTTCCATAGCCAAAAAAATACAAGAACAGCAATATGAAGACCAACAGCAGCAACAGACACATCAAACGGTGGTCATCCGTAAAGCGAAGATATCCATTGGTGAAGTTTTCTTACTATGTGCCCTTGCTATAATGGTTACCTTCATGGGAGTGAAAATTGTCTCAAATCAAGCGGCCATCTATGAAACGAATAAAGAGATCCAGCTAGTGGAAACGTCGATTGAAGAACAGGGTAAAGTGAATGATGATTTGAAAGTGCAGGTTGCTGAACTTAGTACATACGAAAGAATTTGGAAAAAAGCTGCAGCGCTAGGGTTCAAGTTAAATGAGAATAATGTGAAGGGTGTGCAGTGATAATGCAGAAACAAAAAAATATGAAGCATGGGGCAGCCGGATTATTCTTCTTATTCGGCCTGCTCTTTTTTGTATTAGTCTGCCGCTTTTTGTATATTCAGGTGACGGGAACAGCAGGCGGGGAGGTACTGGCTTCGAAAATCGACAAGAAATATGAAAAAAAACAGGTCATAGAAGCCAAAAGGGGAAGCATACTCGATACAAAGGGGGAAGTCATCGCCGAGGATACTTCCTCCTATATCTTAAGGGCTGTACTCAGTGAAAAGGAGCCCGAGCATGTCAAGGATCCGGAGATGACCGCTAGTAAGCTTGCAAAATATATCGACATGGATGAACAGGACATTTATGAAAGACTTACGAAAAAAGGGGCATACCAAGTGGAATTTGGCAGTGCCGGCAAGGACTTGACTCAGGTCGTCAAGCAGAAAATAGAAAAATTGGAACTGCCGGGAATTACATTCGGAAGAACCAATAAACGTTTCTATCCTAATGGGATTTTCGCCTCCCATCTGATTGGCTATGTAGAAAAGGATGAAGAAACGGAAGAAATGGCTGGTAAGTTCGGCATTGAAAGATACCTCAATAAAGAATTGCAGGAAACGGATGGGAAGCTGACATATGACAGTGACTCATGGGGCTTCCTTTTACCAGATAAGGAGGAAAAGGTGGTTGCCCCGGATAATGGAAATGATGTCATGCTGACCATCGATAAGAAAATACAAACGTTCTTGGAAGATTCGATGAGCAAAGTGCAGGAAAAATACGATCCCGAACAAATCATAGCGATTGTCTCCAATCCAAAAACGGGGGAGATAGTGGCGATGGGGCAAAGGCCTACCTTCCATCCGACAACGAAAGTCGGGCTTACGGATACATGGCGTAACCTGGCTATTGAAGAAACATTCGAACCGGGTTCAACCATGAAAACATTCACCCTTGCCGCTGCTGTTGAGGAAGGGGTCTTTAATCCGAATGAAAGTTTTGTGGCAGGTACCTACAAAGCCGGATCGGGAAAAATCGGAGATCATAGCGGAATCGATAGAGGGAAGAGCATGACCTTTCTTGAAGGGGTTCAGCGTTCCTCCAACGTAGCTTTCGCAACACTTGCAATGGATAAGATAGGAGCGGATACTTTTCGTGAGTATTTGACTAAGTTCGGATTTGATAAAAAAACGGGAATTGACCTGCCGAACGAGATAACCGGTAAAATTCAATACAAGTATAAGCTTGAAAAAGTGACTACTGCCTTTGGACAGGGTTCGACCGTTACACCGATTCAACAAATCCAAGCTGCATCCGCAATTGCCAATGACGGAAAAATGATGCGGCCATACGTAATAAAAAGCATCTCCGATCAAGATACCGGAAAAACTTTGAAAACGACAAAGCCGAAAGTGACAGGGCAACCGATTTCGGAAGAAACTGCAAAACAGGTACGTGATTATTTGGAAACGGTAATTTCCGCGAAAAAAGGAACTGGGAAAAAATATGCCATTGATGGTTATGAAGTAGCGGGAAAAACCGGTACCGCACAAATTCCAGGTCCGACAGGTAGATATTTAGAAGGGAAAAATAACTATGTATTCTCCTTTTTAGGCATGGCTCCAAAAGATGATCCACAGTTGGTCATGTATGTGGCGGTCAAGCAGCCGAAGTTAGGTGCATCTTATGTTGGGGCTGATCCATTGTCAGAGATATTTAATCCTGTCATGCAAAATAGCCTGCAATATCTAAACATCAAACCTTCTGATGTTAAAAAACAAAAAGCAAATAAAATCAAAGACTATACGAATCAAACCGAGAGTTCAGCTGTCAAAGAACTGAAGGAACTTGGCTATGATGCAAGTACGATCGGAAGTGGGCGTAAAGTACTCGATCAATCCCCAAAAGCCGGGAGTATACTCTTACAGGGTGAAAAGATAATACTTCGGACTGAAGGAGAAATGAATGTTCCTGACATGAAGGGATGGTCCCTGCGCGATGTTATGAAATTGGCTAAGGTTGCAAAACTGGATCTGAAAACTGAAGGTGCTGGATATGTGAGTAAACAAAGTCTTGAGGCCGGGAAAAAAGTAAAGGAAGGAGAAACCATCAATATTGAATTATCCCAGCCTGAAGGGGCTGGTGTAGATATACCGACTAAAGAGAAAACAGAGTGAAGATAAAGAGGGGATCCCAAATGGATTCCCTCTTTATTTCTTTCAAGGTTTCTAGTCTAGCATCGATTAGACAAGCATATATTGAAGCATGTATGAAATGGAGGTGCCTGTTTTTGCGTGTTTCGAATGTTACTGTCCGAAAACGGCTGGCAATCGCATTGGCGATCGGTATCGTTGTTTTTTTTATCATTGATATCCGATTGGGAATTGTACAGTTTTATCTTGGGGATAAGTTGACGGGGCTGGCTAAAGATTCCTGGAGCAGGAATATTCCTTTTGAAGCCAAACGAGGAGAAATCCTCGATCGGAATGGTGTCGAGCTGGCAACGAATATATCTGCGCCAACGGTCTATGTCATCCCAAGGCAGATTGAGAATCCAGGGGAGACGGCGGAACAGCTTGCTTCAATATTGGATATGACAAAGGAAAAGGCTTATCAATGGTTAACGAAACAGGCGATGAGCGTCAGGATTCCGGAAGGCAGAAAGATATCTCATGAAAAGGCGAAGGAAATTAAAGCATTAGGGATAAAGGGTGTTTATATCGCTGAAGATTCAAAGCGGCATTACCCATTTGGTGAATACCTTTCGCATGTTCTTGGCTTTACGGGCTCCGATAATCAAGGGTTGATGGGTATTGAATTGTCTTATGATAAGGAACTAAGCGGGGAAAAAGGATTCGTTAAATTTTACTCGGATGCGAAAGGGAAAAGGCTTGAGAATATGGCCGATGACTATAAGCCTCCTGTTGATGGCGATAACCTGAAGCTAACAATCGATAGCAAAATCCAGACAATCGTGGAGAGGGAGCTCGATAATGCGGAGGCGACATATGATCCCGATGGGATAATTGCCATTGCAATGAACCCGAATACCGGGGAAATATTGGCAATGTCCAGCAGGCCGACCTTCGACCCAGCCAATTTCCAAAATGTACCTTCAGAAGTGTATAATCGTAATTTACCTGTTTGGAGTATATATGAACCAGGTTCGACTTTTAAGATCATCACGCTTGCTGCGGCGCTTGAGGAAGGGAAGGTCGACTTAGAAAAGGAACATTTTTATGATTCCGGTCATGTGGAAGTGTCAGGGTCTACACTGCACTGCTGGAAAAGCGGAGGACATGGTGACCAAACTTTTCTTGAAGTCGTCGAGAATTCATGTAACCCGGGGTTTGTTGAATTAGGGAACCGGCTTGGTAAAGACAAGCTGTTTAAATATATAAATGATTTCGGGTTTGGGCAAAAGACGGGGATAGATTTAACCGGAGAAGGAAAAGGAATCATGTTCAACATGGATCAAGTGGGTCCGGTTGAGCAGGCAACGACTGCGTTTGGACAAGGTGTTGCCGTAACGCCCATTCAGCAGGTGACAGCGGTATCGGCTGCTGTGAATGGCGGAACTTTGTATACACCTTATATCGCGAAGGAACTAGTGAACCCCAAAAATGGGGAAGTGCTGATGCGAAAGACCCCACAGGCGAAGAAAAAGGTGATTTCAGAAGCAACCTCTAAGAAAGTCCGTCAAGCACTTGAATCCGTTGTCGCCCAAGGTAGCGGTAAAGGAGCTTTCGTGGAGTCGTACCGGGTCGGCGGGAAAACGGGTACTGCCCAAAAAGCTGAAAATGGCCGATACCTTGAAAATAATTATATTCTCTCATTCATAGGTGTCGCTCCAGCGGATGATCCGCAAATCGTCGTTTATATAGCTGTGGATAATCCGAAAGGGACGGTACAATTCGGTGGGGTAGTAGCCGCACCGATCGTTGGGAACATCATGGAGGATTCACTTAGGGCCATGGGCGTCAAGCCAAGGAAAAACCAGATTGAGAAGGAAACGGTCTGGACGGATCCCGTAATGGTCGAGGTACCTGACGTTGTGGGTCTCAGCAAAAAAGAGTTGCAAACCCAGCTCATCGACCTTAAGCTGGATATTGCCGGAAATGGGGATAAAGTCATAAATCAAGCCCCGGATCCAGGCGTTAAAGTAAAACAAGGCTCTACAATAAGAATTTATCTTGGCGAAAATACAGAATAAGTATAATATATATATGAATAGTTAAAGCGGCTGAAGAATCATCAGCCGCTTTGTTTACGGAGTCGGGATAACCCCGTATAATTGAAATTGGTTTTCTCGACAAGCCGAGGCTAATCACATATAATGAATCCTCAAATTAAGTTGAGAGGGATGGAAAAATGAAGCTTCACAAATTACTATCTTATTTACACTCCTTATTTCCGTATGAAGGAGAGAATCCTGAAATCACCTCCATTGAAAATGATAACCGTAAAGTCATAGACGGAAGTTTATTTGTTTGTATAAAAGGTTATACAGTCGATGGTCATGATTTTGCCCAACTTGCTGTAGAACATGGAGCTGCAGCAGTCATTGCCGAAAGGCCGCTTGACCTCGATGTTCCCGTGATCGTAGTCAGGGATTCGAGCAGGGCGATGGCGGTGCTTGCCGATGCATTTTATGGCCATCCGACTCAAAAGATGCGCTTGATCGGAATTACAGGTACGAATGGAAAGACGACGACCAGTCACTTATTGGAAAAGATTTTCGAGGATCGACAAGAAAAAACAGGCTTGATTGGCACGATGTATACAAAAATTGCCGATACGGTATATGAAACCAAGAATACGACGCCAGATAGCGTTACGCTGCAGAAGGCTTTTCATGAAATGACCGAAGCATCAGTTACAACGGCCATCATGGAAGTTTCATCTCATGCACTTGAGCTTGGACGTGTCCATGGCTGTGATTATGATATTGCCGTCTTTACGAATCTTACACAGGATCATTTGGATTTTCATAAGACCATGGACAGATACAGGCAAGCAAAATCCTTGTTTTTCTCACAGCTCGGCAATGCTTACATAGAAAATCGTCCTAAATATGCTGTGCTTAATGCTGATGATGAGGCAACAGCCGATTTCATTAAAGCGACTGCTGCGACAGTGGTAACATACGGCATAGACAAAGAAGCGGATATCAGGGCCACGGATATAAAAATTGATGCAAATGGCACATCTTTCACCTTGACAGCAGGTAAAGAAGAGCGTTACATTCAGCTGAAGCTAATTGGTAAATTCAGTGTTTATAATGTACTATCTGCCATCTCTGCCGCTCTGTGCGCCGGTAACGATCTGGATGAGACAATTAAATCCATCGAGGAAATAAAAGGTGTTGCAGGCCGTTTTGAGCTCATTACAGCGAATCAGGACTTCCCGGTCATTGTTGATTATGCTCATACTCCGGACAGCTTAGAAAATGTACTCAAGACTGTTGGTGAGTTTGCTAGAAAGAAAATCTTTGTGATAGTGGGCTGCGGCGGGGACCGAGACAAGACAAAGCGTCCCATCATGGCCGAAATTGCTTGCAGCTTGGCGACTGACCCGATCTTCACTTCGGATAATCCGCGAAGTGAAGATGCTGCCCAGATCCTCCGGGATATGGAAGCTGGTGTAGCAGGCAAAGAATATACGGTTATCGAAGACCGCAGGCAGGCGATAGCTTACGCTGTTTCCAAGGCGGAAGAGGGCGACGTTATATTAATAGCTGGAAAGGGTCATGAAACATATCAATTGGTCGGTGACGAAGTGCTTCACTTCGATGACCGTGAAGAAGCGGAAAAGGCGATTCAAAGTCGTTTAGGTTCAGTTTGAACCGGCGCTAAATTGCCCTGGAGCAAATAAGAAAAGACATCAAGCAGAATTTTATATTTGAATTGTGTTAGGAATGAGGGAGTAAGGAATGTTGGAACAAGTGATTTTTTATACGATTTTGGTGGCGTTTTTAGTAACCGTTCTTCTTTCGCCGATTTTCATCCCGTTTTTAAGAAGATTGAAATTCGGGCAAAGTATCAGGGAAGAAGGCCCACAATCGCATCTGAAGAAAACGGGAACACCCACCATGGGCGGTTTGGTCATATTATTATCTGTTACCATCGCTACACTGATCATGACTTTGAAATTCTCGGCACCTTCAACCGAAACGTATTTATTACTATTCGTTACTTTAGGTTTTGGTTTATTAGGTTTCTTGGATGATTTCATCAAAGTGGTCATGAAGCGAAACCTGGGACTGACCTCCAAGCAAAAACTGCTTGGACAAATTGTGATTTCGGTCATCTTTTACTTCGTCTTTAAGCAGACAGACCGTTTTAATCCTGAATTGACGATTCCAGGCACTGACTTTGCTTTTGATTTTGGCTGGTTTTATCTGTTTATCGTTATTTTCTGGCTTGTAGGTTTTTCGAATGCCGTCAATTTGACGGATGGGCTTGATGGACTTGTCTCAGGAACATCAGCCATTGCCTTTGGTGCTTTTGCCATTTTGGCCTGGAGTCAGTCACAATATGATGTCGCTATTTTTTCGGTGGCGGTTGTCGGTGCAGTACTTGGATTCTTGGTATTCAATGCACACCCAGCAAAGGTTTTCATGGGGGATACAGGTTCCTTGGCCCTTGGAGGAGCGATCGCAACCATCGCTTTGTTAACGAAGCTTGAAATCCTCCTGGTAATCATTGGCGGAGTCTTCGTCATAGAGACGCTCTCGGTCATCCTGCAGGTAGGATCTTTTAAAACGACTGGTAAACGTATTTTTAAAATGAGTCCGCTTCACCACCATTATGAGCTTTCCGGCTGGTCGGAATGGCGCGTCGTCGTGACTTTCTGGACAGTGGGGCTGCTGTGTGCGGTACTCGGAATCTATTTAGAGGTGTGGATATAATTGAAAGAGACTGCAAAGTATTCAGAGAAAAAGATATTAGTATTGGGTTTGGCAAAAAGCGGAGTGATGGCAGCTTCGCTTCTACATAAATTAGGTGCATTCGTGACAGTCAATGACATGAAGCCATTATCGGAAAATCCTGAGGCTCAAGGACTTCTTGAACAGGGAATCAAAGTCATCTGCGGCAGTCATCCGATCGAGCTCCTTGATGAAGGTTTCGAGCTGATCGTGAAAAACCCGGGAATCCCTTATCGGAACCCTATTATAAAAGGGGCATTGGAAAAAGGGATTCCAGTTATAACGGAAGTTGAACTGGCCTATCAGATAAGTGAGGCACCTTTCATAGGAATCACTGGTACAAATGGGAAAACGACCACGACAACATTGATATACGAAATGTTGAAAACCGGTGAAAAATCCCCGCTGATTGCCGGTAATATCGGGACAGTGGCTTCTGGTGTTGCCCAAAAAGCAAAACCCGATGACTCGATCGTCATTGAATTGTCGTCGTTTCAGCTAATGGGAATAGACGAATTTCGTCCTGAAATCTCAATCGTGACAAATTTGTATGATGCACATTTGGATTATCACAGTTCCAAACAGGAATATGTCGAAGCAAAAGCTGCCATTACAAAAAATCAAATAGCCTCAGATTTCATGATTTATAATGCAGATCAAGATCTTGTTTTATCCATGGCGAAAAAGACCAAGGCTGAACTTGTTCCTTTTTCAGCTGAAGTGAAACATGAAAATGGAGCCTATGTGGAAAATGGCGCCGCCTGTTTCCGAGGAGAAAAAATCATTGAAGTTTCAGAGATAGCCCTTCCCGGAAAGCATAATTTGGAAAATGTGCTCGCGGCCATCTCGGCGGCAAAACTGAAGGGTGTAGCTAACGAAGCCATTCAGACTGTACTGAAAACATTTTATGGTGTGGAGCACCGTCTGCAGTTTGTCGCAACGATAGATAACCGTAAATTTTATAATGATTCGAAAGCGACGAACATTCTTGCAGCTTCCAAAGCATTAACATCCTTTACGGAACCTGTCATCTTATTGGCAGGCGGTTTGGATCGCGGAAATGAATTCGATGAGTTGAAACCGGCGATGAAAAATGTCAAAGCCGTGATAACTTTTGGTGAAACTGCAGAAAAAATTGAACGGATAGCAAAAGAAATAGGAATAGCGAATATAAAACGTGTCGATAATGTAGAAAAGGCCGTGCCGGCTGCATTTGAATTATCAAATGAAGGCGACTGCATTCTTCTCTCCCCGGCTTGTGCAAGCTGGGATCAATATAAAACTTTTGAGCAAAGAGGAGACATGTTTATGGAGGCCGTGCATAAACTTAAGTAAGAGCTTACGCAAAAGAGAAGTGAA
This sequence comes from Peribacillus sp. NPDC101480, assembly GCF_050277335.1. Classification (NCBI taxonomy): domain Bacteria; kingdom Bacillati; phylum Bacillota; class Bacilli; order Caryophanales; family Bacillaceae; genus Peribacillus; species Peribacillus sp. NPDC101480. Next base: position 382,740 of record NZ_JBNNSB010000004.1, read on the forward strand.
CCTACTTCTACGTTGACACCTTGGAAAAAAGCGATAATGAGCCGTTATCGCTTTTTTTTTGACTAAAGTGCTGACAAGCAATCAGCATAGATGTTTATATTCGCAGGCTCGAAAAACTTCCTAGAGGTGGATGTCCGTGCCATTAAAAAAATCGAATCCTGATCTCATTCTCATTATCGTCACCTTAAGTCTTTTGACTGTTGGATTAATCATGGTTTACAGCGCGAGTGCCATATGGGCAACATATAAATTTGATGATTCGTTTTATTTTGCTAAAAGACAGTTGCTATTTGCGTGCGTTGGTGTCATAGCCATGTTTTTCATCATGAATGTGGATTACTGGACGTGGCGGACATGGGCCAAGATCCTTATCATCATTTGTTTCATTATGTTACTGGCTGTACTTGTACCGGGTATAGGGATGGCGAGAAATGGTTCGAGGAGCTGGATTGGTGTAGGTGCCTTTTCGGTCCAGCCTTCTGAGTTCATGAAGCTGGCAATGATCGCTTTTTTAGCTAAGTTTTTATCAGAACGGCAAAAGCTGATCACCTCCTTTAAAAAAGGGATGCTTCCATCCTTGGGTTTAGTGTTTTTGGCATTTGGTTTGATCATGTTACAGCCGGACCTTGGAACGGGAACGGTAATGGTTGGAACGTGCATCGTCATGATTTTTATTTCCGGGGCAAAGATCAGTCACTTTGTCGGGTTGGGGCTAATCGGGGTAGCAGGTTTTATCGGTTTGATTTTGTCGGCGCCCTACCGGATAAAGAGGATCACGTCTTTCCTGGATCCTTGGGAAGACCCTTTAGGCAGCGGGTTTCAAATGATTCAATCGTTTTATGCAATCGGGCCCGGTGGATTGTTCGGCCTGGGACTCGGGCAAAGTCGCCAAAAGTTTTTCTATTTACCAGAACCGCAGACTGATTTCATTTTTGCCATCCTTTCAGAGGAACTTGGCTTCATCGGGGGCTCTCTTGTCATTTTATTATTTGCGCTCATGCTTTGGCGGGGAATTCGGATCGCACTTGGTGCCCCTGATTTATATGGGAGCCTTGTAGCGGTGGGAATCATTGCGATGGTCGCCATACAAGTGATGATCAATATAGGGGTGGTAACGGGACTGATGCCAGTTACGGGGATCACCTTGCCCCTCTTAAGCTATGGCGGTTCATCACTGACGCTCATGTTGATGGCGATTGGGGTGCTCCTGAATATTAGCCGTTATTCAAGGTTCTGAAATAAGAAAAATATATGGTTGAGCAAAAGGGAAGTCCTGTTAAACGCAGGGCTTCCCTTTTTTTACATTGAAAACCCTTGCCGGAAAACGATTTTGGAGGGAGCCTTGCCGAAATTTAGAAATAAATGAAATGTCGCTTAAATATTACCATGTATGAATGTTGAGGAATCCACAATAAATATTGGCAATACGGCTTTGTTTAGACTATAGTATAAGAGGGTTAGGCCGTACTGGGGCTTGCTTCTGTTCATTTTTCTGCTAAAAGGCGTTATTAATCTTGTAATATAAGGGACCTCATGGAAGAGGAAATGAAAATTTATAACTTGGAATTTTTGGAACAACAAGGAGGTTTATCATGGATAATGTGATAAAGCAATTAACTGAAATGAAAATCGGCAAAGTTCTTGAACAGGAACCGCTTGCGAATCATACAACTATGAAAATTGGGGGGCCGGCTGATTTATTCATCGTGCCGTCATCCATTGAAAATATAGAAAAAACGATGCAGGTCATTAAAGATCATGGGATGCCATGGAGGGTAATCGGCAGGGGCTCGAACCTACTTGTCAGTGATGGCGGAATTGAAGGTGCCGTTCTTAAATTGGGTAAAGGACTTGATCATCTCGAGATAAATGGGACGGAGATAAAAGCAGGAGCTGGGGTATCACTTGTCAGCCTGTCCGTGCAAATCAGTAAAAAAGGGTATGCAGGATTGGAATTTGCCAGTGGAATTCCTGGTTCCGTCGGCGGAGCAGTCTATATGAACGCTGGTGCACACGGTTCCGATATGAGTGAAATTCTCAAGGAGGCACATGTTCTTTTCGAAGATGGAACTTTAGCATGGCTTTCGAAGGAAGAAATGGAGTTTTCTTATCGAACTTCTCTGCTTCAGAAGAAAAGACCGGGTATCGTACTGGAAGCAATATTTCAATTGACAGAGGGCGATAAAACCGAAATCGTCGAAAGAATGCAGAATAACAAGAATTACCGTAAAGATACCCAGCCGTATAATCTTCCATGTGCCGGGAGCATATTTAGGAATCCACTTCCACATCATGCGGGTAAATTGGTCGAGAATGCAGGCCTGAAGGGACATTCTATTGGAGGAGCCCAGATTTCACCGATGCACGGGAACTTTATCGTTAACACAGGTAATGGAAGTGCAGCGGATGTTCAAGCCTTGATACAGCATGTGAAGGATACTGTGTATGATAAATTTGAAATTGAAATGGAAACAGAAGTGGAAATTATCGGCAGAAAATAATGGATTCATTATATCCAGATATTGTGATATAATGTGTTACCTTTTAAAGTTTGTAAATAGCCAAATATTGAGTTTGTCTTTGATTTCACACTTTCAAGAACCATCCATTTTTTCAGGAAGAGGTGAAGGGGATGGAAAAGGGGAAAATCGTTTCCATTGAGGACCGCATCCCGAAATTAAAACAATTAAGAAAAAGCAAAGCAAACAGGCGGCTTGTTCTTTTGCTTTCCCTTTTCTTCATTCTGGTTGCTTGTGTGCTATATTTCTTATCCCCGTTGAGCTATGTGAAATCCGTGCAGGTAGAGGGGAATCGTTATATTACTTCCAAACAGATCATTAAATTGAGTAAGGTGAAGAAGGATCGAAGCATCTGGAAGGTTGATACAGGGGCAGCAGCAGCCAATATCAAAAAAAATCAAGAAATAAAAAGCGTTAAGGTGACTCCGGTATTTCCCAATTCCATTAAAATCACGGTTTCGGAACATAACAGGATGGCATATCTGTCCAATAATGGGAAGTTTGCACCCATTTTGGAAAACGGGTCCGTTTTAGAGGAGCTAGCAACAGGCGAAATTCCAGTATTTGCCCCTGTTTTAATTGGTTTCAAAGAGGGTAAAGCATTAAAGTTGCTTTTAGAAGAGCTGGACAAGCTTCCTGTCGAGATTCAGAATGCCATTTCAGAAATTCATTATTCTCCAACCAAAACCGATGACTATCATATCGTCATGTATATGAACGATGGGTTTGAAGTAAGTGCGACAAGCCGTACTTTATACGAGAAAATGATTCACTATCCATCGATAGTCAGCCAGTTGGATCCAGAGGTAAAGGGAGTCATCGATCTGGAAGTGGGTTCTTATTTTAAAGCATATGAAGACGCTGAACAAAAGGAAGACACCAATGAGGAAAATTAATGGCAAACGGGTGGTTTTGCCCCTGGTTTGCGTGGTTCTCGGATTCATGATTGCCTTCTCTTACAATCTGACCAAAGATGGTGAAGGTGCAGGGAAGGGCAAAGACTGGGACCAGGAATATGAGCTCAGGCAGCAGCTGATCGAACAAGAGAAACAGAATCGGGAACTTCAGAAGGAACTCCTTCAGAAGCAGGAAAATGTGTCCCAAATAGAAAAGGACCTAGCGCAGGAAAAACAGCTTTTTTTCAATTTGGCAAAGGATACGGAAAAATACCGAATGTTTCTCGGAAAAGTGAAGGTGAAAGGCTCAGGCCTTCAGGTGACGCTTGAAGATGGTACAGATATGGAGTCGGAAGCCAATGTTAATAACTACCTCGTTCATGAACAGCATGTCTTCAAGGTCGTCAATGAACTATACATATCAGGTGCAGAGGCTGTTGCGATTAACGGTCAAAGGTTAAATCATGATTCATACATAATCTGTAATGGGCCTGTGATTACAATCGATGGCCATCAGCATCCTGCTCCCTTCATCATATCTGCGATAGGGGACCCGGAAGTCCTGGGTGCTTCACTGGATTTACCGGGTGGCATCAAGGAACAGCTGGTTAATGAGAATATTATCTTTACAGTGGAAAAGCAAAAGAATATCATTTTTGATCCAATTATTGGAGGGTGATCGTGACCGCCGGATTCGATGAAAGATTGGTGAGAAACTGGAAATGAAAAAAAAGCTTTCTTTTAGTTTGGTTACGTTGATTGCTGGCTTCATGCTCGCTATTCAATTCAATTTGGTGAATCAGCCTGTCGTATCCGATACAAGGGATATGTGGGAACTGAAAAATGATTTATTGAAAGAACAGCAGACCCAGGCGGAATTAATAGAGGGTATCAGTAAGCTTGAGGGAAAAATAGCATCTTATGAAACAAAGAAAAATGAGAGTAAGGAAGAAGTCTTGCGTGACACCCTGATCGAATTGAAGACTGACGCAGGTTTGACGGAAATAAAAGGTAAAGGGGTCATCATTTCCATACAGCCTATCAAAGCCGATATCCTTCTTGGTGAGAAGGTCGAGTATATTTCACCAGTATTGATCATTCGGCTCATTAATGAAATGTATAGGTATGGCGCTGACGAAATTTCCATTTCAGGACAAAGGTATATATCAACATCGGTTATTCGTGATATTAATGGGCAGCCGAAAATGGACGGATATCCTCTTGTTCATTACCCGGTCGAACTGCAGGCAATAACCGTGAATCCAAAGAGACTGAAGCAGCGCATTGAAGGTTCCGAACTTATGGATGATTTCTTTATAGACAATTTTGAAGTGCAGATTAAGGTGCCTTCCGGCGAGTTGACATTGCCGGCTTACCAAAATGCTATTAACGTGGAACATATGGAACCCATTATGGATGGGGGGGAATCGTGATGTGGCTTTCAGTTTTTGGTCTGTTGATTGGAATCACCCTTGGTTTTTTGGTGGATTTTGATATTCCCCATGAATATTCAAATTATCTCTCCATAGCCGTGCTTGCTGCTTTTGATACCTTATTTGGGGGAATACGGGCTCATTTGCAAAATCTTTATGATGAAGTTGTATTTGTAACAGGATTCTTCTTTAATATTATTTTAGCCGCAGGTTTGGCTTTTCTAGGTGTACATCTTGGTGTAGACTTATATTTAGCCGCAATCTTTGTATTCGGTGTCAGGCTCTTTCAAAATATTGCCCTGATTAGAAGGATCCTGATTGAAAAATGGTCCATTTCCCGGAAAAAGCAGAAAAAAAATCTATAATTTTAAAGGGAATTAAGTTATAAATGACGAATAGTTTATGGCAGTATCTAGTTTTTTTAGTAAATCAGTCTCGTAGAGAAGCGAACAATATGCACCATAAAGTACGAGTTTTGTTCGGGAAATACAAAATGAAACGCTTATCTATGTAATTCGTCAGTTGTTGTAAACAGTTCTGTTATTCTATAATGTATAAGTCTTCGATATAAAAATGTTATTCTACTAATACATGTATAAAACTGAAGGAGGTGCCATGGAATGAACAGCAACGAAATATACGTAAGTCTTGACATCGGTACATCCAGTGTAAAAGTTATCATTGGGGAAATGGTCAATGACACATTAAATATAATCGGTGTAGGAAATGTTAAATCAGAAGGGCTCAAAAAGGGTTCGATCGTCGGTATAGATGAAACCGTCCAATCCATTCAAAAGGCTATAGAGCAAGCAGAACGGATGATAGGGATGGAGATAACAAAGGTAATCGTCGGCATAAGCGGAAATCATGTGACGCTTCAGCCGTGTCATGGGGTAGTAGCGGTATCCAGTGACAATAAAGAGATTACCGAGCATGACGTTTTCCGTGTCAGGGAAGCAGCGGAGTTAATAACGATACCATCCGACAGGGAAATCATCGACGTGGTGCCGATTCACTACAAAGTTGATGAACTTGATGAAATCAGTGATCCACGGGGCATGATAGGTGTCCGGTTGGAAATGAGAGGGATTTTAATCACAGGTCTTCGGACAATTTTACATAATACGCTGCGCTGTGTGGAAAGGGCAGGATTGGAAATAACCGATATCGCCCTTCAGCCTTTAGCCGCAGGTTCCCTTGTTTTATCCAAGGATGAAAAAGAACTTGGTGTGGCACTTGTCGATATTGGCGGAGGTTCCACGACTCTGGCAATTTTCGAACAAGGCTATTTACAATATACGTCTGTGATACCTATAGGCGGGGAAACACTTACGAAAGACCTTTCCATCGTTCTAAGGACGACGATGGAAGAAGCTGAGAAAATAAAAGTAAAGCATGGACATGCCTTTTATGATGACGCGTCTGAAGATGAAGTATTCCAAATACCGATCATCGGCAGCGATCAGCAACAGACCTGCAACCAGTTAATGCTTTCGGATATCATTGAAGCGCGGGTGACCGAAATATTCGAGTTGATTCAAGATGATTTGAAGAGACTTGGCTTCCAGGATATACCGGGTGGTTTCGTGTTGACCGGGGGCGTCGTCAAGATGCCGGGTGTCCTGGAGCTAGCTCAATATGTATTCCAAAACCGAGTAAGGACAGCTGAACCCAATTACATCGGTGTTAGGGAACCCCAATACACCACGGCTGTTGGTTTGATTAAACACGCATGCAAGAAAGAGAGAATGCAAAAAAACACCGCTAATAAAACTCCTGTAGCAGCTGGACAAGCACAAGAAGATAACGACCAGCGCAGCCAGAAGGTTTCTCAGAAAAACAAAGAGAACACGGCTAAAAAACAAGGTGAAAAAGGTGAATCTAAATTCAAAAAAATCCTAGGTTACTTTTTTGAATAACAATCATTAAGAATCGGGAATTTCGTCAAAATAGGAGGATTGTCATGTTGGAGTTTGATTCTAATCTAGAACAATTAGCAACGATAAAAGTAATAGGTGTTGGCGGCGGCGGAAACAATGCGGTAAACAGAATGATCGAGCATGGAGTACAGGGTGTTGAGTTTATTTCTGTCAATACTGATGCACAGGCTCTTAATCTATCAAAAGCAGAAATCAAAATGCAAATCGGTGGAAAGCTTACACGCGGTTTGGGTGCAGGTGCCAATCCCGAGGTAGGAAAAAAAGCTGCAGAAGAAAGCAAAGAGCAGATCGAAGAAGCGCTTAAAGGTGCCGATATGGTATTCGTAACGGCTGGAATGGGCGGCGGTACGGGAACGGGGGCTGCTCCTGTCATAGCGGGCATTGCTAAAGATCTAGGAGCACTTACAGTGGGCGTAGTTACGCGTCCATTTACCTTCGAAGGCCGAAAACGTGCAACACAGGCACAAGGCGGCATTTCATCCATGAAGGAATCGGTTGACACACTGATCGTCATTCCAAACGACCGCCTCCTTGAAATCGTCGATAAAAGCACGCCAATGCTTGAAGCATTCCGTGAAGCAGATAATGTGCTTCGTCAAGGTGTACAAGGGATTTCAGATCTAATTGCTGTTCCAGGTCTAATTAACTTGGACTTTGCCGATGTGAAGACCATCATGTCCAACAAAGGTTCCGCACTTATGGGAATCGGGATCTCATCAGGGGAAAACCGTGCGGCGGAAGCGGCGAAAAAAGCCATTTCCAGTCCGTTGCTTGAAACATCGATTGATGGTGCCCAAGGCGTACTGATGAATATTACCGGTGGTACGAACCTAAGTCTATTTGAAGTCCAGGAAGCGGCCGATATCGTGGCTACTGCATCCGATCAAGACGTAAACATGATCTTTGGTTCGGTTATCAATGAAAACTTAAAAGATGAAATCGTCGTTACGGTAATTGCAACAGGCTTTAACGAGGTTGAAGCTTCAATACGGCCTACTGGACGTCCAACACTCGGACAACAGCAGCAATCAAGACCTCAGACACAACAACAAACGCCACAGCAAAACGTGAAGCGGGAAGTGAAAAGGGAAGAAGTCAATGAACAGCCTGCACGTAATGCAAATCAAGGTGATGAGGCCTTGGATATTCCAACATTCCTCCGTAACCGTAATAGACGCCGTTAATATCGACGTCACATGCCGTCCCCATTTGGGGACGGTTTTTTGTCGTTTAAATGAATTCCTTAAAAGCAGTAGTGTCCAATCATAATGGGGGCATTCTTCAGCTTTATCACTCTGACCGAAGTGCAGGGCGCAATCTGCATAATAGTATCTTTGTTCCTGCCTGCATGTCACTCAGCGGTATCTGACGGATTGCCTTGGCAGAAGGAATCCAAAAAGATGAGAGCAATAAATTATTAAACTTTTATAACATAAATCGACAGAAGTAAAAGGGAGCAGGATAGTCTCCATGACTGTAATGAAAATATCAATAGCTGTTTTTCTACAAAAAGGGTAAAAATGACTGAAAAACTCTTAAGTTTTCAGTACAAAAAGTGACACACTTTCTAAGGGCAGGTACGCTATACTTTTTGCTAGTGGAAGGTTAGTTCATAAAAGGAGGGGAGGGTTTTTGACTTTATATTTAGATGTGATCTGGTTGTTGAATTGGTTATTTGACTGCCTCCTTTTATATTGGACCGCAATTATTCTCAAACGAAGGGTAGCTCTTTGGCGGGTATGCATCGGCGGGCTGATTGGTTCCTTCATTATCGTATTGGCATTCACTCCTTTTTATGCAATTGCCGACCGAGTGTATATGAAGATTTTAGTATCCCTGGTCATGGTGCTGGCAACCTTTGGGTTTAATAGGTTAAAACTTTTCATGAAATCGGTGGCCACTTTATATTTCGTGACGTTTTTATCGGGAGGAATCCTTCTGGGACTACATTACCTATTTGAATTCCAAATCGTGTCAAAGGACCCTGGTCAATATGCAGGAATCAACCGTTTTGGGGATCCTGTCAGCTGGATATTCGTAATGATCGGGTTCCCGCTCGCATGGCAATTTTCCAAGCGGACACTTGAAGGAATGGAGATGACAAAACTTACACATGAACAAATGGTTTCGGTCTCGGTTAAAATTTCTGACTTCGAAGGAAAATTTCATGGATTGGTGGATAGCGGCAATCAACTATATGACCCGATTACACGTTCCCCAGTAATGATCATCTCTCTTTCTGGCGGGGAAGCAGGAATTCCGGACGATATGCTGGAGCTTTTTAAAAACCCTGATAACCTGATTAGTCAGGAAGAGCAGCCCGAATATTCATGGACAGGAAGAATGCGTGTCATCCCTTATAAAGTCGTGGGTCATGAACATCAGCTGTTAACCGCAATCAAACCGGATTACATCAAAATCGTTCAAGGAGAAAAGGAATTTCACGTCAAGCAGGGTCTCGTTTCGTTTACCTTTCAGCAACTCTCTCCAGACAATAGCTATCAATCTATCGTTCACCCGAAAATGTTAACCGGGATACCGGTGCAAAATGCCTCCTGAACCATCGATTCACTCTTAAATTTGACCCATAATCCGTTTATTAGAAGGGAGAATTATTTTGAAGAAATTCATTCTTCGGCTCACTTATTTTTGGTACAAACTATTGTTCAAGCTCGGATTGAAAACGGACGAAATATTTTATATAGGAGGGAGTGAGGCACTGCCGCCTCCCCTTTCAAAGGAAGAAGAGGCAATACTGATCAATAAATTACCCAATGGCGATGAAGCTGCACGCTCGATCTTGATTGAACGTAATTTAAGGCTGGTGGTTTATATTGCCAGGAAATTCGAAAACACCGGCATCAATATTGAAGATTTAATCAGCATTGGTACCATAGGTTTAATCAAAGCTGTGAATACATTCAATCCTGAGAAGAAAATAAAACTGGCTACATATGCTTCGAGATGCATCGAGAATGAAATATTAATGTATTTACGCAGAAATAACAAAATCCGTTCTGAAGTTTCTTTTGATGAACCTTTGAATATTGATTGGGATGGTAATGAACTTCTGTTATCCGATGTACTTGGAACGGACGATGACATTATCACGAAAGATCTTGAGGCAAACGTTGACCGTAAGCTGCTGACAAAAGCACTTACACAGTTATCCGAGCGTGAAAAACAGATAATGGAACTCCGTTTTGGACTTGCGGGCGGAGAAGAAAAAACCCAAAAGGACGTTGCCGACATGCTGGGGATTTCCCAATCTTACATTTCGCGTTTGGAAAAAAGGATTATTAAGAGGCTTCGTAAAGAATTTAATAAAATGGTGTAAAAAAATATTTTGCTTAAATGTCAATCAAATCAATACTTTGGTAGCAATATTGAAAAATAATGGCGGATTTCTATTCTAGCCATGTGCATATTTTTTCCTCCCGCGGAGATACTGTTTTTTGTACAGCGCTCCTGTGAGGAGGGAATAATTTTGTCTCGTAATAAGGTTGAAATCTGCGGTGTGGATACATCAAAATTACCGGTTTTAAAGAATGAAGAAATGAGAAAACTCTTTAAAGAACTGCAAGATGGCGATATTTCAGCAAGAGAGAAACTGGTAAACGGGAATCTTCGACTCGTTCTAAGCGTCATTCAACGCTTCAACAATCGGGGAGAGTATGTAGATGATCTATTTCAGGTAGGCTGTATAGGGTTGATGAAGTCGATAGATAACTTTGACCTAGGTCAAAATGTTAAGTTTTCAACGTATGCTGTACCGATGATTATTGGAGAAATCAGAAGATATCTTCGTGACAATAATCCAATTCGGGTATCCCGTTCTTTAAGAGACATCGCTTACAAAGCTTTGCAGGTAAAAGAGAAGCTCATAAGCCAGACCCTTCGTGAGCCGACAGCTGAAGAAATCGCCAAGGTGTTGGAAGTACCTCATGAAGAAATTGTTTTTGCACTAGATGCTATACAAGATCCAGTTTCACTTTTTGAACCGATTTATAATGATGGCGGGGATCCGATTTATGTACTCGACCAACTGAGTGATGAAAAAAATAAAGATAGTACCTGGATTGATGAAATAGCTATAAATGAAGGCATGAGACGGTTGAATGACCGGGAAAAAATGATCCTTCGTAAACGGTTTTTCCAAGGGAAGACGCAAATGGAGGTAGCCGAGGAAATCGGCATTTCACAAGCACAGGTCTCCCGATTGGAAAAAGCGGCAATCAAGCAAATGAATAAAAATATCCAACAGTAGAAGCTGAGCATGAGAAGTAGTTAGCTGAAGCGGGTAGGGCAAAAATGTCGATACCCGCTTATCAGCTACTTATCCATAGCGGCTTTTTTATTTTGTAGAAAAGCCCTTCCGTGAATCGAATGGACGTTTATTTATCGTATTCTTCATCCTTGAGCGCATCATGTCATATACATAGGAATAGGACCTTCATCTATGATGAAATTTTGAGGAGCTGAGTGATGTGACCAGGATTTCCGAATTTCAAATTAAGGATATCGTCAATATAGCGGATGGTAAGAAATTAGGTAATATGTCAGATCTTGAAATCAATACGGCCACGGGGAAAATAGAGGCCATCGTCGTTTCGAATGGAACCAGATTGATGGGTTTTTTTGGCAAGGATCAGGATATTGTGATTCCGTGGCGCAAAATAAAAAAAATCGGTGCAGATGTCATACTTGTTGAACATCAGACGGTATTTCAAGCAGAACTGAAAGATGAACGGTTTTAAGGTGCATGGCGCAAATATATGATACACTAGACTAAAAATAAAGAGGTTTATAGCATGAAAGAGCCATTTGTTTTAATAAAAGATCAATATATGCTCATTGACAGCTGGAGACAAAAAAATCTCCAGCTCGTAGCGGGCTTCACCACAAAAAATGGGGGAGTCAGTACAGGCGATTTTCAAACATTGAATACCGGTTTTCATGTCGGTGATAAACTTGAAGATGTCCAGGGAAACCGCAGGATCATAGCCGATAAGCTGATGTTTCCGCTTAATGAATGGGTAGGTGCCGAGCAGACACATGAAACGAAAATCCGTCAAGTTACCAGCCGTGATGGCGGGAGAGGTGCTATGGATTATGATTCTGCCTTTAAAGCGACTGACGGCTTCTATACGAAGGACCAAAACGCTCTATTGACCCTATGCTATGCAGACTGCGTGCCCTTATACTTTCTTGCTCCGGCGCATGGTATGATTGGGGTGGCACATGCTGGCTGGAAGGGTACCGTTAATGGAATTGCACGAAAAATGGTTGAGGCTTGGCTTAGTGAGGGTATAAAAGCAAGTGAGATATTTGCTGTTATTGGACCGTCGATTTGTTCGAAATGCTATGTAGTTGATGATTATGTCATGGATTTAGTGCAGAATTTGCTGGTAGATATTGACGAAAAGCCCTATAATTTAATCAGTGAAGGACAATATCAGTTAGACCTTAAGCAACTTAATGCATTGATTCTTCAAAAATTAGGAATTCCAAAAAGTCAGATCGACGTTACATCATACTGTACAAGCTGTGATCATGAATTGTTTTTTTCACATCGCCGTGATAACGGGAAGACAGGCAGATTGATGAGCTTTATCGGTTGGAAGGAGGATTTAGAGTAATAGTGAAAGTAGTGGACAATTTAAAAAACATCGAAGAAAAAATAAATAGAGCATGTGAAAATAGTGGAAGGGACCGCGAAGCGATAAAGTTGATCGCAGTAACGAAATATGTTTCGGTCGAGAGAGCGAATGAAGCTTTGGAAGCGGGAATACTCGATTTGGGTGAAAACCGTGACGAAGGGCTTTTGACTAAATATGAAGTGCTCAAGGACAAGCCCACCTGGCATTATATTGGTTCCATGCAAACACGCAAAGTAAAGAATGTCATCGATAAAATCTCGTATATCCATTCATTGGATCGCATTTCTTTGGCAGAAGAAATTCAAAAGCGCGCAAAAGAGCCGATAAACTGTTTAGTGCAGGTGAATGTTTCTGGTGAGGAATCAAAACATGGTCTGGATCCTGACGCGACAATGGATTTCATAAAAGGGTTATCCGACTTTGATAAGGTGAATGTTGCAGGATTGATGACGATGGCTCCATTGACCGATGATGAACAGGTTTTGCGGGAATGCTTCCGGAAACTGAAGGGCATCCAGGTTGAAATACAAAATTTAGCGTTGAAGCATGCCCCCTGCACTGAATTGTCCATGGGAATGTCCAATGATTTCATGATTGCCATTGAAGAAGGCGCTACAATGATCAGGATTGGTACAGCACTTGTAGGCGAATAATTTTAAGGAGGTACGCAATAGATGTCGTTCGTATCAAAATTTAAATCTTATTTCGCGCTGGATGATGAGTATGAGTACAGGGAAGAAGTAGTGGAAGAAGAGGAGGCTGAACCAAAAGTCGTGAAGTCAGCTAAACAGCAGCAGTCAGCTTCTGCAGGGAATAATACAAATCAGAATATCGTAAGTTTGCAAAGCGTACAGAAATCTTCTAAAGTAGTATTATTGGAGCCTCGTGCTTATGCAGAAGCCCAGGAGGTAGCTGACCATTTAAAAAACAGGCGTGCTGTAGTCGTGAACCTTCAACGAATCCAGCATGACCAAGGAAAGCGAATCATCGATTTTCTAAGTGGGACTGTCTATGCAATCAGCGGGGATATCCAAAAAATCGGAACAGATATATTCTTATGTACCCCGGACAACGTCGATGTTTCCGGTAATATTACCGGCTTCGCCGCCGAAGAGGAGTACGAAGAAGCGAGGTGGTAATGGTTAATGGGTTTAGTGCTTCAGGGTTTATATTATTTAATTGAAATTTATTCAATGGCATTAATCGTTTACATATTGATGTCATGGTTCCCCAATGCAAGGGAGACGTCGATTGGTCAATTTCTGGAAAAGATTTGCGAACCATATTTAGAACCGTTCAGAAAGTTCATTCCGACGCTTGGCATGATCGATCTTTCACCACTTGTGGCCTTGCTGGTTCTTAATTTTGCCAGCGGTTATGGGATCTATTACTTACAGACTTTGATAGGATGATCGACAATTAACCTGACATGCATCTTACTACACAGTCGGAAAATCCTCCGCTGTGTAGTAGCAACGCAGAATGAATTTAATTCATTCCTTATGGTCGACCATTAATTTGATAACTAAGGAGCATTTATTCAATCATGAGTATTTATCAGCATTTCAGGCCGGAGGAAAAAGATTTTATTGACCAGGCTATGAATTGGATTGATCAGGTTAAAAATTCCTACGCTCCGAAACTATCTGATTTTCTTGATCCGCGTCAGCAGGAAATCCTTACTTCCTTAATTGGGAATGATCCGGATGTGAAACTGCAATTCAATGGCGGAAGCGATTTCGTAGAGCGAAAACGTGTGCTTATTTATCCTGATTATTACTCTCCTGATCCATCGGATTTCAATATCTCCTTATACGATATCTCCTATCCAAAAAAATTTGTAACGCTTGAACATAGGCAAATACTTGGAACCTTGATGTCACTTGGGGTAAAGCGTGAAAAATTTGGTGATATAATAGTGACGGAGGAGCATATTCAATTTATAGCTGCCGAAGAGATGGATTCATATCTCACTGGAAATCTTGAGAAAATAGGTAAAGCTTCCGTTTCCATCAAACGGCTTCCAATCGAGAATATCGTTCAAGTTAAGGAAAAGTGGGAAGAGCAAGTAACCACCGTCAGTTCCCTTAGACTTGACAGTGTGCTATCGTCCGTCCTGAATATGTCCCGTCAAAAGACGCAGGCCTTGATAACGTCAGGAAAAGTAAAGGTGAATTTCAAGCAGACGGAAAACGTTTCGGAAGAATGCCGTGAAGGTGACACACTTTCCATCAGAGGTTTTGGCAGGTGTAAAATAGCTTCAATCGATGGGAAAACCAAGAAGGATAAGTGGAGAATCTCGTTAGGCAGACAAAAATAATTCAATAAAAAGCAGGATTTATAAATTTATTGTCGAATATAGAGTTTTAACATACTAGAGTAGAAACCGTTCTGGAGGTGCCGTAATGCCCTTAACCCCGATAGATATACATAACAAGGAATTTAACAAAGTATTTCGTGGGTATGATGAAGATGAAGTAAATGAATTTCTCGACCAGGTCATTAAAGATTATGAACTGATTTTGAGGGAGAAGAAAGAACTTGAAGATAAACTGAACGAGACTTTTGATCGTTTGGGACATTTTACGACAATTGAGGGTACACTTAACAAGTCGATTATTGTCGCTCAGGAAGCAGCCGAAGAATTAAGGCGCAATGCCCAAAAAGAAGCGAAACTGATCATAAAGGAAGCAGAGAAAAATGCTGACAGGATCGTCAATGAGTCACTAGTGAAAGCAAGGAAAATAGCGATGGATATTGAGGATTTGAAAAAGCAATCCAAAGTATTCCGGACACGTTTCAAAATGCTTGTCGGTGCACAGCTGGATTTGCTGGATAATGACGATTGGGATCATCTTCTGGATTATGAAGTGGATGCGACTGAAATAGAATTAAATGAGAGAGTGGAAGAGGAAATTTAAACGATTCCTTGACTTTGAACACTTTTTTCGCATATAATTTTTTAACAATACTATTCATTATGAAATTAGACGATGACAGGGAAAGTAAATTCTTCACACACTTATTTTTAGCGAACCGGGGATGGTGAAAGCCCGGAATAAGCGAAGATATTGAAGATCACCCTTGAGTTCTGAGTTGAAACTGCCTAGGCAGCAAGTAAATGAAGCGTTTCATTCACGTTACGAATGCTCGAGAGGTTGGATTCACTATGTGGATCTTTCTAGCCAGGGTGGTACCGCGGGAAGCAAAGCTTTCTCGTCCCTTTTTCAGGGATGAGAGGGCTTTTTATTTTGGCCGGATATCAAGTCATCGGTTCGAATGAATTTTTTTAAAAGACGGATGGAGGATTTTATGATGGAATACAAAGATACCTTATTGATGCCTAAAACTGAATTTCCAATGCGGGGGAATTTACCGAAACGTGAACCGGAAATCCAAGAAAAATGGAAAGAAATGAACATCTATAAAAAAGTGCAAGAACAAACGGAAGGACGTCCTTTATTCATTTTGCATGATGGACCTCCATATGCCAATGGCGATATCCATATGGGCCATGCAATGAATAAGGTTTTAAAGGATTTCATTGTCCGATTTAAATCGATGAGCGGTTTTCAAGCACCATATGTACCTGGCTGGGATACGCATGGTCTTCCAATCGAAACGGCATTGACAAAAAAAGGCGTGAAACGGAAAGAGATGAGCGTTGCCGAATTCAGAAAGCTTTGTGAAGAGTATGCTTATGGTCAGATTGACAATCAACGTGAGCAGTTTAAGAGAATAGGGGTCCGTGGTGATTGGGATAATCCTTATATCACATTAAAGCCTGAATATGAAGCGCAGCAAATCAAGGTATTCGGTGAAATGGCGAAAAAGGGCTACATTTATAAAGGGAAAAAACCTGTTTACTGGTCCCCTTCAAGTGAATCAGCGCTAGCCGAAGCTGAAATTGAATATCAAGACAAACGCTCTGCGTCGATCTATGTTGCTTTTGAAGTCACAGATGGCAAAGGTGTAATCGATGAAGGCGTCAAAATCATCATCTGGACGACAACTCCATGGACGATTCCTGCCAATCTTGGTATCTCATTGCATCCGCAATTAAATTACGTAGTAGTGGCTGTCGAAAATGAAAAATTCTTACTTGCTGAGGCACTGCTTGAATCGGTAACGGAAACATTAGGCTGGGAAAACCCGTCTATCGAAAAAACGGTAAAAGGTAGCGAGTTGGACCGCGCTGTTGCCAAACATCCTCTTTATGACCGCGAATCTTTAGTGATGTTAGGTGAGCACGTAACGACTGAAGCTGGAACGGGCTGTGTTCATACGGCGCCTGGCCATGGTGAAGATGACTTTATCATTGGGCAAAAATATGGCTTGGACGTACTTTGTCCTGTAGATGAAAAAGGAGTCATGACGGAAGAGGCAGGGGAATTTGCCGGATTATTTTATGATCAAGCGAATAAACCAATTACCGAAAAATTAACTGAAGCAGGCGCGTTATTGAACTTGACGTTCATTACGCACTCTTACCCACATGACTGGCGGACGAAGAAGCCGACGATCTTCCGTGCAACAGCACAATGGTTCGCTTCAATCAAAGACTTCCGCAGTGAGCTTCTGGAAGCGATTGAAGAAACCAAATGGGTACCGGCTTGGGGCGAAACGCGCCTATTCAATATGGTTCGTGACCGCGGGGATTGGTGTATTTCCCGCCAACGCGCTTGGGGCGTGCCAATTCCAGTGTTTTATGCAGAAAATGGCGAGCCGATCATTACGGATGAAACCATCGACCATATTTCAAACCTATTCCGCGAACACGGTTCAAACATCTGGTTTGAGCGTGAAGCGAAAGAACTTCTGCCTGAAGGCTATACACATGAAGGCAGCCCGAATGGTATTTTCACGAAAGAAACGGATATCATGGACGTATGGTTCGATTCCGGTTCTTCCCATCAAGCGGTACTTGAAGAAAGAGATGACTTGCAGCGTCCTGCTGACCTTTATTTAGAAGGTTCCGATCAATATCGCGGCTGGTTTAACTCATCACTTTCAACAAGTGTTGCGGTTACAGGCAAAGCGCCATATAAAGGTGTACTTAGCCACGGGTTCGCATTGGATGGAGAAGGCCGTAAAATGAGTAAGTCAATTGGGAACGTTGTGCTGCCATCAAAGGTCATGAACCAACTTGGAGCAGATATCTTACGCCTTTGGGTAGCTTCGGTGGATTACCAATCGGATGTCAGGGTTTCCGATCCTATTTTAAAACAAGTTTCGGAAGTTTATCGTAAAATCCGTAATACATTCCGCTTCCTGTTAGGGAACTTGGATGGATTCAATCCAAAAACCGATAAAGTGGCAGTTCAAGAATTGCCTGAAGTCGATCGATACATGCTGGTTAAATTGAATAAACTGATCAAACAGTCGAAGTTAAGTTATGAAAATTATGAGTTTGCTACAATTTATAATATGGTCAATAATTTCTGTACACAGGATTTAAGTTCATTCTACCTTGATTATGCAAAAGACATTCTTTATTGTGAAGCACCAAATGGTAAAGAGCGTTTGGCTATTCAAACGGTCCTTTACGAATCATTGGTCAGCTTAACGAAATTGGTGTCACCGATCCTTTCGCATACAGCTGATGAAGTATGGGCGTTCATTCCGGGTGTAACGGAAGAAAGTGTACAGCTGACATTGATGCCTGAAGAAATTTCAATTGATGATGCTGAAGTCATTGAAGAAAAATGGACGGCGTTCATGGATGTCCGTGATAATGTACTTAAAGCATTAGAAGAAGCCCGTAACCAGAAGGTCATCGGAAAATCACTGAACGCTAAAGTGATGGTCTATGTTAATGAAGAAACGAAGAATCTGCTTGATGGCATCAAGGAAAGCTTTGAACAGCTATTCATCGTATCCGAATTCGAAATCGCTGGTGATGTGGCAAGTGCCCCGGCAGAAGCGGTTAAACTTGAGGATATAGCGATCCTTGTTACAAAAGCAGAAGGTGGAACGTGTGAACGTTGCTGGAATGTTTCGAAGGAAGTAGGTCAAGTGGAAGAACATCCGACACTTTGCCCGCGTTGTGCTACAGTCGTGAAAGAGCATTTCGTGAATCAATAATTCAAAAAAGGAAAGCCGGTCCCTTCATGAAGGGACCGGCTTTTTTGTGTTTAACCTCAATAGGGAATTGCCTTTATTCAATCTGCCCTATATTCTTCAGGTACCGACAGCAGATTCTGCTTTTCGGATTAGTCATTATTTCTAGTTTATGCTACAATTCAAAAGTGAAGATTTGATTAGTTTGGGGGAAAAAATGTGTTTTATTATTTGATTGCCCTTTTGGTCATAGCTCTCGATCAGCTGACAAAATGGATGATTGTGAAAAAAATGGAGTACGGAGAAAGCATTGAAATTATTGAAAACCTTCTATATATCACCTCGCATCGTAATCGTGGGGCAGCATGGGGAATTCTACAAGGTCAAATGTGGTTTTTCTACATCATCACCATCGCTGTCATTATTGGACTTGTCTATTATATTCAGAAAATGGCGAAGGAAAGCGTTTTGCTTGGAGCTGCACTTGCTCTCATGCTAGGCGGTGCGATTGGTAATTTCATCGATCGTGTTGTTCGTCAGGAAGTGGTGGATTTCGTTCATACCTATATTTTCAGCTACAGTTTCCCGGTATTTAATGTTGCTGATGCTGCGCTTTCAATTGGTGTCGGACTGCTCGTGATTCATATGTTTTTAGAAGAAAAAAACGCTAAGGAGAAAGATAATGGATAAAAGGTTATACAGCATCGATGAAACACTAAAAGGAGTCAGGATTGATAAGGCTCTTTCCACTTTGAATGAGGAATGGTCACGTACTCAGGTCCAGCAATGGATTAAGGATGATCATGTTTTGGTAAATGGCACGGCGATAAAGACGAATTACAAAGCTGTTCCTGGCGATACAATCGAAGTGACGATTCCTGAACTTGAGGAATTGGATGCGGTAGCAGAGGAAATGGATTTGGATATCTATTATGAAGATGCAGATGTACTTGTGGTAAATAAACCGAGCGGTATGGTCGTCCATCCTGCACCTGGTCATGTATCCGGTACGCTTGTAAATGGATTGATGGCACACTGCAAGGACCTTTCTGGAATCAACGGTGTCATGCGGCCTGGAATCGTCCATCGAATCGATAAAGATACTTCAGGTCTATTGATGGTTGCCAAAAATGATATGGCACATGAAAAACTGGTACAGCAGCTTGTGGACAAAACGGTTACCCGTAAGTATCAAGCTGTAGTTCATGGTGTGATCCCACATGACTTCGGAACGATCGATGCTCCGATCGGCCGCGATAAAAAAGATCGCCAAAGCATGACTGTCACAGATTCGAATGCCAAAAATGCTGTCACGCATTTCCGGGTCATCGAACGCTTCAAGGATTTCACTTTAGTGGAATGCCAGCTTGAAACAGGAAGGACACATCAAATTCGTGTTCACATGAAATACATTGGCTTCCCGCTAGCGGGTGATCCTAAATATGGTCCGAAAAAGACCCTGAAATTAGATGGACAAGCATTGCACGCCGGACTTCTAGGTTTCATTCACCCTCGTACAAATGAGTATATGGAATTCGAAGCTCCGATTCCGGAAGAGTTAGAAAATCTAATTAATCAATTGCGTAGAAGTAAGGATTGACAAATTCGTTTTTCTGATATATTATAATAACAACTTAATAAGAACCTTTAACACAGTTCAGAGAGACTGAGAAGGAAACGGATACGCAAAATGGGATAATTATGCCCATGGCGATAAAATCCTCATGCCTTCTTGGCATGAGGATTTTTTGTTGAAATTGACCTATCAGAAAAATGGAATCGGGGTGGCCGACGTGTTGAATGAGAAAGCCATAGTACTTGATGAGAAGGCCATTAGCAGAGCCTTGACGAGAATTGCCCATGAAATTATTGAGAAAAATAAGGGTATAGAAGATTGCGTCTTAATCGGGATACGTACACGCGGGATTTTCCTCGCTGACCGACTTGCAAAGCGCATCAATCAAATAGAAGGCAAGGAAATAGAACTGGGTGAACTGGATATTACGCTTTATCGCGATGACCTTTCGAAAAAGACCAATGATGGGGAACCCATCGTAAAAGGTTCAGACATTCCGGTCAATATCACTGACAAGAAAGTGATTTTAGTGGATGATGTTCTTTTCACAGGCAGAACCGTTAGAGCGGCAATGGATGCTCTGGTGGATTTGGGAAGACCTTCGCAGATCCAGCTTGCCGTATTAGTGGATAGGGGACATAGGGAATTGCCGATTCGAGCGGATTTCGTCGGCAAAAACGTTCCGACTTCCCAATCTGAAAAAATTACCGTTACATTAACAGAAGTAGATGAAATAGATCAAGTTACTATATTAGAAAACTAAACAACATGAAAATTTCATATTACCCTTTTAAAGACAGTCCAGAGAGGCTGGCAAAGGGGAGTCAATCGGGAGAGCTATGCCTAAGCATAGGCATTCGCCTTCTGAGAAACCCTCTTTGTATACCTGCAAAGAGGGTTTTTGCAGTTTTGATGGGATTTTCATGAGGGGGATACGGAAATGGAAGAAACGAAAAGAGACATCGTACTGGATGTTGAGGACGTTCCAAAGGCTGGCCAATGGATTACGTTAAGCATCCAGCATTTGTTCGCCATGTTCGGTGCAACGGTGCTGGTGCCATTCTTGGTAGGGTTAAGCCCAGCGGTAGCGCTGGTTTCAAGCGGGTTGGGCACACTTTCATACTTATTGATAACCAAAGGTCAGATACCAGCTTATCTCGGGTCATCTTTCGCTTTCATTACGCCGATTATCGCGGCAAAGGCATTAGGTGGTCCGGAGGCGGCCATGATCGGCTGTTTTGCAGCAGGGTTCATATATGGGATAGTAGCATTGATTATCCAAAAAGTCGGATTGCGCTGGTTAATGAATATACTTCCTCCGGTTGTGGTGGGCCCGGTCATCATCGTAATCGGATTAAGCCTTGCCGGAACGGCCGTGGACATGGCAATGTATGATCCGCAAGATAAATACAGCGTCACATATATAGTTATAGCGCTGATCACTTTAGCGGTAACCATCATCTGTAACGTGTTCTTTAAAGGATTCATTAACTTGATCCCGATTTTAATGGGAATCATAGTGGGCTACGCCTGTTCGGCTGTTGCAGGAATAATAGATTATGAACCGATCAAGTCAGCACAATGGTGGGAAATGCCTGACTTCATGTTGCCATATGTAACCTATACACCAACCTTCTCATGGGAGGTCATTGCCATCATGGTACCCGTCGCCATCGTAACTTTATCAGAACATATTGGTCACCAAATGGTTCTGAGCAAAGTAGTCGGCAGAAACTTTTTGGAAAAGCCCGGCTTGCATCGCTCGATTTTAGGAGATGGAGCAGGAATCATGATTGGTTCCTTCATCGGTGGTCCTCCGCTGACATCATATGGTGAAAATATTGGGGTCCTGACGATGACAAAGGCGTACAGTGTGTATATCATCGGCGGGGCAGCATTAACAGCAATCATCTTTGGCTTTAACGGTAAGATTTCAGCAGTGATCAGCTCGATACCCAGCGCGGTTATGGGCGGCATTTCCATATTGCTCTTCGGTATCATCGCATCAAGCGGATTAAGGATGCTGATTGATAATAAGGTCGATTTTGACAAGAAAAGAAACCTGATGATAGCTTCAGTCATCCTGGTGTTAGGAATCGGAGGAGCGTTCGTACAACTATCGGAAACGGTATCGCTTTCCGGAATGGCACTTTCAGCCATCGTCGGAATCCTTCTTAACTTGATTCTTCCGGACCGTGAAAAAATATCCGGAGATATATTTGAAAAATAAGATACAGCACCAAAACAATAAATCACCTTTTAAAAGAAGTCCAGAGAGGCTTAAAAGGGTGTTGCTGTAAAGAATGAGAACGGGATAAAGTGTAAACCATTCCGTGACCTCACACTCTTTATGACCTACACCCTGTCCTTAATGGCGGGGTGTTTTTTATGCCCCGCATCACAAATGTGAAAGGAGCAGGATCGATGAAAAAATTATTGACCATGAATGAATTGACTTTAACCGATATTGAAAGAATTTTACATGAGGCAGAGTGTTTTGCCAACGGATCTAGCTGGAATCCAAAGCAGCAGACCACAGTTGCCAATCTCTTCTTTGAACCAAGTACACGTACGAAATCAAGCTTTGAAATGGCTGAAAGAAAATTGGGACTTGAGGTCATTCCTTTTGATGCGGGTACATCCTCCGTGTTAAAAGGTGAAACCTTATATGACACTGTTAAAACACTAGAAGCAATAGGTGTAAATGCCTTGATCATCCGTCATGAACAGGATAATTATTTTGACGAATTGAATGAGAAGATCGGGATTCCAATAATCAATGCAGGGGATGGCTGCGGAAATCATCCAACCCAATCATTACTGGACCTATTGACGATAAAACAAGAGTTTAAAAGTTTCAAAGGTCTGAAGATTGCCATAATTGGTGATGTGAGGCATAGTCGGGTTGCGAAATCGAATGCAGAAGCATTGACCCGCTTAGGAGCGAATGTCGTATTTTCGGGCCCGCCTGAATGGTTTGACAGAACAAACAGTTTAGGAAGGTATGAGGACATCGACCATGCGGTAGCTTCCTCGGATGTGGTCATGCTGCTCAGAATACAGCATGAAAGGCATATTGAAAAATACGATCAGGCAAATGGAGATTATCTGGAAAGTTTCGGCCTGACCAAACAACGTGAAAAAAATATGAAACCGGGTGCGATCATCATGCATCCTGCACCAATAAACCGCGGTGTTGAAATAGACAGTGATTTAGTCGAATGCAGCCGCTCAAGAATTTTTAAACAAATGGAGAATGGCGTGTTCATTAGAATGGCCGTATTAAAAAATGTGCTTGAACAATCCGAAGGGGGAAACACTCATGAAAACAGTAATCAAAAATGGAGTATTGCTAGATAATCAAAACTCATTCAAAAAAGCGGACATTGAAATGGAAGGCAAGGTCATCACAAAAATCGGCGAAAACCTGGCAACGGAAAATTGTAAGGTAGTTGACGCTGAAGGGTTACTTATTACATCAGGATTCGTTGACCTGCATGTCCATTTACGCGAACCTGGCGGTGAACATAAAGAAACGATCGCAAGCGGGACGCTTGCAGCGGCAAGAGGCGGTTTCACTACGGTAGCGGCGATGCCGAATACAAGGCCAGTTCCTGATACAGTGGAGAACCTTGAGGCGCTTAACAGGAAGATTGAAGAAACGGCTCATGTCAGGGTACTCCCATATGCATCCATTACGATAAGGGAAGCAGGCAAGGAGCTGACCGACTTTGCTTCATTAAAACAAACGGGTGCTTTCGCCTTTACGGACGACGGCGTAGGAATTCAAGAAGCCGGGATGATGCTGGAAGCGATGAAACGGGCAGCCGCTCAAGATATGGCCATAGTAGCTCATTGTGAAGACAATAGCTTAATCAATAAAGGCTCCGTCCATGAAGGAAGATTCTCAAAAGAACAGGGAATCAATGGAATTCCGTCGGCATGTGAAGCGGTACATATCGCCCGGGATATCCTTCTTGCCGAAGCGGCTAACTGCCATTATCACGTGTGCCATATATCCACTAAGGAATCGGTAAGGACGGTAAGGGATGCAAAACGTGCAGGTATTCGAGTTACAGCCGAAGTTACACCGCATCACTTATTATTGTGTGAAGATGATATACCGGGACTTGATACGAATTATAAAATGAACCCGCCATTAAGGGGCCGTGAAGATCGGGACGCGTTGATTGAAGGACTGCTTGACGGAACCATCGATTTCATAGCAACAGACCATGCCCCGCATACGGCAGAGGAAAAGGCGCAGGGAATGCAGCTGGCTCCTTTCGGAATAGTAGGATTGGAAACCGCCTTCCCGCTGCTTTACACCGAATTGGTTAAAAAGGGCATCATAACATTAAAGCAATTGATCGATTTCATGACAATCAAACCATCTGAAAGTTTCTCCCTTCCTTATGGAGAGCTAAAAGAAGGTGCTACTGCGGATATCGTACTCATCGATTTGGAAACGGAAAAAGAAATCAATGCTGAAGAGTTTGCTTCAAAAGGGAAAAATACACCTTTTAATGAAAAGAAATGTTATGGCTGGCCAGTCATGACGATTGCACAAGGAAAAATAGCTTGGGAAAAAGGACGTGTTCAAGGATGAAAAGACAGCTAATTTTAGAAGATGGGACAGTATTCCTTGGGGAAGCATTCGGAGGGGACGTAGAAAAAATAGGTGAAGTCGTTTTTAACACAGGAATGACGGGATACCAAGAGATTCTATCCGATCCATCGTATTGCGGTCAAATCGTTACACTTACGTATCCATTAATCGGGAACTACGGGATAAACCGGGATGACTTTGAATCCATAAATCCAGCCATAGCAGGATTCGTCGTTAAGGAAACAGCAGAACATCCTTCCAACTGGCGAAACCAATTATCACTAGATGAATATTTGAAAATGAAGAACATACCTGGAATTAGCGGAATCGATACGAGAAAGCTGACAAGAATCATCAGGAAATCAGGTGCACTTAAAGGGGCACTTTGCAATATCAATAAAGATGCAAATGAAGTGGTTTCCCAATTGAAAGCAACGGTGATTCCTTCTAATCAGGTAAAACAGGTTTCAACAAAAGCACCTTATTCCAGCCCGGGCAGAGGCCCGCGGGTAGTTCTTGTAGATTACGGCATGAAGCATGGGATTTTACGTGAATTGACGAAGCGCGGCTGTGATGTCGTGGTTGTGCCTTATAACGTCACGGCCGAAGAAGTGATGCAATATCATCCGGATGGCGTGATGCTTTCAAACGGTCCTGGAGATCCGAAAAGTGTTCATGAGACGCTCGAAATGATCCGGACAATCCAAACGCAAGTGCCGTTATTCGGAATCTGTTTAGGACATCAATTATTCGCACTTGCAAACGGAGCGGATACAGCAAAATTAAAATTCGGCCATCGAGGTTCGAATCATCCGGTCAGGGACCTTCGTACCGGAAAAGTATCCATCACATCTCAAAATCATGGATATACAGTTGAAGAGCTTTCCATAGAAAGTACAGATCTTATTGTGACACATACAGCATTGAATGACGATACGATTGAAGGACTGCGCCATAAAAAGTATCCGGCTTTCACCGTGCAATATCACCCGGAAGCATCACCAGGTCCGGAAGATGCCAACTACTTATTCAATGAATTCTTACAAATGATTGAAGCTGCAACCAACAAGGGGGAAAAAACATGCCAAAACGCACTGATATAAAAAGCATCCTAGTAATTGGTTCCGGTCCGATCGTCATCGGACAGGCCGCCGAGTTCGATTATGCAGGAACCCAAGCGTGTATAGCCTTAAAAGAAGAAGGTTATCGAGTGATCCTGATTAACTCTAACCCTGCTACAATCATGACAGACACTGAAATGGCTGACGCGGTTTATATTGAACCGATCACATTGGAATTTGTCAGCAAAATCATTCGTAAAGAGCGCCCGGATGCACTGTTACCTACCTTGGGCGGACAGACTGGCTTGAACATGGCCGTTGAGCTTGCCGAATCAGGAATCCTGGAAGAATGCAATGTACAGATTCTTGGTACCAAACTTTCGGCTATCCAACAAGCGGAAGACCGTGACCTTTTCCGTACGCTAATGAACGATCTTGGGGAACCAGTGCCTGACAGCGACATTATTCATAACTTGGAAGAAGCCTATACATTCGTTGAACGAGTCGGCTATCCGGTCATTGTTCGTCCAGCCTTCACGCTTGGCGGAACAGGCGGTGGGATTTGTGATAACGAAGAGCAGCTTATCGAGATCGTTGAGGGTGGCCTGAAAAGCAGCCCGGTTCACCAATGTTTGCTTGAGAAGAGCATTGCCGGTTTCAAAGAAGTGGAATATGAAGTGATGCGTGATTCCAATGATAATGCAATAGTCGTTTGTAATATGGAAAACTTCGATCCTGTCGGTGTCCATACAGGAGATTCAATAGTTGCGGCACCAAGCCAAACATTAAGTGACAGAGAGTATCAAATGCTTCGGAATACTTCTTTGAAGATTATCCGCGCTTTGAAAATTGAAGGTGGATGTAATGTTCAGCTTGCGCTAGATCCAAACAGCTATCAATATTATGTCATTGAAGTGAACCCAAGGGTCAGCCGTTCTTCGGCACTTGCTTCAAAAGCGACTGGGTATCCAATTGCAAAGCTGGCAGCAAAGATAGCCGTTGGTTTGACACTTGATGAAATGATGAACCCTGTCACTGGCAAAACCTATGCCAGCTTTGAACCGGCACTGGACTATGTCGTTACGAAAATTCCGCGCTGGCCTTTCGATAAGTTCGAAAGCGCCAACCGTAGACTCGGGACCCAAATGAAAGCGACCGGAGAAGTCATGGCAATCGGCCGTACATTCGAGGAATCCATCTTAAAAGCTGTCCGTTCCCTTGAAGCGGGTATATACCATCTTAACTTGAATGACGAGTTTGAGGATGGAAAAATAGAGAAACGGATCCGAAAAGCCGGAGATGAACGGTTATTCTATATCGGTGAAGCTTTAAGAAGGGGCAAAACGATCGAAACCATCCACGAATGGAGCCAGATCGATTTATTCTTCTTGCATAAGTTGAAAAAGATAATCGACTTTGAAAAGCAGCTTAAAGAACATTCATTTGATTGTGAAGTATTGCAAAAGGCTAAAAAACTAGGATTTTCTGACAAAACGATCGCGGAAATATGGGAAGTTCCCGAAATTGACGTTTATGAGTACCGGAAACAGCAAGGAATCATCCCTGTTTACAAAATGGTTGATACATGTGCTGCCGAATTCGAATCGGAAACACCGTATTTTTATGGGACATATGAAGATGAGAATGAATCCATCGTGACCGACAAGAAAAGTGTCATTGTCCTGGGATCAGGTCCAATTCGGATCGGGCAAGGAGTAGAGTTTGATTATGCGACCGTACATTCGGTATGGGCCATTAAAGAAGCTGGATATGAAGCAATCATCATCAACAACAATCCAGAAACAGTTTCGACGGATTTCAGTATCTCCGACAAACTTTATTTCGAACCATTGACTATTGAAGATGTCATGCATGTCATCGATTTGGAAAAACCGGAAGGCGTCATCGTCCAGTTTGGCGGACAGACAGCAATCAACCTTGCAGATGGTCTTGTTGAAAGAGGAGTGAAAATCCTTGGTACTTCACTTGAAGACCTGGATAGGGCGGAAAATCGCAATAAATTTGAAAAAGCACTGAAGGATTTAGGCATTCCTCAGCCAAAGGGTAAAACCGCAACATCGGTTGATGAAGCGATCGTCATCGCTGAAGATATTGGTTACCCTGTTTTAGTAAGACCATCGTATGTTCTCGGAGGAAGAGCGATGGAAATCGTCTATAAACAAGAAGAATTGCTGCATTACATGAAAAATGCCGTGAAAATAAATCCGGATCATCCTGTCCTGATAGACCGCTACTTAACGGGTAAGGAAATAGAAGTCGATGGTATTTCCGATGGTGAAACGGTGGTTATCCCTGGGATCATGGAGCATATCGAACGTGCCGGCGTCCATTCAGGTGATTCGATTGCAGTTTATCCGCCGCAAAATTTAACGGAAAAACAAAAAGAAGTAATCATCGACTATACGACCCGATTGGCAAAAGGCTTGAATATAATTGGTCTCTTGAACATTCAATATGTCATCAGCAATGAAGAAGTGTATGTAATTGAAGTAAATCCACGTTCGAGCAGGACCGTTCCATTCTTAAGTAAAATTACGAATGTGCCGATGGCTAACTTAGCCACGAAGGTCATCTTGGGCCACACACTAGAAAGCCAAGGTTACAGATCTGGGTTAGTGCCAGAACAAACTGGGGTCTTTGTGAAAGTGCCGGTCTTCTCTTTTGCAAAATTAAGAGGCGTGGACATTTCTCTCGGACCTGAAATGAAATCGACTGGTGAAGTAATGGGGAAAGATAGCACCCTCGAAAAGGCTTTATATAAAGGGTTGGTCGCTTCCGGCTTCAAAATTAAGGGGCATGGTTCGGTGTTATTGACGATATCGGACAAAGATAAGCAAGAAGCGTTACTTTTAGCAAGACGTTTCCATAATATCGGATTCAAGCTGATAGCCACCAGCGGAACTGCGGCCCTATTGCAGCAATCGGGCATCCCGACTGCGATTGTCGGTAAAATTGGCGAAGAAGGTACAAACCTGCTGGATGTTATCCGGAACGGGGAAGCGCAATTTGTCATAAATACTTTGACAAAAGGCAAGCAGCCGGCCCGGGATGGTTTCAGAATCCGACGTGAATCGGTTGAAAATGGAGTGACATGCTTAACATCACTTGATACGGCAGAAGCTATTTTAAGAGTGATAGAATCCATGACCTTCTCGGCAGAAGCAATGGGAAAAACGGAAAAAAGTCGTGAGGTGAGCTATATATGATCAAGAAGGAAAGAATGAAGGTGTTAAATCATAAGGAGCTGGCCCCATCCATCTTTGAACTTACCTTGCAAGGTGAATTGGTTTCAGAGATGAAGCAACCAGGCCAGTTTGTCCAAGTCAAGACAACAGAAGGCACTGAGCCATTGTTAAGACGCCCGATTTCAATTTCTTCTTACAACAGCAGTGAAAAACAGTTCACGATGATATACCGGGCTGAAGGGAAAGGGACGACGCTGTTATCACAGCGTAAAGAGGCGGAAGCGGTCGATATTCTTGGACCGCTTGGCAACGGATTTCCCGTTCATGAGGCCAAAAAGGGAGAAACGGCATTATTGGTTGGCGGCGGGATTGGTGTCCCGCCCCTGTATCAACTATCACAGATGTTGGTTGCGAAAGGTGTAAATGTAATCCATGTATTGGGCTTCCAGACCAAGTCCGCCATCTTTTACGAAAAAGAATTCAGTGAATTAGGTGATACCCATATAGCCACGGTGGATGGTTCATATGGGACAAAAGGATTTGTTACGACTGTAATAGACAACCTTGAGCAAGAGTTTGCAACAATCTTTTCCTGCGGGCCTACACCAATGTTAAGAGCTTTGGAAGCGGGCTATCGTGAGAAAAAGCTTTACCTGTCCCTTGAGGAAAGGATGGGCTGCGGCATCGGTGCATGCTTTGCCTGCGTGTGTCATACAGGGGATGATCCAACTGGTTTCAGTTATAAAAAGGTATGCAGCGATGGACCCGTGTTCCGGGCAGGAGAGGTGGTACTATGAGCAGGCTTTCAGTTGAATTACCAGGATTACATTTGAAAAACCCAGTCATGCCAGCATCTGGATGCTTTGGATTTGGCCGTGAATACAGTCAATTTTTCGACTTGGATATTCTTGGGGCGATCATG
Source organism: Peribacillus sp. NPDC101480 (assembly GCF_050277335.1). Lineage (NCBI taxonomy): Bacteria > Bacillati > Bacillota > Bacilli > Caryophanales > Bacillaceae > Peribacillus > Peribacillus sp. NPDC101480. Next base: position 412,622 of record NZ_JBNNSB010000004.1, read on the forward strand.
ATCAAAGCGACCACTCCTGAGCCGAGGTTCGGTAACCCTACTCCGCGTGTTGCGGAAACCTCTTCGGGAATGCTGAACGCCATCGGTCTGCAGAATCCAGGTTTAGAAAAGGTCATTAGTGAAGAACTGGCCTGGCTAGGTGGGTATGATGTTCCCATCATCGCCAACGTTGCAGGTTCTCAAATAGCTGACTATGTAAAGGTTGCCAGGGAAATAAGCAAGGTAGGGAATGTAAAAGCACTTGAATTGAATATCTCTTGTCCGAATGTAAAAGAAGGAGGCATAGCTTTCGGTACGGTACCGGAAGTTGCCAAAGAGGTAACAAAGGCGGTCAAGGAAGTATCTTCCGTTCCTGTATATGTGAAGCTTTCACCGAATGTCAGTGATATTGTGGAAATGGCCAAAGCTGTAGAAGAAGGCGGGGCCGACGGGCTGACAATGATAAATACATTAGTCGGCATGCGGTTGGATTTAAAGACTGGTAAACCGATTCTATCGAACAGAACGGGAGGTTTATCTGGTCCTGCAATAAAACCAGTTGCGCTCCGGATGATTTATGAGGTAAGCCAGCAAGTGTCGATTCCAATAATCGGAATGGGCGGCATCGCTACAGCGGAAGACGTCATTGAATTTTTCTATGCGGGTGCCAGTGCTGTTGCGGTAGGAACCGCGAACTTCGTGGATCCCTTTGTTTGCCCGACCATCATTGAAGAATTGCCGAAATTGTTGGATGAGCTGGGATTTGACCATATTTCAGAATGTACCGGAAGGAGCTGGAAGCAGAATGAAACAGTCACTAATTATCGCTCTTGATTTCCCTGACTTCATTCAAACGGAGAAATTCCTAAAACAGTTCCACTCGGAAAAACTGGCTGTAAAAGTGGGGATGGAATTATTTTATCAGAATGGACCATCAATAATCTCTTTCGTAAAAGAGCAAGGTCACGATGTGTTTTTGGACTTGAAGCTTCATGATATTCCAAATACGGTCAAAATGGCCATGACAGGATTGGCAACTTTAGGTGCCGACATGGTCAATGTACATGCGGCGGGTGGCCAAAAAATGATGGAAGCAGCCATCGAAGGCCTGGATAAGGGAACGTCCGCTGGTAAAAAGCGTCCATTATGCATAGGGGTTACCCAACTGACGAGCACGTCACAAGAACAAATGAATATTGAGCAAAACATTGCCGGATCTCTGGAGGATTCGGTCCTCCATTATGCAAAACTTACTAAACAGGCAGGGTTGGATGGAGTCGTCTGTTCCACCCATGAAGTAAAGACCATACATGAACGCATCGGTCATGAATTTTTAACGGTCACACCTGGAATCCGAAATGCAGGAGGACAGACGCATGATCAAAAGAGAATTGCCACGCCTGAACAGGCTAGGGAATTTGGAGCGGATGCCATCGTTGTAGGAAGAGCCATAACGGGAGCGGAAGATCCATTAAGGGCGTATTTGGATATGAAAGCAGCTTGGGAGGGAATATCATGTTAAATAATAAGATAGCTGAACATCTTTTGGAAATAAAAGCAGTGTACCTACAGCCGAATGACCCATTTACTTGGGCATCTGGAATTCAATCACCCATTTATTGTGACAACCGTTTAACCCTTTCGTACCCAGAGGTTCGTAATGAAATAGCGGAAGGATTGAAGGGATTGATTGAACAGCACTTCCCTGAGGCTGAACTAATTGCAGGAACAGCAACTGCCGGCATTCCGCATGCAGCTTGGGTAAGTGAAAAATTAAATGCACCGATGTGCTATGTTCGATCCAAAGCCAAGGAGCACGGAAAGGGCAATCAAATCGAAGGCCGTGCTGTTCCAGGACAAAAAGTGGTGGTTGTGGAAGACTTGATTTCAACCGGCGGAAGTGTAATAACTGCTGTTAACGCGCTGAAGGAAGCAGGCTGTGATGTTCTAGGAGTCGTTTCGATCTTTACTTATGAATTGGAAAAGGGAAAAGAAAAATTCGATGCTGAGGGCATTATTAACCATTCGTTGAGTGACTACTCGACTTTGATAAAAGTCGCTAATGAAAAAGGGTACATCACGGCAGATGAATTGGAAAAGCTAAAAAAATGGCGCGAGAATCCGGCTGATACAGCTTGGATTTCAGCATGAAAATAGAGTTGACCCAATCACGGAGGATTGGGCCAACTCTATTTTTTTACTCCTTTACCGCTTCCTTTAAGCGTATGACGGTATCGGCATCAGGTGTAATATATACGGTCTGCTGCTGTTCATAGATCACGAACCCGGGCTTGGAACCATTCGGTTTCTTAACATGGCGAACTTGTGTGAAGTCAACGGGCACTGAACTCGATTGCTTGGCTTTACTGAAGAAAGCTGCTAATACGGCTGCCTCTTTTATCGTTTCTTCACTTGGCGATTCATTTCGAATGACAACATGTGAGCCAGGTATATCTTTGGTATGAAGCCATATTTCATCACGGCGTGCAAACTTATTGGTTAGGTAATCATTTTGTTTATTATTCTTCCCGACAAAAATCAGATCTCCATCTGTAGCATAATATGTTTCAAGCTGCGGTTTTGCATTTGCAGGCTTTTTCATGCCTTTTTTCTTTTTTTGCCGAATGTATCCTTCTTCTTGAAGTTCTTCTCGAATTTCCTCTATATCTCTGGGTGACGCTGATTGAAGCTGCTGGTGCAAGGCTTCAAAATAGGCCAATTCCAATTTTGTTTTTTCGATTTGTTCTTGCACTACTCCGACTGCATTTTTGGACTTTTGGTATCTGGAGAAGTACTTTTGTGCATTATCTGATGGATTTTTTAAAGGGTCAAGCGGGATGGTGACCATATTTTGATCTTCATCATAATAATTGACGACTTCTATTTCCTTCATGCCTTTTTTCATTTGATATAAATTAGCTGTAAGCAGCTCACCGAACAACTGATACTGTTCCCCGCGTTCCGTATCTTTTAATGTACGTTCGAGCTTCCCGATTTTTTTTGTGTTCTTTTCGATTTCATTCGTAATGAAACGTTCTACATCCTGGCTCTTTTGCTTAACCCGATCTCTTTCTGCCTTTCCGAAATAATAGCGGTCGAGCATCTCGCTCAATGAAGGAAACGTACGTTGATTGCCATTCAGATGCTCTAGTGAAAGCATATAAAAAACTTCTTTATTTCCATCTTGTTTGATCGTGGCGGCATATTTTCCCTCCGAGATTTCCTGGATAATACTTAAAAATGCTGAAGGAAGGCTCGTGCTGTTGGCAAGCCCAGCCCGGTAGACGGCTTCCTTTGCAACTAATGGTGAAACTCCGGAAAAATGGGCAACAAGCTGTCGATCCAGCTTTCCTGCATTGAAGTCGATATTCTTCCTGATATCGTCCTCCGTAGCATCGAAGGGATTATTCTTTTCTTGTGCTGGTGGAGCCTTATATTCTTGGCCAGGCAGTATCGCCCGATAACTGTTAACTGCATGTGAAACATGCTTAATGCTGTCCAAAATCATATTCCGTTCTTTATCAACTAAAACAATGTTGCTGTGACGTCCCATGATTTCGATGATTAACTGCTTTTGGGAGACATCACCAAGCTCATTGCGGCCCTTCACTTCAAAAATGATCATTCTATCAAGTTCATATTGATAAATATTTTCTATCGTGTAGCCTTCGAGGTGCTTCCTAAGAAGCATGCAGAACATGGGTGCTTCCTTGGGGTTTTCATAGCTTTCTTCGGTCATTTGCACCCTCGAATAACTTGGGTGGGCTGACAATAAGAGCTTATGGTTCTTACCTCCAGCACGAACAACCAGTATTACTTCATTTTTATAAGGCTGATGTACCTTATTGATTCGGCCGCCTTTTAATATAGAAGCGATTTCTTCCGTCATCGCTTTCGTAAATAATCCATCAAATGACATTCTATTTTTACTTCCTTTACATAAGATTTTCTAAGATACTCATTTTGCTAAGCGTTATCAGTGCATTGGACTGCCCATTTTAGCTAATCACAAATTTAAGCGAACTGGGTGGAAAGCTGTAGCTGCCGTTCGGGAATATTGAATGGATGCTATTTTTATAGGTTCCTGAGATAAATCCTAAATTAGACCATCCATCATGATTAGCTTTCGTTCATTCTTTAAATTATCCGCACCGTTCTTCTTTCCGCAATTCTGTTTAATTATAGCATTATTTTGGACGAGTCTGAATAATCATGGAAGAAGAGCAGGTTGTTTTATGTATCGGTAAGCAGGCAGGTGTTGGATGGGTAAAGCAAAAAGCGCCTGTTGAGATGTATACAGGAGCCTATTTCATTCTATTCAAAGGGATGTGTGATACTTGATGGAGTTCAAGGAAATGAATAATCAAGAAATGGAGAAAGCGCTTCAAACAAACGTTACACACGGTTTGGACGATGATGAAGTAAAGGACAGGCTGCGAAAGCATGGCTTTAACGAATTGAAGGAAGGGGAAAAACAGTCTGCCATTCTTTTATTCTTCGCCCAATTCAAAGATTTCATGGTCATCGTTTTACTTGCCGCGACATTGGTCTCCGGGATATTGGGTGAATATATCGATGCGATTGCCATCATGGCGATTGTTTTTTTGAATGGATTACTTGGTTTTTTTCAAGAACGGAAGGCAGAAAAATCCTTGGATGCCCTAAAGGAAATGGCAGCGCCGCAAGTTAACGTGCTTCGAGGTGGACAGTGGCTGAAGATCCCATCGAAGGAAGTCGTTGTGGGGGATATCCTGAAGTTTTCGAGCGGAGACCGAATTGGTGCCGATTTACGGATCGTCGACCATTCAAGCCTTGAAATAGAAGAGTCTGCACTTACCGGAGAGTCACTCCCGGCCGTTAAATGTTCCGATCCATTGATGAATGAAGTCGAAGGTATCGGTGATCAGGAAAATATGGCTTTTATGGGAACGATGGTGACAAGAGGAAATGGAGTCGGAATCGTAACCGCTACAGGTATGAATACGGCGATGGGCAAGATTGCGGATCTCCTGCAGACTGCAGAAACAAAAGAAACACCGCTTCAGCGGAGGTTGGAGCAGTTAGGCAAAATTTTGATCGTCACGGCTTTAATATTAACTGTAATTGTAGTCCTGACTGGTGTCATTCAAGGGCATGACCTCTATACGATGTTTTTGGCCGGGGTATCATTGGCTGTTGCAGCGATTCCCGAAGGCTTGCCAGCCATTGTGACCGTAGCCTTGTCTTTAGGCGTTCAGCGTATGATTAAACAAAAAGCGATTGTCCGCAAGCTTCCTGCTGTAGAAACGCTAGGCTGCGCAACGGTGATTTGCTCAGATAAGACAGGAACACTTACCCAAAACAAAATGACGGTGACGAAGGTTTGGAGTGGAGGGAAAACTTGGGATGTCAGCGGTACTGGTTATAAACCTGTCGGAGAGTTTTCTTTAGAGGGAGTTTCAGTTGCCCCGAGAAACCATAATGCATTGCTGCAAATAATTACATTCGGCATGCTCTGTAACAAAGCTGAGTTAAAGGAGAATGGTAAACAATATATTTTAGACGGTGATCCGACAGAAGGGGCGATGTTGGTCGCGGCAATGAAAGCAGGGTTGACAAGGGAACACCTGTCTAAGGGGTTTACGATAGTGAAGGAGTTTCCATTTGACTCGAGCCGCAAAATGATGAGTGTCATAGTGAAGGATGATAAGGATAATCATTTTGTAATTGCAAAAGGGGCCCCTGACGTATTGATCGCCCAGTCCGATACGATTCTTTGGGAAGGCAGGTCGGAAATATTAAATCGGGAGAGTAAGGAAAGGGTACAGCAGGATATGAATGAGCTTGCCTCACAGGCACTTCGAATGATTGCCGTTGGATATAAATCCCTTCCGAAAGGAACGATTTTGCTTCATGAAACGGAAGCTGAGCGCAATTTGACCTTCATGGGGCTGCAGGGCATGATCGATCCCCCGCGTCCGGAGGTGAAGCAGGCTGTTAAGGAATGCAGGGATGCCGGGATCAAAACTGTCATGATTACTGGCGACCATGTAATAACCGCAAAGGCAATAGCTAAAGAACTTGGTATTTTAAAAGGAAAAGACCGTGTACTTGAAGGACGGCAATTGGCGGACATGGATGTCGGGGAACTTGAGGAAGTTGTTGAAAGTGTTTCGGTATTTGCCCGCGTTTCCCCGGAACATAAGTTGAAAATCGTAAAAGCCTTGCAAAATAAAGGACATGTCGTTGCAATGACAGGGGATGGAGTCAATGATGCCCCTGCAATAAAATCAGCGGATATTGGTATATCCATGGGCATCACGGGTACTGATGTCGCGAAGGAAGCTTCTTCCTTGATATTGGTTGATGATAATTTTGCCACAATTAAATCGGCCATCAAAGAAGGCAGGAATATTTATGAAAACATCAGGAAGTTCATCCGTTATCTGCTTGCTTCCAATGTGGGGGAGATCTTGGTCATGTTTTTTGCGATGCTATGTGCATTGCCTTTACCTTTGATACCAATCCAGATCTTATTCGTGAACCTTGTGACTGACGGACTGCCCGCAATGGCGTTGGGTCTGGATGCCGCCGAAGAAGATGTAATGAAAAGAAATCCAAGAAATGCCAATGAAGGTGTTTTTGGAAGAGGGCTTGGCTGGAAGATCATTTCACGCGGTTTTCTGATCGGGGTTTCTACATTGATCGCATTTTATGTTGTATATCGTGCAAATCCCGAAAACCTTGCATATGCACAAACGATTGCGTTCGCTACCTTGGTATTGGCTCAGCTTATACATGTATTCGATTGCCGAAGTGAACGTTCGATCTTCTCGAGAAATCCATTCGGTAACCTTTATCTAGTGGGGGCGGTATTATCCTCCCTATTATTGATGGTAGCCGTCATGTATGTGCAGCCTTTACAAACAATCTTTCATACGGTACCGATTTCGGGAAGGGATTGGCTATTAGTAATAGGAATGGCATCCATTCCAACTTTTTTACTGGCTGGAACCTTTTTAGCAAGAAAAGCACAATGATATATGATATAATCTTTAAGGTGGTAGAGTCTTGCTCTATTGCCTTTTTATTTTTGTAGTATTTTATTTGTGAGCTAAAGTTTTCGTGCTGTAGCTAATATATAATGAATATTAAAGGCTAAATTACTACATTATGTTTGATAGGATGTGGAACCATGGTTACCAGTATGACGGGCTATGGAAGAGAAGAAGCGGAAAACGAACAGGTCAAGGTTTTTGCTGAAATTAAGACCGTGAACCATCGTTTTTGTGAATATACGATTCGAATGCCGCGCCAGCTTTTGGTTTTGGAAGAAAAGGTGAAGAAGAAGGCGAACCAATACATAAGAAGGGGACGGGTGGAAATCTTCATTACAGTTGAAGGTGAGAGCCTGGTTTCCAAAAAGGTGAAGATCGATTGGGATCTTGCTGATCAGTATGTGGGGTTGATGGAAGAAGTCAAGGGAAAATACAATCTGGAAAGTTCCATTACATTACAGGATATGCTGCAACTTGAATCGATTTTCATAACGGAGGAAGTACCTGCGGTTCCTGCCGATTTGGAATCCCTGTTATTGAAGGCTGTCACGGGGGCATTGGAAAATCTGAAAACAATGCGGAATCTGGAAGGTCAGGAACTGGCTTTGGACATGAAACGCCAGCTTGAAAAGTTTGGTGAGATTGTAGCAGGGGTCAAAATGCATGCACCTTCAGTCGTCGAAAAATATAAAGCCCGCTTGGAAATCAAACTGGCAGAGTTGACTGAAGGATTGATCGAAGATAGCCGCATTGTGACAGAAGCGGCCATTTTTGCAGATAAATGTGATATAAATGAAGAACTGACCAGACTCGATAGCCATGTACAGCAATTTTCAAGGACGCTTACCCATAGTGAACCAATTGGAAGGAAACTCGACTTCCTTGTCCAGGAAATGAATAGGGAAGTCAATACGATTGGATCAAAGGCAAATGATTCGGCCATTACCAAAGAAGTGGTGGAAATGAAAAGTCTGCTTGAAAAATTAAAAGAACAGGTTCAAAATATCGAGTAGTCGGTTTATGATGAACCTAACAAGGTGACAATAGGTATGAATGGGGGACAAAAATGTCAATTAAGCTCATTAATATTGGTTTTGGGAATATCGTTTCCGCAAACCGGATCGTATCCATCGTGAGCCCTGAATCGGCTCCGATCAAAAGGATCATCCAAGATGCCCGAGACCGCGGATCCTTAATAGATGCTACATATGGTAGAAGGACTAGGGCCGTTATAATTACAGACAGCGACCATGTTATCTTATCTGCCGTTCAACCGGAAACGGTTGCCGCACGGCTTCAAGATAGAGATGACAGCGTAGAAGAGGGGTAACTGAAACAATATGAGAGAAAAAGGTTTATTAATCGTTTTGTCCGGTCCATCCGGTGTTGGTAAAGGAACTGTAAGAAAGGCGATTTTTTCTCAGCCAGGAACGGCATTCGAATATTCGATTTCGATGACCACACGGCTGCCTCGCCATGGTGAAGTGGACGGAGTGGATTATTTCTTCAAAAAACGCGAGGAATTCGAAGCACTGATCGAGGAAGGCAAATTGCTGGAATATGCTGAGTTCGTCGGTAATTATTATGGAACACCCGTGGATTATGTCCGTGAAACAATCGATTCCGGAAAAGATGTATTTCTGGAAATTGAAGTTCAAGGAGCTAAACAGGTCCGGGAGAAATTCCCTGAAGGACTTTTCATTTTCCTTGCTCCTCCGAGTTTGACCGAACTCGAAAGCCGCATCGTTACTCGCGGAACCGAGACGGAGGAAGCGATAAAAGGACGGATGAAAGTGGCCAAGGAAGAAATAGAACTTATGGATCTGTATGATTATGTTGTTGAAAATGATCATGTGGATGCCGCATGTGCTAGAATTAATGCAATTGTAATAGCCGAGCATTGCCGTCGGGAAAGAGTTGCTGTTTTATATAAAAAAATGCTGGAGGCGGAATAAATTATGTTATATCCATCAATTGATTCTCTATTACTTAAAATCGATTCAAAATACTCACTTGTATCAGTGGCAGCTAAGCGTGCCAGGGAAATGCAAATTAAAGATAATTGCCTCATAACGAAACCGGTTTCCCATAAATCAGTAGGTCGTGCCCTTGAAGAGATTCATTCCGGTAAATTGACTTACGATAATTCTTACGAGGAAAACTAAAAGAACACATAGCTTGACCTATCGGGCCTGACACCCTAAAGCAAACAGGAGCGTTACATTTGGAAAGTGCTTCCTTCCTGCGGCCAAGGTGTCAGGCCTGTTTGTTTTGGTTTTAATAAAGTCCGGAAGTCATTGATGAAGCAGGCAGAGGTATGGAATGTTTAGGAAGATCCATATGTTATTGCGCATTTCAAATGAAATTTCTTCGGTTTTCCGTCATAATTAGAAGAAAATAGAATGTATAGTTAGGGGAAATTTGCATGCTTATCGATAAAAAAGTACTTCTTTGTGTCACCGGCGGGATTGCTGTATATAAGGCTGCTGCCCTGACAAGTAAATTAACTCAGGAAGGTGCACATGTTAAAGTGATCATGAGTGAATCGGCACGTGAATTTGTGACGCCGCTCACCTTTCAAGCACTTTCAAGAAATGATGTGTATACAGATACTTTTGATGAGAAGGATTCATCAGTCATTGCCCACATCGACTTGGCTGATTGGGCTGATATCATCCTGTTGGCTCCAGCTACAGCCAATGTCATCGGAAAGGTAGCCAATGGAATCGCGGATGATATGATTACGACCACACTTCTGGCAACGGAAGCGCCTGTCTGGGTTGCGCCGGCAATGAACGTGCACATGTACGCCCACCCAGCGGTTCAGAAAAATATGGAGACACTTCGTTCGTTTGGATATCAATTCATTGAACCGGGTGAAGGGTATTTGGCCTGCGGCTATGTAGGGAAAGGGCGATTGGAGGAACCGGAAACAATCGTGGAACATCTTAATCGATATATCGATGAACGTAAATCACACCAACAGCCTCTTAAAGGAAAGAAATATTTGATAACGGCAGGACCGACTCGCGAAGCAATCGATCCCGTGCGTTACGTAACGAATCATTCCAGCGGCAAAATGGGCTATGCCCTAGCCGAAAAGGCAATTGAAATGGGCGCTGAGGTGACATTGATCACTGGCCCAGTGAACTTGACACCGCCCTCCAAGGCCAAAGTGATACCAGTGGTATCAGCAGCAGATATGTATGATGCGGTATTCGATCAGTTCGATTCCAGTGACGTCGTAATCATGACCGCTGCAGTGGCTGACTATAAACCGAAGATTTATCATGATCAAAAGATGAAAAAGCAGCCAGGGGAAAATGTGATGGAATTTGAACGGACAAAGGATATCCTCATGGAACTCGGTGAAAATAAAACTCATCAGTTCTTGGTAGGCTTTGCGGCTGAAACGAACAATGTTGAAGAATACGCAAGAGGGAAATTAGCCAAAAAGAATGCAGATATGATCGTTGCCAATAATGTTACCGCCCCAGGGGCAGGATTTGGAACGGATACGAACATCGTGACTATTTACAATAAAGATGGAAGTGCGACCGAACTTCCAAAAATGAGTAAAGCGGATATAGCTAAAAGCATCCTGGCAGAAGTATCTCGCATGCAAAAGGAATGATGTCATATGGATATAGCATCCGTCATCGTGGATGTACCTGCTAAACAAACGGATCGAGAATTCGACTATCGCATACCTGAAAAGTGGAGCCAAGTCATCAAACCCGGAATGCGGGTCATCGTCCCGTTCGGTCCAAGAATGGTTCAGGGATTCGTCACAGGCTTAAAAGCTAAAAGCGACTTTGCGAAATTACGCAATATAAAAGAACCAATGGATTTGGAGCCCATCCTTAATGATGAATTGCTTCAGCTGGGTGACTGGTTGACCAAAGAGGCGATGTGTTTTAAAATTTCAGCGCTGCAGGCCATGCTTCCGGCAGCGATGAAAGCAAAGTATGAAAAAGTGATCAAAGTCGTTGAAGATAAAAAGGATCAGCTGCCTCCATTCATTCAAAACCTTTTCGGGAAAAATGATTCAATATCTTGGAAAGACGTGATTGAAGGGGAGAACGCTTCACTTTTCCAAAAGGAAATGCAAAATGGCAATCTTGAGCTCGTATATAATGTGAAAAACCGACTTAATAAGAAGACAGTCCGTGTCATAAAATCTTTACTTTCCCCTGAGGAACTGAAAGAAATGGCATCAGCCATGTCAAGCAATGCAAAAAAACAACAGGAACTCCTTCAATACTTTATTGAACATCAAGAACCCATTCCGTTAAAAGAATTGCTTGAATTGATGAACACATCAAGCGGTACCGTCAAATCCCTAGTGTCAAAAGGGGCCTTGGCGGAAATGGATCAAGAAATATACCGTGATCCTTATGAAAACCGTGTTTTCGAAAAATCCACTCCCTTTACACTTACAGCTGAACAAACAACTGCGTTGAAGCCTATCCAAGAGAAAATATATCATGATGAACATGATGTTTTCCTTTTATATGGTGTAACCGGAAGCGGGAAGACGGAAGTGTATCTACAGGCTATTGCATCTGTCATTGAAAAAGGGAAGGAAGCCATCATGCTTGTACCTGAAATCTCCTTAACTCCACAGACGGTGAAGAGGTTTAAGGAAAGGTTTGGGGAGCAGGTAGCTGTCATGCATAGCGGTTTATCCGTAGGTGAAAAATATGATGAATGGCGGAAAATTCACCGTAAAGAAGTAAAAGTGGTGGTGGGCGCGCGCTCCGCCGTGTTTGCTCCTTTTGAAAACCTGGGGCTGGTCATCATTGATGAAGAGCATGAATCCAGCTATAAGCAAGAAGAAACGCCAAGGTACCACGCCAGGGACGTAGCCATTGAAAGAGCAAAATCATATAGGTGTCCGGTTATTCTTGGCAGCGCGACACCTACACTTGAATCTTTTGCGCGAGCCAAGAAAAATGTCTATAAATTATTGACACTTAGCCAGAGGATGAATAAAAGTGCGTTGCCAGCAGTGGATATTGTAGATATGCGAGAAGAACTAAGAACCGGAAATCGTTCCATGTTTTCGGAGCTGCTCTTTACCAAGCTGAAAGACCGGCTTGAGAAGGGGGAGCAAACAGTTCTGATGTTAAATAAAAGGGGACATTCTTCCTTTGTGATGTGCCGAAGCTGCGGATTGGTCATCAACTGCCCTAATTGTGACATTTCACTCACATATCATCGCTTTAATGATATAATGAAATGCCATTATTGCGGTTTTGAAGAGGGAATGCCTTCCGCATGCCCTGAATGTGAAAGTGAACATATAAGGTTCTTCGGTACAGGCACTCAAAAGGTTGAAGAAGAGCTTGCGAAAATTCTCCCTGAAGCACGGGTCATACGGATGGATGTTGACACGACGAGTAAGAAGGGTTCACATGAGCGGTTACTGAATGCCTTTGGTGAAGGGAAGGCCGATATATTGTTAGGCACCCAAATGATTGCCAAGGGCCTTGATTTTCCTAATATCACCCTTGTTGGAGTCCTTTCAGCTGATACGATGCTGCATCTGCCTGATTTCCGTTCTTCGGAAAAGACATTCCAGCTGCTGACACAGGTCAGCGGAAGGGCAGGACGTCATCAGCTTCCGGGAGAAGTGGTCATCCAAACCTATACACCTGAGCACTACAGCATCGAGCTTTCTGCCTTTCAGGATTATGATGCTTTTTATGAACGGGAGATGCATCTAAGGAGGCAAAGTCATTACCCTCCGTATTATTATGTTGTCCTTATTACCGTTTCACATGAAGATTTAATGAAGACAGTGAGTGTCACTGAGAAGATCACGAATTATTTAGGCTCACGATTGAATCGGGATTCTATCGTACTAGGTCCGGTTGCTTCCCCCATTAGTCGAATCAACAATAGATATCGCTACCAATGTCTGATAAAATACAAACGAGAGCCGGACCTGAATCAGCATTTACGCACACTTTTGGAGCATTACCAAAAAGAAACCGCTCAGAATCAGCTGCAGATTTCAATAGATTTAAATCCACAGATCATGATGTAATTGTTTAAGAGATGGATGATTACCGCGAGCTGTCACAGCTTGCGTTTTTATATAATGAAGTGCTGTTTTTCATATCTAGGAGGTTACCATTAATTTTGGCTATTTTACCGATTGTCTTGTTTCCTGAAAAAATTTTACAACAAAAATGCGATAAAGTAACAAGTTTTGATAAAAAGTTGGCAAAGCTGTTAAATAACATGTATGAAACGATGGTGGAGGCGGATGGCGTTGGACTTGCAGCACCTCAGGTTGGCGTGAAAAAGCAAGTGGCCGTCGTTGAAATAGAGGAAGGATCAGGTGCAATCGAACTGATTAATCCGGAAGTGCTGGAAATGGAAGGCGAACAGACAGGTGTTGAAGGATGCTTGAGCTTCCCGAGTTTATATGGCGAAGTAACGCGTCCATACCGTGTCAAAGTCCGGGCACAAGACCGAAAAGGATCTTTTTTCGAGATAGAAGCGGAAGATTTCCTTGCAAGGGCCCTTCAGCACGAAATCGACCATCTGCAAGGAGTTTTATTTACAAGTAAGGTTTCCCGGTATATTTCGGAAGAAGAGTTAGAAAGGTATGGAGAAGAATGACGAAAATAATATTTATGGGTACACCGGACTTTTCAGTGCCGGTATTGAAAAGAATCATTGATGAAGGGTATGATGTGATCGCTGTTGTCACACAGCCCGATCGTCCAGTAGGCCGCAAAAAAGTGCTGACGCCGCCTCCAGTTAAGGTCGAAGCCGAAAAGCATGGGATTCCCGTTTATCAACCCGAAAAAATCCGTGAAAAAGAAGAACTGGAAAAGATTATCTCCTTGAATGCTGACTTGGTGGTGACGGCGGCTTTCGGACAAATCCTTCCGAATGAATTGCTGGATGCCCCTAAGTACGGATGTATTAATGTACATGCCTCCCTGCTTCCAGAACTGCGTGGTGGGGCGCCCATTCATTATTCCATTTTACAGGGGAAAGAAAAGACTGGGATAACCATCATGTATATGGCGGAAAAATTGGATGCCGGTGATATATTGACTCAGGCGGAAGTTGCTATCGAAGAACAAGATAATGTCGGAACGCTGCATGATAAATTAAGCAAGATAGGGTCGGATTTACTTGCAGAGACACTTCCGAAACTTATTAATGAGGAGTTACAGCCGATCAAGCAGGATGAGGCTAGAGCGTCTTTTGCACCTAACATCAAGCGGTCAGAGGAAAGAATCGACTGGTCGAAATCAGGAGAAGACATCTATAACCATGTACGCGGCCTGAATCCTTGGCCTGTTGCTTATACAACTTTAGAAGGGTCCATTTTGAAGATTTGGCAGGTAAAGAAACTGGAAGATGGCAATCAGGCTGCGCCGGGCACGGTCATTGATGTACAAAATGATGGTTTCATCGTTTCGACAGGCAATGAGACGGCAATACTGGTTACAGAACTGCAGCCTTCAGGAAAGAAAAAAATGCCGGCGAAAGATTACTTGCGCGGAGCCGGATCGTTCATTAAAGCAGGCATGAAGTTAGGAGAACAGAATGAAGCAAACTAAAAAGGGAGTACGTGAAATCGCTCTCGATATTTTGGAATCTGTAGAGAAAAACCAATCCTACAGTAACCTATTATTGAACAACTTGATTAAAAAGCACCAGTTATCCGTCGTGGACAGCGGTTTGCTTACAGAAATAAGTTACGGTACCATACAGCGTAAGATGACTTTGGATTATTATTTGAGCCCATATATTAAACAGCCTAAAAAAACGCAAAGCTGGGTCATCAATTTACTTAGGCTTTCCGTTTATCAAATGGTCTATTTAGATAAAGTGCCTGATCATGCAATCATTTTCGAGGCTGTCGAAATTTCCAAAAAACGCGGACACAAGGGTACATCTTCGATGGTCAATGGCGTCCTCCGAAACATCCAAAGGAATGGTGTTCCTTCTTTAGATGAAATTAAAGATGATCTGGAACGGCTTTCCATAGAAGTAAGTCATCCAATTTGGCTTGTAAAGCGTTGGGTAGAGCAATTTGGCTATGAAAAAACCAAGGAAATGTGTGAAATCAATTTAACTGCACCATTACAGACGGGTCGGGTTAATTTAAAAAAGATTTCACGCCGTGAACTGATCAGCATATTAACGGAAGAAGGATATGATGTTGAAGTAAGTGAAGTCATTCCCGAAGCAATTGTCAGCTATAAAGGGAATCTTGCTCATTCGGAAAGCTATAAATTGGGTTATTTATCGATTCAGGACGAGAGTTCAATGCTTGTTGCCCATGCATTGGGTGCGAATGAAAATGATGCTGTACTCGATTGCTGTGCCGCACCTGGAGGGAAAACGACCCATATCGCAGAAGGCTTGACCACTGGACAAGTATATGCTCTTGACCTTCATGAGCATAAGGTCAAGCTCATTAAAGAGCAGGCGGAGCGCCTAAAGCTCAGAAACAATATTAAGACAATGGCCCTTGATAGCAGAAAAGTGCAAGAACACTTCAATAAGGAAGGTTTTGACAGGGTCCTGATCGATGCACCATGTTCCGGGTTGGGAGTCATGCGCCGGAAGCCTGATGTAAAGTACACTAAAACAAAAGATGATATAATGAAACTCTCAAGTATACAAAAACAATTATTGGAATCGGCTGCCCCGCTTGTAAAGCAAGGCGGACGGTTAGTATATAGTACCTGTACGGTGGATAAAGAAGAAAATGACAAAGTCGCTGCAGCATTTTTGGAAAGCCACCCGGATTTTGAAAGCGATGCAACCTTGTCCGCAAGAATGCCTGAAAGCGTTCAGCCATTCATCGAGGGTCATACGCTGCAAGTTTTTCCGCAATATTTTAGCAGTGACGGATTCTTTATTGCGAGTTTTAGAAAGAAGGTGCTGTAATGGCAGAAATCACTAAATCATCTAGAGTAAGAAAAGATACGACACCAGAAAAACCATCGATTTACTCATTGGAGCTACACCAAATTAAAGATTGGCTTGTTCAAAATGGAGAAAAGGCATTCCGGGCCGATCAAGTATATGACTGGCTTTATAAAAAACGTGTCTCCAGTTTTGAAGATATGTCCAACCTTTCGAAATCATTACGGGATAAGCTGGAAGCGCAATTCACCTTCACAACTTTGAAAACCTTGATTCAGCAAACGTCCAATGACGGAACGATGAAGTTTTTATTTGAACTCCAAGATGGTTATTCGATAGAAACGGTGCTGATGCGCCATGAATACGGAAACTCCATTTGCGTGACAACGCAGGTAGGATGTAGAATTGGCTGTACATTCTGTGCGTCGACATTAGGCGGTTTAAAGCGGAATCTTGAATCAGGGGAAATAGTTGCCCAAGTCGTAAAAGTTCAGCAAGCACTTGACGAATCGGAAGAACGTGTTAGTTCTGTCGTAATCATGGGTATAGGTGAACCGTTTGATAACTACGATAATATGATGTCATTCTTGAAGAATATAAACCATGAAAAGGGCTTAAACATCGGGGCACGTCATATTACCGTTTCCACAAGTGGGATCATTCCTAAGATCTATAAGTTTGCCGAAGAAAGCATGCAAATAAACTTTGCTGTTTCCCTTCATGCGCCGAATACGGAATTGAGAAGTAAATTGATGCCGATCAATAAGGCCTACAAACTTCCAGACTTGATCGAAGCAATCAAGTACTATACAGAAAAAACAGGTCGCCGTGTAAGTTTTGAATATGGTCTATTCGGTGGCGAGAATGATACAGTGGAGCACGCTGAAGAATTAGCAGCTTTAATAAAAGGGATAAAATGCCATGTCAACTTAATACCGGTTAACTATGTGCCTGAACGCAACTATGTACGAACACCTCGGGACCAAATTTTTGAGTTTGAAAAAACATTGAAGAAGCGCGGCATTAATGTAACGATCCGAAGGGAACAAGGCAGTGATATTGACGCAGCCTGCGGCCAGCTTCGGGCCAAGGAGCGCAAAGAAGAGACGAGGTGACCCTATGAGGGCAATATTTAAGACAGACCGTGGAAAAGTCCGCCAGCATAATGAAGATAATGGCGGAATCTTTAAGAACTCGGAAGGCGTACGCCTTGCCATCGTTGCAGATGGCATGGGCGGCCACCGCGCCGGGGATGTAGCCAGTGCAATGACGATAGACCTTCTGAAAAAGGGCTGGGAAGCATCAACCGGAATCGAAACGGCAAATGAGGCCGAGGATTGGCTGAAGCAGCAAATCTTCTCGGTCAATCAGTTGCTTTTTGAACATGCAGAAGCGAATACGGAATGTAAGGGCATGGGTACCACCATTGTTGCAGCCATTTGCACCGACAAGTTTGCTACGATTGCCAACATCGGGGACAGCCGGTGTTATTTGTATAATGAGAGCGGTTTTAAGCAGGTCACGGAAGATCATTCACTCGTTAACGAATTGGTCCGTTCCGGTCAGATTTCGAAGGAAGATGCCGAAAACCATCCACGGAAAAATGTTTTATTACGAGCCTTGGGGACAGAAATGCAAGTGGAAATGGACATTATGACGGTCATCTTCGAAGAAAATGATTTACTGTTGCTTTGCTCGGATGGATTGACGAATAAAGTGAGTGAACAGGAACTGGAAGAAACGGTAACCAATGGACAGTCACTTGAAGAAAAGGCGAATTCATTAATAGATAAGGCCAATCACTATGGTGGGGAAGATAATATCACACTTGTGCTTGTTCAATTTACTGAAGAAAGTGAAAGCAGGTGAATTGAATGTTGATTGGTAGAAGAATCAACGGCCGTTATAAGCTGCTCGAGATGGTTGGCGGCGGCGGTATGGCGAATGTTTACCTTGCAAGGGATATGATCTTAGATAGGGATGTCGCATTGAAAATCCTTCGCATGGATTTTAATAATGACGAAGAGTTCATCAAGCGCTTCAATCGGGAAGCCCAATCGGCAACCAGTTTGGCCCATCCCAATATCGTAAGCATTTATGATGTTGGTGAAGAAGATTCCATCTATTATATTGTAATGGAATACGTTGACGGATTTACACTTAAGCAATACATACAAAAATATTATCCAATTCCAGTTGATGAGGCCTTGGATATCATGAGGCAAATTACGGCAGCGATTTCCCATGCCCATCATAATGGGATCATTCATCGTGATATCAAGCCACAGAACATTTTGATTGATAAAGAAGGAACCGTCAAGATTACGGACTTCGGCATAGCATTGGCACTAAGTGCAACAAACATAACGCAGACCAACGCAGTCTTGGGGTCGGTTCATTATTTATCTCCTGAACAGGCCAGAGGCGGTATGGCAAATAAGAAGTCGGACATTTATTCACTTGGCATCGTCATGTTTGAATTGTTGACGGGAAGATTGCCATTTTCGGGTGAATCAGCCGTGTCGATTGCTCTTAAACATTTACAATCGGAAACTCCGTCGCCAAAACGCTGGAACTCTGAAATACCCCAGAGTGTGGAAAATATTATCTTGAAAGCGACAGCCAAAGATTCATATTACCGCTATGAAAGCGTAGACTCGATGGAAGATGATATACGGACGTCGCTTAATCCTGAGCGTTCAAATGAACTGCCTTTTGCCATTCCCGAAGATCATGATGCAACAAAAGCCATCCCCGTCATAACGGACGATCAGCTTTCCAGCGTCGATGAGACAATTATAAGGGGTCCTGAAAAAAACACTTTAGTTTATGTGGATGATGAGGAAACTGATTCTGAAGCAGAGAGTAAATCGAAAAAGAAACAGAAGAAACAAAAGAAACAGAAAAAACAAAAAAACAAGTCGGATCATAAAGGTAAAAAACGAAGAAACATGCCTGCAATCCTGGTGACCACCTTTTTAGTTCTCGCCCTGCTTGCTGTTTTATCTGTCTTTGTTGTACCCCCCCTCCTTGTCTCGAAGGAAGTGACGATCCCAGACCTTAAAGGGGAAGAATTGGATGATGCCATTACTGAATTGCTTGAATTGGATTTGAAAGTTGGAGATACGATCGAGATTGAAGATGAAGAGGTTGAAGCTGGTCTTGTGATCAAAACCAACCCTAAGGAAGGTAAGACGGTCAAGGAAGGTGCAGTCATCGATATTTATCAAAGCATTGGTAAAGAGACGATTTCATTGTCAAGCTATGAAGGTCGAGACTACTCTGATGTTAAATCCCTGCTTGAGAAAATGGGATTCAAAAACATAAGCGTGACCGAAAAATATGATGACAGTGCAGCCGGCACGATCATTGAACAAACGCCCTCGGGTGCCACTGAGGTCGTACCATCCGAAACGGAGCTTGAGCTAACGGTCAGTAAAGGGGCAGATCTCCTGAGCTTGAAGAACTTAACTGGGTTCAATAAAGCTGGTCTGGATGATTATTCCAGTGAAAGTGGTATAAAGATCGATGTCGAAGAAGAAATCTATGATGATTCCGTAGCGGAGGGGCTTGTCATTTCCCAGTCACCGGAACCTGCTACGAAGGTGGAAAAGGGCAGTACTGTGAAAGTGGTCATTTCAAAAGGGAAAGAGGAGATTCCTCCCAAGAGTGTAACGGAGGAAATCAAAATCGAGTATGATCCTGTTGAGCCAGGCAAATCACAAAAAATACAAATTTTCATCGAGGATATCGACAATAGCATGACGGAGCCACAAGAAACATTCTATATATTGCAAGATGCGAAGAGAACGATCGAATTAATGGTTACCCCAGATAAGAAAGCAGGATATAAAGTCATGCGGGACAATCAGGTCATCATTGACGAATCCGTCTCATATCCAGAATAATTTTATTAATTAGGAGTGTGGTTATGCCCGAAGGAAAAATTATCAAAGCATTAAGTGGATTTTATTATGTCCTTGATGGTGATGAGGTCTATCAATGCCGTGGAAGGGGCCTGTTCAGGAAGAATAAGGTAACCCCGCTCGTGGGTGATTATGTTGTTTTTGAAGCGGAAAATAAAACGGACGGGACCGTGACCGAAATAAAACCGCGAAAGAATGAATTGATACGTCCGCAAATCTCGAATGTAGACCAGGCAATCCTTGTCTTTTCGGCAGTAGAACCTGATTTCAGTCCGGCATTGCTTGATCGATTCCTCGTACTGATTGAAGATAACGAAATTGAACCGATTATCGTGGTGACGAAACTGGACTTGGTTACAGCTGAAAACCAAAAGAAATTGTCTCAGTATATCAAAGACTATCAGAAACTTGGCTATACTGTCCTGGAAACATCTTCTGTTACCGCTGGAGGAATTGAAGAACTAGTGCCGTATTTAGAAGGAAAAACCAGTGTATTTGCCGGGCAGTCAGGTGTTGGGAAATCGTCTTTGCTGAATGCAATCAATCCTGAATTGGCTTTAAAGACGGATGATATTTCTTCACACTTGGGACGTGGGAAGCATACCACCCGCCACGTTGAATTGATTCATATCGGCTCTGGACTTGTCGCGGATACTCCAGGGTTCAGTTCACTTGAATTCATGGAAATGGAAGCTGAAAGGTTATCCTATTGCTTCCCGGAAATGCATAAGCATGGGGAAGACTGTAAATTCAGGGCCTGCCTGCACGATAAAGAACCAAAGTGTGCAGTGAAGGAAGCGGTTGATGCCGGGGAAATTCCACGTTATCGATATGAACATTATATGCAATTCCTAGAAGAAATCAGAGATAGAAAGCCGAGGTATTAAAATGGTTAAAATCGCACCATCCATTTTATCAGCTGACTTTGCAAAATTGGGAGAAGAAATTCTTGATGTGGAAAGGGGCGGAGCGGATTTAATCCATGTAGATGTCATGGATGGGCATTTCGTGCCGAATATAACGATAGGCTCACTAATTGTCGATGCTATCCGTCCCATAACAAAGCTTCCGCTTGATGTTCATTTAATGATCGAACAACCAGATCGTTATATCGAAGCCTTTGCGAAAGCAGGAGCCGATTATATAACTGTTCATGTAGAGGCATGCACACACTTGCATCGGACGATCCAATTGATTAAATCTTTTGGTGTAAAGGCAGGCGTGGTGCTTAATCCAGCCACTCCAGCTTCATTGATCCAACCTATAATCGAAGATATTGACATGGTATTGTTGATGACGGTCAATCCTGGTTTTGGCGGACAAAAGTTCATTAAATCCGTTCTTCCCAAAATTGCCGAAGTGAAGGCGATGGCGGAAATGTATAATCAAAATCTGGAAATAGAGATTGATGGTGGAGTAAATGAAGAAACGGCTAAATTATGTA
This sequence comes from Peribacillus sp. NPDC101480, assembly GCF_050277335.1. Taxonomy (NCBI): domain Bacteria; kingdom Bacillati; phylum Bacillota; class Bacilli; order Caryophanales; family Bacillaceae; genus Peribacillus; species Peribacillus sp. NPDC101480. Next base: position 433,915 of record NZ_JBNNSB010000004.1, read on the forward strand.
TTGAACAAGGGGCGACAATCCTTGTGGCTGGCTCGGCAATATATAATCAAGAAGATCGAAAAGCAGCGATTCAAAAGATTCGGGGAAAGTGATATAAGCCGACACTATCATATTCGTATGATGGTGATCGGCTTTTTTTATCAATCAAACATAGGGATCTTTGATATGAATATGTAAAGAAAAGGATGATTTCGATGATTATTAGTATTATGGCTGGAGGTCCGGAATGTTTTTGGCCGGATCTGACATGGTATAAGGAGAAGACTGACCTTTGGGTCGGGGTTGACAGGGGAGTATGGTCTTTGCTTGAAAAAGGTATCGAACCTAGATTCGGTTTTGGGGATTTTGATTCAGTTTCGGAAGGTGAATACAGGAAAATTGAGCAAAGGCTGGAACAAATCAATCTATATTCTTCGGAAAAGGATGAAACGGATTTAGAGATCGCATTTAAATGGGCAATAGGGCAAAAGCCAAGTGAAATTCACATTCTGGGCGCAACAGGGGGAAGAATGGACCATTTTCTTGGGAATATCCAGCTGCTCCAAAAAGAAAGTGTCCTCCCTCATCATGGCGATATGGATATATACATAGTCGATCGGCAAAATATATTCACGGTAAAGACAGCAGGTTCATATGAGGTCACTGCTTTAAAAGATAAGAAATACTTGTCATTGCTCCCCGTAACGGCTGAAGTCACCGGCATTACACTTTCGGGTTTCAAATACCCGCTGGATGATGCAAGCTTGGAAATAGGTTCGACGCTTTGCATCAGCAATGAACTAATTTCCGAATCTGGGAATGTTTCATTTGAGAAAGGCATATTAATGGTGATAAGAAGCAGTGATTAAAATTCATGCTTAGAGCAGATTCGGATATAATTACGATCATCCTATATCCGCTTAAAAGCTTATGTTGTAATAGAAAAATTCCACTTCATCTTTAATTGTGGGATGCAAAGAGGAGGGGCATGATGAAATTTTATACGATTAAATTGCCAAAAGTTCTGGGCAGTTTGGTAAGGGCTATGCTCGGAGCGTTTAAAAAAGGCTGATACTTATCTCCATGACACCTCTCAAATTAAGGGAGGTGTTATTTTTTCGGTAAAAAGGGGCGGCCATCCATTAATGGGTGAAGGCCCCCTCCTTGATGCAGGAAAGACCTGATCAACGAATTGAAACCATCCCCATTAAATACTGGCCATTACAAGTAAAAAGGCATCCTAAGAGGATGCCGTAACATTATACGCGTTCTACTTTGCCCGATTTAAGAGCTCTTGCAGAAACGTATACACGTTTAGGTTTACCGTCAACTAAAATACGTACTTTTTGAAGGTTAGCGCCCCATGTACGCTTGCTAGCGTTCATTGCGTGAGAGCGGCTGTTACCAGAACGAGTTCTTCTTCCAGTGATTACACATTTACGTGCCATGTCAAATTCCCTCCTAACTACAACAAGCTTAAGTTTTTCGCAGTCGTCTTAAGTCTTTGTAAAATACTTTAATAATTTATCATACCTACCGTTAGAATGCAATACTTCAGTTAATTACTTTCAAGAAAAAAACCTTGACATACATACTTCAAAATTGAATTATATATAGTACCGTAAGACATTTACTTTTAAAACCATAGACATTATAGTAAAATGTCTTTAGTTGATTTGATTTTTGGGAGGGAAAAGAAAATGTCTATCGAATTACAAACGAAGTATGGACAAATTGATATCTCTAATGAGGTTATCGCTACTGTAGCAGGCGGCGCAGCCGTGGATTGCTACGGAATTATAGGAATGTCTTCCAAAAAACAATTTAAAGACGGCATTGCCGAAATTTTAAGAAAAGAAAACTTTACTAAAGGTGTAATTGTCCGACAAGAAGAGGAAGAAGTTCATATCGATATGTATATTATCGTAAGTTATGGAACGAAAATCTCGGAAGTTGCACATAATGTGCAATCAAAGGTAAAGTACACCCTGGACAAAACTGTAGGATTAGCTGTTGATTCCGTCAACATTTTTGTACAGGGAGTTCGTGTGACGAACCCTTAAGTATAGGAGGAAAGTTTTGTGTCAATTACAAGTTTGAACGGAAAGCGCTTTGCAGAAATGATCATTCAAGGTGCCAACCATTTAGCGGCTAATGCCCAAATGGTTGATGCGTTGAATGTTTTCCCTGTTCCAGATGGGGATACAGGAACGAATATGAATTTATCGATGACTTCGGGTGCGAAGGAAGTGCAAAATAACGTCCAGGAACACATCGGGAAAGTGGGTGCCTCACTTTCAAGAGGACTGCTAATGGGAGCACGCGGCAATTCGGGAGTTATCCTTTCGCAACTGTTCCGCGGTTTTGCTAAAGCGATTGAACATAAATCGGAAATAAATAGTGAAGAATTTGCCCAAGCTTTTGAAGCGGGGGTTCAGACAGCTTATAAAGCCGTTATGAAACCTGTTGAAGGAACCATTTTAACGGTTGCAAAAGATGCAGCCAAGCAAGCGGTTTCATCAGCAGCAAAGCATATAGACCTTATTCAGGTGATGGAAGAAATCGTTACGGAGGCCAATGCTTCATTAAAACGTACACCGGATCTTCTTCCAGTCTTAAAAGAAGTGGGAGTCGTTGATAGCGGCGGGCAAGGGTTGGTATTCGTTTATGAAGGTTTCCTTGCTGAGCTGAAAGGTGAGGCACTTCCAGTCCGACCTGCAAATGGCCCAAGCATGGATGACATGATCAATGCCGAACATCACATGAATGTTCAAGGGCATATGAACACGGAAGATATCGTGTATGGCTACTGCACGGAATTCATGGTCCGATTGGAAAATGAAAAACTTGTCAATAAATCATTTGATGAAGAAAAATTTAGAAATGATTTAAGTGAATACGGAGATTCTTTATTAGTCATATCAGATGATGAAGTCGTCAAGGTACATATTCACTCTGAACAGCCTGGCACGTGCCTGAATTATGGACAGCAATATGGTAGCTTAATAAAAATGAAAATCGATAATATGCGTGAACAGCATACTGCGATTGTAGGTGAGACGAAAACACCGCTTCAAACTAAACCGTCGACCAAAGAGAAGTACGCTGTAGTGTCAGTGGCGATGGGTGCTGGCATCAGCGAATTATTCAAAAGCATCGGCGCTAAGTCCGTCATCGAAGGCGGACAAACGATGAATCCTAGCACGGAGGATATCGTTAAAGCTGTCGAAGAGGCATATGCAGATCATGTGATCATCTTGCCTAACAATAAAAATATCATCATGGCGGCCAATCAGGCTGCAGATGTACTTGGGGATCATGTGACTGTCATCCCAACGAAAACAGTACCACAGGGAATGGCTGCATTGCTGGCTTTCAACCCTTCACTTGATGCTGAAGAGAATAAAAAAGCGATGATCGAAGCCCTTTCGCATGTGAAAACGGGCCAGATTACTTATGCTGTCCGAGATACCAACATTGATGGTCTTGCAATCGAGACCGGGGACTTCATGGGAATTGCTGAAGGCACCATCAAAGTGAAGGATAAAGACATGACCCAAGCGGCAAAAGATCTTCTTTCCGATATGATTGACGAAGATTCAGAAATCCTTACCATTTTATATGGAGAAGATGCCACTGCTGAAAATGTCGAAAGTCTTGTTGCGTTTTGTAATGAGAATTTCGAAGACGTTGAAGTTGAAGTGCATAATGGGAAACAACCTTTATATTCTTTCATTTTTTCAATTGAATAAGTAGAGATCAATGAAAATGAGGGAGACTTAATCGTCACAATGTTTGAGGGTCCTGAAAAAAATAAAAGGCAATAAACTGCATATGTCATTAGGCTATGCAGTTTTATTTTTTATGAAAAGAAGGATTACGGACAGCTTAATTGTAATTACAATGTATCACGCTTTATTATTAAACTGACTCCCAGTGTATAGAAGGAGGAGCAAGTCATGAAATTTAGAAGTGTATTCGATATAATTGGTCCTGTTATGATCGGCCCCTCTAGTTCCCATACAGCAGGAGCTGCAAGGATTGGCAGGGTTGCCAGGAATTTATTCGACCGGGAACCAAAATGGGCCCACATTTCTTTTTACGGATCATTTGCCAAAACCTATAAAGGCCATGGAACGGATGTAGCTATTGTAGGAGGCTTACTTGATTTTGATACATTTGATGAGAGAATCAAAGAATCGCTGGAAATAGCCCGTAAAAAAAAGATGAAAATTACTTTTCGGGAAGAAGAAGCCGTACCGGAGCATCCCAATACAGCAAAAATAACGGTTGGTGATGATGATGGTGAACTGGAACTTGTCGGAATATCGATAGGCGGGGGAAAAATCGAAATCGTCGAACTGAACGGGTTTAAATTGAGGCTCTCCGGGCACAACCCTGCCATACTCGTCGTTCATGATGATCGGTTCGGTGCCATCGCAAATGTTTCAAACATTTTAGCCAAGCATCAAATCAATATTGGCCAGATGGAAGTCTCCCGAAAAGAAAAAGGGAAGATGGCCTTGATGACGATTGAAGTGGACCAAAACTTGGAGGATCACGTCATCGCTGAAATTACAGCACTCCCCGACATCACTCAAGTAGCGAGGATTGTGGATTAATAGGGCAATCGTTTCCACTTAGGAAGGAGAAGAAATCATGTTTCGTAATGTAGCGGAATTAGTAGAATTAGCTGAATCAAAGCAAAAAAAAATTTCAACGCTGATGATAGAACAGGAAATGGAAGTAACGGGAAAAAGCCGTGAAGAAATCATCCGCCAGATGGGAGTCAACCTGGATGTAATGGAACAGGCAGTTGAAAAAGGACTTCAAGGTGTCCGGTCCGTTTCCGGCCTGACGGGAGGGGATGCAGTCCTTCTTCAGACATACATTAAATCAGGAAATTCCTTATCCGGTGAACTGCTGCTGGATGCGGTAAGCAAAGCGGTGGCAACAAACGAAGTGAACGCAGCCATGGGAACGATTTGTGCGACACCTACTGCCGGATCTGCCGGTGTTGTGCCTGGGACCCTTTTTGCTTTGCAAAATAAGTTAAAGCCGAATCGGGAACAGAAAATTGAGTTTCTATTTACAGCAGGGGCGTTTGGTTTTGTTGTAGCGAATAATGCTTCTATCTCAGGAGCCGCAGGAGGCTGTCAGGCTGAAGTCGGTTCTGCTTCGGGCATGGCGGCGGCAGCCATCGTTGAAATGGCAGGAGGGACACCTGCACAAAGTGCAGAAGCGATGGCAATCACATTAAAGAACATGCTTGGCCTTGTGTGTGACCCTGTTGCTGGGCTTGTGGAGGTGCCTTGTGTGAAGCGTAATGCCATGGGGGCAGCCAATGCTATGGTTGCCGCAGATATGGCGCTAGCGGGGATCACAAGCCGCATACCGTGTGATGAAGTGATTGATGCGATGTACAAAATCGGGCAAACGATGCCATCGGCTCTTAGGGAAACTGCACAAGGAGGTTTAGCGGCTACACCGACTGGACGGGAGTTGGAAGCCAAAATCTTTGGCTTGCCGCTGAATAAGAAGTGAGTCCCGCTTTACAGGAACCCATAACAGCAGTAAAGGGCATTGGGGCCGAAACGGCGGCAACTTTGGGGGAAATGGAGATCCATACCGTCGCGGATCTCCTTGAACACCTCCCATATCGCTATGAAGATTACCGATTGAGGGATTTAGAAACGGTCGAGCATGATGAGCGGGTTACCATAGAAGGCAAAGTTCATACGGTGCCTACATTAGGGTACTTCGGAAAGAAAAAATCCAGGCTTACGATTAAAGTGTTAACTGGGAGATATTTAATAAATGTGATTTTTTTTAACCAGCCATATCTGAAGCCGAAGCTTGCGATAGGCGAAACCGTAACGGTAACAGGAAAGTGGGATCGTCATCGCCAAACCATTACAGGCTCGGAATGCCACGTTGGCGATCGTAGCCGGGAGAAAGAGTTCGAACCGGTATACTCTGTGAAGGGCAGCATTACTGTCAAAGGGCTCCGCCGTTTTATCTCCAATGCATTTTCTGAATATGGGGCAATGATAGAAGAAAATCTGCCTCCGCAATTATTGTCCGCATACAAGCTGATGTCGCGTAACGACGCTCTTCGTACCATGCATTTCCCTCAATCGGCCAATGAGGTGAAAAAGGCTCGCCGCCGTTTTGTGTATGAAGAATTTTTATTGTTTCAACTTAAAATGCAGGCACTTCGTAAAGTGCAGCGGGAGCAGTCAAAAGGAATTGGCCAGGAGTTTGACATGGAGCAGCTGGAAGCCTTTGTTGGAACTCTCCCTTTTCCTTTGACGAACGCTCAGAATAGGGTCGTCGAGGAAATAATGAATGACATGAAATCCCCCTACAGGATGAATCGCCTGCTTCAAGGGGATGTCGGGTCTGGAAAAACGGTGGTTGCCGCGATATGCCTGAAGGCGACGATTACAGCAGGTTTCCAAGGTGCATTAATGGTCCCGACGGAAATCTTGGCTGAGCAGCATACTCAATCGCTAAAGGCGATGTTGGAACCAAGTGGAGTGAAGGTCGCATTGTTGACAAGTTCGGTAAAAGGCAAAAAGCGCAAGGAACTATTGCAAATGCTGGAATCCGGGGAGCTAGATCTTTTGATAGGAACACATGCATTGATACAGGATGAAGTGAATTTTCGGAATCTCGGACTTGTCATAACGGATGAACAACATCGTTTCGGTGTGGAGCAGCGCCGGATCCTTCGTGAAAAGGGTACAAATCCAGATGTACTTTTCATGACGGCTACCCCGATTCCGCGAACGCTTGCAATTACAGTGTTTGGGGAAATGGACGTCTCGACGATCGATGAAATGCCTGCCGGGCGTAAAGCAATAGAAACCTATTGGGCAAAACACCAAATGCTTGATCGGATCTTAACATTCGTCGAAAAGGAACTAAAGAAAGGGAGACAGGCTTACGTTATCTGTCCATTGATTGAGGAGTCGGAGAAACTCGATTCTTTACAGAATGTTCTCGATGTTCATGCAATGCTGACTCAATACTTTGCGAACAGGTACAAAGTTGGACTTATGCATGGCCGGCTGCCCGCGGATGAAAAAGACGAAGTGATGCAGCAGTTTAGTGCCAATGAAGCTCAAATCCTTGTTTCCACGACGGTTGTCGAGGTTGGGGTGAATGTTCCAAATGCAACGGTAATGGTCATTTATGATGCGGAGCGCTTTGGGCTTTCACAGTTGCATCAGTTGCGCGGAAGGGTTGGACGGGGAAGCGATCAGTCCTTTTGCATCCTGCTGGCTGATCCGAAAACGGAAGTCGGCAAAGAACGGATGAAAATCATGACCGAGACAAACGATGGATTCGCCCTTTCCGAAAAAGATTTGGAACTACGCGGCCCCGGGGACTTCTTCGGTAAAAAACAAAGCGGCCTTCCCGAGTTCAAGGTAGCCGACATGGTCCATGATTACAGGACTTTGGAAGTGGCAAGGGAAGATGCTGCAAAATTGATTGCCTCCCAAAGCTTTTGGCATTCCCCTGAGTATGCACCGCTGCGGAACTATTTAGCGGGAACGGGAGTATTCACGGGAGAAAAGCTGGACTGAACTGAATCAAAAACCCAATAGCAGATTGTGAGATTTTACTCAATATCTTGCAATCTGTTTTTAAAATATATATACTACTATTAGTACCTAGTCATAATACTACGGATGGTGACCTTCAAATGCGAAGAAATAAGAAGGAACGCCAGCAATTATTAATCGAAACGATTAAACAGAATCCTTTTGTAACGGATGAGGAGCTGGCTGAAAAATATTCGGTGAGCGTCCAGACCATTAGGCTTGACCGTCTTGAATTATCGATACCGGAACTGCGTGAACGTATTAAAAGCGTGGCCGAGAAAAAATTCAGTGACGAAATCAGGGCATTGCCTTTGGATGAAATCATCGGGGAAGTAATTGATCTTAATTTAGATGACAATGCAATTTCTATTTTGGATATAAATAAGGAGCATGTCTTTAAGCGGAATGGAATTGCGAGGGGACATCACCTTTTTGCCCAAGCAAATTCATTGGCTGTAGCAGTCATAAATGATGAATTGGCATTAACTGCGAAAGCATCCATTTTATTTACTCGTTCTGTAAAGGAAAATGAAAGAGTGGTAGCTAAAGCTAGGGTTAAAAACGTGGACCACACCAACGATCGTTCCGTGGTGGAGGTTAGAAGCTACGTGGGTAATGAACTGGTTTTTAAAGGCGAGTTCGAAATGTATCGCTCTTAACTTGCTAGTAAAGGATGAAAGAAAATGAAGATAACGATAGATGCAATGGGTGGCGATAATGCTCCCAAGGCACAGGTTTTGGGAGCGATGAAAGCTGTCGAGGCTTTTTCCGATGTGGAAATCACCTTGATAGGCAATGAATCGGAGATTAACCAATACTTAGTGAAACATGGCCGTATAAAGGTTATACATACTGATGAAAAAATATTAAGCACCGATGAACCTGTTCGTGCGGTTCGCCGCAAGAAAAGCGCCTCGATGGTCTTGGCTGCACAGCAAGTGGCTGACGGAGAATCGGATGCATGCATTTCTTCAGGCAATACAGGGGCGCTAATGGCTGCAGGCTTGTTTGTGGTCGGAAGGATAGAAGGCATTGAGCGTCCGGCGTTGGCTCCAACCCTTCCGACAATCGATGGCAAAGGTTTTGTACTACTGGATGTAGGCGCGAACTCCGATGCGAAACCGGAGCATCTCCTTCAATTCGCCATAATGGGGTCTGTGTATGCTCAAAAAGTGCGGGGAATCGAAAAGCCCCGTGTCGGATTACTTAATATCGGAACAGAAGAAAAAAAAGGGAATGAACTGACTAAGCATGCCTTTACATTACTGCAGCAATCATCGGAGATATCCTTTATAGGAAATGTAGAGGCAAGGGACCTCCTAAGCGGGCCGGCAGATGTTGTCGTGACCGACGGCTTCACGGGAAATATGGTGTTGAAGACGCTTGAAGGTACTGCTATGGGTGTATTTAAAATGGTGAAAGCGGCCTTGATGAGCAACCTAAAGAGTAAGCTGGCTGCAGCAATGGTAAAGCCTGAACTAAAAGGCATAAAAAATAAAATGGATTACTCGGAGTATGGCGGTGCCGGCCTCTTCGGTTTGAAGGCCCCTGTCATTAAGGCTCATGGTTCTTCAGATGCGAATGCAGTCTATAATGCAATACGCCAGACTCGCGATATGGTTGGAAATGACGTCATATCGACAATTGCGGAGACGATAGAAAAACAATAATAAATCATAGAGGCAGGGGAGTAACATATGGGTAAAATTGCTTTTGTCTTTCCAGGACAAGGATCACAATCAATAGGAATGGGGCATGGCTTATTTCAGGAAAACGAGCGTGCTCAGCAAATATTTCGATCAGCAGATGAAAAACTTGATTTCCCACTTTCCGAATTGATCTTTAATGGCACACAACAAGAATTAACGGTGACTTATAATGCACAGCCTGCTTTATTGACCACGAGTTATGCTTTTGTCAAGGAGCTGGAAGAAGCGGGGATCAAACCCGATTATACAGCCGGGCACAGCTTAGGTGAATATACGGCATTAGTGGCATCTGGCGCAATTTCTTTTGAAGATGCCGTATATACAGTGCGTAAACGTGGTGAATTCATGGAAGCTGCGGTACCGAATGGCCAAGGCTCAATGGCTGCGATATTGGGAATGGAACGTGAAGCTCTATCTGAAGTCACTTCTGAAATTACGGCCGCTGGTGAATCCGTTCAATTGGCCAATATCAATTGTCCAGGGCAAATTGTCATTTCAGGCACCTCCGAAGGTGTTAAACTTGCAAGTGCAAAAGCCAAGGAAAATGGGGCTAAACGTGCTCTTCCTCTTGAAGTGAGTGGACCGTTCCATTCGGAATTAATGAAACCGGCAGCAGAAAAGTTACAGGGTGTCCTCGATGAAGTAAGCTTAAAACAGGCTGAAATTCCTGTCATTTCAAACGTAACGGCTAAGCCCATTACAGCACCTGCTGAAATTAAAGAAAAATTAATCGAACAGCTGTATTCACCGGTCCTTTGGGAAGACAGCGTGAAAAATCTGCTTGAATTGGGCGTGGATACGTTCATCGAGGTGGGCCCGGGGAAAGTATTGGGCGGATTGATAAAGAAAATCGATCGTTCCGTTCAAATTCATTCGGTTTCCGATATAGATACTCTAACTAAAACAATTGAAAAATTGAAGGGGGTACAAGCATGATCCTCGAAGGTAAAAAAGCACTTGTAACTGGAGCTTCACGAGGTATTGGGAGGGAAGTTGCATTGGAACTTGCCCGTCAGGGAGCAGACGTTGCCATCAACTATTCCGGCAGTGAAGCTAAAGCGAATGAAGTGGTTGATGAAATCAAGGCATTGGGCCGTAAAGCATTTGCCATCCAATGCGATGTTGCAAATAGTGAATCGGTGACAAGCATGATCAAAGAGGTCATCGAACAGTTTGACAGAGTGGATATCCTGGTTAATAATGCAGGTATCACACGTGATAACCTATTGATGCGTATGAAAGAAGATGAATGGGATTCTGTGATCAATACGAATCTTAAAGGCGTGTTCCTATGCACAAAGGCGGTTACAAGGCAAATGATGAAGCAGCGCAGCGGCAGGATCATCAATATGGCATCGATCGTCGGCGTCAGCGGAAATGCAGGGCAGGCTAATTATGTAGCGGCTAAAGCTGGTGTGATCGGTTTGACTAAAACCACGGCAAAGGAACTTGCTTCAAGAGGCATTACGGTCAATGCGATTGCCCCAGGTTTCATCTCAACGGATATGACCGGGGAATTGCCTGAAGACGTCCAAAAAGCCATGCTGGACCAAATTCCGCTTGCACGGTTCGGTGACCCTAAAGATATTGCTGCAGTGGCGTCTTTCCTCGCTTCCGATGCCAGCAAATATATGACTGGGCAAACACTTCATGTAGATGGCGGAATGGTAATGTAAGTTTTCTTGATTTTTTTCGAAATTAATTTATAATGTCTTGAGGGGAGGTGAACACATTGGCAGATGTATTAGAAAGAGTAACCAAAATCGTTGTAGATCGTTTGAACGTAGAAGAATCAGAGGTAAAACTTGAAGCTTCTTTCAAAGAGGATCTTGGTGCCGATTCCCTGGATGTAGTTGAACTAGTCATGGAATTCGAAGACGAGTTTGATATGGAAATTTCGGACGATGACGCTGAAAAAATCGCCACAGTAGGTGATGCTGTGAATTACATACAAAGCACTATGTAATGAATTGTCATTTGACTAAAAGCTCCGTTTTTTAACGGGGCTTTCTCTTATTGCTAAAGAAGTTTGATGCCGCGTCAGATAAGGGAATGAGCATGTACGCGGGTAAGCACCGCCTGCATGGCAGTGGTCTTTTGCCATTGGTTTTCTTTAAGCGGATAATAATGTATGATGGTACATAGGAAAGCTTGACAGGAATTCCTGCCAGGTTTCTTTTTATATATTGGAAAAATATGCTTTTTGAACCGTTGTGGAGGGTTTTGTGTGATGCGTAGGAACGGAAATAATCGTAAACCATCAATCAAGGATAATAAATTTAAACAGTTGCAAGAAAATCTGGGTTTTTATTTTAAAGATGAAAATTTATTGAAACAAGCTTTTACACATTCATCTTATGTGAATGAGCATCGCCGTAAGCCTTATGAAGATAATGAAAGGCTTGAATTTTTGGGAGACGCTGTACTTGAACTGACCATCTCTAAATACTTATATCAAAAATATCCGATGATGAGCGAAGGTGAACTTACCAAACTGAGGGCAGCCATTGTATGTGAGCCTTCACTTGTTGCTTTTGCCAATAGTCTTTCTTACGGGGAATATGTATTGCTCGGAAAAGGGGAAGAAATGACAGGCGGAAGAGAACGCCCTGCCATGCTTGCGGATGTATTCGAAGCCTATATTGGTGCTTTGTACCTTGATCAAGGATTAGAGCCAGTTGTTCAGTTTTTGACGAATGTCGTGTTTCCGAAGATAGACGAGGGTGCTTTTTCTCATGTGATGGATTATAAGAGCCAGCTTCAGGAGCTGATCCAGCGTGATGCCATCGGTGTCCTGCAATATAAGATCTTGCAGGAAAAAGGACCGGCTCATAATCGGGAGTTTGTTTCGACCGTCTCCTTGAATGGGGAAGAGCTGGGCTCTGGAATAGGAAAGTCCAAAAAAGAAGCGGAGCAGCATGCTGCCGAGCATGCATTGATCGTTTTAAAAGAAAAAAAATCAACAAGATAGTTGAACAGTAGAGGGGGAAAGGTCATGTTCCTCAAACGTTTGGACGTTGTAGGATTTAAATCTTTCGCAGAGAAAATTTCGATTGATTTTGTACCTGGTGTCACGGCAGTGGTTGGACCAAACGGAAGCGGTAAAAGTAATGTGACCGATGCAGTCCGATGGGTACTTGGAGAGCAGTCTGCGAAATCACTGCGTGGAGCAAAAATGGAAGATATCATCTTTTCGGGAAGTGACACGAGGAAAGCGTTGAATTTTGCGGAAGTATCATTGACCCTTGATAACGAGACCAATTCCCTGCCGATTGACTTTCATGAAGTCAGTGTGACAAGACGTGTATATCGATCGGGAGAAAGTGAATTTTTCATTAATAATCAAGGTTGCCGTCTGAAAGACATCATAGACCTTTTCATGGATTCTGGTCTTGGGAGAGAAGCGTTTTCCATCATCAGCCAAGGGAAAGTGGAAGAAATCCTTAGCAGTAAGGCTGAAGAAAGACGAGTGATTTTTGAAGAAGCAGCCGGTGTCCTGAAGTATAAAACGAGAAAACGAAAAGCGGAATCGAAGCTGACGGAAACACAGGATAACTTAAACCGTGTCCATGATATCCTCCATGAATTGGAGGGGCAGGTGGAGCCATTAAAAATTCAGTCTTCCCTCGCCAAGGAATTTTTGGCGAAGAAAGACGAGCTTGAGCAAATAGAAGTGGCTTTAACCGTTTTTGAAATAGAAGAACTTTATGAAAAATGGGAAAAACTATCACAGGAACTTGAAAAACATAATGAAATGGAACAGCAAATGGCAGGACAGCTTCATGATAGGGAAGCGCATCTCAAAAAGCTAAGGGATAGTCTTGCGACGCTTGAGACATCGATCAATGGTCTTCAGGAAATTCTCCTGAATGCCAGCGAAGAACTTGAAAAGCTTGAAGGCCGTAAAGAAGTTTTGAAAGAACGGAAAAAGAATGCCGCCCAAAACAAGTCACAGCTGGAAAAAGCGATTGTGGAAGGTGAGGCTGCTGTCGAGCGTCTGTCTTTGCAAAAGGAAAGAGAAACGGAAATCCTGAATGCACTGAACTTGGAAGTGAAGGGGATTTCTGAAACCTTACATGAAAAACAAAAAAGCCTGGGCCTATTCAATAGTGATATCGAAGCGATGATCGAAGCGAAAAAGAGTGACTATATCGAGTGGTTGAACAAGCAGGCATCGGCTAAAAACGAAAAACAATACCTGCTCCAGCAGCTAACACAGCAGGAACATAAAAATGCTAAACTTGACATGGAAAATGAAAAGTTCTTAACCGAAAGAATGGATATCACTGCTAAAAAAGTGGAATATTCAAAGCTGATGGACAATATGACCAAGCAACTTGAAGAGCATGTCACTTATTTCCGAAATCAGCAGAATAAATTGAATGCGGCAAAAGATACGTATCAAAAACAAGAAACCACCCTTTATAAGGCCTATCAATTCCTTCAACAGGCAAAATCACGTAAGGAACTGCTTGAAGAAATGGAAGATGATTATGCAGGCTTCTTTCAGGGTGTAAAAGAGGTTTTGAAAGCGAAAGAAACCCTTCCAGGCATTGAAGGGGCAGTTGCGGAATTGATAAAGGTTCCAAAGGAATATGAAACGGCCATCGAAACGGCTCTGGGCGGAGCCATGCAGCATGTTGTCGTGGAACGCGAGGAGCATGCACGGGAAGCCATTTCCTTCTTGAAGAAAAATAGGTATGGGCGTGCGACGTTCTTGCCTTTATCAGTCATAAAGGCAAGAGAGATATCAGCTAACCAATTATCGATGCTGAAGAGCCATTCCGCTTTTGTAGGGACTGGTTCCTCATTGATCCAATATGATGATAGGCATGCAGCGATTGCTGAAAACCTATTGGGAACCGTGATCATCACCACTGATTTAAAAGGCGCAAATGACTTGGCGAAAATGATGCAGCACCGTTTCCGCTTCGTAACGCTTGAGGGGGATATCGTCAATCCAGGCGGTTCAATGACAGGCGGAGCCTTAAAGCAAAAAACGACCTCCCTGCTTTCAAGGAAAACGGAATTGGAAGAGCTCCAACAAAAACTTGCTGCCATGGAAGCTAAAACGAATCAGCTAGAAAAGCAAGTCAAACAGCTCAAAGTGGATGTGGGTCTTCAAGAGCAAACGCTTGAACAAACCAGAAAAACAGGAGAGAGACTTCGTTTACAAGAACAAACCCTTAAGGGTGAACTCCGTGAAGTGGAGCTGCAGGAAAGAAATGTGAATGAACGGCTGCATCTTTATGATTTGGATAAAAATTCATATTTAGAAGAACAGCAGCAAAAAACAGCAAGACTTGAAGAGCTGGAAGAACTTTTGGACTCATGTAAATCGGAAATTGAGGGGCTTGACAAGTTGATTTCCGAAATGACGGAACAAAAGCAATCCCAACAATCCTCAAAGGAGAACCTTGCTGAAGAAACGAATGAACTGAGGGTAATGCTTGCCTCCAAGCGTGGCCAGCTGCAAAACCAAAAAGAGAAGATGGAACGCATTGAATCGGATCTTTCAAAGGAAACAAGCAGGCTTGCCGAAAACAAAGATGATTTAGGCCTCCTTACCAATGAAATGACAGACAGCTCAAGCGGGGAAGAGTCACTGGAAGATATGGCTCAGCAGAAATTGCTTGACAAAAATGGGGCAATTGAAGGAATCACCATAAAAAAACAGGAAAAAAACGAGCTTCTAAAGGAAGTTGAATCGCTTGAACTGTCCTTAAAAGAAGAAAATCGACTTTATAGAGGCATTGTCGAAGTGATAAAGGATGAAGAAGTGAAATTAACTCGTCTGGATGTCGAACTGGAAAATCGTCTCGAGCACTTGAGAGAAGAATATACCCTTTCCTTTGAAGGTGCTAAAGAACAGTATCCATTGATGATGCCTGCAGAAGAAGCTCAAAAAAGGGTGAAGCTCATCAAGCTTGCAATCGAGGAACTGGGAACGGTGAATCTAGGTGCAATTGATGAATACGCACGTGTAGCTGAACGCTATGAATTCCTTCTAAGTCAAAAGGAAGACCTTCAACAGGCGAAGGATACATTATTCCAGGTCATAGATGAAATGGATGATGAAATGAAGCGGCGCTTTGCGGATACCTTCTATTCGATCCGTGAAGAATTCGAACAAGTCTTCAAAGCTTTATTTGGCGGAGGCAGAGCTGAGCTGAAACTGACAAATCCGGATGATTTACTAAATACAGGTGTGGATATCATTGCACAGCCTCCCGGGAAAAAACTGCAAAATTTGAGTCTCTTATCCGGGGGAGAAAGAGCATTGACAGCCATAGCCCTTTTATTCTCCATTCTAAAAGTGCGTCCGGTGCCTTTCTGTATCCTTGATGAAGTCGAGGCAGCGCTTGATGAGGCGAATGTTGTCCGGTTCAGTCAATTTTTAAGGAAGTTCAGCAGGGAAACGCAGTTCATCGTGATTACTCACCGCAAAGGCACGATGGAAGAAGCAGATG
This sequence comes from Peribacillus sp. NPDC101480, assembly GCF_050277335.1. Lineage (NCBI taxonomy): Bacteria > Bacillati > Bacillota > Bacilli > Caryophanales > Bacillaceae > Peribacillus > Peribacillus sp. NPDC101480. The sequence goes on from NZ_JBNNSB010000004.1 coordinate 449,683, forward strand.
TCCTATATGGCATTACGATGCAAGAGTCAGGCGTCTCCAAACTTGTTTCCGTCCGGATGGAAGAATCAGAAAACTTTATTGAAGTTTAAAATTCATGAATTAGAGGAAGTGGGACAATGAGTTTTTTCAAAAAGCTAAAAGAGAAATTTACGACCCAGGAAGAAAAAGAAAAAGAAAAATCAGTCGAAGCAGAAGTATCCATAGGGGAAAAATTCAAGCAAGGTTTGACAAAGACGAGGAATTCCTTTACTGGAAGGGTTAATGAACTTGTTGCCCGTTATCGGAAAGTGGATGAGGACTTTTTTGAAGAACTTGAAGAAATCCTGATACAGGCAGATGTAGGCTTTGATACTGTGATGGAACTGATTGATCAATTGAAAAGGGAAGTAAAGCTTCGTAATATCTCTGATACGAGGGAAGTGCAGTCCGTTATTTCCGAAAAGCTAGTGGAAATCTACCAAGGTGATGATGAAGCGACTTCAAGCCTGAATATACAAGAAGAGGGTTTGACGGTCATTTTGTTTGTAGGGGTTAATGGGGTAGGTAAAACGACGACCATTGGTAAACTTGCCCATAAATTCAAAATGGAAGGTAAATCAGTCGTATTGGCTGCAGGGGATACCTTCCGTGCCGGTGCGATTGAACAGCTTGAGGTTTGGGGAGAGCGTGTCGGCGTCAGTGTAATCAAACAGGGTGAAGGCTCTGACCCTGCAGCGGTCATGTTCGACGCCATTCAGGCCGCCAAGGCACGAAAAGCGGATATCCTGATCTGTGATACTGCCGGTCGCTTACAGAATAAAGTGAACTTAATGAAGGAATTGGAAAAGGTGAAACGTGTAATTGAACGTGAAGTACCTGGTGCACCACATGAGGTGTTGCTTGCCCTTGACGCAACAACTGGACAAAATGCCCTCATTCAGGCAAAAACATTCAAGGAAGCGACCAATGTTTCCGGTATTGTTTTAACAAAGCTTGATGGCACCGCAAAAGGCGGAATTGTTTTGGCAATTCGCAATGAATTGGCCATACCCGTTAAATTTGTCGGGCTAGGTGAAAAAATGGACGATCTACAGGAATTCGATGCTGAGAAATACGTTTATGGCCTTTTTGCTGATATCATCGATAAAGAAGAGGTTTAAGAAAAATTGTAAGCCGGAAGAGATAATTCTCTTCTGGTTTTTCGTTCACTGTGCAAATTAGGGAAACAATTGCATAAAGGTCTAAAAAAGCGGAATAAAGAAAAAAATAATGCTTTGCAAACAAGTGGTAAGGAGTTTAACTTGACATCAAATAAACAAGGCTTTACAATATAAACTTGTAAAGGGTTTTCACTTAACAGCAGGGAGGCTTGCTAAGATGCTTGAAAAGACAACGCGGATTAATTATTTGTATGACTTTTACCAATCGTTGTTAACAGAGAAGCAGCAGAGCTATATGTCCCTCTACTATCTGGATGATTACTCTCTTGGCGAGATTGCCGATGAATACGAAGTCAGTAGGCAGGCAGTCTATGATAATATAAAAAGAACAGAAGCGATGCTTGAGGAATATGAAGCAAAGCTGTTGTTATTTCAAAAATTTCAAGAGCGTAACCAGTGGATTGCGAATATGAAGGGACTCATAGAAAAGGATTCCTTTTCAAAAGAGAAGCTGCTAGAAGCAATCACAACGCTTGAGAAGTTGGATTAGGAGGCGGCAATATGGCATTTGAAGGATTGGCCGACCGACTGCAGAGCACGATGCAAAAGATCCGTGGAAAAGGGAAAGTCAACGAAGCGGACGTTAAAGAAATGATGCGTGAAGTTCGATTGGCCCTGCTTGAAGCGGATGTTAACTTTAAAGTCGTGAAGGATTTTGTAAAACGTGTCAGTGAACGTTCGGTAGGTCAGGAAGTGCTGAAAAGCTTAACCCCCGGTCAACAGGTAATAAAGGTAGTCAAGGAAGAATTGACGGAGCTGATGGGCGGCGAACAAAGCAAGATTGCCGTTGCCTCGAAACCACCGACTGTCATCATGATGGTAGGTCTTCAAGGTGCAGGTAAAACGACGACCACCGGAAAGCTTGCCAATCTTCTAAGGAAAAAATACAACCGCAAGCCATTGCTCGTTGCGGCTGATATTTACCGTCCGGCGGCGATTAAGCAGCTTGAAACACTTGGCAAACAATTAAGCATGCCTGTTTTCTCCCTTGGGGACCAGGTCAGTCCTGTTGAAATTGCTAAACAGGCAATTGAAAAAGCTAAGGAAGAACATCATGATTATGTGTTGATTGATACCGCAGGTCGCCTTCATGTTGATGAAAACTTGATGGGCGAACTGAAGGATATCAAAGAGTTGACAAAACCAGATGAAATCTTCCTGGTTGTCGATGCGATGACCGGTCAGGATGCGGTCAATGTAGCCCAAAGTTTCAATGAACAGCTGGGCCTGACAGGAGCCGTATTAACGAAACTTGATGGGGATACACGTGGTGGTGCGGCACTTTCAATTCGTTCAGTCACCAACACGCCTATTAAATTCGTCGGTATGGGTGAAAAATTGGATGCACTTGAAGCGTTCCATCCAGAACGGATGGCGTCAAGGATCCTCGGCATGGGTGATGTGTTGACCCTTATCGAAAAAGCACAGGCCAATGTTGATGAAGAAAAAGCGAAAGAATTAGAGAAAAAGATGCGTACAGCCACTTTTACCTTTGATGATTTCCTTGATCAGCTCGGTCAGGTGCGGAATATGGGACCGCTTGATGATATTCTGAAAATGATTCCAGGTGCGAATAAAATGAAAGGGATGGACAACCTTCAGATCGATGAAAAACAAATCGGTCATGTTGAAGCTATCATCCGATCAATGACAACGCATGAAAAGGAACATCCGGAAACCATGAATGCATCCCGCAAGAAACGGATTGCCAAAGGAAGCGGCAGATCGATTCAAGAAGTGAACCGTCTACTGAAGCAATTCGAAGAAATGAAAAAGATGATGAAACAGGTTACGAACATGCAAAAAGGAAAGAAAAAGGGATTTAAATTCCCGTTCATGTAAGGTTTATTTCAGCTCGGAACTAAGGTGAAATACGGGTCGAAGCCATGTATTTCAACACTTTTTTTACCTGTTAAGAAAAAAACCTTTACAAACATGCAAGACATTTGATATTATACTATCTTGTGTGAAACTATTCGGAGGTGCTTATTTAAAATGGCAGTAAAAATTCGCTTAAAACGTATGGGAGCTAAAAAATCTCCTTTCTATCGTATTGTAGTTGCAGATTCTCGTTCACCACGTGACGGACGTTACATTGAAGTGGTAGGAACTTATAACCCGGTGGCTCAACCAGCAAAAGTTGATATCAACGAAGAGCTTGCTCTTAAATGGTTACAAGATGGAGCTAAACCATCTGATACAGTTCGTAACTTATTCTCAACACAAGGCATCATGGAAAAATTCCATGTTGCAAAAAACAGCAAGTAATCGACGGTAGTTGATGAAAGCACTGATTGAAACGATTGTTTCAGCACTTGTGGATTATCCGGAAGAGGTCATCGTGACCTCCAAGGAAGAATCCGACCGGATTGTTTATATCCTCTCCGTTCATAAAGAGGATATGGGCAAGGTGATCGGTAAACAAGGGCGTGTTGCTAAGGCGATTCGGACTGTGGTATATGCAGCAGGATCTTCACAGCAGAAGAAAATCTATTTGGAGATTTCCGAATAAGGAGGGTTAATTCCCCTCCTTTTTTTGTACTTCAAGAAAGCTTAGATCCCAATTGATCAAATTCGGGCTTTAAACTTTACGCCTTTTAAGACGCATCTTTTACCGATTTACGTTATACTTAAGAGAATGACCCCCATTTCAAAAAGATTACCCCATCATACATATTTTTAGAAGGAAATACGAAATCATAGATAATAGGAGGTGCTGGAATGAAAATTCTCCAAAATGTAATCGTTAACCAAGTATTAACGGAATCCAGCAAGAATCAGCTCCTCGAGAAATACAAGTCAAAACGCCTTCAGCTTCAAAAAGAGAGTGAACAGCTTCGCTTTGAACTGAAAAAACTTGAAAAAACAAGAACTCTCCAACCTGCTAGTCTCCGTGCTCATTTCGAAAAAGAAATAAACCAGAGGCAAGAAAAAATTAAACTGCTTGAATTTCAAATGGAGCAGTTGGAGATCCTTCCTGCCGGAAGTGAATTGAAGGAACGGGAAGTTCAAAGTATCATTGATGTGGAAATTGGGGCAGATTGGGACGAAATCATGGCAACGAAGACCATTGTCATTAAAGATGGAATCGTCTCGGAAATTCGTTAGAGGTGAAAGAATGGAAAAATGGTTTAATGTAGGTAAAATTGTCAACACACATGGTCTTTTAGGAGAAGTCCGTGTTATTTCTTCAACAGACTTTCCGGAAAAACGATACAAAATGGGAAATACTCTGTATTTGTTCAGGGACACTGAGAAAAAACCTTTGCCGCTTGTCATCAGGTCGCATCGCACCCATAAAAACTTTAACCTATTGACGTTCGAGAACTATTATAACGTCGGACAAGTCGAGGCTTTTAAGAACGGGGTCCTGAAAGTCAAGGAAGCACAGCTTGGTAAATTGGACGAAGGTGAGTTCTACTTCCATGAAATCATCGGCTGTTCGGTATTTACGGATGAAGGCATTGAAGTTGGGGAAATCATTGAGGTTCTTACGCCTGGTGCAAATGATGTTTGGGTCATTAAGAAAGCTGGCAGTAAGGACATTTTGATTCCGTATATTGAACAAATTGTTAAAGAAGTGGATATTTCCGCTAAAAAGGTCATCATTACACCGATGGAAGGACTTTTAGACTGATGAAAATCGATGTGCTTTCGCTTTTTCCAGAAATGTTCGAAGGGGTATTTGGTTCGTCAATCTTAAAAAAGGCTGCGGAAAAGCAGGCTGTCAGCTATAAGGTGACCAATTTCCGAGATTATGCAGATAATAAGCATTCGACGGTTGATGATTATCCGTATGGCGGCGGTGCCGGAATGGTATTGAAGGCACAACCGATCTTTGATGCCGTGGAAGCTCTTAAAGGGCAAGGTAAGCTAACCCCAAGGGTAGTCCTGCTTTGCCCCCAGGGAGAGCGTTACACGCAGAAAAAAGCCGAAGAGTTAGCTGAAGAGGAACATCTCATTTTCATTTGCGGGCATTATGAAGGGTATGATGAGCGGATCCGGGAGCATGTCGTCACTGATGAAATATCGATAGGCGACTTTGTGCTTACAGGCGGGGAATTGGGCGCAATGGTCATTATTGACAGCGTTGTGCGCTTGCTGCCTGGCGTTCTTGGAAATGTTGACTCCCCGATTCTTGATTCCTATTCTTCTGGTTTGTTAGAGCATCCACATTATACTAGACCTGCAGATTTCCGGGGGATGAAAGTTCCCGATCCGCTAATATCCGGGAATCATAAAAAAATCGATGAATGGCGGATGAAGGAATCCCTGCGCAGAACTTGGATTCGGCGTCCGGATTTGCTCGATAGTTATGAACTATCGGAAGTTGAAGAAAAATTATTGTCCGAGATTAAAAAAGAAGACTGATCTCTATTGCATCGACGTTTATAGTATGATAGGATATACCTTGTGACTTGGGCGAAATGCTCAGTCTTATAACGATGTTCCGCTGCAAACAATAAGTATTTGCAAGAGCGTCCAGGAGGAGTTGAAATCGATGCAAAATCTTATTAACGAAATCACAAAAGAACAACTTCGCTCAGATCTTCCATCATTCAGACCTGGTGACACAGTACGTGTACACGTAAAGGTTATTGAAGGAACTCGTGAACGTATCCAGTTGTTTGAAGGCGTTGTAATCAAACGTCGTGGCGGCGGAGTTAGTGAAACTTTCACAGTACGTAAGATCTCTTACGGCGTTGGAGTAGAACGTGCTTTCCCTGTTCACACACCAAAAATTGCGAAACTAGAAGTTATCCGTCACGGTAAAGTACGTCGTGCGAAACTTTATTACCTACGCGAACTTCGTGGTAAAAAAGCACGTATTAAAGAAATTCGTCGTTAATTCTTCGAATATCTTCATGCGGGTTTACCATGATCCACATAAGGTGAATAACCAAACAGTATCATGCAAAAAGGGAGCTTGTTTATCAGGCTCCCTTTTTGCACTTTAAGAAACGATGAATACACTTACGGTGAAAACTATATAGAATCCTGCTCGCTATAGCGTCCGCAACATGTTAAAATAATTGTTGATATGCTTCAAAAAGGGTGTGTAAGGATGGCGAAAAAGAAAAATGAATTGTGGGAATGGACAAAGGCGGTCATAATCGCGGTTATAGCGGCGACGCTGATTCGTTATTTCCTTCTGGCTCCTATTGTTGTGGACGGTAATTCCATGATGCCGACATTAAAGGATACGGACCGCATGATCGTTAATAAAATTTCCTATTCGATCGGTGAACCGAAAAGATTCGACATTATCGTTTTCGAAGCTCCAGAAGGCAAGGATTACATAAAGCGGGTCATTGGATTGCCTGGGGAAAAAGTCGAATATAAAAATGATACTCTTTACGTGAATGGAAAAGCTTATGATGAGCCATACTTGGATGAATATAAAGAACAATTGATTGATGGCGGGGACTTGACGGAACCTTTTACATTAAGTGATGTCATAGAACAAGAAACGGTGCCTGAAGGCCACCTATTTGTCCTGGGGGATAATCGCCGTTTTAGTAAGGATAGCCGCCATTTTGGCGTAGGTGTCGTTCCTTACGATAAAGTGTTAGGAAAAACTAAATTAGTTTATTGGCCGATCGAAGACTTTCGATTGGCGGAATAGTAGGAAGGTGCATTCCATTGACAATACAGTGGTTCCCTGGCCATATGGCCAAAGCAAGACGGGAAGTAACAGAGAAATTAAAACTGATCGACATCATCTTTGAACTTGTGGATGCCCGGATACCGGCATCTTCACGAAATCCGATGATCGATGAAATCATTCAGCATAAACCGAGGGTCATCCTTTTGAATAAAGCTGATATGGCCGATCCGGTAAAAACGAATATGTGGCTTGAACATTATAAATCGCAGGGGAAAACGGCGATTGCCATTAACTCACAGGCCGGAAACGGTTTAAACCAGATTACAGCTGCTTCCAAAAAACTTTTAAAAGAGAAGTATGAGCGGATGGAGTCAAGAGGAATAAAGCCGAGAGCGATCCGTGCCATGATAGTCGGCATTCCGAACGTGGGGAAATCGACTTTAATCAATCGGCTTGCCAAAAAGAACATTGCCAAAACAGGGAATACGCCTGGCGTCACGAAAGCGCAACAATGGATAAAAGTTGGCAAGGAATTGGAATTGCTCGACACGCCGGGGATTCTCTGGCCGAAATTCGAGGATCAAGAAGTAGGCTTGAAGCTTGCGTTGACAGGTGCGATCAAAGATACGATTTTAAACTTGCATGAAGTCTCATTATACGGCCTTCGCTTTTTGGAAAAAGAATATCCGGATAGATTGAAATCCCGTTATAATCTGGATGTAATTCCGCAGGAAACACTCGAATTGTTCGATGCGGTCGGAAAGTTCAGGGGCTGTTTAGCATCTGGAGGGTTCATCGATTATGACAAGACCGCAGAGTTGGTCGTACGTGAAATCCGTTCAGAAAAGATGGGTCCGCTTACGTTTGAGGTCCCTTTGGATTATGAAGAGAATGATATCCCGAATAACATTAACGATGACCTGATTGTTGAAGACAATCAGTGAAAAGGATTGATACGGAGCTGGAGCATTGGATGTCGAAAAGGCTTACTCTTTTTGATGTCTCTTTTCCGCTCCGTATTTTTGTTTGAACTGTAGAAAGGGAGCAAGGCTGCCGATAATTAATATGATGGGTGATAAAGATGATAACCGAAATGAGCATTAAGGAAATCTCCTCAAAGTTAAAGACAATAAGAGAGCCTGAAGATTTATTTTTACAGAAATGCCGGGAGGACGGACGAAAGGGAGTAACCGACTTAGTAAGCAAATGGCAAAGAGCTTATGAAAAAGAACAACAGGTAAGGGATGTTTTCACGGAAATGACGGAGTTTGAGCGTCAATTGAGAAAACAGGGGTTTTCCATTCTGGCTGGTATCGATGAAGTGGGAAGAGGACCTCTGGCAGGACCAGTTGTGACCAGTGCAGTCATCTTGCCTGAATCTTTTTATTTGCCTGGGCTTAATGATTCCAAAAAGATTCCAGAGGCAAAAAGGGAACTGTTTTATGAAATGATTTTTAAGGAAGCACTATCCATAGGTGTAGGTGTTGTACATAGCGAAGTAATTGATGAAATCAATATATATCAAGCCACGAAAAAGGCAATGGTGGCCGCATTGAACGATCTGTCGGAACTTCCTGATCATTTGTTGATCGATGCAATGGAATTGGATGTGCCGATTCCGCAGCTTTCGCTCATAAAGGGGGACGCAAGAAGCATTAGCATCTCTGCGGCCTCCATAATAGCGAAAGTGACCCGTGATAGAATGATGAAGGAATATGGTGAGAAATATCCGGAATATGGTTTTGAAAAGCACATGGGTTACGGGACAAGCCAACATTTAGAAGCGCTCGACACGCACGGGCTTACACCTTGGCATAGAAGAAGTTTTGCACCAGTTAAGGAAATAGCTGCAAGAACGAAGGATTAAGGGGGGAGATGAGTGGTGCAATCCATAACAATCGGTCAACCGTTATCTTCACCTATTGAAATAAAAGGAATTGTTAGTTGGAAAAACGGGCAAATCCTTTTCGGGAAGGTGAATAAAGTTTTTCCTAACCAAACGGCCGAGGTACAGATTGGCCACCAAAAAATGATTGCCACTCTCGATATCCCGCTTCGGACAGGAGAAAGGCATTGGTTTCATGTGCAGCACCCAATTGAGGGGCGGCTCGTGTTAAAAGCTTTAAATTCCCCCGATTTGAACGATTCCGGCATAAAGGGAACGGCTGCAAAATTAATCGCTCATCTCGGCATAACGCCCGAACCGTCCGCATTGAAGCTTGCCGAATATCTCCTGACAAATCGCCTCCCGATAACCAAGGATACTTTTCAGCCCGCCATGCAATGGTTAAAAGCTGCTGATGCTGCAGAAGCCGGTCTGCCTGTAATAAAAACGATGTTCATTCAGCAACTGCCTTTTGTAAAAGATGTATTTGATGCTTTATTTACACAGTCCAAAAGTGAACCTTTCCATAAACTTCTCAGTTGCTTCAAGCAAAAGCTGGAGGATGGTGAAGCAGAAACGAGGACTGCCGGCAAGCTGAGGGAAGTATTGGACTCCTTACACGTTGCTAAACAGAACCAGTTTCAACAAATCGGTTTGCAAAAACTAGTTACCACTTGGCTGGATTCCGATTCAACACCAGAAATGAAATCCGGTGCATTTTCCCTGCTCCAAAAGACGGGTTTCATTCCAAAGGGAATGACGGAATCTGTCTTTCTGGAGAATTTAATTGATGGATCTGAGGCTAGGTCAGGTATTGCTAAGAATTCAGCGGTTGATAAATTACATCAAGGATTGCAGCTGCTTTCCGAGGCAAAAAGCGGAGCATTTGCAAAAGTTGAAGAGATCGATACTGCTATTAATCGCATATTGAACGGTCATGAACATGAGGGGGCAAAACTGCCACATGATATCCACTCGATGCCGAGAAAAAACATTACTGCAGAAAAACTTTCCTCTCATGCCTTTCATTTACTCCAGAGTTCTTTTACCGAAGCAACAGCTAAAAAGGCACTAGGAGGAAATATGGAAGTGAATGACCTTATAGGCTACTTGAATAAGGACACAGATCAAATAGCTGAGTCGAAGGGTAAGGCGGCTGAATTATTGTTCCAGTCGCTTAATAGGCTTCCTGAGGCCCAATACGCTAGGAATAATGAGAAGCTAGTCCTTTCACTTATATTGGAAGCTGAGTTTCAAACAATCGATTTCACCGATGGACCTTCTGTTGCACATCAGCTGAAAGAAATGACCAAGATCCTTGGTCTTCAGCTGGAACATGCACTCATTAACCTTTCTGGAGAAGATATGGCGGATTTCCCGAAGGATTTGGAGACACTTAAACCGCTGCTGCTTAAATTGCTGAATGAACAAATTCCGGCATCTATGAAGGAGATGGCCGAGCAAATCCTAAATCGGATTACTGCGCAACAGATCCTTTCACAGGAGAATGGACCGATTCAGAATTTACTTCTTACAGTTCCACTCAATCTGGGATCTGCTCAAACGGATCTGACTTTACAATGGAGCGGAAGAAAAACAAAAGATGGCAAAATTGACCCGGATTACTGCCGTGTCCTATTTTATTTAGAATTGGAACGCCTTAAAGAGACGGTCATCGACATGCAGGTTCAAAACCGAATCATCAAAGTGACGGTCATAAATGGGAATGGTGCGGTCCTTGAAGAGGCAGCCGGTCAATATCTTGACATCCTGAGAGAGAATCTCGAAAAAATGGATTACAGATTGTCAGGGGTTTCCTTTGTAAATCCCGTGAATGAAAAAGAGCGGGACCAAGGGGGGAAACCGATTCCTTTTTCAGAAACCGGTTCGTATAGTGGAGTGGATATTCGAATATGATGAATGATAAACGAAAAGAAGCGATTGCCTTAAAGTATGATCAAAAGACATCTAAAGCGCCCGTCATATTGGCGAAGGGAAAAGGTAAAACCGCTGATATTATTCTGGAAAAGGCGATGAAACTGGATATACCAATCCAAAGGGACGAATCGCTTGCTGCACTTTTAGGTCAATTGGATATAAATCAAACGATTCCAGAAGAATTGTATGGAGCTGTTGCAGAGGTATTCGCATTCATTTATAAAGTTGACAAGGACCTGAATCGGTAGTTTCCTAAATTATCCAGATGATATCGCTAAATGGATTACTGTTGGTTTATGTAGAATATTAGGGAAATCACTGATGAATTTTCATTATATTAAAAAAATACTAATGTATTTGTAAAAGGACAAGGCCATGGCTTTGTCCTTTTGCTTTTCCTTTGAATCAACACAAGGGTAATAGTAATTTATCAATGAATCGACCTTTGGGTTAATATAGTGAAAAGGCTTTCATGAAGGTGTTTTTAAAAGATTTATAACGGTAATGACTTTTTTGAAAATAGATTTTCAGATCCAAAATATATGAATTTAATAAGGAAAAAACACAACGGAGAAGAAGGTTTTCTCCATTTTAAACCTGGATATAGAAGTATATTATAATAATATTTTAAAAATTATGTGAAAGAAAATTATGCACGAAGGAGAATTTTGTTGTAATATGGTAGAGAAAACACGCATTAAATTAAAAAGTTGTTTTTTAGTAGATAAGGAGGATGGGAAATGAATATCCATGAGTATCAGGGGAAAGAGATATTGCGACAATACGGGGTATCCGTTCCAAATGGCCGGGTTGCCTTTACTGTTGAAGAAGCAGTGGAAGCAGCGAAGGAGTTAGGTACGGAAGTTGTTGTCGTCAAAGCTCAAATTCATGCGGGTGGCCGCGGGAAAGCCGGCGGAGTCAAGGTAGCGAAGAATCTTGATGAAGCGCGTACATATGCAGAAGAGATTCTTGGCAAGACATTGGTGACCCATCAAACAGGTCCTGCAGGCAAGGAAGTTAAGCGTTTACTTATCGAAGAAGGCTGCGACATTACAAAAGAATATTATATCGGGCTGGTCCTTGACCGTGCTACGGACAGTGTCGTATTGATGGCTTCTGAAGAAGGCGGAACGGAAATTGAGGAAGTGGCTGAAAAGACACCAGAGAAAATTTTCAAAGAAGTAATCGATCCGGTTGTCGGCCTGACTGGTTTCCAGGCACGGAGGATTGCATTCAATATCAATATTCCGGCTTCACTTATAAATAAAGCTTCCAAACTGATGGTTAACTTATATACAGCTTTCGTTGATAAAGATTGCTCAATCGCAGAAATCAACCCATTAGTGGTAACTGGCGACGGCGATGTAATGGCGCTTGATGCTAAATTGAACTTTGATGATAATGCGATTTACCGCCATAAAGACATCGCGGAGTACCGTGATTTGGATGAAGAGGATGCGAAAGAGATTGAAGCATCAAAACATGGCCTTAGTTACATATCGCTTGACGGAAATATCGGATGCATGGTTAATGGTGCCGGTCTTGCTATGGCGACGATGGACATCATTAAACATTATATGGGAGATCCGGCTAACTTCCTTGACGTTGGTGGCGGCGCCACTGAGGAAAAAGTGAAAGAGGCTTTCAAAATCATCCTTTCCGATCAAAATGTTAAAGGCATCTTCGTTAATATCTTCGGAGGAATCATGAAATGTGACATCATCGCTACAGGCGTCGTGGCTGCTGCTAAAGAGCTTGGCCTGGATGTCCCTCTTGTTGTTCGTCTTGAAGGAACGAATGTGGACCTTGGCAAAAAGATTCTAAAAGAGTCAGGTTTAAATATTACGTCTGCTGAATCAATGGCAGATGGAGCACAAAAAATAGTATCACTTGTAGGATAATAGGCAGGGGGGAACATAATGAGCGTTTATATTAATAAAGATACGAAAGTGATCGTTCAGGGAATCACTGGTGCAACAGCATTATTTCATACAAAACAAATGTTGGAATACGGCACGAAAATCGTTGGAGGAGTCACTCCGGGTAAAGGTGGAACAGAAGTGGAAGGGGTACCTGTATACAATACAGTTTCCGAAGCTGTCACTGAAACCGGAGCGAATGCATCTGTTATCTATGTACCGGCTCCATTTGCTGCCGATGCAATTCTAGAAGCAGTGGACGCAGAACTTGATCTTGTCATTTGTATCACGGAACATATTCCTGTCTTGGATATGGTCAAGGTTAAGCGCTACATGGAAGGCAAAAAAACTCGCTTGATCGGACCGAACTGCCCAGGTGTCATTACTCCTGAAGAGTGTAAGATTGGTATCATGCCAGGGTATATCCACAAAAAAGGCCATGTAGGTGTAGTTTCACGTTCTGGAACTTTGACGTACGAAGCCGTTCACCAATTATCGCAAGCAGGCATTGGGCAATCTTCGGCTGTCGGTATCGGTGGAGATCCGGTTAACGGAACAGATTTCATTGATGTTTTGAAAGCGTTCAACGAAGATCCGGAAACACATGCTGTAATCATGATCGGGGAAATCGGTGGAACGGCAGAGGAAGAAGCAGCAATCTGGGTGAAGGAAAATATGACTAAGCCAGTTGTTGGTTTCATTGGTGGCCGTACGGCTCCAGCCGGTAAACGCATGGGTCATGCTGGTGCCATTATCTCAGGAGGAAAAGGGACTGCTGACGAGAAAATCCGCGTTATGAACGAATGTGGAATTAAAGTTGCCGAAACTCCATCCGTAATGGGTGAAACATTGATCTCCGTCTTGAAAGAAAAGGATATTTACGAACCTTGTAAAACACATTGATTCAAGCTGGGCCGACCTTTTTTGGGTCGGCCTTTTTTCCCCTCCAATTTCCTCGGGAGACACCAAGTAGATAACTATTAACCTACTTAAAAAAATATCCGATTAGGGGCGTTTCCAATTGAATAAAAAAGAAAAGTTAATCCATCTCCATCATTGCCGCGGAGCAGGTTGGAAAACAATCCAAATAATCATGTCCAATGACCCGTCATTATCTTCCCTGTTCACGACGAATCACGCTGAATGGGCAAAAATGCTCCCTATCCCTTCAAATAAGCTCAACCTCTTTCTCAAAGATTTACATTCACTCAATACCATCGATAAACTTAAAATATACAAAGATAGTCAAATTCATTGTTTGACGATCTTCGATGATGAATACCCTTTTTTGCTGAAGCAAATATTCGATCCTCCGTGGGTTCTTTATTTTAAAGGCGATAAGAGGCTTTTAACAAGGAAGAATACGCTAGGTGTAGTTGGAACACGTAAGCCAACCTCGTATGGTCTGGAGGCCTTAAAAACGATTCTATTACCGCTTGTAAAGAAAAAGTTCGTGATCATAAGTGGAGTGGCGGCTGGAATCGATGCAGAGTCACATAAGATCACATTAAGCGAATGCGGAGATACGATTGGGATTTTAGGAGGGGGGCTTATGCAAATATATCCAAAATCCAATGTACCCCTTGCTGAAGAAATCATCAAAAAAGGCTTGCTTATATCTGAGACTCCACCGGAAATGAGGGCGGAACCTTGGATGTTTCCGCTTCGGAATCGAATCATCAGTGGATTATCACAAGGAGTATTCGTGGTCGAAGCAAAAGAAAGAAGCGGATCCCTTATTACGGCACAAGCTGCTTTGGAACACGGCAGGGATGTGTTTGCGCTTCCTGGTAATGTTACGAGCCCTGAATCGCTGGGGACCAATCAATTGATTTCTGATGGTGCCAAACTTGTTTTGAGTGCCAGGCAGATCGAGGAAGAGTTTTGAACAATATAATATAGAAGATAGACGGAGAATCAAAAGGGAAAATAAAGAAAAAAAGGTGGTTTTTTTAAAGGATGGGTTGAATTATTAGACAAAAAGGTTGAAAATATTGTAAAACTGTTATAAGTTTTGCAAATGGCACCTCTTGTCAAAATACCTATAAATAAATGAATCAGCCTGCTTTGAAAAGTAAAGAGGTGTTGACAAATGAATTTTGAATGATTAATAATAGTGAAGATTTATATTACCTCTTTGAGGAGGATTTATTGGATGTCAGAATACTTAGTGATTGTGGAATCGCCGGCAAAGGCGAAAACAATAGAACGTTACTTGGGAAAAAAATATAAAGTAAAGGCTTCCATGGGGCATGTACGCGATTTGCCTAAAAGTCAAATGGGTGTCGATGTTGAACATGAATATGAACCTAAATATATAACTATCCGCGGCAAAGGCCCGGTTTTAAAAGAATTGAAAACCGCTGCAAAAAAAGCGAAAAAAATATATCTCGCGGCTGACCCCGACAGGGAAGGGGAAGCCATTGCCTGGCACTTGGCTCACAGTCTTGATGTTGACGTTAACTCAGATTGCCGCGTGGTTTTCAATGAGATCACGAAAGAGGCTATCAAAGAATCATTTAAATCACCGAGGCCAATAAATATGAAATTGGTTGATGCCCAGCAGGCAAGAAGGGTATTGGATCGTTTGGTCGGATACAATATAAGTCCGCTTTTGTGGAAAAAGGTGAAAAAAGGCTTAAGCGCGGGACGGGTCCAATCGGTTGCTGTACGGATGATCATTGACCGGGAGAAGGAGATCAAAGATTTTATCCCTGAAGAGTATTGGACAATCAAGGCTGATTTTGTAAAAGGAAAAGAACAATTTGAAGGTTCCTTCTTCAGCATTGGCGGTGAGAAGAAGGAGTTGAATAACGAAGAGGACGTCAAAAAAGTGCTGGCTTCTTTAAATGGCGGCGAATTTACGATAGGAGCTGTAGCTAAAAAAGAAAGAAGGCGCAATCCAGCCGCTCCTTTTACGACTTCTTCCCTGCAACAGGAAGCGGCACGTAAATTGAATTTCCGTGCAAAGAAAACCATGATGCTCGCTCAGCAGCTTTATGAAGGAATCGAACTTGGCAAGGAAGGCACAGTCGGGTTAATCACTTATATGAGAACCGATTCGACCCGGATTTCCGATGTTGCGAAAGAGGAAGTCCATACCTTCATCCAAAATAATTATGGTAAAGAGTATGTTCAGGTTGAACAGCGCAAAGAGAAAAAACAGACCAATGCCCAGGACGCCCATGAAGCGGTCAGGCCAACAAGCACATTACGTGAACCGGGTGTAGTCAAGGAGTTCTTATCCAGAGATCAATTCCGTCTTTATAAATTGATTTGGGAACGATTCGTTTCTAGTCAAATGTCTTCGGCGGTCATGGATACGATGAGCATCGACCTGCATAACGGGGATGTCATCTTCAGGGCAAATGGTTCAAAAATTAAATTCCCGGGTTTCATGAAGGTATATGTTGAAGGGTCCGATGACTCGGTGGAAGAAAAGGAAAATGCACTTCCGGATGTGAAAACAGGGGATCAATTCTTTTCAAAAGATATCGAGCCGAAGCAGCATTTCACACAGCCTCCGCCCCGATATACTGAAGCCCGTCTTGTCAAAACCCTAGAGGAACTGGGAATAGGCCGTCCTTCTACATATGCTCCTACCTTGGATACGATTCAAAAACGGGGCTATGTTACCTTGGATAATAAACGGTTCATCCCGACAGAGCTTGGTGAGATCGTTCTTGAATTGATACGCGAATTCTTCCCGGATATTCTTGATGCAGAGTTCACTGCCAAGATGGAACAGGAATTCGACAGCGTCGAGGAAGGCAGTATCGAATGGATAAAGGTCATCGATGAATTTTATAAGGAATTTGCAGTTCATTTGGCTAAAGCCGAAGTCGAGATGGAGAAAATTGAAATCAAAGATGAACCTGCAGGTGAAGATTGCGTGGAATGCGGACATGGGATGGTCTTTAAGATGGGGCGTTATGGAAAGTTCATGGCATGCAGTAATTTCCCGGATTGCCGTAACACAAAGCCAATCGTTAAAGAAATCGGTGTTAAATGTCCAAAATGTAAAGAAGGAAACATCATTGAAAGGAAAAGTAAAAAACGCCGCATATTTTACGGGTGTGATACCTATCCTGGATGTGACTTCATATCTTGGGATAAACCGCTGCCGCGGAGTTGTCCAAAATGTGAAGGTACACTTGTTGAGAAAAAACTCAAAAAAGGCGTCCAGGTACAGTGCATGGATTGTGATTTCAAAGAATTGCCCCAAGCATAGAAAAGACCGTGAAATCGTTTACTGTTCTAAATATAAATTGACTCGGCATCTGCCGAGTTTCTTTATGTTCAGGAAAGTATGATATCATGATAGTATGTGGACTTACTTCCAAGAAGAAAATGGATAAAGCTTGAAACTTTTTTATTTAAGCCATGTGATGTAAAATTCAGTGGACAAGTACATTCTTTTAAAGATATAATTCCTATTTGTGTCCGTTATCCTTTTTAGAAGAAATGGATTGCAGGAAGAATGCCGCTATCTGGCATATTCTTTAAATTATCTTTAGCAGGAATGAGTATTTCGGGTATAAATACATAGATATCGTTAAAAATGAAACTTTTATGAAAGCAGTTTTAATGATAAATGATCCTGTCTTATCATATCTATACATGGAGGTTCGAAAAATGAAAGAAACAAAAGTAAGTGTAATCGGTGCTGGGCTTGCTGGAAGTGAAGCGGCGTGGCAGTTAGCAAAAAGAGGAATTAAAGTCGATCTATATGAAATGCGCCCTGTAAAACAAACGCCAGCCCATCATACCGATAAATTCGCTGAACTTGTTTGTTCCAATTCACTTCGGGCAAATACGTTAACAAATGCAGTTGGTGTATTAAAAGAAGAAATGCGTATTCTGGATTCGGTCATCATGTCCGCAGCAGATGCTTGTGCTGTACCGGCTGGCGGCGCTTTAGCTGTTGATCGTCATGAATTTGCCGGTCTTGTTACGGAAAGGGTCAAAAATCATCCAAATGTAACGGTCATCAATGAAGAAGTGACGGAAATTCCGGAAGGTCCTACCGTCATTGCAACCGGTCCGCTTACAAGTCAGTCACTATCTGACAGCTTAAAGCAAATCATGGATGAAGAATACTTGTACTTCTATGATGCTGCCGCACCAATTCTGGAAAAAGACAGCATCAACATGGAGAAAGTATATTTGAAATCCCGCTATGATAAAGGTGAAGCAGCTTATCTGAACTGTCCGATGACGGAAGAAGAGTTTGACCGCTTTTATGAAGCCTTGATTGCTGCTGAAACAGTTCCACTTAAAGAATTCGAAAAAGAAATCTTTTTCGAAGGCTGCATGCCCATTGAAGTAATGGCATCACGCGGGAAGAAAACGATGTTATTTGGTCCATTGAAGCCAGTTGGCTTAGAAGATCCAAAAACGGGAAAACGTCCTTTTGCTGTAGTTCAATTGCGTCAAGATGATGCGGCAGGAACACTTTACAATATTGTTGGTTTTCAGACACATTTGAAATGGGGTCCGCAAAAAGAAGTATTGCAGCTCATACCTGGATTGGAAAATGCGGAAATTGTCCGTTATGGAGTTATGCATCGAAACACTTTCATAAACTCACCTAATGTTTTGAAGTCTACGTACCAATTCAAGAATCGGGATGATTTATTCTTTGCCGGTCAGATGACTGGCGTCGAAGGATATGTAGAATCGGCTGCATCGGGCTTGGTTGCAGGTATCAATGCTGCAAGGATCGTCCAAGGATTGGATCCTATCATTTTCCCTGCAGAGACGACGATGGGCAGCATGGCAAGGTACATAACTTCGACGAATGGTAAGAGCTTCCAGCCGATGAATGCCAACTTTGGATTGCTTCCAGACCTTGAAGTGAGAATCAAATCCAAAAAAGAGCGGAATGAAACGCATGCTAAACGCGCTTTAGACACAATTCAGAACTTTGTGAAAAATTTGTAAAATATTTGCCTGCTGTTTTAAAGTATGATACTATTTATTAGCCTTTGCGAGGTGTTTCCATGATTAATCAAAAAAAGGCATTATCATCCTTCATCGAATATTTACAAATTGAAAAGAACAGTTCACATTACACCATTGAAAATTATAAACGTGATATTCACGAATTTTTTCTGTTCCTTAATGAACAGGGCATTGAGGACATCACGTCCGTTGAATATCTTGATGTCCGGTTATATTTAACGAATTTATATGAGAAAAAACTTTCTAAGCGCACTGTAGCAAGAAAAACTTCTTGTTTGCGGAGCCTTTATAAATTTTTACTACGTGAAGGTGATGTGAAGGATAATCCTTTTTCCCTTGCTTCTTTACCTAAAAAGGATCAAAGACTGCCACGTTTTCTCTATGAGAAGGAAATGGATCAGTTGTTTTCTTCTTTAAAGAAAGATTCACCGATAGGAATAAGGAACAATGCCTTACTGGAATTATTGTATGCTACAGGCATTCGCGTAAGTGAATGTTGTGATATTAAACTGCAGGATATCGATCTTTCCTTGGGGACGGTACTGATCCATGGAAAAGGAAAAAAGGATCGCTACGTTCCGGTTGGTAGATATGCACAGGAAGCGATAGATTTATACATACGTACAGCCAGGATGGAATTGACTTCGTCTGACGCCAAGGCGCATGTTTATTTATTTGTTAATTTTCGTGGAGACCCTCTGACACCTAGGGGAGTTCGCTATATATTGAATGAATTGATTAAAAAGTCAGCCGCAGATGGAAGTCTTCATCCCCATATGCTAAGGCATTCGTTTGCTACACACCTATTGAATAATGGGGCGGACATTCGCACGGTTCAGGAATTGCTTGGTCATTCAAAAATTTCATCAACGCAAGTGTATACGCATGTTACAAAAGACCAATTGAAAAAAGTCTACAATGCATCACATCCGCGGCCTTAAATGTTGAAAGGGGACACTTTATGACAACGATATTTGCAGTGCATCATAAAGGTGAATGTGCCATGTCCGGTGATGGGCAGGTTACTTTAGGAAATTCAGTAGTGATGAAGCATACAGCGAGGAAAGTAAGAAAAATCTTTAATGGTAATGTCCTTGCAGGTTTTGCAGGTTCCGTTGCAGATGCTTTCACTTTATTTGAGATGTTCGAAGCTAAACTTGAAGAGTATAATGGCAATCTTCAGCGCGCTGCCGTTGAAATGGCAAAGCAATGGAGAAGTGACAATGTATTGAGAAAGCTTGAAGCCATGCTAGTCGTGATGGATAAGAACCATTTACTGCTCGTTTCTGGCACCGGGGAAGTAATTGAACCGGATGACGGGATTCTCGCCATAGGATCGGGAGGGAATTATGCATTGGCTGCCGGCAGGGCATTAATGCGGTTTTCCAGCGACCACTTATCGGCAAAGGAAATCGCTCAATCATCTTTACAAATTGCAGCGGAAATTTGTGTATTTACAAATACGAATATAATCGTGGAAGAGTTGTAAGGAGGAGCGCAAATGTCAAAAAAAGCTAATTTAACACCGAGGCAAATCGTTGAAAAACTGGATCAGTATATCGTAGGGCAGCGTGAGGCAAAACGGGCAGTGGCAGTGGCTCTTCGGAATCGCTACCGACGTTCCCTTCTCTCGGATCAACTTCGTGACGAAGTCGTTCCGAAGAATATATTAATGATTGGACCGACAGGTGTTGGGAAAACAGAAATAGCTCGGAGAATGGCTAAATTGGTAGGTGCTCCTTTTGTAAAAGTTGAAGCAACGAAATTTACGGAAGTCGGGTATGTCGGCCGGGATGTAGAGTCCATGGTCCGTGACTTGGTGGAGACTTCCGTCCGCCTCGTGAAGGAAGAAAAGATGGCCAGTGTAAAGGAACGGGCAGAAGAAAATGCAAATCGCCGTTTAATAGAGCTATTAGTGCCATCCACTAAAAAACAGAGTAATTTCAAGAATCCTCTTGAAGTCTTTTTTGGAGGCAATAACAATCAAGACGAACAGGACCCGGAAGAAAATTCCGAAGATTTAAGTTTGCAGGAAAAAAGAAAAATCGTCGCTGAAAAGCTGGCTAATGGTGAGTTGGAAAGTGAAATGATAACGGTCGAAGTGGAAGAACAGGCTGCTTCGATGTTTGATATGCTCCAAGGTTCGGGAATGGAACAAATGGGGATGAACATGCAGGACGCTTTAGGAAGCTTGATGCCGAAAAAAAGCAAGAAGCGCAAATTGAAAGTAAGTGAAGCGAGAACCGTTTTAACAAATGAAGAAGCGGCAAAATTGATTGATATGGATGAGGTCACTTCCGATGCAGTATACGGGGCTGAGCAAAATGGGATTATCTTTATTGATGAAATAGACAAAATTGCAAGTAAGCAATCTGGAAGTTCATCAGCGGATGTATCAAGAGAGGGTGTCCAAAGGGATATCCTGCCAATTGTTGAAGGTTCGACAGTAGTGACTAAATATGGGTCAGTTAAAACGGATCATGTCCTATTTATTGCTGCAGGGGCCTTTCATATGGCTAAGCCATCCGACCTTATCCCTGAATTACAAGGGAGATTCCCGATTCGTGTTGAATTGAACAAACTGACTGTAGACGACTTTGTACGGATTCTTCATGAACCGGATAACGCCTTGTTAAAACAATATGTTGCTTTATTAGAAACTGAAGGTATAGAAATTGAATTTTCTGACGATGCTGTTCGTAAGATAGCTGAAGTGGCCTTCGAAGTAAATCAAAACACTGACAATATTGGTGCAAGAAGACTTCATACCATTTTGGAACGGTTGCTTGAAGACTTATCGTTTGAAGCTCCGGAAATAACGATGGAGAAGATTACAATTACCCCCCAATATGTCGAAGGTAAGCTTGGTTCTATCGCCCGGAACAAAGATTTAAGCCAGTTTATCCTTTAATTAAGAAACAATTTGGCAATGATTTGCCTACGCAATGAACATAAAATTACGGAAATACAACTTCATAGTTATTGTGAACCATGGTATTTTTAGGAGGAACAAATCAAATGAACTTATTAGCAAAAACAAGAAAAATCAATGCAATGCTCCAAAAAGCAGCAGGTAAAGCAGTTAACTTCAAGGAAATGGCTGAAAGTTTAAGTGAAGTTATCGAAGCGAATGTATTCGTCGTCAGCCGCCGCGGAAAATTACTTGGCATAGCGGTGAGCCAGCAAATTGAAAACGAACGCATGTACAAAATGTTGGAAGATAAACAATTCCCTGAAGAGTACACAAAAAACCTTTTCAATATTCCTGAAACCTCTTCGAACCTTGATATCGAAAGCGAATATACTGCTTTCCCAGTCGAAAATAAAGAGCTTTTCGCAACTGGATTAACAACGATCGTACCGATTATGGGTGGTGGAGAGCGTTTAGGAACATTAGTACTTGCCCGATTACAAGAAAAATTTCACGATGATGATTTAATTTTGGCTGAATATGGTGCGACTGTAGTCGGCATGGAAATCCTGCGTGAAAAATCAGAAGAGATAGAAGAAGAAGCTCGTAGTAAAGCTGTCGTTCAAATGGCGATATCCTCGTTATCTTACAGCGAATTGGAAGCAATTGAGCACATCTTTGAGGAGCTTAAAGGTAATGAAGGTCTGCTTGTAGCATCCAAAATTGCAGACCGTGTCGGCATCACGCGTTCCGTTATCGTAAATGCACTAAGGAAACTGGAAAGTGCAGGAGTCATTGAATCACGCTCTCTTGGAATGAAAGGTACTTATATCAAAGTATTGAACGATAAATTCCTACTTGAATTAGAAAAGCTTAAAAATAATTAACATACTAAAAAGGCAGTCCTTAAAAAGGGCTGCCTTTTTTGTGATATTTGGATCTGTTGCTGTTCTGGGACTAACAGGCAAACGCAGGTGAATGGCAGGTGTAGAAAGGAAAAAAGGTAATAAGGATTAAATGGAAATGTGAATATAGGCATGTTTTCTATTAGAAGCAGTAAAGATAGTTGAATATTTCTTGAAAGGGTAATTATATTATTATAACTGTCGATATGATGGAAATGAATGATGATGTACTTTTAGATTTTAAAAAATACTATGGATAACGGGGTACAGTCAGTTGGGAATTTTGTCGAATGGATCGGTACGTTAAAAAAACCGCTTTTTTTCAAAAAAAGAAAAAATGCAGTAATCATTTATTTTTCTTAAGAACCCTTTATTTAAAAGGGTTAAATCAACTAAAATGAAAAAAATAATTTAAAGTAAAATCGAAAATTAGTTCTAAAGTATCAGGTATATAGATTTGTTTTTCGATATGATATATAAGCTAATAGAAGTAAAATTTGGTTAATATGTAGAATATCATAATAAAATGTAATATAACGTCATATTAACCCTGTAATTTTACTAATAAAAACGACAAATTTGAGCAATTTGTGACAATTTTCGACGATAATAGGTCTAAAGTCTATGTATTGTTTATGGACATAGTTATAATGTTTCTTTAAAATTAAAACGTAAATGCGCTGGGTTAATTTATTGATAAAGTAATTATTTGTTAATTATAGAAAGAGGTGATCGATGTGGAATTATTTTCGAATACTTTTCAATCGCTTGAAAATGCCCTTGATTATTCTAATGCCAAACAAAAAGTCATTTCACAGAACATAGCCAATTCGGATACGCCTAATTATAAAGCTAAAGAAGTCGACAAAACACAATCCTTTAAGGGAGAACTGGAATCTTCCCTGGAGTCATATCGTACCGATGAACGACATTTCACCTTCAAATCAGAGGGGAGTAATGCTTCTAACATCGTGACGCAGAAAAATGTCCGATATAACAATAATGGCAATAGCGTGGACGTTGATAAGGAAATGACTGATCTTGCTGCCAACCAGATTTATTATAATGCAGTAACCGACAGGCTTTCAGGTAAGTTTCAATCATTGCAGAATGTAATTAGAGGAGGTAAGTGATGGGAATCTTCCAAAGTATAAACATGACCGGATCTAGCCTGACGAGTCAAAGGGTAAGGATGGACGTAATCTCAGCTAATATGGCTAATGCCGATACTACCAGGGCGGAATATGACGCCGAATCAAAAACATGGAAGCCATATACAAGAAAATCGGTTGTGCTGCAAAGTAAGGAAAACGGTTTTTCGAGTTTCTTAAACGCAGCATCAGGAAAAACGAGCGAGGTAGGGAATGGAGTGAAGGTGACTGGAATAGTAAAAGATAAAACACCTTTTGAACTGGATTACAATCCTGAACATTCTGATGCCAATGAAGATGGTTATGTTGAAATGCCAAATGTCGACCCACTTCGGGAAATGGTTGATTTAATGAGTGTCACACGCTCATACGAAGCAAATGTGACAGTATTAAATGCATCAAAGGGAATGATGATGAAAGCTTTGGAAATCGGGAAATGAAAGTTTGAAAGGGGATTGTTGATATGGAGGGGATTTCTCTTTCAGCAGTGAACAATGCAAGTAATGTTCTGAAAAAAGAGCAAAACAATACTAATACACCATACGAATCGCAGCAAGATTTTGCGTCGGTATTAAAAGAATCAATGAATAAAGTTAACGAAGCACAAGTGGCATCTGATGATCTTACAACCAAATTGGTTAATGGGGAGAATGTTGAGCTTCATTCGGTGATGATAGCTTCACAAAAAGCCAGTGTTACCATGCAGGCTACATTAGAGGTTCGGAATAAGGTTGTGGAAGCCTACCAGGAAATGATGAGAATGAGTATATAGCATTCATTTTTTAACCTCATTATATAGAGAAAAATGACCAGGGGGAAAAGAAGTCCCCCAATCATAAATTCATAGACTGACCGGGGGATTTAAATGAATGAAGTACTAGTGAACTATAAAAACAAAATAACTGCTTACTGGACGAGCCGCAGTAAAAAACAAAAATTCATGATGATTGGTTCAGCGGCATTAATTATCATCATCATTACGGCAGTTTCAATTTTAACCACGCGTACGACGCTGGTGCCCTTATATTCCAACTTAACTCCTTCGGAAACGGGGAGCATTAAAGAAAATTTAGACAGTCAAGGGATTATGAATGAAGTTTCTGAAAATGGGACGACCATAAAAGTTCCAGAAGAAAAACTGGATTCACTTAAAGTGGAACTGGCAGCTGAAGGAATTCCGGAATCAGGCAGTATCGACTATTCCTTTTTTAGTCAAAGTGCCGGTATCGGAATGACTGAAAATGAATTCAATGTCATTAAACTGGACTCGATGCAAACGGAATTGGCAAGTTTAATAAAAAAGATTGATGGGGTAGAAGATGCCAGTGTTATGATCACCCTTCCTGATAAAGGAGTTTTTGTCAGTGATTCAGCTGGGGAAGCGTCAGCATCCATTGTATTGAATACGAAACCCGGTTATAAATTTGAAGAAAGTCAAATCAATTCCCTTTATCATCTGGTCTCAAAAAGTGTTCCGAATCTCCCTACAGATAATATCGTCATTATGAACCAAGAGTTTGAGTACTTCGATTATGAAAATGAAAATTCTTCTTTCGCATCCGCATTTGCTACCCAAAACGAAATAAAAAAAGAAATAGAACGCGATATTCAAAGACAGGTACAAAATATGCTTGGAACGATAATGGGGAGAGACAAGGTGGTTGTTTCAGTCACGACAGACATTGATTTCACTCAAGAAAATCGGGAAGAGAATTTAGTGGAACCGGTCGATGAAGAAAATATGGCTGGAATTGAGATTTCTGCGCAAAGGATCAACGAATCGTATAGCGGGGACGCAGCAGGTGCAGGAGGCGTTCCGCAAAGTGAGGATTCCTCGGATTCATTGGGATCGAGTTACGTTGAAGGCACAAACGGATCCGGTGATTATGAAAAAGTGGATGAAACGATAAATAGTGAAGTGAATCGAATCAAGAAAGAAATAGTCGAAAGCCCATATAAAGTCAAAGATTTAGGTATTCAGGTCATGGTCGAACCGCCCACAGCTGACGATCCAAATTCTTTATCTCAACAGAGTATGGATGATATTACACAAATCCTAGGTACGATAATACGCACGACAATCGAGAAAAAAGCTGAAGGGGAAGAGCTGACGGACGAGGAGCTTAATAATAAAATTGCGATTTCCGTTCAGCCGTTTAATGGAAAAATGAAGTTGCAAAAAGATGAAACGAAACCTTCGTTACCAATATGGGCATACATAGTCGGCGGAGTGCTAATACTTGCCATTATCATTCTCTTAATCTTATTCCTCCGTTCCCGAAAGCAAGCTGAAATGGAAGAGGAGTACGTGGTTGAAGAGGAAGAAGTCGTATTCGATGTTCCGGATCTGAACAAAGAGAAGGAAACAGAAGCATCTTTAAAAAGAAAACAACTGGAGAAGCTGGCAAAAGAAAAGCCGGATGAATTTGCAAAATTATTAAGAAGCTGGATAGCAGAAGAATAGGAGGCTTAAGAAAATGACAGATAGAAAAAAAAAAGCCGGATTGACTGGCAAACAGAAAGCTGCCATCCTCCTTATTTCCTTAGGCCCGGATGTTTCTGCGTCCGTTTATAAGCATCTTTCCGAAGAGGAAATTGAGAGATTGACACTTGAAATTTCGGGAGTGAGGAAAGTGGACTCCCAAGATAAAGAGGAAATTCTGGAAGAATTCCATAATATTGCTTTAGCACAGGATTACATCTCCCAGGGAGGGATAGGATATGCCAAACAGGTACTTGAAAAGGCATTAGGGACTGATCAGGCAACCGCCATCATTAACCGTTTAACATCTTCCTTGCAGGTTCGTCCATTCGACTTTGCTCGAAAGGCAGATCCTGGACAGATCTTGAATTTCATTCAGAACGAGCATCCGCAGACCATTGCATTGATCTTGTCCTATCTTGATCCCACACAGGCTGGACAAATATTGTCTGAGCTTCCGCAAGAGGTGCAGGCCGATATTGCAAGAAGGATTGCTTTAATGGATAGCACTTCTCCGGAAATCATCAATGAAGTGGAGCAAATACTCGAAAGGAAACTTTCAGCGACTGTAACCCAAGATTATACACAGACTGGTGGAGTGGAAGCCGTTGTAGATGTGTTGAATGGTGTTGATCGCTCAACGGAAAGAACGATCTTGGATGCACTTGAAATCCAAGATCCGGAGCTTGCTGAGGAAATAAAGAAACGAATGTTTGTTTTTGAGGATATCGTGACCCTTGATGGCAGAGCGATTCAGCGTGTTGTCAGGGAATCCGATAACGAAGATCTTAAGCTATCGCTTAAAGTGGCTAGTGATGAAGTGAAGGAAATCGTTTTCCGAAACATGTCAAAACGTATGGTTGAAACGTTCCAGGAAGAAATGGAATATATGGGGCCGGTACGTTTGCGTGATGTAGAAGAAGCGCAATCAAGAATTGTTGCCGTCATTCGCCGACTGGAGGAAACTGGAGACATCGTGATTGCCCGCGGCGGAGGGGATGATATCATTGTCTAGGATTATCAAATCCCAGCAGGCTAACCAGGAGAAAAGCAAAAAGATAGCGATAAAAGTTCGCCCTTTTGACTTTCTTCAAAATGATGATGCAGATGAGCGAAAAAAACTTCATTATATTCAATCTGATGAATTTCTCAAAGATGCCAAACAGGAAGCGGAAACGTTATTGCTCGATGCTAAGCAAAAAGCCCAAGCGATTGCTGCTGAAATCCAGCAAGACCGAGAACAATGGGAGAATCAAGAAAAAGCAATGGTTATCGAACAAGCTCAAAAAGAAGGGTATCAGCAGGGAGTCGAAGATGGGATCCAAAAGGGTTATAGCGAGATTGCCGCGGATATAGCTTTCGCAAAAGAAGTGGTGGAGTCCTCTAAAAAAGATTATCGGCACCATATCGAATCATCTGAAACCGTTATTTTAAATCTTGCCCTGAAGGTGGCAGAGAAAATTATCGGGCAACAGCTTGAAAGAGATGAAGAGTCTTTTTTATCCATAGTCAAAAGAGCCATCAAAGAAGTGAGGGATTGCCGTGAAGTGCAATTGCATATCCATCCGATCCGATATCAATCGATTCTTTCTCATAAAGATGAGTTGATGGCAATCTTTCCGAAAGATACTGAGCTGTATATCTTTCCGGATGATGAGCTTGAAGAAAGCAGCTGTATCATCGAATCCGATAACGGAAGGATGGATGCGAGTGTCGACAGTCAGCTGCAGGAAATAAAAGTGAAACTAACTGAATTGCTGGAAGGGGAATAAAGATGAAAACTAGAGACCTATTGCCCTTGGTTGATGAAGTTGATTCATTCAAACATTATGGACGGGTCAAACGTGTCGTGGGGTTAATGATAGAATCTCAAGGCCCTGAAAGCTCTGTAGGTGATGTTTGTTATATCCATACAGGCATACAAAAAAAGAAAAATCGAATCTTAGCCGAAGTGGTCGGTTTCCGTGATGAAATGGTTGTTTTAATGCCCTTTACAGCAGTTAGTGATATTGCTCCGGGCTGTATCGTGGAAGGGAGCGGACGGAGCCTTGAGATAAAGGCGGGAAGCGGGCTCATTGGCAAAGTAGTCGATCCATTGGGACATCCCATTGATGACTCACTCCTTCCAAAAGGTCTGGCGACAATTTCTGTGGATCAAGATCCGCCGAAACCGATGAAACGACCTCCCATTAATGAACCGATAGATGTAGGAGTCCGGGTGATTGATAGTTTATTAACAGTTGGTAAAGGACAGCGTGTTGGTATCTTTGCAGGAAGCGGCGTCGGGAAAAGCACGTTGCTTGGTATGGTAGCAAGGAATACGACGGCTGACTTAAACGTAATCGGTCTTATTGGAGAACGTGGCCGTGAAGTTCGTGAATTCATTGAGAAAGATCTTGGACCGGAAGGACTGGCACGATCAATCGTTGTAGTGGCGACATCTGATCAGCCAGCG
The DNA here is from genome assembly GCF_050277335.1 of Peribacillus sp. NPDC101480. Classification (NCBI taxonomy): domain Bacteria; kingdom Bacillati; phylum Bacillota; class Bacilli; order Caryophanales; family Bacillaceae; genus Peribacillus; species Peribacillus sp. NPDC101480. Next base: position 478,100 of record NZ_JBNNSB010000004.1, read on the forward strand.
TTGATGAGGATAAAGGGTGCTTTGACGGCAACTGCCATCGCGGAATATTTTCGTGATAAGGGATTGAATGTGATGCTGATGATGGATTCGGTCACGAGGGTTGCGATGGCCCAGAGGGAAATTGGACTTGCCATCGGGGAACCGCCGACGACAAAAGGGTATACCCCCTCCGTTTTCGCCATCCTGCCAAGGTTACTCGAAAGAACGGGTACAAATCAGCTCGGTACCATTACAGCTTTTTATACGGTACTCGTCGACGGTGATGATATGAATGAACCGATTGCTGATGCTGTCAGGGGAATTTTGGATGGTCACTTCATACTGGACCGAAACTTAGCCAATAAAGGACAGTTTCCAGCGCTCAATGTATTAAAGAGCATTAGTCGTGTAATGAATAATATAGTTGGTGACAAGCATAAAAACGCCGCGGAAAAATTACGGGCAAGTTTATCAACCTATATGGAGTCGGAAGATTTGATTAATATAGGAGCTTATAAGAAGGGTTCTTCCAAACAAATTGATAACTCGATTACACGCTATCCGGAAATCATTTCATTTTTGAAGCAAGGAACCCATGAAAAAGCTACCAAAGATAATAGTATCAATGCCCTTGTCGAATTGATGGAGAAAGGTGATTAATAATGATTTATCAATATAAATTCGAGAAGATCCTGACCATCAAAGAAAAAGAAAAAAACGATGCACTAGCTAAATATAATGCTGCTTTAAAAAAATTTGAAGAAGTGGCAGAAAAGTTATATAAGCTTTTAAAGAAAAAAGAAGAGTTGCTTGAGTTTCAACAGGAAAAGCTGCGAAATGGATTATCCATACAGGAAATTCGTCATCATCAGTTATTTATGGACAACTTGGAAAAACTCTTAAACCACTGTCAACAGGAAGTCATTGAAGCGCGATACAAGATGAATATTCAACGGGATATATTAATGGAAAGAAATATCGAGGTTAAAAAGTACGAGAAAATGAAAGAAAATGATTTTCTTAAATTCCTCGATGTTATTAAGGAAGCTGAGAACAAACAAATGGATGAAATATCAATCCGGCAATTCTTAAGCAAAGGCGTAAGGTGATGGAATGCGTAAAAAAAGTGAATCTAATGGATTGGAAGAAAGCAAGATAAGTAAGTTTCAATGGTTTCTTGTCATCTTCATTCCATTAATCTTTGCGGTAACTGTAGCGTTGATCGTTTTTACAGTTGCAGGGGTGAATGTAATGGAAAAGGCAAAGGATATGTCTGCGAGAATACCCTTCATTGAATCGGATCAAAAGGATGAAGAGAAAGATAAACCAGCCAAGAGTGATGAGAAAGTTTCCATGAAGCTCGAAAAATTAGAAACCGAGATTGAAAACAAGGAAAAAGAGATAGACAAGCTTGAGAGCATCATCGATACACGCGACAAGGCCATTGAAAAGGCAGAAGCAGAAAAACAGCAGCTTCAAACAGAAATGAATCAACTTAAAGATAGTCAGAATAATAGTAAACAAGCGTTCAAGGATATAATTCGTACTTATGAAACCATGGCTCCGAAGAAGGCTGCACCTATCATTACCGAAATGAATGATGAAGATGCATTGGAGATTCTCTCAAGTATGAAAGCAGCCACTTTAGCTAAGGTTTTGGAGCAAATGACAACGGCTGATGCTGCAAGGTTAACGAAGAAACTAACGGAACAAAGTCCTTAAGTGGAAAGAGTTAGGAGGTGAATATATGAATTCTGCCATTAATTCTTTACTTCCCTTGGCATCATTAAGTCTAAAGGTACCAATTAAGCCAAATCAGCAAACTAATTCAGGGTTTGGATCAGTCCTTCAATCAGCGATAGGGGCAGAACCTCCCATTCCATCGGATATAGGCGGCAACCCTGAAGGACGAATGTCTGAAATAAACAATTTGCTTGGTTTTTTGAAGCTTGAAAGGTTAAGTGATACAGGGGAAGAGAGTCCAGCCGTTGACCCTTCAGTAAACAAACAAGACAGCAACCTTATTTTACAGGCCCTAAAAAATATAGTTGGAAATGATGAGGGTGCGCTGGATGATTTCTTTGCGAGCATCGAGGAACTGGATTTAGAACAAGAAGGTGATGACTTCAGCCTGAAGCCACAAAGTTTGTTATCAGCCAATGTGATGGAACTGTATACCACCCTGAAAAAAATTACTTTATTGAGCGAAGAAGAATGGCATGACCTACCATTATCTGGTGTGGTGAATCTCTTGAAATTGGTGAAAGTTCAAGATCTTCTCTCGGAGAATAAGCACATGACACAAGATGAAGCGGCCATGCAGAAACAAATGAAACACCTGCTTGAAGGGATAACGGGGAAGCTGGAGAAATGGCTGTCCATTCAACCAAAATCAAAAACAGAACCTGACCAATCCAACACTTTGGAGACAGGGCAAACTAAAGCAATAGAAACATTTAAAAGCGCATTCCCTCATTCATCTGGGATTGACAAGGTAAATAAAGACGGAGCAGTCGCTAGCAGTGTGACTTTGCAAAGCCTGGATAGCGGTAAACATCAAGGGTCTGGTATGCCTTTTTTCATGACAAAGCTGGAGCAATTCGTCTTGGCAGCTCCCAAAGTTGAGCAAACTGCCAGTCAAGGAGAGTTCGTTAAGCAATTTGAAAATATTCTAAGTAAGGCGAACTTTAGCGTAATTAACGGTGTAAATAAACTGTTGATCAGATTGAATCCTGAACATTTAGGGTCCCTAAGAATCGAGCTGATTCAAAAGGATGGTATGCTTTCAGCCAAGATTCTAGCTACTACTGCACAGGCCAAAGATATGCTGGAGAATCAGATTCATGGTTTAAAACAAGCGTTTAGCGGACAAAACATTCAAATTGAAAGAATTGAAATATCACAGACCTTCAATGCTTTTTCTGAGAAATTCAGCCAGAAAGATGCGGATGAACATAATGAACAACAGGAGAGTAAGGAAGAAAGCAATGATGAGACGGAAAGCGAATTTACGGGATCCCTTGCCGATGCTTTGTTAAATCTGGAAGTGTAGGTGAAAAAATGACGACCATCGATACGTCACTATTATTATCAAAATCTCAAACTGAAAACAGAAAAACCGGGGATGCATTGGGAAAAGATGATTTCTTGAAATTGCTGCTTACCCAGCTTCAAAACCAAGATCCGTCAAGCCCGATGGACAATACGGAATTCATCGCCCAAATGGCCACTTTTTCTTCTCTGGAACAGATGATGAATATGGGAGCCCAAATGGAAGAAATAATCGGGATCAATCAACAAAATAGTTTAATGAACTATAACTCTTTTGTCGGAAAGGAAGTCACTTGGCATAAACTGGATGAAGGCGATGATGACCTTGCGATAGAAGAAGGAACAGGCATGGTTAAATCGATCCAATATAAGGGTGATGGCGTTTATTTTCTTTTAGAAGATGGCACAAAGCTTGAACCCGCAAATATCTCGGCAATGAAACAAACAAGTTCCACGTCGAATAGCTTGACGGCGGCAAGTGAATTAATAGGCAAGCGCGTTTCCTGGATGGATGAAAAAAATGGAGAGACATCAGCTGTAGTAATCTCGGTATCCATGAGTAATGGCAAACTGCAAATTGAAGTGGATGATGAAAACAAAACCAAGTTATCATCAGAGCAATTGATAAAAATCGCTGAAGCTTAAGGGGCGGGAATATGAATAAACTTGGTTTTCAAGCAAATTCCTCTCAGCTGATGCCACAAGAAAATTGCCGTTAAGGCAAAGGCGGATGTTCCAGCAAGGCTTCCAACAGCATTTTCAAGCTGCTGTCTGCACAAAATCAAAAATTGGCCATCAGTAAACATGCTCAATTTCGGATGAGTCAAAGGAGAATTAGCGTCATAAACCTGGGACAAATAGCTCTTAAAGCCAATGAGGCCAAAAAAATGGGTGTAACCGAATTTCTTATCATTACAAAGAATTCGGCACTGATAGTAAGCCCGAAAAACAATATGGTCATCACAAGTCTAACAGGGAAGAAGCGACGTTCAAATTTTCACGAACATCAACGGAACCATAATTTTAGATAAATAGGCTGGACCTGAAAGAGGAGCCTGGACTGTGGAATGACGGAAGCAGTCTATATATGAAAGGGGAGCTTTATCATGCTTCGTTCAATGTATTCGGGAATAAGCGGATTAAAAAACTTACAAACAAAATTGGATGTTATCGGTAATAACGTCGCCAATGTCAATACATATGGTTTCAAAAAAAGCCGTGTGACATTCAGCGATGCAATGAACCAAACGGTATCTGGTGCAAGTGCAGCAACAGCCAATAAAGGAGGAACCAATTCTAAACAAATTGGATTGGGGTCCACGATTGCTACAATTGATACGATCCATACACAGTCAAGCCTGCAAACCACCGGCCGCGATCTTGATTTAGGAATATCCGGTGATGGCTATTTCGTCGTCAAGCAAGGCGATTCTCTTTCATATACACGCGCAGGAAACTTTTACCTGGATGATAATGGTACCCTTGTCAACGCGAATGGTTTGAAAGTGCAGGCTTACAAGGTTGATGAAAACGGGAAACGATCAAAAACGATTGGCGATGTTGCTGTTAACGTCAATGCGATTTTACCTGCCATTACCACCACTAAAATATCAGTAAGTGGAAATCTAGCTGCTGACGCAATTGATGGTACCGTATTTAGCCAGCAAATGAAAGTTGTGGATGACAAGGGTAAAGAACAAACGGCAACTATCTTTTTCCAAAAAAACGGTGATGATAAATGGGAGGTTTTTGATGAAGAACCTGGTCCTTTGGGGGATACATCAGCTACTAAACCAAAACCGTTCACTACGATAAATTTCGACGCTAATGGTCAGATAGTGGCAGCTGATAAAACCCAGGCTGGTCAAACCATAAACATTTCAAGCGGCAAAGAGGATGACTCGGATACTGCAGTCGATGAAAGCGTACAAAAAGTTAATTTGGATTTTGATTTCTCGAATCTTACTCAAGTTAAAGGTTCCACCACTGCTCTTGTAAATCCGAATGGTAATAAAGAAGGTAAACTGGAAAGTTTTAATATTGGTTCATCAGGGGAAATAAATGGCGTTTATTCCAACGGTCTGATCACTACCTTAGGCCAACTTGCCGTCGCCAAGTTTTCCAATGCATCTGGCTTGACGAAAACCGGTGGCAATACTTTTCAGGAATCAATAAATTCAGGTACTGCAAATATCAATATCGCAGGTGAGGGGCGCGGTGTGATTGCATCAGGTTCTTTGGAAATGTCCAATGTGGATTTATCCGAAGAGTTTACTGAAATGATCGTTGCTCAACGTGGTTTCCAGTCAAATTCGAGGATCATCACGACGTCGGATGAAATTCTACAGGAATTGGTTAACTTAAAACGATAGGTTAAGGGAGGGAGGAGCCAGGTGCTTTTTGCCCTAGCTCCTAAATATCATTATCAAAGTCACAAGGCTAAATGGAAAATGCTTTTATATCAATGCATTGTACATAGACACAGTCGAGTCATTGCCAGATACGACCATTACCTTTACAAATGGTAAGAAAATCGTTGTGCTAGAGAAGGAAGAGGAACTGGTTGAAGGTATTATACAATTTTATCGTACTGTTAATATTCTCGGTTTTCGTAAGGATGTGGAGGAAAGTTCATGAAAAAAAATCTATTGACCATTATGTTGATTATACTCGTGGCTATAACGCTTGTTGGTGTCATAGCGGTCGTAGTTGTGACAAAGTTATCTGAGCCCACATCTGCCGAAGATAAACCTAGCATTGACGAAATTATCAAATCATCAGTTGAGATTCCTGAAATTACTACGAATCTTGCCGGCAATGATTATATCAAAATCTCATTTACGGTCCAAACAGAAAATAAAAAAGCAAAAGAAGAGTTGGAAAAAAGAAATTTTCAAGTGAAAAATATCATCATTACCGAACTATCAGAAATGAAAGCGGAAGAGTTAACCGGTAAAAAAGGCAAGGAAAAGCTTCAAGAAGCGTTAAAGACTAGAATGAATGAATTAATGGAAGAAGGAAAAGTTGAAAAGGTTTATATAACCTCCTCGATTCTGCAATAAGAACATCCTTGCTTCATTAAATTAAGAAGGAGAAGCTTTGGAGGTGAGTGTTAATGTCCGGGGAAATATTATCGCAAAATGAAATTGATGCTTTGTTATCGGCCATTTCCACAGGTGAAATGGATGCAGATGATTTAAAAAAAGAAGAAGTAGAAAAAAGAGTGAAAGTATACGACTTTAAAAGGGCGCTTCGGTTTTCTAAGGATCAAATCCGGAGTTTGACCAGGATACACGAGAACTTTGCAAGGCTGCTGACCACATACTTTTCTGCTCAGCTTAGAACATATGTCCAAATATCCGTTGCTTCGGCAGATCAAATACCTTACGAAGAGTTTATCCGATCGATTCCTAAAATGACCATCATGAATGTTTTTGAGGTGCCGCCCTTGGATGGCCGGATCATTCTTGAGGTCAACCCGAATATCGCTTATTCCATGATGGATCGCGTTTTGGGCGGGCGGGGCATAAGCGAGAATAAGGTGGATAGTTTAACGGAAATAGAAACGAAGATCATGTCGAATTTATTCGAGAAAGCTTTTGAAAATTTACAGGAGGCTTGGGGAACGATTGTTGAAATCGAGCCGGTGATGACAGAGTTCGAGGTGAATCCACAATTTTTACAACTGGTTTCACCCAACGATACTGTTGTGGTCATTTCCTTGAATACACAAATCGGCGAAACGAGTGGAATGATTAATGTTTGCATTCCTCACGTCGTATTGGAACCGATCATACCAAAGTTATCCGCTCATTATTGGATGGAAAATTCCCAAAAGGAAAAAATCCCGGAGGAAATCATGATTTTGGAAAAGCGTATCCGAAACGCAGATCTTCCCATTATTTCCGAACTTGGTTCCACGGACATCACCATCGAGGATTTTTTGCTGCTTGATGTTGGCGATGTCATCGATTTAAATAAGGCAATCGATGAACCTTTGACGATTACCATTGGAGGGATTCCAAAATACAGCGGGCAGCCAGGAAAAGTAGGAAAAAAACATGCTATCCAGATTCTTGATATTTTGAAAGGGGGAGACGAGGATGGTAAGTGATGGAATGCTTTCGCAAGACGAGATAGATGCCCTTTTAAAAGGTACAAGTGATATAGAAGATGAGGTGTTCCCTCTCTCGATTGACGATTATTTATCGATGATGGAACTCGACGCCCTCGGTGAAATCGGTAATATCTCCTTCGGAAGTTCGGCCACTGCCCTATCCACTTTGTTGAATCAGAAAGTGGATATCACCACTCCGACGGTTACATTGATTGAAAGGGGACAGATCGCGGAAGAATTCCCGCATCCGTATGTAGCGATACAAGTGCAATATACAGAAGGTTTTTCAGGTATAAATATGCTGGTCATCAAGCAGAGTGATGCTGCTATCATTGCGGATTTGATGCTTGGGGGAGATGGGGAGAATCCTTCTGACCTGCTTGGGGAAATTCAATTGAGTGCTGTTCAGGAAGCCATGAACCAAATGATGGGTTCTGCTGCGACTTCCATGTCGACCATTTTCAGTAAAAAAGTGGATATTTCTCCACCTAGCATAGATTTACTTAACTTTTTAAATGGTGAAGGTGAAAATGCGATACCGGACGAGGATTTATTTGCAAAAATCTCATTCCGTCTCCGTGTCGGCAGCTTAATTGATTCCAGTATCATGCAATTGCTGCCGTTAGAGTTTGCTAAAGGGTTAGTTTCCGAATTATTAAATGGAACGGGCGAAAGCGATCCTGACGAGATGAAAACGCAAAAAGTACTAAGTGAACCAGTAACAAACATTCCAACTCAGGAGCGGGCACCATTACAGGACAGCCGGTCTGATCGATCGGCAAATGAAACTTATGGACAAGGCGATCACCAAACCCAACCTATGAACCAAATACCGAATGTACCACAACATTTTGGTGTTTCATCCGTACCAACAGGACAGCCGGTAAATGTTCAGCCTGCCAGTTTCACCAGTTTTCAGCCTTATCAGCTTCAGGAGTCTGAAACGAAAAATCTCAGCATGCTGATGGATATCCCTTTGCAGGTAACTGTGGAGCTTGGGAGAACGAAACGCTCCGTCAAGGATATTTTGGAGCTGTCCTCCGGATCGATCATCGAATTGGATAAATTAGCGGGAGAGCCAGTGGATATCCTGGTAAACAGCCGCTTGATAGCAAAAGGCGAGGTAGTGGTTATTGATGAAAACTTTGGAGTGCGTGTTACGGATATCATGAGTCAGAGTGACCGATTAAATAAAATAAGATAATTTGGGGGACGAAAATTATGGCTAATAGAATTTTAATTGTGGACGATGCAGCATTTATGAGAATGATGATTAAGGATATCCTTTCAAAAAATGGCTTTGAAATAGTCGGGGAAGCAGCAGATGGCGCCCAAGCGGTGGAAAAATATAAAGAAACTCATCCGGATCTTGTAACGATGGATATTACCATGCCTGAAATGGATGGAATTACAGCATTAAAGGAAATTAAAAAGGTAAATCCTCAAGCTAAGGTCATCATGTGTTCAGCGATGGGACAGCAAGCAATGGTCATTGATGCAATCCAGGCGGGTGCAAAGGACTTTATCGTGAAGCCATTCCAGGCAGACCGTGTTTTGGAAGCCATAAATAAAGCATTAAGTTAAGAGGGTGTCTTCATATTGTTTTTAATTAAAAAATGGCTTCAGGTCTCACTGATGATAGCAGTATTCTTCTCTGGGGCGATACAGGCCCATGCGGAAGATCTTGAAAAAACAGTGAAGGATGTTTATGAACAGCCAGATGATTTAAAGGTGGATAAAGGTGAATCAAAAGGCTCGAAATCTACCAAACAGACAACGAATCCTGACAAAGTGGGGATAACCGTTTGGGAGTTTCTGAGGATGATATTTGCTACTATTTTTGTAGTGGCCCTTCTATATATCCTATTAAAGTTCATCAATAAAAAAAGTAAATCATATCAAAAGGCAAATTCAGTGGAGAATTTAGGCGGTACGAGCCTTGGCGCAAATCGTTCTGTCCAGCTTGTTAAAGTCGGCGGGAGAATATTGGTGATCGGGGTCGGTGAAAATATTCAGCTCTTGAAAGAAATAGATGATCCAGAGGAATATGAACAGCTTTTGAAAGATCACAACGATAAGATCGATCAAATGATCCAGCCAGGGGAACTTGCAATGAAGTTAAAAAATAATTGGTTGAAGAAAAGCGGATCCGAAGCCTCCAGTTTCTCTGCAGAGTTCAAAAATCAACTTGATCAATTGTCTGCTAGCAGGAAAAAGCTGTTAAAGGAGCTTGATAGGAAAGGAAGAGACAATGAATGAATGAGTTCATGGAGTTTTTTAATAACAGTGATCCCACTAATGTCTCTACTTCCGTCAAACTTGTTCTACTGATGACTGTCTTATCGCTGGCTCCAAGCATATTGATCCTGATGACCTGTTTTACTAGAATCATCATTGTCCTGAGCTTTGTGAGAACATCGCTAGCTACACAGCAGATGCCGCCGAATCAGGTGTTGATCGGCCTGGCACTTTTCATGACATTTTTCATAATGGCTCCGACTTTTCAGGAAGTGAATGAAAAGGCATTAACCCCGTTATTTAATGAAGAGATAGATTTAGAAGAAGCATATGTACAGGCCTCGATACCATTTAAGGAATTCATGAGTGCCCATACAAGACAGAAGGACCTTGAGCTATTCTTGGAATATGCCAAGGTGGATAAGCCTGAAACGATACAGGACATTCCCTTGACGGCCTTTGTACCTGCTTTTGCAATCAGTGAAATCAAAACAGCTTTTCAAATAGGTTTCATGATTTTCATTCCCTTTTTGGTTATTGATATGGTGATTGCAAGTGTCCTGATGTCGATGGGGATGATGATGTTGCCGCCAGTCATGATTTCCCTGCCATTTAAAATCCTCCTTTTCATTCTTGTAGACGGATGGTATTTAGTGGTGAAGTCTTTATTACAGAGTTTTTAAGCAGGTGAGAAAAAATGAGTGCAGATTTTGTTATTGATATAGCAGAAAAAGGAATTTATATGGTATTGATTATCGCTGGCCCATTGATGGTAATCGCTCTTATTGTAGGACTATTAGTAAGCATCTTTCAGGCAACTACACAGATTCAGGAACAAACCTTGGCATTTGTTCCGAAAATCGTCGCAGTCTTATTGGGACTCATTTTATTGGCTCCATGGATGTTGAGCCACCTATTATCATATGCAAATGAAATATTCGGTAATCTGAATCGATTTGTAGGGTAGGGCATGGAGGAATTATTTCCGCACTTTCCCGCCTTTTTATTAATTGTGGTAAGGGTCACTACGTTTTTCGTGGCCATGCCGATTTTTTCGTACCGTTCTATACCGGTACAACATCGGGTCGGGCTTGGAATCTTCCTTGCCTGGATCATGTACTACACCATTGATGCTCCGGTTCTGGAATTGGATGTCACATTTTATTTATTGATCATGAAGGAAGCGCTTGTTGGCCTTTTCATTGGGTTTGCAGCGTATATGATTTTATCGGCCGTTCAAATGGCTGGCGGATTGATTGATTTTCAAATGGGTTTTTCAATAGCGAATGTCATCGATCCCCAAACGGGGGCACAAAGCCCGTTGATGGGACAATATCTTTATACAATCGCTCTATTATTCCTATTGAGTACTAATGGCCATCATTTGCTTTTGGATGGAATTTTTTATAGTTATCAGTTCATCCCGATTGACCAATTATTTGTACCATTCGGAGATCATGCGCTGATAGAATACTTGGCCAAAGCTTTCAGCAAAGCTTTCATGATTGCTTTTCAAATGTCCATACCTGTGGTGGGAAGTATTTTCTTAGTGGATGTCACGTTAGGGATACTTGCCAGGACAGTTCCTCAATTAAATGTATTCGTTGTTGGGATTCCAGTGAAAATCATTGCCGGCTTAGCGGTTATCATACTGGTAATGGGGATGATGATGACGGTTGTCACCCAACTCTTCAATTTCTTGCTTTTGACGATGCGTAACCTAATGCAGTTGATTGGAGGCGCATGATATGGTGAGGTTTCAGCTGGATTTGCAGTTTTTCGCTGGTGAAAAGACCGAAAAGGCGACTCCCAAAAAACGTCAGGATTCGAAGAAAAAAGGTCAGGTGGCAAAGAGTCAGGATGTAAATACCTCTGTGAATTTAATTGCCGTGTTTTCTGTGTTATTGCTTATGGGACCGTACATGTATAATCATTTGCTCGGTCTTACGAAAGAATATCTGCAACATTTTACCTTGGCTGGATTCAGTGAGGAGAATATGCAAATTATCATGATAGAGGTTTTAAAGGAGATGGGCCTTATCCTAGGACCCGTTTTTGCAGCAGCGATAGTCGCTGGGATATTGGCTAATGTCATGCAAGTCGGGTTTCTGTTTTCGACTGAATCCATACAGTTCAAACTTGATAAATTGGATCCCATTAAAGGATTCAAACGTATTTTTTCAATGAGGGCCATTGTTGAGTTATTGAAATCCATTCTTAAAATATCATTTGTTGGTTTTGTTGCCTTTTATGTACTATGGCAGCGCATGGACGAGATTATGATTTTATCACAGATTTCTGTGGAAGAAGCGATGGCAACATTGGCGGATATTACGATTAAAGTAGGATTTTATGCTGCCGTGGCTTTATTGTTCATTGCTCTATTAGACTATTTGTATCAAAAATATGACTTTGAAAAAAACATCCGGATGTCCAAACAGGATATTAAGGATGAATATAAAAATTCCGAAGGGGACCCGCTCATCAAATCCAAGATAAAGCAAAAGCAGAGGCAGATGGCCGCTCAAAGAATGATGCAGGAAATTCCCAATGCGGATGTCGTCATCACTAACCCGACGCATTTTGCTATTGCTTTAAAATATGATGAAGAAAAAGCTGAGGCTCCGTATGTAGTGGCAAAGGGCGTTGATTTTGTTGCCCAGAAAATTAAATTCATTGCCAAAGAAAATGATGTGATCATGGTGGAAAATCGGCCTTTGGCGAGGTCTTTATATGATCAAGCTGAATTAGGCCAAGCGATACCTGAAGAGTTCTTTAAGGCGGTCGCTGAAATACTGGCCTTTGTATATAAAACCAAAGGTAAACTGTAAAGAAGTAATAGGGTAACCCGCTAGTTAGGAGAGAAAAAACATGCGAGCAAGAGATTTAGTTGTTATTTCGAGCGTCATCATGATCGTTGCCATGTTGGTCATTCCATTGCCAACATGGTTGTTAAGTATTTTACTCCTTTTAAATATCTCTCTTGCGCTGCTGGTTCTATTGACTACGATGAATATGAAAGAACCTCTCGAATTTTCAATCTTTCCTTCCTTGCTCCTTTTACTGACATTGTTCAGGCTGGGGTTGAATGTTTCGACGACTCGTGCCATTTTGACCTATGGTGATGCTGGGGGAGTTGTAGAAACCTTTGGGTCGTTTGTAGTCGGCGGTAACGTGCTTGTAGGATTAGTTGTATTCATCATTTTGGTCATCATCAATTTCATCGTCATCACGAAAGGTTCCGAACGGGTCTCGGAGGTAGCGGCAAGGTTTACGCTGGATGCGATGCCAGGGAAACAGATGGCCATCGATGCAGATTTAAATGCTGGGATGATCTCCGAAAACGAAGCACGTGCCAGAAGGGAAAAAATTAGTAACGAAGCAGACTTTTATGGATCCATGGATGGGGCTAGTAAGTTTGTTAAAGGGGACGCCATTGCGGGCATCATCATTGTCATCATTAACTTGATTTTCGGTATGATCATTGGCGTCATGCAATTGGACATGAGCTTTGGAGAAGCAGCCGTCCATTTTTCCATGTTATCGGTTGGTGACGGAATCGTGAGTCAGGTACCAGCTTTATTGATTTCTACAGCTACGGGAATTGTCGTAACCCGGGCAGCCTCGAATGGAAACCTCGGAGCGGATATTGTTGAACAGTTATTTCAATTTCCCAAAATGCTTTACCTAACAGCAGCAACCATTTTCCTTTTAGGGTTATTCACTCCCATTTCCGACTTGTTCACCATTCCGATCGCTGCTTTATTAGTCGTTGGAGGGTATACAATTTCAAGGATACCGAAGCAGGACGAAAGTGAAATACAAGAAATGGAGGAAGTGCTGGAAACCGATGAAATGAAAAGTCCAGAAAGCGTCGTTAACCTTTTAAGTGTCGACCCGATCGAATTTGAGTTTGGATATGGATTGATTCCGCTTGCGGATGCCAATCAAGGGGGAGACCTACTGGACCGGGTCGTCATGATCCGCCGGCAGCTTGCAATTGAGTTGGGGCTCGTGATCCCTGTCGTCAGAATACGTGATAATATTCAGTTGAATCCTAATGAGTATCGGCTGAAGATTAAGGGAAGTGTCATGGCAAAGGGGGAATTGCTCCTAAATCATTTCTTGGCCATGAGTCCAGGGATGGAAGATGATTCAATAGAAGGAATCGATACGATAGAACCGTCTTTCGGTTTACCGGCCAAGTGGATTATGGATGATATGAAAGAACATGCCGAGATGCTGGGTTATACAGTTGTGGACCCGCCAAGTGTTGTATCCACCCACTTGACGGAAGTCATAAAGTCCAATGCGCAGGAATTATTGGGCAGGCAGGAAACGAAACAATTGATCGATCATCTTCACGAATCGGCACCTATACTAGTAGAGGAGGTCACTCCGAATCCCTTGTCTATAGGAGATGTACAAAAGGTATTGGCAAAATTATTGAAGGAAAAGGTTTCGATAAGGAATTTACCGATCATTTTCGAAACGCTTGCTGATTATGGCAAGTTATCGACTGACACAGATTTGCTTACCGAATATGTAAGGCAGAACTTAGCGAGACAAATAACAAATTCTTTTATTGCGGATGAAAATAGAATTAAAGTCATAACATTATCGGGGAAAGTTGAAAAGACCATCGCTGATGGTGTACAGCAAACTGAACATGGTAATTTTTTATCATTGGATCCAACTCTATCGCAATCCATATTGGAGGCAGTTGCAGCCAAATTGGAAGAGCTGACCCTAATGGATCACCAACCGATCCTACTCTGCTCTCCAGCAGTAAGGATGTATGCCCGGCAATTAACTGAACGTTATTTTCCTAATGTACCGATTCTTTCATACAATGAACTAGAATCGAATGTGGAAGTACAAAGTGTAGGGGTGGTGAATATCGATTGAAGGTAAAGAAATATTTGGCGCCATCAATGAACGAGGCAATGAAGCGAATAAGGACGGAACTAGGCAGTGATGCAGTAATCTTAAGTTCGAAGGCTGTATATAATGGTGGTTTTTTAGGATTATTCAAAAAGAGGAATATTGAAGTCATTGCAGCCATAGACCCTGTGTCCCAGCCTATCCAAGCCGTAACCAAGCAAAAATCGAAGAAGTTGCCATCAAAGCTGGAAATGGCAAGTCATGCCCCTGAACCCAATGAAGGGAATGGGGAAAGTGCTGACTTATTAAAAGAAATCGAAGGTTTGAAAGATATGATAAAGAGTTTGCAAATCTATTCAACTGATAAAAAATATCCGGGGAAGCTGGAGAAAATCCACAAATACCTAACCGAGCAGGAAGTGGATATATCACTTCGATCCCAAATCATGGATGAATTGCTTGAAAAATGGTTCGTTTTTAAACAGCAATCCACTGATGAAGAGGTTCAAGTTTGGTTGGAAGAAGCCATGCTCGGGATTTTAGAAGAAGTTGGAAACGGAAAACCCGGGCTGCAAAAAAAATATATTAATATTGTTGGCCCAACAGGTGTGGGAAAGACAACGACCTTAGCAAAAGTAGCTGCGGAAACCATGTTAAAGCATGATAAAAAGGTGGCCTTCATTACGACGGATACGTACAGGATTGCTGCAATAGATCAACTTAAGACATATGCCAAGATTTTAAACGTTCCAATTGAAGTCGCTTATAATTTGGAAGACTTCAAAAGGGCTGCTGAACGCTTCTCCCATTATGATTTTGTTTTTATTGATACGGCCGGAAGGAATTTCCGTAACCCGCAATATGTCAAGGATCTTAATGAAATCATCCATTTTACAGATGAGATGGAAACCTATTTAGTATTGTCATTGACCTCTAAACAAAAGGATATGGAAGATATTTATCGACAGTTTGCTGCCATACCTATTAAACAGGTCATTTTTACAAAAGCGGACGAAACCTCCACTTTCGGGCAAATATTCAATTTTATACATACTCATAAATTAGGAGCCGCCTATATAACAGATGGACAAAATGTGCCAGACGATATTGAAATAGCTACATCTTCACAGCTATTGAAAATGGCTATTGGGGCTAATAAATATGAAAGATCAAGCTGAGAATTTACGAAGAAGATTGGAAGCCCGCCAAAATCGATCAATGGCCAAAACGATTGCCGTTTTAAGCGGGAAAGGTGGAGTGGGAAAATCAAACTTTTCCTTGAATTTTTCGATTGCCTTATCCAAAAGAGGCAAAAAAGTACTGTTGTTCGACATGGATATCGGTATGGGGAATATTGATATTTTGATCGGGGAACAATCTCCCTGCAGCATAATTGATTTTTTTGAAAACGATTGTAGTTTGAAGGATATCATCATGGCAGGACCGGGAAACATTTCAATCATTACAGGTGGAACGGGGTTGACGGCTCTCTTTTCACTTGATGAGGAAAAATATACCCGGTTTAATGAGGAGTTCGGTTTATTGTTGGCGAATTACGATTATATCTTATTTGATATGGGTGCTGGCATCACTCAGGATTCCATGAAATTCCTGTTATGTGTGGATGAATTAGTCGTTATAACGACACCTGAACCCACTTCTATCATGGATGCATATTCCGCAATGAAATATATCCATTCAGTAAATAAAGAGATATCATTGTTCCTGGTTTGCAATCGGGTTTTCACGAGTAAGGACGGCAGAGATACGATTAAGCGGCTCCAAAATGCATTAGTGGAATTTTTGGGATTGGAAACTGTAGCTCTTGGGTACTTGCCAGATGATAGAACCGTACCCAATTCTGTTAACAAACAAATGCCCTTTCTTCTTTTCGATTCTGAAGCCGATGTATCCAAAGCCATTATGGACATTGCTTCGAGATATGCAAATCATTCATTTGGGGAAGAATTGACTTTGCAAAAAAGCCATTTCCTCCAAAATATGAAGAGATATTTTTTTGGAAAGTAGGTCTCCTTATATGAGTAAAGTAAAAGTGCTGATAGTGGACGATTCTGCGTTTATGAGAAAGTTAATTTCAGAGTTTTTTGCAGAAGATAGCAGGATGGAAGTCATCGGGACTGCGAGGAATGGTAGAGATGCCATAGACAAAATAAAGGCTTTAAAACCCGATGTCGTGACTTTGGATGTGGAAATGCCGATTATGGACGGATTGGAAGCATTAAGCCGGATCATGAATGAATGTCCAACTGCTGTTGTCATGTTATCAAGCACAACGAAAAAGGGAACGGAAAATACATTTTCCGCCATGAACAGTGGAGCCTTTGACTTTGTGGCTAAACCCTCTGGTGCCATTTCATTGGATTTACATAAAATCAAGAAAGAACTCCATGAAAAAGTTATGGCTGCCAGCAGGGCAAATGTTCACAAACTAGAAAAAAATGCGATGAATATTGAAAGAAGCCCATCCGTTTGGGAAAAATATAGTAAAATAGATTCAAAAGAATCGTCAAAAATTAAAAAAAATCAAAAAAAGTGGTCCTATGGGTACAAAAAAATAATAGTCATTGGTACATCAACAGGAGGCCCGAGAGCTCTGCAGACCGTCTTGGCAGGACTCCCGGAAGAAGTTGATGCTCCCATACTCATTGTCCAGCATATGCCCCCCGGTTTCACAAAATCCTTGGCAACACGCCTGGATTCATTGTGCAAGATTAAAGTGAAGGAAGCTGAAGAGGGGGAACTGATTCAAAAAGGTGTCGCCTATATCGCACCGGGAGGTTTTCACTTGAAAGTGAGGAAAGTCGGAATGAGCTGGGCAATCCTTTTGGATCAATCCGAATTGCGTAATGGACATCGCCCGTCGGTTGATGTGCTATTTGAATCGGTAAGTGAAATGAATGATTCTGCGAAAATAGCCGTTATCATGACCGGGATGGGAATGGACGGGGCGATGGGACTCATGAAGCTTAAACAGGAGGGTCCTTTAAAAGCGATAGCCGAATCACAGGAGACATCAATCGTTTTTGGTATGCCTAAGGCGGCAATCAATACCAAGTTAATAGATAGCATAGAGGATGTAGAAAAAATAGCTAAAACGATAATGAGCTATTGTTAACACGTGGAGGTGTGAGATTGTATGGATATGAATCAGTATTTAGAGGTTTTTATAGAAGAAAGTAAAGAACATCTTCAAACGTGCAGCGAACAGTTGCTGGTACTCGAAAAGAACCCGGAAGACCTCTCGATCGTAAACGAAATCTTTCGTTCCGCCCATACCTTAAAAGGGATGTCGGCGACTATGGGGTATGAGGATTTAACCAATTTAACCCATAAAATGGAGAATGTGTTGGATGCAATCCGAAATAGTCAAATCGCCCTCTCTCCAGAATTATTTGATGTGATATTTTTAGCGGTTGATGATTTAGAAGCGATGGTCATGTCCATTGCAGAAGGTGGAGATGGAAAAAGAAATGTGGAAGAGGTTGTCCATCAGCTGGAAGTGATTGAAAAAGGGGAGTCGCCCGTTTCTTCCACCATTGCAGAGATTGCAGCAGCTTCTGCCGTCTTTGGTAAAGAGGAAATGACTGTGGGAGAGTACGATGAATTTGAATGGACAGTGCTTAAGCAGTCCAAAGATCAAGGCTTCAACAGCTTCGAAATCTCGATAGGGTTGCGAGAGAACTGTCTTTTAAAAGCTGCCCGGGTGTTTATGGTTTTCGAGGTGCTTGAAAAGTCAGGTGAAGTAATCAAGTCACACCCACCGGTCGAACTTTTGGAAGAAGAACAATTCGATCAGCAATTTACGGTCACGATGGTAACAACAGAATCGAGTGATGAGATAAAGGAAAAAATCATGAAGGTTTCCGAAGTGGATCAAGTTGTGGTAAATGCCCTTGATCTTGAGGGCTTGAGGCATGCAGCCAATTCTATAGAGGATCAAGTTGCTGAAGTACCGGAACAAGCGACAATTAAAGCCGTGCTTCCAACTGATAATGATGATAAGAAAAAACAGGCACTCGTTAAGCCTGCATCAAGCAAGACCATTCGGGTGAACATTGAGCGGCTTGATATATTAATGAACCTATTCGAGGAACTAGTAATCGATAGAGGCAGACTTGACCAAATTTCCAGTGATTTGAATAATCAAGAATTGCATGAAACAGTAGAAAGAATGTCCCGTATAACAAGTGATTTACAAACAATCGTTTTGAATATGCGGATGGTGCCCGTTGAAACTGTATTCAATCGTTTTCCTAAAATGGTTCGTCAATTAGCAAGGGATTTAAACAAGAAAGTCAATTTGGAAATCAACGGTGCAGAAACGGAACTTGACCGTACAGTCATTGATGAAATCGGTGATCCTCTCGTCCATTTATTAAGAAACGCCATGGATCATGGAATTGAAACACCTGAAGAACGTTTGGCGAAAGGAAAGAAAGAAGAAGGTAAAATCCTGTTAAAAGCCTACCACGGCGGCAATCATGTTTTCATTGAAATTGAGGATGACGGTGCAGGAATCAATAAAGATCGAGTCTTGAACAAGGCGCTCTCCAATGGGATATTAACCAAGGAAGCTGCCGACACCCTAACGGATAAGCAAATCTATGAATTGATATTCGCTTCTGGTTTCTCAACAGCGGAAACCATTTCAGATGTATCGGGGCGCGGTGTTGGACTGGATGTGGTTAAAAATACTATTGAGTCTCTCGGTGGATCTGTCACGATCGATTCCAAAGAGAATGATGGATCCATCTTCCTTATTCAGCTTCCGCTTACATTGTCCATTATCTCTGTCATGCTGGTTGCAATCCAAAACGAAAAATATGCCATACCTCTTTCTTCGATAATAGAAACAGCGATCATAAAAAAAGCAGATATCTTGAATGCCCATAATCAACAGGTTATTGACTTCAGGGGAAAGATCCTGCCGCTTCTGTTCTTGAAAGATATATTTGAAGTGCCAATCAGTCTGGAAGAAGAAGAGTCCCTCTCTGTGGTCATTGTAAGAAAAGGTGATAAATTAGCCGGATTAGTCGTTGATTCATTCATCGGGCAGCTGGAAATCGTTCTGAAATCACTAGGTAATTATTTAAATAGCGCTTTTGCAATATCGGGGGCAACGATCCTTGGTGATGGTCAAGTTGCTTTAATTATAGATTGCAACACATTGATTCATTGAATGATAGATAAGCGGGACAGGGGAATGGGACGTTGGTTCAACCGTTTCGATTCAAGTTTTCGTTAAGACTGCACAACAATCAGGAGTTTATTAAAAGGAGGGGAATAGATGTCGGAGGATATGAAAGTAATCGTATTTCAAATTAAAGATAAAGAATATGCAATACCAGTGGATAAAGTCAGCGGTATCGAAAAGATTCTGCATATTACCAGAGTTCCAAAGGCTGTAAAGTTTGTTAAGGGAGTCATAAATCTAAGGGGTGTAATCACTCCAATTATTGATTTGCGGGTGCGTTTTGGTTTCGAAGAGATGGAATACAATGAATCAACAAGGATTATCATCGTCATTCTGGATGATATGGAAGTTGGGTTAATAGTGGACTCTGCCAATGATGTTTTGGATATTCCAGTGGAGAGTATCGAACCTCAGCCTGAAGTTGTGGGACATTTGGCTTCAGAATACATTAGCGGAGTGGCTAAAATTGACAAGCGACTGCTCGTCCTAATCAATTTGGAGAAGGCTCTAAGTCTGGAAATGACTGAAAATATGTTAAGAGAAGGATAATCATATGTCGTTCATTGAGAAAATCAACCCTTTTCAACTCGATATTTTGAAGGAAATCGGCAATATAGGTGCAGGGAACGCAGCAACTGCGTTTTCTGCCATCCTTAATAGGAAAATTGATATGAATGTTCCTAATGTCAGAATCGTTTCCTTTGATGAAATGATGGAAATGGCTGGCGTGGCCGATCAAGTCGTTGCCAGCGTTTTCCTTAGAATAGAAGGTGATGCTTCAGGGAGTATGTTTTTTATCCTTTCGCTTCCTGTAGCCCAATACTTGATTCGTAAGATGACTGGTGATGAGACCTTTTTGATGGAATCCGCACCCCATACTGAATTGGCGCTTTCTTGCCTTCAGGAATTAGGGAATATCTTATCGGGATCCTACCTCTCTTCTCTTTCTGATTTCACCCGATTGAATATCTATCCATCCGTTCCATCCTTGAGCATCGATATGGTAGGGGCAACGATCAGTTACGGATTATTGGAATTATCAAAAGTAAGTGACGCAGCCATCGTCATTGATACTGTGCTTGAAAAAGACCAGCTTTTCGCTGAATCCATTAATGGTCATTTCTTTTTATTACCTGATCCCGAATTTTTTGATATCATTTTTTCCGCTTTAGGAGTGTCCACCTAATGACTGAATTGTTAAAGGTCCAGGTTGTTAAGGTTGGAATAGCGGATATGAATATTATAAAACCTCCCTATACGATTCGCACTGCCGGGCTGGGGTCGTGTGTTGGTGTTGTGATTTATGATGAGAAAAAAGAGATTGCGGGTTTGGCACATATTATGCTGCCTGACTCTTCATTAGCTAAATCGGGGCCGATCAACGTTGCCAAATTTGCAGATACGGCGATAAAGGAATTGGTGCAGCTCTTAGTCAAAGAAGGCGCAAGAATGCCATTCCTAAAAGCGAAGTTGGCTGGCGGAGCACAAATGTTCCAATTTGCCTCCGGAGGGGATTTAATGAGAATAGGACCACGGAATGTGGAAGCTGTCCGAAAGGTGTTATCTGACTTGCGCATTAGAGTCGTCGCTGAAGATGTTGGCGGGAATAGCGGAAGAACGATTGATTTCAATTTAAGTGATTGTTTGCTAAATATACGGACCGTTACAAAAGGGACTAAAAACATATAGGATCGGATTTGGCTTTTGAAAAGCCAAAAATATGACAGGTACACTTGCAATCGAATTATTATTGCATTTATGGCTTTAGGGGCCGTATCGATCACAAATCGTATAACAATGTTAGGAGGATGTCCAATGTCTCATCTGACCATCGAAGAAGAGCAGTTATGTTGGAAGAATTGGGTGGATCGCAGAGATCCGCTAGCCGGGGACATTTTGGTGAAGAAATACATACCTCTCGTATCGTATCATGTTCAACGTATTTCAGTAAGTCTTCCTAAAAATGTGAGCCGGGATGATATAAGGAGTTTAGGAATGATGGGGTTATTCGATGCCCTGGAACGTTTCGACACGAAGCGTGACCTGAAGTTTGACACATATGCATCATTTAGAATACGTGGTGCTATTTTAGATGGATTAAGAAAAGAGGATTGGCTTCCGCGGAGCGCAAGAGATAAAGCCAAGAAAATTGAAGCTGCAATAGAAAAGCTGGAGCAGCAATACATGAGGAACCTTTCGCCAAACGAGATTGCCGCTGAATTGAATATTCCGGAAGATGAAGTATATGCTGCATTAAATGAGAACTTCTTTGCCAATGTACTATCAATGGATGAAAATCCCCAAGAAGACGATAAAGAAAGCGCGAATTTTCATATTAAAGATGAAAAGGCGGATTTACCCGAGGAACATGTGTTAAGGGATGAATTGTATGTTGAATTAGCCAAAGTCATAGAAACTCTTAATGAAAAAGAACAGTTGGTTTTACAGCTTTTTTATAAAGAAGAACTAACATTGACCGAAATCGGGCAAGTGATGAGCCTATCTACGTCCCGGATATCCCAAATTCATTCAAAAGCGATATATAAATTAAGAAACACGATGCAAGATCAAAAAAATTAATCATGATAGTTTAATGAAGAGGGCTACGGAGTTTGGGAAGTATAAAATCCCAATTGAACGAAGAAGCCCCCTGCAAGCTTGAAAGAATTGATAAGGTACCCGCATCAATAAATGCTTCGAAATCACAGAATGTACGAACTGTACTTAGTCAATAAGAGCAAAGCAACAGATAGACTATTTCGGTTAATTAGGAGGCAACATGACAGCATTTTTTATATTTCTGTTGTTTGTATTAAACATATTCACCATTTTCGCCATCATCGTTTTATATCTTCGGCAAAATCGTTTAAGTAAGTTGGAAAAAGACCAAAAAGCCATCATTGGAGAAATGGAACAACTTTTGTCTGGTTATTTAATGGAGATGAAAGAGGATAATGAGGCATTGGTAAAGGCATTCACCAATTCGGTGGCAATGAATCACGAGCATGGTCAAAAAGGTCAAGTACATGGCTCGATCAAAGAAACAAAGGAAGATAAAGAAGAAAAACAGGAACAAAACATGCTGCTAGAGTATAAAGAGGGAAGCCGTGCCGGTGCTAAAAAGCAGGCAATCAACGCCTATAAAATTATGCCTGGAAAAAATGAAACCAATGCTTTACCAGTAAAAGTCGAGGACAAATTGGAGCTTTCATCGGCAGTCGCTTCTCCAAAAAAAGAAGGGAAGCCGGCTGGCATGGAATTTTCGGACATGCTGCAGGCTTCGTTAAATGAACGATCATTAAATGCAAAAGTGGATATGTTAGCGGATCAAGGACATTCAGTAGAGGAAATCGCAAAAAAGTTAGGTTGCGGTCAAACCGAGATAGAGCTTTTACTAAAGTTTCGCATGAATAGATAAAGTTATCTCTTGATTGTGCAGTGCCATTATGATATATTATGAAATGGTGTTAATACACACGCCCCGTGATTCTTGCAGATGGTGCTGTTATGACAGTTTCTGTATGAAAATGATCGGTGCGGAGGAAAAACAAAACCATTTAGGAGGAACTAAAATGTCAGTCATTTCTATGAAACAATTGCTTGAAGCTGGTGTACATTTCGGACACCAAACACGTCGCTGGAACCCAAAAATGAAGAAATATATCTTCACTGAGCGTAACGGCATCTACATCATCGACCTTCAAAAAACAGTTAAAAAGGTTGAAGAAGCTTATAACTTCGTGAAAGAACTAGCTGCTAACGGTGGTACTGTTCTTTTCGTTGGAACTAAAAAACAAGCTCAAGAATCTGTTAAAGAAGAAGCTATCCGTTCTGGTATGTACTATGTAAACCAACGTTGGTTAGGTGGAACTTTAACAAACTTTGAAACAATCCAAAAACGTATCACTCGTCTTAAAGATATCGAAAAAATGGAAGAAAACGGAACTTTCGAAGTACTTCCTAAAAAAGAAGTTATCCAACTTAAAAAAGAATGGGATCGCTTAGAGAAATTCTTAGGCGGTATTAAAGATATGAAGACTCTTCCAGATGCGATCTTCGTTATCGACCCTCGCAAAGAGCGTATCGCTGTTGCGGAAGCACACAAATTACACATTCCACTTGTTGGTATCGTTGATACAAACTGTGATCCGGATGAAATCGATGTAGTTATTCCTGCGAATGACGATGCAATCCGTGCTGTTAAATTATTAACAGGTAAAATGGCAGATGCTATCTTAGAAGCTAAACAAGGCGAAGAAACAGCAACTGAAACAACTACTGCTTAATAAGTAAAAAAGGTTGCTTATTCAGTAAGAAAAAAGGTGATAAGAGGATAATGCCTTTTATCCCTTTTTTTTGCACTAAATAAGCATACATAAAATCACTGTACGTAATGACTTTTTAAAAAGGTATGGGCGATTTTTCAGGGATGAAAATGTTCCGTCATATTGACTGAGTAAGTGGATGTTTTTTCAGAAGTATTGTCAAGACTCGTTATTTTGTTTGATGATAACAAGTATTTTTTGGCAATAATGGGTAAAGATTGAATAAACTGCATTTAATTTGAGGAGGATATATATTATGGCAATCACTGCACAATTAGTTAAAGAATTGCGTGAAAAAACTGGTGCCGGTATGATGGACTGTAAAAAGGCACTTGTACAAACAGAAGGCGATATGGAAAAGGCAATCGATTTCCTACGTGAAAAAGGAATTGCAAAAGCTGCTAATAAAGGCGACCGTATTGCTGCTGAAGGTCTAACTTCAATCGTTGTGGAAGGAAACCAAGCGGTAATCCTTGAAGTGAATTCAGAAACTGATTTCGTTGCTAAAAACGAAGGATTCCAAACTCTTGTTAAAGAATTGGCTGGATTCCTTCTTGCTAACAAACCTGAAAGCGTTGAAGCTGCTCTTGAGCAAACAATGGAAAATGGAGTAAAAGTAGCAGATCATATCAATGCTGCAGTTGCTAAAATTGGGGAGAAATTAACTCTACGCCGTTTCCAAGTTGTTTCTAAAACAGATAACGACGCATTTGGTGCATACCTTCACATGGGTGGACGTATCAGCGTGCTATCAGTTCTTGAAGGTACAACTGACGAAGAGGCAGCTAAAGGCGTTTCAATGCATATCGCTGCAATCAACCCTAAATATATCTCTCGCGACCAAGTAGATGCTAGCGAATTAGAACGCGAACGCGAAGTTCTTACTCAACAAGCGCTTAATGAAGGCAAACCTGAAAAAATCGTTGCAAAAATGGTTGAAGGACGTATCAATAAATTCTACGAAGAAATCTGCGTAAACGAACAAGCTTTCGTTAAGAACCCAGATCAAAAAGTGGGACAATTCGTTGAATCAAAAGGCGGAAAAATCCTATCATTCGTTCGTTATGAAGTAGGGGAAGGTCTTGAAAAACGTCAAGAAAACTTTGCTGAAGAAGTAATGAACCAAGTTAAAAAAGACTAATTGTCAGATAATTAATAATGGGGAACACTCTGGTGTTCCCTATTTTTTGAAATGTCATGAATTTTTGGTAGTATTGCAAGAAAGCATGATGAACGAATGAAAAGATTACATAGTTGGAGGTTCTCATGAGTAACGCTAAATATAAACGTGTCGTTTTAAAACTAAGTGGCGAAGCATTAGCCGGTGAAGAAGGATTTGGAATTAACCCTGCAGTAATTAAATCTATTGCTGAACAAGTCAAGGAAGTGGCTGAGCTTGATGTAGAAGTGGCTGTTGTTGTCGGCGGCGGAAACATTTGGCGCGGGAAAATAGGCAGTGAAATGGGCATGGATCGTGCTAATGCCGATTATATGGGGATGCTGGCTACAGTCATGAACTCATTGGCATTACAAGACAGCCTTGATCAGCTTGGAATTGAAACGCGCGTGCAAACTTCCATTGAGATGAGGCAAGTCGCTGAGCCATACATTAGACGCCGTGCTATCAGGCATCTAGAGAAAAAGAGAGTGGTGATTTTTGCAGCTGGTACAGGTAATCCATACTTCTCAACGGATACCACTGCCGCCCTGCGTGCTGCTGAAATTGAAGCTGATGTCATCTTGATGGCGAAGAATAATGTGGATGGCGTATACAATGCAGATCCGGTTAAGGACAAAAATGCGGTGAAGTATGATAAACTTTCCTACCTTGATGTGATTAAAGAAGGGTTAGAAGTAATGGATTCAACTGCGTCCTCACTATGCATGGACAATGATATTCCATTGATCGTCTTCTCGATCATGGAAAAAGGTAATATTAAACGGGCCGTATTAGGCGAAACGCTTGGTACTATTGTAAGGGGGAAATAAAAGATGCCGAAACAAGTTATTTCGAATGCGAAAACGAAAATGGAAAAAGCCATTGGAGCATACACACGTGAATTAGCAAGCATCCGTGCCGGAAGGGCAAATGCCTCATTGCTTGATAGAATCTCGATCGATTATTATGGATCGCCGACACCAGTCAATCAGGTGGCAGGAATTTCTGTCCCGGAAGCTAGACTATTAGTCATTCAACCATATGATAAAACGGTTTTGGGTGAAATCGAAAAGGCGATTTTGAAATCAGACTTGGGATTAAATCCTTCAAATGATGGTTCGGTCATCAGGATTGCCATCCCAGCTCTAACGGAAGAGCGCAGAAAAGAGCTTGTGAAAGTCGTTAAAAAAGAAGCGGAAGAAGCGAAAATAGCTGTCCGTAATGTTCGTCGCGATGCTAATGATGATTTGAAAAAGCTTGAAAAAAGTGGTGAAATCACTGAAGATGATTTACGTGGCTATGCAGATGACATCCAAAAGATGACAGATGGCAACATCACGAAAATTGATGAAATTACAAAAGATAAAGAAAAAGAAATTATGGAAGTATAATTCCCACTGAAGAATTGATTAAATAAAGAGGGCCGAATCCATACTGGGTCATGTCTTGGTTCTAACATATAGGTGTGCTTAAAGGAGAAAACTGTTATAATAAGGTTTCTCCGATAATGATTACTCCTTGAGTTAGTATGTTGCATGCAAACGTTGGAGGTGGTCCTTTTTTTGCATTTTTCATGGTAATCATAACCGGTTTTAGAAAAAAAGAAGTAATGATTTCTCCCTTTCTAGCTTCTAATGAAGAAATAATTTTCATATAAATAATATGAGAACCAGTTTTTTTTTGATATTATAATATAGATTCTTTTTAAGCGGCAGAAAGCTTGATATACATAGTGCACGAAAACTTTGCCTTTGTAGAGAGATAAGTACAACCTGATGGGGGACTAACATATGTATTCACTTTGGAAGCGTTTCGTTAAAAAAGATGCTTCTTCCGATGTAACAAATAGGATTCAGCATATTAAACAGTTTGATGTTCCTCAGCATATCGCCATCATTATGGATGGAAACGGCCGTTGGGCCAAAAAGCGTGCATTGCCACGTGTGGCGGGGCATCATGAAGGAATGAAAACCGTTCGTAGAATTACGAAAGTTGCCAATAAATTAGGGGTCAAAACTTTGACAGTCTATGCGTTTTCCACTGAAAATTGGAAACGTCCGAAAAGTGAAGTCGACTTTTTGATGAAGCTTCCCCAGGAATTTCTGGGGACATTTTTACCAGAGCTCATTTCAGAAAATGTAAGAGTTGAAACGATAGGGGACTTGTCACTCATTCCGTCACATACTCAAGGTGCCGTTAAACGGGCCATGGAGGACACGAAAGACAATGATGGGATGATTCTGAATTTTGCCCTGAACTATGGAAGCCGTGGGGAGATTGTATCTGCAGTGAATAGCATCATTGAAGATGCTAAGAATGGTATAATAAAGGAAAATGTAACTGAGGAAATGCTATCCAGTTACCTGATGACCAAACATTTGTCGGATCCTGATTTACTGATCCGTACAAGCGGTGAAATCCGTTTAAGTAATTTCATGCTTTGGCAGTCGGCTTATACTGAGCTGTGGTTTACTGAGGTGCTATGGCCGGATTTTAGTGAAGAGCATTTATTACAGGCAGTTGAGGAGTATCAAAAGCGTTCACGAAGATTCGGTGGCGTTTAATGTAGAAGGCGAGGAAAATGGAATAATGAAACAACGAATTATTACGGCGGTCGTAGTTGCCGCTATCTTCATTCCACTAGTCATTTTAGGGGGCACTCCCTTTTTACTGACGGTATATCTGTTAGGGTCAATTGGTTTGTATGAACTGATGAAAATGAAAAAGTTACGTGTACTGTCTTTTGAAGCATTTCTTTCCTACATATTATTGTGGGTGCTTTTATTGCCTAATGAGCATACTGCTTTTTTAGCAGAAATAAATTACGATAAAGTTCAAGTCTTTTTAATCGGGGTTTTGCTGCTATTGCTTTATACAGTCGTTTCAAAAAACCGTTTTACTTTTGATGACGCAGGCTTTCTAGTGATTTCAATCCTATACTTGGGGATAGGCTTCTATTACCTATTTGAAACACGTGACTCATTGGGGTTGGGGCTGATCTATATCCTGCTTACCCTATTTACGATCTGGGCAACCGATTCCGGGGCATACTTCATAGGTAAATCACTTGGTAAAAGAAAGCTATGGCCAGAAATAAGTCCAAACAAGACGGTGGAAGGGTTTATCGGCGGGTTATTTTCCGCGATGGTAGTGGGGGTTCTATTTTACGCCTTCTCCAGCCTGGATTACACGTTATTACAATTATTATTGATTTCATTAATCATTGGGGTATTCGGCCAATTGGGCGATCTCGTCCAATCGGCGTATAAACGTCATTATGGCGTCAAGGATTCAGGAACGCTTCTCCCGGGACATGGTGGGATTTTGGACAGGCTTGATAGCGTGATATTCATTTTACCGATTCTGCATTTATTGCACGTTTTATAATATAAATATAGGCAAGTGTTATCTGAATTAGGAGATGAACAATTTGAAAAATATCAGCCTTTTGGGCGCGACAGGATCGATTGGTCAACAAACAGCGGATGTAGTAAGGTCCCATCCAGATCAATTCAAGATCGTGGCGCTTTCTGCTGGAAAGAATATAGAATTGGTCAGGACTTATATAAAAGAGTTTGAACCGAAACTGGTTTCAGTCCAGACGGAAGAAGATTATCATGTTTTGAAAAGTGAATTCTCCAGCCGCAAAGATATCGAGTTCATGTATGGTGATGAGGGTTTGACTGCTGTTGCCGTTTATGGTCAAGCGACGATATTGGTCAATGCTGTAATCGGAAGCGTGGGTCTATATCCTACACTTCAAGCAATAAAGGCTAAAAAGGATATTGCGATCGCCAACAAGGAGACTTTGGTGACGGCAGGTCATTTGGTCATAAGTGAAGCAAAAAAAGCGGGGGTTAGACTGCTGCCGGTTGACAGTGAGCATTCCGCTATTTTTCAGGCATTGCAAGGTGAAAAGGAAAAAAATATAGAACGACTTGTCATTACTGCTTCAGGAGGCAGTTTTCGAGATCGAACCAGGGAAGAATTGAAGGATGTAACGGTGGAAGAGGCATTGAACCATCCGAACTGGTCAATGGGAGCCAAAATCACGATCGATTCGGCATCAATGATGAATAAAGGATTGGAAGTAATTGAGGCCCACTGGCTATTCGATCTCCCCTACGATAAAATTGATGTATTGCTACATAAGGAGAGCATCATCCATTCCATGGTTGAGTTTCATGACTCCAGCGTGATAGCACAACTGGGGACACCGGATATGAGGGTGCCTATACAATATGCGCTTACTTATCCAGACCGTATTCCGCTGGCAGGGCGCAAACGGCTTAACCTTGCTGAAGCAGGCAAACTGCATTTTAGCGATATGGATTTCACCAGATATCCTTGTTTGCAATTCGCTTATAAAGCGGGTAAAATGGGCGGAACGATGACTACTGTGCTGAATGCCGCCAATGAAGCCGCAGTATCTGCATTCTTATCTGGAAAGGTAACCTTCCTTGATATTGAAACATTGATTGAAAAAGCGCTGAATCAGCATTCCGTCATAGCCCTTCCAGATTTAGAAACGATTCAGGAAGTCGATTATATGACAAGGCAGTATATAGAATCTTTAGTGAAAGATAGGTGACCGGAACATGCAGACTTTAGAAACGATTATAGCGTTCATCATCATTTTTGGAGCTCTAGTATTTTTCCATGAGCTTGGGCACTTAGTGTTTGCTAAGCGAGCAGGAATTTTATGCCGTGAGTTCGCAATCGGTTTCGGGCCAAAAGTATTCACATATAAAAAGAAGGAAACCGTTTATACCATTCGATTGCTTCCTCTTGGCGGGTACGTCCGTATGGCTGGTGAAGATGCAGAGAATATAGAATTGAAGCCCGGCTATCGAGTGGGATTAATGTTTGATAATGAAGAGAATGTTACAAAAATCATTTTGAACAATAAAGATAAATATCCTGATATTCGTCTTGTGGAAGTTGAAGTGATCGACCTTGATCATAAACTGATCCTTACTGGTTATGAAGAGGGCGAGGAAGAAACATTAAAAACGTTTGCCATTCATAAAGAAGCGGTGATTGTTGAAAATGGTGTAGAGAACCAGATAGCTCCTTTTGACCGGCAATTTGCCTCAAAGTCGCTTGGGCACCGTTTTCTAACGATTGTGGCTGGACCGGCAATGAATTTCGTTTTGGCTTTTGTCATTTTTGTATTGATCGGCCTGTTTCAAGGAGTCGTGGTGGATGAAGCGAAACTTGGTGAATTGACACCGGACGGCTCGGCAGTAAATGCCGGTTTAAAATCGGGGGATGTCATTCAATCCATAGAAGGGACGGAAGTCTCCACTTGGGGAGATGTTCAGGAAAGCATTCAAAAGAACCCTGGGCAAGAGATCGAGTTCGTCGTTGATAGGGACGGGAAAACATTAGAAGTTCCGGTTGTTCCGCAAGAAGTGGAGAGGGAAGGGAAGAAAATCGGGATTATCGGTGTCTACCCTCCAGTTGAAAAAGCACCGATTAAAGCTATACAATATGGTTTTACAGAAACGTATTTTTGGACAAAACAAATCTTCATCATCCTTGGTGACCTCGTAACGGGTGGGTTTACGATCGACAGTTTATCTGGTCCTGTAGGAATATATAAATCAACTGAGGAAGTGGCGAAACAAGGTTTATTCACGTTAATGAAATGGGCAGGGCTGCTCAGCATTAACCTGGGAATCATGAACCTGCTTCCGCTACCGGCATTGGATGGAGGAAGACTGTTATTCTTTGTCGTCGAATTCTTGAGAGGGAAACCGATCGATCGTCAAAAAGAAGGAATGGTCCACTTCATCGGCTTTGCTTTGTTGATGTTATTGATGATTGTCGTTACCTGGAATGACATCCAGCGCTTCTTCCTGTAAGACATGTTTGGATAACGCAAAACAGGCCAGCAGAATTATCTGTTGGCCGTTTTCTTATCTGAAGGATTTCCTAGTTTTTTAACCGTTTTGGGGAAATTGTTTGTTTTCTAGGGAAATCGTAAGTATAATCGAGAATGAGTATATTAAATTAGCTTTTCTGAATAACGCGGAAAGTCTTTTTTGTATGAAATGACCGTATTAATGTTGCGGTATTAAAATTACCGTAGCTGCAAGTAATTTATAGGAAATATTGAAGAGGTGCAGATATGAAACAAAGTATGACGTTGATCCCTACATTGAGGGAAGTGCCTGCAGATGCTGAAATCAAAAGCCATCAGCTGCTATTACGTGCAGGATTTATGAGACAAAACTCCAGCGGTGTTTATAGTTTTATGCCGCTTGGAAAAAAGGTGCTTCAAAAGGTTGAGGCGATCGTTCGGGAAGAGCTGGAGAATGCTGGTGCAGTAGAATTGTTGATGCCGGCTTTACAACAAGCCGAATTCTGGCAGGAATCTGGACGCTGGTATACCTATGGTCCAGAGTTGATGCGTCTTAAGGATCGTAACAACCGTGAATTTGCGCTTGGTGCCACACATGAAGAAGTGATAACCAGCTTAGTTCGTGATGAGGTGAAGTCCTACAAGCGTCTTCCATTAACGGTTTACCAAATCCAAACCAAATTCCGTGATGAAAAAAGACCGCGTTTCGGATTGCTGCGTGGACGTGAGTTCATCATGAAGGATGCTTATTCTTTCCATGCTAATCAAGAAAGCCTGGATGCTGTTTATAAAAATTTATATGCGGCATATTCCAATATATTTAGCCGTTGTGGGTTGAACTTCCGTGCCGTCATTGCCGATTCTGGGGCGATGGGTGGTAAAGATACACATGAATTCATGGTCCTGTCTGACATAGGGGAGGATACCATCGCATATTCGGATACTTCCGATTATGCAGCTAATATTGAAATGGCACCTGTGAGTGTAAACTATGAAAAAAGCTCCGAAGAACAAATTGCACTTGAAAAAATTCATACACCTGGCCAAAAATCGATTGAAGAAGTTGCATCATTCTTGAATACCGATGCAGAGAAACTAATAAAATCGTTATTGTTTAAAGTGGATGAAAAGTATGTGCTTGTTTTGGTACGAGGAGATCATGAGGTCAATGATATTAAGCTGAAGAATTTCTATAACGCTTCAATCGTTGATTTGGTCGATCCAAATGAGACGAAGGAAGTCTTAGGATGTACAATTGGATCTCTCGGACCAATCAATGTCACTTCCGAGGTTGAAGTGATTGCGGATTTTGCCGTCGAAGCCATGGTTAATGGAGTTTGTGGTGCAAATGAGGAAGACCACCATTATGTGAACGTAAATCCCGCTCGTGATTTTAACGTGGCCAATTATATAGATCTACGTTTCATCCAAGAGGGTGACCCATCACCGGACGGAAACGGAAAAATTAAATTTGCCAAAGGGATTGAGGTAGGCCACGTATTCAAACTAGGAACTAAATATTCCGAAGCTATGAATGCGACATTCCTAGATGAAAATGGACGGTCGCAGCCAATGATCATGGGATGTTATGGTATTGGGGTTTCCCGTACACTTGCAGCTGTTGCTGAACAATTCAACGATGAAAAAGGATTGGTCTGGCCAGCGAATTTAGCGCCATACCAAGTCCATTTGATACCAATCAATATGAAGGATGAGTCTCAGGCTGCCCTGGGAGAAGATTTATATAATGAGTTAAAGGCACAAGGCATGGAAGTTCTAATGGATGATCGTCAAGAACGTGCGGGCGTGAAATTCGCAGACTCCGACTTGATCGGTCTTCCTGTCAGGGTGACTGTAGGTAAAAAGGCATCCGACGGAATCGTCGAAGTGAAAATCCGTAAAACGGGTGAGGTTCTTGAAATTGAAAGAGCTGAATTAACTCAAAAGCTTCACGAAATACTGGGGTAATTTAAAAATAGGGGTATTAGGCATCATTCAATTGGATGATGCCTTTCCTTTTCATGGATTTGGATACTAGTGAAACATTCATGATATGTTATAATAGCCTCTGATATCAAAACGAAAATGATAGTGAATAATATCTAAAGAGATAGAAGATAGGGGAGAGAGGGAATGGATCAAAATCCAAATAGCGGTAGAGAGAGATTTCAACTCTTGCTCCAGCAAATGGACTTGACTGAGGATGCCTTTGTGAATTATTTCATAGGTGCCGAAATTGATAAACTCTCGATCGAGAGGGAGTCCAA
This sequence comes from Peribacillus sp. NPDC101480, assembly GCF_050277335.1. NCBI lineage: Bacteria > Bacillati > Bacillota > Bacilli > Caryophanales > Bacillaceae > Peribacillus > Peribacillus sp. NPDC101480. Next base: position 511,201 of record NZ_JBNNSB010000004.1, read on the forward strand.
AACATGGCATTTTGCCTTTAATATACCTGCATTAATTCCTTGCAGTGTTCATACAAGACTTGCTACTCATCTAGCAAGTACGTTTTCCCATATTGCAAAGGTCACATTCAACTTGAATGTGGCCAATCCGCAGGTGACGGAACAATTGGTGATAGAGTATTGGAAAAACTGCATTGGCGAGCTTGAAGGCATGTCTCCAGCACTTTTATCACTTCTGAATGAACAAGTGCCAACGGTGAATGGATATAAGCTTATCGTAAGCGCCCGAAATGATACGGAGGCTGGTCAGTTAAAACGCAAATACTCCGGCATCATTTCGAATATCTACCAAACATTCGGTTTTCCTCCGTTGACACTTGAAGCGGAAGTGAAGGAAACGGTTTCGAATCCTGATTACCAGAAGTTTTTAGAAGAGAAACAAAAGGAAGACGCGGAAAAGGGACTTGCCGCCCTAGTGGAAATGCAGAAGAAAGAATCGGAAAAAGGCGGCGACGATGGCGTCTACGAAGGACCGGTTAAAATTGGCTATACGATTAAAGAAGATGCGGATTTCCGCAGAATCGAACAGATTATCGATGAAGAGCGCAGGATTGCCATCGAAGGCTTCGTATTTGATGCAGAAGTGCGTGAGTTACGCAGCGGACGAAGCCTGCTGACCTTTAAAGTCACCGATTATACGAGCTCGATATTGGTCAAAATGTTTTCGCGTGATAAAGAAGATGCCGCCATACTTGCCCGAGTGAAAAAAGGGATGTGGGTACGTGCCCAAGGCAGCATTCAAAATGATACATTCGTACGTGACCTTGTAATGATCGCAAATGATATAAATGAAATTTCTAAACAAGGACGGCAGGATAAGGCTCCAGAAGGGGAAAAGCGTGTCGAACTGCATATGCATACCCCAATGAGCTCGATGGATGCAGTGACACCTACTTCTGCGCTTGTTGCCCAGGCTGCAAAGTGGGGACATAAGGCTGTGGCCATTACAGATCATGCGGGAGCACAATCATTTCCTGAAGCTTATAGTGCCGGGAAAAAGAATGGTATCAAAATCCTTTATGGCGTAGAAGTGAATCTTGTAAATGATGGTGTACCAATTGTTTATAATGAGGCGCATATCGCTTTGGCAGATGCCACCTATGTTGTGTTTGACGTAGAGACGACAGGCCTGTCAGCTGTTTATGATACGATCATTGAATTTGCTGCAGTGAAAATTCGTGGCGGTGACATCATTGATCGATTCGAGTCATTTGCGAATCCGCATCACCCACTATCAAATACGACGATAGAATTGACTGGAATAACTGATGATCTTGTACAAAATGCTCCAGAAGTCTCGGAAGTACTGGAAAAGTTCAAGGACTGGGCAGGCGATGCAATCCTGGTTGCCCACAACGCAGCCTTCGATATGGGCTTTTTGAATATAGGTTATAAAAACTTGGGTTATCCTAAAGCTTCCAATCCAGTTCTTGATACATTGGAACTTGCCCGTTTCCTATATCCAGAGTTTAAAAATCACCGGTTAAATACATTATGTAAAAAGTTCGATATTGATTTGACCCAGCATCATAGGGCCATTTATGACGCCGAAGCTACTGGTTACCTTATGCTGAAGATGCTGAAGGATGCAATGGAAAAGGAGATTACCCATCATGATCAACTTAATGACAATATGGGTAAAGGAAATGCTTATCAGCGTTCCCGGCCGTCACATTGTACACTGATCGCGCAAACACAGGCTGGGTTAAAAAACCTATTCAAATTAATTTCAATATCACACATCGATTATTTCTATCGTGTGCCCCGGTTACCGCGCTCACAACTTAAAAAGTATCGTGAAGGAATCTTGGTGGGATCGGGTTGCGATAAAGGGGAAGTTTTTGAAGGGATGATGCAGAAGGGTTTTGAGGAAGTCGTCGATATCGCCGAATTCTACGATTATCTTGAAATTCATCCGAAGGAAGTGTATCAGCATTTGATTGAGCTTGAATATGTACGGGATGATAAATCATTAGAAACGATCATCTCCAATATCGTCAAGCTTGGTGAAAAATTGGATAAGCCAGTCGTAGCCACGGGAAATGTGCATTATTTGGAGCCGAATGATAAAATTTACCGCAAAATCCTTGTGAATTCACAAGGCGGCGCCAATCCGCTGAATCGTCATAAGCTGCCTGACGTACATTTTCGGACAACAGATGAAATGCTGCGGGAATTCTCCTTCCTCGGTTCCGAGAAAGCCAAAGAGGTCGTGGTGACCAACACGAATAAAATCGCTGATATGATTGAAGAAATCAAGCCAATCAAGGATGAGCTATACACACCTAAAATTGAAGGTGCAGATGAAGAAATGCGTGAAATGAGTTATGGCATGGCAAGGAAGATTTATGGAGAGAACCTGCCTGAAATCGTGGAAGCCCGTCTTGAAAAAGAATTGAAAAGCATCATTGGCCACGGTTTTGCCGTTATTTATTTAATTTCTCACAAACTTGTTAAAAAATCATTGAATGATGGTTATCTAGTTGGTTCAAGGGGATCGGTTGGATCATCTTTCGTTGCCACCATGACTGAAATTACAGAGGTAAATCCGCTTCCGCCGCATTATGTATGTCCGGAGTGCAAGAAATCCGAATTCTTCAATGACGGTTCTGTAGGTTCCGGGTTTGACCTGCCCGATAAAGACTGTCCCGATTGTGGCATTGCTTATACAAAAGACGGGCATGATATCCCGTTTGAAACTTTCCTTGGGTTTAAAGGGGATAAGGTTCCCGATATCGACTTGAACTTCTCCGGTGAATATCAGCCGAAGGCCCATAACTATACGAAGGTCTTATTCGGTGAAGAATATGTATATCGTGCAGGGACGATTGGTACGGTCGCCGAAAAAACGGCTTATGGATATGTAAAGGGGTATTCCTCCGATAATAACATCCATATGCGTGGAGCCGAGACTGATCGCCTTGTTGCCGGCTGTACTGGTGTGAAACGGACGACAGGACAGCATCCGGGCGGAATCATCGTTGTTCCGGATTATATGGATATCTATGATTTCACACCTATTCAGTTCCCTGCGGATGACAGGAATTCCGAGTGGAAAACTACTCACTTTGATTTCCATTCCATTCACGATAATATTTTGAAACTTGATATACTTGGACACGATGATCCGACTGTAATCCGGATGCTTCAAGATTTAAGCGGCATCGATCCAAAGACCGTTCCTACCGATGATCCGGAAGTAATGAAAATATTCAGCAGCACTGAATCTTTAGGAGTTACCGAGGAACAGATCATGTGTAAAACGGGTACGCTTGGCATCCCGGAATTTGGTACGCGTTTTGTCCGGCAAATGCTTGAAGATACGAAACCTACGACATTTTCCGAACTTGTTCAGATTTCGGGGCTTTCCCACGGTACGGATGTATGGCTGAGCAATGCACAGGAACTGATTCACAACCGGATATGTACACTAAGTGAGGTTATAGGCTGCCGGGATGATATTATGGTCTATTTGATTTATCAAGGTCTTGATCCTTCCCTGGCGTTTAAAATCATGGAATCTGTTCGTAAAGGGAAAGGGCTCTCTGAGGAATTCGAAGAGGAAATGAGGAAAAATGAGGTACCGGAATGGTATATCGATTCATGTAAGAAGATTAAATACATGTTCCCGAAAGCCCATGCTGCAGCTTACGTCTTGATGGCTGTCCGGATTGCCTATTTTAAAGTCCATCTGCCTTTATTGTATTATGCAGCCTATTTCACAGTGCGTGCCGATGATTTTGAAATCGACGCCATGACACGGGGATCGCAGGCCATCAAAGCAAAAATGGAAGAAATCATGGTAAAGGGATTGGATGCATCCACCAAGGAAAAGAATACATTGACGGTTCTCGAACTTGCTTTGGAAATGTGTGAACGCGGATATTCCTTCGCTAAAGTTGACTTGTACAAATCCAGTGCAGATCAATTCTTAATTGAAGGAAATACTTTGATACCGCCTTTCAATTCGATACCGGGTCTTGGGACGAATGCGGCGATCAATATTGTCAATGCACGGAAAAATGGTGAATTCCTCTCCAAAGAAGATCTTCAGCAACGTGGGAAGGTTTCGAAGACCATCCTTGAATACCTTGATAAACAAGGCTGTCTGGAATCATTGCCTGAACAAAATCAGTTATCATTATTTTAAAGGGGAAACTGATTTCAAAAAGGAAGAAACAGACATGATATTTGCATAAATATCTTGATTATGGTATATTTTTATTGGAAATACTAAGAGGAACCAATGGAAAGAGTGGGGAAACCCACTCTTTCGTGTTGTATTGACCATTTAATTTTGAATCCGAAACCAAGCGCATACAACGCACGTATGGAGGAAACAAATGAGTAAAAAGGTAACGGAAGTCGTAGAGGAATTAGCATTACCAGTTCTTGAAGAATTGCAGCTTGAATTAGTCGAAGTGGAGTATGTGAAGGAAGGTAAAAGCTGGTTCCTTCGAGTGTACATTGATAAAGAAACAGGCGTAGATATTGATGATTGCGGAAATGTGAGTGAAAAACTCAGTGAAAAGCTTGATGAGGTTGATCCGATTCCACAAAATTATTTTCTCGAAGTTTCATCACCCGGAGCTGAAAGGCCTCTGAAAAAAGAGAAGGATTTCCTTAATGCTATCGGTAAAAATGTTTACATAAAAACATACGAGCCCATTTTAGATGAAAAAGAATTCGAAGGAATCTTAACCAGTTTCGATGGTGAAGAAGTGACACTCGAAGTCAGAATCAAGACAAGAAAGAAAACGATCGTCATACCATTCGAAAAGGTAGCGAAAGCAAGATTGGCGATTACCTTCGCTTAAGTCAAGCAAATCATTAATTTAAATATCCGTAAGGGGGATCACCATGGGCAATGAGTTATTGGATGCTCTCTATATTTTAGAAAACGAAAAAGGAATTTCCAGGGAGGTTTTGATCGACGCGATTGAATCTGCCCTTATATCGGCATATCGCCGTAACTTTAACCAAGCACAAAATGTTCGTATCGACTTGAATCTTGGTAAAGGGACTATGCGTGTATTTGCCAGAAAAGACGTTGTTGACGAAGTGTTCGATTCACGTCTGGAAATTTCTGTTGAAGAAGCAAGAGCAATTGATCCCAACTATCAGTTAGAGGATATTGTCGAAATGGAAGTAACACCTAAGGATTTCGGCCGTATTGCTGCACAAACAGCAAAACAAGTCGTCACTCAAAGGGTGCGTGAAGCGGAACGGGGCATCATTTATGCCGAATTCATCGATCGTGAAGAGGATATCATGACTGGTATCGTTCAACGCCAGGATTCCCGATTCATTTATGTGAGCCTAGGTAAAATCGAAGCTTTGCTCCCGGTGAATGAGCAAATGCCGAATGAACAGTATAAGCCACATGATCGCATTAAAGTTTTCATCACTAAAGTTGAAAAGACTTCCAAGGGCCCGCAAATTTTTGTATCCCGTTCACATCCTGGCCTTTTAAAACGTTTATTCGAAATCGAAGTGCCTGAAATTTTTGATGGAACAGTAGAAATTAAGTCAGTTGCCCGCGAAGCAGGCGACCGTTCAAAAATCTCCGTGCATTCCGATAACGAAGAAGTAGATCCAGTCGGTTCTTGTGTAGGCCAAAAAGGACAGCGTGTCCAGGCCATCGTCAATGAATTGAAAGGTGAAAAAATCGATATCGTTAAATGGTCGGAGAATCCGGTCATTTTCGTTGCGAATGCTTTAAGCCCTTCAAAAGTACTTGAAGTTATTGTTAAAGAAGAGGAAAAGGCGACGACTGTAATCGTTCCGGATTATCAACTTTCCCTGGCAATTGGTAAGCGTGGACAGAATGCCCGTTTAGCTGCCAAGCTTACAGGCTGGAAAATTGATATCAAGAGTGAAACGGAAGCCCGCGAAGCAGGTATTTATCCTGTGGAAGAACAGGAATTCCTTTTGAGCAGAGATAGTTATGTTACTGAAGAGGAAACAGATTTCGAAGAGGATAACGAGTAATTCGAGGTGAAAAAAGATGAATAGCCGAAAAAAAATCCCGATGCGTAAATGTGTGGCTACAGGCGAAATGAAGCCGAAGAAAGAACTCATTCGCATCGTTCGATCTAAAGAAGGGGAAGTCAGCCTTGATCCTACCGGAAAGAAATCTGGAAGGGGAGCTTATTTGACTCTTGATCGGGATGTTATCGAGCTGGCCAAAAAGAAAAATGTGCTGGCTAATCACCTTAGTACCCAAATCGATTCTTCCCTTTATGAACAATTGCTTGAATTAGTGAATAAGGAGAAAAACTAACACCATGACCCAACAACAACAATGGATGTCTCTATTAGGTTTGGCCAATCGAGCACGCAAGCTAATTTCGGGTGAAGAATTAGTGGTTAAAGAGATTAGAAGCGGTAATGCCAAAGTTGTTATTTTATCCGCGGACGCTTCAAAAAACACTGAAAAAAAAATATCTGATAAGTGCGCATTTTATCAGGTTCCTTTAAAAAGAGTCGAAAGCAGGTCATTGCTCGGCCATGCGATAGGCAAGGATGCTAGAGTTGCCGTCGCAGTTCTGGATGAAGGTTTTGCACAAAAACTCCGAACGCTGCTCGATTAAATTTTACGGGGGTGAACGTATGACAAAATTGCGTGTATATGAATATGCAAAACAAAAGAACGTTTCAAGCAAGGATGTAATAAATAAACTTAAAGAAATGAATATAGAGGTAACAAACCATATGACAGCATTAGACGATTCAACTGTAAATAAATTAAACGATTCAATCAAACCTAAAAACGAAGATAAAAGCCAAGAACCAAAAGCTAACGCTACGGTTGCGAAGTACGAAGCTGAGGCGGATGAAAAGAGCACAGTCAATAAAGAAAAACTGAAGAAGAAACCACCAGTTAAACCTGTAGGGACGAAAAAACCAACAGGTCAGTTCAACAAAGGTCGCAATAACAAGAATAAAAATAATAAACAAAGACAACAAGCGCCTCAGGCACCTGTAACAAAACGTAAAGAAAGGGAACTTCCGGAGAAAATTACGTTTTATGAGTCTTTGACGGTTATGGAACTTGGAAAAAAACTTCACCGTGAACCTTCTGAAATCATTAAAAAACTCTTTATGCTTGGTGTTATGGCAACAATCAACCAGACTTTGGATAAAGATGCAATTGAATTGATTTGTGCGGAATACGGTGTAGTGGCCGAAGAAGAGATTCGTATCGACCTAACAGACCTGGAATCACTTGTAACTGAGGACGCTTCTGAAGATTTGATTGAACGTCCGGCTGTCGTGACGATCATGGGTCACGTCGACCATGGTAAAACGACATTGCTTGATTCTATACGCCATACAAAAGTGACTGAAGGCGAAGCAGGCGGAATCACTCAGCATATCGGTGCTTATCAAGTTAAAGTTAACGATAAGAAAATAACATTCCTGGATACACCAGGCCATGCTGCGTTTACAACAATGCGTGCCCGCGGTGCACAAGTTACCGATATCACCATCCTTGTCGTCGCTGCGGATGATGGCGTTATGCCTCAAACGATTGAAGCGATCAACCATGCTAAAGCGGCAGAAGTTCCAATCATCGTCGCTGTCAATAAGATGGATAAAGAAGCTGCCAATCCGGACCGTGTCATGCAAGAATTGACAGAGCACGGTTTAGTTTCTGAAGCATGGGGAGGAGATACGATCTTCGTACCAATTTCAGCTAAAAACGGTGAAGGCATCGACAGCTTGCTTGAAATGATTCTTCTTGTCAGTGAAGTGGAAGAGTATAAAGCTAATCCATCTCGTAAAGCAAATGGAACTGTCATCGAAGCACGTCTGGATAAAGGGCGCGGATCGGTTGCCACTTTGCTAGTTCAAAACGGAACGTTGAAAATCGGCGATCCGATTGTTATCGGTAATACATTCGGACGTGTCCGTGCTATGGTTAACGATCTTGGACGCCGTGTTAAGGATGCAGGTCCATCAACACCGGTTGAAATCACAGGATTGAACGAAGTGCCACAGGCCGGCGATCGTTTCATCGTCTTTGAAGATGAGAAAACAGCCCGTCAAGTTGGGGAAGTGCGTGCACAAAGGCAACTTGCTTCACAACGTAATGAAAAATCCCGTGTAACCCTGGATACATTGTTCGAACAAATGAAAGAAGGGGAAATTAAAGAATTGAACATCATTTTAAAGGCTGATGTTCAAGGTTCTGCGGAAGCAGTAGCCGCTTCCCTGAATAAAATAGAAGTGGAAGGCGCTAAAGTAAAAATCATACACACTGGCGTCGGTGCTATCACAGAGTCTGACATCATCCTTGCTACAGCTTCGAATGCAATCGTCATCGGATTCAACGTCCGTCCTGACGTGAATGCGAAGCGTGCAGCTGAATCAGAAAATGTTGATGTCCGCCTTCACCGCATCATCTATAAAGCGATCGAAGAGATCGAGTCAGCTATGAAAGGGATGCTTGACCCTGAATTCGAAGAAAAAATTATCGGTCAGGCTGAAGTACGTACGACTTTCAAAGTATCCAAGGTGGGTACGATTGCCGGTTCTTACGTTACAGAAGGAAAAATCACTCGTGACAGCGGAATTCGCTTAATTCGTCAAGGTGTCGTCATTTTCGAAGGTGAAATTGATGCATTGAAACGCTTTAAAGATGATGTAAAAGAAGTGGCAACGAACTATGAGTGCGGTATTACGATTAAAAATTACAACGACCTTAAAGAAGGCGATGTAATTGAAGCGTATGTTATGGAAGAGATTGAACGTAAATGATCGTTGGCTCTGTCCAATGTGAATGCATCATCCATGACACCCATTCTTTGAAAGAAAAACGGGCCGTGCTTCAGCGTGTCATGACACGGCTTAAGCAGAAGTTCAATATTTCTGTAGCAGAAACCGATTTTCAGGATTTATGGCAGCGGACAACGATTACTATCGTTACCGTAACATCCTCACGGAAGGCTACTGAACGGGAACTTCAAAATGCCCTTAAATTTCTAGATTCTTTTCCGGAACTAGAGCGAACAATAACAGATATAGACTGGCTTTAGGCTATCGAGGTGATATTATGAGCCTTCGTTCAAATCGTGTTGGCGAACAAATGAAAAAAGAGCTGAGTGAAATTATCGGCCGAAAAATTAAAGATCCAAGAATCGGATTTGTTACTGTGACGGATGTCGCGGTTACAGGCGATTTACAACAGGCAACAGTTTATATTTCCGTTTTGGGTGACCAGGAACAAAGGGAGAAAACCCTGCAAGGTCTAGCTAAGGCGAAAGGATTCATGCGTTCAGAAATTGGGCAGCGGATCCGCCTTCGCAAAACCCCTGAGCTGTTTTTTGAATTTGATGAATCGGTCGATTATGGTAATCGTATCGAGTCGTTGATTTCCCAAATCAATAAACCGGCTGAAAAAGACGAGGAATAAGCAAGCAGTAAAAGGAGGCCGACTCAATAAGTGCTTTGCACTTCTTGAAGTCGGTCTCTTTTTTTTGAAAAATGGATATGTAAAAAAGCGAAAAACACCTATCGAAATTGGAATTCATTTTGCTTTATGATAGTAATTTAGGGTGTTTTATAAATGATGAGGTGAAAGCGTGAACGGTATTCTTCCATTATGGAAACCCAAGGGATTGACATCCCATGATTGTGTTTTTAAATTAAGAAAGATCCTAAAGACTAAAAAAGTTGGGCACACAGGTACTTTAGATCCTGATGTAACAGGGGTTTTACCTATTTGTATTGGCAGGGCAACCAAAATAGCCGAATATTTGACAGAAGCCGGTAAAGCGTATGAAGGGGAAGTGACCCTTGGTTTTTCCACGACAACTGAAGACGCAAGCGGTGAAAAAGTGGAAGAGAAAAAGGTTGATCAAGTGATTCAGCGTAAACGGATTCTGGAAGTGCTGGAATCACTGACTGGAAAGATTGAACAGACGCCGCCAATGTATTCAGCAGTAAAGGTAAACGGGAAGAAGTTATATGAATATGCCCGTGCAGGGGTGGAAGTGGAGAGGCCGACAAGGGAGGTCACCATTTATGATATTAGTCTTCTCGATGATCGTTCTGAATTTAAAGGGGAAACCATCTCTTTTCGGTTTCGCGTCAAATGCAGCAAAGGAACGTATATTCGGACGCTTGCAGTCATGATGGGGGAAGAATTGGGTTTTCCTGCCCATATGTCAGACTTGACACGTATTGAATCAGCAGGTTTTAAGCAGGAGGATTGTTTCACATTTGCTGAAGTGGAAGACTTCATGGAAAGTGGACAAACGGATAAATTTCTGCTGCCTTTGGAACGGGGATTATTTCATTTGCCCAAATTTCAGATTAGTGATAAAGTAGCAAAGAAAGTACTTAACGGTGCGGTATTGGAACAAACAAAGGATGTTGTTGTTGATAAAGGGATGCCTTTTGTTATGGTCGACCCAGCAGATAAGGCCATTGCCATTTATCAAATACATCCGACAAAAGAGGGATTAATTAAACCTGTAAAAGTATTGGCACAAGAATTATAGACCGTTTTACCGTCGGAAAGAGGAGATTGAAAGGTGAAAGTGATCGCAATAGAGCATCCTCATCAATTTAATTCGGATGATTTTCCCGAGCTTGTAATGGCGCTTGGATTTTTTGATGGTATACATAAAGGTCATCAGATTGTTATTCAGACCGCCAAGCAAAAAGCCGATGAAATGAATCTTAAGTCAGCAGTAATGACATTTGACCCGCATCCTTCTGCAGTACTGGGTAGGAAAACGGAAAATATCCGCTATATCACTCCACTTGAAGATAAGGTGGATATCATAGAGTCGATGGAGATAGATTATTTATTCATTGTCCATTTCAGCAAGGAATTTGCTTCGGTTCTGCCGCAGCGGTTCGTGGACGAATACATTGCCGGGCTGAATGTCCGTCACGTAGTTGCAGGCTTTGATTATTCCTACGGTCGCTATGGTCAAGGATCGATGGAAGATTTGCCTGTTTATGCACAGGGCAGATTTTCACAGACAGTCGTCGCAAAACAGACAATTGAAGATGAAAAGGTTAGCTCGACGAGAATCAGGGAAACTCTCGGTAACGGCAGCTTTACCGACTTTTATCATTTGGCTGGCCGCCGCTATTTAACGAAAGGTCATGTCGTTCACGGTGAAAAGCGGGGCAGGAAATTGGGTTTCCCCACCGCTAATATTGATGTGGGTGATGATTATATTTTTCCTGCTGCCGGCGTATATGCCGTCAGGATCAAAATAAGCGGTAAATGGTATAAAGGGGTGTGCAATGTCGGTTACAAACCTACATTCCACGAAGAAAAACCTAAATATCCGACTGTAGAGGTTCATGCCTTGGAGTTCTCGGGAGATATTTATGGCAATCAAGTCTCGGTTGAGTGGCATATAAGACTTCGGAGTGAGCAGAAATTTTCCGGGCTTGAAGCATTGGTCGCTCAGATCGAAACGGATAAGCAAAATGCCATAGCCTATTTTGCAAAGCTTGAAGGATAAAAGACAAGACTTGCAATTTTAATGAAAAACATGTATTCTATTGTATGTATGAAAATAACCATTGCTTGGCTAGTCGAGACTCCGACGCTGGCTCGGTAATAGGTGATTTTACAGAATTTTAGGAGGAATAATAACATGGCAATTACACAAGTACGCAAAAACGAACTTATCGCTGAGTTCAGAACTCACGATACTGACACTGGGTCTCCAGAAGTTCAAATCGCAGTATTAACAGAAGAAATCAACAACTTGAACGGTCACTTACGCACACACAAAAAAGACCACCATTCACGTCGCGGTCTTCTAAAAATGGTAGGTAAACGTCGTAATCTTTTAACTTACCTACGTAACAAAGACGTTACTCGTTACCGTACACTAATTAACAAATTAGGTCTACGTAGATAATTTTTTCAGGAAGGCGGGAAATTTCCCGCTTTTTTGATGTTAATCAAATGATTTGGACGTATTCTACTTAAGGCTGGGCCTTCGTCCTTGGGACTCGGCAGGAGCCGGGTCCTTTTCCATTTATAAATGATCGGGATATACATAATCAAATGAATGAAATTTTTATTCATTTTACTGTTAATGCTTGTTTTTTTCGTGCATAATAGGAATAGTTTGGTTTTAACTCGAGTTCAGTTACTTTTCACATATAAATGATTTATCCAATACAGGTTTAGGTAAACTAAGCCTCTAAGTGAAGATTCAGAGAGGGGTTTAATAAATGGGACAGGAAAAACATACGTATTCATTTGACTGGGCCGGCCGTAATGTAACGGTAGAGATAGGGCAATTGGCCAAACAAGCGAACGGGGCAGTTTTAGTCCGTTATGGAGAAACTGCTGTATTAAGTACAGCGACGGCTTCAAAGGAACCTAGAAATGTCGACTTTTTCCCTTTAACAGTCAACTACGAAGAAAGACTATATGCAGTCGGTAAAATTCCGGGAGGCTTCATTAAACGTGAAGGACGACCGAGTGAAAGGGCAATTCTTGCAAGCCGCTTGATTGACCGTCCAATCCGTCCGCTTTTCGCCGATGGCTTCAGGAATGATGTTCAGATCATCAGCATGGTCATGAGTGTCGATCAGGATTGTTCTACGGAAATGGCAGCTATGCTAGGTTCTTCACTTGCACTTTCAGTTTCCGATATTCCGTTTGAAGGTCCAATTGCCGGAGTTGTAGTGGGGAGGATCAATAATGAATTCATTATTAACCCTACTGTCGACCAACTAGCTAAAAGTGACATCAATCTGACGGTTGCCGGCACTAAAGATGCTATCAACATGGTTGAAGCCGGAGCAAATGAAGTACCAGAGGAAACGATGCTTGAAGCAATCATGTTTGGACATGATGAAATCAAGAAGATCATTGCATTCCAAGAGAAAATCGTTGCTGAAATCGGCAAGGTAAAAATGCAGGTCACTTTATATCAAGTGGATGCAGAACTGGAAGCAGAAGTGAAAGGCCTATGTGAAGCAGACTTGAACAAAGCTGTACAAGTTCAGGAAAAGCATGCTCGTGAAGACGCGATCAAAGATGTAAAAGATCGTGTATTGGGTCATTATGAGGAAGAAACTGATGAAGAAAAATTAAAGCAAATCAAAGAAATCCTGAATAAATTGGTCAAATCCGAAGTCCGCCGTTTAATCACGGAAGAAAAAGTGCGTCCGGATGGCCGTAATCCTGACGAAATCAGACCATTATCATCAGAAGTTACGATTCTGCCTCGTACACATGGTTCCGGATTGTTCACACGCGGACAAACCCAAGCTCTATCCATCTGTACATTAGGTGCGCTTGGTGATGTGCAGATTCTGGACGGACTTGGAACCGAAGAGTCAAAACGTTTTATGCACCACTATAACTTCCCGCATTTCAGTGTCGGTGAAACTGGCCCTATCCGTGGGGCAGGACGCCGTGAAATCGGTCATGGTGCACTTGGTGAAAGGGCATTGGAGCCTGTTATTCCAAACGATAAAGACTTCCCTTATACAATCAGACTTGTTTCTGAAGTGCTTGAATCAAACGGTTCAACATCACAAGCAAGTATTTGTGCAAGCACGTTGGCAATGATGGATGCAGGCGTTCCATTGAAGGCTCCAGTTGCCGGTATTGCCATGGGTCTTGTCAAATCAGGTGAGCACTATACAATCTTAACGGATATTCAAGGCATGGAAGACCATCTGGGAGACATGGACTTTAAAGTCGCAGGTACTTCAAAAGGTGTTACTGCCCTGCAAATGGATATTAAGATTGAGGGTCTTTCAAGAGAGATCCTTGAAGAAGCTTTACTTCAAGCCAAACATGGCCGGATGCATATTTTGGAATCAATGATGTCAACAATCAATCAACCGCGTGAGCAGTTATCCAAATATGCTCCAAAAATCGTTACGATGTCCATAAATCCGGATAAGATCCGTGATGTGATTGGACCGAGCGGAAAACATATCAACAAAATCATTGAAGAAACTGGCGTGAAAATCGACATCGAACAAGATGGAACGGTATTCATATCTTCTACTGATGAACCAATGATTCAAAAAGCTAAGAAAATCATTGAGGATATCGTACGTGAAGTCGTAGTGGGCGAACTATACTTAGGTAAAGTTAAACGTATCGAAAAGTTCGGTGCCTTCGTTGAAATCTTCAACGGTAAAGACGGTTTGGTACATATTTCTGAACTGGCTGAAGAAAGAGTCGGAAAAGTGGAAGATGTCGTTTCACTTGGTGATGAATTATTGGTCAAAGTTACTGAGATCGATAAGCAAGGAAGGGTAAACCTTTCCCGTAAAGCGGTCTTGAAAGAGCAAAAAGAGGCAGCCAACCCGTCTCAATCGTAATGAAAAATGAAATCCGGCATGCGGTTCCTTGTGAATCTGCATGCTTTTTTTGTTTAATGTATGGGAATATCCATAGTGTGAATGGCGTTAAAAGGATGTCAAGTTCTACCTTGTCCGTTTTCTTCATACATTTTGGTATGAAGGGGGCGTAAAAAATGAATAATAAATGGAAGCAGATAGTTGCGATAAGTGCCATTGCAGGTATATCATGGTTATTAGTGCAAAATCCATATACACAAATTTATTTGACCCAATTAACCGATGATTCAGTTGCTTCAATGAAGCAAGAAGACGAGCTTCTTTTACAAATAAAAGAATCAACAAAAAAATATGAGATTGCACCACAGGATGCACGAATAGATTCTGTCTGGAAAACCGTTCCTGCATATAACGGCCTGAAGGTAAATATTGATGATTCGTATAAAGCCATGAAGAAGGAGGGCGTGTTCGATAAGGATAAGCTGGTGTTTCAGCAGGTTCCTGCGAAGATACATATGGAGGATCTGGATCCGGCTCCGATCTACCGGGCCCATCCCGAAAAGCCAGTCGTTTCATTTTTGATCAATGTAGCCTGGGGGAATGAATACTTACAAGATATGTTGGCCGTGTTAAAAAAGCATAATGTCAAGGCCACTTTTTTCCTGGAAGGCAATTGGACCAAGAAAAACCCAGATTTAGCCAAAATGATCAAGGGTGGCGGACATGAAATTGGAAATCATTCTTATTCACATCCCGATATGAAAAACATCTCCGCACAAGCTACACGTGAGGAAATTCGAAAAACGAACGAAGTCATTGAAGCGGTGACGGGTTTGAAAATGAAATGGTTCGCACCACCAAGTGGAAGCTACCGGGACGAAACGGTGAAAATCGCGGATTCTTTCGGTATGGAGACCGTCATGTGGAGTGTGGATACGATCGACTGGCAAAAGCCAAGCCCTGAAGTCCTTCAACAAAGAGTGCTTTCTAAGGTACACCCCGGAGCATTTATATTGATGCATCCGACGGAATCTACTGCAAAATCATTGGAAACGTTAATAATTGAAATGAAAAAGAAAAACTTAGATGTTGTTACCGTTTCGGAAGCAGTAGATGAAGAGCGATCGAATCCATAAAGTATTGGTTACGATAGCAGCATAGAATGATTGGGAGGAATGTTAGTTGATTAAGAAATACACGTGTCAAAATGGAGTTAGAATTGTATTGGAAAATATTCCAACTGTACGCTCTGCAGCAATTGGAGTATGGATCAAAACAGGTTCAAGAAATGAAACACCGGAATTGAATGGGGTATCACATTTCTTGGAGCATATGTTCTTCAAAGGGACAGCTACGAGAAATGCGCGTGAAATTGCCGAGTCATTCGATAGTATTGGCGGACAGGTGAATGCATTCACTTCAAAAGAGTATACATGCTATTATGCTAAAGTAATGGATAACCATGCAAGCTATGCGCTTGAAATCCTTGCTGATATGTTCTTCAACTCAACATTTGATGGTGAAGAATTGAAAAAAGAAAAAAATGTCGTCTACGAAGAAATCAAAATGTACGAAGACACACCAGATGACATTGTCCATGACCTCTTAAGCAAGGCGGTATATGAAAATCATCCCCTTGGCTATCCGATACTTGGCACGGAAAATACGCTTGAAACGTTCAATAGTGATACATTAAAAAAATACGTCCATGACATGTATACACCAGATAAAGTAGTTGTATCCATTGCTGGGAATGTAGATGAAAAAATGATTAA
Organism: Peribacillus sp. NPDC101480; assembly: GCF_050277335.1. Classification (NCBI taxonomy): domain Bacteria; kingdom Bacillati; phylum Bacillota; class Bacilli; order Caryophanales; family Bacillaceae; genus Peribacillus; species Peribacillus sp. NPDC101480. The sequence goes on from NZ_JBNNSB010000004.1 coordinate 527,328, forward strand.
GGAAGTCGAAAGCTACTTTGGCTCGTATCAAGGAGGGGAAGATCGTCTTGAATTGGTCAAGCCTACCTTCCATGAAAATAGGATCACCCGTAAAAAAGATACGGAACAAGCCCATTTATGCCTTGGCTACAAAGGGTTGGAAATTGGCAATGATAAAACATACAGCCTGATTACTTTGAATAATATTCTTGGAGGAAGCATGAGCAGCCGCTTATTCCAGGACGTCAGGGAGCAACGAGGCCTTGCCTATTCCGTATATTCCTATCATTCCAGCTATCAAGATAGCGGTATGGTGACGGTATATGGGGGGACAGGCACAAATCAGCTTGACAGCCTGTATGAAACCATTCAGGAAACACTGGATACTCTAAAAAGGGATGGCATTACGGAAAAGGAATTACGGAATAGTAAAGAGCAACTTAAAGGCAGCTTGATGCTTAGCCTTGAAAGCACGAATAGCCGCATGAGCCGGAACGGAAAAAATGAGCTGATGTTAGGTGAGCACCGTTCCCTTGATGATATCATCATCAAGATTGACGAGGTGACGGAGGATACCGTCAATGAATTGGCAAACCAGATCTTTACGGAACATTCATTGTCATTAGTGAGCCCGTTGGAAAACTGGGATAAATAATGACGGACAAGTCTGCACCTTCCTTTAATTAATGGGGGGGCAGGCTTTTTTTCTTTGAATGCGGGAGGGTCCAATGTTATGGACAATATTTGGATAAATGCCTTCTAAGTTTACCTTTTTCGGATATAGATTGAATAGAAGGCCAAAAAGGGGGAACCAAATTTGAGGTTGAGCGAATTGAGCGGTAAGGAAATAGTCGATGTGAATAGGGCGGAAAGATTAGGGATCCTTGGTCAGACCGATTTGGAAATAGATGAAACTGGACAAATTACCTCATTGATCATCCCATCTGTCAAATGGTTCGGCTTTTTAAGGAATGGCAGTGAAATAAGAGTTCCTTGGGAACATATAAAAAAAATCGGTGCGGATATGGTCATCATTGACTTTCAGGAAGGACTTTCACTTAAAGACGGAGAGCATATGGACGGATGATCACGCTCGCGCCAGGCTCCTTGAACTTCACGGAATACAAGCTCGAAAACGCCTTAGCTGGCAATAGCTATGGCGTTTTTTCTTTTCTTATCACCGTTTTTTAAGTGAAAACATAAGATGGCAGGGTAACTAGAGAATGTAGCAAAAACCGAATTGCTTCCTGAAGGAATTGTATATCATGAGGCAAGGAATGTTTAGGATCTTTTATATAAAGAAGGTGACGGTTTTAATGCTCACAGGCATGCAAATCGCTGTAATTGGTGGAGATGCGCGTCAGCTTGAAGTTGTCCGTAAACTGACGGAGCTGGATGCAAAGCTATTATTGGTAGGTTTTGAACAGCTCGACCATGCTTTTACCGGAGCGGTTAAGGAAAAAATGGAAGATATAAACTTCAAGGAATTAGATTCAGTTATTTTACCTGTCCGGGGCACGGATTCAGATGGGAAAGTAGAAACGATCTTTTCCAGTGAAGAGGTTGTTTTGACTGAAGAAATGATAAAAAATACCCCGGCTCATTGCATTTTTTATGCAGGAATCAGTAACGACTACCTTAATGAGATATTCAAGAAAGTGGATCGCAAACTCGTTCTATTGTTCGAACGTGATGATGTGGCTATTTATAATTCGATTCCCACTGTTGAGGGTACAATCATGATGGCCATTCAACATACGGATTTTACTATCCATGGATCGAATGTAGCCGTTCTCGGTCTGGGAAGGGTCGGAATGAGTGTAGCCCGGTCATTCCATGCACTTGGAGCAAAAGTGAAGGTGGGGGCAAGAAAAAGCGAAGATATTGCGAGGATCAGTGAAATGGCATTAGCCCCTTTTCATTTAAATGAACTCGCTGCAGAAATGAAAGATGTTGATATATGTATCAATACGATTCCTTTTCCGATAATTACCGCAAAAGTTATAGCCAATATGCCCGTTCATACATTAATCATCGACCTTGCTTCAAAACCGGGGGGAACGGATTTTCGTTACGCTGAAAAAAGGGGAATTAAGGCGCTGTTGGCACCGAGCCTACCGGGTATAGTTGCCCCGAAAACAGCTGGTCAGATATTAGCGAATGCACTGGGACTATTGATTCAAGGCGAGTTCTTGAAAAGGAAGGGGAAAATGATATGAGTCTCAAAGGGAAACGTATTGGTTTCGGATTAACAGGATCACATTGCACATATGATGAAGTGTTTCCGGAAATAGAAAAACTTGTAAACGAAGGTGCGGAAGTCATTCCAATCGTAACATCGACTGTCCAAAACACGGAAACCCGTTTTGGAAAGGGAGAGGACTGGGTCGAAAGAATAGAAAAATTGACGGGAAACCATGTCGTTGATACAATCGTCAAAGCAGAGCCTTTAGGACCTAAATTGCCACTTGATTGCATGGTGATCGCTCCTTTAACGGGTAACTCAATGAGTAAAATGGCAAATGCACTTACCGATTCGCCAGTACTTATGGCTGCAAAAGCGACGATGAGAAATCACCGTCCAGTCGTGGTCGCGATATCAACTAATGATGCACTTGGGTTAAATGGTGTCAATCTAATGAGGCTGATGGCAGCTAAAGACATTTATTTCGTTCCATATGGCCAGGATAATCCCAAAGGAAAACCAAGTTCCATGGTTGCGAGGATGAGCATGATAAGGGATACGATCATAGCGGCATTGGAAAGGGAACAGATTCAACCTGTCATCGTCGAAAGGTTCAAGGATGATTTAGTCTGAACAAGTATTACTGGCTCAAACCAGCTTTCTAACGACTGACATATATGCATAAATTTGTAGGTTGAAGTTATGAAAAACCACTCCACTACCAGAATATTTTGTTGAAGTGCGACCCTTTGGAATGTTAATGTGTTAAAATAAATGATATTCTGAAAAAGAAGCAGTAAATCCAATAAATAACTAATTTAAGAGATAGAAAAGGAGTATGTATAAATGACTGAGACACAGGGATTGCGTATTGCAGTTGTGGGAGCAACTGGGGCAGTAGGACAACAAATGATTTCAACACTCGAACAAAGGGACTTACCGATTAAGAAAATCATCTTTTTATCATCGGCTCGTTCCGCAGGAATCAAACTTACGTTTAAGGGCGAAGAAATCGAAGTGCAGGAAGCAAAACCTGAAAGCTTTGAAGGCATCGATATCGCTTTATTCAGTGCTGGTGGAAGCGTGTCTAAGGAATTGGCTCCAGAAGCAGTTAAACGCGGTGCGATAGTAGTGGATAATACAAGCGCATTCCGCATGGATGAAAATGTGCCGTTAGTCGTTCCTGAAGTAAATGAAGAAGACTTGAAACAGCATAATGGGATCATTGCAAATCCGAATTGTTCAACTATCCAAATGGTTGTGGCATTGGAACCTATTCGCAAGACATACGGCTTATCAAAAATTGTTGTTTCTACCTATCAGGCTGTTTCGGGTGCAGGTGCAGCTGCGATAAATGAATTAAAGGAACAAGCTCGCGACTTGCTTGATGAAAAAGAAATAGATCCGAAAATTTTACCGGTAAAAGGGGACGAAAAGCATTATCAAATCGCTTTTAACGTCATTCCCCAAATCGATAAATTCCAAGATAACGGGTACACATTCGAAGAGATGAAAATGATTAATGAAACAAAGAAAATCATGCATATGCAAAACCTTCCAGTGGCTGCAACTTGCGTGAGGCTTCCTGTTGTAACAGGTCATTCGGAATCTGTATACATTGAAGTTGAAAAAGAAGGCATAGCGGCTTCTCAGATCAAAGAGCTAATGAAAACGGCACCTGGAATAGTGTTAGAAGATGAACCGGAACAACAAGTTTACCCTACGCCTGCTTCATCCGTCGGCAAGAATGATGTATTCGTCGGTCGGATTCGCAAAGATTTGGATGAAGATAAAGGCTTCCATTTATGGGTGGTTTCCGATAATCTATTAAAAGGAGCAGCTTGGAATTCCGTTCAAATTGCTGAGAGCCTTTTGAAATTAGGTTTGGTTACCGTTAAGTAAAAATTTTATTCTTAATGAACTCGACAGAAAATTAAATTCCAATAGGATAGAGAGTTTTTGTCAGCTTCCCGGATTGGGAAGCTGGCTTATATTTGGGGTGCATATTATGAAAATTATCGTCCAGAAATACGGTGGGACATCCGTTCGTGATGAGGAAAGCCGTTCATTCGCCAAGGGGCATATTGAAAATGCGATTAAAGAAGGCTATAAAGTGGTGGTTGTGGTTTCAGCAATGGGAAGAAAAGGCGATCCTTATGCAACGGATACCTTACTTTCCCTGGTAAATGGAGCGAAAGCCTGCCTTTCAAAACGAGAACAGGATTTACTTATGTCAGTAGGGGAAACGATATCATCTGTCGTATTTACGAACATGCTCTTGGAGCATGGTATTGATGCGGTCGCATATACTGGAGCTCAAGCGGGATTCTTGACGAATACCGACTATTCAAGTGCGAAAATTATCGAAATGAAATGCGACCGTCTCATGAAAGAACTTGAGGTGAAGGATGTCGTCGTTGTAGCGGGTTTCCAGGGAGCGGCTAAAAACGGGGACATCACGACCATAGGCCGTGGTGGAAGTGATACTTCAGCCGCAGCATTAGGTGCGGCATTGCAAGCTGAACGTGTCGATATATTTACGGATGTGGAAGGAATCATGACGGCAGATCCACGTATTGCCGATCAAGCTCGTCCATTATCAATCGTTTCATATACGGAAGTTTGCAATATGGCATATCAAGGGGCGAAGGTCATTCATCCGAGAGCTGTTGAAATTGCGATGCAGGCGAAAGTCCCGATTCGGATAAGGTCAACGTACAGCGAAGGTTTGGGAACACTTGTTACTAGCATGAACAAGGGAAGTCAGGGCAGTGACATACGTGAAAGGCTCGTGACCGGGATTGCCCATGTACCAAAGATCACTCAAATCAAGGTCCGTGCGAAAAAAGATCAATATAATCTGCAGGCAGAAGTTTTCAAAGCAATGGCCAATGCCTCCATTTCAGTGGACTTTATAAATATATATCCAAGTGGCGTTGTTTATACCGTTTCCGAGGAGATGACTGAACTTGCCCTCACGATTTTGGCCGAGCTTGGTCATGAACCGGTCATTGAACGGAATTGTGCCAAGGTTTCAGTAGTCGGTGCAGGCATCAATGGAGTGCCAGGCGTTGCAGCGAAGATTGTCACAGCACTATCCGAAAAGGAAATTGCCATTCTCCAGTCAGCGGACAGCCATACGACAATTTGGGTACTCGTAAAAGAGGAAGATTTAATAGAAGCTGTTAATTCCCTGCACTATGCGTTTCAATTGCATGAAAGGGAAGTCCAATAATCAGGTTTTTTAATAAATAAAGGTTTTAAAAATTAAAGAGGTGTTAGAAATGATATTTGGTAGAGTATCAACCGCAATGGTCACCCCTTTCGATAGCAAGGGAAATGTTGATTTTCAAAAGACGACTTCATTGGTTAATTACTTATTAGCGAATGGAACCGATTCGCTTGTGCTTTCGGGAACGACAGGGGAATCCCCAACTTTATCTTCGGAGGAGAAAATTGCATTATTGCGTCATGTTTCAAAGGTTGTTGAAAAACGTGTTCCCATCATCATGGGTACAGGAAGCAACAATACGTATGCGTCCATCGAGTTGACAAAAAAAGCGGAACAAAATGGCGCCGATGCGATAATGCTGGTTGCCCCGTATTATAGTAAATCTAATCAAGAAGGTCTGTACCAGCATTTTAAGGCTATTGCAGCTAGTACGGCCCTCCCTGTCATGGTATATAATATCCCTGGGCGCGCTTCGGTTAACATTGAACCGGAAACGATCATCCGCCTTTCAAAAATTCCTAATATCGTTGCCGTTAAGGAAGCGAGCGGGGATTTAAACGCTATGACCCAAATCATAGCCGGCACGGATGAAGATTTTGCATTATATAGTGGGGACGACGCTTTAACACTCCCAGTATTGGCTATTGGTGGTGTAGGTGTAGTTTCGGTTGCTTCACATATTGCAGGTAATGAGTTGCAGAAAATAGTGGAGGCCTTCATCAGCGGGGACTTGAAAGAGGCAGCCAGGCTGCATCAGGAACTGTTACCGCTTATAAAAGGTTTGTTTGCAGCGCCAAGCCCTGCACCTGTCAAAACAGCGCTTCAGTTATATGGAATTGACGTTGGATCGGTGAGACTTCCAATCGTGCCATTGACTGAGAAGGAGCGCCTTGCATTAACCAAGGTATTAAAAAAATAAAAAGACACGGAACAAGCTGATCGTTGAAGATTGGCTTGTTTTTACATAAAGATGTATATGAATGGGATATACTTTCCGATTTCGGATAAAAAATAATTGAATTTTTTTATAATCAATCGAAACTGGATAAAAGTACTAAGGAATCTCTTACATAATAGGTTGTTTTATGTTTTATTTGATTAAATGAAAAGTCCCTCTGAAAATGGTAAGTGTTGTCATGTTTTTTGAACATCGGTTATAATGAATTCATTGGGAAATTATGAACGGGATTTTTTAAGGAGGATATTCGATTGGGTAAAGATAAAAATAATGGAATAAAAGTGATTTCTCTTGGAGGACAAGGGGAACTTGGTAAAAATATGTACGTCATTGAGGTGAACGAGGACATCTATCTTCTTGATGCAGGGTTAATGCTGCCAGAAGACGAAATGCTCGGAATCGATGCGGTTATCCCAGATATTTCGTATTTGATGGATAATAAGGAACGGGTGCAGGGAATATTCATTTCCCATGGTCATGAAGACCATATGGGAGCGCTTGCTTATGTCTTGAAATATTTGCCGGTCCCTGTTTATGGAACAAAGCTTACTCTTGCTTTAATCAAAACGAAATTAAAGGAAGATGGCTTTAACGGCCGGGCGACATTCACTGAAATCGATTCGGATTCTCTTTTAAGTTTCCCTCAAGCAGCTGTGTCTTTTTTCCGGACAAATCATAGTATTCCTGATTCCGTCGGAGTCGTGATCCACACTCGTGAAGGTGCAATCGTTTATACAGGGGATTTCAAATTCGATCAAGCAGCAACAGATCTATATAAACCGGAAATCGGTAAAATGGCCGGTATCGGTGAAGAAGGTGTCTTATGCTTGCTTTCGGATAGTACCGGAGCCGAGAGGCCAGGTTATACGACATCAGAAGCAGTTGTGGCCAAAGATATTACAGAGGTATTTCATGCTGCCTCCGGAAGGATCATCGTTGCGTGCTTCGCTTCGAATATCAACCGGATTCAACATGTTTTCAATGCAGCGGCAGCAAGTCGCAGAAAAGTGGCAGTCGTAGGGAAAAGCCTGCAACGCGTTTATGAAACAGCCTTGAACCTTGGCTACTTAAAGGTCGAAGAAGAGCTGATAATCCCAATTAATGAAATTAGCCAGTATGACGACCGTGAAATCGTCGTGTTATCGACTGGTCATCAGGGGGAGCCTATCGCGGCACTTCAAAAAATGGCAAAACAGACCCATAAGCAGGTGACCATCAAAAAGGGAGACACAGTTTTGATCAGTGCATCACCCTTACAGGGCGGCGAACTTATTTTATCCAAAACCGTCGATTTGCTATACAGGGTAGGTGCGGAAGTGGTATCTGCTAATAAATATAAAGTGCACGTAACGGGTCATGGCAGCCAGGAAGAACTGAAAATGATGATCAATTTGATGAATCCTAAATTCCTCATCCCTGTACATGGGGAATACCGCCATTTATATGCCCATCAAAAAGTTGGGATTGCAGCGGGGATTAAGCGTGAAAACATCATCATTGCCGAAAAAGGTGATGTCATCGAACTTAAGGGCAATAAAATGGGCCTTTCCGGCAAAGTCTCTGCAGGAAATATCTTGATAGATGGCAGCGGTGTAGGAGATGTGGGTAATATCGTTCTTCGTGATCGGCGCTTGTTATCCCAGGATGGCATTTTGATTGTAGTGGTCACGTTGAACCGTCAGGATAAAAGCATTGCCGCTGGCCCTGAAATCATTTCAAGGGGCTTCGTATATGTTCGCGAATCAGAGAAAATGATCGGCGAAGCAACTGAAATAGTAAGTGAAATCGTAAAGAAAAATGGGTCGCGCCAACCATTTGATTGGTCCACGCTGAAGCAGGAAATGCGTGATGCGTTAAACCAATTCTTCTATGAAAAAACGAAACGCCGTCCAATGATTTTACCGATCATCATGGAATATTAAGTAAGGAACCCCTGATTTAACAGTCAGGGGTTCTTTTTCTGTTTCAAACCTCTAATATCTTGAAGAATGAAGTCCGAGTCTCGAGACATAATAAAGCTATAGGCTATAAGAGAAAGGGGTTGGCATAGTGGATAATGCACCATTACCAAATGAAAATGAAGGCAAGCAGGAAGGTAAGAATTCAACTTTAATCGAGAAAATTCAGCAGCTGGGAGCTACCAATGTTCCACAACTATCTCAGGACTCAAAAATCCATTGTTTGACGATCATTGGACAAATTGAAGGACATATGCAGCTGCCGCCTCAAAATAAAACGACCAAATATGAACATGTTATTCCGCAAATTGTGGCAATTGAACAAAATCCCAATATAGAGGGGCTGCTTGTCATTTTAAATACAGTCGGAGGAGATGTCGAAGCGGGACTAGCCATCGCAGAAATGCTGGCTTCGCTTTCAAAGCCATCCGTTTCGATTGTGCTTGGGGGAGGTCACTCGATCGGTGTGCCGATTGCAGTTTCGTGTGACCATAGCTATATTGCTGAAACAGCAACGATGACGATTCATCCCATTCGTTTGACAGGTCTGGTCATTGGCGTGCCTCAAACCTTTGAATACTTGGATAAAATGCAGGAAAGAGTCATCAAGTTTGTTACGCGGCACTCCAATGTTACGGAAGAAAGTTTTAAGGATTTAATGTTTGCTAAAGGAAATTTAACTCGAGATATCGGTACGAATGTCATTGGGGCCGAGGCAGTTGAAATCGGAATGATCGATGATGTAGGAGGAGTAGGCCAGGCCATGAGAAAACTGAATAGCTTCATGGAAGAAAGAAGGCCCAAAATTGCCGGGGAAGAGGAGGGGCTTCTGCAATGACGCTTTATACGATCGTTCCTGAAGAAATAATTTTTCCTCATCATCATGAGAAGACGGCAAATTTAATAGAAATGATCTATAATGGTGTACATGTTATGGTTGAGCATGACGGGGGCCGCACATTTCGCATTGATCGAATTGTGAGCACGGATCCTGAAGATTATATGAATGTACACATTCAGCCAGGAGCTGTCATAAATGTGTTCGAACAGATGAATCCTTAGTAAAAAAGACTAACTGAGGTAAATTATGATATACTGGAATGAAAATCAGCAGCCGCTTGGCTGCTTTATTCATTATGTGGCAAATTGTCCGCTAAGAATAAATGGTACATATATCAAGGACAGGCTCAAATTTATTTGGTATAATCAGTGAGCGAACGTTTGTTTCCTGAAGGGAAATCATGTAGTGATGTTGAATAGGAAAGTTAGAATAGTTTCATGAAGAATCAGGTGATATTATGGCAAAGAAGAAACGCAGAAAAAAGAATAGTACAGAGAAGTTAAAACTAACGCTTAAATATGAATTGATCGGCCTCACTTTAATAGGCTTGGCCATCATTGCCATTGCCAAGCTTGGAGCAGTTGGGAATGGGACGGTCTTTTTAATCCGCTTCTTCATGGGGGAATGGTATATCCTCTTTTTGTTGGGAGCAATCGCAGCTGGGTTCTATTTGATGATAAAGAGGGAGGTCCCTTACCTGTTAAAACGGCAATTCGTCGGGATGTATTTCCTTGTTGCGAGCATGCTCTTACTAAGTCATGTGACGCTGTTCAACATGCTTGCAGATGGAGGACCGTTCACGAAGCCCAGCGTCATTTCGAATACATGGGAGCTATTCTGGATGGAAGTGACCGGCAAGGCCAGCACAAAGGACCTTGGGGGCGGTATGATTGGGGCGATATTATTTGCAGCCTCATACTTTTTATTCGACGAAGCTGGATCGAAAATTGTTTCATTCCTTTTTATCATTGTAGGTGCCGTCCTATTGACCGGGAAAACGTTAGGTGAAACCCTCGGGAAGTTTTTCATGGGTCTTGGCGGCTTTTTCAAAAAGCAATGGTCTGCATTCATTGATGATATGAGAACGTGGAATGAAGACAAAAAAGAAAAGAAAAAGAATCCGGTTAAAAAGAAGAAACGGGAAAAAGAACCGGTTGAAGAAACGGATCAGCCCCTTCTGCAAGAAGAGGATACACAGCAAATGGCGACGGAGCGGATCATTTCCAGCTTTGCTGATAAAGCCTATAGCGACGAAGACGAAATAATTCCGGTCGTTACGGAACCTGCCGCTGATAATAAAGAGGACCAGGATGATGCCGTTCCGCCTATGAATTTTACGGAAGTGGAGAATAAAGAATATCTTTTACCGCCTCTTTCTTTATTATTGCAGCCCAAAAAAACGGACCAAAGCGGAGAATACCAATTGATCCATGAAAATGCGGCTAAGCTTGAGCGCACCTTTCATAGCTTTGGAGTGAAAGCGAGGGTCACTCAAGTTCATTTAGGCCCAGCCGTAACCAAATACGAAGTTCATCCGGACGTAGGGGTGAAGGTAAGTAAAATTGTCAGCCTATCCGATGACTTGGCCCTTGCACTGGCCGCAAAGGATATTAGAATCGAAGCTCCGATTCCCGGAAAATCGGCTATCGGAATAGAAGTGCCCAACTCCGAAGTGGCGATGGTGTCATTAAGGGAAGTTTTAGAGGCCAAGGAAGTTGACAAGCCTGACGCAAAACTGCAAATAGGCCTAGGTCGGAACATTTCCGGTGAAGCGGTTAAGGCGGAGCTCAATAAAATGCCGCATTTACTAGTGGCTGGTGCTACTGGCAGCGGGAAATCCGTTTGTATCAACGGGATTATCACGAGCATCCTGATGCGGGCAAAACCGCATGAAGTGAAAATGATGATGATCGATCCAAAAATGGTGGAGCTGAATGTCTATAATGGAATTCCCCACTTACTCGCACCTGTAGTGACAAATCCAAAGAAAGCTGCACAGGCTTTGCAAAAAGTGGTCAGTGAAATGGAAAGGCGCTATGAGCTATTTTCTCATTCCGGTACGCGTAATATTGAAGGCTACAATGATTATATTAACCGATATAACATCGAAGAAGATGCCAAACAACCGCTCTTGCCTTATATCGTAGTCATTGTCGATGAGCTGGCGGATTTAATGATGGTCGCCTCAAATGATGTAGAGGATGCCATCACACGGCTTGCGCAAATGGCACGTGCCGCGGGCATCCACTTGATAATTGCCACTCAGCGGCCATCCGTAGATGTAATTACAGGGGTCATTAAAGCGAACATCCCATCTCGGATTGCTTTTAGTGTCTCATCAATGACTGATTCGAGAACGATCCTCGACATGGGCGGAGCTGAAAAACTGTTAGGCCGGGGTGACATGCTCTTCCTGCCTGCAGGAGCTTCAAAACCGGTTCGCGTCCAAGGTGCCTTTTTATCCGACAATGAAGTCGAGGAAGTTGTCACATATGTCATTTCACAGCAAAAAGCACAATACAACGAAGAGATGATACCCGATGAAATTGCAGAAACTTCAAATGGTGAAGTCGAAGATGATTTATATGGGGATGCCGTGTCCTTGATCGTAGAAATGCAGACTGCATCGGTTTCCATGCTGCAGCGCCGTTTCCGGATTGGCTATACGCGGGCAGCGAGATTGATTGATGAAATGGAAGCGAGGGGAATTGTCGGTCCATATGAAGGCAGTAAACCACGAAATGTATTGGTCACTAAAGATGAACAGGATGAAGCGCATTCATCATAATTAAAAAACCGGGCAGCAGCCCGGTTTTTTAATTATTCATCGCCTCGTCTAAATGTTTAAGGCAGAAGTCGGTAATCATCGCTTCTTCATCTTCTTCTAAATCGAATTCGAGTGCGCCCTCATTACCTTTTTCAAAAATATCATATTTAATCAATTTTCCTACTTGCTCTTCCGCTGCAAAAAGCACCCGGATATATAAACCATTTTCTGAAAAGAGCTCATCCTCTTCAGGCACTTCAATATCCAAGAACAACTCGTAACGTTCCCCGGACAAAATACCAAATGGATCATTCAATTTTTCGATCGTGTATTCTGTAATCTTTAACATCTTGTGTACATCCCTTCAAAGAAGATAAATCCTATTATACAGGAAAACAGCATCTTGAACAGAGCTGCATTCATTTTGCATTTTCAAAAAAAATTTATCTGATTTAGGAGAATAATCGTACAAATTCCGGGGCCTTTTCTAGATTAAAAGACACAGGGAAGGGTAATTTCTCCTAAATTCTTTTAAAGTAAATAGTAAAACACTATTTATTTATGTCAAAAAAAATGTTATATTATTTTCGATTAGTAGGAATGATTCAACATCAGAGGTCTGATGTCTTAAGAAATTAGCTGGGGGAAACTGTATGTCAATAAAATCAGATAGTCGACATTTATATTTGCAGGTCATTGATTACCTGAAGCAGGATATTGAAGCTGGAGTCTATCAGGAAAATGAAAAATTCCCTTCAGAATTCGATCTTGCAAAAAAATTGGGAGTTAGTAGGGCGACACTTCGAGAAGCGCTGCGAATTTTAGAAGAAGAAAACATCATCATTCGCCGCCATGGAGTTGGGACTTTCGTCAATCCGAAACCTCGGTTCACTTCAGGTATCGAGCAATTAAAAAGTGTCACGAACATGATTGAAGAGGCAGGAATGAAACCGGGTACGATTTTCTTAAGCTCGACGGCCCAAGAACCTACAGAAGAGGATATACGCAGGTTTTCGTGTTCCACAGATGAACGCATCGTCATCATCGAACGAGTAAGGACTGCGAATGGGGAGCCAGTTGTCTACTGTATTGACAAAATTCCTGAATCTATACTATCAGAAAATTTTGACCGTAATGATGAGTCTCTTTTAGATATTTTGGAAAGAGATGCGCATCGAAAAATTACGCATGCCGTAGCAGAGATTGAGCCTATTGGATATCATGAGAAAGTTTCTCCTATCCTTAAATGCTCGCCAGAAGCCGCACTACTCGTTCTAAAGCAGATGCATCTGGATGATTGGGACCAGCCTATCCTGTATTCTGTAAACTACTTTAAAGCCAATATGTTCAGCTTTCATGTTCTTCGTAAACGTGTGTAGGTCTTGACTCTGCATACGGGTGAATGCAAGCGTTTGTTTCGATTCCGAAAAAGTCGATCAAGCGGATGCAAAAAAAATTAACGAGAAGTGAAAACGCAAACATGAATGACTTTTCAGAACATTCCTGCTCAAAAAACTATGTAAAACTAGGGGGATAAAAATTGAAAAAGCGCAAATTAGGACTAGCTCTTTCACTTGTTCTTGCAGCCGGTACGCTACTGGGAGCATGTGGTAATTCAGAGAATGATGATAAAGAATCTTCAAATGGGAAAAACAAAGATAACTTCACTGTTGCAATGGTAACTGATACTGGCGGCGTGGATGACGAGTCGTTCAACCAATCCGCTTGGAAGGGCATTCAGGAATTCGGTAAGGATAATGGTCTGGAAAAAGGTAAGGATGGCTACAACTACCTGCAATCTAAATCTGATGCAGATTACGCTAAAAACCTGAATACGCTTGTACGTGAAGATTACCAACTAATCTATGGTATCGGTTTTCTTTTAGCCGAAGCTGTTGGTGAAGTGGCCGACCAACGTCCGGATTCAAACTTTGCCATCGTGGATACAGTTGTAGATAAAAAGAATGTAGCCAGCATCAATTTTAAAGAGCAGCAAGGTTCATTCCTTGTAGGTGTAATTGCCGGTCTGCAAACGAAAACAAACAAGGTCGGTTTTATCGGCGGAGTTGAATCTGAATTAATCAAGAAATTCGAAGTTGGCTTTAAGGCTGGGGTTTTATCTGTAAATCCGGATGCGAAAGTTGAAGTTAAATATGCCGGAGATTTCAATAAAGCTGATATCGGTAAATCCACAGCAGGCTCCATGTATTCTTCAGGCATCGATATCATTTATCATGCTGCTGGCGGAACTGGAAAAGGTGTATTCACTGAAGCAGTCGAGCAAAAGCAAAAAGATCCTAAGAGGGAAATCTATGTTATCGGTGTAGATAGCGACCAAGCTAAATTAGGGGCAGTTCCTGGAACTGACGACAACATCACACTTACTTCCATGCTAAAACGTGTTGACGTGGCAGTTAAAGACCTTTCCGAGAAAGCGAAAGAAGGAAACTTCCCAGGCGGAAAAGTAATTGAGTACGGTATCGAAGAAAATGGTGTAGGCATTTCCGATACAAAAGATAACGTAACAGAAGAATCTTTAAAAGCGGTCGAAGAGTGGACAGAAAAAATTAAATCAGGTGAATTCGTAGTTCCGGGAACGGATGAAGAATTCAAAAAACTTGATTTATAATCTCTAATGCCAGAAAGAATAGGGAGGCGAATTGCCCTCTATTCTTTCTTTTCCCAATTGGTCTTTGCAACTGAAAAATATCGAATGAAAAACTATGATAGAATCGTAGTTTTTCATTTGGTTTTTTTAAAAAAATCAATAAGCTAGTAGATGCAATTAAATGATTTTAAGAATATTTACACTCATTTTAGGAGTTGATAATACGTGGAATATGTAATTGAGATGCTTAATATCCGTAAGGAATTCCCCGGCATCGTCGCAAATGATAACGTTACCCTTCAGGTTAAAAAAGGGGAGATTCACGCATTATTAGGTGAAAATGGCGCGGGGAAATCCACATTGATGAATGTTTTATTCGGCTTATACCAGCCTGAACAGGGAGAAATCCGTGTGAACGGCAAGCCAGTCAAGATTACCAGTCCTAACATTGCCAATGATTTAGGGATTGGGATGGTCCATCAGCATTTTATGCTCGTAGACCCCTTTACAGTAACAGAAAATATCATTTTAGGAAAAGAACCATCAAAAGCGGGTAAAATCGATTTAAAAGAAGCTAGCGAGGAAGTTAGGAAACTATCGGAACAATATCAGCTTCGTGTTGACCCCTATGCGAAAATTGCCGATATTTCAATAGGGATGCAGCAGCGTGTCGAGATTCTTAAAACGCTATACCGTGGTGCGGAGATATTGATTTTTGATGAGCCGACAGCTGTATTGACTCCTCAAGAAATCAAGGAATTGATTTATATTATGAAAGCCCTTATCAAAGAGGGGAAATCCATCATTTTAATTACACACAAACTTAAGGAAATCATGGAGGTTTGTGACCGGGTAACGGTAATACGCAAAGGCCAAGGAATTGGTACAGTGAATGTCAACGAAACGAATCCTAACGAATTGGCCAGCTTAATGGTCGGTAGGGAAGTTCTGTTCAAGACGGAAAAAACGGCAGCTATTCCTTCGGATGTAGTTCTCGAGGTCCGGGAATTGGAAGTCAAGGATTCCCGGGGCGTTTCAGCTGTTCGGAACTTGGATTTAACTGTCCGTGCAGGAGAAATTGTCGGTATCGCCGGTGTTGATGGAAATGGACAATCCGAACTAATTGAAGCATTGGCTGGCCTAAGGAAGACAACCGCAGGTTCGATAAAGCTAAATGGAAAAGAAATCAGGAATTTGAAGCCGCGTAAAATCACTGAAGCAGGTGTCGGACATATTCCAGAAGACAGACATAAGCATGGTTTGGTTCTCGATTACAGCATTGGGGAAAATATTGTCTTGCAAACCTATTATCAAAAGCCTTTTTCAAAAGCTGGTATCTTGAACTCAAAGAAAATATTTGAAAAGGCCCGTTCACTGATCAAAAGTTACGATGTTCGCACTCCGAGTGAATATACCCCGGCAAGGGCGCTTTCTGGAGGGAATCAGCAAAAAGCGATCATCGGCCGGGAAGTTGATAGGAACCCGGATTTATTGATTGCCGCACAGCCGACACGCGGCCTTGATGTAGGGGCGATCGAGTTTATCCATAAACGTCTGATAGAACAGCGAGATGCAGGAAAAGCGGTACTCCTCATATCATTTGAATTGGAAGAAATCATGAATGTGAGCGATAGAATTGCCGTTATATATGAAGGGGAAATCGTCGCAATAGTCGATCCGAAAGAAACGACTGAACAGGAGCTTGGCCTTCTTATGGCTGGCAGTAAACGGACGGAAGCAGGGGGAAAACAAAATGTCTAAGTATTTATCTAAATTAACGAGTCCGTTAATAGCAGTTATCCTCGGCTTAGTCGTTGGGGCCATAATCATGTTAGTAAGCGGCTATGACCCTGTTGCCGGCTATGGCTCCATGATAAATGGAATTATTGGGGATTCTTATTATGTAGGGGAATCCGTCAGGACAATCATTCCTTATATCCTTGCTGGTTTGGCAGTGGCTTTTGCTTTCCGTACGGGCCTATTCAATATCGGTGTAGAGGGGCAATTAATTGTAGGCTGGCTGGCGGCAGTTTGGGTCGGAATAGCTTTTGACCTACCAAGGATCATCCATTTGCCGTTTGCCATATTAGCTGGTGCAGCTGCTGGTGCCCTGTGGGCATTTATCCCTGGTTATCTAAAAGCTAAGTTCCGTGTACATGAAGTAATCGTTTCGATCATGTTGAATTATACAGCATTATATGTGACGAATTATTTAATTCGGAATGTAATGACTGACAAGCTGGATAAAACAGAAAGAGTTGCTGATACAGCATCATTGCGGTCTCCTTTTTTTGAAAGCATTACGGATTTTTCCCGGATGCATTGGGGAATAGTGGTAGCGATTATTTGCGTGATCATCATGTGGTTCCTTCTTGAAAGGACAAAAACCGGCTTTGAACTGAAAGCGGTAGGTTTCAATCAGCACGCTTCCGAATATGCAGGAATGAGTGTAAATAAGAACATCATACTTTCGATGGTTATTTCAGGTGCGTTTGCAGGGCTTGCGGGTGCGATGGAAGGCCTTGGAACTTTCGGTTATGCCGCAGTCAAAGGCGGGTTCACAGGTATGGGCTTTGATGGGATTGCAGTAGCCTTACTAGGAGCGAATACGGCTATTGGTGTAGTGCTGGCAGCCTTATTATTTGGGGGACTGAAAGCAGGGGCGTTAAATATGCCGCTAGAAACCGGCATACCTAGTGAAATTGTAGATATTGTCATAGCTTTGATCATTTTCTTCGTCGCATCCAGTTATTTTATTCGTTGGATTGCCGCTCGATTTAAGAAAGGGGTGAAATAAGTGGATTTTTACCAAGTATTACAAATTATTATTCCATCTATGATTGCTCTAGCTGCACCACTTATTTTTACTTCACTCGGAGGAGTGTTTTCTGAACGGGCAGGTGTCATAAACATCGGTTTAGAAGGGTTGATGGTCATCGGTGCCTTTACAGGGATCGTTTTTAACTTAATGTTTGCTGATGTTTTTGGGGAATGGACTCCTTGGCTTGCTGTGCTAGCGGCAATGATTGCCGGCTTGCTGTTTTCCATTCTGCACGCTGTGGCATGCATTACCTTCAGGGCGGACCAAACGGTTAGTGGGGTAGCCATCAACTTGTTGGCAGTAGGTCTGACCATGTTTTTGGTGAAACTGATTTTTGACAAAGGTCAAACTGATAGAATCACGGAAACATTCCCAAGGATTGATGTTCCTTTACTAAGTGATATTCCATTTATAGGACCCATCTTTTTCGCAAATGGATATTATATCGTATATATAGCGATTCTTATTTCCTTTGTCGTCTGGTATGTACTTTATAAAACACCATTCGGGTTAAGGATCCGAGCAGTGGGTGAGCATCCGATGGCAGCTGATACGATGGGTGTCAATGTTACGAAAATCCGATATGCCGCCGTTTTATTATCAGGTGCTTTTGGAGGTATCGGCGGAGCGATATATGCTACCATCTTTTCGAATGAATTCAATCATGCGACAATTAATGGTCAAGGTTTCATGGCCATTGCCGCAATGATTTTTGGTAAATGGCACCCGATCGGGGCAATGGGTGCAGCGTTATTCTTTGGTTTGGCTCAAAGTTTAAGTATCGTTGGCTCGAGCCTTCCCTTCTTCAAGGATATTCCTTCGGTTTACCTATTGATCGCTCCTTATGTTCTGACTATCATTGCATTAACTGGTTTCATTGGTCGTGCAGATGCTCCTAAAGCATCCGGACAGCCATACATCAAAGGAAAAAGATAAGGTTATAACCGGTCAGCAAACTATGCTGGCCGGTTTTTTTCCTTCGAGATTTAGCCGTAAGTGATGGTGAGCTGGTGAAAAACCAAAAAAAGTAGCTGTAACTTGCATGATTTTTCCTTTCACATGTATATTTTAAGTAGATGTTTAAAAGGGTTCCAATCTACAAACAATAAGCTAATAAAGGTGATTTATATAATGAGGAGGATTATTCATGTCTATTGCTTCCGATACAATTACGGAAAAAAACGGCTACAAACTTCATGTGGTCCGGACGGATAAATATAAAACGAATACTCTCGTGCTGAAGATGAAAGCCCCGTTGACAAAAGAGGACGTTACATATCGTGCATTGCTGCCATATGTGTTACAAAGCAATACAAGTAAATATCCTACAACACCCGAGCTTCGATCTTATCTTGATGATTTATATGGAGCAGGGTTTTATGTCGATGTAGCTAAAAAAGGGGAATATCAAATCATAAGTTTTACTATCGATATCGTCAATGAAAAATTCCTTAGTGATTCAACCCCGCTTCTTGAAAAGGCTTTTGGGTTATTATCAGAGGTGATCTTTAATCCGAAGAAGAATGGCGAGGCCTTTGACTCTAAAACGGTTTCCAATGAAATCCGTTCTTTAAAACAGCGGATTCAATCCATTTCCGATGACAAAATGCGATATTCAGCTATACGCCTTGTAGAGGAAATGTGCAAAAACGAACCATATGCTTTAGAAGCGAGCGGTAATCTACAAGACTTGGAAACGATAACTCCTGAGTCCCTTTTCACTTATTACAAAAAAGTGCTGGCGGAGGATGAAATCGATTTATATGTAATCGGTGACATCGATGAATCGGAAGTGCAGGCTCTGGCTGACAAGTATGTTTCATTGCAAGAACGAGTGCCTGTGAGACTGCCCGGGAAGACGGGCAAGGTAGTGGAGAAGGAAAAAGAAATCATTGAGAATTCGGATGTGAAGCAAGGGAAATTGAATATCGGTTATCGAACCCAAGGTGCCTACGGTGATCCGGATTATTATGCACTTCAGCTTTTCAATGGGATTTTTGGTGGCTTTTCACATTCAAAACTTTTCATCAATGTCCGGGAGAAAGCCAGCCTTGCTTATTATGCAGCTTCGAGGCTCGAAAGTCATAAAGGTCTATTAATGGTCATGGCCGGCATTGAAAATGCCAACTACAAGCAGGCATTGGATATCATTCATGCACAAATGAAGGAAATGAAGCAAGGGAATTTTTCCGAAGAAGAGCTCGCACAGACAAAGGCGGTCGTTAAGAATCAACTACTTGAAACCATTGACGTTTCGAGAGGGCTTGTGGAAATTTTATATCATAATGTGGTTTCCGGGCAGGATATATCACTCGACGAGTGGTTTGCAAACACAGAGCGGACGACAAAGGAAGAAATCATTGCAGTTGGTCAAAAGATTCAGCTTGATACGATTTATTTCCTAACGGAAGAGGAGGTGCAAGGGTAATGGAAAAAATAGCATTCACTCAATTGAAAGAAGAACTTTTCCATGAAAAAATGGATAATGGCCTAGAAGTGTATATTCTTCCGAAAAGTGGCTTCAATAAATCATTTGCCACTTTCACGACGAATTATGGTTCGATCGACAACCATTTCAAACCTTTGAATGAAACGGAATTCACTAAAGTACCTGATGGAATTGCCCATTTTCTTGAACATAAGCTTTTTGAAAAGGAAGATGGAGATGTTTTTCAGCAATTTTCAAAGCAGGGAGCATCTGCAAATGCCTTTACTTCTTTCACTCGTACAGCTTATTTATTTTCCAGTACGTCCGACTTCGATAGGAATCTTACTACCTTAATCGACTTTGTCCAGGATCCTTATTTTTCGGAAAAGACGGTAGAGAAGGAAAAAGGAATCATTGGGCAGGAAATCAATATGTATGATGATAATTCGGACTGGCGATTATATTTCGGAACGATAGCCAATATGTATCATCAGCATCCCGTGAAAATCGATATTGCCGGTACTGTGGAATCCATTGCAGATATTACGAAGGATATGCTTTACGAATGTTATAATACGTTTTATCATCCTAGCAACATGCTCCTATTCGTTGTAGGACCGGTTGATGTCGAAAGCACCATGAAGCTGATCCGGGATAATCAAAATAATAAAGGGTACAACGAACAACCTGAGGTGGAACGTAAGTTTGACCAAGAGCCTGAACTTGTTGCCAAGGACAAGGAAGTCTTAAGAATGAATGTCCAGACACCAAAAGTTATGCTGGGAATCAAGGCGACCAATGTCCATCAATCCGGTTCACAGCTTTTGAAAAGGGAATTGGCAACCAATATTTATCTGGAAATGCTGTTCGGCAAAAGTTCACCTTTGCATGAGGAGCTATATGAGGAAGGGTTGATCGATCAAAGCTTCTCATATGATTATACACAGGAACAAGGTTTTGGATTTGCGTTAATTGGCGGGGATAGTGCCAAACCTGATGAGTTGACGGAGTCTTTATTTGGTATCCTGCAAAAATCAAAAGCCGGAACCGGCCTGAATGAAGAAAGCCTGCAAAGGACAATCAAGAAAAAAATCGGTTCTTTCCTTCGTTCTCTGAATTCGCCGGAATATATAGCGAATCAATTCACCAGATATACATTCAATGATATGAACTTGTTCGATGTTGTATCAGTATTGGAAAAACTAACGATCGAAGATATCAGGGAGGTCGCCAAGGACTTAATATCCGATGAACGGATGACAGTCTGTCAGGTACTTCCTAAATAATATAAAGGGGGCTCGAATGTGGGGAAACGTTTTGCCCTTATTACTGGAGCCAGTGGAGGCATCGGCCGGGAAATAGCTATAAAGCTCGCCGAGGAAAATTATTCACTTTATTTACATTATAACAGCAATGAAGAAGCGATACTTGAATTGATTGAAGAACTGAAGCCCCATCAAGTCGAACTTATTCCGATTCAAGCGGATTTGGCTGCACCGGATGGATACAGGAAATTGGCGGAAAATATCTTTGCCCTCCATGCAATCGTCCTCAATAGCGGCAATAGCTATTATGGGCTAATATCTGACATGGATGAGAAAATCGTTAATGAAATGGTGCAGCTGCATGTAACGAGCCCTTTCCAATTAACAAAGGAACTGCTTCCAAAGCTTATGTACCAAGAACAGGCTGCCATCGTTGCGGTCACATCGATTTGGGGGCAGACAGGTGCATCCTGTGAAGTATTATATTCAATGGTCAAGGGCAGTCAAAATGCTTTTATCAAGGCGCTTAGTAAAGAAGTCTCACTTAATGGAATCCGGGTGAATGCCGTTGCCCCCGGAGCGATTTCCACTTCCATGCTCGAATCTTTCAGTGCAGAAGATCTGGAAATCATCAAAGGAGATATCCCGATGGGCAGGATGGGGCATTCCAAAGAAGTCGCGGAGGCCGTATACTATTTGCTTTCCGACAAGTCATCCTATATAACCGGGCAAATTTTAGGCGTAAATGGCGGATGGTACACATGATTTTTTTAAAGGCATGTATAATTTTCTCGGTTCCTTCACAAAATATCTATGTACTATTTTGAAGGAAAGGGTGACCATTCATGTCTGTACTGGACAATTGGGATCAATGGAAAAACTTTTTAGGCGACAGATTACATCAAGGTGAACAACAAGGCTTGTCAGAAGGCGCTGTTAACAACTTGGCTTTCGAAATCGGTGATTACCTGGCTAATCAGGTTGAGCCCCAGAATGATCAAGAGAAAGTGCTTGCTGATCTTTGGTCAGTTGCAAGCGATCAAGAAAAACACGCTATGGCAAGTGTCATGGTCAAGTTAGTCGAGAACAATGGAACGAAGTAAAATATCCCTCCAAAGGCCCTGTTATTAAATAACAGGGCCTTTTGGATTTAAGTGGATGATTATTTATCCTCTTATATAAAAATGAATATTTTTCTAGGGTTTTTCCTTTTAACTTATCAAGAAATGCTATATTATAGAAGCTAGACAATTAATATAAAGTGTTCAGACCTTGAAATTTACGATGGATAAGTTTTTTGCCCCTGAGTAGGGTAAAAGCTTTTAGGCTTAAGGAGTGTTATCGTGGATAATAAAGAATGGTATTTTGAATATGAAATCCAAGTCAACCGTCCTGGTTTATTAGGGGATATTTCATCCCTTCTGGGGATGCTTTCCATTAATATCATCACCATTAACGGGGTCGATGAAGGCAGGCGTGGTTTACTTTTGTTGGCGAAAGACAGCCGTAATATAGAAAGATTCGAGTCAATTCTCCGTACGATGGATACGATAAAGGTCATTAAGCTGAGGGAACCTAAATTGCGTGATCGCCTCGCAGTCAGGCATGGACGTTATATTCAGCGCGATGCCGATGAGAAAAACACCTTTAGGTTTGTCCGTGATGAACTGGGCTTGCTTGTCGATTTCCTGGCCGAGCTGTTTAAACAGGAAGGACATAAATTGATCGGGATACGAGGGATGCCTCGTGTCGGGAAAACTGAATCCATCGTAGCCTCGAGTGTATGTGCTAATAAGAGATGGTTGTTTGTGTCATCGACCCTTTTAAAGCAGACTATCCGCAGTCAGCTTATTGAGGATGAATATAATAATGATAATTTGTTCATTTTAGATGGAATTGTTTCCACTCGCCGTGCAAATGAGCGTCATTGGCAGTTGATTCGCGAAATAATGAGGCTTGATGCTGTCAAAGTAATCGAACATCCGGATGTTTTTGTCCAAAATACAGAGTATACCCTCGAAGACTTTGATTATATTATTGAATTGCGAAACAATCCTGAAGAAGAAATAACATATGAAGTTGTCGACCAAAAAGACCAGTTTTCAGGGTCCGATTTTGGTTCCTTTGACTTTTAAAATGGCAGGTGTTTTATTTGACTGAGTTAGGTAATCGATTAAAGGAAGCTAGGGAAGCCAAAGGCCTTAGCTTAGAAGATTTGCAGGAATTAACGAAGATCCAAAAGCGTTACCTTATAGGCATTGAAGAGGGAAATTACAGTATGATGCCTGGAAAGTTCTATGTACGGGCATTCATAAAGCAATATTGTGAAGCGGTCGGACTGGATTCAGAAGAGATTTTCGAACAATATAAAAGTGAAGTGCCATCAGTCTATAGCGAGGAATTGCCAGAACAGCTTTCAAGGGTCCAATCCCGGAAAACTATACCGGCAGGAGATTCAAAGGTTGTTGAAATGTTACCGAAGATCCTGGCTGTCGTTTTAGTAATTGGTGCGGCCGTTTTGATATGGGTACTGGTATCGAATTATATGAGTAACCCTGATAATGATGATAAAAAGAACGCTAAAGAGAATGAAGCTGTGGGCTACAATAAAAGTGATGGGTTTAACGAAGAAAAAGAGAATGCAGACAAAAAACAGGAAGAAAAATCTGAGTCATCTGATGAGAAGAATGAAGATGATGCAGTTGTCAAAGATGAAAAGAAAGAGCAAAAACTTGCCGTCACAAGTTCCAGCGGTAAAAATAGTACGTATGAGTTAAAAAATACCGATACCTTTAAATTAAAGGTGACCTCAAAAGGCTCACCATGGGTCGGCATAAAAAATGGTGAAGGTAAATTACTATTCCAGGGCACTATCGACAAGGACAAAAGCCAGGAAATTGATTTCACCAATGAAAAAGAAGCTGTCATCAATATAGGCAGAGCATATGAAACTGAGATTTATGTGAATGATGAGAAGCTGGAGTATTCCATTTCACCGACTGAAGTGAATACGCAATTGGTTACGATACAATTTACGAAAGCCGAATAGTCATCTTATAGATGACTATTTTTGCTCTATTTAATGGTAAGGCGACGGGGAAATGGATTACCCGGCATATAAGATTGGATTTTGAGTTAAATTATACATAAAAGCGTATTTTAGATCTAAGACGCAGGCCCGAATGGCAGGCGTAAATTTTGGAGGTAAAAGTTTTGAATCTGCCTAATAAGATTACAGTAGCAAGAATCTGTTTAATACCAGTATTTTTAATCATCATGCTCGTTCCTTTTTCATGGGGGACGCTGACTTGGGGAGAATACAGTTTGCCAGTGGCACACTTAGCTGGAGCCATCCTCTTTATTATCGCTTCCACTACGGATTGGATCGATGGCCATTTTGCCAGAAAATATAATATGATTACTGATTTAGGGAAATTTTTAGATCCACTGGCTGATAAGCTTCTGGTTTCGGCTGCCTTAATCGTTTTGGTTGATCTAGATTTAATGTACGGTCAATCATGGATCGCCATCGTGATCATAAGTCGCGAGTTTGCAGTCACCGGATTGCGTTTGGTGCTAGCGGGTACAGGGGAAGTGGTTGCAGCGAACCAGCTTGGTAAAATAAAAACATGGGCACAAATTGTTTCTATTTCGGCTTTATTGCTGCATAACCTCCCATTTGCCCTAATTTCACTTCCATTTGCCAATATCGCATTGTGGATTGCATTAATCTTTACAATCTGGTCAGGCTTGGATTATTTTATAAAAAACAAAGAAGTATTTGTTAATTCAAAGTAAAAACGAATGGTGGTTTTGAAAAGATGGATGCAGAAATCATTGCAGTGGGCTCAGAGCTTCTTTTAGGACAAATCAATAACACTAATGGAAGGTTCTTATCGCAGCAGTTTGCGGAAATGGGGATCAACGTTTTTTACCATACTGTGGTCGGGGATAACGATCGCCGTTTACAACAGGCTATAGAAATCGCTGAATCTAGGGCGAACTTGATTGTCTTTACCGGTGGACTCGGTCCTACCAAAGATGATTTAACGAAAGAAACGATTGCTCGCCATATAGGGAAAAAGCTCGTTTTTAATGATGAAGCTTTGCATTCCATTGAAGCTTACTTCCAAAAACGGGAACGGCCGATGACGGAAAACAACAAAAAACAGGCCCTTGTCTTAGAAGGCAGTGAAGTGTTGGCAAACGATCATGGCATGGCACCGGGAATGGTCTTGTCCAAATCTGGGATTACATATATGCTTCTCCCTGGTCCGCCAAGTGAAATGGAGCCGATGTTTTTAAGTTATGGTTATGAAAAGATCATGAATAAACTGGAAAAGCATGAACGGATCGATTCCAAGGTTCTTCGGTTCTACGGTATAGGTGAAGCCGAACTGGAAACGGTGATTGAAGATCTTCTTGTCAATCAAACGAATCCGACAATTGCTCCGCTGGCAGCCGAAGGGGAAGTGACGTTAAGGATCACCGCTAAAGACTCTTCTAAAGAAAAATGCGAAGAGCTTATTTTAGAAGCGGAAAAAGAAATTCTTAGCAGGGTCGGTAAGTTCCACTATGGAAGTGATAATACTTCACTAATAAAGGAACTTGTAAAAGAATTAACGGTCCGCAAGCTTTCAATTGCGGCAGCTGAAAGCTTGACCGGTGGGATGTTCCAAGAACAGCTGACAACCATACCTGGCGCCGGTAAAGTCTTCAAAGGCGGAATTGTCTGCTATACGAATGATGCGAAGTCGAACGTCCTTGGCGTCAGCGATGATACCATATCTAAGCATGGGGTGGTCAGCGGTGAGTGTGCAATGGAAATGGCCTCTAATGTCCGGAGCAAGCTCGATGCGGATGTAGGCATAAGCTTTACGGGTGTTGCAGGTCCGGATGAACAAGAAGGCAAGCCTGTAGGCACAGTATTCATTGGCATTTCCTATCGGGATGGAAACACTCATTTCAAGGAGTTGAATCTTTCCGGAAGCAGGGCGCAAAACCGGATTCGGAGTGTGAAGTACGGCTGTCATTACCTATTAAGGGATTTATAAGCGCTAAAAGCAGAGCTATTTACAGCTCTGCTTTTTATTTGGTTTTAGCAAGTTTGTTTCTTGAAAAATAGGGAAAAAAAGAAAAAAGTTAATTCAATGAAAATGGTTTTTTTACGGAGAAAGTGAAAGGAAATGGAGATTTCCTTAAGATAAAACGCTTTTTTACAGAGAATACCCCGAAAGAAAAAAACGAATGAATGTTCGACTTTTTGCTTGGCAAAATTGTAAAAAGAGTATATAGTAAAGATAGGTTTTGAGACAGGATGCAAACCTTGATCTCGAATAATTGCTAACGTAAGTACACCTTTAATCGGACAGCCGATTATTTGAATATAGAGGAGGAAATTGAGTGAGTGATCGTCAAGCGGCTTTAGATATGGCATTAAAACAAATTGAAAAACAATTTGGTAAAGGTTCTATTATGAAACTTGGGGAACAGTCTGATCGTAGGATTTCAACGATTTCAAGCGGTTCTTTAGCATTGGACGTAGCATTGGGAGTGGGCGGATATCCAAGAGGCCGGGTCATTGAGATATATGGACCTGAAAGCTCCGGTAAAACGACTGTTGCATTACATGCTATTGCAGAAGTACAAAAGACTGGCGGCACGGCTGCATTCATTGATGCAGAGCATGCTTTAGATCCAGCATATTCAGAAAAACTTGGTGTGAATATAGATGATTTACTGCTTTCACAGCCTGATACGGGTGAACAGGCCTTGGAGATCGCTGAAGCATTAGTTCGAAGTGGAGCTGTAGATATCATTGTCATTGATTCGGTGGCAGCACTTGTTCCTAAAGCTGAAATCGAAGGCGAAATGGGAGATTCCCATATGGGTCTTCAAGCGCGGATGATGTCCCAGGCGCTTAGAAAACTGTCTGGTGCCATTAATAAATCAAATACCATTGCCATTTTCATTAACCAAGTCCGTGAAAAAATCGGTGTTATGTTTGGGAATCCAGAAACGACTCCAGGAGGCCGGGCATTGAAGTTCTATTCAACTGTTCGTCTGGAAGTGCGCCGTGCGGAACAATTAAAACAGGGTAATGAAATCGTCGGTAATAAAACGAAAATCAAAGTTGTAAAAAACAAGGTTGCTCCACCATTCCGTCAAGCAGAAGTTGACATCATGTATGGTCAAGGGATTTCCCAGGAAGGTGAAATCATCGATATGGGTGCAGATCTTGATATCGTCCTTAAAAGCGGCTCGTGGTATTCATACAATGAAGAGCGTGTCGGACAAGGCCGCGAAAATGCGAAGCTGTTCTTGAAAGAAAATCAGGATATCGCTCAGGAAATTTCTCAGAAAATCAGAGATCACTATAATCTCGATGGAGAGCATGAATTACCGCCAGAAGAAAATGAACCAGAAGAGCATTTTGAATTGCTTGATTAATGGTATTTGGAAAAGGCCTAAGCTTGTTCGCTTAGGCTTTTTCTATATATTTTGAGAAAAGTGTGAAATTTTCAGCTGAATAAATGGCATTGAAATAACTTTTCCATAAAGAATGCTGTACATTATGATGGTTGATATTGAGAAAACTTGAATAATCATTGATACATAAGGGACAAACGCTTGACAATAAAAATTCTCAACTATACAATTAATATGTATATTTTACAATTTTTCAAACTAAAATTTTGAAAATTAAGTGCTGTATATTGAATTTATGTGCAATGTACTTGCCGACAGTTCAACATTTTATGTAAAAAGTTCATAGCAAGGGGAGGTGAAACGATGGAACCCATGACAATCATCTTCACTTTGCTTGGCCTAATCGTCGGTGCAGTTGTTGGTTATTTTATTCACAAATCAAAATTTGAGAGTAAAATAGCAGGGGCAAAGGGCTCTGCTGAACACATCCTTGAGGATGCAAAACGTGAAGCGGAAGCACTTAAGAAAGAAGCCTTGTTGGAAGCAAAAGATGAAATTCATAAAGTTCGTGCCGATTCGGATCGGGAAGCCCGTGAAAGAAGGAACGAATTACAAAAACAAGAAAATCGGTTATTGCAAAGAGAAGAGAATCTGGACCGCAAGGATGAAACGTTAGACAAACGTGAAAGCCTTTTGGAGAAAAAAGAAGATTCTCTAAACCAAAGACAACAGCATATTGAAGAGATGGAAAGCAAAGTGGACGAGACGGTTCGTAAGCAGCAAACAGAGCTTGAACGTGTTTCCGGTTTAACTCGTGAAGAAGCTAAAGCAATCATTATAGACCGAATGGAAAACGAGCTTGCTCACGATGTAGCGCTTATGATTAAAGAAAGTGATACCCGTGCCAAAGAAGAAGCTGATAAAAAAGCAAAAGAAGTTCTTTCTCTTGCCATTCAGCGTTGTGCGGCTGATCATGTTGCAGAAACCACCGTTTCTGTAGTAAATCTTCCAAACGATGAAATGAAAGGACGGATAATCGGACGTGAAGGACGAAATATCCGGACGTTAGAAACGCTAACAGGTATTGACCTTATTATCGATGATACTCCTGAAGCTGTCATTTTATCTGGATTCGATCCAATTAGACGGGAAACGGCACGCTTGGCTCTTGAGAAACTTGTTCAGGACGGAAGGATCCATCCGGCCCGCATTGAAGAAATGGTTGACAAAGCAAGACGTGAGGTAGATGAACATATTCGTGAAATTGGTGAACAAACGACTTTTGAAGTTGGAGTTCACGGTCTCCATCCAGATCTCATCAAAATTTTAGGACGTTTGAAGTTCCGTACTAGTTATGGGCAAAACGTACTTAAACATTCAATTGAAGTGGCCCAGCTTTCAGGTTTACTGGCCGCTGAGCTTGGAGAGGATGAAGTTCTTGCCCGCCGTGCAGGTTTACTGCATGATATTGGGAAAGCGATTGATCATGAAGTGGAAGGCAGTCACGTTGAAATTGGCGTTGAATTAGCAACCAAATATAAAGAGCATCCAACTGTCATTAACAGCATCGCTTCACATCATGGCGATACTGAACCAACTTCCATCATTTCAGTGCTTGTGGCTGCCGCTGATGCATTATCAGCTGCAAGACCGGGAGCTAGAAGTGAAACGCTTGAAAATTACATTAGAAGACTTGAAAAACTTGAGGAAATTTCCGAATCCTATGATGGAGTGGAAAAATCATTTGCGATTCAAGCCGGACGAGAAGTGCGGATTCTAGTGAAACCAGAACAAATTGATGATCTTTCGGCCCATCGACTCGCACGTGATATCCGGAAAAGGATTGAAGAAGAGCTCGATTACCCTGGTCATATAAAAGTCACGGTCATCCGTGAAACAAGAGCAGTCGAATACGCTAAATAATCGTTAATGAAAAACGAAGTGGTGCAAACCACTTCGTTTTTTCTTTTTCGGATATTAATCGTTAAGCGTAATTCCTATAATTACCCCAAATTATGTTACAATACATACTTGAATAATTCATATAATTAGGTGAATCTAGAAAGGGTTTTACAATGAAATTGCTATTTATTGGAGATGTGGTGGGGTCTCCTGGTCGTGACATGATCCAAGAATACCTTCCTAAGTTAAAAGAAAAGTATCGTCCGCACATCACGGTCATCAATGGCGAGAATGCAGCAAGTGGTCGGGGGATTACAGAAAAGATTTACCGCAGTTTTTTAGAGTGGGGAGCACAGGCGGTGACCATGGGAAACCATACATGGGATAATCGTGAAATCTTCAATTTTATTGATGAAGCGAAATATCTCGTCCGTCCAGCGAACTTTCCAGACGGGGCACCTGGAGAAGGAATGAAATTTATAAAATTGAACCAGTATGAAATAGCGGTCATCAATTTGCAAGCGAGAACATTCATGCCGGATTTGGATTGTCCGTTCAAAAAAGCTGAAGAACTCGTGGCGGAGGCTCAAAAAAGGACACCAATCATCTTTGTCGATTTTCATGGAGAAGCTACAAGTGAGAAGCAGGCTATGGGGTGGTTCCTGGATGGGAAGGTTACAGCCGTTGTCGGTACACACACACACGTCCAGACAGCAGATAACCGTATATTGCCTGGAGGCACCGCTTACATATCAGATGTAGGCATGACAGGACCATATGATGGCATCCTTGGTATGGGAAGAGATGCAGTCATTCATCGGTTCCTAACTAGCCTTCCTGCTCGTTTTGAAGTGCCAAAAGAGGGGCGGACCCTATTAAGTGGGATACTCCTTGAAATTGATGATAAAACTGGCAAGGCTAAAAAAATAGAAAGGATACTGATTAACGAAGATCACCCCTTTTATCATTGATTGGAAAGGATGGACAGTCAAACTGGCCATCCTTTTTTCCATTCATTAATAAATGGTGGACAATCCCGGTTTTCTTTGTCATACAAGTTTTACTTGATGAATATAGTAGCAGTGGAAAGTGTTATAACTATTGAGCCAAGTTAGAATCGGCAGGGAAAACAAGGAGGACTAGGAATGGAAATATTAAAAGTTTCAGCAAAATCTAATCCTAATTCTGTAGCAGGCGCACTAGCGGGAGTGCTCAGGGAAAGAGGAGCAGCCGAAATTCAAGCAATCGGTGCAGGTGCGTTAAATCAAGCCGTCAAGGCAGTAGCAATCGCAAGAGGGTTTGTCGCACCTAGTGGAGTTGACTTGATTTGTATTCCTGCCTTTACAGATATACTTATTGATGGCGAAGAACGAACGGCAATAAAACTAATCATTGAACCAAGATAACTCCATGTTTGGATGCCCTGTTTGTCGGAAGGCGAGCAGGCTCTTTTTTGTCGTGAAATCCAAATGACGAAAAATCCATATCCCTTTATAATGGAATATAGAATCATTAAAAGACACAGGAAGGGGGATTACATTGACAATTTTTGATGCCCATTGTGATGTACTGATGAAGATGTTCATCGATCCGGATATTTCATTTGCAAATAGTGATAAATTACATATAACAAAGCGGGGATTATTGGATGAAGGGGGAAAGGTCCAATGTTTTGCAATATATATTCCTGAAAAAGTCCACCCTGATATGAGATTTCAAGCGGCTTTGGCGATGGTGGATATTTTTCATGAAAAGATTTTATCAGAGCCGGAAATGAAATTTATAAAGACCAAGGCAGACATCGAATCTTTAAAAGAAAAGGAAATAGGTGCAATGCTTACTTTGGAGGGGTGTGATTGCATCGGGAATGATTTGTTGAAACTGAAAATCCTCATTCATCTTGGCGTGTCCTCCGTAGGCCTAACTTGGAATTACGCCAACTTGGTAGCGGATGGGGCATTAGAAACAAGAGGGGGCGGCTTGACGGGGTTTGGAACCGAGGTGGTCGCGCAATTGAATGAGAAGTCGATTTGGTGCGATTTATCCCATTTATCCGAAGCGGGATTTTGGGACACCTTAAATTTGGCTAAATTCCCAATTGCCTCCCATTCGAATGCTTATCATCTTTGTCCGCATCCGCGAAATTTAAAAGACGGGCAGATAAAAGCCCTTTTACAGAAAAATGGGGTGATCGGCGTAACCTTTGTCCCGCAATTTCTGGCAAATGGTGAATCGGCTACGATAAAGGATATCCTGAAACATATTGAGCATATATGCAGTTTGGGAGGGGAAAGACAAATTGGATTAGGGTCTGACTTCGATGGAATCGATCATATGGTAGAAAATTTATTGTCATATAATGATTATCATAACTTAATAAATGAACTGAACAGGCTTTATTCCAGTGAGATTGTAAAAGGTCTCCTTTTTGATAATTTCACTCGTAATTTTCCGCTTGGAAAGGAAATATCTTAAGTGATTTTCAATTCTTACTATAAAGATATGAATAAATATTCTGAAAATATAAAAAATAAAAGCAAAAAGGTTGCAATTTGATGATTTAACCGATAGAATTGAAAGCGTTTAGTACACCTTTCCTAAATTAGAACGATAATTTTACATAGTTGAATGTTCTGAAGAGAGGTGCGGTTAAATGCATTTATATACGAACGTCCTAAAGGAGTGTAAGACATGATCAATCAACTTTCATGGAAAGTTGGCGGACAACAAGGTGAAGGTATTGAAAGTACAGGAGAAATATTCTGTATTGCCCTCAATCGCTTAGGTTATTACTTGTATGGCTACCGTCATTTCTCATCCCGAATCAAGGGTGGACACACGAATAACAAAATTCGTGTAAGTACTACGGAAACTCGTGCTATCTCTGATGATTTAGACATCTTAGTTGCTTTTGACCAAGAAACAATTGACGTCAATTATAAAGAATTACATGAGGGTGGCATCATAATTGCAGATGCAAAATTCAAACCTGTCTGCCCAGAAGATACAAAGGCAGAATTATATATTGTTCCCTTTACGGAAATAGCAGCCGAATTAGGAACATCATTAATGAAAAATATGGTCGCCATCGGTGCGACATGTGCTGTTCTAGGCATGGAAATTTCCGTATTCAACGATGTGGTTGATGAAATATTCGGCCGTAAGGGTGAAGAAATCGTCAAGAAGAATATGGATGCCATTACTGCTGGCTATAAGGCAATGGAAGTGTTGCTTGGAGAAAAACTGGGCGCAATGGAGCTGGAAAAGGCAGACGGCCAAAAACGCATGTTCATGATTGGAAACGATGCTATCGCTTTAGGAGCAGTTGCAGGCGGTTGCCGCTTTATGGCAGCTTATCCGATTACTCCTGCCTCGGAAATTATGGAATACTTAATTAAAAAACTTCCTCAATTTGGAGGAACGGTCATCCAGACTGAAGATGAAATCGCGGCGGCTACAATGGCAATCGGTGCAAACTATGGCGGTGTACGTGCCATCACAGCTTCAGCTGGACCTGGACTTTCCTTGAAAATGGAAGCGATTGGTTTAGCGGGCATTACCGAAACGCCAATTGTCATCGTCGATACTCAACGTGGCGGTCCATCTACGGGTCTTCCTACAAAACAGGAGCAATCCGATTTAATGGCCATGATTTATGGTACACATGGTGAAATACCTAAAATCGTCATGGCTCCGAGTACTGTTGAGGAAGCTTTTTATGATACGGCGGAAGCATTCAACCTTGCAGAGGAATATCAATGTCCAGTTATCGTTCTATCCGACTTACAGCTATCATTAGGTAAACAAACCGTTCAGCCGCTTGATTACGGCAAAGTGGAGATAAGACGCGGGAAATTGGTGGACTTTGAAATTGAAGAGGCTGAAGACAAATCTTACTTCAAGCGTTATGAAGTAACGGAAGACGGAGTCTCACCGCGTGTAGTGCCTGGTATGAAAAATGGAATTCACCATGTTACGGGTGTTGAACATGATGAAACGGGAAGACCTTCCGAGACGGCTTTGAATCGTAAATTGCAAATGGATAAACGGATGCGTAAGCTGAATAATTTAACTAACACATTCCAAACACCAGTATACAAAAACACACCGCATGAAGAAGCGGATTTATTAATTCTTGGCTTTAACTCAACACGCGGGACGATTGATGAAGCGATCGGCCGGTTAGAAACGGATGGAATGAAAGTGAATCATGCGCAGATCCGTTTGATTCATCCTTTCCCAGCTGATGAAGTCCTATCATTGGTGCAAAGTGCTAAGAAAGTAGTAGTTATTGAAAATAATGCGACTGGACAATTGGCTAATATCATCAAGATGAATGTCGGACATGTTAATAAAATTAAAAGCATCCTAAAATATGATGGCAACCCATTCCTCCCGCATGAAATTCACACACAATGCAAGGAGATGTTCGAATATGGCAACGTTTAAAGAGTTTCGGAATGATGTAAAACCTAACTGGTGTCCTGGCTGTGGAGATTTCTCCGTTCAGGCTGCCATGCAGCGTGCGGCAGCCAATGTAGGATTGGAGCCGGAAAATTTGGCCGTTGTTTCCGGTATCGGCTGTTCAGGTCGTATATCCGGTTACATCAAGTCCTATGGTTTCCATGGTATCCATGGCCGCTCACTGCCAATTGCCCAAGGAGTAAAAATGGCCAACCGTGAATTGACCGTTATAGCTTCAGGCGGTGACGGAGATGGTTTTGCAATCGGGATGGGTCACACCATCCATGCGATCCGCCGTAATATCGACATTACGTATATTGTCATGGATAACCAAATTTATGGATTGACAAAAGGCCAGACTTCTCCTAGGTCCGCTGCTGGATTTAAAACAAAATCCACTCCAGAAGGATCAATAGAACAGGCTGTTTCACCTATGGAATTAGCATTATCAGCTGGCGCTACGTTTGTTGCCCAAAGCTTTTCCACAGACTTGAAAGACCTGACGGCGATCATTGAAGCAGGGATAAATCATAAAGGGTTCTCCTTTATCAATGTTTTCTCTCCTTGCGTAACATACAATAAAATCAATACGTATGATTGGTTTAAACAAAACTTGACTAAATTGAACACGATTGAAGGCTATGATTCATCAAATAAAGAACAGGCCATGCAGACTTTGATGCAGCATGACAGCCTTGTAACAGGGATTATTTATCAAGACTCTTCACGCCCTTCGTACCAGGAATTAGTGCCAGGGTATGCTGAAAAAGCGTTAAATAAATCAGATCTGACACTGGATCAAGCGCACTTTGATAAGCTTGTTGCTGAATTTATGTAAAAAGTTAAAAGGTTCACCCCTAAAGATGGGGTGAACCTTTTTGTGTGACTAATTGGAAAGCTTCAAGTATAGAGAATCACTATACTCTCTAAATTAGCTTACCACCAACCGTTATTGCATCCACCGCCGAAGATATTACAACGGTTCCTTCTGTGACAATGGCGGTCCCGATCACGGTCCCGATCACGGTCGCGGTCGTGGTCGCGCCTATTACAGCCTCTCACAGCACGACAAAAATCGTCTGCGATTCTATCGTTGTCCCGATCCCGATCCCGATCCCGATCGTGGTGGTGATCGCAATCGTGATGGTGATCGCGGTCACGCCTATTACAGCCCCTCACAGCACGACAAAAATTGTTTGCGATTCTATCGTTATCTCTGTCCCGATCGCGGTCCCGATCATGATGATCGTGATTATTGCATCCACATGACATATAAGTCACTCCTTCATAATTTTGTCTTACAAGATATCTTATTCGAGAGCGGACAAGATGCTATAGAAACATGACCCATTTAACAAAAATGTACGAATGCCCTAAAAATCATCATTATTAATGTGAAAAGGTCGGTACAAAAGTGATTATGGTATTTTTTTATTTAGTTTTTCATATCTTTACATATTAAGGTAGATGAAGAGAGCAGCCCTATTTCAGGGGGAATGTACATGTTGAGAGGTAATATGAAAGCCGTCGTCAAACACCACCGAGGTTATGGGGCCCAATTACAAGTTGTCGATATACCGGATATTCGTGATGACGAGGTCTTGATTCGAGTGAAGATGACCTCGATATGTGGAACGGATATTCATATTTTCACCTGGGATGAATGGTCGCAGGGAAGAGTGAATCCACCATACGTATTTGGGCACGAATTTGCTGGGGAAGTAATGGAGATAGGAGCAAGTGTAAGCAATGTTTCGGTTGGTGATTGCGTATCTGCAGAAACACATAT
Source organism: Peribacillus sp. NPDC101480 (assembly GCF_050277335.1). Lineage (NCBI taxonomy): Bacteria > Bacillati > Bacillota > Bacilli > Caryophanales > Bacillaceae > Peribacillus > Peribacillus sp. NPDC101480. The sequence goes on from NZ_JBNNSB010000004.1 coordinate 562,954, forward strand.
AGTTTGCGGCACTTGCAGGCAGTGCTTAACCGGGCAATTCCATATTTGTAAAAAAACAAACATTATCGGTGTCGATAAACAAGGATGCTTTGCAGAGTATATAGCTCTGCCCGCCAAAAATTTATGGAAAAATCCAAGTGATATGCCACTTGATATGGCTACCATACAAGAACCGATGGGCAATGCAGTCCATTCCGTGCTAGCTGGCGAGGTGCTGGGTAAAACGGTGGCAATAATCGGCTGTGGTCCAATCGGGCTGATGGCGATTGCTGTAGCAAAGGCCGCAGGTGCTGATAAAGTAATCGCTCTTGATATTAATGATTATCGACTTCAGCTGGCCAAAAAGATGGGTGCGACAGACCTCATTCATTCAATTAAACAGGATCCATTGAAAATCACGAAAAGCCTCACAAATGCCGATGGGGTGGATGTCGTTTGCGAAATGAGCGGTAATCCCACTGCTATCCAACAAGGGTTTAAGATGGCGACAAATGGTGGTAGAATTTCAATTTTAAGTCTGCCTTCTAAGCCCGTCACCCTTAATATAACGGAGGATATAGTATTCAAGGGCCTTACTGTCCAAGGAATAACAGGAAGGAAGATGTTTTCAACCTGGCAACAGGTTTCAAGCCTGCTTGAAAGTGGCAAGGTTGATGTAAAACCAATGATTACCCACCGTTTTCCACTAAGCGATTTTGAAAAGGGATTTGAACTGATGATCAAAGGTCAATGCGGTAAGGTACTCCTGATACCTTAAACATCATCTTAAAAAGTGAAATTACAATGTCAGCAATTGAAAAATTTTGAAGGGGAAGGCGTCATCCACAAAATGATAAGAAGAGGCTAAGACGAAATTAGCCTCTTCTTTCCTGTTCTTATTTTCCGAATTTGTGAAAAATTTCTTACAATTCAAGAAGCCATGACAGAATGATTGTTTCTTGCTGTTAAAAGCTTTATACTATAATAATGTGGATATATCACACTTAAAAGCAAATATTTACTGGTAATTCCTAAAAAGGAATCCGTATAAAACCATTAGAAGATAGGTCTTGAAATAGTTGGTGAAAGAAATAAACTAACTATTTTGAAAGGAGATTAACTATGAACGAGAAACAACGATTAGAATCACAACAAGTACAGGCTGAGAATCCAGCGGACAAAAAATCCGAAAAGGACTTCAGTAAATACTTTCAAGCCGTTTATATTCCGCCTTCCTTAAAAGATGCGAAAAAGCGAGGAAAAGAAGAAGTAGAATATCATGATGACTTTGCCATTCCTGAAGGTTTCCGTGGAATGGGAGAAGGTAAAAAGTTTTACATTCGTACTTATGGCTGTCAAATGAACGAACATGATACAGAAGTCATGGCGGGCATCTTTATGGCACTTGGTTATCGGCCGACAGACACCGTGGATGATGCTAACGTCATTTTACTTAACACTTGTGCGATTCGGGAAGGCGCAGAGAATAAAGTGTTCGGTGAATTGGGGCATTTAAAATCATTGAAATTGGAAAAGCCGGATCTATTGCTTGGGGTTTGCGGTTGTATGTCACAAGAGGAGTCAGTTGTAAAGCGGATCCTAGAGAAGCACCATTTTGTAGATATGATTTTCGGAACGCATAATATCCACCGCCTGCCGCAAATTCTTAATGAAGCTTATCTTTCAAAGGAAATGGTCATTGAGGTTTGGTCTAAAGAAGGTGATGTAATCGAGAACCTTCCGAAAGTGCGTAAAGGAAAAACGAAGGCATGGGTCAATATCATGTATGGCTGCGATAAGTTTTGTACATACTGCATCGTACCGTACACAAGAGGAAAAGAAAGAAGCCGCAGGCCTGGAGATATTATACAGGAGGTCCGTCATTTAGCAGCACAGGGTTACAAGGAAATAACTCTGCTTGGACAGAATGTGAATGCTTATGGTAAAGATTTTACGGATATCGAATACCGTTTCGGTGATTTGATGGATGAAATCCGCAAAATCGATATTCCGCGTATTCGTTTTACGACAAGTCATCCCCGTGATTTTGATGATCACTTGATTGAAGTATTGGCTAAGGGCGGTAATCTCGTTGACCATATTCATCTTCCAGTTCAATCGGGTAGTACGGACACACTTAAAATCATGGCCCGTAAATATACACGTGAACAATATCTAGAGCTAGTAAAAAAAATCAAGGAAGCTATCCCAAGTGTATCGCTAACCACTGACATCATTGTAGGTTATCCGAATGAAACGGAAGAGCACTTTGAAGAAACGATGTCCTTATACCGTGAAGTTGGTTTCGATGCAGCATATACTTACATCTATTCACCACGTGAGGGAACACCGGCTGCGAAAATGCAGGATAATGTACCGATGGAAGTGAAAAAGGAACGTCTGCAACGCTTGAACGCCCTTGTCAATGAAACGTGTGCATTGAAAATGAAGGAGTATGATGGACAGATTGTTGAAGTGCTCGTTGAAGGCGAAAGCAAGAAGAATGCGGAAGTATTAGCAGGTTATACAACGAAAAATAAGCTCGTGAACTTCAAAGGACCAAAATCCGCTATTGGCCAAATCGTAAAAGTGAAAATCACCGGAACGAAAACATGGTCACTGAATGGGGATATGGTTGAAGAAGCAACGGCGATTGAGGTGGAGTAATATGACGAAATATACTAAAGATGACATTCTGAACAAAGCTGCCGAGCTTGCTGAAATGATCGCAAGCACGGAAGAAGTCGATTTCTTTAAACGGGCTGAAGCACACATCAATGAAAACCAAAAAATCCGTGAAATGATCGCCAGTATCAAGAGCTTACAAAAACAGGCAGTAAACTTCCAGCATTACGGCAAAGAAAAAGCATACAGTCAAGTTCAGGCCAAGATTGATGCACTGGAAAAACAATTGGATGAACTTCCGATCGTGCAAGAATTCAAACAATCCCAGGTGGATGTAAATGACCTTTTACAAATGGTTTCATCACAGGTATCGAATAAGGTGACGGACCTGATTATTGAATCGACTGAGGGAGACGTCCTTCGCGGTGAGACAGGTTCAAAGGTACAAGCAGGCGGCGGAAGCTGTTCATAAATATTAAAAAAGCCCTTCTGATTTCAGAAGGGCTTTTTTAGATGCGGAAATCCTTATACAGTGCCCATTCGTGACACATATCCCAAAACATGCGCATAAAATAACCTAGGTTTAAAACATTACAGCAGTTTTCAAACAATTAAAATTCTACGCACACTAGACTTTTACCACGCATAGGATGAATGGAAACTGTATGAGGAGGGTTCGCTAGCATGTCACAATATAGAGAGATAATTACTAAAGCGGTGGTGGCAAAAGGACGCAAATTCACAAAGTCCTCTCACACCATTTGCCCGGCTCATCATCCTTCTAGCATTCTAGGTTGTTGGATCATCAACCATAAATACGATGCAAAGAAAGTCGGCAAAAAGGTAGAAATTCACGGCAGCTACGAAATCAACGTCTGGTATTCCTATAACCAAAATTCAAAAACGGAAGTTGTAACTGAAAAAGTGCAATATACCGACGTTATTTCGCTGAAATACCGTGATCCCGATTGTCTTGATGACCATGAAATCGTTGCAAAAGCTGTCCAACAGCCGAATTGTTTAGAAGCTTGCATCTCCCCATGTGGACAAAAAATCATTGTCCATGTGGAAAGGGAATTCTTTGTGGAAGTCGTCGGCGAAACGAAAATTTGTGTCGCTGTAAGTCCAGATGGCCGCTGTGAGGATGACTGGGGCTCTGATTTCGATGATGAGGATTTCGAAGATTTAGATCCGGATTTCCTTGATGAATTCGAAGATGAATAGAATATAGAAATTAATACCGGATGACATTCCCTTCATCCGGTCTTATTTAATTTGAAGCGGGACAAGTCCTTGCAGGGCTGGGAATGAGAAAAAAATAGGAATGCAATGTTACTATATCCGTGCGTAAGGCTTTGCAGATACAGCTAGCTCACAATTTAAAGGATATTTGATTTACCATGCAATTTCGAATACAGGCAATGTTGCTTTCCCGTATGTTATAATGAAGGACATAAATGTGTAATAGATTATAGTTTGGAAAGGTTTTGAAGGAATGGCTGGATATACTCCAATGATACAGCAATATTTAAAAATTAAGGCAGAGTATCAGGATGCCTTTTTATTTTTTCGTTTAGGCGATTTTTATGAAATGTTTTTTGACGATGCTCTGAATGCATCTCAAGAGCTCGAAATCACATTAACAAGCCGAGAAGGCGGTAGTGAAGAGCGAATTCCGATGTGCGGCATTCCGTATCACTCGGCTGCTAATTATATTGATATATTGATAGAAAAAGGTTTTAAAGTAGCTATTTGTGAACAAACCGAAGATCCGAAGCAAGCCAAAGGCGTGGTACGCAGGGAAGTTGTCCAGCTGATTACTCCGGGAACGAAAATGGATAGTAAGGGTCTTCGTGAAAAGGAAAATAATTATATTGCCACGATCACTTATTTCACGGATGGTCAGTTTGGCTTTGGATACAATGATTTATCGACAGGGGAAAATAAGGTCACATTGATTGAGAGTTTCGAGGAAGTTCTGAATGAATTTGCCATCCTCGGTGCGAGTGAAGTGGTCATTGCCGAGGATTTCAATGAAGAATGGAAAAAAAAGCTGCAAGAACGGGGCGCTGCCGCTCTATCCCTAGAGAATAATTCGGATCAAAGCGAGTCATTCGTTGCACTGCTTCATTTGTTAAAAGACCAGAAACTGGCGACAACGACTTCACGCTTATTGAATTATCTATACCGTACCCAAAAACGCAGCCTGGATCATTTACAGCCAGTGCTTGCATATGAAACATCTCAATATATGAAAATTGATTATTATAGCAAACGTAATTTGGAATTAACTGAAACCATTCGTTCCAAAGGTAAAAAAGGCTCATTATTATGGCTGCTTGATGAAACGAAAACAGCCATGGGCGGAAGAATGTTGAAACAATGGATTGATAGACCGCTCATTAATAAAAAACAGATCGAGCGGAGACAAAGCCTTGTTGAAACCCTAAAAAATCAATACTTCGAACGGCAGGACTTACGTGAACGCCTGAAGGAAGTGTACGATTTGGAGCGGCTTGCCGGAAGGGTGGCCTTCGGTAATGTAAATGCTCGGGACTTGATTCAACTGAAACGTTCATTGCAACAGGTGCCGATCATTCGTGAAATCGTGAAGTCAATGGCTTCAAATCAGGATATTTCAATTCTGGCCGATAAATTGGATCCTTGCGAAGAAGTGACGGATTTGCTCGAAACGGCGCTTGTAGAAAACCCGCCATTGTCCGTGAAGGAAGGAAATATCATTCAGGACGGTTTCCATAAGGAGCTGGATACATACAGGGATGCCAGCAGAAACGGGAAAACTTGGATTGCACAGCTTGAACGGGAAGAGCGGGAACGCACAGGGATCAAATCTTTGAAAATCGGATATAATCGTGTTTTTGGCTATTATATTGAAGTCACACGAGCCAATTTGCATCTGCTTGAAGAAGGCCGTTATGAACGGAAGCAAACTTTAACGAATGCCGAACGTTATATCACACCTGAGTTGAAAGAGAAGGAAGCTTTGATTTTACAAGCAGAGGAAAAAAGCATCAGTTTGGAATATGACCTATTCCTCAATCTTCGTGAAGAAGTCAAAAGCTATATCCCGCGCTTACAGGATTTAGCGAAAGGTGTCAGTGAACTGGATGTCTTGCAGTGCTTTGCGACGATTAGCGAAGAACGCCATTATGTGAAGCCTGTCTTTTCTGATGATCGAAGAATCGTACTGAAGGAAGGCCGACATCCAGTGGTCGAGAAAGTCCTTCAATCACAGGAGTATGTCCCCAATGACTGCTTCATGGATGGAGACCGGGAGTTACTCTTGATCACAGGGCCCAATATGTCGGGTAAAAGTACGTATATGCGTCAGATAGCGCTAACATCGATTCTAGCGCAAATTGGATGCTTCGTATCCGCAAGTATAGCTGAATTGCCTATTTTTGATAAGGTATTTACTAGGATAGGCGCGGCAGATGATTTGATTTCCGGTCAAAGTACATTCATGGTCGAGATGCTTGAAGCAAGAAATGCCATAATGAATGCGACAGAAAACAGTTTGATATTATTTGATGAGATCGGGCGGGGAACATCAACTTACGATGGGATGGCGCTTGCCCAGGCCATAATTGAATATATTCATGAGGAAATTGGGGCAAAGACTCTCTTTTCGACTCATTATCACGAATTGACAGTGCTGGCAGCGGAACTGCCAAAATTGAACAATATCCATGTCAGTGCCATTGAGCAAAATGGAAATGTCGTTTTCCTTCATAAAATTAAAGAAGGTCCAGCAGATAAAAGCTATGGAATTCACGTGGCAAAGCTAGCTGAATTACCGGAGCAGTTAATAGATCGGGCGGCCGCCATTTTAGCGCAGCTGGAAAATGAAAATGGACAGGCAAAGGCGATGCCTGAACAGGCTGCTGCTGTAAAAACACCTATTGCCGGAGTAGCCCCGGTGACATCCGTCAATGAGGCACAGCTTTCCTTCTTTGGGGAAGAGGCTCCTAAAGGAAAAGTGAATTCCTCGCCTAAGGAAAAAAAGGTGCTCGATGACATAAAATCACTGGATATCCTTGAAATGACGCCGCTTGAGGCGATGAATACCCTTTATAAATTACAAAAGAAACTTAAATGAGATAATAAAGCGAGGCGATAAAAATGGGGAAAATCAAACAGCTCGACGAGGCTTTATCTAATAAAATCGCAGCTGGCGAAGTTGTTGAACGCCCAGCCTCAGTCGTTAAGGAACTTGTGGAAAACGCAATAGATGCAAACAGTACCATTATAGAGATTGAATTGGTGGAGGCTGGACTTGGTTCCATCAGGATCGTGGATAATGGCGATGGGATTTTGGCTGATGACATAGAGGCGGCATTTAAACGTCACGCCACAAGTAAAATAAAAGATGAAAATGATCTCTTCCGAATCCGAACACTCGGCTTCCGCGGTGAAGCAATGCCCAGTATTGCTTCAGTTTCCCGTTTTGAAATGAAAAGCAGCACTGGCGAAGGTGTAGGAACGCGCATACTTCTTGAAGGCGGCATGGTTAAGGAACTCGAGGCTTCATCCAGCCGTAAAGGAACGGATATCCTTGTTTCCGATTTGTTTTACAATACTCCTGCAAGGTTGAAATATATGAAAACCATTCATACCGAGTTAGGAAATATTACGGATGTCGCTAACAGGCTCGCACTTTCGCACCCGGATGTTTCAATACGGTTAACACACAATGAGAAGCGTATCCTGCACACGAATGGTAACGGCGATGTCAGGCAGGTGCTAGCCGCTATCTATGGGACGAATATTGCCAAAAAGATGATTCCGGTTCAGGCAAGCTCCCTGGACTTCAAATTATCCGGATATATCGTCATGCCCGAAGTCACCCGGGCTTCAAGGAATTATATTTCGACCATGATAAACGGCCGCTTCATTAAAAACTATGCGCTCGTGAAAGCAATCCTGGATGGTTACCATACACTTCTACCAATTGGGCGTTTTCCAATTGCTTTGTTGAATATTGAAATGGACCCGATTCTTGTCGATGTCAATGTACATCCGTCCAAAATGGAGGTAAGACTAAGCAAGGAACAGGAATTGTTCAGTCTTGTATCGGAAACGATTAAATCTTCGTTTAAAAAGATGTCTCTAATTCCAAGTGGATATACACCTACACCAAAGCCGGAACAGGCGAAAAGTGAGCAAACTACGCTGGAATTGGACCATGTTGTGGAAAGCGGCAAGCGGGTCCTTGAAGAAGCCAAGAAAGAAGCTTCACTCTTGAAGGATACCTTGATTCGGGAAAAGCAGGAACAAAAGAGTTATGTGGAGCATGAAGATTTCAATTTTGAACCAATAAAGGAAATAATCTATAGCAATGAACAGCAGCAAATGGAAGATGTCTATGTACCGGTCTTACAAGATGCTGAAAGCAAACCATATTTCGAGTCAGCTGAAAAGTATACAACCTACACTGTCGAACAAGAGGAAGAAATCGAGGCGGATGAACAGGCTAACCGCATCCCTCCCATGTACCCGATTGGGCAAATGCATGGAACATATATTTTCGCTCAAAACGAAAAAGGTTTATATATCATAGACCAGCATGCTGCCCAGGAACGGATCAAATACGAATATTTTAAAGAGAAGGTCGGACGTGTTGAAAACGAGCTGCAGGACATGCTGGTTCCCATCACCCTTGAATTTTCAACAGACCAATGTATTCGGATAAATGAATATCGGCATGAGTTGGAAAAAGTCGGCGTCTATTTAGAGGAGTTTGGCTACAACGCCTATATTGTCCGATCGCATCCACAATGGTTCCCTAAAGGAATTGAACAGGAAATCCTTGAAGAAATGATTGAACAATTGCTCTCGATGAAAAAGGTCGACATCAAGAAATTGCGTGAAGAAGCAGCTATCATGATGAGCTGTAAAGCCTCCATAAAGGCAAACCGTCATCTGCGCAATGATGAAATCCAAGCACTTTTGGATGAACTAAGGCGCACAACCGATCCCTTCACATGCCCTCATGGAAGGCCTATCATCATCTCTTATTCCATTTATGAAATGGAGAAAATGTTCAAGCGGATCATGTAATTAAAAGCAATGGAGAACCCTTATGTAATGGGATTCTCCATTGCTTTTTTAGTTAAATGACCACATTTATTGGTCCATGCTCTTTTTTCTAGTGCTTTTGAAACGTTTTCAGCATAAGAGACCTGTATATTCTAAGTAACTGAGTTAGTTCCTGTTTATAAAGTCAAGTAATAACTTGTGTGAATACTTTATATCACTATTGATTTCACTATCTTCTACAGAGCCTAAAATATGCAACGCTTTTTTTATTATGATTTCATCAGTTACAAACTCATCGCTGATTAATTCAACTAAATTTTGAGATGCGCTTTCTTGAATATATATATCTGAGTTAGTTTTAAGGAACATAATCAGTGTAGATGCGAGTTCTGTTAAATCTTTATAACTACATGCCCATATGCTTATACCATCTAAAATGTCCTCAGTATCTATACTTTTACACAACTCTTTTGCACGTTCAACGGATAACTCATATCCACCAATGTATGCGGACAAATCTTCCGTTGGGGGTTCATATAAATTTTCAATCATTTCTTTAAAAGTCTTAAAGATAACGGAAATTTTGTTCTCTTCAGTGTCTATAAAAGTGATTTCTGGTTCACCTTTATTTTTTCTATAATCTAATACAAGCCACGTGTGTCCATCTCCGGAGATTGTTACAAAATCTTTTTCTTTAATTCCCCATTCATTAAGAAGGTATTTTGATTTATAAATTCCTTCATTCTCTTTAATTCCAAACAGAAAGTCTACAGCAATATGATCATCAGCGTAGGAATTTTTAAAACTAACTGGTAAAGCATTGTATTTTAAATATCCCCCATTTTGGATTTTTAATAGTTCAATATATTCTTTTGGGAGATTAATGTTTAAATTTGTTTCAGCATCAAGGATATCTCCTGCTGTTAATTCATTTAGGTTATATTCATCAAAATCCATATCTTCGAATTCTTCAAAAATAGACTCCAAATATCACACTCTCCATATTACTTAGTTTCATTCTTCTCAAATAAATCATCCAACAGTAAAATCTCAACTATTTATAGGCTTTTTCAATTGTAAGGTGATTTCTCATATTTATCCAAAAAAATGTTTTAATTTATTTGCATTTTAAAAAATTTCAATAATTCCTTTTTAGATAGAACCTGTGATGCACTATTAAGACACAGATGATTAAATTTTATAGAACTAAGCATTTTGATAGGGGGAGGTTCTTTTAAAGATAGGAGTAGTTCTGAGCCAACCGCAAACTGAATAATCTGTTGCTGTATTAGGGGGAGAAATTGAGAATTCCTTATATTATAAGAAGAAACTCGGTAGAATATATTTAGATTATATAACGGATAATTGTATCCAAGCGTGTTATGGATTTTTAAATACCCATAAACCACATTGGGTGGACACCAAATGTAAGGATGTGGCGAAGTAAAAAACGGATCATGTAATTAAAAGCAATAGATAAACATTAAAGTAATAGGGTTCTCCTTGCTTTTTTCGTTAAATGATTACATTTATGGGTCATAATCTTTAAAACAAAGCGTTTGAAAAGCTTTCTGCTGAAGAGTCCTGTATTCAAGATATAATCTCCGTGATAGACCACTAATTATTACAACAACGCAATTATCAAGTCAGAATCTTATATGGGCTATTTAGTAAATGAAGCTTGTCTATACCATTTTTTGAAATATGCATAACATAATATAGATTTTTTAATATGAAAAAATTTTATAAGAATGGAGAACGATAATGGCAAATGGATGTAACCAAAATCCGATAGGGACTTGTTCGGAAGCGGAAGGAATCAATACAACTGCTAATGGGACAGCCTCTCATGCTGAAGGAATCAATACAACTGCTAATGGGACAGCCTCTCATGCTGAAGGAATGAATACAATTGTTAACGGGACTGCTTCTCATGCGGAAGGAAGTACCACAACTTCAGGTGGTAATGCTGCACACACAGAAGGGTATGATACCGAAACAACAGCTGATACGGCACACGCAGAGGGAACTACTACGACAGCAAGCGGGGTAGCTTCCCACGCGGAGGGATATCTGACTACCGCTAGTGCAAATACTTCCCATGCGGAAGGAAGTGAAACAATTGCGACGGGAAACTCCTCCCATGCGGAAGGGTTTCGGACAACGGCCACAGCTAATACGGCACACGCAGAGGGAACTACTACGACAGCAAGCGGAGTTGCCTCACATGCGGAAGGTTTTGCAACGAATGCAAGTGGAGATAATTCGCATGCAGAAGGTAACAATACAACAGCAGCCGGAGCTAATTCACATACAGAAGGTTTGAATACGCAAACAACAATCAGCGGTGTTAACGCACATGCGGAAGGAGAAGGAAATACAGCAAGCGGCAGGGCCTCCCATGCGGAAGGAGGCGGAGTAGATCAAATGGGTAATCCAGTTCCCACCTTAGCAAGCGGGGATGGTGCTCACGCAGAAGGCATAGGGACAACAGCTAGTGGACCTGCTGCACACGCAGAAGGATTCAATACATCTGCAAGTGGTTCTGTTGCCCATGCCGAAGGAGTTGGTACAATCTCCAGTGGAATTGTTGCTTCCCATGCGGAAGGAGTAAATACAACTGCTAGTGGATTTGCTGCTCATGCCGAAGGGTTAGGCACAATTGCCAGTGGAAATTCTTCTCATGCCCAAGGGGAGGGCTCTATCTCCAGTGGGCTACGATCTCACGCGGAAGGGCAAAGTACATCTGCCAGTGGAGAAGCTTCTCATTCCGAGGGGATTACTACAAACTCCAGTGGAACAGCTTCCCATGCTGAAGGGAGAGAAACAAGAGCATTTGGGGAAAATTCGCATGCAGAAGGATTCCAAACCACTACGGGAAATGCGAATGATCCGACACTGGGGTTGAATGCCCATGCCGAAGGGGAAGGTACAACGGCTAGTGGAAGGGCCTCACACGCTGAGGGTGGAGCAATTGATCAAGTAGGTAATCCAGCCCCGACGTTGGCCAGTGGGAATAGTGCTCACGCGGAAGGAGTTGGTACAACAGCAAGTGGATTTGCGTCTCATGCGGAAGGGGGAACTCCAGACATAACCTTTTTACCAGGACCGGTAGCAAGCGGAAACTTTTCCCACGCAGAAGGCGTTGCAACATTCTCCAGCGGCCTTACTTCACATGCAGAGGGAGTAGGAACAATCGCCAGTGGTGATACCTCCCATGCTGAAGGTAACTTTACCTCAACAAATGGTTTTGAAGGAGCCCATATTATGGGAAGAAACGGAGCTGTTAACGATTTAGATGGTGACCCAACTTTTTCGTGGAATGTAGCTTTCGGAGCAGAGCCGTATGACACTACAGGACTAGTTGGAAAACTTCTGAATAACGGTAATATGTTCATTGATGGGGCATATGGCACTCCGGCGGGTGATTACGCAGAGATGTTTGAAACTGCTGATGGAAACCCAATTGATGTTGGCTACTTTGTTGTAGCATCAAATGAAGACAAAATTCAGAAAGCCACTTCAACCGCCCCTTTTATTTTGGGCATTACTAGTGCAACACCTGGTGTATTGGGGAATAGTGGAGGTTTGCGCTGGCAAGGGAAATATCAAATCGATGAATGGGGAAGAAAAAAATACCATGATGTCACTCTTCCACCCCAAAAAGACAAAAAAGGGAATGTGATTATTCCAGAAAGTACAGTAAAGCAACCCATCCTTAATCCGGATTGGAACCCTAACCAAGAATACGTTTCTCGTGTAAACCGACAAGAATGGGTGGCTGTAGGGCTAATTGGTCAAATACGGGTTCGAGATGATGGAACATGTGAAACTCATGGATATTGCTGGCCAAATGATGATGGAGTCGCAACAAAAGCGGAGAAAGGATATTTTGTATTAAAGCGTACCGGACCGAATCAAGTATTGGTCTTGGTCACTCCACTTCAAAAAAACTAAATAGTTAATACCATTGCAAATCGGTCAGCTGATGAAGTTTAAAGGACTTATGAAAATATAAAAAAACAAAATTCCAGAAAGATACAAAGATTTAGGATAGAACACTTTGATATGGGGAGGTTCCTTTAAAAGTTCTGGGCAACCGCAAAATTGAAGTGAATGCTTTGTTGTTATAGAGGGGATTCAATATGAATCTCTTATATTATAAGAAGAAACTCGGTAGAATATATGGGGATTATATAACGGATAATTGTATCCAAGCGTGTTATGGATTTTTAAATACCCATAAACCACATTGGGTGGACACCATAATATAAGATGTTGCTCAGTAAAATGAATTCGACATTTTAAACGGGTCATGTAATAAAAAGCAATGGAGAACCCTTATGTAATGAGAGGTTCTCCCTTAGACGTCATCCATGAAGGGTGTATAGGCCTTGAACAGCGTTAATCATGTTCCCAACATCTATCTTCAATAATAATATGGGGGATTGGGCTGGTATTGATAGTTGTATGCCGGGGCAGTATATAGTTGGTTATCATAGTGATTAATATATTGAGGATATTGCTGCATCTCTTCATCGGCTCGATGGCAGTTGACTGGCGGACCGATGAATGTTGATGGCTGAACCGGTGCAATTGCTTTTTTCCATTGGTTTTCATCCATGCAATAAGTATGTGCCATAATATTTGCCGGCGTCAATTTCAAGATATCTGAACCGAGGATCACCTCAGGTGTTGGTGCATTAAAAATGGCAAGCAAATGAGTATTATCCGTATTAGCCACTTCATAATGCCACCAACCTTGTGGGACATTGGCTACTTGACCGGGTTTAATGGGATAATTTTGTATTTGTTTTGTAAAAGGATTCAGTAATGAAACGGTTGCCGCTCCAGAAATGCAATACACGAGCTCTGCTGCATTTTGGTGATAATGCGGTTCTACGACATTGTCTGTACTAAGGTAAATATCTAATAATGAAACATTTTCGAGTGTGTTCAATTGTTTGATACCTAATACATTGATATAGTTTTGATTGTCTTTTTTCATTAAATTGCTTTTATTAATATCGAAAAAGTATTGTGTGGATGGTGAGGTATAGTCCATATAGGAGACCATGAATTTATCATTCCTTTTTTTAAGACTTGATTTTTCAGGATATGTAAAATCTCATTTTAATGTGCAATAACCCAGTGGGTTTATTGCCTATGGAACTGATAAGGGTTGCTGATGATGCTGTGATAGGCAGTGACTTAGAGTAACGAATAGTTATGGTTATTATATCAATATTATTTTATATATTTTAAAACTGAAACTACTAAACTGAATTTTTGATATAATCAAACTTTTGATTAGCGTAATTTTCCCATTGCATGACTTTAAATTACAGTGATATAATGTTCTCTGTGATTTTAAAGTTTAACATAGGAAGTGGCTAAATTGTCGAACAATTCAAAAGAGAGTAAATTCGTCCCGTACGTCTCTGCATCTAAATCTTTACCGGAATTGACTGCAACTGCAATCATTCTAGGGATCATTCTTGCAATCGTGTTCGGGGCGGCAAATGCATACTTAGGCCTACTTATTGGTTTAACTGTCTCTGCTTCAATACCCGCGGCGGTAATTTCAATGGCTATATTAAGAGGGGTTTTTCGCAGGGATTCAATATTAGAAAACAATATTGTGCAAACGATGACCACAGCAGGTGAGGCTATTGGTGCCGGTGCTGTATTTACCATTCCAGCATTATTCATGTGGGACATGGACGTGAGTCAAGCATTCATCATTTTCGTTGTATTAACTGGGGGATTTTTAGGGGTCTTCATGATGGTTCCACTTCGCCAGCTTTTGATTGTAAGGGAACATGAAACATTACCTTATCCTGAAGGTACGGCATGTGCCGAGGTCCTGAAATCAGGAGAAAAGGGTGGTACAAGCGCCAAGCTGATCGGAGCCGGCTTGGTTATCGGCGGTGTGGTTAAAGGGCTTGGTGATGGGTTTAAGCTTTTCAAGACTGAGGTTGAAACAGGAATCACGAATTTTAAAAATGCAGTGGTTGGTCTTGATGCCTTTCCTTCCCTTTTGGGTGTAGGTTATATTATTGGACCGCGTGTTGCAGGACAAATGCTAGGTGGGGGTTTATTAGCCTGGGTCGTTCTAATACCGGCCATCAGCTTTTTTGGCGGAAGCAATGGAACAGCCATTTTCCCTTCTGAGGTACCGATCGGTGAATTGGATGCATGGGGAATTTGGGATAATTATATACGCTACATTGGTGCTGGTGCCGTTGCAACTGGCGGATTGATCACATTGATCAAAACATTACCAATACTTTTCAGTTCAGTTTTCGATACTCTTAAAGGTGTTAAAGCCAATAAAGGACAACTAAAATCAGGTTCGATCCGTACAGAACAAGACATACCGGCTAAATACGTTTGGCTGGGAACGATCATCGTTATTTTAATCATTGCTTTCACACCTATCACGGATGTAGGAATCATCGGTGCGATTGCAATTGCGATTTTTGGGTTTTTATTCGTGACAGTGGCTTCAAGGGTTGTTGGGATCGTCGGAAGTTCTTCTTCCCCGGTTTCAGGAATGACGATAGCCACACTATTGATTGTAGCGATTGTCTATAAAGCTACTGGTTTTACTGGTACGACGGGAATGGTAGCCGCGTTAACCGTCGCTGCGATCATTTGTACTGCACTTGCGGTTTCAGGTGATGTTTCTCAAGATCTAAAAACAGGATATATCGTCGGCGGAACACCATGGAAACAACAAGTTGCCATGATGATCGGTGTTGTTGCGTCAGCTTCTGTCATTGGTTTTATCCTGGTTCTGATGGATAACGCATATACGATGGGATCTGCAGAACTGCCTGCACCTAAAGCGGCACTAATGAAAATACTGGCTGAAGGTGTTCTTGGGGGAGATTTACCTTGGACACTCATCTTTATCGGTGCGGCTATTTCGATCACATTAGAATTTTTCGGTCTAAATTCACTTGTTGTTGCTGTCGGCATTTACTTGCCGGTTCATACGAGTGCCCCAATCATGATCGGTGGATTTATTCGTTTCTTCGTTGAGTTTTTCTCGAAAACAAAAGAAGCGCTTAAAGCACGGGTTGATAGAGGTGTATTATTTGCATCTGGTTTAATAGCGGGTGAATCATTGATTGGTGTTCTTATTGCCATATTGATCGCAGCAGGTGTCCAAGTTCCGGCTGCGGCTAAATTAGCCAGCAATTTGCTACCTTTCCTATTATTCCTTGCTCTAGCTGGATTGCTATGGTTCGTATCCAGCAAAGGGAAAAAAGAAGATGCTTCGTAAAAGCCAATCAAAAAAGAGGAACCTGTTAACCATGGTTCCCCTTTTGGAAAAACGCGTCACTATGGTACAAGAATCTTCGGAAGCAACTTTTTTAGTCATTCAAAGGACCAATTTTGTGGAACGAATTACAATTCGTTTCTTTAAACAACCATCAGTCCGCAAAATCAAGCTTGATAAGTTTGGGGCATATGCCATTAAACAGATGGAGTTCCAAAGAAATGTAAATCAGATTTCTGAAGCGATGAGTGAACATTTTGGAGAGGAAGCAGAACCGGCTTTACCGAGGTTGATGAAATTCTTGGAAATTCTAGAGGTTCATGATTGGATCATATGGAATGATGAAGAAGAAAAATGAAAAAAGCTGAAGCTCTTTTGATGCTTCAGCTTTTTTCTGTTTTAAATTTGATGAAAATCAAAAATTTTCACAGGCTTACGACATTCTAATAATCTACATTTTTACAAAAATGAACTTTGAGTATAATTATTTGTAACTATTTTATATCTATTGTATTCTTGTACTGTCAGTCAGGATAAAATATTCATATTTTGAAGAGCAGGTGGATTATTATGGGAAGAGTACAAGGGAAAGTAGCATTAGTTACAGGTGGAGCTTCAGGTATAGGGTTATCCATATCCACACTAATGGCTAAAGAAGGCGCAAAAGTCGTGATTGCTGATTTTAACGAAACAGGAGCGAAAGAAGCGGCTGAAAACATTAAAAAACAAGGTGGGGAAGCGTCTGGAGTGTTCTTGGATGCCGGACAAGCAGATTCCATCCAGGCATCAGTCGACTTTACCATTGAACAATATGGAACGGTTACGGTACTTGTTAATAATGTGGGGTCAACTAACCTGCATAAAGATCTGGATGTCGTGAATTTAGATTTGGAAGAATGGGACCGACTTATGGATGTGAATTTAAAAAGTGTGCTATTGGGCAGCAGGTTTGCGATTCCTCACATGATTAAAGCGGGAGGAGGTTCGATAATCAATACGGCCTCCATGGCTGGATTTACAGGTGACTCCGTACGATCTGCATATGGCGCGTCCAAAGCGGGGGTAGTGAATTTGACCCGTTATATCGCTGCACAGTATGGTAAAGATCATATTCGTTGTAATGGAGTGGCACCAGGTCTTATTTTAACTCCTGCAGCGAAAAATAATATGCCTCAGGCCGTACTCGATATTTTTGCTAAATTCAATGCATTGCCATATCATGGTGAAGCGGATGATATCGGTTATACCGTACTATTCCTTGCATCTGACGAGTCCAAATTCATTACAGGTCAGACGATCCAAGTCGAAGGCGGCCATTATATGGCCAACCCAAGCATCTCTGATTTTAATGATTATGTAACGAAAGCAAAATCCAATTAATTGTCTGGACATTCATATAACAAAACCTTACCCTGGATAAGATCAACCTTATCCGGGGTTTTTAGTTAGGAAGCCCTTTATTTAAAAAACATGAAGCAGGTGCATTAACAATGGAAGCAACGAATTATGACGAAATGCTGAACATCAAAACGGAAGGTGAACAAAAAAAATTCAATGATTCTTTGCATTACCACCGATATGAACCTACGCCTTATAGCGCATTAGAACATTTATTCAAAAAATATGCACTGAAAAGAAATGATCGCATTGTTGATTTTGGATGCGGTAAAGGACGCTTGAATTTTTTCATCCATCATTTATATCAATCATCTGTGGTTGGCGTGGAGATGAATGAAAGTTTCTATAAAGAAGCGATCGAGAATCTGAATGGCTACATGAAGAAAAGGAACAACAACTATGGCAATATAGAATTCCACAACTGTTTGGCGGAAGAATATGATATTGATACGAATGACAATCGCTTTTATTTCTTTAACCCGTTCTCGGTACAGATCTTCATGAAAATCATCAATAACATATTGCTTTCCTTTGAAAAAGAACCGCGCCAAATCGAACTGATTTTATTTTATGCTTCACAGGATTATATTTTTTTCCTCGAAAACCAAACCGCCTTCGAACTGAAAGACGAGGTGATGTTACCTGGCTTGACAGAATCTAATCCTTTTGAAAAATTCGTCATATACCAATTGTTAATTTGAATGGATACTCGTTTTTTGGTGATAATCAAGCAAATATTAAATGCACTCAAGCGATATTTCATTGATGCTTGGGTGCAATGAGTAACGAACCGTGGTGGGTACTTAATTTACAGTGTATTGTAAAATCCTTACTTTTTTTGCATGCTCCTATTCCATTTTTTATCTTTTAGTTTTATGCTCTTCTATTTCTAAGGATGAATCACTTTGTTTGTGGGCGAGGTTCTAGTTTATAGTTTGTAAGCCATAGTAAACATAAAAAAATTAATTCAAATGCATTGGTAACAGCCGAACTTTCTATGGGAATAGGGATGGCACTTCCAACTATCATGACTATAACTCCTAAAAGCATCCAAATCCAACGTGTTCTTATAAATATGCAGATGCTAATCACCAATAATATAAAGGTAACAATAAGCACCATTAAAGGTGGGCCTGAAGATTCCTCACTAACATATCTTAAAACACCATACTCGTAGATTGGTACAAATGTCTTATGCATATTTTCAATAAATTCATAGATGATAAGCCCAGCTGTAAGGAAAAGGAAAAAGTAGGGTGTTATCATTTTTTTTGTAAAGGGAATATGTATCCTTTTCGCCATTCCCCATCCAAACAAAATCAATGTGGGAGTGATAAATCCATGACTCCAGAAACGTAATGCATTTAATGACTCCAACAAAGGGCCATCACCAATGAACTTTCCAGAGGCAATAATTAAGTTATCCACGATAAGCCCGAAAGTAACTAGAAGAAGAAAGCTTGAATACGAAAAGAGTTTACGGTCCTGTCGAAGTAACATCATTCCCATGATAAAAAGAATAATATAAATGATTGAATAACAAAAATATAAAATAGTATCCAACTAATTCACCCCCTATATTGTTTTTTTCCATACTATAATAGAACAAAACATATCACAAAAAATAACATTAAATATAATTTTAATTTAATGTGAAATTCATATTCAGGAAAGATTGTAAATACCTATACGGAGAATCTAATGGGTAGGCTTTATATATGGTTTTTATAAGTATCAAAGGTCTACATAAGAAACTTTATATTTAAACATGGATGGAAGCATTGCATGAAAAATTCCCATAAATAGCGATATTACTGATAAGCAGCCACTGAAATACGTGCACAGATTGTGTAATAATTCTCAATGTGGACTCAGACGAACTACGTTTCCGAAAAACATGTGGCAATGTTCAATAGCTGGCATCCAAACAAAGAGAGAGGATTCGTACAGGGTGGGTACACCTAATAAGGTGAGATATAGCACAGCAAGTAAATAAACTTGAAAATGATGGAGATAATCCCCCCTTTGTCATAAAAATATTCAAAAGAGAAGGAAGTTAGATGTAAAGTTCAAGGACAGGGTGAATGAAAAGCAATACTAGTAGCTGTGTGTGTCCATAACATCACCTAGAAATAAATTTTAGGAATAGTGAGGTATAAAATGAAAAAAGTTATTAAATATATTCTCGTTAGTATAATTGCATTAATGATTATCGCTTTCGGCAGCTTTTACATATGGTCAGAACAAACATACAAGCCATCAGATGAATTGTATGCGTTAGTTGGAAAGGGGAATATAAAAAAGGAAAATGGGTTTGTCACATTCGAACCAACAAAAACTAAGAAAGTGGGCATTGTCCTGTATCCAGGTGCCAAGGTTGAGCCGGAAGCATACGGATATTATGCAAAAGAATTATCGAAAGAGGGATATACAGTCGTTATCCCAGATGTGAGGTTCAATTTCGCTTTGTTTGATAAAAATAAAGCAGTGGAAGCTAAAGATGCATATCCAGATGTGGAGAAATGGTACGTTGCTGGACACTCGTTAGGAGGAGTAGCCGCCTCCGCATATGCTTATGAAAATCCAAAAGAGGTGGAAGGAATTATCCTCCTCGGTTCATATCCCAGTAACTCGAATGACTTTTCAAAAATGAAGGTTCCTATGCTATCGTTATATGCAGAACATGATGGGCTATCTACAGTAGAGAAGATTGTGAAGACAAAGCACTTACTATCTAAACAGGCTAACATGCATAAGATAGCGGGTGGAAACCACGGTCAATTTGGTGTATACGGAAAGCAAAAGGGAGATAATGAAGCGACTATCTCAGCTAAGAAACAACAAGAAGAAATGATAGTTGTCACAAAAAAATGGCTTAATCAGAATGGGGAGTAAGTAAAATTCAGCTTGAGCCATGAGAAAAAGGACCCGTTATTCTAAGATGATGTAGAGAGGCCCTCAATGAATTAATTGGGGGCATTTTCATACCGAGATATATTGGACTTGGAAACAATGATGCAAAGGGATCCGGTATGCGGAAAAAAGGGGGGGATGTAGACTAAACGACAAGCACCACACCTCCCCGGTCCGGATTATTGCTTTCGCGTTATTTGTTTAATATTATGCTATATTTGTAAATTCACTCATTTAATGAGTGTATTTGTAAGTATGTAAATAATTATCCGGAACAACGAAAAGAGGCAATCGTTATGATTGCCTCTCTCAAGAAGAAAAACGAGTGTGCATGAAGTTTGTTTCAGTTGATTTCAGAAATCCGTTCCCTTTTTCTGTAAAGCCTCATCAATGCCAGCGGCTGTGGGGTCTCGGCTAGCCAGTTATTCGGAGGAGTGGCGCAAATTTCTTCAATCCAATGACGTTTCACCCATTAAAAAAGTAAAAAACATGAAGGGTAACAAAGTCTTCCGAGCCTCCTGCGGAAGGCGAGTGCCTGGAGTGGAATTCAACGTTCCACTCTTACAAAACCCTAAAAAAATCGAGTATGTTTACAGTCCGGGCTGCCTTAATTAATAAGGCAGCCGTCTTATTTTATATAATAATATTCAATAGTTACGCTCGATGACAAAGTGCGCGCGATCGCCTCTAAAGAGAGTTTTAGAGAATTCAATGACCGATCCGTCATTCTCATATGTGTAAGTTTCCAATGAAAAACAAGGTGAGCCGTTCGGTACGTCCAATTTGTCAGAAATGGAATCGTCGGCAAGTGAAAACTCCAAGTGTTCGACCGTTTTTTTTACTTTTAAATTGAATTGTGTCTCAAGTACTTTAAAGAGTGATTTTTCGCAGGCTTCGATATTAAGCCCGGGTGTTTTATACCAAGGGAGATAGGCAATTTCATATTGAAGGGGGATATCGTTTACGTAACGTATCCGTTCCAGTTTATTTACGGGGTCTCCAATATTTTGTTTAAAAAGCTTGGCAAGGGTAGCGTTTGCTTCGATCACCTTTAAGCTAATGACCTTTGTAGAAGGGTTTTTTCCTTGCATCGTGACTTGCTCAGAGAACTTTTCAACCGTGCTTGAAAGAAATTGCTTCACTTTATTTTCCGAAACGAAAGTACCTTTGCCCTGAACACGGTAGATGTAGCCTTCGACGTTCAATTGCTGTAAGGCCGTGCGAACTGTTGTCCTGCTTACTCCGTATATTTTACAAAATTCTGCCTCAGTCGGTAATTTTGTATTTGTTTGATATTCGCCATTTTTTATGAGATCGATAATTGATTCCTTAACTATGGAATGCAATGCCGCTTCTTTATTCATGGTCTCCACAGTGATTCCTCCTATGCTCATTCCCAATATATACATATAGATTATCTCGGATAAGTTCAATAATCAACTTTAATTCAAAAATTTGTAGTAACAAATTAAAAATTGTGTTGATATTTTTTCGATTTGTAACTACAATGTATGTATGGAGGCAATAATACCCATTTCATATTCAAGGGAAGTGATAAAAGTAACATCGATTATAAAAAATGCGGTTTAGACTTACTTGAAAATACTGAATAATCAATCATTAAAAAGGGGGGTAATTTCAATGAATATCTTATTATGTTGTTCTGCAGGGATGTCTACTAGTTTATTAGTTACCAAGATGGAGGAAAGTGCTAAAAAACAAGGGGTAGAGTGTCATATATGGGCAGTTGGTTCTACAGAAGTTAACAATGAAATAGATAAGGCCGATGTTATTTTATTAGGGCCGCAGGTTAGATATCTTCTTTCCAAGCTACAGGAAGCGGGGAAAGAAAAGGGAATTCCAGTCGCAACCATCAATCCGATGTTCTATGGACTATGTAATGGTGAAGAAGTGCTAAAACAAGCCACTACTTTAATAAAAGGAGAATAAGGATATGATGACTTTTATTGATAAGTATATTATGCCTGGGGCGGTAAAGGTAGGGAATAACCGGCATTTGCTTGCAATTCGTGACGCATTGATTGGAATGATAGCGATTACAATGATCGGGTCATTCGCCGTCCTGTTTAATAATCTAGGGCAAGTCATCAAGCCTTACGGAAGAATGATGGAGGCCATCTTCGGTCCTGCATGGAATACGCTCGGCGGTGATATTTGGTTTGGAACCTTTGCATTCATGACGGTATTCGCTGTATTCGGCATTTCTTATAAATTGGCACGATCATACGGTGACGATGGTTTTGAAGCGATGCTGGTATCCGCAGCCTGTTTCTTCTTACTATTGCCTCAAATCGGAAATGTCACTTTAACCATCGATGATAAGGATGTTACTGGCGGGGCCTGGGGTTTTGTAAGCGTAAACTATTTTAATGCTACAGCCCTCTTTACAGGAATTGTCGTTGCCTTGATAGCCACTGAAATATTTGTGAGACTTTCCCGAGTGAAGTATTTAGTCATCAAGCTTCCTGATGGAGTACCTCCTGCGGTTGCCCGTTCATTTGCAAAGTTAGTGCCGGGTATGGCAACGATCTTTATCGCTGGTATATTCGGACTGCTGTTCCGTAAAGCTACGGATGGGCAGGTATTGAATGACTGGTTGAGTAAAGTGATCGTATCTCCATTACAAAGTGCAGTAGATTCATTGCCATTCGCTATTTTACTAGTATTTCTTGTTCATTTATTATGGATGATCGGTTTGCATGGACCCAATATCCTTGGTGGGATAACGACACCGCTTTTTGAAAGTTCAGGAGTGAAAAATATCGATTTATATGCAAAAGGCGTCAAAGACATGGACCAATACGGGGTATTGGCGGGTTCTTTCCTGGATGCATTTGTTTATTTAGGCGGATCTGGTGCAACATTGGGCCTAATCATTGCAATGATCATTGCCGGCCGGAAACGGTATAAACAGATGATTGCACTCGGAGGGGCACCAGGAGTGTTCCAGATTAACGAACCCATTCTTTTCGGATTGCCTATCGTTCTGAATCCAATGTGGTTCATCCCATTCGTTCTCGGCCCGGTAATTACAACGGTGATCTCTTATATCGCGGTAAGCAGCGGAATGGTTTTCCCGATCGTCGCTAAGATTCCATGGGTTACCCCGCCGATTGTGGGTGGATTCCTGGCCACAGGCGGACATGTATCTGGAGCGGTTTTGGCTGCAATCAATCTAGTCATTTCAACAGCTATTTATTTACCATTCGTTTATGCTCAAGTGAAGATAGACACCAAAAATGAAACAAAGCTTACAAAAGATTCAGAAACGCTAAGCCTTTAAGAAAGTAGTGATGAAAAATGGAAAAAGAAGAATTATACCAGCTATCCTTTCAATTGATTTTATATAGTGGGAATGCGAGAAGCTTTGCAATGGAAGCGTTGCAGGAAGCAAAGAAAAAGGATTTTGATTCTGCACGATTGAAAATCGCCGAGGCGGAAACGGAATTACTGCAGGCCCATAAATACCAAACTCAATTAATTCATGCCGAGGCGGGCGGGGACCATTTTGATCTTCCCATCATCCTAGTGCATGCACAAGATCATTTAATGACGGCGATGACAGTAAAGGATCTTGCACTGGAAATGATCGATCTACGCGAAGAATTCTTACATGCAAATGTTGTGAAGGAGAGGGCTGCCGAATGAGCAAGGGGCTGAAAATTGTCACGATTGGTGGAGGATCGAGCTATACGCCAGAACTGATCGAAGGATTCATTAAATATCATGAAGAACTTCCCGTGAGTGAAATTTGGCTCGTTGACATCGAAGCGGGAAAGGAAAAGCTTGAAATTGTCGGGAATCTGGCAAGAAGGATGATTGAAAAGGCTGGTGTGAATATTGATGTCCACCTCACGCTAGATAGAAAGAAAGCGCTTAAAGGCGCAGATTATGTAACAACCCAGCTGCGGGTTGGCCAGCTCGCAGCAAGGGCACTTGATGAAAAGATTCCATTGAAACACGGAGTGATCGGACAGGAGACGAATGGGCCTGGTGGGCTTTTCAAGGCTTTTAGAACGATTCCCGTCATTCTGGATATTGCTCATGAAATGGAGGAATTATGTCCGGAAGCATGGCTGATTAACTTCACGAATCCTGCTGGAATGGTAACCGAAGCAGTTCTGCGTCACAGTAATATTTCCAAAATCATCGGACTTTGCAATGTGCCGATTGGTATGGAACGAGGTGTTGCGGATTTAATGGATGTAGAGCCATCAAGAGTCCGGATCGACTTTGCCGGCTTGAACCATATGGTTTACGGATTGGATGTATTCGTTGATGGGGAGAGTGTCAAAGATCAAATCATCAATTTGATTACTGATCCAGCTAAAGCTGTCACGATGAAGAATATCCATGCAATGGGCTGGGAGCCGGAATTCCTTAGAGCGTTAAATTTGTTTCCGTGTCCATACCACAACTACTATTACAAAACGGGGGATGTGCTGGCCCAAGAATTGAAGGATGCAGAAAAAGGGGAAACACGTGCAGAGGTCGTTCAAAGACTTGAAGCAGGTTTATTCGAGCTATACAAAGACCAGGATCTGGCTATCAAGCCGCCGCAGCTTGAAGAGCGCGGAGGTGCGTACTACAGCGATGCGGCTGTACGGTTGATTTGCTCGATGCATACGGATAAGCGAGATATTCAAGCGGTAAATACGGTCAACCATGGTGCGATAGAAGGCATCCCTTACGGCTCGGCGATTGAAACCAGTTGCGTGATAACTAAGGATGGACCTAAGCCAATCAACGTAGGAGAGCTTCCTGTCGCTGTCCGCGGATTAATTCAGCAAATCAAATCCTTTGAAAGGGTAGCCATCGAAGCTGCAATTTCGGGGGACTATGATACTGCGTTGCTTGCCATGACGATCAATCCACTCGTTCCAAGTGACCGGGTTGCAAAACTTATCTTAGACGAAATGCTGGAGGCACATAAAGATTATCTGCCGCAGTTTTTTGAAAAAAAGGAGTTGCAGGATAATTTATCATGATTGAAGTCCTTGTAAATGCAGATGATTTCGGGTTAACTAAAGCGGTGAATTATGGGATTTTGGATAGCCACAAATATGGAATTGTCAATTCGGCAACGATCATGATGAATGCGCAAGCAACGGAGCATGCGATCGAAATCGCAAAGAAGACACCATCGTTGAAGGTAGGTATACACTTAGTGCTGACATGGGGGAAACCTTTGTTGAGTGATGTTCCGAGTTTGGTTGATGAAGCTGGTTTCTTTAAGAAGCAAGGGTTGGTATATGGGGATCCTGCCGGTATTTCCTTGAGCGAATTGGAGAGGGAGTGGTCAGCACAAATCGAAAGATTCTTGGAATTTGGTCTATTCCCGACTCATTTTGACAGCCATCATCATGTGCATGGGATCACAGCATTTCTACCGGTTATTAAAAAGCTGTCAGATAAATATGGATTGCCAGTGCGTAATGCCGGAAGGCACCTTGCTGGGATTCAAACCGTTACAGATGTATTCCTGGATGATTTTTATGGAGAAATGGTGGTTGAAGATTACTTTCAAAACTTGAAGGGGAGGGTAATGGATGGGGCGAGCGTGGAGATAATGACTCACCCTGCTTATATGGATGAAGAATTAATGGAAGTCTCCTCATATAATGATAAACGTTTAAAAGAAACCCGGATCCTGACAAATGCAAAATTACCTGAGGGATTTTTCCTTAGATTCAGCATCAACCAGGTTAACATTTGATTTTGATAAATACAGCCCTTTAATTGCAAAAGAGGACCATTCATCCAAATGATGAATGGTCCTTTTAAATTCAATGAGTGCTTTATCTTAAAAATTAATAAGCCAAGCTGAATAGGGCTTTGATGTGCGATAGATAGCGAACATTACTTGCTTCTTTCATCAATGTAGCCGGAAGTCCTTTAAGGGACGTGTTATTGGCCCCAACCGTTGCCACCGCATCCTTACGGCCAAGGCTCGCAAGCGTACCTGAGTTGACAGGCGAAAATGCTTCAAGTTTCTTGCCTTCAAAGGCTGCAAATAGGTTGTAACCAACAAGCTCACCCATTTGCCAAGCATTTTGAGCAGTAGGAGCGTATGGACGGCCGCCTTCTGGAGGGAAAGCAACGGCACTGTCTCCGACAACGAATACGTCTTTATGGGATTTGGATTGCAAATACTCATTAACGGTTGCTTTGCCGCGATCCACTTCAAGGCCTGATTCGCCTACGAT